>NZ_JAWJUU010000003.1:529667-590343 GCF_032918305.1 Rhodovulum sp. FJ3
GATTAGTCGACGACTTTGGATACGACGCCGGAGCCTACGGTGCGGCCACCTTCGCGGATCGCGAAGCGCAGACCTTCTTCCATGGCGATCGGTGCGATCAGCTCAACAACGAACTTCAGGTTGTCGCCGGGCATAACCATCTCGGTGCCAGCAGGCAGTTCAACGGTGCCGGTCACGTCAGTCGTACGGAAGTAGAACTGCGGACGGTAGTTCGCGAAGAACGGCGTGTGACGGCCACCTTCTTCTTTGGTCAGGATGTAGACCTCAGCTTCGAACTTGGTGTGCGGCGTAACCGAACCCGGCTTACACAGAACCTGACCACGCTCAACAGCTTCACGGTCGATACCACGCAGCAGAGCACCGATGTTGTCGCCAGCTTCACCACGGTCCAGCAGCTTGCGGAACATTTCAACGCCGGTACAGGTCGTCTTCTGGGTGTCTTTGATGCCGATGATTTCCAGTTCGTCGCCGACGTTGATCACGCCACGCTCAACACGACCGGTCACAACGGTACCACGACCCGAGATCGAGAACACGTCTTCGATCGGCATCAGGAACGGCATGTCGATCGCACGCTCGGGCTCGGGGATGTACGAATCCACAGCAGCCATCAGCTCTTTGATCTTCTCTTCGCCGATTTCCGGGTTGTTGCCTTCCATAGCGGCCAGAGCCGAACCAGCGATGATCGGAATATCGTCGCCCGGGAAGTCGTATTCGCTCAGCAGTTCGCGAACTTCCATCTCAACCAGTTCCAGCAGCTCTTCGTCGTCAACCTGGTCAACTTTGTTCAGGAAAACAACCAGAGCCGGAACGCCAACCTGACGGGCCAGCAGGATGTGCTCACGCGTCTGCGGCATGGGGCCGTCAGCAGCGTTCACAACCAGGATACCGCCGTCCATCTGCGCAGCACCGGTGATCATGTTCTTAACATAGTCAGCGTGGCCGGGGCAGTCGACGTGCGCATAGTGACGACCTTCGGTCTCGTACTCAACGTGAGCGGTCGAGATCGTGATGCCACGTGCTTTCTCTTCCGGCGCGCCGTCGATCTGGTCGTACGCTTTGAAGTCACCAAAGTATTTGGTGATCGCGGCCGTCAGAGTCGTCTTGCCGTGGTCAACGTGACCAATCGTGCCGATGTTTACGTGCGGTTTGCTACGCTCAAACTTTTCCTTTGCCATAATCCAGGCGCCTCGTCGTGTTCAGGGGCCACCATGGCCCAGTTCAACATCGCGGGCTAATTATTGGTTGAGCGCGAGAAAATCAAGCATGTCTTGCGCAAATGCGCATTCCGATTTCACCCCTGTGTCATCAGGTCCCATCGGCGGGGGCTGAAACCGGTTCACCTTCGGTAATCTCAGGACCTTCGCCCGGGCTCAACAGGCCGCTGATATCCTTGAGCGGCGGCAGGCCTTCGGGGGTGAACGGCCCCTCGGTGAACCATGTGTCGGCGTTGGATTTCAGGTAATCTTCCAAGGCCTTAGCCGCATTGAACACCAGATTGTCCAACTGTTCTTCGCGGGTCTGGGTATAGCCGGTTCCGATGACGCTTTCACCCGACAGGGTCTCGACCACGGTCAGACGCTTGGGTTCGGGAGTCAGTTTGATGTTTTTGCTGTCGTCCCAGACGTTCACCGACAAAACCACCGCCGATTTCGGCGCCAGCACCACGGGCACCCCCGGCACGGCCAAGGCAAAGCCATCGACGCTGACCCCAATGTGGTAATATTTGCCACCCTGATACCGGCCCAGACGTTCGTCGATTTCGGCGGTCAGCAGGGCCTCCCATTCCTCGGGCGTCGCATCGCGCGAGGGTGGGATTTTCTGGGCGTTGTCCGCGATCACCACGTTATAGCCGAGGTGAAAGTCACCCAGTTCAACGGGGGCTTCGATGAACTGCTCGGGCGCGGCACACCCCGCCACCACCAGCACACCCGCAATGGCAAGCGCATAGAGTTTTGTCATCGGTCAGCCCTCATTCGATCCGGCGATCAGTTGAATTTATT
The DNA here is from genome assembly GCF_032918305.1 of Rhodovulum sp. FJ3. Classification (NCBI taxonomy): domain Bacteria; kingdom Pseudomonadati; phylum Pseudomonadota; class Alphaproteobacteria; order Rhodobacterales; family Paracoccaceae; genus Rhodovulum; species Rhodovulum sp. FJ3. The sequence continues at coordinate 531,671 of NZ_JAWJUU010000003.1, forward strand.
GTCCCGCGGAAAGCCGCGCGGCGCCATACGTCCGGTTCCTGCCCGCTTGCCCGTCCATTCGGCAAGCTCGGTCTCGGTCCGCGTTCGACCCGCCGGATCTTTCCAGCTGAGCCCGTCGGCGAGGTTGAACGTCGTCGCATCGGACAGGCCCCCGTCCTTGTATTTCTGCAGGCGGACACCCTTGCCACGGCCCATTTCGGGCAGTTCTTCAATCGGGAACACCAGAACCTTGCGGTTCTCGCCGACACAGGCCACGTGATCGCCCGCAACCGGTTTGCACACCTGCAGAACCACGTCGCCCTTGACGTTCAAAACCTGTTTGCCGGTCCGCGTCTGCGCCATCACGTCATCGGAGGCGACGATGAACCCGTCACCGGCGGACGAGGCCACCAGCAATTTCACGTCGGGACGGAAGATTTGCAGGTCCACGATGTCGGCCTCGTTCGGCAGGTCGACCATCAGACGCACGGGTTCGCCCATCCCACGACCGCCCGGCAATTGCGAGGACATCAGCGTGTAGAATCGCCCGTTGGTTCCGATCAAAACCAGACGGTCCGTGGTTTCCGCATGGAACACGAACCGGCCCTCATCGCCGTCCTTGAACTTCATCGCGCTATCAAGGGCGACATGCCCCTTCATCGCGCGAATCCAGCCCATTTTCGAACAGACAACCGTGATCGGTTCGCGTTCGATCATCGCCTCCAACGGGACCTCTTCGATCTCGGTCGCCTCGGCAAATTGGGTGCGGCGCTCGCCCCCGACGGATTTCTTGCCGAACTTGGCGCGGGTATCGCGAAGCTGTTCGGAAATTTTGGTCCACTGGATGTCTTCATCGCCCAACAGCGCAGTCAATTCTGCGCGCTCAGCCATCAGCGCATCGCGCTCTTGAACCAGTTCGATTTCCTCAAGACGGCGCAAGCTGCGCAGACGCATGTTCAGGATCGCTTCGGCCTGAACCTCGGTCAACTCACCCGCACCGGCGGGCGGCGAGACATAATCGTCCTCATCCCGCGCACGCGGTGTTTTGCGCGACCAATCCTCGCGCATCAACGCGGCCTTGGGGTCGTCGTCATAGCGGATGATGTCGATCACGCGATCAAGGTTCAAAAACGCGATGATCAGACCGCCCAGAACCTCTAGCCGGTGGTCGATCTTGTCGACGCGGTGTTGGGTCCGGCGCAACAGGACGTCACGGGCGTGGTCCAGAAACGCGCGCAGCACCTCTTTGAGGCTACAGACCTTGGGCACGCGCCCGTCGATCAACACGTTCAGGTTCAGACTGAACCGGATTTCCAGATCGGACTGACGGAACAGCGTCCCCATCAGAACCTCGGGGTCCACGTTTTTGGACTTGGGCTCGATGATCAGACGTACGTCATCCGCCGATTCGTCACGCACATCGCCAAGGATCGGGATTTTCTTGGTCTGGATCAGGTCGGCGATCTTTTCGATCAGACGCGATTTCTGCACCTGATAGGGGATTTCGGTGACGACGATCTGCCACTGACCACGGCCCAGATCCTCAACCTCATATTTCGCGCGCAAGCGGAACGCGCCGCGCCCCGTGCGATAGGCCTCGGCGATGTTCTCGCGCGGCTCGACAATCGTGCCACCGGTCGGGAAATCCGGACCGGGGATATAGTTCAACAACGTCTCGTCGCGCGCATCGGGCGTCTTGATCAGATGCAGGCAGGCACCGATCAGTTCGTCGATGTTGTGGGGCGGGATGTTGGTCGCCATGCCCACCGCGATCCCGCTGGACCCGTTGGCCAAAAGATGCGGAAACGCCGCCGGTAGAACCACAGGCTCCTCAAGCGTCGCGTCATAGTTCGGGCGGAAATCGACCGCGTTTTCGGTCAACCCCTCCATCAGGGATTCGGCAATCGCGGTCAGGCGCGCCTCGGTATATCGGCTGGCGGCGGGGTTATCGCCGTCGATGTTGCCAAAGTTCCCCTGCCCGTCCACCAACGGATAGCGGACGTTGAAATCCTGTGCCAGACGCGCCATCGCGTCGTAAATCGCGGCCTCGCCATGGGGGTGAAAGTTACCCATGACGTCGCCACTGATCTTGGCGGATTTACGGAAACCACTGGTCGCCGACAGACGCAATTCGCGCATCGCGTACAGGATTCGGCGGTGCACAGGTTTCAGCCCGTCCCGCGCATCCGGCAGCGCACGGTCGATAATCGTCGACAAAGCATAGGTCAGATACCGTTCGCCAATCGCACGGCGCAGCGGTTCAGACAGATCAGGGTCGCCCATTTGGGGGTCGTCGGTCACATCGTTCATAGGGGTTGTGATAGCCGCGCGTCACAGACACGACAAGCATTCTGGTTCCATTCCCCGTTTTTTTCCCCGCGAGGGGGAACCGATCGCTCGCTAAAGGGTTGTCTTAACAACTAAGCGACCAAATTCTGCCACTTGGGGAAGTGATATGTTCCGTTACGTGTTCGGCCTGTGTGCCGGCCTCTATATAGTCATGGCTGCGGCCGAGTCTCCGGATGCGACGGCTGCCACCGCCCGCGCCGAATTTTCGCCCGCTACTGCTCCGCTGACCGGTGCTGCTGCTGGGGATGAAATCGACAACGATTGGTTCGCATTCTCGTGGTCCGATCTGTTCCCCGAGGGTCCGAAACCCGTGGCGTTTTTCCCTGAAACCACCAAGGCACCGACCGCACCCGCCACCGTGCCCGTGCGCATCGTCAGCTTTGGCGATGACGCGCCAACCCTGATGACGGTCAAAAAGCCCGATGCGCCCAAGGGATATGCGCTGGCCGTCGCGCCGAAACCCGCCGACACACCCGTCGTGTCCACCAAATCCGCCGAACCCACCGTCGGCACGGCCATGGTTGTCACCGCCAGCGCCGTGAACATGCGCAGCGGTCCGGGCACGTCCTATCAGGTGCTCGACACCCTGATCGGCGGCACAAATGTCCAGGCCGTGGGTGAGGTCGACAATGGCTGGGTCGAACTGATCGTGACTGACTCGGGCACGCGCGGGTTCATGTCGGGCCGCTATTTGCGCCCCGCGTCCTAAGCTTCACAAAAACTGCATTTGCTCCGGATTTCTCTGGCCCGTAAAGTGCCGGAAAAATTCGGGGCAGTTTGTTTTGGTACAGAAATCCATTTTGATCACCGGATGCTCGTCGGGCATCGGATATGACGCGGCACACGGCCTAAAGGCCAAGGGATGGCGTGTCTTTGCCACCTGCCGCAAGGAACGCGATGTTCAGCGCCTGATCGACGAGGGGTTGGAGAGCTTTGTGCTCGACTATGCCGATGAGGCCTCGATCGAGGCCGCGCTGGCCGAATGCCTGCGCCGGACCGGGGGCACACTGGATGCGCTGTTCAACAATGGGGCATTTGCCTGTCCCGGCGCGGTTGAGGACCTGCCGCGCGGCGCGTTGCGGTCTATTTTCGAGACGAACGTTTTTGGATGGCACGACCTGACCGCGCGGGTGATCCCCGTGATGCGCGCCCAAGGGCACGGGCGGATCGTCAACAATTCCTCGGTTCTGGGTCTGGTGCCGCTGAAATGGCGCGGGGCCTATGTGTCGACCAAATTCGCGTTGGAAGGTCTGACCGATACCCTGCGGCTTGAGATGCGGGACACGGACATCAAGGTGATCCTGATCGAGCCCGGCCCCGTCACATCCCGTATCCGTGTGAACGCGATCCCGCATTTCACCAAATGGATCGACTGGCGCAATTCGGCGCGCAAGGATCAATACGAAACCCAATTGCTGAAACGTCTGTATGAAGACGGCGGGCCGGACCGGTTTGAATTGCCTGCCTCGGCGGTGACGGAAAAGCTGTTGCACGCCGTGGCCTCCCCCCGCCCCAAACCGCGCTATTATGTGACGACGCCAACCTATCTGATGGGGTTTGCCCGCCGCATTCTACCGACCCGCCTGCTGGACTGGCTGATCGCCAAAGGGTGACGCGACAATTTTTTCGTTCGCTTTTTGAATGCGGCCCGCTATGTCCCCAGAGACTGTGAAAGGACAAGCGATGTTGTTAGATGACCCCCTGTTTCTCGTGGTCGCGGTGGCCTGTTTGGCTGTCGTGTTTATTTTGCTGTTGGGGATCGGCGGCTTTGCCAAGGGCGGTGACTTCAACCGCAAGCACGGCAACCGCCTGATGCGCTATCGGATTTACGGGCAGGCGGTCGCGATTGCCCTGATCCTGATCTTTGTCCTGCTGCGCCGCTAATTCGACGAGGGTTCTATGGTCGTCCTGAACAAGATTTACACACGGACCGGCGACGCCGGTGAAACCGCACTGGGCAACGGGTCGCGCGTTGCGAAATACGCCCCGCGGGTTGAGGCATACGGCACCGTGGACGAAACCAACGCCACCTTGGGCATGGCCCGCCTACATGCCGAGGGCGACATGGACGCCGCCCTGTCGCGCATCCAGAACGACCTGTTCGACCTTGGCGCGGACCTCTGCCGCCCCGACCGCGATCAGGACGATCAGGCGGGATACCCCGTCCTTCGCATGGTTGAGGCGCAGGTGAAACGGCTTGAGGCCGAAATCGACGCGATGAACGCGAATTTGGAGCCCTTGCGTAGTTTTATCCTGCCCGGCGGCACCGCCCTGTCCGCGCATCTGCATCTGTGCCGCACCGTCAGCCGCCGCGCCGAGCGTCTGTCGGTGGAACTGGCCGCCGTTGATGACGTGAACCCGCACGCAGTGAAATACCTGAATCGCCTGTCGGACTGGTTTTTCGTCGCGGCCCGCGTGGCCAATAACAACGGCGCGGACGATGTTTTGTGGGTGCCGGGCGCAAACCGCGACTGATCCACACCGAAAAATTGCCGCACCCGCAAAGTGATTCCCTGCCGCGCCTGACAATTTGCCTTACGCTGCGGAAGTTATTTGGAAATTTCCGCACCGCCCCTCACGCCGCGTTAGCGCAATCACGCCAGATAAACTATCAGAACGCGGCGTCCAAAGGTTGTAGGATGTCGATTTTGGCCTGTTTTCCATTTTGCGGACACGGTACTAACCAACCCAATGCTGTTGAATGACCAAGGGAGTTACGCGCCGATGAAGGTACTTGTGCCTGTGAAGCGGGTGATCGATTACAACGTCAAGGTTCGTGTTAAGGCGGACGNCCGTTTTCATTTTGGAAACGGGCGCCGGTCAGGTCGCGCGCTTGAACGATGTGCCTGCCTCGGTGGCAATGTAATCGCTGATGTCGAACAGGTTCGCCTCAGGACCTAGTGTATTGGACGCGGCCTGCAACATCCCGCGCGCCAGTTGACCAAACTGCAACGGCACACCGGTTTCGGTGCCCAGAGCGGCGGCAAGATTGAGATCCTTCAGCATCAGCTGCAACAGGAAAAAGCTATCCGGCACGCCCTCGACGATCGCGGGCAACATGTTCTCGCTGGCCTTACTGCGTGCCCCGCCTGCGTTCAGGACATCACACATCACCGACAGGTCCAGACCGTTGCGTTGCCCCATAGTGACGCCTTCCAGCATCGCCAGACGGTTACAGGTGCTGACCATATTGTTAATCAGTTTCATCACCTGTCCCGCACCGATATCCCCGCATTCAAAGATGTTCGGGCTGGTCTGTTCAAAGATCGGACGCAGTTCGGCGACGGTGTCTTTGGCACCACCGACCATGATTGCGATGGTGCCGGCCTTTGCCCCTGCGGCCCCGCCGGACACGGGCGCATCGACCATGCGAATGTCCATCGCGGCCAGTTCGGCGGCCATTTTGCGGGTCTCGTTCGGATCACCCGAGGTCTGATCGACGATGATCGTGCCAGGCCGCAGGCCGCCCGCCAATCCGTTGTCTCCGAAAATCACCGCCCGCACATCGCGCGACCGTGGCAGGCACAAAAAGATCACGTCACAGTCCTGCGCCAGCCCCGCCGCCGAGGGGGCAGTGGTTGCGCCCGCTTGTGTCAGACGCTGGACCGCGGCCTCATTCAGGTCGAACACCTTGACGGGTCGTGACACCAACAAACGCTCTGCAAGGGCGCCGCCCATGACCCCCAACCCGATATACCCAACCTGCATTTTGACCCTCTCTTGGTTTTTTGATATTACTCGTCGTCTTTCATCGACGACGGCATCCCATCGGAAAAACCCTCGGCCTTAGCGGCGGCGGCGTAATCCGGTTTGCGTTTCTCGACCAGCGCGGCAAGACCCTCGCCGAACTCGGGACCCGATTGCGCCATCACCTGCGCGTAATCCTCATAGTCCATGATCTCGGCGATGCTGCTCTCAAAGGATTTCAGCATGATCGTCTTGGCCAGCCCCATCACCTCGGCGGGGCCAGAGGCGTATTTATGCGCAAGTGCGATGCCTTCGGCGTCGACGTCATCGTCGGCAACGACCTTGGACACGACCCCGTTGGCAAGCGCCTCTTGGGCGCCCCACGTGGTGTTCGAATAAAAGAAATCGCGCGCCTTGGCCAAACCGACCAAACGCGGCAGCGTGAACAGGGTCAGGCAATCCGGCACCACCCCAAGACGGAAAAAGCCCGCCATGAACTTGGCGCTGTCACCGGCGACAATCGTGTCCGCCATCAAGGCAAGACCCATCCCGCCCCCGATCGCAACACCGCGCACACCACAGACCACCGGACGATCCAGCGCCATCAGTTGCGGCATGAACGTGGCCGCGTGACGGAAACGGCGGTGCTTTTCAAAGACCGTTTTCTGTTCGGTCAACATCCGCAAATCACCGCCCGCGCAAAAGGTCGGACCCTTACCGGTCAGGTAAATCGCGCGGATCGAATAATCGTCCTGCACCTCGCGCGTGATGTCGCGCAGGGAATAGCGCATCTCACGGGTCAGGGAATTGCGCGCGGCCTCATTGTCCAGACGGATGATCAGGACATTGTCCTGACGTTCGGTTTCGACGTGGGGATAGCTCTTGATCATCTGGGACCTCATTTCGCAGGGGTGTTGACGATGGGACTTGCGCGGCCACGGTTGCGGCCCCCGTCCACCACCAGATCGGCACCGGCCACATAGGCACCGGCGTCCGAACACAGGAACACAGCCGCATTCGCGATATCAACGGTTTTCCCGAATTCACCCAGCGGGATCGACGACAGTTCGTTCGCCTTGCGGCCTGCGTCCTCGTAGATCCGCTTGACGCCTTCGGTGTCGCCAATCGCGCCCGGCGCGATCGTGTTGCACCGAATGCCGTCCTTGCCCCATTCGCCGGTCAATGTCCGGATCAGGGACATGATGCCCGCCTTGGCCGCACCCGCATGGGCACACCCCGGCCAACCCTCAAGCGCGCGGGTCGTCGAAATCGCAATAAAACGACCGCCGAATTTGCTGTCCTTCAGGGCGCCATGGGCGGCGCGCGCGCAATAAAACGTGCCGTTCAGGTCGATGTCGATCACCGTTTTCCACGCGTTGGGCGACATTTCCGCCGATGGAACAACAAAGTTCCCCGCCGCGTTCGCGATCATCACATCCAGCGCACCATAGGTGTCCAGTGTGGTTTTCACGATGCCTTCGACGTCGTCGTAGTTGCGCACGTCGGCCTGTACCGTGGTGACATCCCCGCCCATCGCGCGTAACTCGCTCGCGGCTGTATCAAGGCGCTCTTGGTTGCGGCTGGCGATCACCACTTTGGCGCCTGCGGCGACAAATGCCTTGGCGATACCAAAGCCGATACCGCCACCGCCGCCCGTAATGACGGCGACGCGACCGGCAAGTGCATCTGAGCTGAATGTCATGTGTCGTTTCCTTATTCCAAACGTCTGGCCCTAGGGCGATCCTGTGTCGGGAAAACAGGTTCGCAACTGGCGTGCCAAAGACGGGAATGCGGACGGATCAGCGGGGTTTGCGAAAGGCGCTATAGATGTTCACATAGCCATGCTCGACCCGTTTGGCGGCGTGGCTTTTGGCGACCTCGGGGTCCAACGGATTGAACCCGTGCCCCGCAACCAGACGGTGCATGAACGCCGCGCGCCCCGTAATTGCAATGGCGTCATGCAGGGCCTGTTCATCCCAACCGGCCGCAAACACCGCATCGACATCGGCCTGCGTGACCGCATTCGGATCAACGGCCAGCTTGCGCACGTAATGCAGCAGCGGTTTGAGCTTGTCGTCAATCGGCGCGCTGTCGATGTCCTCCAACAGCCGGTCCAGCGTGCCGCGCTCTACGCCCCATGCATAGGCGGCCTCACTATGCCCTGTCAGGACAAAGCCGCATCCCATCGCACCGGCAGCAAAGGCCAGAATGACCTCCCGCTCGCCGTTGCTGAGCGGGGAAGGGCCATTCATCAGGGCCTGACTCATCTCGGAATAGGGGCCGTAGATATCGGGGTATTGCTTGAATACGGCGGGCGGGCCGGCGTTTTCGGGCAGGCTTTTGATAAAGGGCATCGGGTGATCCTTGGCGGTTGTCGGGCACAGCTTAGGGCGGGCGCGGCACCGAAACCAGTGGCCCCGCGCCCTATAATCGCCCTAGGCCTCTGCCGCGATGCGCAGGCCCATCGACGCACGATAGCGCGGATCACCCGTCAGGTCGTGGATCGCATCCAGCGTAGACAGAACGCGGTTCAGACCCAGTTCCCGCGCCCATGCAATGGGGCCCTTGGGGTAGTTGACGCCAAACCGCATGGCCGCATCGACGCCTGCCTCATCGGCGACGCCCTGCATCACGGCCTCAAACGCCTCATTGGCCAACATTGCAACGGTGCGCATCACGATCAGGCCGGGCCAGTCGGGCAAATGCGTCATCGCAATGCCCCGCGCGGACAGCGTCGCGACCAGCCGGTCCACCACGGCGGCGGGCACATCGGGCGAGGTTGCGATGCCCAGATGCGTGCCCGTGTCCGCGATATGGTCATAGACCACGGTCGGGGTGCCCGTGGCGCGGGCAATCGCGGCGGCACGGCGGCCATCGGTCGGCTGGACCGTCACCCCGTCCACGGTGATCGAGGTCCCAAACGCGAAATCGTCAATGACATCGGTGTCTGTACTTGCGCGGACAGTCGCGGCCGTCGGCACCTCCGCCCCATCGGCATAGTCAAAGAACCCCCGCCCCGTTTTGCGGCCCAGACGACCGGCGTTGACCATCTCAAGCTGAACAATCGAAGGGCGGAAACGCGGTTCTTGATAATAGGCATCGAACACGGATTTACAGACCGTGTAATTCACGTCGTTCCCGATCAGATCCATCAGGGCAAACGCGCCCATGCGAAACCCGCCCCCCGCCGTCAGACAGGTGTCGATTGTGGCCGCATCGGCGACCTGTTCTTCCACCAGACGCAGGGCCTCGGCGTAATAGGGGCGCGCGACGCGGTTCACGATGAAACCGGGTGTCGATTTGGCATGGACCGCGATCTTGCCCCAGCTTTCGGCGGTTTCAAACACCGTCTTAGCCACCTCTGGCGATGTGGCCACGCCAGAAATCACCTCAACCAGTTTCATCACCGGCGCGGGGTTAAAGAAATGCATGCCGACAACCCGTTCGGGGTGGCGCAAGTCCCGCGCAATCGAGGTAATCGAAATGGACGAGGTATTCGTGCCCAGAATGGCGTCGGGGGCCAGAATGCCCTCAAGCGCGGCGAATAACTCGCGTTTCACGTCAAGGTTTTCAACGATGGCCTCAACCACCATGGCCGCATCGGCCATATCGTCCAGCGCAACGACAACCGTGATCCGTCCCATCAGGTTCGCCACATCCTCGGCGGTCATTTTGCCGCGCGTGACAAGCTTCTCCAGCCCCTTGGCGATGCGGGCCTTGCCGGTCTCTGCAGCGCCCTCAAATGCATCATAAAGCATCACGGGATGTCCCGCCGCCGCGGCCAGTTGCGCAATGCCCCCGCCCATGGTTCCCGCCCCCACAACGCCGATGGCGCGGTCCTTTGCGATTGCACTCATGTCTGCTCTCCCATTGTCAGGATGATCTTGCCGCTGGCCGTTCCCGTCGCCAGCGCCCGCAGCGCGACCGCAAAGTCGTCCAGCGGATAGGTTGCCGTGATTTTCGGGGCCAACGCCCCGTCCCGCCACAGATCGAACATATGGGCCTGTGCATCGCGCACGCGCTCAATCTGGCGGGCGCGATAGTCGGTCCACTGAATGCCAGAGACGGAAATGTTTTTGACCAACAGATAGTTGGCCGCGATTTTGGGAATTGATCCGGCGGCAAAGCCAACGACGACCAAACGTCCCGACCACGCCATCGCGCGCAGGGCCGCACCGGTCAGATCACCGCCCACGGGGTCGATGACCACATCCGCGCCGTGCCCATCCGTGGCGTCCATCACCGCGTCGCGCAAACCGTCGCGCAGGTTGTCCATTGCCGCATCCACGACCACATCCGCGCCCATTTCGCGCGCCAACGCGCCGCCGGTGGCCCCGCGGGTTGCGGCAATCACTGTGCCCGCACCTAGGGCCTTGGCCAGTTGGATCGCCGCCATGCCAATCCCCCCTGTCGCGCCAAGGACCAGTACACGATCCCCGCGCGTGATCTGGCCGCGCGCCGTCAGGGCGAAATAGGCGGTCTGATAGACCAACCCGAACGCCGCCGCCGTCGCGAAATCCATGTCATCGGGGATCGCAAAGCACCAGTTCGCAGGCGCCACGACCCGTTCCGCATGTGCCCCGTAAGAGGGCAACGTCAAAACGCGCGCCCCGATCATGGACGGATCAACGCCCTCTCCGAGCGCCATGATGATCCCTGCACCGGCCAGACCGGGGGAAAAGGGAAAGGGCGGCTTTTTCTGATACTTGCCCTCGATATACAGAATGTCGGGAAAATTCGTTTCCGAGGCGCGGATGTCCACAACGACCTCGCCCGGCCCCGGTGTGGGGTCGGGCAGATCGCCGACGACGGCCTGATCGAAATCCGTGAACGCGTTGACGATCAGGGCCTTCACGACGCACCTTGGCGGGCTTTGGCGACCACGGCGCGGCGGGCGGGATTGAACCCTGCCAGACCGGTCATGTCCTGAATGGCCTTGGACACGTCATAATGACGGGCCAGACCGCCCCGCGTCACCCGCGCAATCGGGCCATCGGGATAGCCCAGCCCCATGCAACAGGTTTTGTCCATATCGGCCGCCGTCGCCAGACCCTCGTCCAGAAAACGCAGGGCGTCATTGTATTTCGGGCGCACCAGACGATCGACGATGCGACCAGCAAGGTCCTTGCATACGACGGTGTCAAAACCGGCGACCTCGAACACGGCGCGGGCGGCGTTGATTGCGTCCTCGGTCGTGTTGGGCTGACGCACCAGTTCGATCAGGTTCGAGGGCGCATCATCCCCGTTGCGATAGCGGGCAAAACCGACGGCGTTGCTGCCCTCATCGCCCATGTCCTCACCGGTGTGCACCCCAAGGCATTCGGTGTCCAGCTCGACCAAAACGGCGGTTTTCGACGCATCGGCCACATAGCCACCACCCAGATGGATCGTCACGTCACCACCGGCAACCGCACCGTCAAACCCGTCGGGGAACGAGCGGCTATTGCCAGCCGAAACGATGCTGAACGACGGGGCCTCGGTCGCCTTTTCGCGGGTCAGACCGGTCAACAGACCCTGACCGGACTTATTGCCCAGCTTGCCCGCCGCAACCATCCGCCGACACAGCGGCGGCACCGCCGCGCGCGGGTCCAGAGTGATCGGGAAAAACGCCTCACCCAGCAGAACCTGCGTATCCAGACCGATCAGATCCAACAGGGTACAGGGCCCCATTTTGTAGCCCAGACCGGATTTGATCGCGGTGTCGATGTCCTCGGGCGTGGCAAGACCCGCCTCAATCGCGCGAATGACGTCGTTGTTAAACGGCACCAACAGCGCGTTCAGGATGAACCCTGGCTTGTCCTGCGTTTCGACGGAAATCTGTCCGGCGGCCTCGGTCCACGCCCATGCGGTGTTGAACGTTTCGTCCGAGGTATTGATGCCACGCGACATCTCGATCAGCTTCATCACCTGCGCGGGCAGACAGAAATGCATGCCGACCACGCGGTCCTCGCGGCCACAGCCGCCCGCAATCTGGGTGATCGACAGGGTCGAGGTGTTCGAGGCGAAAATCGTCTCGTCCTTGCAGATACCGTTCAGCTTGGCGAAGAGGTCCTTTTTGACGTCGAGGTTTTCGAAAATCGCCTCAATCACCATGTCGCAATCGGCCAGATCGTTCAGGTCCGTGGTGTCCACCAGATTGGCTATGGCGGCGTCGCGGGCCTCGGGTGTCATGCGGCCTTTTTCGACAGAGCGGTCAAAGAATTTTTGCGCCGCCTTACGCTGACGGGCCAAGGCATCCGCCGACAGATCAAAGCACAGGGTCTGATACCCGCCCCGCGCCGCGACCAGCGCAATCCCCGCACCCATGGTTCCGCCTGCGCCGCATACGGCGACCTTTTTGATTTGCGTGCTCACGTTGAAATCTCCTGTCTTGTCGGTACCTTAGGCGCCCGACGTCAAATCGTCATTGTCTTGACCCAAGCGCGGGGCACTGTCCGTCCCCGAAGGGTCGGCGGCCATCACGCGGGAAATCGGGGTCGGCAGGGCGGTGATTGTGTCGCCCTCGGCGTTGCTCAGTTGGCGATCAAACACGCCACGCACACTGAAATGGGGGTCCTGCATGGCCTCCTGCACGGTGCGCACGATCGAGCAACAGCAATCAGCGACCTCAAACACCTGATGCCAATGGGCCGATGGCTGTGTCTTGATGATCGCGGCGATGGCATCGCGCGTGGCCGCAGGATCGGCCGTGTCGTCGCGCAACCCGTCCTCCAAACCGATCGCGTCACAGAACATCGCCCAGAACTTGTCCTCAATCGGGGCGGCGGCCAGAACACGGTTATCGGCAGTCGCATAGAGCTGATATCGGGGTGAGCCGCCCGTGACCAAGGCATCGCCATTGCCGGGCCATGCGTTGGTGGCCTGACCTTCACCCATGGCCCAATAGAGGAACGGGAACAGGTTTTCGGCCATGGAGATATCCAGATGCGCGCCGCCCTTGCCTGCGTCGCGCGCCCGCAGCGCCAACAGGATATTCAACAGCGCGGGATAGGTCCCACCGGCAATGTCGGCAATCAACGCGGGCGGCAGAACCGCGCGCTCAGGATCGCCATGGGACAGGGCCAGCATCCCCGCATCCCCGATATAGTTCAGATCATGACCCGCGCGCAGGGCCTTGGGACCCGTCTGTCCGTACCCCGAGATCGAGCAATAGATCACATCGGGATTGATCGCGCGCACCTCGTCATAGCCCAGCCCCAGCCGCGCCATCACGCCCGGGCGGAACTGTTCGATCACCACATCCGCCTCCCGCAAGAGCGGGTCGAGAACCGTCCGTGCGTCAGGGTCCTTGAGGTTCAGGGCAAGGCTCTGCTTGCCACGGTTCAACATATGGAAATTCACGCTGTCGCTGCCCCATTTGGGGACATAGGCGCGCATGTCCTCGCCCGTCACGGGGCGTTCGACCTTGATCACCTGCGCCCCCGCATCGGCCAGAAACAGACTGGCCATGGGACCGGGCAAAAGGGTCGAGAAATCCAGAACCTTTAGGTCATCCAATGCGCCGGTCATGGTCAGCCCCGCTTTTTGTTGCGAAAGCTGCGCCCGATCAGTTGGCGGTGAATCTGGTTGGTGCCTTCCCAGATCTGACCGATCTTGGCGTCACGCATCAGGCGCTCGGCGCGGTATTCCTGAATGTAGCCATAGCCGCCATGGAACTGGACATTTTCTAGTGCCATCTTCATCGCCAGATCGGTGGCGCGCATTTTCGCGATCGAGGCTTCCATGCCAAAATCGGTACTGCCGCCATCGACCATATCGGCCACATAGTCGATCCAGCGCTCAACCATCAGCAGCTCAGACGCCAGATCGGCCAAGGTGAACTGGTTCCCCTGAAAGTCCAAGATCGCCTTGCCCGATTGCACGCGGTCATTGCCATAGGCGACCATGTCGCGGAAGGCAGCACGAGCGATCCCACGGGCGTGAGCGGCCACCGAGGGTCGCGATTTGTTCAGCGACGCCAGCAGGATGCGCAGACCATCGCCGGGGTTCCCCATCAGGTTCGCGCGCGGCATCCGCACGTTGTTAAAGCTAAGCGCACAGGTGGCCGAGCCGTTGTGGCCCATCTTTTTCTCGACCTTATCGACAACGAACCCGTCCGCCCCTTTTTCAAGGATGATGGCCGAGATCGACGCCTTGGGATCGTCGATGCCTTTCCATTTACCGAACAGCATATACAGGTCGGCCACGTTGCCGTTCGAGATGAACACCTTGGACCCGTTGATGATCACGTCATCGCCGTCCTCGGTGAACGTCGTGCGCATACCCGTCGCATCCGAACCCGCGTTCGGTTCCGTGATGGCCAGCGCGCCCAGACCGCCCTCGGCGATGCGGGGCAACAGGCGCGCGCGCTGTTCATCCGTGCCGAAATCGATCAACGGCTTCATCCCGTGATAGTTCGTGGCATAGATGATGCCCGTCGAGGCGCAGGCCTCGGAGATGATCGACACGATCTCGAGATACAGCTTGTAGGACATCGGCAGACCGCCGAATTCCTCGGGCACGAAAATCGCATTCAGGCCCAGTTCGTTGATCGCCTTGACGTTTTCCCACGGGAATTCATGCGTTTCGTCGATCTTGGCCGCGTTGGGCGCGATGACGTCATCGGTCATGCGCTGCACTTGATCCAGGATCATGCGTTCTTCGTCGTTCCAGTTGCGTGCGGCAATGACTTTGTCGAGCATATTCATCAGTGGTTCATCCCCTGTGCGCCATCGATGTAGATGGTTTCGCCGGTAAGAAAGTTGATGTTTTCATCCATGATCGATGAGACCAGCTTGGCCACGTCCGCCGAGGTGCCGGGCTGACCGACGGGAATGCGGCTGGCCATCCATGCCTTGACCTTTTCACGGGCAAGGAAATCACGGTTCAGGTCGGTTTCGATGTACCCGGGGGCGACGTTCATCACGCGGATGCCTTCGCGGGCCCATTCGACCGCCATGCACCGCGTCATCGCCGCAACCGCGGCCTTGGACGCGCAATAGGCAAGGTTGTCCGGCACGCCCAGCTTGTCGAAAAAGCTGCCGATGTTGACGATGATGCCGCCATTTTCGCGCAGATGCGGATAGACCTCGCGCGCTGCGATCATCACCGCAGTGGTGTTCAGGGCAAAGGTCTTGTTGAAATCCTCGGTCGAGAGCGTCGCGATGGACCCGAGGATGTGAACACCCGCGTTGTTGACCAGTCCGGCCACAGGGCCACGCGCCCCGATGTCGGCCATGGCCGCGCGCACCGCGTCCTCATCCGTCATGTCGCAGGCAATCGCGTGTCCCACGTCCGACGTGCCGCTGCGCGACAGGCACACAACGTCGTGCCCGCGTCGATCCAGTTCCGCCGCGATAGAAGCGCCGATCCCTTTGGATGCGCCGGTTACGATGATTTGTCCCTTAGCCATCCTTGAACTGTGCCTCGCGTTTTTCCTCAAAGGCGGCCATGCCCTCTTCGGCGTCATTGGTGCGGTAGGCGAGCGTCGACAGGTCCGCCTCCATCTCTAGGCCCTCATGCAGGGGCATGTCGGACGCGCGTTGAACCGCGCGCCGCGCCAGTTCCAGAACAGGCAGGCTGTATCGGGTGAACTTGGCGGCGAATGCGGTGCCGGCCTCCATCAGGTCGCCCTCGACCACGGCGTTGACCAGACCGATTTGTGCGGCCTCTTCGGCGCGGACGTTGCGGCCGGTCATGATGATCTCAAGCGCGCGGCCCTCTCCCACCAGCCGTGGCAGACGCTGGGTGCCGCCGTAACCGGGGATCAGGCCCAGTTTGATCTCGGGCAGGCCGAAAATCGCGTTGGGCGTGGCCAAACGGAACGTACAGGCCAGCGCCAGTTCCGATCCGCCGCCAAAGGCATAACCGTTCACCAGCGCGATGGACGCAACCGGCAGCCGGTCCAGTTTTGCGAACACCGCCTGTCCCAGTTCCGCGCCGCGTTTCTGATCGACCAAAGACCGGTTGCGCAGTTCCTTGATGTCGGCCCCGGCACAAAACGCCTTGTCACCGGCACCGGTAATCAACAGGGCGCGCACATCCATATCGGCCACACGATCAATTGCCTCGCCGATCTCTTTCAGGATGGCAAAGGACAGCGCATTTAGCGCCTTGGGACGGTTCAGGGTCAGGACCGCAAGGTCCCCCTGTTGTGTCAGTTCTACGGTCATCTCAGACTGCTTTCTTTTCGACATAGCGCACGCTCTCAGGGGCGAGATCGCCGCGCTTGACCATCTCGGTCAGTTCTCGTTTCAGGATTTTTCCGCTGGCCGTCAGGGGCAACTCGGCCAGCGCCGCGTACCATTCGGGCATGTCGAATTTCGACAGCCCCTCGGCCGCCAGATGCGCCAACATCTCGTCCGCAGGCAGATCGCCGATGATCGCCAGACAGACCCGTTCGCCCAGACGATCATCGGGCACACCAAAGGCCGCGACCTTTTCCACGGCGGGGTGGGTCAGGGCGAGGGATTCAATGCGGCTGGGGTAAATGTTATGGCCACCGCGAATGATCAGATCCTTGATCCGGCCCTCAATCCGCAGGTTCCCGTCCGCGTCCAGCGACCCCAGATCGCCCGACAACAGGTATCCGTGCCGGTTCATCGTCTTTTCGGTGGCCTCTTGGTTTGCGAAATAGCCCAGCATCATCGCCGCGCCGCGCCCGCCGATATTACCGGATTGGCCGCGCGGAACCTCTTGGTCGGGATTTTCGGGATCCCAGATTTTGACCTCATAGGCCGGACCACCGCGCCCGCAGGTTTCGATCCAGACCCGTTTGGGGTCCGACGGATGCGTGTATTGGTGCGACGAACATTCGGTCATGCCATAGATATTCTGGGGCGCGATCCCCTGATCGACAAAGGCCTCGGCGACCACCTCGGGGATGGGCGAGCCAGCCATGTAAAACGTTTCGACCTGTCCCAGACGTTCCAGACCCGCCTTTTTCTGTTCGGCCAGAATGTCCATCGCATGGGTCGGAACCCCCAGAACATAGGTAGCGCCGGTTTCCACGATCCATTGCATCGGCGTCACGCCCGCAGGCGGATCATTGGTGATGAACAGACCGCCCGACACCAGCCATTGCGCCACCGCCACCCACGCGATGTGATGGCTAAGCGGGCTGAGGGACAGGATTTTCGAACATTCCGTCAGCCCCCAATCGCGCACCAGATCACGCGCATTGGCCAGCAGGCTATTGGAGGAATGCATGACGCATTTCGGCTTGCCCGTGGTGCCCGAGGTAAAGGCCAGATAGACGATGCTATCGGGGTTGGTGTGGATCGTCTGCCCGTCGCCCATGATGTGCATGGGAAAGTTGTCCGGCGTGTAGAGGCGTTTCACAAAGGGCAGTTCATCCACCATCGCGCCGAAATCATGCGCCTTACGGTCCGCACCCCAGCCGTCTTCGGTCACGATGGCGCGGGCGTTCAACTCGGTCAGCAGGTCAACGATTTCGCCGCAGGTATAGCTGCGGTGCAGGGACGGGTTGCAGGCAATCCCCTGACGCGAACACGCCAGAAAAGTCACCACCGCCTCGGCACGGTTCGACATCCAGATCGAAATCCGGTCGCCCGCGTGAATACCCGCAGATTGCAGCGAGTCCGCCATCGCATCGACCCGCGCCTTTAACCCGCGCCAATCCAGAATGACCCGCCCGTCCCTAAGCGCCTTGGCGTCGGGACGTTCGGCGGCGTGACGCGCCATCAGGGTGTAGAACGTGTCGTCCTGCCAGAGGCCCTGATCGTAATAGGAACGGGCTGTGGCGGGATCGTGCAGGGTCAAAAACGGTTTCATGGGGGCCTCTTACTGACCGAATTTGGACGGATCGGGCGAACGGCGTTCGTTAAAGGCGGCGTTCACCTCTTTCTGTTCCTCTGTGCCCAGATATTGGGTCAGCAACAGGTCATGGGTAACGCGCGACAGACCGCCCACACCGCCATGACGGGCGTTGAAGGCGCCCTTGATCGCAGCAAGCGCGAACGGGCCACGATCCGCGATTTCCAAGGCGAATTCGCGGGTCTTTTCGGCCAGTTCCTCATCAGGGACGACGCGGTTGATCAGGCCGATTTCCTTGGCGTAATCGGCGGACATCTTGATGTTGGCGTACCAGATTTCCTTGGCCAGCTTTTTGCCCACCAGATCCTCAAGGTACCACGTGCCGTAACCCGCATCGAAGGAGCCCATCATCGGGCCAACCTGACGGAAGACCGCGCTTTGTTTGGCGATGGTGACGTCACAGACCATCTGCAGCACGTTACCGCCGCCGACGGCATAGCCGTTGACGCTTGCGATGACGGGTTTTTGCAGCTTGTCGATCGCCTCATACATCTCCAGCGTCGGCAAGGTCCCGGCATAGAGCTTGGTTTTTTCCATCCCGTCCTTTTCGCCACCGATGCAGAAAAACTTGTCACCCGCGCCGGTCAGGACAACCACACGGGTGCGGGTTTCGCGGCGGATCGCCTCGATGCAATCGCGGATTTCGTGGCACATGGTTTCGGTGAACATGTTGCCATTATCGGGACGGTTCAGGGTGATGGTCCCGACGGGGCCGTCTTCGGAATAGGTGATCTGGGTAAAGGTCATTTCGGTCATCTTTTCAAAGTTGGTCTTTGGTGCTGGGCAGGCCGGACAGAACCTCGGCCGTGTGTGCGCCCAGTAGCGGGGGGGCGGATCGGGCTGTGGCAACCTGATCGTTGATGCGGATGCCAAGACCGATCTGGGGCACCATCCGGTCGTCTTCGGCATAGGTGTAGAACAGGCCGCGATCCTGCAGGGGTTTATCACCTGCGACCTCATCAACGCGGTTGATCGGACCAGCGGGCACGCGGGCCTTGGCCATCAGGGACAGCCATTCGTCCCGCGTACGGGTCAGCAGGATCTCCTGAATGCGGGCCACGATTTCGGGGCGGCATTTGCGACGGTCGGCATTGGTCGCGAATTCGGGTCGCGCGGCATAGTCCGGATCGCCCACCGCATCCCAGAACCGCGCCCAGATGCCGTCGTTCCCAAGGCCAAGGTTCATGGGCAGATCGGCGGTGTCAAAGGGTTGATAGATCGCGATCACACTGTCGGTGCCACCAGTGCGCGCAGGCACCTCGCCCGCGCCCAGATAGGGCGAGATCCGGCAGGCAAGGAAACGCGTCATGCTTTCCACCAGACTGACGTCAATCAGGTGGCCCTTGCCGGTCTTATGACGTTCAAACAAGGCGGCCATAGCGGCCATCGCCGCGTCCTGACCGGCCAGCATATCGGCAGCGGGCGTACCGATTTTTTGCGGGCCACTGTCGGCTGCGCCGGTGATGTCCATGACGCCCGAATACCCTTCGGCAATGAGGTCATAACAGGTCAGATCGGCGCGCGCTCCCTCAAGGCCGAACCCCGTGATCGAGACAAAGACGATGTCCTCACGCAGGGCCTTGATCGAGGCGTAGTCCATCCCCAGTTTGCGCTGCACCGACGGGGGTTGGTTGGTGACAAAGACATCGGCACTGGCGATCAGGTCCAGCATCGCCGCCTTGCCCTCGGGCGTGCGGGCATCGATCACGACGCTTTTCTTATTGCGATTGACGGCGGTGAACCACAGCGCCTGTTGGTCCAGCCACGGCGGCCCCCACGCACGGGCGTCATCGCCATGCGGGCGCTCGACCTTGATCACCTCGGCCCCGAAATCCGACAAAAGCATCGTCGCATAAGGCCCCGCGACCGAGGTGGTCACATCCACCACCCGCAACCCGTCCAGCATGCCGAAGGTCTGACCGCCACGCACGACAGGCAGGTCATGATACGGGAGCGCGTCGTCCCTGATGTCCGTGTCGGCGGTCTGTCCAGTCATTGCGCGTTTCCTCTTATTTCTGGTGAAATCAGAGGACGCACTTCCTATGCCAAAAGCGAGAGCCAGAGCGGGCAGAGAAAACCGCAGCAGTGAGGCAGAAAATGTCGGGATTTCGGACAGGGCGCACTTACATCTGTCTGCGCCGCGGTCAGATGTGGAACCTAATGGAAAAGGGCGCCCATGGGCGCCCTTTGCTGTCTTAGTGGATTTGGCGCCTTATCCCGCCGCGCGACCCATTTGCCGCAGGCCGGTTTTACCGTGGTGGCGGTCGGCAACCTTATAGCCCAGCGCGTCTTCGGCGATCAGGACCTTTTGCACGTTTGCCGTGCCTTCGCCCGTGAACATCAGATCCGCATAACGGCGGTATTTCGCGATGCGGTATTCGCTGCTTAGGCCATAGCCGCCGAAAATCTGTTGCGCCTGATCGGTACAGAATTTCGCGGTGGTCGAGGCGTGGAATTTCGCAATGGACGCGATACGGTTGGTCGGCAGATCCATGTCCATCGCGCGGGCCGCTTGATAGACCAGAGCGCGGCTTGCCTCAATCGCGACAGCCATTTCGGCGATCTGGCTCTGGATCATCTGGTATTTGCCGATCGGCTGCCCCTTGATGATACGTTCGTTCGCGTATTGCACAGCGTCCTCATAGGCGCCAATCGCGATGCCAAGGGCCTTGGCCCCGATCACCGCGCGGCCACCTTGCAGGGCGCGCATGATGATTTTGAACCCCTCACCCTCTTTGCCCAGCATGTTTTCCGCAGGCACGGTGAAATCATCCAGATAGACCGCCGACACACGGAAGGAATTGGACAGACCGACGTCGATCGGCTGAGCCGTGTAGCCGGGGTATTTCTTGGGCTCGACAATAAAGGCCGACACGCCGCGCGCACCCGCATCCGGATCCGTTTTGGCAAGGACAATGCCCACATCGCATTCATCGCCCAAGGTCGCCCACATCTTGGAGCCGTTCAGTTTGTAAACGTCCCCCTCACGGCGCGCGGTCGTTTTCATCGCGCCAGCCGCATCCGAGCCGCCACCGGATTCCGTCAGGGCCATCATGCCGACCGTCTTACCGGCCAGCAGATCGGGCACGAACTTTTTAATCTGCTCTTCGGTGCCGCCCAGATAGATACAGGCGGGACAGTTGCCTCCATTCTGGTTGAACCCGCCATAGCGCACATCCATGCGCGCGATTTCTTCGATCAGGACAGCGGCGGCCAGATAGCCCATGTCACTGCCGCCGACCTCTTCGGGGAAGGTCGCGCCATAGTATCCGGCCTCGCCCGCCTTGCGGATCAGATCACGAGGCAGTTCGCCGCGCGCTTCATAGTCGTCCATTACGGGAATGACCTCGGTCTCCATGAAACGACGGATCGAGTCACGGATCGCGGGGATTTCTTCGGGCAACATTTCGTCCATACTGGGCAATCTCCGGTGCAATTGGTTGATCACGATAGCCCGACACGTGGCGTGAACCGACGATACGGGATTGGCGGCCAGAGAAGCAACGCCCGTGCCAAAACCGGCCCCTCGAAATTTTCGCCGCACCACACGGCCTTTGGCATACATTGTGCGGCCCACCCGCCCAACGCATGTGACCAGAGGGACAGGTTTATGACTCTACGAAATCGCGCGGTCATCGTTGGTGTCGGCGAGAGCGAAATCGGCAAGGTGCCGCATATGACGGGCCTTGGGCTGAACGCGCAGGCCGCGCGCCGCGCCATTGCGGACGCAGGGATCAAACACACCGATATCGACGGCCTGTTGACCGCCTATTCCTTTACCGAACCCTATTTCATGCTGGGTTCGGTTCTGGCGGAATACCTTGGGATTGCGCCGCGCTATTCGGCATCTGTGATCGCGGGGGGCGCGTCGCCGACGGTGATGTTGAACCACGCCGCACAGGCCGTGAACACGGGTCAGGCCGAGGTGGTTCTGGTCTGTGCCGGTGAAAACCGCGCCACGGGCATGTCGCGGGACGAAGCGGTGGGCGCCCTGACCGCCGTGGGCCACCCCTATTTCGAGGCCCCTTATGGCGTTGGTATTCCCTCGCTCTATGCGCTGGTGGCCAATGCCTATATGGAAAAATACGGCACCACGCGCGAACAGATGGCCTCGGTCTGTGTAAGTACGCGCGCGAACGCCCTGAAACATCCCAACGCCCATATGAAAAAGCCACTCAGCATCGATGACGTGCTGAACGCGAAACCGATTTCGGACCCGTTCAACCTGTTTGATTGTGCCCTGATTTCGGATGCGGGCGGGGCGTTCATTGTGACGACACCTGAACGCGCGGCGGACATGTCGGGCACGCCTGTCTATCTGGCGGGCATCGGCGAGGCACATACCCATGAGCACCTGATCGCCGCGCCCAGCCTGACCGATTTCGGCGCCGAACACTCGGGTCAGCGCGCCTATAGCATGGCGGGTCTGGGGCCGGACGATATTGACGTGGCGATGCTCTATGACTGTTTCTCGATCGTGCCGATCATCGAGATGGAGGAACTGGGCCTTGCACCGCGTGGTGAGGGCGGCGCGGTCTTTGCGGCAGGCGACACACAGATTGGCGGGCGCCGGCCGGTGAACACGCATGGCGGGATGCTGTCGCATGCGCATGCGGGCGCGGTCGGTGGCCTGATGGGCGTGATCGAGGCCGTGCGCCAGTTGCGCGGCGACGCGGGCGAGCGTCAGACGCCGAACGCGACCACCGCCCTTGTCCATGGCGAAGGCGGCATCCTGTCGTCGCATTGTACAGCGGTTCTGACATCCGAACCGCGCTGAATTACCTGACGGAGATTGATTATGACGACCGAACCCCGTGGCATGTATTTCGAGGATTTCGAGATCGGCCAAGTCATCGAGACCCCGCGCCGCACTGTCACGTCGACGGACATTGTGAATTTCGCCTGCCTGTCGGGGGATTTCAACGAGGTGCACACCAACTTCGAATATTGCAAGGACACGCCCTTTGGCGAACCGATCGCGCACGGGCCTTTGGTCTATGCGATCATGGGCGGTCTGCAATACGCATCCGGCGTGAATGACGGCACGCTGCTGGCGCTGTTGGGGATCGACGAATGGCGCATGCATTTGCCGGTGAAACACGGTGACACCTTGCACATGCGCGCGATTGTCGAGACCAAGAAAGAAACGTCCAAGCCCGATCGCGGTGTGGTCACGTTCAAGCGGGAATTCGTCAACCAGCGCGATGAGGTAATCCAGAGCATGAAGGCGACGATCATGTACAAACGCCGCGCGGAGGGCTGATCCATGTCAGATGAACTGCTGTTTGAGGTCGAAAACGGGGTGGCGACGATCACGCTGAACCGACCGGACAAGCGCAATTCCTTTCACGACGACATGGTGCGTCAGTGGGTGGCGTGGCTGGAAGAGTGCAAGACCCGCGACGACGTCAAGGTGATCGTCTTTACCGGCACCGAGAAATCCTTTTCCGCAGGCGGCGACACGTCCAAGTTCAAGGACAAGGCCGAACAGACCCCGTTGCAGGCCAAGGCGGGCATGATGGCCAACACCCAATCCTTGGCGCGCAAGGTGGCCGAGATCGACAAACCGATCATCGCCGCGATCAACGGCATGGCTGTTGGCGGGGGACTGGACGTTGCGTTGATGTGCGATGTGCGTCTGATGGCCGATGATGCGCGGGTGGCCGAGACATACGCGAAAATGGGTCTGATCCCCGGCGTTGGCGGGGCGTGGTTCCTGCCGCGGATTATTGGCAAGTCGGCGGCGCTGGACCTGTTCTGGACCTCGCGCTGGGTGGATGCGGATGAGGCGCTGTCGCTGGGCCTTGTGAACCGTGTCTTTCCCGCGGACACGTTCCGCGATGAGGTGCGCGCCTATGCCCAACAGATCGCCGATGCCGCCCCCCTGTCGGTGCGGTTTATCAAACGTCTGGTTCTGGGCGCAGAGGACACCGACCTGCACAGCCACCTTGATACGCTCAGTTCCCACATCGCCCTTGTGCGGACCAGCGACGACCACAAAGAGGCCGTCGCCGCATTTAAGGAAAAGCGCAAACCGAATTTCAAAGGGGCCTGAGGCACATCGTCCGCCCCGAGCCGAAAGAGATAACGATGAAAGAATACAATCAGTTTTACATCGATGGCGCATGGGTTGATCCCCTGTCCTCTACCCCGTTCGAATTGGTGAACCCCGCCACCGAAGAGGTGTTCGGCACGGTCGCCTTGGGCAGTGTTGCCGACGTCGAGGCCGCCGTCGCCGCCGCCAAGCGCGCCCTGCCCGCCTTTGCCGCCCAGACCAAGGACGACCGCATCGCCCTGCTGGAACGCATTATCGACGCTTACGTCGCCCGTCAGGACGATCTGATGGCGGCGTTGACACTGGAAATGGGGGCGCCTGCGCGTTTAACCCAACAAACCGGTGCCGGTCTGGCCGCGCTGAAACAGGCGGTCGAAACCCTGCGCGATTATGACTTCGAAGAGGACATGGGCACCTATATCCTGCAACGTGAGGCGATCGGCATTGCCGGTCTGATCACGCCGTGGAACTGGCCGGTGCAACTGATCTGTAACAAGCTGGCCTCGGCCTTTGCCGCCGGTTGTCCCGTGGTTCTAAAACCATCGGAGTTCACGCCGGTCAGCGCGCTGGTCTTTGCCGAGATCATCGATGCCGCCGATGTACCCAAGGGCGCGTTCAACCTTGTGAACGGGGACGGCCCCACGGTCGGAAACGCGATTTCGTCGCATCATGACATCGGGGTCGTGTCGTTCACCGGTTCGACCCGTGCGGGCATTCTGGTGGCCGAGGCCGCCGCGCCGTCGGTGAAACGCGTCACACAAGAACTGGGCGGGAAATCCGCGAACCTGATCCTGCCCGACGGGGATGTTGCAGCTGCGGCCAACTATAACGTCACGCGCGGCTATTCAAACTCGGGGCAATCGTGCCATTCGCCGACCCGCATTCTGGTGCCCGAGGACAAGCTTGAGGAACTGGTCACCCACCTGCAATCCAGCGTCGCCGCGCATATCCGCGTGGGCGATCCGACCGATCCCGAAACGACCCACGGCCCCGTGGTGAACCGCGCCCAGTTCGACCGCATTCAGGCCTATATCCAATCCGCCATTGATGAGGGCGCGCGCCTGATCACTGGCGGCCCCGGTCGCCCTGATGGCCTAAACCGCGGGTTCTTTATTCAGCCGACGATCTTTGTGGTGACGCCGGATATGACTATCGCCCGCGAAGAAATCTTCGGCATGGTGACCTCGGTCATGACCTACAAAACCGTGGAAGAGGCAATCGCGCTGGCCAATGACACCGAATACGGGCTGGGCGCCTATGTGTTCGGCGAAGACCGCGAAACGGCCCTGAACGTCTGCCGCCAGATGCAGGCAGGTCGCGTGTTCTACAACGGCTGCGCGGCCAGCACTGTCGCCCCGATGGGCGGCTACAAGAAATCCGGCAACGGGCGCGAAATGGGCGTCTATGGCATGGAAGAATATTTGGAAACCAAGGCGATCCTTGGTTTCTAGATTACCGCATCACGGGTTGTCGGAGAGCGCCTTGCGCAGGAACTCCGGCAACTCGGTCGCGCGGCGCGTGGTCATATCCACCGCCACAAGTCCCTGATCCGAAACCGCAACAGGTGTGCCGTCGGCGGCGAAAAACCGGTGGCGCAGCGTGATGTTTTTGCGACCGGTTTCGGCGACCTGCACCGTGCTGCACAAGCGCGTGCCCACGGGAACGGGTGCAAAAACGGTCATCTTGGTTTCGACCCCCATCCGCGAAATCGCGTGTTCGCGCACGTATTCAGGGGTAAAGCCCAGCCGCCCCATGTGATCCGAAGACGCCGCCGCAATTCGCCCCATCAACCAGTCAAGCGACAGCCCGCCCAAATGGTCCAATTCCTTGGGCTGGACATAGCCGTGCTGCACCATGTCGTTCGTGTCGACAGTAGAGGCCAGCGGTCTATGCGGCGCGCCGTCAATGCCGCGCGGCAAGGCCAGCTTGACCACGTCGGACGCGACAACCGGCAGATCGCCCAAGCCCGTCACATGGTCCAATGCCGTCGCCGATAGGCGTCCATCCGAGGTCAGCACATGCACGCAGACACCGGCAAACGGCCCGTCTCCGATCACGGCGCTGCGGATTTCGACCGGCGCGGCCTCAAGCAGTTCACGGTGAAAGCGCGTATGCTGGGCCAGCACGCCGGTTGGCGCCACCCCGCACATATCGCGCGCGACAAACCCTGCCTGTTGAAAACAGCGCAAATACTGACGCACGTTCCAGTGGCGATTGTGGTCACATTCCCATGTCTCGACCCGCGTCATAAATGTCGGGGTGCCGATGGTGCATATGTCCATGTGGGGTCAGGTCCTTTGAAACAC
The DNA here is from genome assembly GCF_032918305.1 of Rhodovulum sp. FJ3. Classification (NCBI taxonomy): domain Bacteria; kingdom Pseudomonadati; phylum Pseudomonadota; class Alphaproteobacteria; order Rhodobacterales; family Paracoccaceae; genus Rhodovulum; species Rhodovulum sp. FJ3. Next base: position 557,861 of record NZ_JAWJUU010000003.1, read on the forward strand.
AGGTAAGGTATCGCCGTCCTTACCCTGTTCAAAGGTGACGGCGACGGTGTCCCCGATCTGTACATCCAACGCGTCCTCGCCAACAAGGGTCGTAATCATGCGCGGACCCTCGGCGACGTTAATGGCGGCGATGACATAGGGCACCTTGTCCGCATAGGCCGGCAGCGGCGCACGACGCACGATGGTGAACGTCTCGACCTTGCCTTTGCCGGTGCTATCGATCCACGCCAGATCCGCCTCCCAACAGGTGGTGCAATGGTGGCGCGGAGGAAATTGCACGGCGTCACAGCGGTTGCATTTCTGAAAGGTTAGCCGCCCCTCTTTAGCCGCCGCAAAGTATTCCTGCGAGTCACCGTTCGCCAGCGTCATCTGATTGCTCCATGGTTTTGGGTGGGCCACGCGGGCCCGTTCTCAGGGGACTAGCAACTGACGTGCCGGAATGGCCTAGGCGACACAGGCCTCGGCCTCAATGCGGGCGGCACTGTGCTGGCGGCGGCGAATGGAAGACGGGGGAATATTCATCATTTCCCGATACTTGGCCACGGTGCGGCGGGCGATATTGACGCCCTCGCCCTTTAGGGTCGCCGTAATCGCATCGTCTGACAGAACTTTTTTGCCCTGCTCGCCCTCGATCAGTTTGCGGATGCGTGCACGAATGGATTCCGCCGATACGTCCTCGGCGCTGCCTTCGCCGGACAGGGCGTTCGAGAAAAAGTATTTAAGCTCAAACAGACCACGGTTCGTCATCAGATATTTGCCCGAAATCGCACGGCACACGGTCGACCGGTGCATCCCGATCGCGTCGGCCACATCGGCCTGGCACAGGGGTTTGATATGCTCGACCCCCTTGAGCAAAAAGTCCTGCTGGCGTTTGACGATCTCGGTCGCGACCTTCAGCATCGTGTTGGCGCGTTGATCCAGGTTCCGCGCCAGCCAGTTCGCATCGCGCATACAATCGGTCACGAACCGCACATCGTTCTCGCCGGACGCAACCGCGCGCATTTCCGAATAATATTCACGGTTCACCAGAACCTTGGGCAACAGGGCCGAGTTCAGCTCGACATGCGTGGTTCCGTCGGGGCGCAGTTCGACGTTCACATCGGGCATCGCGGGCAAAACAGCGTCGGTATCGAACTGACGTCCGGGGCGCGGGTCCAGCATGCGGATCTGACGCGCCATTTCCGCGATCTCGACGCGGTCCACGCCGCACAGACGCGCCAGCGCGGCCAGATCGAATTTGGCCAGCATATCGAGATTGTCCAACAAGATGTCCATTTCGTCGGTCAACTCGCCCGCCTCATCCAGTTGCAGGCGCAGACATTCCCCCAGATCACGTGCGCCAACCCCGGTGGGCTCTAACCCCTGAATCAGGTGCAGCGCATGTTCGACGCGGGTCTCGACGATCCCCAACACGTCGGCAATTTCGTCAAGATCGCGGCGCAGGTATCCATCAGGGTCCAGCGATTCAACGATTTCCCGCGCCAACAGGCGATCGACCGCATTGTGGATGGTCAGATCGACCTGTTCCAACAGATGTTCACGCAGGGTTTGACGGCGGGCAAAGGTTTCCTCGATGCTGCGCAGATCACCGGCGGCAGCACCCCCGCTACGAGCCACGGACAGCGAGGTTCCGCCCTTGGGTGGCTCGGATTTCGCGGCGGGCGCGGTCGGTTGGGATTGTGGTGCGGCGGTGGACACGGGACGCGTTTCGGGCAGGACCACGTCGATCAGCGGGTTACGCTCTTCCTGCTCTTTGAGATAGCTGCACAGTTCGTCGTGATTACACTTTAGCAGCTTGATCGACTGGATCACACGCGGTGTAATCGCAATAGTCTTCTTGGTCTGTACAGACAGACGACGCCCTAATTCCATTGTGTCCTCCCTCGGTCCTGCGCCGGCACAGGACTCCTCCTGAAGAGAGGTTATCGCGTTCTACCTTTGGCTAGTATCATGCCAAACCTGTGGCCGCGATAGGTACAGAATATAGCAAGAGTGCATTCTGTGCGGACACATTGGAACCGCACCCCCCACAGTGTATCCGTTTTGGACAGGCGAACGCGGTTTTTTGCAGCTTTGCACAGCTCCGCGCAGAGGGAGGTTTGTTTTGTCTATTTCCGAACAAAAGGGTCCGGGGGTCAAGGGGGTCGTGCTTTTGGACGATGCCGGCAAGTGCGCGGCCGCATACGGGGCCGGTGCGGACATGCGGATTCGCAGCATGGTCACCAATGCCGAGTGGCTAAAAGAGGCGACTGACCGGCGGCTGACCCCGATCCTGTTGAACGATGCGCAATATTCCGCGCTTGTAACCAAGGTGCCCGAGGGGACGCTGATCCTGTTGTCGGAACCGCCGTCGGACGCGGTCCTGAATTTCATCCTCAGCGTCGATTTCGCCTATGACATCCTGAACCATATCCTGATGGACCCCTATGATGCGATGGCGGTCGTGGGGGGCGACGAAAAGCTGGCCTATATCTCGCCCGTGCATGAAAAATTCTTTGGCCTGCAAGCGGGTGAGGCTGTCGGCAAGAGCGTCCGCGATGTGATCGAGAACTCGCGCCTGCACCATGTTGTGCGCACGGGGATCGCTGAGGTGGGTCAGATCCACCGGATGCGCGGCAAGGATCGCGTGGTGTCGCGCCATCCGATCCTGAACGACGGCAAGATCGTGGGTGCCATCGGGCGCATCATGTTCAAAGGCCCCCAACAGGTCGAAGCCATGTCGCGCCGCATCAACGCGCTGGAAGAGGAAATCGCGACCTATAAGGCCAAGGCGTCATCCGAAAACACCGACAACGCCTATCTGGACGCCATCGTCGGCCAGAGCTTTGCCATCCGTGCGGTCAAGGATCAGATCCGCAAGGTTGCGCCGCTGGACATCCCCGTTCTGGTGCAAGGCGAAAGCGGCACCGGCAAGGAACTGGTCGCGCAGGCCCTGCATATGCTGAGCCCCCGCCATGAGGGCCGTTTGGTCACCGTAAACGCCGCCGCCCTGCCCGAGTCCTTGGTCGAGAGCGAACTGTTCGGCTATGAGGCCGGATCGTTCACCGGTGCCGACCGCAAGGGCCGCGCAGGCAAGTTCGAACAGGCCGACAAAGGCACGATCTTCCTTGATGAGATCGGGGACATGCCGCTTGAGGTGCAATCAAAGCTGCTCCGCGTTCTTCAGGACCGGATGGTCGAACGCGTCGGCGGGGCCAAGCCCAAGCGCGTCGATTTCCGTCTGTTCTCGGCCACCAACCGCGACCTAGAGGCGTTCATCGAACAGGACCGGTTCCGTCTGGACCTGTTCTACCGGATCAGCCCCGTTGTGATCGCGATGCCGACGCTGGAAGAGCGCCTTGAGGACATCCCCCTGTTGCTGAACCACTTCGTCACCGATCTGGCCACGCAATACAACCGCCCCCAACCCGAGATCGATCTGAACGTCCATGACTACCTAATGGAACAGAAATGGCCCGGAAACGTGCGCCAACTGCGCCACATGGTGGAACGCGCGATGGTCTTTGCCGAGGACGGGCGCCTGCGGATTGAGGATTTCCAACGCGGCACGGCATTCGGAGCGAAAAAGGTGCCCTCCCCTGCCACCCCAAGCATGGCCGTCAAATCCGGCGCGACCCTGAAGGAAACCGTCGAGGCCCTCGAAAACAAGCTGATCAACGACGCGATCATCCGGTTCAAGGGCAACAAGAAAAAGGCGGCGGAACACTTGGGCGTGTCACGCTCGTATCTCTATAAAAAGCTTGAGGAAATCGCGGAACAGGCCGAGGCCTAGAACCGCTCGTACCCCGGTTGTTTGTAAATCGTATCCTGACGTCCCGCGATGTCAGGATCATAGACCTGTGTGTTCCAATCGTCGGGCAACACGTCCTCAATGGCGACAGAAATCGCCTCTTGGGATGTGCCAAGGGTGTTCATCACGGCAAGGGCGACGCGTTCGGCAAGACGTTTCTTGTCTTGTTCGCTGCGGCCTGCTGCCATTTTCACGATGACATGGGGCATGGGGTGACCTCCGGTTGATGCGGGCCGTTCAGGACCGCCCGCGTGTTATGGACGGGGGAACGGCGCACTTCGGATGCCATTCCCCGCGACCGGAGGTGTCAGATTTCAGACCACAGGCGCGGGCGCGGGATGCCCATAGGCGGTGGCAAAATCACTTAAACGTTTGCTGACGCCCTCTGAACCTAACCGCTTCAGCATCTCACCTGGCGTCAGACCCAGACGGAACGCCATGCGCGCACCGGTATCAATCGCGTCCAAGGTCGCCGTACCTTCGGCAAGCTCTTCAACCACGGGCAACAGGATCGCGTTTTCCAGCCGCTCGCCAATCTGATCGGCGGTTTGGGGATCCAGCGGCGCGGGTTCCTCGTCGATCTGCCACGGGGTGTTGTCCGTGCCATGTGCAATCAACCCCGCCGCCGCCTCATAGAACGGCCCTAGCGCACCAAGGTTACGCACGGCGTTCAAGTTGGTCGCCGTACCGATGATGTTCATCACCGCAAACGGCCCAAGCGCAAGCCCCAACCGATCCCGTGCAATCGCGTCAATCTGGGCCGTGGTGGCAAGACCTTGGTCCAGAACATGGACCGCCTCATTGGTGTAGGGACAAAAAAACCGGTTCAGGGCAAACCCGTTCTGATCCTTGCAGGCGATCACGGTTTTGCCGGTGCGCGTCAGAAACGCATCCGCCGCACGCAGGCAATCGTCGCGCGTTGCCGGACCTTGGATCAACTCGACCACGGGGTTGATTTCGGCGGGGCTAAAATAGTGCATCCCGCAAAACCGGCCCGCATCGGCCAGATCGGCGACAATGTCGGACAGGCGCAGGCAACTGGTGTTGCTGGCAAGGATCGTATCGGCGCGCACGACCTGCTCCAGATCGGCAAAGATCGCCTTTTTCAGGGGCAGGTTTTCAAAAACGGCTTCAATCACCAGATCACAATCGGCCAGCGCGGACATATCCGTCGCCGTCGTCACCCGCGCGCCCGCCGCAGCGGCCACATCCGTGGTGATCCGGTCCTTGGCGACCTGCCGATCAAGATAGCGCGACAGTTTCCCTCGCGCCCGATCCAACGTGTCCGCGTCACGGTCAAGCAGCACCACGTCCAACCCAGACATGGCGGCGTTGATCATGATCCCTGCCCCCATGGTGCCCGCGCCCACAATGCCCAAACGGTTGATGTCGATGCTCATGCGGTAAGGTTCTCAACGATCAGGGCGATGCCTTGGCCACCGCCGATGCACATGGTCGCCGCGCCATAGCGCCCGCCGGTGCGTTTCAGTTCATAGAGCAGCTTGGTCGTGATGACCGCGCCACTGGCCCCGATAGGATGGCCAAGCGCAACCGCGCCGCCGTTCGGGTTCACCTTGGCGGCGTTCAGGTTCAATTCCGCACTGACCGCGCAGGCCTGTGCGGCAAAGGCCTCATTTGACTCGATGACGTCCAGATCATCGACGCCCAAACCCGCCTTTTCCAAGGCGACCTGCATCGCAGGCACAGGCCCGATGCCCATAAAGGCCGGATCGACGCCCGCATGCCCATAGGCCACCACACAGGCCATCGGCGCAACGCCACGCGCCGCCGCCGCATCCCCCGTCATCAGAACAACCGAGGCCGCGCCATCGTTGATGCCGCTGGCGTTGCCCGCCGTGACCTTGCCATCCTTTTTGAACACGGCGCGCAGTTTGACCATGTTCTCGACACTGGCGTCGGCACGGACATGTTCGTCTGTCTTGAACACCACGTCGCCCTTGCGGGTCTTCAGGGTGATCGGAACGATCTGTTCGTCAAAATAGCCCGCCTCAATCGCCGCAGCCGCGCGGCGGTGACTTTCGACGGCAAAGGCATCTTGGGTCTCGCGCGAGATGCCGTATTTCTCGGCGACGTTTTCGGCAGTGACGCCCATGTGCCCGTGTCCGAACGGATCGGTCAGAACGGCGGTCATCATGTCGATTGCGGTGCTGTCGCCCATTTTCTGGCCCCAGCGCGCGGACGGGATCAGATATCCCGCACGGCTCATGCTTTCGGTGCCGCCCGCGATGGCGGTATCCGTGTCCCCCATGGCAAGGGCCTGAACCGCGGACACAATCGCCTGCAACCCCGAGCCGCACAGCCGGTTCACAGTCAGGGCGGGTGTGTTATGCGCCATGCCCGTTTCAATCGCGATTGTGCGCGACACATACATATCGCGCGGTTCGGTATGGATGACGTTGCCGTAAAACGCCTGCCCTATGTCCGCGGGTGTCAGGCCCGCGCGGGCGATCGCCTCTTTCGCGGTGGCGACGCCCAGTTCCGTCGGGGTCAGGCCCGCCAATGCGCCGCCAAAGTCACCCACTGCGGTGCGGGCGGCGGATACCAATACGATGTCTTTCATGATCTGTCCTATATGTCGTGGTGGCCGTTCACCACCTCCATGCCGCGAATGGCCAGCTTGCGCGCCAAATCGCCGTGGGTTGTTGCGTCGGCCCCTGCGGCGGTGCCTGCGCGCACGCGGTCAGCAATCCCGACCCAAATCACGGAAAACCGGAACAGGGCAAAGGCCTTGTGAAACGTGGTCAGGGGACCGGCGGCGGGATTTTTTACCATATACCGGTCCACGAATGCGGCCTCATCCGGAAGGTTCAGCGCGGTTAGATCACGCCCTAGAACCCCACCGTATTCATCGGGCGCGGTGTGCCATGCCAGTGCACAAAACCCCAGATCGGCCAAAGGATGGCCCAGCGTCGACAGTTCCCAGTCAAGGATCGCAACCACGCGCGGCTCGGTCGGGTGAAAGATGACGTTGCCCATCCGGAAATCGCCATGCGCCAGACTGACCGCGCCATCATCGGCGGGCTGATTGTCGCGCAGCCACGCCGCCAAGGCATCCAGTTCGGGGATCGGGTCACTGGGGCTTTCGTCCCATTGGCGGGACCAGCGGGCGATCTGACGTTCGAAATAATTGCCAGGCCGACCGAAATCGCCCAAGCCCACCCCATCTGGGCGCACCGCATGCATGGCGGCCATCGCATCGGCCAGACCCATCCACAGCGCAGGGCGTTCCGACGGATCGGCATCGGGCAAGGCACAGTCGGAAAAGACGCGACCATCCACCCGCTCCATCAGGTAAAACGGCGTCCCCAACAAATCCGCGTCCTCATGAAACAGGATCGGACGGGGCACCGGTACGCCGGTGGGGTGCAAGGCCGTCAACACGCGGTATTCGCGGTCCACCGCATGCGCCCCGCGCAGGATCGGGCCGTTGGGCTGTTTGCGCAGCACCATACGGTGATCGCCAAAGGTCACGAAATAGGTCGGGTTCGACTGACCACCGGCGATGCGCTCGATGTCCATCGGGGCCCGCGCGCCGAAATGACCCGCCAGAAACCCGTCCAGAGCGTCCGCGCTGAAATCCAGATCGCTCATGCGCCGACATCCCACTTCCAGAAATCGCAGCCCTCTTTTTCGACATTGCGGTGCAGCACCATCTTGTGGACCTCATCCGCGCCGTCGACCAGACGCGCCTGACGGGCATAGCGGTAAATCCATTCCAGAGGCGTGTCCTTGGAATAGCCGCGCGCACCGTTGATCTGGATCGCGGTATCGGCGGCCTTGTGCAGGACATTGGCCACATGAACCTTGGCCATCGACACCTCTTTGCGGGCAAACCCGCCACGGTCCAGTTCCCACGCGGCCTTCATCACCAGCATCCGACCGATTTCGATCTGCATCGCCAGATCGCCCAGCATCATCTGAACGCTCTCGCGTTTGGACAGACGTTCGCCAAAGGCAAACCGGTTGTGGGCGTATTCGCTTGCGATCTCGACACAGCGTTTGGATAGGCCCAGCCAGCGCATGCAATGGGTCAAACGCGCCGGACCCAACCGGATCTGGGTCAGCTTCAGGCCATCGCCCTCATTCATCAACAGGTTCTCGGCGGGGATGACCATGTCCTCATAGACGACCTCGCAATGGCCGCCGTGCTCTTCTGGTCCCATGATCGGGATGCGGCGTTCGATCCGGAACCCGGGCGTGTCGCGCTTGTGCAGGAATGCCGACAACCCCTTGCGCGGATCATCCGAGGTGCGCGCGATCAGGATGAAATGGTCACTCTCCTCGGCGCCGGTGATGAACCATTTTCGGCCCCGCACCACATATGTGTCCCCGACCCGTTTCGCCGTGGTCAGCATCATGCCCCCCGGATCGGATCCCGACCCCGGCGCCGGTTCGGTCATGACAAAGGCCGATTGCACATCGCCGCGCACGATCGGTTGCAGCCATTCCTCTTTTTGCTTGGCGGTCCCGATCTTTTCCAGAACCTGCATATTGCCGTCATCCGGCGCGGCCGCGTTGAACACCACGGGCCCAAAAATGGAACGGTTCATCTCCTCATAGCAAACCGCCATGCCTTGGATGCCAAGCTCTTGCCCGCCGGTTTCCTGTTTCAACTGAAGGCACCACAGACCCTCGGCCTTGGCCCGCGCGCGCAGGTCCTGCAGCACGTCCTTGCGGATGTTTTCATGCGGATCGTAATTCGCACGATCCTCTTCCAGCGGCATGATCTCGTCTTCAACAAACCGCGCGATACGGGCGCGAAAATCCTCAACGCGGGGGGAAATAGTAAAGTCCATCAGATCATCCTACAGCGAAGAAACAAGGTGACCGCCATCCACGACGATCTCGGAGCCGGTCATGAACGCGCTGTCATCACTGGCCAGCAACATCAGCGGCCCGTCCAGATCGGACATCTGGCCAAGGCGGCGCTGGGGCACGCGTTTGATCAGCGCCTGACCGGCGTCAGACGCGAAAAAGTCACGGTTCAGGTCGGTTTCGATATAGCCTGGGCACAGGGCATTCACGCGAATGCCATAGCGCGCCCATTCAAGGGCAAGGCTTTTGGTCATCTGCACCACGCCCGCCTTGGCCGTGGCATAGGCCGACAGGTTGCCCGCCACCCGCAGACCAAGGATCGAGGCGATGTTGACGATGCTGCCCCCCTTACCCGCCGCGACGAGGGCCTGCCCCGCCGCCTGCGCCACGCGGAATACGCCGGTCAAATCGGTATCGATGACCCAGTTCCAATCGTCCATTTCCGTCTTCAACGCGGGCCCGTCATAGGTCACACCGGCGTTGTTGATGACAATGTCATAGGCGCGGTCGAACCCCGCGCGGACACTTTCGCCATCGGTGACATCCATCGCCACAGCCCGCGCATCGCCACCGATCTCGGCCACTAGCGTCTCAAGCCGGTCGACACGGCGCGCGGCCACGGTGACCTCTGCCCCTTGGGCCGCCAGAACCCGCGCGAAATGCGCCCCAAGGCCCGAAGACGCCCCCGTCACAAGGGCGGTTTTTCCGTCCAGTTTCATCGCCTTCCCTCCCTAGTACGACTTCGGCAGTTCCAGAACGCGTTCGGCGATGAACGACATGATCAGTTCGCGGGTCACGGGTGCGATACGCGGCAACATGATCTCACGGAAATACCGTTCGACATGGTATTCCTTAGCATAGCCAAATCCGCCGTGGGTACGCACAGCGCGGTCACAGGCATCGAACGCTGCGTCAGCTGCAAGGAATTTGGCCGAATTCGCCTCGGCGCCGCAGGATTTGCCCTCATCATACAAACGCGCGGCGTGCCAAACCATCAAATCCGCGGCCTCTAGCGCCATCCAGCTTTGGGCAAGCGGGTGCTGAATCGACTGGTTCTGGCCAATCTTGCGACCGAACACGACGCGCTCATTCGCGTAATCGGCGGCCTTTTCCAACGCGCGACGCCCCACGCCAATGGCCTCGGCGGCGACTAGAACGCGTTCGGGGTTGAGACTGTCGAGCAACAGCTTAAAGCCCGCCCCCTCTTCGCCGATGCGATCCTCTTCGGGGATTTCCAGATTGTCGATAAAGATCGAGTTCGAGTTCACTGCCGCGCGGCCCATCTTTTCGATGGGGGTCACAGAAATGCGCGACCGGTCAAAGTCGGTGTAGAACAGGGTCATCCCGTCGATAGGACGCTTGCATTCCTCAATCGGGGTGGTGCGCGTCAAAAGCAGGATTTTGTGCGCCTGTTGCGCGGTCGAGGTCCAGACCTTTTGCCCGTTCACGATATACCGGTCGCCCTTTTTCACCGCGCGCGTGGTGATGTGCGTGGTGTCGAGACCGGCATCGGGTTCGGTCACGCCGAAACAGGCGATATGCTTGCCCTCGACCAGTGGCGGGATCATCCGGTCCTTTTGTTCCTTGGTGCCGTGTTTGACCATCGCATGGGGGCCAAACAGGTTGATGTGGATGCTGGAACAGGCGGCCATGACACCGGCAGAATTGCCGATGATCTGCATCAACAACGACGCGTCCGTCACGCCCAGATTGGCCCCGCCATATTCCTCGGGCATGGTGATGCCCAGCCAACCGGCCTCGGCCATGGCTTGGTGGAATTCGTGGGGGAACTCGGCGGCGCGCTCTTTCTCCAGCCACCATTCGTCATCGAACCGGTCACAGATGCGGCGCACCGAATCTGCGATCTGCAGGCGTTCGTCAGTGGCAAGGATGCCGGCGGGCAAATCGGGTTTTTTCATCGGGGTTCTCCGCGTGTCAGATACGGGTGAAAATCACGGTTTCGGGGTGAACAGGCCCGCATGGGCAAGCTTGCTGCTCAGGGGGTGGGCCACAATCGTTTCGGCCAATTCGGCGGCCTTGATCAGGGCGGGGATGTCGATGCCGGTTTCTATGCCCAGACGGTCGCACAACAGGGCCAGTTCCTCGGTCGCGATATTGCCTGCGGCGGACCGGTTTCCGGCAAAGGGACAGCCGCCAAGACCACCCACCGAGGCATCAAACCGTGCAACGCCCAGTTCCAGCCCCGCCATCGCATTCGCAATCCCAAGGCCGCGCGTATCATGCAGATGCAACGCGACAGGATAGTCGGGCCAGCGCGTGCGCACCGCCGCGACCAAGGCGCGCACACCGGCGGGATCGGCGGCCCCGACCGTGTCACACAGCGTGATACAGGTCGGTGGCGTTCCCGCGTCTTCGCAGACCGCGACCAGATCGGCGGCGCGCAGCATCGCCTGTTCGACCGACACTGCGCCCTCATAGTTGCAGCCAAAGGCGGTAAACAAATAGATCGGCCCACTGCCCAGCCCCGCGTCGCTATAGGCCTGACGCAGGGCGATCTGGCCCGCAATCTGGGCATCGGGCGTGCGGTTGTTGTTGCGCATCAGAAAGGTGTCAGAGGCGCTGGTGCTGGTCAGGGCGGGGGTATAGAGGCCGCTGCTGAGGGCCTGATGAAACCCCTTTTCGTTCAGCCACATACAGCCATAGGTCACGCCCGCATGGCGGGTGATGCCGTCCGCAATCTGGAACACATCCGCCATCTGCGGGACGACCTTGGGGTTCACAAAGGACGCGCATTCGATCTCCGGCACGCCGGTTTGTGACAGGGCGTCGATCAGGCGGATTTTATCAGCGGTGGCAATGTGGGGCGGTTCGAATTGAAACCCCTCACGCGGGCCGACCTCGGTGATGTGGACGTAGGTGGGAAGGTCGCTCATCTCACCGGCCCGTCCATTGTGGTGCGCGTTTTTCGGCGAAGGCTGCAAGGCCCTCTTGGGCGTCTTCGGTCAGGGGCATCAGGCCGACCTGCGCTTCCATATAGGCGATCCCCTGCTCAAACGTCATGCCATGCATCGCGGTCAGGGCATGCTTGCCCCGCTTGATCGCGGCGGGCGAATTCTTGGCGATTTTGGCGGCCAGATCATCGATCGTGCTATCCAGATCGTCCATCCCGACCACATAGTTCACCAGACCACAGTCCAGCGCGGCGGCCGCATCCAGCATCTCACCAGTGTAACACATCTCGGCGAATTTGCGGGGCGGCAGCATGGTTTGCATCAACGCGGCGACCTGCATCGGGAACAGGCCGACCTTGACCTCGGGCAGGCCGAACTTGGCGTTGTCGGACGCAACGGCCAGATCGGAAATCGCCAGCAGGCCCATCCCACCGGCCAAACAGAACCCGTTTACCCGTGCGATCACCGGCACAGGCGTTTTGCGCGCAGTCCGCAGCAGGTTGGCATAGGTCGTCGTCGGTTCGGCATAGTCAAATCCGAACGTCCCCGCGTTCGGGTTCAGATCGGCACCGGCGCAAAACGCCTTGTCGCCGACCGCGCCAAGGACGATCACCCGTACGTCTGGGTCATGACCGGCGGCGGCAAAGGCCTGATCCAGCTGTACAATCAGATCATCGTTCAGCGCATTGCGACGCTCAGGCCGGTTGATCGTCAGGCGCAGGATGCCATCCGTTTTATCCGTGATCAGAACGGGTTCAGAAGTTGACATCATCGCCCCCTTTCAGTTCGAGGATCTCACGCGCCTCGTCGGGCGTTGCGACCTCAAGCCCCAGATCGTTGATCATCTTGACGGCGAAACGGACCTGCGCGGCGTTGCTTTCGGCCAATTGCCCACGACCCAGCCAAAGCGAGTCCTCTAGCCCCACGCGCACGTTGCCGCCCATCATCGCGGCCTGCGCGGCGATCTGCATTTGCTTGGCCCCCGCGCCCAGAACTGACCATTGGTAGTCGTCCCCGAACAGACGGTCGGCGGTGCGTTTCATATGCATGATGTCCTCGGGGTGCTGACCGATCCCGCCGAGGATGCCGAACACCGACTGAATAAACAGCGGCGCCTTGATCAAACCGCGATCCACGAAATGCTTGCAGGTATAAAGATGGCCGATGTCATAGCATTCGACCTCGAACCGCGTGCCATTGTCGGCGCATTTGGTCAGGATCGTCTCGATGTCCTTGAAGGTATTCTTGAAAATCCGGTCATCGCTGCCCCGCAAATAGTCCTCTTCCCAGTCATGCTTGAACTCGGAAAAGCGGTTCAGCATGGGATAGAGGCCAAAATTCATCGACCCCATATTCAGGCTGGCCACCTCGGGTTTGTAGTGCAGCGCGGGGCCAAGCCGTTCCTCGGTGCTCATCAAAGTGGACCCACCGGTGGTAATGTTCAAAACCGCATTGGTGCGCTGCTTGATGACGGGCAGGATGTTTTTATAGGCCTCGACCGACTGATCCGGCACACCGGTTTTCGGGTCGCGCGCGTGCAGGTGGATAATCGCCGCGCCTGCCTCGGCGGCCCCGATCGCCGCGTCCGAGATTTCCTCGGGCGTGACGGGCAGATGGGGGGACATCGACGGGGTGTGGATCGAACCAGTGATGGCGCAGGTGATGATGACCTTGCGTGGTTTTTTCGGGGTGACGGTCATGGTCTGTCCTCGCTTAGTGCAGGGTCGCGGCATGCGCGCGCAGGGCGTCGCGATCATCGGGGTGGGCAATCTCGGCAAGGGCCAGAGCGCGCTCATGCACGGTCTTGCCCCGCAGATCGGCCACGCCGAATTCGGTGACAACAGTTTCGACAAAGGTCCGCGACAGAGACACGATATCCCCGTCAAGACGGGTCACGATGCGCGGGCGGCCCTTGTTGGTTTGCGAGCGCAGGCCCAGAATGAACTGTCCGCCCTCGACCTGACCGCCGACAGCAAAATCAATCAGACCGCCCATCGAACCGGTCTGCTTGCCCCCGATGGTTTCCGCGTTGACCTGCCCCATCAGATCGATCTCAAGCGCCGAATTCACCGACACCACGTTCTTGCGGGCGACGAAATCTTCGGGGCGGTGGGTGGTCAGGGCGCTTGCCAAGGCGATGGCGTCATTGTCGGCAACCCAGTCATACAGGTCCTTGGACCCGAAAATATCGCCCGTATGCGCCTTGGGGTTTTCCGCCGTGGCACAGCCCGCCTTGATCAAGGCCATGGTCGGGTCGGTAAAGGTGTTGATGAACCGCAGATCGCGCGCGCCCCGATCCATGAGGGCCTGCGCGGCGGCCAATGGAATGCCCCCGACCCCAAGGCTAAGCGCGGCACCATCGGGGATCAGGTCCCCGATCTGGCGACCAATCGTGGCGTCGACGTCGTCAAGTGGACGGTTGGGGTATTCGGCCAACGGCTCCTCCGCCTCGACAAGCGCGTCGATCTGGGACGCGTGGATGCGGCTGTCGCCCAAGGTGCGCGGCATGTTCGGATTCACCTGCGCGATCAGATAGGTCGAGCTGTTGGCGATCCCCTTGGCCGCGGTACAACAGACCCCAAAGCTGTGATAGCCATCCGCGTCTGCGGGCGAGACATGGATCAGACCCACGTCAAAGGTGCTGTCGTCCAGATAGCGGGCGGTCTGTGCCCATGTCATCGGCAGGTATTCGGCCTGCACATCGGGCGCGGTTTTGCGCAGCAACGTGCCCGGCAAGAACCATGTCTTGAACCGGATGTTCTTGGCACAAGGACGCGACAGGAACCCATAGCCCGACAGCAACATGCCGCTAATCACCGTCAGATCGCTAAGCGTATCCGCGCGGTCCCAAAGGGCGTTGGTCAGGGCGGTGGGCTCGGCGCTCAGGTGGGGAAAGGCGACGGTCATTCCGGATTGAACATGGTTCAACGCCTCGGCGGCCGTCATGGTTTTCGGGGTCTTGGTCATCACTTGGCCTCTGCTGCCTGAACCAGAACGCCATCGGCGATCAGGCGATCAATCTGTTCGTCTGACAACACACGCGCGGCGATTTCACGGGTGTTCTGGCCCAGTTCCGGCGCGCCGTCGGGTTTGCTCCCGCGCACCTCGTCAAAGCGCCACGGCATCCGGACAAGGCGCAGCCCGTCCTCGCGGGGGGCCTCATACATGTCCAGCCATTGCATCTGGGGAAAGTCCGGCAATTCCTGACCGGTGACGATAGGCGCGTGGGGCACATCGGCGTCGCGCAGACGCTGTTCCCACGTCGCACGGTCGTGTTTGGCGAACTCGGCCTCCACAATCGGGCGCAGGTCGAAATAGTGCTCTTTGCGATCCGCATAGGTCGCAAAGCGCGGATCCGATTGTAGGTCGGGACGCGCCATCGCGGCGGTAAAATTCTGCCAGAACTTTTCCGAACCGGACATATGCACGGCAATCGCGCCACCATCGGAACACTTCAGGGCAAAGCTCTGCGCGGCGGGATGTCGGGATTCACGATGCGGGCTCTGGCCGGTCTCAAAGCTCTGGGTCATGGCGTCGATGGTGATCGTCGTCATCGCCTCAAGCAGCGAGGTTTTTACATGCGTGCCCGTGGCCGTGCGCTCCCGCCCAAAGAGGGCCGATACGATGCCAATCACCGCCACCAAGGCCGTCGCCAGATCGCCGATACAGGTGCCCGCCAAGCGCGGCGTTTCCTGATCCGACATGATCGACAAAAAGCCGCTCATCGCCAAACCAATCGTGTCGAACGCCGCCCGATCTTTCCATGGCCCTCCATCGCCAAACCCCGAGGAGGATGAGTAGACGATGGAGGGATGGATCGCGCGCACCGTGTCATAGTCCAGACCCAGACGTTCCATCACACCCGGACGGCCGTTTTCGATCAGAACATCGAACTCGGGCAGCAACGCCTTGACCAGAGCAACCCCATCAGGGGATTTCAAATCGATTGAAATGCTCTTTTTGCCAGCGTTCATCTGGGTAAAGAACGGATCTTTGGTTCCGATGCCGCGACGGAACGGATCACCCCCGCGCGGTGGCTCGACCTTGACCACCTCAGCCCCGAGGGAGGCCAGGATTGTTGCCGCATAAGGGCCGGCAACAAAGGCACCCAGATCCAGAATGCGGATGCCGCTAAGGGGTTTGGTCGTGTCCATATGGGGGTCCGTTTCGTTCATTGATCCTGATCCGTCGCACCGGCGGGCAGGAAATAGGGCAGCGACAGTTGGTCATCGATTTTGACGACCTTGCATTCGAGGGGCATGCCGATTTCCAGATCGACCTCCATGCCGTGGGGAATGCCACTGACGAGGCGCACGCCCTCTTCGAGATCGACGAGGGTGATCGTGTAGGGCACCTGATCCGCCAACAGGGGATGCACCGCGTGGCGCGCCACCGCATAGGTGTTCAGCGTGGCCTTGCCGGATGCCGGTTTCCAACCGATGTTGAACGACCGGCAATGCGGACAGATTGGGGACGGCGGGTGATGCGCCTTGTTGCAGTCCTCGCAGGTGGACAGGTGCAGCGTGCCGTTCGCCAGATGCGTCCAGAACGGTTGCGCCAGATACTCGTCGCCGGGTCTGATTACAGTCATGCGCGCCCCAAGATCATCGAACTTGCCCCCCTGAGCGTGATGAACGCGGTTTCGGCGTCCACCTGATTTGGGCTCTCGCCCCGCAACTGCCGAACCATCTCGGCAATGGTGTTGAGACCGTGGAAATACCCCTCGGACAGCAGGCCGCCGTGGGTATTCACCGGCAAGGCACCGTTCGGGCCATTGCCGCCGCTGGTCAGGAACTGATGCGCCTCACCGCGCCCGATGAACCCGAAATCCTCAAGCGCGAGGGGCACCATCATCGAGGTCGCGTCGTAAATCCCCGCAACGTCGATATCGGAGGGCTTCAGACCCGCCTTGCCGAACAGATCCTCCCCCGCTTCGGGCGGGGCAAGCGTGTGCGTGACCGGCGCATACAGGAACATCGGCACCGAACCCGGATAGATGTATTGACCCGCCGACAGGACATCGACCGCCTTGACGCCCATGGACCGCGCCCGTTCGCGCGACACGATCACCATGGCCATCGCCCCGTCCGTTTCCAGACAGTAATCATAGATGCGCAACGGCTCGGTAATCACACGGCCCGCGCGGTAGTCATCCATGCTCAGGGGTTTGTCCCGCAACAGGGCGTTGGGGTTGTTGTTGGCATAGGCGCGTTGGGTCACCGCGACACTGCCCAGCATATCGGTGAACTGATCGTCGCTCAGGCCATAGTGGCCCTTATAGCTCTGGGCGTAGAGGGCGTGGTGCTGACCGGGAACCAGCAATCCGAACGGCGCGGAATAGATGTCACCGGGCGGTTCGGGTTGACGGTTGATCAGGCGACCATCTTCTTCGGACAGAATGCGTTCGCCCCGCCCATAGCGCACACCGGAGCGCGCGTTCAGGGTCCGGTAAAACACGATGCAGGACGCCAGACCCGCCTCAATCGCGGCCGAGGCCTGTGCCACCGCGCCGCAACAATTGACCCCGCCAAATTCGGTTTCGCCATAGTATTTCAGCGACGGCAGACCCAGCGCGTTCACAATCGCGGCCTCAGTCGTGTTGTCCCATGTATAGCGGACCAACCCGTCGATATCGTTGACCTCAAGCCCCGCATCCGCCATCGCGGCGAGGATTGCTTCGGTCGCCAGCCTCAGTTCACTGCGGCCTGAATTCTTGGAAAACTCGGTCTGGCCCAGACCGACAATACTGGTCTTCATGACGCGCGTCTCGTCGTGCGGCTCATCTCAGTCCCCTCCCTAAAAGGCCTGCTGTTGCTTCAGGGATAACTGAGCGTCTGTTCAGCGGTCAACGCTGAGCGACCGTTCAGTGAGAGCCGCCGAGAGGGGCCACAGGTGCCGCCTATACCGCGTCCAGTTCACCCCGCTCTGACGTAAGGTTTCCAAAACAAACTTGCCAAGTTGCGGTAGCCCTGAGTAAATCCCTGCCGGCTTTGACCTGCGCGGATGTGTCAGGTTTTGAAGACAGGATGCGGCAATGAATATTCTGAATGAACGTGTGTCCCAGATCCGGTCGTCCATTTCGGACGGGCGCGCGGATCTGGTGCGCGACAGTCGCCGCAAGATCGTCAATGCGGCGGCGCGCCTGTTCCGTCAAAAGGGGTTCCACAAGACCGCGATCCGCGACATTTCCGTCGAGATGGGCGTGTCCCAAGGCCACATCTACCAATACATCTCGCGCAAGGAAGATATCCTGTTGTTGATGTTGGAAATGGCAGTGGATGATTACCACGAAAAGCTGTTTTGTCTGTTGGATCAGGACCTTGATGACGAGACCCGCCTGATCCGCGCGATTGAGGTCTATTACGGCATCATCAACCGCCACCGCGACAAGACCAGCGTCCTCTATTTCCACACCAGCAGCCTTGAGCCCGAAGACCGCAAGCTGTTCGATCTGGCCGAACGCGATGTGACCATGTTCTTTCAGAGCGTGATTGAACGCGGCGTGACCTCGGGTGCGTTCAAAACCGACAACCCGTTTCTAGTGGCGTTCGATGTGGTGTCACTGGGCCATATGTGGGCGCTGAAACATCACCGGTTCAAGGGTGTGATGACCTTGGGCGACTATGTCACCGCCCAGACCGAATACGTTTTGCGGATGGTCCGCACCTAGCCGCGATAGGGCGCGCTTGTGCGGCCACTCAGGACGATCAGCCCCGCCAGAAACGCCGCCACCGCCGCAAGGTAGAACACCGCGCCCGTGCCGCGATGCTCGGCCAGAATCCCCATGAACGGCCCCCCAATCCCAAGAACCAGATTGACCGCCGCCGAGAACAGCGCCATCGCCGCGCCGCGGTTGCGTGGGGGCACACGGTTCAACGCCTGACTGGCCACGGACGGATAGACCAACGCAAACCCCAACCCCGCCAGCATCGCCCCCACATAGGCCCCCGCGACCGAATGGCTGTGTGCCATCAGGGCAAACCCCGCGAACTGCACCACCAGAGACCAGACCGCCGTGCGCCCTGCCCCGAACCGGTCCGGCACCGACCCCGCAAAGATACGGATCGCGACCAAGGCCACGGAAAACAAGGTCAACCCCATCCACGGCGGCGCCCATCCGCGTTCCTCAAACAGCAGGACGCTAAAGGACACGATGGTGCCATAGCTGACCCCCACCAGACCGATGGTCACGCAATGGATCGCGATGCGGCGGATCACATCCATGAACACCAACGACTGGCCCACCTCTACGGATGCACCGGGCACCCGCATCAGCCACGCGATGATCGGTACAGGGATCAGGATCATGACGATCGCGACACCCTCAAACCCGTAGGCCGCATAGAGGATGCCACCGACCGGTGCGCCGATGGCGGTGGTCACAAAGCTTGCCGATCCGACCCAACCCAGCGCCATCGCCGAGCGCGTCGGCCCAGCCACGGCCAAGGCCCATGTCTGCGCGGCGACGACCACGATGGCCTCGGCACTGCCCAACAACACGCGCGACAGGATCAGGGACCAGATCGCAACGCGGGTGCTGTCCTGATAGATGTCGGCCGCCCATGCAAACAGACCCGACAAAACCGCCAGCCAGACCCCGAGGATCAGCGCGGGTTTGGGCCCCTTGCGGTCGGCGAACCCGCCCGCCCACAGACGCGTGGCAATCGCCACCAGAAACGATAGCCCCGTCAGTGTTCCGACCACCGTCGCCCCCTGCCCCAACTCGCGCGACACGAACAACGGGATCGTCGCAAAGGACGCTCCCGACACCAGATAGGTAAAAGCAACCGCCATAAGTTGCGGGAACAGATCGGGCAAAAGACCCCGTTGTGGCGGGGCGGACAAAGTAGCGTGGGACATTTTAAAAACCGGCGGGAAAAGAGGCGTGGGCGAAGTCGGGTTAGTCGCCCTCGGCCGGCGGGTGCGCCTTAAAGATATCCAGCCCCGCCTTGGCCGAATTCACCCCAACGGGCCAACCGGCATAGACGGCCAGTTGCACAACCAGCCCGCGCAGTTCATCGGGCGTCACACCGTTTTCGATGGCCTTGTGCATATGCGCCTCAAGCTCGGCATTTTTGCCCAGCGCCCCAAGGATGGCACAGGTTACAAGGCTGCGGTCGCGGGGGGTGAGTTCGGGTTGCTGCCAGACATCCCCGTACAGGATGTCGAGACGCATACGGTTGAATTGGGGAATGGTTGTATAGTGCTCAAAATCGTCCAAAGGGACCTCCTGAAATAAGCGGGTCAGGGGCCGGCGTGGCCCCTGAGATTAGTGATAGATGCGGTCGGGCAACCACGTCGCGATCCCCGGGAACGCGATCAGCAGGAACACCAGCAACAGCATCGGCAGCAGGAACGGCAGGGCCCCGATGGCCACGTCGCCAAACCGCCCTCCGCGGGAACGGATGCCATGCGCCACATAGAGGTTCATACCGATGGGGGGCGTGATCAGGCCCGCCTCCATCAAGATGGTGATCAGAATACCGAACCACACACCGGTAAAGCCCGCCTCCCCCAATTGCGCGACAATCGGAAACACGATGGGCATCGTCGTCAGCATCATCGACAGCGTCTCCATGAACATGCCGAGGATCAGGTAGAACAGCACGATGATCAGCATCGTTTCCACAGGCGACAGGCCCAGCGTGGCGATAAAGGTCAGCATCGCCTTGGTCACGCCCATGAACGCAAAGATAAAGTTCAGGAACAGCGCGGCCAGAATGATGAACATGATCATGCCGGTGGTGCGCATCGTGCCTGCGGCGGCCTCGCACACCATGGAAAAGGTCAGCGTCCCGTTCAACGCCGCCAGACCCAACGCAACCACAACACCAACGGCGGCGGCCTCGGTCGGGGTGGCGATACCAGCGTAGATCGAGCCGACCACCGCGAGGAACAGGACAATCGGACCTGCCAGATCAGGCAGACACGCAATGCGGCTGCGCCAGCTGGTTTCGACCTTATCCCCGCCCCAATCGCGACGGAACAGACAGGCCACGAGGATCACCGCCATAAACGCGCCCGCCAAAATCAGACCGGGAATAATGCCCGCCATATAAAGTTCGGGGATCGAGGTTTCGGTGATCACCCCATACAGGATCAGGTTCACCGACGGCGGGATCAAAATGCCCAGAGTGCCCCCCGCCGCGATTGAGCCCATGAACAGGCGCTCGTTATACTTATGACGCTCAATCTCGGGATAGGCGGCGACGCCGATGGTCGCACAGGTCGCCACAGACGACCCCGAGGTGGCCGCAAACAAGGCACAGGTCCCGATATTGGCGTGCATCAACCCGCCCGGCAAAAACGTCAGCCACTGTGCCACGGCGTTGTACATTTTGCGCGCGATACCGGCGCGCAGCATGATTTCGCCCAGCATGATAAACAACGGGGCCGAGAGCAGCAGAAAGTCGATGCTCTTTTCCCAATAGATATTGCCGATCGCGCGGGCCAGACGACCATTCATATAGACGTCGTCGATACCAAAGCCCAACAGCCCAAGCACCGCCCCCACCGGAAAGGCCGCGATCAGAAAACCAACAATGGCCAGTACAATCCAGAATGCAGCCATCCCTAGTTGTCCTCTTTATTTGCGGAAACCGCCGCATCCACATCCGCATGGGGGACGTCGATATGGGTTTCTTCTTCGATTGTGTGCTCAATGCTGGGAACGCCCGCGACTGTGTTCACAACCGCCCAGTCCCGCCGGATCAATCCGATCACCGAATAGACCGTCAAAAACAGCGCCGTCAGCGTCAGCAGGATAAATCCCGCCACCCACAGGGATTGCGGCACCCACAGGGGGGTGTTGATCACACCGACGCTGCGGCTGCCGCCGGTCCAAGATTTCTGAAGCAGGTCAAAGGTCGATTGTGTCAGGCGCGTGGTGAAATACAGCACCAACACCATCGCCACCAAATCCAGCCATGCCCGTGCCCGCCCCGACAGGCGCGAATAAAGAACGTCAATCCGGATGTTTGCGCGCTCCAGCAAAACAAACGGATAGGCAATCGCCGTAGCGACGCCAAAGACCATGCCCGCAATTTCCGTCGCCCCACCCAAGGTGGTGCTAAAGAATTTGCGCAGGAACACGTCGATCGTCACCATGAACGAGATGAAAATGATCCCGAAACCGCCCAGAACCGCCCCCATCCGGGCCACGCTGTGCAATCGGGAATGTAATGACTTTAAGCTCATGCCTGTGCCCCCAAAATTCAGAACCGCCGCGGGGACACCGCGACGGTCCAACAGGTGATGTGCGGTTACTGGGCCGCGATCGACATGTTCAGGATCGCACCTGCCGAGGCGTTCCACTCCTCGGCGCTGGCGGCACCTGCACGCTCGGCCCAGCGGGGCAGAACGGTGGCCTCGACCCGCGACTTCAACTCGGCGCTATCGGCGTCGTTCAGGGTCAGCAGGGCCATGTTCGCAGGCTCGCCCACGCTACAGGGACCGTCGGCCAGACAGGCGGCCATCAGGTCCTGTACCTCGGGCGTGTAATCGCGCAGGGCTTGGTTCAGGGTGCCGAACTGCTCAATCAGGAAGGCTTGGGTCTCTTCGTTGAGGCCATTCCACGTGTCATTGTTCATCGCGTAGAAGTGGGTCGAATAGCCGACATTCAGGTCGACAACCGCATTCGCCACCTGCCCGATACCATAGCCATAAGCCGCCGACGGCGAGGTCAGAGCACAGTCGATCACGCCGCGTTCCATCGCAGGGATCACATCGGCAAACGGCATCGTCACCGGCACAGCGCCCAGAGCTTCGGCAAAGTCGGCAAACGAGGTCGAGTGCACGCGCACGTTCTTGCCCGCCATCGTCGCAAGGCTAAAGTCCGCGATGTCGCCATCATCCAGCTTACAGTACCCTTGCAGGGCGGGCTGCTGTGACCACGAGATCAGTTTCGCGTTGAAGTGCTTGTTCAGTTCGCGGTCGAAAATGTCGTGATAGGCGTCTTGGACGTTGAACATGACGGCGTAATCGCCGGTCATCCCCGGCAGTTCCAGACCCTCGACAACGGGGCTATCACCGGCAACATAGCCGGGCACACCCCAGCTGATGTCGTTGGTGCCGAGCTTCAGCAGGTTCATCAGTTCAAAGCCGCTGAGGCCAAGCTCGGTATAGGGCACGGTGCGCGCGGTGATCTTGCCACCGGATACCTCGGGCAGGGTCTCGTTAAAGAACGGCAGAACGTGGTTCACCGTATACACATCGGTGTGGTTGCCGACGATCACCTCAAGGTTCAGCGTATCCAGTTCGGCGTTGGCGGCGGTGGCTCCAAGGCCAAGCGCGAGGGCACTGGCGGTCATCATTGCGGTGCGATGGAACATGAAAATCCTCCCTAGTCATGTCACTCGTTTGGTGGCCTCCGAACAGGGATTCTCTGTCTCTGATCCGTCGGCCGACCTTGATAGCATACGTGGGAAACGTCACCGCGCGACGGGCTTGGGCGTGCACATAGGGGCGCACTACCTCTTGCATCGCCTCGACCGATAAAGCGCGATTTGGAGCTAAAATTCGAAAACCAGCTACAATATTGACAGAGACTGCCGTACGCCGCGACATACTGTGAAAAAGACACAAACGCGATCACGTTGTACAAATCGCGGAAAATACGTGATAATTCCCACGCTTTCCGCCCTTTGCCTTGCGAATTTGTGGCGAATATCCACCCGCCATCTCGGCGCATCCGCAAAGGGCGCCTATCTACGCAAATTCGATGCCAATCCCGCCATAATTGTGCGGTTGCCGCAAATTTCACGCAGGATTTATCGCTGCAGTCAGACGCCCCCCCTATCCGTGCCAAAGGCAGACCCAGATGGCAGGGAACATTCCTTTGATGAGCCCCCGTTCAGTGTCTAGCGTTTCGGGACAGAGGCGCCGTTCCCACACGGGACAGGCGCCGCTGGGCGGGGCGATAACAACCACGAACCGCCCTGAAATTCTTGGGAGGACTACAATGAAAAAACTGACTTCGATGCTGATGGCGGGCGGGTTTACCGCCGCTCTGGCCACCACAGCAATGGCCGAAGGCTATCGCCTGACGACCTATGCGCCGCCGAACGAGGCCGCGTCGATCCACCAGACGTGGCTGGCCGATACGCTGCGCGAAAAGACCGACGGTGCGATTGATTTCGAAATCTTCTACGCAAGCACCCTTGTGCCCGCAAAAGAACAGATGAAGGCCATCGGCAACGGCGTTGCACACGCGGGTTTTCAGGCCATGGGCTATATCCCGTCGGATGCGCCTCTGAACAACGCGCTGACCGCATATGGCTTTATCGAAACCAACCCGACCGCCATCGCGATGGCATTTGCCGATTGGTCGATGCATGACGCCGGCGCCCTGTCGCAATATGATAAGGCCGGTGTGGTTCCCTTTGGCGGTTTCTCGACCCCGACCTATCCGTTCATCTGTAACACCGACGAGCCGATCACTTCGCTCGATCAATTCCAGGGCCTCAAGGTGCGCTTCCCCGGTGGTGCGAACGCCAAACTGACCCAAGACCTTGGCGGTGTTCCGGTCAACATCCCCGGTACCGAAATCTATCAGGCCCTGCAAACGGGCGCGATTGATTGTGCGGGTATTCTGGCGGCATGGCTGAACATCGACAACAGCCTCGAAGAAGTCTCCAAGAGCGTCACGTTGGCCAACTGGACCGGCAGCTATAACTCGCCCTTCCATCTGGCGAACAAGTCGTTCTGGCAGGGTCTGACCGACGAACAGCGCGCCCTGTATATGGAAACGACCGCGCGCGGCACGGCAAAGATGCAGATCTTCTTTAACGAGAACGACATCAAAGCCATCGAAATGGCCAAGGCCAACGGCCACGCAATCGTAGAACCCGATGCCGAATTCAAAGCCGCCGTTCAGGCGTGGGTCGATAACGGTGTGGGTGACATGGCGGGCGTTGCACGCGACACCTATGGCATCGATGACCCCGAGGCGTTCTTTGCCACCTTTGATCCCTATGTCGAAAAATGGGGCAAGCTGGTGCGCGCCATGGAC
Source organism: Rhodovulum sp. FJ3 (assembly GCF_032918305.1). NCBI lineage: Bacteria > Pseudomonadati > Pseudomonadota > Alphaproteobacteria > Rhodobacterales > Paracoccaceae > Rhodovulum > Rhodovulum sp. FJ3. Next base: position 582,408 of record NZ_JAWJUU010000003.1, read on the forward strand.
AACGTCAATGATGAGGACGCTCTGACCCAGTTGATCCTAGACAACATGATGAACGATCTGGATCCGGCCGTTTACGGCATGAACTGATCGGACCCCCATCCGAATACGAAAGAAGCGGGCCCTGCCCGCTTCTTTTTTGTCTGCGATTTGGGGCGGCTTACATCCGTCCCGCTGCCCGTTCCGCGTCCAGCCAGACCACCAGACGCCGCATGCCTTCGCGGATGTCGACCTCGGGTGCCCAGCCAAGTTCGGCCTTGGCCTTGGCAACGGACACATTCAGGCGGTTCACGGTAGGATTGGCGACCTTGGCGGCGTCGACCTGAAACTCGGGGGTCAAATCCGACCCACAGGCCGCCAGCAGGGCATCGATCAGTTCATTGAAACTGGTGTCCTGACCGCTGACGATGTTGTAGGCGCCGTTCGCGTTTGCCTCCATCGCCATGAGGTTCGCGCGCGCCACATCGCCGATATAGATGAAATCGGTGACATTCGTGCCGTCGCCCTCAATCACCGGCGGCTGGCCGTCGCGGATCCGTTTCCACGCGTTCACCACGCGGGTGCCGTCAATCGCGCGAGTATGCTGGTTTTCACCATAGAGGTTCGAATAGCGCAGGGCCGCGTATCCCAAACCGTGCTCTTGATGATAGAGCTGACACAGGCCCTCACCCACGATTTTCGACCCCGAATACAACGCAAGCACGGGCCCCACCCCGTTCCAGTCGAACGGCGCATCCTCGGTGCAGGGGTGATCGGTGATCTTGCCGTAAACCCCCATGGAAGAGCTGAAAATCACCTTTTCCACGCCTTGGACGCGGGCGGCCTCAAGCACGTTCTGAATGCCGCGGATGTTCACATCCAACCCCATCCACGGATTGGCCAACATCGGCCCACCAAGAAAGCCCGCCACGTTAAACACACCTGCCGCACCGTCAAACGGATCGAACAACTCATTCATCCGAAGCATATCCCCACGCAGGAATGAACACCGTTCATCTGCGATCAGATCATCCACGGCAGAGGCACTGCCCAAGGACAGGTTATCCAAAAGAACCACCTCACCCGCGCCCGCATCCAACAGGTGCCGCCCAATGTTAGAGCCAAGCAAACTGGCCCCGCCGACGATGACAAACTTATTTCCTTTGATTGCGGGCATGGTGATCCTCTTGGTGAAATGGTGCGGACAGCGCAGGGCCTGTCCGGTCGTCCTCAGCCTAAGCCATCCCCGCCCTGCCGGAACAGCCACCCCCGGATCACAGGTGTGTTTCCTATTGCTGCGATAGGTGTGCATGGGGGCCAGTTGCGGGATGCACGGAATGCGGGTTCAATTTGGCCATGCACACCGCCGCCGCCCCCCGCGCGCGGCCCGACAACAATGAGGCCCCCATGAACGAGATCACGCCACCCAAGGGATTGAACGAGGCCGGTTTGATCGGTTCGCGCCCCGTGCGCCCCGATGGCGTACCCAAGGTGACGGGGGCCGCGCGCTATGGTGCGGATTACGCGCCACCCGGTATGATCTGGGGTCAGGTTCTACGCTCACCCCATGCGCATGCGCGGATCAAGCGGATCGACACCACGCGGGCCGCGGCCCTGCGCGGGGTGCATGCGGTTGTGACGGGGGCCGATTTTCCAGACCTGCCCGACGAATTCATCGGCATTGAGCGGCTTCAGAAAAACCTGTCCCACGACGTGCAAAACGTCATGGCCAAGGACAAGGTGTTCTATCACGGCCATGCCGTTGCCGCCGTTGCCGCCACTGATCCCGCGACGGCCAAGGCCGCTCTCAACCTCATCGAGGTGGAATACGACGTCCTGCCCCACGTCATCACCATTGATCAGGCCATCGCGCCGGATGCGCCCTTGGTCCATGACGGGATGGTGACGCGAAACGTAGAGCCGCCGACGCCCTCCAATATCACCCACCGCTGGACCGCCTCCATGGGCGACATCGCCGCCGGTTTCGCCCAAGCAGATGCGGTGGTCGAACTGAACTTTGACAGCGTGCCGGTCCATCAGGGCTATATCGAACCGCACGCCTGTGTTGCCGAATACGCCCCCGACGGGATGGCGCATTTGTGGGTGTCCAGTCAGGGCCATTTCCAGATGCGCGACCTGACCTCTGTCTTTACCGGCATCGCCAAGGGCGACATCAAGGCGTCACCCGCCGAGATCGGTGGCGGGTTTGGCGGCAAGACCAAGGTGTATCTGGAACCGGTCGCGATGATCCTGTCAAAAAAGGCGGGCCTACCGGTCAAGATGACCATGTCCCGCGAAGAGGTGTTTCGCGCCTCGGGTCCTGCATCGGACAGCAAAATCCGCGTCAAGATTGGCGCAAAAACCGACGGCACCCTGACGGCAGCCGAGATTGAACTCTATTACAACTCGGGTGCGTTTCCCGGTGCGCCGTTCATCAACGGGGTGCTCTGCGCCTTTGGCCATTACGCCATCGCGAACCAATATGGCGTTGCCAACGACGTGGTATCGAACCGCGCTATGACGGCCGCCTATCGCGCCCCCGGCTCGACCCAAGCCTGTTTCGCCGTCGAAAGCGTTCTGGACGTGCTGGCCAAAAAGATCCGGATGGACCCGATTGACCTGCGCCTGAAGAACGCGATTGAAATCGGCGATGCCCAGATCGGGGATCGCACCATGTCGCACACAGGGTTCAAACAAATCCTGACCGCGCTCAAGAGCCACCCCGATTACACACGTCCCCTTGGTCCGAACCAAGGGCGCGGGATCGCCGCCGGATATTGGCACAACATGTCCGGCCATTCCGGCGCGACCTGCCTTGTGAACTCGGACGGGATGATCAGCATCGCGAACTCCAGTCCCGATATCGGTGGCAGCCGCGCGTCAATGGCGATGATGGCGGCCGAAACCTTCGGCGTGCCCTATGACCAGATCCGGTCCGAAATCCATGACACGGCCTCGGTGCCCTACGGCGATGTGACGGGCGGCAGTCGCGTGACATTCGCCACCGGCAAGGCGGTTGTCGGTGCCTGTAATGAGGTGATTGATCAACTCAAGGAACGTGCCGCCGCGATCTGGGGCGTTGATGTCGAGGCCGTTGAATGGCGCGACGGGGCGGCGCATCCGTCCTCATCCAACGCAGGCACGTTCGAGCCGCTGACCCTGACGGCGCTGGCCGCTGATGCACAGGCGACCGGCGGGCATTTCGGGTCCTCTTTCGGCAAGACCATGTCGGGTCACGCGCCTGGTCTGTCCGCGATGTTCTGTGATGTCGAGGTCGATCCGGACACCGGCGCGGTTCAGGTGCTTAACTTCGTCAGCTGTCAGGATGCGGGCCGCGCCATCCACCCCTCCTATGTCGAAGGCCAAATGCAAGGCGCGATGGTACAAGGGATCGGCTGGGCCCTGAATGAGGGGTACGTCTATGGCTCTGATGGGGTGCTGCAAAACGCCGGTTGGCTGGACTATCGGATGCCGGTCGCCTCGGACCTGCCGATGTTGCAGACGGTGATTGTAGAGGTCCCGAACCCCGAGCACCCGTTCGGCGTCAAAGGTGTCGCCGAGGCCAGCATGGTCAGCGCCCTTGGCTGTGTCGCGAACGCCGTGTCGAACGCGACGAAACGTCGGATGACCCGCCTGCCGATGAACCCAGAAACGGTTCTGGACGCCTTGGACACGCGCGGCGACGAACTCTGATCACAAACGGGCAGGCGCACGACCTGTTGGCAGGGAAAGTGCGTCTTGTTGCCCGAACCATTTCTGACTGAACAAAGGATAGCCCCATGCGTGGTGTCGTTTTCACCGGTGACCGCAACCTTGAGATCATGAATTTTGACGACCCCACCCCCGGTCCGGGTGAGGTGGTGTTGCGGATGAAGGCGTCGGGCATGTGCGGCAGCGACCTGCACTATTACCGTGCGCCCGACCCGAATGCTCTGGTCGCGGAAATGGGCATGATGTCGTTCGAGGAACGCGGCATGGATCCCAAAACGCCGGTGATCGCGGGGCACGAGCCCTGTGGCATCATCGAAGCCATCGGCCCCGGCGTGAACAAGGATCAGTTCCGCGTCGGCGACCGTGTCATCGTGTTCCACTATGAAGGCTGCGGCACCTGCGACGACTGCCGGACCGGTTGGACACAGGCCTGTAGCCACGGCATGGCGCCCCATGGCGCGGTCAAGAACGGCGGCCACGCCGATTTTCAGGTCGTTCCGGCCGACCGTCTGGTGATTATGCCCGAAGAGGTCTCATTCATGACCGGCGCGGCGGTGGCCTGTGGCACGGGCACGGCATACGGGGCGCTGGTGCGTCTGGATGTGTCCGCGCGCGACACGGTGGCGGTATTCGGTCTTGGACCGGTGGGTCTGTCGGCAGTCCAATTGGCCGCCGCGATGGGATGCGAGGTTTTCGCGGTCGATATCGACGAGGCCCGCGTGCAACAGGCCAAGGCCTTTGGCGCCGCCCATGTCATCAATGGCAAGACCCACGATCCCGTCGAAGAGATCAAAAGGCTGACCCGCGGGCGCGGCGTGAACTGTGCGCTTGAATGTGCGGGCGGCAATATCCCGAAACAACAGGCCGTGCGCTGTACCGCGACGTGGGGACGGATTGCGCTGGTCGCGGTGGGCGGTCAATTGGACGGTCTGGTCAGTTGGAACGACATGATCGCGAAACAGCGTACGATCATCGGCTCGTGGACGTTCTCGATCACGGGCATGAAGGATTGCGCCTATTTCATTGCGGATCACGGGATCAATGTGGACGGGATTTTCTCGGATCAATGGAACCTCAACGACGCCGAGCAGGCCTATAAAATGTTCGACAAACAGGCGGGCGGCAAAGGGGTCTTTGTCTTTGACTGATCTGCTTGCCGCGCTCCGCACTGGCACGCCCGTTCTGCATTCCCGCGCCGAAGCGTGGGAGTGCGATTTCAACAACCACTGGAACACACGCTACTATTGCCGTGCGTTTCAGATGGCGGGCGAGGTCGCCGCGATGCGCGCCGGTCAGGTTCGCGCGGATATCACCGGCTGGCACCTGCGGTTTCATGCGGAAATCTTGGCCGGCGATCCGATCGTGGTGCGCGGGTTTGAGACCGGCGAAGGTGCCGCATTCGTCATGACCCGCGATGATCGCATCGTCGCCACCGCGCTTGCGACTGGCCCGTTTCCCCAAACACATCTGCCCGCCCTGCCCGACGATTTGAGCACGCTCGTATCACCGCGCGGCGTAACGGGAACGGTTGTGACGCCTTGGCCGATGGAAAAGGACACGATTTATGAGTTGGGCCCAGTTGGCACCGATGACCGACTGGCCTCTGGCGATCTGGCCTATTGGCGGGCGGCGGCGCGCCTGTCCCATTGCACGCATCACCACGACACCGCATTGGGCTTTACCCCCGAAGTGATGAAAACACAGAACCTTGGCCGGATGCTGGCCGAATTGCGGTTCACCACGCTAGGTCCGGTCAAGGGTGATGACTTCTTGCGCGCCGCCGCACGGATGACCGCCGCCAAAGGCAAGGCGTTTCAGACCGCGCATTTCCTGCACACCCATCGCGGCACACCGGTGGCGATGTTCGAACTGTGCACCTTGGCCGTTGATCTACAGGCCCGCCGCGCGATCCCCTTGCCGGATTTTGTGACCGCGCGACTGTCCTAGGGCCGGCCCCTAGAGACCTGGAATGTCCAGATTGTAGACACGCGCTGCATTCCGCGCGAACACGTCCAGCTTTTCGTCGGGCGTCAGATCCCGCAAGATGTGCTTGTACGCGTTCAGGGTCGGAATAAACCCGCCCGAACGCCCGTCCGGCGGAAAGTTCGATTCAAACAGGCAACGGTCCGTGCCGAAGGCCTCAACCGCCAGTTCGACATGCGGGCGGAAGGCCTCGGCAAGGTCCAGATAGGTGCTTTCGGCGTCTTTCTTTTCGAACCCGAACCCAAGGGTCGGCATGCCCAGACCGCCGACCTTGCACACCACATTGGGGCGCTTGGCCAGTTCTTTCAGGTTGGTCGACAGGCGGGCAAACGCCTCGGACCGTTCGCTCGGGTCCATGTCCACGCCAACGAAATTCCCGATATGGTTCAGGACGATCGTCAGATCGGGAAATTGATCGACAATCTCGGTCAGACGCGGCAGGGACGGGTCGTAAATTGCGGCATCATAGGTCAGGCCCCGCTTTTGCAACTCGGCCAAGGCGGCCGGCACATTCGGGTTTTCCAGAATGCCCGACGGCGGGCGGTAGGTCATAATGAACTGATACGGGCGCTCATCCGGATAATCCAACGTCACATGGCGAATGCCACGATAGCGGTCAGGCGCGGCGGCCATGCAGCGATCCAAAAGCTCGCCAATCTGCGCCCCGAAGGTCAGGTTCGCGTGACCGATAATCCCCGCCCCAACGACGCATTTGCCATAGCGCCCCGTGGACGTCATCGCGGCCACACCGTTGGCGAATTCCACCTCCCCCAGCGGGCGCATATGCTCGGGGCCATCGGTGCGGGCAAAGGTCTGGGTCTCGCAATAAATCGCGGCCAGAACATTATGACCGCCCTGTGCATCCTCTAGATAATCGTCGACCATGTAGCGGTTCCCCGGCAGGTCGAACAGGTGGATATGCGAATCCACGATCGGCAAATCAGGGTCCAGAATCGTCTCATCCCGGCGTTCATGTCGTTTGGTGTTCATCCTGTCCTCGGTCCTGTGGCCTGTATGTTCCGTTTGCCCGTGGCGCGACCTTAGCAACCTGTTTCGCCTGCGCAAACGCCCCCGCCCCAACCATAGGAACAGACCGCCACAGGCCCTGGATTGCAAGGTTTCGCCTATACGGGGCGATAGACTGCGCACACACCGTGCCAACAGGGTATTTGTTCGAAACCCCAATAAAATATAGGCCTATATCAGGCATAGGCGCGATTCACTGACGCTATGTTCAGTAAAATCCCTCGGCTATGACACCTAGGAAAGATCCGAAAGGGACTAGGAGGACTATACGCCGATGAAGGTACTTGTGCCTGTGAAGCGGGTGATCGATTACAACGTCAAGGTTCGTGTTAAGGCGGACGGGACGGGTGTCGATCTTGCCAATGTTAAGATGTCGATGAACCCGTTTGACGAGATTGCGGTCGAAGAGGCCATTCGTCTGAAAGAAGCGGGCGTTGCCAGCGAGGTTGTCGTCGTGTCGATCGGCGTCAAGCAGGCACAGGAAACGCTGCGCACGGCGCTGGCGATGGGTGCGGACCGCGCGATCCTTGTGACCGCTGCCGATGATGTGCACACCGACATCGAGCCGCTGGCCGTCGCCAAAATCCTCAAAGCTGTCGTCGATGAAGAGCAGCCCCAGATCGTTCTGGCCGGCAAGCAGGCCATCGACAACGACATGAACGCCACCGGCCAGATGCTGTCGGCGCTGCTGGGCTGGTCCCAGGCGACCTTTGCCTCCGAGGTCAAGGTCGAGGGCNCACCGGCCAGATGCTGTCGGCGCTGCTGGGCTGGTCCCAGGCGACCTTTGCCTCCGAGGTCAAGGTCGAGGGCGACGCCGCCGTCGTGACCCGTGAGGTTGATGGCGGTCTGCAGACGATCAAGGTGCAACTGCCCGCGATCATCACCGCCGACCTGCGTCTGAACGAGCCGCGCTATGCGTCGCTCCCGAACATCATGAAGGCCAAGAAAAAGCCTTTGGATGAAAAGACGCCCGCCGATTACGGCGTCGATGTCACGCCGCGCCTGAGCGTCGTGAAAACCTCGGAACCGGCCGTGCGCGAAGCCGGTGAAATCGTCGGTTCGGTCGACGAGCTGGTTGCGAAACTCAAAGAAGCGGGGGCCGTGTAATGTCTGTACTTCTTCTTGCCGAAGTAACCGATGGCGAACTGGCGCTGGACGCCACCGCCAAAGCCGTGTCCGCCGCCAAGGCGATCGGCGATGTGACCGTTCTGTGCGCAGGGGCGTCTGCCGCTGCGGCGGG
>NZ_JAWJUU010000004.1:0-441559 GCF_032918305.1 Rhodovulum sp. FJ3
CTTGCAGGCATGAAAGACAGCAAGATCATCGTCGCCATCAACAAAGACGAAGAGGCCCCCATCTTCCAAGTCGCAGACTACGGCCTCGTCGCAGACCTCTTCGAAGCAGTCCCAGAACTCACAGAAAAGCTGGGCTAAACCGCCACTGCGATAGAGATAGAAAAGGCCCGCCGGTTTGGCGGGCCTTTTTCGTTTGGATCACGCGGCCCACCGCACGGATACAAGCGGCATCAGGGCATCGGCGACCTCATCGTGCACCGCAACACCGGGCAGGCCTGAGGCGGCGGGGGCCTCCATCGGATCAAAGATCATGCCGCGTGTCCCGACCTGTAAGGCGGCCTCGCTAGGCTCAACGGTCACAACATTGCCGAAGCTGCCCGCGACCTGCTCGATCATCTCTGCGCTGATAAACAAGGGTTCCTGCCCCAATCCCGCCGCGTCCATTCCACCACGCAGGTGCAACAGAATGCTGTGCTCGGGCAGTTGATTGGCCAATAGCTTCATCCGCGCGACCCATGCGGTTTTCAACTCATCCTCGACCATCTGATAGCGATCCGGTGCCAAGACGCGCAGACGGCTGAGCATATGGCGGGTAAAGCTGAATTCGGTGAAATCAACGTCGTGAAACACCGCTTTCATCGTGGCTGAGGCACGGATAAATCGATCATTGCGCCGCGGATGCACCGAGTAGAATCGGTTGCTCATATTCTGGGCCCCCATCGCCTGTACAATCACGACTTCGGCTTTTTGGCACAGATCAAGAAGCGTCGGGTCATGCAAAAATGCATCAATCCCCGCGCCCGGACAGCCAAGGTTGATCACCTGCTGCGCGATTCGCTCTTCCAGACGCTTTGGATAGGGAATTTCGACGAACTTGCCGTATGTTTCCGTGCCACCGATCACGGCGCAATATTGTTTCGCTGGCCGTCGTTTTGGTCCCCGTAACAGCAGTTTCGACGCACCATACCGACATGGAAAGTAATCAAGTGCACCCGCACCTGTTCTCTGAAACATGGTCTCACCCACTCTATTTCGATTCACCCAAGGCCAGAGTGGGGCGGGGAGCCTTATCAAAATGCTAAACCGCAATTTTTATGAAATTGCGTCGTAGGGTTCTATCTTGCACCAAAGTCGGCATCGGACCTAAGGTCACCCCACACGAGGGTAAGGAAGAACCATGGATATCAAATCAATCGGTGTGATCGGCGCAGGTCAGATGGGGAACGGCATCGCCCATGTGATGGCCTTGGCCGGATATGACGTGATGTTGAACGATATCTCACAGGATAGCCTGAACAACGCTGTGGCCCTGATCGGCAAGAACCTTGAGCGCCAAGTCTCGCGCGACAAGATCACCGCCGAGGCCAAGGCGGACGCCCTTGCCCGCATCAAGACAACCCTGCAACTGCCCGAGCTGGGTCAAACCGATCTGATCATTGAAGCCGCGACCGAGCGTGAAACCGTCAAGGCCGCGATCTTTGAAGACCTACTGCCGCATCTGAAACCGACGACGATCCTGACCTCGAACACCTCGTCGATTTCCATCACCCGTCTGGCCAGCCGCACCGACCGGCCCGAGAAATTTATGGGCTTTCATTTCATGAACCCCGTGCCGGTGATGCAACTGGTCGAACTGATCCGCGGGATTGCGACGGATGAAGAAACCTTTGCCGCCTGTCACAAGGTGGTGGCGAACCTTGGGAAAACCGCGGCCAGCGCCGAGGATTTTCCGGCCTTTATCGTGAACCGGATCCTGATGCCGATGATCAACGAGGCGGTGTACACCCTGTATGAGGGCGTCGGGAATGTCGAAAGCATCGACCGGTCCATGCGCCTTGGCGCGAACCATCCGATGGGTCCGCTAGAGCTTGCCGATTTTATCGGGTTGGACACCTGTTTGGCGATCATGAACGTGCTGCACGACGGTCTGGCGGATACGAAATACCGCCCCTGCCCCTTGCTGACCAAGTATGTCGAGGCCGGTTGGCTGGGCCGCAAAACCCAGCGGGGCTTCTATGATTATCGCGGCGAAACGCCGGTCCCAACCCGCTAAAGCGACAGGGTCTTTTCCCGCAGCCACGCCATAAACCCTCGCGAATTCGTGGACCAGCTTTCGATCTCGTCGCGCCCGATTACGGGGCCGACGATCGGGGCCTGTGGTTTATGGCGGGCATGCACGACCTCATGGATCAACAGCCCCTGACGCAGGGTCGCGGACAGCTTGTTCGCGATCAAATACGCGCGGGAATTCTGACCGGGAAATCGGACCGGCACCACCACCGCGCCCGAACGTTGGATCATCTTGGCGGTGAACGGGTTCCACTCGGCCTCTTCGGCGGGGCCGAAAAACGTCTCGCTATTGGCGACTGCGCCCGACGGGAAAATAACCACGACACCGCCGCCCTTTAGGTGCGACATCGCGCGTTTGCGCATCTCTAGGTTCCGTTCGCGCGCATCCGCCTCATGCGGAAAGGGGACGGGAATAACGAACGGGTCAACCTCATCCGCGCCAGTCAGGATCGCGCGGGTCAGGATTTTGTAATCCGTACGGACACGCCCCACCAGTTCGGCCAGAACCATGCCATCGACCAAGCCGTGCGGATGATTGGCCACAATAACAACGGGGCCGGTTTTCGGAATTTGCGCGATTTGCTCATCCGGCGTTGTCAGAGGGATGTCCAGCAATTCAAGCGCACGGCCCCAGAACGCCTGTCCCAGTGTCCGCTCACCCCGTTCATATTCTCGGATCAGACGCAGCAAGGTGATCTTGCCGGTCAGCCATTCCATCGTACGGATGATCGTCGCCTGAACCGGATTCTCAAACGTGTTGGCGTAGGACAGGCGACGCTTGTCATAGGGCTCGACCTCTGTCTGGTCGATCGGGGCGTTGTCCGCAGTCTTGGCCAAAACGTCTCTCATCCGGTCCGAGTGATCGGATCAATATTCTTCGCCGAAACGGTCCGCGACAAGCACCCGAAGGGCATTCGCCAACTGATCCGCATCATTTCCCGATGTCGTGACCTCAATCTGGGTGCCTTTTGATGCAGCCAGCATCAATAAACCCATGATTGAATCACCTGACGCACTCATCCCGTCTCTGGCGACCTCGGCGCGGGCATCAAACGATTCGACCGTTTCCACGAATTTGGCCGAGGCCCGCGCGTGCAGGCCCTTTTCGTTGATGATGTCCAAAACCATGTCTGCCATGTGCTTAACCCGGATGCCCGTCGAAACTGTTGATATATTTGCGCCCCGCAACCAGCGCCTGTTGCACCGCGTCATCGACGCTCAGGCCGCGCGATTTGGCCAGCTTGATCAGCATGGGCAAATTCGCACCGTACAGGATTTTGCGATTATCTTGATCACAGGCCCTCAGCGACAGGTTCGAGGGCGAGCCGCCAAACATATCGGTGACAACAACCACGCCGTCGCCCTGATCCACGTCATCGGCGGCCTGCGCGATTTCGGTCTGTTTCACCGACCTGTCATGATCGGCCTCTATAGTGATGGCACGAATACCCGTCTGGCGGCCCACAACGTGTTCCACCGCAGATAGATATTCTCTGGCGAGACCGCCATGCGCTACGATCACAATGCCGATCACGCAGTTTTCCCCATTTGGTTGGCCCCGCTTTGCGACGCCTGCCGTTCTAATTCCCGATGCCTTTTAGACACCCGCCAACCGGCATCTGCAAGCGCAACACACAGTTTTTCCGCAACAGTGACGGAACGGTGTTGCCCGCCGGTGCACCCAAAGGCGATTGAAAGGTGCGATTTACCCTCATCAAGGTAGGCAGGTAACAGCAGCAGCGTCAAATCCAGAACTTTATCAAAGAACGGATCGAATCGCGGGTCCTCGCCCACATAGGTGGCTACGCGCGCGTCCTGCCCGTTCAGGCGGCGCAAATCGGGCTGCCAATAGGGGTTACGCAGGAACCGGCAATCAAACACCATGTCCGCCCCTCGCGGCACCCCGCGCTTGTAGGAAAAGGAATGCACCGACACAGCGAGCTGTGGCCCCTCTTCACGGGAATAAAGGCGTTTCACCTCGGCCTTGAGGTCGTGAATGGTCAGATCGCTGGTATCGATCAGGCAATCGGCCAGTGGTTTCACCGTGCCAAGGATATCCAGTTCGCGCGCAATGCCGTCTGACGGGCTCTCCGCCGGTGCCAGAGGGTGGCGGCGGCGGGTTTCGGAATACCGGCGCACCAGGACGTCGCTGGCACAATCCAGATACAGAACCTCGACCGCCAGATCGGCCCGCGCGCGCAGTTGCGCGATCAGATCGAACATTGCAACGGCGCTGAACTCGCGGTTCCGCGTATCAAGGCCAAGCGCCATGGGCGGGCCACTGATCCCTTCGGCAAACAAGCGTGGGACCAGAGAGAACGGCAGGTTATCGATCGTCTCGTACCCCAGATCCTCAAACGTATGCAGGGCGGTTGAGCGCCCCGCGCCCGACGGTCCCGTCACGAGGACAAGACGATATGGCGCGGTCCGGTCACTCATGCAAATCGCCCCTGTTTGACGCGCTGCAAAATCGCCGCGGCAAAGGCAGGCGTGTCGACATGGCGTTGAAGAGGTACGGAAATATCCAAGATCGTCGTCTCACAGGGATCGGGCAAACGCTCGACCTCAGGTTGGTTCAGATCGACGACCAGATCAACCGCGACTTTGGGCAACGTGGTCGCATGCAACAGACCCACGCCACGCGCCTCAATCACGCCACGGATCGTCGGAGGACAGGTAGCCCACAGCGTGCCATCGCGCACGGTCAGAGTGGTCCGATCATCGGCGACCAGAACCGCGCCATAGGCCATCAATTGCAGCGCAAGCGAGGACTTCCCCGCCCCCGCATCCCCGAGGATTAGAACACCGCGCCCAGCGACCGCGACACAGCTTGCATGGAGGGTCTCACTCGGGGCCATGATGTCCGGCATCGCCCCGTCCCGCGCTTAGATCGGCAGACCGACGACAAACCGCGCGCCCAGCGGATCGGACGTCACATCGGCGTCGGTGGGACGGATGTTTTCGGCCCAGATCACGCCGCCATGCGCCTCAACGATCTGCTTCGAGATCGCCAGACCAAGGCCCGAGTGATTGCCGAACTGCCCCACGGGACGTTCGGAATAGAAGCGGTTGAAAATCTTGTTCAGCGCCTGTTCGGGAATGCCCGGACCGGTGTCTTCGACCACGACCAGAACGCGGTTATCGCGGCGCCGCGCCCAAATGCGCACCGCATCGCCGTCCTCACAAAAGGATACCGCGTTGGTGATCAGGTTCACGAACACCTGTGCCAAACGCGCCTCAAGCCCATGAATTTGAATGGGATCGGCGGGCAGGTCAGAGATGAAATCGACACCTTTCGACCGCGCCTCATTGCCCAGATATTCCGACAGGTTCGACACCAGCTTGATCAGATCAAAGGATTCTTCTTCTTCCTTGACCAGTTCGCTGTCCAGACGCGAGGCGTTCGAGATGTCGCTGACCAGACGGTCCAGACGACGCACGTCATGTTCGATCACATCCAGCAGTTTCTTGCGCTGTTCATCGGTTTTCGCCAGATGCAGCGTTCCCACAGCCGAGCGCAGCGACGCCAGCGGGTTCTTGATTTCATGCGCGACATCGGCGGCGAATTGTTCGTTCGCGTCGATCCGGTCGTAAAGGGCCGTCACCATCCCGCGCAGTGCCCCCGACAGGCGGCCAATCTCATCCGGGCGGCCCGATAGATCGGGAATGCGAACGCGGCTGGGGCTGAGTTTGCGTGCGTTCTTTTCGCGCCCCACCTCGGCGGCGGTGGCCAAATCGGAGAGCGGGTTCGCAATCGTGCTTGCCAGAACCAAAGACAGGCCCACCGACACCAGAATGGCGACCACGAACATCTGATAGACCTGTTCACGTTCGGCGCGGATGATCTCATCAACCTCACCTGCGGCCGAAATCAAACCGACCGCACCGGCGAAGGTCCCGTTCACTTCGACCGGCGTGACGACCGTAAAGACGTTCTTGCCATTGCCATCCGCACCCGAGCGCAGGATCGTCCCCTCACGCGCAACAACGTTGGCCAGTTCCTTGACGTTCGCCACGGTTCCGGCGGTGTTCCCGTCCGTTTGGCGGCGCGCGCTTGTGCTTAGGACGCCCTCAACCACGGTGTTCAAGAAATCGGTGATAATCGTCGAACGCTCGGCCCCATTTTCGGGCAGGATCACGCGCGGAACCAGACCTTCGGACGTCGCGACCAGTTCACCGTTTGCCGAGAACAGAACCACCTGCAAACCTTGAGGCAAATCCAGACCGCTCATCGTCTGGCTGGCGTCGTCGGCCTGATCGGCGGACAGGGTGGGCGCGCCCGTCGCGGACAGGCGGGCCTCAAACACATCGGCGATCAATTCAGCCTGACTGACAAAGGCAGAGGCGCGTTGCCGCAGCATGCTGTCCCGCCCCGGATCAAGGTACAGAACCCCCGCCAACAGAACAAAAAGCCCGACCAGATTGAAGGTGATGATCTTGCGGGCCAACGGCGAGCGGTTCAGGGAAATCCAGCCCCGTTTCTTGCGTTGATCAAGCAACGCGCGGTCGGCCTGTGCGGGAACGACCCAGTCGTCCCCCAATACCACAACGCCACCACGTTCCTGTCCGGTGTCCCGCATATGTTTATCCTGCTTCGAGCCCAACGCGTCGCGGCTTATTCTTCGTTATAGCGATAGCCGATCCCATAGAGGGTCTCGATCGCCGAAAAATCACCGTCGGCCTGACGCATCTTTTTGCGCAGACGTTTGATGTGACTGTCGATGGTGCGGTCGTCGACATAGACCTGATCGTCATAGGCCACATCCATCAACTGATCGCGGCTTTTGACAAAGCCGGGACGTTGGGCAAGTGCCTGTAGCAAAAGGAATTCTGTCACGGTCAGGGACACATCCTTGCCCTTCCACGTCACGCTGTGGCGCAGGGGATCCATGACCAGATCACCACGTTCAAGGACCTTGGTCTCTTCGGTGACCGGACCGACATCGCCCGAGATCACCTCTTGGCGGCGCAACAGCGCGCGGATGCGTTCGACCAGCAGACGTTGGGAGAACGGTTTTTTGACGTAGTCATCCGCGCCCATCCGCAGGCCCAGAACCTCATCAATCTCGTCATCCTTGGAGGTCAGGAAAATCACCGGCATCGAGGTTTTCTGGCGCAACCGCTGCAACAGATCCATGCCGTCCATGCGCGGCATCTTGATGTCCAGTACGGCCATATCGGGCAGGCGCTTGTTAAAAGCGTCCAGCGCAGATTGGCCGTCATTATATGTTTCGACTTCGAAGCCCTCTGCCTCAAGCGTCATAGAGACCGAGGTCAAAATATTCCGATCGTCATCGACAAGTGCGATCCGTGACATGGGAGAAATCCCTTTATACTGCTCAATGCCCAATTTTTGCCTCATTGTCCCGACTTTCACCAAACGAATCAACCGATAACTGCGAATCACCTGTCGCATCTGACGGCAATTCCGTCGAATTTTGGTTACCAGGTCACAAATTCGATCCTGCGACGGACTCCGGTTGCGCTAAACCACGGCAGGTTAGCGCAAACGTACTGCTAGGGTCCTATTTCTTCTTTCGGTCCGCATGATAATAGGCAGCACCCGCCCTCCGGCGGGTAGCGGCGTTAGAGGTGCCGCTAGCCTAAATCCATAATCGGCCGCATAAGGCGGACGGCGACAGGAGCAAACAATATGACAACTGGACGGGTAAACCCCTCGCAGCGCTTGGAAGATCAGGGAATCGCAGGGCTGGGCCAGGTCTATTATAACCTCATGGAGCCCGCCTTGGTTGAGGCGGCCCTGAAACGCGAAGAAGGCACTTTGGGTCAGGGGGGCACGTTCCTCGTTTCCACCGGTGAGCACACCGGTCGTTCGCCCAAGGACAAGTTTGTTGTTCGCACCTCCTCTGTCGAAGACAGCATCTGGTGGGAAAACAACAAACCGATGGAGCCCGCCGCGTTTGACCAGCTGTATGACGACATGCTGGAGCACATGAAGGGCCGTGATTATTTCGTTCAGGACCTGTTTGGCGGCGCTGACCCCGAACACCGTCTGGACGTGCGTATGGTGACCGAACTGGCATGGCATGGTCTGTTCATCCGTCACCTGCTGCGCCGTCCCTCGCGCGAAGAGCTGGACACGTTTGCCCCCGAGTTCACCATCATCAACTGCCCCAGCTTCAAGGCCGACCCTGAAAAACACGGCTGTCGTTCGGGCACGGTGATCGCGCTGAACTTTGATAAAAAGGTCATCCTGATCGGCGGCACCGAATACGCAGGTGAGAACAAGAAATCGGTCTTTACCCTGCTGAACTACATCCTGCCGGGCAAAGGCGTGATGGCGATGCACTGCTCGGCCAACCACGCAATCGGCAACCCCGTCGATACGGCTGTGTTCTTTGGCCTGTCGGGCACCGGTAAAACCACCCTGTCCGCCGATCCCGAGCGCGTTCTGATCGGTGATGACGAGCACGGTTGGTCGGATCGTGGCACCTTCAACTTCGAAGGTGGCTGCTATGCCAAAACCATCAACCTGTCCGCCGAGGCCGAGCCGGAAATCTATGCCACCACGCAGAAATTCGGCACCGTCATCGAGAACATGGTGTTCGACCCCGAGACCAAAGAACTGGACTTCGAGGACGACAGCCTGACCGCAAACATGCGTTGCGCCTACCCGCTGGACTATATCTCCAACGCGTCGGACACCTCGCTGGGTGGTCACCCGAAAAACATCATCATGCTGACCTGTGACGCGTTTGGCGTTCTGCCTCCGATCGCGCGTCTGACGCCGGCGCAGGCGATGTATCACTTCCTGTCGGGCTTTACCTCCAAGGTCGCTGGCACCGAAAAAGGCGTGACCGAGCCCGAGCCCACCTTCAGCACCTGCTTTGGCGCACCGTTCATGCCGCGTCGCCCCGAGGCCTATGGCAACCTGCTGCGCGAAAAGATCGCCAAGCACGGCGCGACCTGCTGGCTGGTGAACACCGGTTGGACCGGTGGCGCATATGGCACCGGCTCGCGTATGCCGATCAAGGCAACCCGCGCGCTGCTGCACGCGGCTCTGGACGGTTCGCTGAACAGCGCGACCTTCCGCAAGGATCCGAACTTTGGCTTTGACGTACCGGTCAAGGTCGACGGCGTTGCCGAGGTTCTGCTGGACCCGCGCCGCACGTGGGACGATCAGGCCGCCTATGACGTTCAGGCCAAGAAACTGGTCGAAATGTTCGCTGATAACTTTGCGCAATACGTGCCGTTTATCGACGAAGACGTCAAAGCCGCCGCAATCGGCTAAGTTTTATCCACTCACGAACATGGATCAGGCGGCCCTAGTGGCCGCCTTTTTCGTTACCCCATGATCCCCTTGCGCAGCAGGTTCACCCCCGCAATCAGCAACACAATCAGGGTCAGCTTGCGAAACAAGATAAGGTTGATCCGGTCCTGAATGCGAAAGCCGACCCACAGCCCCGCAAAGGCCGGCGCGATCATCACAACGGCAAGCGGCAGGGTCGCCGCGTTCAGCACACCCGACCCGAAATGCGACGCGGTCAGGATCACGCCGCCGATCAGGAATACCACCCCCTGCACCAAAATCATCTCGCGCTTTTCGGTGTTATAGGTCAGCAGGTAGGCCACCAACGGCGGACCCCACACGCCCGACACGCCACCAAAGAACCCCGCCACCGCGCCAATGATCACCTCATGCCGGTTGCGGTTTTCGGACGGGCGCACCAAGGGACGACCTGTCAGTTGGCTGAGGACAAACACCACGATGCCGCCGCCGATGATCAGGTACATCAGCCAATAGGGCAGATCGGGCACCAACGGCGCCGAGACCGCGATCATCACCATCATCGCCCCGATAAACCGCCAGTATTTGCGCACCATCTGCACCGCAACATCCGGCCCAAGGCGCAGCGCCTGCGCCAGATTGGTCAGAACCGTTGCCAGAATCAGTGTCGCCAGCGCGGTCGGCGCGGGCAAAAACGTCGACAAGCCGGAAATCATGATCATAGGCATAGCGAATCCCACTACCCCTTTGACCAGCCCCGCAACAAAGGTCACCATCACTGCAAGCCCGAAAAGCGCGGGGGATAGTCCGAAAGTCTCATGAATCATGGGTGGTCCGCCTTTTTCCCGAGCTATATCGCACTTTTACGGTGCTGCACCGCAATAAATAGCCGCGACAGATTGCTTCAATTGGCATGTTTCATTTGAATTATTGTTGCGCTGCACCTGCAAAGAGACTACATCCGTGTGAACCGCAGAAAAGGAGCCACCGATGCCCCACGATGGACAGGATATGCCCCGCGCTATGACCGAAAACGCTGTACTGACCGATCTTGTTGCGCTGACTGCTGCCGCTGTTGCGCCGACCGAAACCGTACTGAACACCGCAATCGAACGCCTGCGCGCGATCGTCACCGTCGATGGCCGCGTCTCGGGCGGCAAGGTCGAGGAAAACCAGCACGCCGCACACGGTCTGGCATGGCTGGCGACCTATGTTGAATCGCTGCGCCAGATGAACAAATGGGCCGCGAAACTGTCCGGTGAAGGCAAGTTCGGCGAGATCGAACAGCTGCTGCTGCAAATCGCGTTCGGCGAATATCTGGCCCAGATCCGTGGCGGCATCATGATGAGCCAGAACGAGATCGTGCGCCTGTCCGACATCGGTCTGGACGCCGCCGATCAGGCCGTTCTGGACACGCCCGAGATCAACACCCTGATCGCAAGCGGCAACACCCAAGCCGCCCGTGGCCGTCTGGTTGACCTGATGCAGGACAACTCGTTCGCGACCGTCGGGGCCAGCGGTCTGGACGAAGAGCTTGAGATGATCCGCGAACAGTTCCGCCGCTTTGCCGACGAACGCGTGGTTCCTCATGCCCACGAATGGCACCTCAAAGACGAACTGATCCCGATGGAAATCATCGAGGAACTGGCCGAAATGGGCGTGTTCGGCCTGACCATCCCCGAGGAATTCGGCGGCTTTGGCCTGAGCAAGGCGTCGATGGTTGTTGTGTCCGAAGAACTGTCGCGCGGTTACATTGGCGTTGGCAGTCTTGGCACCCGCTCCGAGATCGCCGCCGAACTGATCCTGTGCGGCGGCACGGACGAGCAGAAGAACAACTGGCTGCCGAAACTGGCCAGCGCGGAAATCCTGCCCACCGCCGTCTTTACCGAGCCGAACACCGGTTCCGACCTCGGCAGCCTGCGCACCCGCGCGGTTAAAACCGAGGACGGCGATTATGAGATCACTGGCAACAAAACGTGGATCACCCACGCCGCCCGCACCCACGTGATGACCCTGTTGGCGCGCACCGACCCGAACACCGACAACTACAAGGGTCTGTCGATGTTCCTCGCCGAGAAAACCCCCGGCACGGATGAGGACCCGTTCCCCACGCCGAACATGACCGGTGGCGAGATTGAGGTTCTGGGCTATCGCGGCATGAAGGAATACGAGCTGGGCTTTGACGGGTTCAAGGTCAAAGGCGAGAACCTGCTGGGTGGCGAAGAGGGTCAGGGCTTTAAACAGCTGATGCAGACCTTTGAAAGCGCCCGCATCCAGACCGCCGCACGCGCCATCGGCGTTGCGCAAAGCGCGCTGGAAACCGGCATGCAATATGCCATCGACCGCAAGCAATTCGGTCAGTCCCTGATCAACTTCCCCCGTGTGGCGGGCAAGTTGGCGATGATGGCGGTGGAAATCATGATCGCGCGTCAGCTGACCTATTTCAGCGCGTGGGAAAAAGACAACGACCGTCGCTGTGACGTTGAGGCGGGTATGGCCAAACTGTTGGGCGCCCGTGTCGCATGGGCCAGCGCCGATAACGCGCTGCAAATTCACGGTGGCAACGGCTTTGCATTGGAATATCAGATCAGCCGCATCCTGTGTGACGCGCGTATCCTGAACATCTTTGAAGGTGCTGCCGAAATTCAGGCACAGGTCATCGCGCGCCGCCTGCTGGGCTAGGCGTCACTCATATCGCGCCAAGGCGTCGATCAGACGCTGGCGCGCTTCTGGTAACGGCTTGTCCCCCAATGCGGGGGCAAGCCGATTTTCGATGAAATAGCCCGTCATGCTCAGGCCATCGCGGATGTCCTTGGCCGTCACCGCCCCCTGCCCCAACAGACATTGCGGCAAGGGCAGCAATCGCGGCGCCCAGTCGCCCGCGGCATCACGGCTAACGGCGCGCCCCGATTTCGGGGACACATAGGCCAGATCATCCCGCGACCCCGTCACCGCGCATTTGTTCAGCTCAAGCCCAAAGCCAAGCTGGTCCAGCAACTCAACCTCCCACCGGAGATAGGCCAACGGCCATGCGTCCCCGTGGGTCAACAGATCGAACAGGGTCTCGGTCTGGGCATAAAATGCGGGGTACGGTTCGCGTTCGGGCAGGGCAAAGGACAACAACGACGTCAGCGCGTTCAGCCCCGCAAGACCAAGGCGATCGTTCAGGATATCCGCACGCTGGCGGATCGGTTCCACGGTGAAACTGCCGATATGATCTTCAAGCCGCGCGCGCCACGTAACGGACACTTGTCCCCCTGGTTGCAGGATCGGCGCGAACCGACGCGATGCGCCTCCGCGCACGACACCCATGTGCCGCCCATGCGCGGGCGTGAACAGATCAACAATGGCCGAGGTTTCGCCATGGCGGCGTGCGCTTAGAATTATGCCCTCATCGCGCCATTCCACCGCTGTCGCCCCCTATGCCAAACCGTCCTGATCCAACAAATGCCGCCCCTGCCGGTCCTCGACCTCAATCACCCAGAGGTCCGGATCATTGGCGCGCTGGCGGGTGATGGTCTGATCGACGTCGCCCTCGGGGCCACTGATGACACAGTCCCATACGCGATCCCCGCTCATCAGATCAAACCGGCGTTCATAGAGGGCCGCCTGCCCGTCCAGCGTGGATTGCTTGACCAGAACACTACCGGCAACGTCATCCCCGCGCGCCACGACAAAGGCCGGAATATCCACCAACCGCAACCGCGCCAGATAGGCCTGAACCCAGAATTCTGCGGCCAGTCGGGCCATCGGACCCCCTAGTTCCCGTCGCGGAAATCCAGCCCCATTTCGGAATAGCGCTCAGACTCCTCAAGCCAGTTCGGACGCACTTTGACCTGCAAAAACAGGTGCACTTTGCGATCCAGAAATGTCTCAAGCTCTTCGCGCGCGGCCTTGGACACGGCCTTGATCGTCTCACCCTTGTTGCCCAGAACGATGCCCTTATGCCCATCTCTGGCGACATAAATGATCTGATCAATGCGGGCCGAGCCGTCTTTGCGCTCTTCCCATTTCTCGGTCTCGACGGTCAACTGATAGGGCAGTTCCTGATGCAAACGCAGGGTCAGCTTTTCGCGCGTCATCTCGGCCGCGATCATACGCATCGGCAGATCGGCGATCTGATCCTCGGGATAGAGCCACGGCCCCTCGGGCAGACGCTCGGCCAGCCATTCCCGCAGGTCATCCACGCCATAGCCACGTTCGGCCGAGATCATAAAGGTCTGCGCGAACGGATAGGCCTCGTTCAGCTTGGCCGACAGATCCAACAGAACCTCGGCCTTGACGCGGTCGATCTTGTTGATGGCCAAGGCGACCGTCTGGTTCGGCGTCACCCGTTCGTTCAGCGCGTCGATGATCGCGTTGACCCCGTCGGTGATGCCGCGATGGGCCTCGATCAACAGAACCACGATATCGGCGTCGGCGGCCCCACCCCATGCGGCGGCGACCATCGCGCGGTCCAGACGGCGGCGCGGACGGAACAGACCGGGCGTGTCGACAAACACGATCTGGGAATCCCCTTCCAACGCCACGCCACGGATGCGGGCGCGGGTCGTTTGCACCTTATGCGTCACGATGGACACTTTGGCACCGACCATGCGGTTGGTCAGGGTGGATTTGCCGGCGTTCGGCTCACCAATCAGGGCGACAAAGCCCGCGCGAGTGTCAGCCATCCTTGGCCTCCAGTTTGCTCAGCAGGACCTCGGCGGCGGCCTGTTCGGCCTTGCGCTTGGATCCGGCGGTGGCTTGGGCGGACTGGCCGCTGTCCAAGGTCACCTCAATTGTGAAATTCGGGGCATGATCGGGACCCGAACGCGATACCTCGCCATAGCGGGGCGGTTTTTGTTTGCGGGCCTGCGCCCATTCCTGCAGCACGGTCTTGGGGTCGCGCGCGTCATCCTCGACATTGTGGACCCGTTCGCCCCACAAACGCAAAACCAATTCCTTGGCCGTTTCAAACCCTGCGTCCAGATAGACGGCGGCAATCACCGCCTCCATCGCGTCGCCAAGCAACGCCTGTTTGCGCCGCCCGCCCGACATCATTTCCGAACGACCCAGTTTCAGCACCGCGCCAAGATCAATCTCGCGCGCGACTTCGGCACAGGTTTCCTTGCGCACGAGGGCGTTGAACCGCGGGGCAAGCTGCCCTTCGCTTGCCGTTTTATCGGCGGCGAACAAGGCGTCGGCCATCGACAGGCCAAGAACGCGGTCACCGAGAAATTCCAGACGTTGGTTATCAGGACGGCTTGGCCCCGAAATCGACGGATGCGTCAGGGCACGGATCAGCAATTCCGGCTGGGCGAAATCATGGCCCAACCGGTCAGAGAATGCTTTGAGTTCCGCAGATAGTTTCACTCGACCGCCTTAAAGAAACGATCGCTGCGCCACGTCCAAAAGAAGAACAAGGACCGGCCAGCAGACGAGAACATGATGCGGTCCGCACGACCGATCAGATATTCGCCGGGCAACATGCCAACCCCACCAGCCAGTTGCGAAACACGGCTATCTTGGCTGTTGTCGCGGTTGTCACCCATAAAGAAATAATGGCCTTCGGGCACGGTAAACAGGTCCGTGTTGTCCGTGAACTGACGCTCACGTATGTCCAGGACGCTGTAGCTGACGCCGTTGGGCAGGGTTTCGACATAGCGGTCCTTGACGCAATCGCCACCGTCGCCAACCGGAGCCTTGCACTCGGGCTCACGGCCCACGGGACCTTGCTTCGCGTAGGTCTCAATGAACTGCCCATCCGGCACTTGGGGCACGGGGGTGCCATTCAGGATGATCTGGCCATTCACGATTTGGATCGTGTCACCCGGCAGGCCGATCAGGCGTTTGATATAATCGGTGCCATTGGTCGGGTGACGGAATACGACGACATCCCCGCGCTCGGGCTCGGACGCGAACAGGCGACCCTCAATCGGGCACATGGAGAACGGGCAGGAATATTGCGAATAGCCATAGGCCATTTTGTTGACGAACAGGAAATCGCCAATCAACAGCGTGTCTTTCATCGACCCCGACGGGATCCAGAAGGGCTGAAAGAACAGGGTGCGGAACACACCCGCAATCAACAAGGCATAGACAATTGTCTTGATGGTTTCGACGATACCGCCGTCGTTATTTGCTTTCGCCGCCATAATCTTTCCTGCCACTAAAGGTGTTTGTTTCTTGGGCATCCGGCCCCGCAGAGTCAAGCCAAAGGCCGCGCCTCAATCACGACAAAGGCCTGAGCCCACGGATGATCGTCGGTCAATGTGACATGGATGATCGCCTCATGACCATCGGGGGTCATTTTCGCCAGCCGTTCTTTGGCCCAGCCGGTCACATGCATCACGGGCTGGCCGGTCTCTAGGTTGGCGACAGCCATGTCTTTCCACGAGATGCCCATGGCCAAACCGGTGCCAAGCGCCTTGGAACACGCCTCTTTCGCGGCCCAGCGTTTGGCATAGGTCCCCGCCTGATCGCGGCGGCGGTTCGCCTTGGCCTGTTCGACCTCGGTGAAAACGCGGTTTTTAAACCGGTCGCCATGCCGGTCCAGCACCCGCTGAATCCGTTCGATATTCGCCAGATCGCTGCCGATACCAAGGATCATACGCGCGCGTCATCCATCAGGCGGCGCATTTCGCCAATCGCCGTGGGAAGGCCTGTGAAAATCGCCTCACCGATCAGGAAATGCCCGATGTTCAGCTCCATCACCTGCGGAATTGCGGCGATGGGGGCGACGGTGTCGTAGGTCAGACCATGACCGGCGTGCACCTCTAGGCCCAACTCATGCGCATAGGCGGCCATTTCGGTCAGGCGGACCAGTTCGGCGTCGCGCTCGTCAAACTTACCCTCGGCGTGCAGATCGCAATAGGCGCCGGTGTGCAATTCGATCACGGCGGCCCCGATGCGCGCCGCGGCCTCGATCTGGGCCTGATCGGCGGCGATAAAGATCGACACGCGGCAACCCGCCTCGCGCAGGGGCGCGATGAAATGGGCCAGACTGTTTTCTTCGCGGGCAACCTCAAGCCCGCCCTCGGTTGTGCGTTCTTCGCGTTTTTCGGGGACGATACAGACCGCATGCGGTTTATGGCGCAGGGCAATCGCCTGCATCTCGGCCGTCGCAGCCATCTCAAAGTTCAGAGGCAGGGTCAGTTCCGCCATCAGACCCTCAATATCGGCGTCCGAGATGTGGCGGCGATCCTCACGCAGGTGGGCGGTGATGCCGTCGGCACCGGATTGCTCGGCAATCTTGGCGGCGCGGATCGGGTCGGGATAGGCACTGCCCCGCGCGTTGCGCACAGTCGCCACGTGATCAATGTTCACGCCCAAACGCAGCTTGCCCAGAGGGGTGTTCGCGGTCTCTGACATCTTCGCACTCTTTCCTTGCGCGGGCACGCGGCCCTAGGGTTTCTTGGTCGGCTTGCCTTCTGCGGCGGCGGCGCGGCGGGCCAGAAACTTTTTGCGCAGGCGCGCCGCGCGGTGTTTCTGATAGGCCGAGACCACCGGCAGGCTGAGGTAATAGCACGCCAGACCGGCAACGATCCCCGGCAAAATACCCCCAACAAGATAGGGAAGGAACACCTCGTCAAAGAACCGCGACAGATTTTCCCAATGCGCGTCGGCATCCGTGAAGAGGGCAAAGAAGTTCCGCCACAGATCATTCGCCGCGCTGGTGAATTTCTCGATCAGCGACGCCTCGACATCCCCATGCGGGCGCGATCCCAAAATGAAATGCCCGACCTTGAGGGACACAACCCCAATCGGCAGGTAGGTCAGCGGATTGCCAAAAAATGTCCCCGCCAGAGCGGCCCAGACATTGCCCTTGACCGCGCGGGCGACCAAGGCCGCCAAAAGGAAATGCGCGCCGTAAAACGGGGTGAACGCGGTAAACACGCCCGCAAAGATGCCGCGCGAAATACGATGGGGACTGTCGGGCAAACGCCGTACACGGTGACGCAGGTAATGGAACGCGCGGCTCCAGCCGCCCTTGGGATAGATGAAATCCGCCGCACGCTTTAACAGAGATCGTTTTTCGCGGCGTTTAAAGACCAAGGTCTGCGTCCTCTGGCATTACGGTTGGCGTGTCACATCGCGAAAGCGGTCAATCGCGGCCACATCGGTATCGGCCTCAAGCGCGGTCATCACCATATGCAGGTGTTCAACGTCGCGCATGTCGATATCGATCAACAGCCGGAAGAAATCGGACTTTCGATCAGCGAAATGCATGTCTGAGATATTGGCCTTCTGCTCACCGATCAAGGTGCAGATCCGCCCCAAAACCCCTGCATCGTTCCGGATCGTCACATTGACGGTCACATTATAGATGGCGGGGTGTTTGCCCGAGTGCCAGTGCACGTCGATCCAGCGGTCCGTCTCGTCCTCAAGCTCGGCCAAGGCGGGGCAATCAATGGCGTGCACCATGACCCCGCGACCAGGATAGGTGATGCCGACGATACGCTCGCCCGGAACCGGCTGACAGCATTGGGCGCGGTTGGCCTGCTTGTCGCTGTCGAGACCGACGACAGCACGTTCGGCGGTGATTTCATCCCCTTGGGACGTGGCCAGATCGGGATAAAGCGCCTCAACCACCTGCGCGGCGCGCAGCTCGGCACTGCCCAAACGGGCAAGGACCTCGGTCCCGCTGGACAGGCCAAGGGTTTTGGCCGCCGTGCGCAGGGCCTTATCGGTGGCCTTTTTGCCGACGTGCTCAAACGCCACACGGGCCAATTCGCGGCCTAGCTTGATGAACCGTTCGCGGTCCTCTTCGCGCAGGGACCGGCGGATCGCGGCCTTGGCGCGGCCCGTGACAACGATGTCCAGCCACGTGGGCTGCGGGCGCTGACCCTCGGCGGTGATGATCTCGATCGACTGGCCGTTTTTCAGACGCGTCCACAGGGGCACTCGGATGCCGTCGACCTTGGCGCCCACACAGCTGTCGCCGATGCGGGTGTGGATCGAATAGGCATAGTCCAACGGCGTCGCACCCTTGGGCAACTTGATCACATCGCCCTTGGGGGTAAAGCAGAACACCTGATCCGAATACATCTCAAGCTTGACGTGCTCGAGGAATTCATCGTGATCCTCGGCGTTTGCAAAGCTCTCGTTCAGGGTCGCCAGCCATTTCGCCGGATCAACCGCGAACGGGTTTTCCGCGCGCACACCATCGCGATAGGACCAGTGCGCGGCGACGCCCGCCTCGGCGACCTCATGCATTTGGCGGGTGCGGATCTGCACCTCAACCCGCTTACCATCGCGCCCCGACACCGTGGTGTGGATCGAGCGATAGCCGTTGGTTTTGGGCTGGCTGATATAGTCTTTGAACCGGCCAGGTACAGCGCGCCACCGGCTGTGGATCGCCCCCAGCACGCGGTAGCAATCGCTCTCGTTCTTGGTGATAACGCGAAAACCGTAGATATCGGACAGACGGGAAAAGCCCTGCTGCTTTTCACGCATCTTACGCCAGATGCCATAGGGCTTTTTCGCGCGGCCAAAGACGTCGGCGTCGATTTCCGCCTCTTCAAGCTCGTGGCGAATGTCCTGCGTGATCTTGCCGACCACATCGCCCGTCTCTTTTTGCAGGTTGATGAACCGACGGATAATCGAATTGCGCCCCTCGGGGTTCAATACGCGGAACGCCAGATCCTCAAGCTCTTCGCGCATCCACTGCATCCCCATGCGACCGGCAAGGGGGGCGTAGATATCCATGGTCTCGCGGGCCTTTTGGGCCTGCTTTTCGGCGCGCATGGATTTGATCGTGCGCATATTGTGCAGACGGTCGGCCAGCTTGACCAAGATCACCCGCAGGTCCTTGGACATCGCCATGAACAGCTTGCGAAAGTTCTCGGCCTGTTTGGTCTCGGTCGAGGACAGCTGAAGGTTGGTCAGCTTGGTCACCCCATCGACCAGTTCCGCGACGTCCTTGCCGAACAGATCCACCAATTCCCCATAGGTGGATTTGGTGTCCTCGATCGTGTCGTGCAGCAACGCGGTGATGATCGTCGCATCATCCAGACGCATCTCGGTCAGGATGGCGGCAACCGCAACGGGATGGGTGAAATAAGGCTCCCCAGACTGACGGAACTGACCATCGTGCATCCGCTCGCCATAATCATAGGCAAGACGGATCAGGTCTTCGTTTGTCTTGGGGTTATAATTGCGGACCAG
The DNA here is from genome assembly GCF_032918305.1 of Rhodovulum sp. FJ3. Taxonomy (NCBI): domain Bacteria; kingdom Pseudomonadati; phylum Pseudomonadota; class Alphaproteobacteria; order Rhodobacterales; family Paracoccaceae; genus Rhodovulum; species Rhodovulum sp. FJ3. Next base: position 19,466 of record NZ_JAWJUU010000004.1, read on the forward strand.
AGAGATCAGGTCTTCGACATCGATCTTCGGCATCCGGTCCGCATCCAGTAACGGGGGCGCCCGTGCGGCACCCCGCGTGGTTCAATTACTTCTGACCCTGTGCTTCCATCAGGGCGCGCAGCATCTTCTCTTCGGACATATCATCGTCCGCAGGCTTGTCTGCCTCGCCACCCATCAACAGGGCCATGGCGTCCTCTTCGGGCTCGTCAACCTCGATCTGGGTCTGGTTGCTCTCGATCATGCGCTCACGCAGATCAGCCGCCGATTGGGTTTCATCCGCAATCTCGCGCAGGGCAACAACGGGGTTTTTGTCGTTGTCACGATCCACGGTCAGTTCGGCACCCGACGACACCTCACGCGCCCGATGGGCAGCAAGCATCACCAGTTCGAACCGGTTCGGAACCTTGTCAACGCAATCTTCGACCGTCACGCGGGCCATTGTGCACTCCAATCCAACAGGGAAGTAGAAACCGCTTTCTATGCCTTCTGATTTATATTGACAAGGCCGGAATCCAACCCGAACCGCCTAAATCGCCTGTATTTCAGCCTTTTGAGCGTCGGGTAGACCGTCAAGCATCTGCTGAACAGAGCGCCCGAGAATCGGATGAACCCAGTCAGGCGCAACATCCGCCATCGGAACCAGAACGAAACCGCGCTCGTGCAACCGAGGGTGCGGCAGAATCAATTGATCCGGCGCCTCCTCCAACTGTCGCCTAGGCGACAGTTCCATCCAGTTTTTCAGGACAATTTCGTCGGGTAAAATGCGGCTTGCGACAGCCAGCAGATCCAGATCCAACGTTCTGGCGCCCCATCGCGACACTCTTTCCCGTCCAAAACGGGCCTCAATTTCGTGCAAGTGACGCAAAACTGCATCGGGTTCGCCCTGAAAGGCTAAGGTCGCGGCAGCATTGACAAAATCCGGTCCTGCACCTTTCGGGAAACAGGGCGTCTGGTAAAAACGGCTTACTTTCAACAACTTGAATGGCGCGCGATCTAACTCATCCACGGCCGCTTGCACCGTTTGACGCGGACCGCCATAGGTCGAGGTCACATTAGAGCCAATTGCCACAATTAGGTGATCGTCAAATTGTTGACACGACGAGGGTTGCGACACCTTCTTACATCCCTTAATCCGAATACTTGTTCCGCAATATATATATTAAGCTTTTTGCGCCACCACTCACTCTGTAGCGGAACTATTTGTAGGAAGGATTTTCAATGTTCTACCGGGACGAACGTCTGGCATTGTTTATCGACGGCTCGAATTTGTATGCTGCTGCCAAGGCGTTAGGGTTCGACGTAGACTATAAACTGCTCCGCCAAGAGTTCATGCGTCGCGGTAAACTGTTGCGCGCCTTCTACTACACCGCGCTTCTGGAGAACGACGAATATTCGCCCATTCGACCGCTTGTCGACTGGTTGCACTACAACGGCTTTACCATGGTGACCAAGCCCGCCAAGGAATACACCGACGCGCAGGGCCGCCGCAAAGTCAAAGGAAATATGGACATCGAGCTGACCGTCGATGCGATGGAGCTAGCTCCGCATCTGGATCACATCGTGCTGTTCTCGGGCGACGGCGACTTCCGCCCGCTGGTCGAAAGCCTTCAGCGCAAGGGCGTGCGCGTCTCGGTCGTCTCAACCATCCGCAGTCAACCGCCGATGATCGCGGATGAGTTGCGCCGTCAGGCCGACAACTTCATCGAACTGTATGAACTCAAGGACGTGGTAGGCCGCCCGCCGCGTGAACCGCGTCCGGACGACAGTGACGACTAATTTAGAACCAAATGGTTAAAAATGGGCCTGCAGTTTTATTTGGAAACTGCGGGTCTTTTTATTTCGAATAATATGCGTTCCCAATTCTGTTGATGCCGCGAATTCTTTTGCGACCCAATTCCGGCCATCGCGACATTTCTCCCGAGGCCCCGGCCAGCACTGGCCAAACCGCGCGCCAAGGCCTATTTAGCAGCTAGACGACCATTCAAACGGATTCAGGCGCTGCGATGACCAAACCCGCATTGACATTACTGCTTGCCGCCCCACGCGGCTTCTGTGCGGGCGTCGACCGCGCCATCAAAATCGTAGAGATGGCCTTGGAAAAATGGGGGGCACCGGTCTATGTGCGCCACGAGATCGTCCACAACAAATTCGTCGTCGACGGCCTGCGCGACAAGGGCGCGGTGTTTGTCGAGGAACTGACCGAATGCCCCGACGACCGACCGGTGATCTTCTCGGCCCACGGCGTCCCGAAATCGGTCCCGGCCGAGGCCGAAAGCCGCCAGATGATCTATGTCGACGCCACCTGCCCCTTGGTCAGCAAGGTTCATATCGAGGCCGAGCGTCACAATGAGAACGGCCTGCAAATCGTGATGATCGGCCACAAGGGTCATCCTGAAACCATCGGCACAATGGGCCAACTGCCCGCCAATCGCGTGCTGCTGGTCGAGACGGTGAACGACGTCCAAGCGCTGGATGTGGCCGACCCTGACCGCCTTGCGTTTGTGACCCAAACGACCCTTTCGGTTGATGACACCAAGGACATCGTCGCAGCCCTGCAAACACGGTTTCCCAACATCGTCGGCCCGCATAAGGAAGACATCTGTTACGCAACAACCAACCGCCAGCACGCGGTCAAGGCCATCGCGCCGAAATGCGATGCCCTTTTGGTCGTGGGTGCGCCCAATTCGTCCAATTCCAAACGTCTGGTCGAGGTCGCGGCGAACAACGGCTGTGCCTACGCGCAACTGGTGCAACGGGCGACCGACATCGACTGGCGCGCTCTAGATGGCATCAAAACCATCGGCCTCACCGCCGGTGCATCCGCCCCCGATGTCCTGATCAACGAGGTCATCACCGCCTTTGCCGACCGGTTCGATCTAACCGTGGAACAGGTCGAAACAGCACAGGAAAACGTTGAGTTCAAGGTGCCGCGCGTTCTGCGGGAACCCGCATGATCCGCCGCATTCCGACAACGCCGTTCCTCCTCGGCCTCGCGGGACTGATCCCGTTTGTCTGGGGCGCTCTGACGCTTTATTGGGATGACGCGGCGGCCCTCGGCAATCACCTTTTCGGTGCGCGTTTCATCGGCCCCTTCATCCAAATCTATTACGGCTCGATTATCCTGTCGTTCATGTCCGGCGTCATCTGGGGCTTTGCCGCACGGGGCACCGGCCCTGTGGCAACCATGGGCTATGTCCTCTCCGTGATCCCCGCGCTCTGGGTCTTTTTCATGGTCGGCGGTGGCCCAATCAGCGCGATGACCTACCTCGCCTTCGGCTTTGCGGGCCTCCTTGGCATTGACTGGCTGATGTGGAAAAACGACCTGACCCCGCCGTGGTGGATGTCGCTGCGCATTCTGCTGACCTCCATCGTCCTTGCGTCCCTCATCGCCGGAATTCTCTAATGCCCGACCTTCACGCCTATACCGATGGCGCCTGCTCTGGAAACCCCGGCCCCGGCGGATGGGGTGTGCTACTGCGCGCCACCCAAGGCGATGAAATCCTGAAGGAAAAGGAACTCAGCGGCGGCGAACCCAACACCACAAACAACCAGATGGAACTGATGGCGGCCATCTCGGCGCTTGAGAGCCTGACCCGCCCCAGCCAGATCACCATCGTCACCGATAGCACCTATGTGAAAAACGGCGTGACCCAATGGATTCACGGCTGGAAGCGCAACGGCTGGAAAACCGCCGCGAAAAAGCCGGTGAAAAACGCCGACCTCTGGCAACGCCTAGACGCCGCGCAATCACGCCATTCGGTCACTTGGGAATGGGTCAAAGGCCACGCCGGACACCCCGAAAACGAACGCGCCGACGAACTGGCGCGCGCGGGCATGGCCCCTTTCAAATCCTGATTTCATCTTGGCATAAATACTCATGCCGCAGGCGCGGTTTCCCCGAAACCGCCCCTAGCCCAGCACGTCGGGCAATTCCATCCCGCGCAGGATCTCGCCCGCCGGCATCGCCTTTTTCCCCGACCGTTGGGCGCTCAGGACCTCAATTGCGCCGTCGCCACAGGCCACGGTGAACCCACCCAACACTTGCCCGGGTGTGCCCGAACCATCGACCACGCGCGAGGCCAATAGCTTGACCCGTTCACCCTCGATCTCGCACCACGCGCCAGGAAAGGGCGACAGGCCGCGTATCAATCGATCCACCTCGGCTGCTGGCTTACTCCAATCAATCCGCGCCTCGGCCTTGTCGATCTTGGCGGCATAGGTCACGCCATCCTCCGGCTGAATCTCGGGCGACAGATCCTCCAGTTGGGCCAAGGCATCCACAATCGCCGCTGCGCCCAGCGCGGACAGACGGTCGTGCAAGGCACCGGTGGTTTCCTCGTCCCCGATGCGCACCGCATGGCGCAGCAACACGGGACCCGTGTCCAGGCCGGCCTCCATCTGCATGATGCAGACACCGGTTTGTGCGTCCCCCGCCATGATCGCGCGATGGATCGGCGCCGCCCCGCGCCAGCGCGGCAGCAACGACGCGTGAATGTTCAGACAACCGCGCGCGGGCGCGTCCAAAATCGCTTGGGGCAGGATCAGACCATAGGCCACGACCACGGCCACATCCGCGTTCAACGCGGCAAAGGCCTCGCGCTCGGCCGCGTCTTTAAAGTTCAACGGATGGCGCACCGGCAGGCCCAGTTCTTCGGCACGGGCGTGGACGGGCGTCGGGCGCTCTTTCTTGCCACGACCGGCAGGACGGGGCGGTTGGGAATAGACACAGGCAATGTCATGGCCCGCCGCAACCAAGGCGTCCAGAACCGGAACCGAAAAATCGGGCGTGCCCATGAACACAACGCGCATCAGGTGATCCCCAGCTTGGCCGCCCGTTTCAACAGACGCTCGCGTTTCAGACGGGACAGGTTGTCGAAATACATCTTACCGTTCAAATGGTCGATCTGATGCTGAACCGAGGTGGCCCAGAGATTGACGAAATCCTGTTCGACCACTTCGCCCGCCTCATTAATAAACCGCACCGTCACCGCGCGGGGACGTTCGATCACCGCCGACAGGCCGGGTAGGTTCGGGCTGGCCTCTTCGTGCTCGCGCAGCTTGGCCGAGGCGTGCAGGATCTCGGGATTCGCCATGCGCACGGCCTGTCCCCGTTCGTCCGAGCAATCGACGACCGCCAGACGCTGCATCACGCCGATCTGTGGACCGGCAAGACCATAGCCCGGCATCGCGTCCATGGTTTCGACCATATCGTCCCAGATCGCGCGGATCTCATCCGTGATCGCCTCAACCGGTGCGGCGACGGTTTTCAGCCGCTTGTCCGGATAGGGAACAAAGGGGCGGACCGTCACGAGCGCGCCCGTTCGCGTTTCAGTTTCTGCATTTTGCGCGTGATCATCTGACGTTTCAGCGGTTTCAGATAATCAATGAACAGCTTGCCGTCCAAATGGTCGATCTCGTGCTGAACACAGGTGGCCCAGAGGCCCTTGAAATGCTCGGACTGCTGCGCGCCATCGCGGTCCAGCCACGTGACCTCAACCTCGGCGGGGCGGTCGACCTCGGCGTATTGCTCGGGGATCGAAAGACAGCCCTCTTCGTAGGTGCTCAGGTCTTCGGACGCCCATGTGATTTCGGGGTTGATCAGGACCAGCGGACGAGGCTCTTCGCCCTCTTCCTTGACGCAATCCATGACGATGATCCGCTCCATCACACCGATTTGAGGCGCGGCAAGCCCGATACCGGGTGCGTCATACATCGTTTCCAGCATATCGTCGGCCAGCTTGCGCAGACGATCGTTCACGTCTGTCACGGGCTCGGCCACCTTTTTCAGGCGGGGATCGGGATGGATCAGGATCGGTAAAATGCTCATGGCTATGCATTTAGGACAAGGGCGCGCGCGACGCAATCCGCTTGCGCATAGGGTCTGAGCGGCTAGTCTGCCCGAAAAAAGGAGACCACCATGAATTTCGACGAGGTCATTAATCGCTTTGGCACCCATTCGGTAAAATGGGACATGATGGAGCGCCTTTTTGGCGTCCCTGCCGAGGATGGCCTGTCGATGTGGGTGGCCGACATGGATTTCCGTCCGCCCGCCTGTGTGAGCGACGCGCTGCAGGGCATGGTTGATCACGGGGTGTTTGGCTATTTCGGCGATGATACGGCGTATAAGGACGCCATCGTCTGGTGGATGCAAACGCGCCACAACTGGACGGTCGATCCGAACTGGATTTTCACGACACATGGCTTGGTAAACGGCACCGGCATGTGCGTGGATGCCTATACCAATCCGGGCGACGGGGTGATTTTGACGACGCCGGTTTATCACGCCTTTGCCCGCGTGATCAAAGCTGCCGGTCGCCAGGTCGTGGAATGCGAACTGGCCCTTCAGGACGGGATGTACGCGTTGGATATCGACGCGTGGGACACCCAGATGACGGGCAACGAACGGATGTTCATCCTGTGCTCGCCCCACAACCCCGGTGGTCGTGTGTGGACACAGGACGAGTTGAAACAGATCGCGGATTTCTGTGTGCGTCACGACCTGATCTTGGTCAGCGACGAAATCCACCACGATCTGGTGTTTGCGGGGACAACGCATGTCCCGATGACCCTTGCCGCGCCCGAAATCATGGATCGTCTGGTGATGATGACCGCGACGACCAAGACCTTCAACATCGCGGGCAGCCATATCGGCAACGTCATCATCCCCGATGACAAGCTGCGCGCGGCATTCGGCGCACGGATGGGCGCACTGGGTCTGTCGCCGAATTCGTTCGGGCTGTTCATGGCCACGGCGGCCTATTCGCCGGGTGGCGCGGAATGGCTGGACGCGCTGATCCCTTATCTGGATCGCAACCGTCAGACATTCGATGCGGGAATTGCCGAAATCCCCGGCCTGCGGTCAATGCCGCTACAGGCGACCTATCTGTCGTGGGTGGATTTCACCGACACCGGCATGGCACCGGCCGAATTCAAGAAACGCGTGGAACAAGGCGCGCGCATCGCGGCAAACCACGGGGATTCGTTTGGCAAGGGCGGCGAGGATTTCCTGCGGTTCAACATCGCCATGCCCCACAGCCAGATCGAACAGGCCGTTCAGCGCCTGCAAGAGGCGTTCAGCGATCTGCAATAACGGCGGGCCCTACTGTTTCGGCAATAGGGCGACCGGCTCATCCGAACGACGTTCAAAATCGACTGGCGGGCGGTCGTTGGCCATTGTGCTGCGTTTGAATTCAAATACGACCTCATGCCCCTCTTGGGATGAGGCGACGATCAACGCCTGATACAGGTGCTTGCCGCCGTCATAGAGATCGACCAAGCCACGCAGGTTCGGCGCGGCCTCGGCATCCATCGCGAATCCGCTGTCCCATGAGCGCAGAATGGCAAAGCTTTCCTCGCCTACGCGGACGCGCAAACGGCTCTTCTTTTTCTGGGCCAGCTTGTGTGCGCGTTCCAATCCCTCGCGCACCTCTTTGGGCAAGTATTCAGACATGGCGTGCTCCTCTTGGCGTGTATTCCAAGCGCAAATCTTGGGCCAAGTCACCCGCCCAATTGAAAACGAACACTTTTTTGCGCCGTGCGTGACCGCATAGATACTGCGCGGGATTTTAGAATTCGAAAACCGGCACCTTGGCATTAGGTCTGTTGGCAACCAAAGGAGAGCACGATGGGCCAACTGATCGATGGAAAGTGGGACACCGCATGGTACGACACCAAGTCGACCGGTGGTAAATTCAAACGGACAACTGCGGGATTTCGCAACTGGATCACCCCTGACGGTGAACCGGGTTCAAGCGGGACGGGCGGCTTTCCCGCCGAAAGCGGCCGCTATCATCTCTATGTTTCCTATGCTTGTCCGTGGGCGCACCGCACCCTGATTTTCCGCGCGCTCAAGGGGCTAGAGGACCACATCACCGTGTCCGTCGTGCACCCCGACATGTTGGACGACGGGTGGACGTTCGAGACCGATTTCGCGGGCACAACCGGCGATGATCTGTTCGGCAAACCGTTCCTGCGCGACATCTACACACAGGCGCAACCGGACGTATCGGGCCGCGTCACCGTGCCGATCCTGTGGGACAAAAAGACCGGCCAGATCGTGTCGAATGAATCCTCGGAGATCATCCGCATGTTCAACTCGGCCTTTAACGACCTGACGGGCAATGACACGGACTATTATCCCGAAGACCTGCGCGAACAGATCGATGCGATCAACGCCCGCGTCTATGACGAGGTGAACAACGGCGTCTACAAATCGGGCTTTGCTACCACGCAAGAGGCCTATGATGAGGCGGTCGTGACCCTGTTCGATGCGCTGGATTGGCTAGAGGGCATCCTGTCCGAAAACCGCTATCTGACTGGTGATCGTTTGACCGAGGCTGATTGGCGCCTGTTCACCACGCTAGTGCGGTTCGACTTGGTCTATCACCTGCATTTCAAATGTAACCGCAAGCGGATCATCGACTATCCGAACCTATGGGCGTACACGCGCGAATTGTACCAAGTGGCAGGCGTTGCGAACACTGTTCACTTTGATCATATCGTGCGCCACTACCACTATAGCCACGACACGATTAACCCCAACCGGATCATCCCGATCAATCCGGTTCTGGATTGGGACGAACCGCACGGACGTGATTGAGGGCGCGCGCCATCCGGCTTGTCACACGGGCGACAGGTGATACTGTCGCCCCAGATTGATCCGGAGGTTTGTTATGCGGTCTGCTCTTGCGTTGGTGTTTTCCCTTTCCCTGTCCCTACCCGCCGCGGCGGCCACATGCGGCGGCTCGTTCAGCGGGTTTGTTAAGGACCTAAAGCAAGAGGCGATCACCAAGGGCCATGCCAAAGGCACGGTCGACAAGTTTTTTGCCAGTGTCGCGCAGGACAACGCGACCCTGCGCGCGGACCGCTCCCAAGGTGTGTTTCAGCTGGATTTCATCACCTTTTCGCGCCGCGTTATCAGCCAGAACCGCATCGACAACGGTCGCCGCAACGCCCAGAAATGGGATGCGGTGTTTGACCGGATCGAACGGGAATACGGCGTATCGCGCGGGGTTCTGTTGGCGTTCTGGGCACTGGAGACCGATTACGGCGCGGTTCAGGGTGACTTTAACACGCTGAATTCACTGGTGACTTTGTCCCATGATTGTCGCCGCCCAGAATTGTTCCGACCACAGGTTTTCGCCGCGCTAGAGCTCTACGAAAAGGGCGATTTCGATCCTGCGCGCACAACGGGTGCCTGGGCTGGTGAAATCGGCATGGTTCAAATGCTGCCCGGTGACATCCTTGAAAACGGGGTCGACGGCGACGGTGATGGCCATATCAGCCTCAAGACCTCACCCGCTGATGCGCTGGTGTCCGGTGCGAATATGCTGCGCGAACTCGGCTGGCGCGCGAACGAACCGTGGCTGCAGGAAATCGCGGTTCCGGCCGATCTGGACTGGTCTGAAACGGGACTGGATCACCAGAAAACCGTCGGTGAATGGGCCAAACTGGGCGTCAAGCCGCGCGCGGGAAGCCTTGGGAAGTCGAACCTGAAGGCCTCTGTCCTGTTGCCGATGGGGCGCAACGGTCCCGCGTTTCTGGCCTATCCGAATTTCGACGTCTATTTCGAGTGGAACAAAAGCTTTGTCTACGTGACCACCGCCGCCTATTTCGCGACCCGCCTTGAGGGCGGTCCGGTCTACACGGCGGGCAATCCGACACCGGGCCTGAGCGGCGATCAGATGAAGGCGCTGCAATCCAAACTACAGGCACGCGGTCATGACGTCGGTGGGGTCGACGGCATCCTTGGCGCCAAAACCCGAGAGGCCGTTCAAAAAGAACAGCTGCGTCTCGGCCTGCCCGCCGACGCGTGGCCGACCACCGAATTGCTGTCCAAACTGTGAGCCATCCCACCGGCGCATCCATGGCCGATCTCTTGGCCGTCGTTCCGGATATCCTGAACGCACCCAAGTCGGATGCGCCGATTTCGACCCTTTGCTATCGTGAGACCTTTGGCGCACGGACCTTTGTGGATGAGTTGTTGCTCAACGAAATGAACGGCGTTCACATGGATCGTTGGCAAGAACACGCGTGGTTGCGCCGTGACGATGGTACGCCCGATCCGCGAATTCAGGTGTCGATCCTGCCGCGCCGGACCTTTGACGCCGTGGTCGGTCGGCATGATGCCAGCGATCTGCACCCCGGTGACACGATCATTGCCGATATGAACATGACCGAGGCGAACCTGCCCACCGGTGCCTTGATCGGGGCGGGGACGGCGGTGTTGCGCGTCAGTGACGTGTTCAACGACGGCTGCGTGAAATGGCGCGCGCGATATGGCGATACGACCAAGGATTGGATCAATCTACCCGATCACATTCCCCTGCGCCTACGCGGTGTTCTTTGTGAGATCGTTCAAAGCGGCGCGGTCAAAATCACCGACCGGTTGGTCAAGCTGCCCGCCTAGGCGACCAACTGCTCTGCCTTCTTCAAGTCGACAGACACAAGCTGGCTAACCCCTTGTTCCTGCATGGTTACACCGAACAGGCGGTCCATGCGGCTCATCGTAACGGCGTGGTGCGTGATGATCAGGAACCGCGTATCGGCGCGCCGCGTCATCTCATCCAGCAGGTCACAAAACCGCGTCACGTTCGCATCGTCCAAGGGCGCATCGACCTCGTCCAGAACACAGATCGGCGCGGGGTTGGCCAAGAACACCGCAAAGATCAGGGCCAGCGCCGTCAGGGTCTGTTCCCCCCCCGACAGCAGGCTGAGCGTGGCCAGCTTTTTGCCCGGCGGTTGGCACATGATTTCCAAACCGGCCTCCAGCGGGTCGTCGGACTCCACCAGGACCAGCTTGGCCTCACCCCCGCCGAACAGGTGCGTGAACAGCAGGGAAAAGTTGCTGTTCACCTGTTCAAATGCGGTCAGCAGGCGCTCCCGCCCTTCGCGGTTCAGGCTGGCGATACCGGTGCGCAGGGCCTTGATCGCCTCCTCAAGGTCCTCTTTTTCCGACACCAATGAATCATGTTCAGTCTGAACCTCTTTCGCGTCTTCTTCGGCGCGCAGGTTGACCGCGCCGAGGGCGTCGCGCTGTCGTTTCAGGCGGTTCACATCGTTTTCAATCGTGTCGGACGGCGGCATGTCGTCGGGCGTCACACCCAACTGTTCCAACAGGGCCTCAGGTTTGGTCTCAAGGTCCTCGGCAATCCGTTCCGCAGCTGCTGCAACGGTTTCACGGGCCGCCTCGACGCGCGCCTCGGCGCGCGCGCGGGCCTCACGGGCCTCGGACGCATTGCGTTCCAGATCACGCTCAGACTGTTCAATGGTGCGCAGGTGCGTTTCCGCCTCGGCCAGTTTATCTGCGGCCGCACGGCGACGGGTTTCGGCTGTCTCAATCGCCTCGGCCAGTTCTTCGCGTTTTTCGGCGATCTCGGCAGGGCGCTCCATCGCGTCGCGCAATTCTTCTTGGGATTGCTCGCGGCGTTCTGACAGCTCACCAATCCGCTTGCCTGCCGTGTCCAACCGGTGGCGCCAACCGCTCAGTTCCTTGATCACTTCTTGGCGGCGGCGGGTGCGGGCATCGCCCTCACGGCGCAACTCATCATGGGCCGAGCGTTTCGCCATCATGGTCATGCGCGCGGCCTCAACCGTCATGCGCACATCCTCTACCCGCGCGCGGGCCCCTTCGAGGTCATCAAGGTCTTCAATCGCCTCTCGCGCCTCGGAAAGACGTTCGCGGGCCAACATCGCCTCGTCCTCATGACGTTTGACGGCCAAATCCGCGCTCTCCAACTTGCTTGCCGCGATGGATTTCTCGGCCTCGGCGCGGGACAGGGCGCGACCCGCATCGGCCACCAAACGATCCGCGTCCCGCCGCGCCTGACGGGCAAGGCGATCGGCCTCGGTCAAATCGGCTAGACGCTGTTTCAGCATCTCATGCGCTTTGGCGGCCCCTTGGGCGCGCGCGTTCGCCTGTTCCAGATCCTGTTTCAGCTCCCCCAAGCGGTTCAACTGTTGCAGGCGCAGGGCGGCGGCGGACGGCGCATCCTCGGCCCCCGTGCGATACCCGTCCCAGCGCCACAAATCCCCGTCCAGCGAGACCAACCGCTGACCTGGTTTCAACTGGGACTGCAGGGCGTTGCCATCGGCGGCGGACACCACGCCGATCTGATTCATACGGCGGTTCATCAACACCGTGCCAGACACATGATCGGACAGGGGTTCCGCCCCTGCGGGCAGGTCATAGCTTTCGTTATAACGCGCCAGATTGACCCAACCGGACGCCTCGACGCCATCGACCTCGGGCGCGCGCAGATCATCACCCAGCGCCGCGCCCAGCGCCTTTTCATACCCCGGATGGACGTGCAGATCGTCCAGAACCTGACCGTCTTCAACCGTGTCACGTTCAACCAGACGGGCAAGCGCGCCCGCCTCGGCGCGCAGGGCGCTGGCCTCTCCTTCGGCCTCGGAATGTTCGGCGCGGGCGTCTGATTCACGCTGTTGCGCCTCGGCGCGGGCATCATCGGCGGCGGCCAATGCCTCTTCGGCGGACTCGGCGGTGGCCGATGCGGTCTCCAGCTCTTCCTGAGCGACCTCAAGCGTCTCCGCCGCCTCTTCCAACGCCTCACGCGCGGCCGCCACAGCGTTGCGGGCGACCTCGGCCTCGGCGTCATGTTTGGCCACGGTTTTCGCCGCGTCCTCCATCATCCGGTTCGCAGATTGGTGCCGCGCGGCCAGACGGGCCACATCCTCGGTCAGTTGCGACAGAGCGGATTCGCGGTCTTGCAACACGGCGGCAGCATCCTGTGCGGCCTCCAACGCGGCCTCAAGCGAGTCGTCGAACCCGTCGCCCGCCTTGGACAGCTGATCCTGCTCCCACTCCAGACGTTCGATCGTTTCACCCGCATCGCGGTTCAGGCCGGATTCTCGGTCGATATCGAGGCCCAGTTGTTCGATCCGTGCATTCAGCGTCTGGATTGCCGCGCGCGCCTGTTCCTCTTGGTCGGACAGGGCGTCACGCTCGACGATCAGGCGTTGCAGGATCGCGGCGGCAATCGCTTCTTCTTCACGCAAGGGGGGCAGGATCGTTTCGGCCTCGGTCCGCGCCTCGGCGGCCTTGCGGGCATTCGCCTCGGCCTGCGCGGCGGTTTTCACCTGTTCCGTCAGGTCCTGTTCGGTCTTAAGACGCGTCTCATCCGCCTCTTTCCAACGGCGATACAGCAGCATGCCCTCGGACTGGCGCAGGTCCTCGCCAATCTGGCGATAACGTGCGGCCTGACGGGCCTGACGGGCCAGTTGCGACAGCTGGCTGGCCAGTTGTTCGATGACATCATCCACGCGGGCAAGGTTCGTCTCGGCGCCCTTCAGCTTGAGCTCGGCCTCATGGCGACGCTGATACAGGCCCGAGATACCGGCGGCCTCTTCCAGAATGCGGCGGCGCGCCTTGGGCTTGGCGTTGATCAGTTCCGAAATCTGACCCTGCCGCACCAGCGCGGGTGAATGCGCACCGGTCGAGGCATCCGCGAACAGCATCTGGATATCGCGCGCCCGCACATCCCGCGTGTTCGCCTTATAGGCCGATCCCGCATCCCGCGTGATCCGGCGCACGATTTCCAACATGTCCTGATCGTTGAACCCCGGCGGCGCGACGCGGTCGGTGTTATCGATGGTCAAACAGACCTCGGCGAAGTTCCGCGCCGGACGGCTTGACGCGCCGGCAAAGATCACGTCCTCCATCCCGCTGCCGCGCATGGCGGTCGGGCGGTTTTCCCCCATGACCCAGCGCAGCGCCTCAAGCAGGTTGGATTTCCCACAGCCATTCGGCCCCACCACCCCGGTCAGGCCATCGGCAATGATCAGCTCTGTCGGATCGACAAAGCTTTTAAAGCCATTGAGTCTGAGGCGATTGAAACGCAAATCTGGGTCCTGTTTGATTCCTGTGGTGATAAATCCTTTGGCCGAACGGATAGTGAGTCAAGCACGCACCACCCGATGTGGCCCAAATAGGCGACTTATCCACAAGATATTGGTTCGCGCCGCAATATCACGGGGGCGATTGATTGACTTTGGCCCCCGATCACAGGCCAATTCCAGTGAAAGGAATCGACCGTGACCACCGAAATCACCCTAGAAAGCCCCGTTTCCCACAGTTCCCGCGCCCTGATTGACGGCAGCGAGGCCGCCCTGCGTGCCGTGTTTTCCGAAGACGAATGTTTCACCTTTTCGCCCGAGGAACTGGACAATGCGGACACCGATTTTTTGGTGGCGCGGCTGGATGGGCAACCGGTCGGCTGTGTGGCGTTGGTCGATATGGGCGGCTATGGTGAGGTTAAGCGCATGTTCGTCGACCCAGCCGCCCGTGGCCAAGGGATCGCGCAGGCCCTGATGGCCGCGCTTGAGACCCGCGCACGGGAGCGCGGCCTGAGCGATATCAAACTAGAAAGCGGCCCGCCCTTGGTCGCGGCATTGGCCCTTTACCGGTCGCTTGGATACGCGGAATGCGGCCCCTTTGGCGGGTATGAGGCGATTGAGGCCAGCGTGTTCATGCAGAAATCCCTGACCGCCTAGGCCCGCGCGTCTAGGTCGGGCAATGTACCTTGGCCGTGAGCAAGGCCGGATCGCCATCCAAACTGCCCGGAACGACCTCACAGCCCGTCGCAAGGGGAATCGCGGCAATCGCCCGCGCCATGATGCCCTTTGCATCACGGCCATATTCGATATTCGTGCGAATAACCTCGACCCGATCGCCCAATTGATAGACCGAAAACGTGCTTTGCTCGACCTGAACAACCGTTTTCGTTGCGCCCGCCATTGTGATGCTTGGGCTATCACAGGCCGCGCAAACCATTGCCAAAGTTAGAAAAAGATATCGCATGACGCCCCTGTTCGTTTTCGCACAGGGTCCCGCGCGGGGGTTAAGGTTCGGTTAATAGTTGTATTCATAATTTTGCATATGTATATGTATTCACATTGATGAATGTATGAGGTTCGATATGTCTCACTCCCCCGCACAGACACCCCGCCAATACGCGCCCCTGTATTTTCTGGCTTCGGTCGGTTCCGGGGGCTTGGTCGTTACCTTTTTCATGTACCTGATGTTCTGGGTGAAACACCCCGGTCAGCCCGTTCCGGTGTTCGAGGACATCCTGCGGGCGCTGAATGGTGGTTCGCCTTGGCAGACCGCCGCGATCATCGCCGCCTATGCCGGCATCGCGTTCTTTGGGTTTCAAAACCTGAAATCCCTGTTCTGGAACATCGGGCAATACCGCGCGTTCCGTCAGACAGCCGCCTATGACCAACTGCGTCAAACCAACGCCGAAACCCAACTTCTGGCGATGCCTCTGGCGCTTGCCATGGGGATCAACGTGGCCTTCATCATCGGGTTGGTCTTCGTGCCGCAGCTGTGGCTGATCGTGGAATACATGTTCCCCGTTGCGATGATTGCCTTCCTGATCGTTGGCGCGATGGCGTTCCGGTTGATCGGCGATTTCCTTGGCCGCGTTCTGACCAAGGGGGGCGTGTTCGACATGACTGCGCATAACTCGTTTGCCCAGCTGTTGCCCGCCTTTGCCCTGTCCATGGTGGCCGTTGGCCTTGCCGCCCCCGCCGCGATGAGCACCACGCCCCAAGTCGTCGCGATCAGCATCCTGCTGTCGACCTTCTTTGGGATTGCGGCGCTGGTCTATGCGGTAGTTGCTGCGATCACCGGTTTTGCCTCGATGCTGCAACACGGGACCGCACGTGAATCCGGCCCGACCCTGATGATCGTTATCCCGATCCTGACGGTTCTGTCGATCATGGTCCTGCGTCAGGATCACGGCATGCACACCACGTTCGACGGCCATTCGACCCCGATCGACACGCTGATGTTCCTGACCAAGGTTCTGAGCATTCAGTTGGTTTTCCTCGGGCTGGGCCTGCTGGTTCTGGGCCGCCAAGGCTATAGCGCACAGTACATCAGCGGCCCCGATAAATCGGCCGGCTCCTACGCCCTGATCTGTCCCGGTGTGGCCCTGTCGGTTCTGCTGCACTTTTGGATCAACAAGGGTCTGGTGGCCACCGGTACAATCGCGAAATTCGGCGTCGCCTATTGGGGCCTCAGCGCCCTCGCCTTGATCGCCCAATTCGCGATGATCGTTCTGGTCCTGCGCCTGAACCGCAAACACTTTGGGTCCACGCCCGCCCCCCATTCGGTTCCGGCCGAATAACCCCCTGCCCCGGCCCCAATCCCGAAAGGGGCAGGATCCCCGCGCGGTCACCATCAGGTGGCCGCGCATTTTTCAGGGCGTTTACGTCTCATGAATTGCCAAAGGTGGATAAGGCCTTGCCATCAGAAAAGAAGAGGCTAATCATTACCTTATATGAACCCACTACGCGTCAAAGACCCATACGACTGGTCAGCCCTCCTTCGGCTGATACGGACATCTTTTGCGTATATGGATGGGCGTATTGATCCCCCCAGTTCGATGCACCAACTGACGGTTGAAACCCTGAGGCAGACCGCAACCGAATGCGAGATTTGGGTGATCGAGGATCGCCGCACACCTGTCGCCTGTGTGTTTCTGACGCCCAAGGACAATATCCTGTATCTCGGCAAACTCGCCGTCGCCAGCACGCATCGCGGCCGTGGCTATGCCCGCGCCCTGATCGCCAAGGCCGAAGAGCGCGCCGCCAATCTGGGCCTGTCCGAGGTCGAATTGCACACCCGTGTGGAGCTATTCGAGAACCACACGACCTTTGCCGCGATGGGGTTCCTGCAGTGTGATGAGTTCACCCACGACGGGTTCGATCACCCGACCAGCATCGTTTTTCGCAAGAAGATCCCCGCCTAGGCGCGGTTGACGCCGGCAACCCTGACCATACATCACAATAGAACAACTATTGGACAAACGATGTCAGAGTCATTTTTGCTTGGAATTTCGGGCTCTTTGCGGGCCGGATCCTTTAACACGAAACTGGTGCATGAGGCGAAACGCCAATTCAACCCCGACCGGTTCGAATTCGCGAACCTGCGCCTGCCGCTTTATGATGGCGATCTGGAAGAGGCCGAGGGCATCCCGCCCGAGGTTCAGACCCTTGCCGATCAAATCGCTGCCGCTGATGCGGTGGTAATTTCGGGGCCCGAGTACAACAAATCCGTATCGGGCGTTCTAAAAAACGCGCTGGATTGGGTCAGCCGGACCGAGGGCAACCCGTGGGCCTCTAAACCCGTGGCGATTATGTCCGCCACGGGTGGCCGCGCGGGGGGTGAACGGACGCAATTTGCCCTGCGCCATTGTATGACGCCGTTCCGCCCGCATCTTTTGTACGGGCCCGAAGTTCTGGTCGGTCAGACCAGCCAGCAGTTCGATGAGGACGGCAACCTGACCAATGAGATCAACATGAAGGCGCTGAAATCCCTGATGACCGACCTGCGCAAGGCCGCGGGTCTACCGGTCTAGACGTTCAGAAATTCGCCTCGACCCGAAACGGGTCGGGGATCGTGTCATTGTCGTTCAGGATCAGATCGGCCATGACCGCCGCCACCTTGGGCGCCATGCCAAACCCGATCTTGAACCCGCCATTTGCGATGAACTGTCCCGGCTTGCCCGGATAGGGGCCGATCATGGGCGCACGGCTGCGCGCGCGGGGGCGGACACCGGCCCATGTGCGGATCACCTTGGCGTCGCGCAGGTCCGGCACCGCCGCACGGGCCCGCGCGATCAGATCCTCTACCAGTGCATCATTGCCCGTCGGATCAGTGAACTCGCGTTCCGACGTCGACCCGATGGCCAGCGTCCCATCGTAATGCGGGATGAAATGCAACGTGTCGGCAAACAGTTGCGGCATATCCCGTCGGTCAAACGCCAACAGGGCCGCCTGTCCCTTGACCCCTGCGCCCATCGAACGGGTGTGATTGGCGCTCAGATGCTCTAACCCCTCATACCCCGTGGCCCAAACTACCGCCGATCCCGGTGCCGCATCATGATCCCCGATCACAATCTCACCGCCCAGCGCACGGATCGCCGCCGCCAGTGCCGCACAGGCCCGCGCGGGGTAAAGACGCGCGCTCAGCGTGTCGTGGATCACCTTGCCCGTGGGGCTTGGCGGGGCCCAGTCCATATCCGCCGCATCCACCACGTGCCATTCCGCCAGCCCCTGCCACAGGGTGCGGGCGTTTTCGGCACGTTCCATCGCAAGGGTTAGGGCGTGCTCGTCTGCAATCGGCTGAACCCGCCCCGACCGTGCATAGCCTGCCGTTTCCCCGCCGATGCGTTCTACAGCGGCCCAGAAATCGGCCGCCATAATCAGGCTGTCGAATTGAAACGCCTTTTTCGGGTTCCAGTTTTCGGGCGTATGCGGGGCAAGCGCGCCGACGATCCCGCCGCTGGACCCTGCCCCCACGGCGCGGCGTTCGATCACGCGCACCTTGGCCCCGCGTCGCGCGCATTCAAACGCCACCGACAGGCCAAATGCCCCCGCCCCGAAAACCGTGATGTCCGCCATTGCCAATCCATTCTGTCGGGCGCATTGTCGCCCTGATCCACACATCGGTTTAGGACATCAGATGCCGAACGACCAGCACGCAAATCTGGACTGGCGGGATGAGGTTATCCCCGTATCGCGTCAGTTCGACGATCCGTATTTCTCGCTGGATAACGGGTTGGCGGAAACGCGGCATGTGTTTCTGGATGGCAATGATTTACGCACGCGCCTGCAGGACGGGTTTCACATCGCCGAACTGGGGTTTGGCACGGGTCTGAACATGCTGGCGACCGCGTTGCTGTGGGCCG
Source organism: Rhodovulum sp. FJ3 (assembly GCF_032918305.1). Lineage (NCBI taxonomy): Bacteria > Pseudomonadati > Pseudomonadota > Alphaproteobacteria > Rhodobacterales > Paracoccaceae > Rhodovulum > Rhodovulum sp. FJ3. The sequence goes on from NZ_JAWJUU010000004.1 coordinate 38,182, forward strand.
AAATGGGCGCGCCGGGCACGGTGCATTTTACCAGCTTTGAGGCCTTTCCGATGCAGGCACCGGAAATCGAACGTGCCTTGCGCGCCTTTCCCGAGGCACAGGCGATTGCCGCGCCCTATCTGGACCAATGGGCGTCTGGCGCGCGGGAATTCGATTTTGCGGGGCTGCACGTGACCGTCGTGATTGGAGATGCGCGCGATACGCTACCTGCGCAGAACCTACAGGCGGATGCGTGGTTTCTGGACGGGTTTTCGCCCGCCAAAAACCCCGAGTTGTGGTCGCCCGAATTGATGGCCGCCGTCGGGGCCGCGACCGCGACGAATGGCACCTGCGCCACCTATACCGCCGCAGGGCATGTGCGCCGGTCCCTTACCGACGCGGGGTTTGAGATCACCCGCATCCCCGGCTTTGGCCGCAAACGTCACATGACCGTCGGAAAGAAACCCGCATGACCGATCAGAACACGCGCCTTGGCATCCTGTTGATGATCGGCACGACCTTTGTGTTTGCCATGCAGGACGGGTTATCGCGCCACCTTGCGGGGGCCTATAACGTGCAGATGGTGGTGATGGTGCGCTATTGGTTTTTTGCGGCCTTTGTCATCTTTGTGGGTGCGCGCAAGGCCGGCGGCATCCGCGCCGCCGCCGCGACGAAGCAACCGGTGTTACAGGCGTTTCGCGGGCTGCTGCTGGCGTTCGAGATTTGCGTGATGATCGCGGCCTTTGTCCTGCTCGGTCTGGTCGAGAGCCACGCGGTATTCGCCTGTTACCCCCTGATCATTGCCGCCCTATCGGGCCCCGTGTTGGGTGAACGGGTCGGCTGGCGACGCTGGGTCGCGATCGGGATCGGATTTATTGGCGTTCTGGTCATCCTGAACCCCGGCCACACGGTGTTTTCACCCGCCGCCCTTGTCCCGTTGTTGGCGGCGTCGATGTTCGCGCTCTATGGTCTGTTGACCCGCTATGTCGCGCGCCAAGACACCTCCGCGACCAGCTTTTTCTGGACCGGCACGATGGGCGCGGTAGCCTTGACCTGTATCGGTGTCTGGTATTGGGAACCGATGAGCGGCCAAGACTGGGCCCTGATGGGGGTTCTGTGCGTCACCGGCGCGTTGGGTCACTATATGCTGATCCGGTGCTATGAAGTCGCCGAGGCCAGCGCGGTCCAACCCTTTGCCTATCTGCAACTGGTGTTTGCCTCGGCCCTTGGCCTGACGGTGTTTGGCGAAACCCTGCGTCCCAATGTGGCCATCGGGGCGGCGATTGTGATTGGCGCGGGCCTGTTCACCCTGTTCCGTGAACGCAGACGCGCCTGATCACCGGCTGGTCAGATCGCCAAGGATGTCGAAATCCACCGGTTCCTGCGCCAGACGCGCGCGGTAAATGGCCAATGATTCCGACACACGCATCACATAGGTGCGGGTTTCCTCGAACGGGATCATTTCGACCCAATCTACAATATCGGTGCCCGCACTGCGCGGATCGCCATAATCCTCAATCCAACGCCGCGCCCGCGACGGCCCCGCGTTATAGGCGGCGGGGACAAGGGCGTAGTTCTCGCCAAATTCGTCGATCAGATCGGCCAGATAGCGCGCGCCCAGGCGGGCGTTATAGCGCGGATCGCTCAACAGCGCGGCGCCGGAATAGGCAATGTCCAGACTATTGGCGACGTCCTGCGCCGTGCCCGGCATCAATTGCATCAACCCGCGCGCCCCTGCGGGACTGGTGACATCATGGTCAAACTCGCTCTCTCGGCGCGCGATGGACAGGACAAGCGCGTCCGGCGCGGGATGCTCGGGGTCGATGATGTCGGTCACAGGGAAATAGGCCCGCGGCAGGATCGTACCGTTTGACGCCGCGATCTTGGCAATGCGCAGGGCGATATGTGGTTCGTTCAACTGAAACGCCAAACCAGCCAATTGCGCCTGACCGGTGGCATCAGCGCCCTCGGCCAGATGGGTCATGAACCATTCGGCAAGGTTCTGTTCGCCCGCTTGTAGGAAATAAAGGGCCGCGCGCAACACCGATCCCCCCGCGAAATCCGCACCGGTCCAATCCGGATAGACCTCGGTCCCGATAAGGGCGGGGTCCATCGGCACGCCCGCGCGTTGTGCGGCGAGTTGCCCGTAATAGGCCGTCTGATGCTCTGCCGCGCGGCGGTACGTGGCTAGGGCGGTGTCCTCGTCCCCTGCGGCCTCCTGCGCGCGGGCCTGCCAATAGAGGGCGCGCGAGGTGCTGATCGGGGTAGTGACCGCCGCCTCGACATTCTGGAAATGGGTCAGGGCGCGGGCGGGATCGTCCAGCTTGCGCAGGGCGATGAACCCCGACAGCCACTCCAGATCGGCATAGGTCGCGCCAGAGGTCATGAAATGGTTCGACGCCAGATCATAGGCCGCCTGCGCCTGATCATCGCGCAGCAACCGGCGGGCAAAAATCGTGCGCCACCGCCCCCAGCGCGCGGGCCGGCCCAGTGCCTCGGCGCTGGTGCTGCGTTCCTGCATGAGGGCCATCGCCTCATCCCCTCGGTCCTTTTGGATGCGCCAATTGAACCGCTCCCACGCCAGACCGCCGTCGTTTTGCAGGGCGGGCGGGATCGCCTCAATCAATGCGTCTACTCCGGGACCCTGTTTGCGCAACTCATGGCGCGCAACGGCAAGGGCACGGATGTCGTCCGGCACCAGATCGAACATCAGATCAATGGACTCAGCCGCCCCCTGCCACAGCATTTCGTCCATCCGCGTGACATGGTGATTGGCCAGAACGTGACCGAACCGGTCCATCAGGAACCCGTGGCCTGCGGAATCGAGCGGCAGGCTCATCCATGTCAGGACCGCCTGTGCCTCGGCCGCGTCGTTCTGACCGCTGGCCAATAGGGCCTGCACCAAATGCACCGCGCCATTTCCGGTTTCGGGCGGCGTGCCGTTGAACAGGGCCAGCACCGTCGCAGGTGAGGTATCAGCAGCTAGCGCGCCCTCGGCCCGTACGCGCACGCGGTCCATGCCCGGCCAATCGCCATTGCGCCCGATGAAATCGAGGTATTCCGACAGATCCCCCACACCCGCACGCAGGGCCCGCCATGTGACAATATCCTGAATGACCTGATCCTGTGTGGATGCCAGCGCCCGCGCCGTATTCCAGTCATCGGCGCGCACGGATTCCATGATGTCCACCAACAGCGGACGATCCTGCGCCATGGCCGGCTGAATGGCCAAAAACACACATAAAACGGGGTGTAGTAAGAATCGCATAGCGGTTTTCAAATCTCTGTTTGCCAAAAGACTAGCGCCCCCTTATCAGCCTGCAACACACGAACTTGGCAACGCAGACAGGGCCGTATAGGTTCCCGTCGCTTACCACGGGCGAGTCGTGCCCGATTATCGAACCATGAAGGAGGAAGCGTGTCATGATCAAAGGATCTCTGCCAGCACTGGTGACACCGTTTAAAGACGGTGCAGTGGATCGCGACGCGCTTAAGGCTCTGGTCGCGTGGCACATCGAGGAGGGCAGCCACGGCTTGGTCCCCGTCGGCACCACGGGCGAAAGCCCAACCCTAAGCCATGCCGAACACGAAATGGTCGTCGAAGAGGTCGTGCGCGCCGCCGATGGCCGCATTCCCGTCGTGGCCGGTGCGGGGTCGAACAACACGGTCGAAACCATCCGGTTCATGCAGCACGCCGAAAAGGTCGGTGCCGCCGCCGCACTGGTCGTGACGCCCTATTACAACAAACCGACGCAGGCCGGTCTGATCGCACATTTCACCGCTGCGCATGATTGCTGTGAGCTGCCGATCATCATCTACAACATCCCAGGCCGTTCGGCCGTGGACATGACGCCCGCCACCATGGGCGAACTGGCCAAACTGCCGCGCATCATCGGGGTCAAGGACGCCACCGGCGACCTTAGCCGCGTTCCGCAACAGCGGATCACCTGCGGCACGGATTTCCTACAGATCTCGGGCGAAGACGCTACTGCACTGGGCTATAACGCGCACGGCGGTGTCGGCTGTATCTCGGTCACCGCGAACGTCGCGCCGCGCCTTTGTGCGCAATTCCAAGAGGCGACCCTTGCCGGGGATTACAAAACCGCGCTGGAACTGTCGGACAAGCTGATGCCGCTGCATATGGCGATCTTCCTCGAACCGGGTGTAGCCGGAGCCAAATACGCCCTGTCCCGTCTGGGCAAATGTGGCGAAGAGGTCCGCTCGCCCCTGACCAACGTCACGCAAGCCACACGCGACCAGATCGACGCCGCGCTGCGCCACGCTGGTCTGCTCAATTAACAAACGGTAACGGGCGGGGCGCGGAAATCGCGCCCTTTCCCTTTCGGCCCGACCCAATCGGCCCTATATTCCCAGAACTATGGCAAAACCCAAATCCGACCCGAACTATAAGGTGATCGCCGAAAACCGGCGTGCCCGCTATGATTACGCAATTGAGGAAGACCTCGAATGCGGGATCATTCTGCAAGGGTCCGAAGTCAAATCCCTGCGGGACAACCCGTCCAACATCGCCGAGAGCTATGCCTCGGTCGAGGATGGTGAACTGTGGCTGATCAACAGCTATATCGCGCCCTATGAACAGGCGAAAACATGGGGCCACGAGGAACGGCGTAAGCGCAAGCTGTTGGTCTCGCGCAAGGAACTGGCGCGCCTGTGGGCCGATACGCAACGCAAAGGCATGACCCTTGTCCCGCTGGTTCTGTACTTCAACCACAAGGGCATCGCGAAACTGAAAATCGGGATCGCCAAGGGCAAAAAGGTCGCCGACAAGCGCGCAACCGAGGCCAAGCGCGACTGGAACCGCCAGAAACAGCGACTGCTGCGTCACAACAGCTGACCCTTGCCTGATCGCCCCTGCCGTTTTATCCAAGTCACAGCAAAACCGCAGGAGATTTTGATGAGCACGGACGACCCCAAAACCTTGGTCTCGACCCAATGGCTGGCAGATCACCTGCAGAACCCCGACCTGCGCGTTCTGGACGCCTCGTGGTACATGCCCGACAGCGGTCGTAACCCGCGCGCGGAATACGACGCCGCGCACATCCCCGGCGCGCGGTTCTTTGATATCGACGATATTTCCGACCACCGCTCGGACCTGCCGCATATGGCACCGCCCGTCGAAAAATTCATGAGCCGCATGCGCGCCATGGGCGTCGGCGACGGCCATCAGGTTGTGGTCTACGACGGTGCGGGCCTGTTTTCCGCCGCCCGCGTGTGGTGGATGTTCCGCCTGATGGGCAAATTTGACGTGGCCGTTCTGGACGGCGGGTTCCCGAAATGGCAGGCCGAGGGTCGCCCGATCGAGGACCTTCCGCCCGTCGTCCGCGACCGCCACATGACGGTTCAACGTCAGAACCAGATGGTCAAGGACGTGACCCAAGTCGCCGCCGCATCCAAACTGCTGGATTATGAAATCATCGACGCCCGCGCCCCCGCTCGGTTCAAAGGCGAGGTCGAGGAACCCCGCCCCGGCCTGCGCTCGGGCCATATTCCGAATTCGAAAAACGTCCCCTTTGGCACCCTGCTGAACAAGGACGGCACGATGAAGTCCGAGGCCGACCTGCGCGCCGTATTCGACGCCGCCGGTGTGGACCTCGGCAAACCCGCCATCACCTCCTGCGGGTCGGGCGTGACCGCGGCAATCATCAACCTTGCCCTCGAACGTCTGGGCCGCGACAACCACGCGCTCTATGACGGGTCGTGGTCGGAATGGGGCATGTATGACGACCTCAAGGTCGCCAAGGGATGACACCCCTCTTTGACCGGCTGCAGGATCAGCCCGCAGATGCCATCATCGGGCTGATGCGGGCCTATGCCGCTGATCCGCGCCCAAGCAAAATCGACCTCGGCGTCGGCGTTTTCAAAACGCCCGAGGGCCTGACACCCATCCCCCGTGCCATCGCTGCGGCAGAACGGCGGGTCATGGACGCCCAGACCACCAAAACCTACACGGACCTCGCCGGCGACATTACCTTCCGTCGCGCCATGTCCGATCTGGTACTGGGCGCGGACTACGGCGAAACACCCGCCATCGGCACAGTCGGCGGAACGGGGGCGATGACGCTCGCGCTCGACCTCATCCGCGGTGCGGTGCCGACCGCCACGATTTGGGTGCCGACACCCACATGGCCCAACCACCTCGCGATCATCCGCCACCGTGGTCTGCCGCTGCGCCCCTACCGCTATGCCGAGAACGGCGTGCTGGACCTCGACGGGATGCTGGCGGACCTCTCCGAGATGAAAGAGGGCGACGCGATCATCCTGCACGGATGCTGTCACAATCCAACCGGCATCGACCCGACGCCGGAGGACTGGCGCACCATCGCCACCCTGATCGCCGAACGCGGCGCGACACCCGTTATTGACCTCGCGTATCAGGGGTTTGGCACCGACCTCGACACCGACGCCGCCGCAACGCGCCTGATTGCCAAAACCTGCCCCAACACTCTGATCGCGGCCAGTTGTTCCAAAAACTTCGGCCTGTATCGCGAACGCGCTGGCACTCTGATCGCCACCTGCCACGACACCACCACGCATGACCGCGTCCAAGGCACCCTGACCGCGCTCAATCGCCTGACCTATTCGTTTCCGCCCGATCACGGCGCACGTCTGGTCAGCACGGTCCTAACTAACCCCGACCTGCGCGCCGACTGGATCGCGGAACTGTCCGACATGCGCACGACGATCAACGACCTGCGCACTGCCCTCGCGGATGCCCTGCGTCTGGCCACCAATTCCGACCGGTTCGACGCCATCGCCACGCAAAGAGGTATGTTCTCGCGCCTTGGCCTCACACCAGACGACGTCGTCACCCTGCGCGAGCATCACGGCATTTATATGGTCGGCGACAGCCGGATCAACATCGCGGGCCTGACCCACGACACGATCCCCACCTGCGCCGCGGCGATCGCGAAAACCCTCCGCTGATCTTCATCTTGGCCTAAATACTCATGCCCCGCCGTCCACCCTTGGACCGCGGGGCATTTTCGTGTCCATCGATACCACAAACAAAAAGCCCGGGCGCGAACGCCCGGGCAAGTCATCTCAGACTAACTGGAAGGAATGTTAGCCTTTCGAAAACTCGGGATATGCTTCCATACCCAGCTCAGCCATATCCAGACCGTTGATCTCTTCCTCTTCGCTGACACGGATGCCCATGACCGCTTTCAGGATGAACCAAACGATGGCCGACGAAACCGATACAAAGATACCGACAACCATGATCGAGTACAGCTGCGTGCCCAGCGATGCGTCACCGTTGGTGAAGACAACCGCGATGGTGCCCCAGATGCCGCAGATCAGGTGAACCGGGATCGCACCAACAACGTCGTCGATCTTCAGTTTGTCCAGCAGCGGAACCGAGAAGACAACCAGAGCACCACCGATACCACCGATGATCGTAGCAGCGCCCAGCGACGGGGTCAGCGGCTCAGCGGTGATCGATACCAGACCGGCCAGTGCGCCGTTCAGGATCATGGTGAGGTCAGGTTTCTTGTACAGAACTTGGGTCAGGATCAGAGCAACGATCGAACCGCCAGCAGCCGCAGCGTTGGTGTTCGAGAAGATGCGCGATACGTCAGCAACGTCACCCAGCGAACCCATAGCCAGCTGCGAACCGCCGTTAAAGCCGAACCAACCCAGCCACAGGATGAACGTACCCAGGGTTGCCAGGGTCAGGTTCGAACCGGGCATCGGCACAGTGCGGCCATCTTTGTATTTACCGATACGCGGACCCAGGATCAGCGCGCCAACCAGAGCGGCCCAGCCACCAACCGAGTGCACAACGGTCGAACCAGCGAAGTCCAGGAAGCCTTTTGCGTCCAAGAAGCCACCGCCCCATTTCCACGACGCTTGCAGCGGGTAGATGATCGAGGTCAGGATGACGGTAAAGATCAGGAACGGCCACAGTTTGATACGCTCGGCCAGAGTACCCGAAACGATCGACGCGGTTGCCGCACAGAACATCAGCTGGAAGAAGAAGTCCGAACCGGTTGCTGCATAGGCGTAGTCGTCAACACCAGCGGCATCAACACCAACAGCTTCCAGAACAGCAACTTGCGGGAACAGAGCCGAGAAGACGCCGTCGATACCCCAGTCACCCAGCGGGTACATCAGGTTATAGCCGATCAGGTAGTAAAAGATCGACGCCAGCGAGAACAGCGCAACGTTTTTCGTCAGCTGCATGGTAACGTTTTTGGAGCGGACCAAACCGGCTTCCAGCATGGCAAAACCGGCAGCCATCCAGAACACCAGGAAACCACCAACCAGGAACAGCACCGAGTTCAGGATCCAGACCACATCGGTCGGCACAGCGGCAGGGACCTCTGCCTCTTGCGCCAGACCCAGCGACGGGAGGGCCACTGCGGCCGCCGCGATGGGAAGAAGCTTATGCATTTTCATATTCACTTGTCCTTTGTCGAGGATATGCGCGGCGCTTACAGCGCGTCGTCGTTCGTTTCGCCGGTGCGCACACGCACGGCTTGGTTAACGTCAAGAACAAAGATCTTGCCGTCGCCGATTTTGTCGGTTTTCGCGGTGGTTGAGATGGTTTCAACAACCTGATCGGCCATGGCCGCGCTTACCACGATTTCCAGTTTAACTTTGGGGACAAAGTTCACAGCGTATTCTGCACCGCGATAGATTTCGGTGTGACCGGACTGCGAGCCAAAGCCCTTGATTTCTGTTACCATCATGCCGCGAACGCCGATGGCGGTCAGGGCTTCCCGGACCTCCTCCAGCTTGAACGGCTTGATTGCTGCAATGATCAACTTCACGTCATTACCCTTCCGTTTGGCAGGTTTCCCTGCGGGTTCCACGACGGCATAAGGGGCGTGACTCTGCGTATTTCTCAAGCAGTTCTGGGGTGGCCTACGACGGCAAATCGGGCAAAGTTGCACATTTTTTGCACAATTTGTGCATCTTGATTATTTTTTAATCACATTAAAAACCACATACCCCCTTTTCGGTAGGTCCTGACATTCCTATGTGCGCAGGCTATTCTACGTTTAATTAGTAAACTCCTGAGGACAGGATGAGCAGTAGTAGTGGTAAAAACGGGCGCAAGCCCCCATTGGTTGCGGATCGTCGCCAGACGCGTAAACCCCCGACACCAAAGAAAAAAGCGCCGTCCAAACCCAAGGCCGCAGCGCGAAAAACCGTATCCAAGCGCAAAGCACCGGTACGCAAAGGGCCTGTCGGCTGGCTGACAGGACTGGTGCGATGGGTCATCGGACTGATCTGGCGGGTGACATGGCGCTTGGGATTCGTTACCGCCTCGATCATCGGGCTGGCGGTTCTGTATTTCACCACAACACTGCCTGATCATACGGCACTTTTGGACGCACGGACCCGTGGTTCGGTCACGTTGCTGGACCGCGAGGGCAAAATCTTTGCATGGCGCGGGGATCAGTTCGGCGGCCAGATCACCGCTGACACGGTTGCCCCTGCCCTGCGCGACGCCGTTGTCGCGACCGAGGACAAGCGGTTCCGCTGGCACCCTGGCATCGACCCTAAAGGTATCGCCAGCGCCATCCGCATCAACCTGCGCGAAGGCCGTGGCCCCCTGTCCGGTCACGGTGGTTCAACCATCACCCAGCAGACCGCGAAGTTGCTGTGTCTCGGGGTCGAATATGACGCCACCCAATGGAAGACCGAGGCCGAGTATGAGGCCGACTGTCGCCGCACCACGATTGGTCGCAAGATCAAAGAGGCGATCTTTGCCATGGCGATGGAGGTCAAGTTCACCAAGGACGAGATCCTGACCATCTACTTGAACCGCGCATATCTGGGTGCCGGTGCCCGCGGGTTTGAGGCGGCAAGCGAGCGCTATTTCGGCAAATCCGCCAATTCCGTGAACGTGGCCGAGGCCGCGATGCTGGCCGGCCTGCTCAAGGCACCGTCGACCTATGCGCCCACCAGCAACCTTGAACGCGCCCAGAACCGCGCCGCCTTGGTGGTCAGCCTGATGGAGGATCAGGGCTATATCACCACGGCCGAGGCCCAGAACGCCATCACCAACCCCGCCACCCTGTCCGAGGCGGCTGCGGCGCGCGCAGGTGGCTATTACGCCGACTGGGTGATGGAAACGGGCCCCAAGTTCTTGACCCGCGACACCACCGAGGACGTGGTGATCCGCACCACGTTCGATCAGCGTCTACAAACCGCCGCCGAAGAGGCGATGAAGGAAATCTTTGCCACCAAGGTCCGCGAAGGGTCCGAGGCGCAAGCGGCCATCGTCGTCATGTCCGCCGACGGGGCCGTGCGCGCCATGGTGGGCGGGCGCAAAACCAAGGTCAGCGGCGCGTTCAACCGTGCCACAATGGCGTGGCGTCAGCCCGGCTCGGCGTTCAAACCCTTTGTCTATGCGGCGGCGATGGATCTGGGCTTTACCCCCTATGCCACCGTCGTGGACGAACCCATCACCATCGACGTCCCCGGATCAGGCCCCTACACGCCGAAAAACTATACCAACGACTTTAAGGGTCGGGTGACGCTGGTTGAGGCGTTGAAGGATTCGTTGAACATTCCCGCGATCCGCGTGTCTGAATCAGTGGGGCGTGACGCGGTGCGCGACATCGCGGCGGGATTCGGCATTGAGAGCGACATCGCCCAAGGCCCCGCCATCGCACTGGGGTCGTCTGAAACCACACTGCTTGAAATCACCGGCGCCTATGCGGGCATCTTGAACGGCGGGACAAGCGTGAAACCCTATGGCCTGATGGAACTGCGCCTACAGGGCGACGACACGCCCCTGATCGGTCAAACCGGCGGTCTGGGCGAACGCGTGATTTCCGAAGACGCCGCACGCAACCTGATCTTTATGATGAGCCGCGTGGTTGAGGAGGGCAGCGGCCGCCGCGCCAAACTACCCGACCGCGAGGCCGCCGGCAAAACCGGCACGACCCAAGCGGCGCGCGACGCGTGGTTCATCGGGTTCACCGCCGATTATGTGGCGGGCGTCTGGATGGGCTATGACAACAACACGCCCCTGACCGGTGTGACGGGCGGTGGCCTGCCCGCTGAGATCTGGCACGAAACCATGGTCCGCGTGCACGAAGGCCTACCCGCACGGCCCCTACCCATGGCCCACCCCGTGCCCCCCGCAAACACACCCAAGGCCCCGAACGCACAACCGCGCACCAAAAAGCAAAAGGAAAAAGAGCGCGAGCAACTGCTGCTGAATGTCCTGCGGTCAATTTTTGACTGAGTAAATTTAGCCCAAAGCTATGGAACGGCTTTGGGTCGCATTTTAATCGCGGGTGCTACCTAATGTCGAAAACCTTAGGTCCGCTTTTGGACCCCCAATCACCGCAGGCGATTGCCATCGTTCTATCCCGCGGGGGCTTTTTGCGCGAACTGGTGATTTCAGTTGCATTCGGGCTGACCTTACCAATGTCCATCCTCGGAGCCACCTATCTGGCTGCGGGGCTCAACTTGGATAAACCCGTCGCGGTCGGGGTAATTTCGGTCACCATATCCGCGATTTTTGCCATGCCCATAATGTTTTACGCAATGCTGCGTCTGAACGCGGCCGTTCTTGCGCGAGAACGCGCATATCTGCGTGAACAAAACCAGACAATTCACGCGGCACAGCAGGGACCGATATGGCTACGCCGTTCTTTTGTGGCGGGGTCTGTCAAATCGCGAATACTCTCCGCACTTCCGGGTTTTGTCGGGTTTGGATTTATATTCGTATGGCCCGCAAGTATGCTCAACTCCCCGTTCACTGGATTGCACTTGGTTGTCTCGCTTTTACTGGTCGTACAAGGCCTCGTCGCCATTGGCCTGCTGCGCTAATCACGCTTGCCTCAAAAGCGAAACCGCCTCGGACACTCGGTCCGAGGCGGCTCTAGCAAGTCCAAATGAGGCGGATCAGCCGGCTTTTTTGATGTCTTCGATCAGCTTGCCCAGATCGCCACCGCGGCGGTCCAGCATGGCGCCGATTTCGGTGCGTTCGGTGGCCAACATGTTCACGCCTTCGATGTACATGTTGAAGAACAGGTCGCGACCGCTCTTGTCCGAGACAAGGAAGATCACCTCGAACGGGGCCTCGCCCTTGATAAAGGCGGTTGTTTTGACCTCATAAAACGACTTCACGGCCTTGGCGGATTTCACTTCGATCCGGCCACCCACGAACTCGCGGAAGCGTTTGCCGTACTTGCGCGCGATATAGCCGCTGAACGCATCGGTAAAGGCGTTCAGTTCCGATGCGCTTGCCGAACGGGCGGTGACCCCAAGGGCCGATTGCGCGATGATGCGCACATCCGCGTATTTCGCAAAGATGCGTTCAAAGGTGCGGTACAATTGGGCGTCGGACGAGCCTGCGTTGATCGCGCTGTTGATCTCTTCGACCAACCCTTGGATCAGGCGGCTGGCTTGATCGGTGCTCAACGCCAGCGCCGACAAGGGGCGCATCACCGCGGCGCCGGCTGCGGCGGCCAATACGGTACGGCGGGAAAGTTTACTCTGCATAAAGGTCCTCATACGGGTCCAGATACTCGGGTTCTTCACCAGCGTTCAGCTCAAACCGACGGTTCTGGAGGTACAGAAGGCGCGCTTGGGCATAGCTGTCTGCACTCTCATATAGGACTTCGTCGACCAAATCCGAATATTCATAGCGATCACCAACCTGTGCGCCGATATCCGCCGCCGTGTTCGCGGCACCCAGATCACCGGTGGCAAGCACCCGCGTCGGGTTCATCGCGAAATCGACAACCGTGCCCACCAGATCACGTTCGGTGGACGGGCCCAGCACGGGCACCTCAAGATAGGCACCTTCGCCCACACCCCAGACATGCAGGGTTTCACCGAAATCGGTGTCGCGCGCATAGAGGTCAATCGACGCGGCAGGATCGAAAATACCGGCCAGACCGATCGTGCTGTTGAACAGGAACCGGCCCGAGTTCACGAAGGCGTCTTCCAGTTTCAATTGCAGCAGGTCGTTCACAACCATCCGCGGCAGATCAAGGTTCTCGGCAAAGTTGCTGACGCCTTTGCGGACCGGTTCGGGTACAGCCGTGCCATACCCTTGGGACACGGGGCGCACCAGATGGGTGTCCAGCGACTTGTTCCCTGCGTGCACTTCGCGGTTATGCGCCTCATAGGGGTCATTGAATTCGGACCCAGCGGGCGCAGTACTACAGGCCGCCAACACCGCCAAAGATGCCGTCAGTGTCAGAGTCTTTACTGTTTGTGTCCTATTAAACAATCGCATTACCGTAGATTCGAACCTAAGATCGCTGCACCATAGGTTACATAGCGCAGAAGCCCAGAGCCACAAGGCGTGTGGCGGTCGGGATGTGGCCTATCAGCGACAGAGGCACCCAAGTGCCAGATAATTGAACGAAGAGGGCAAACAGTGGCCAAAAAATCGCGGCCGACCCCCGCAGGCAAACCCGAGTTGCGCCAGGCATGGCGTCAGGGAAACGCGCTGTTTTTCAGCATCCTGGTCTTTAGTGTGTTTGTGAACCTGCTGATGCTGACGGGGCCGTTGTTCATGCTGCAGGTCTATGACCGCGTGCTGGGTAGCGGGTCCGAGGAAACCCTTGTGGCGCTCTCGGCGCTGGTGGCGTTTCTGTTCGTGATGATGGGCACGCTGGACTATGTGCGGGGCCGTGTGGCCGCCCGCGCCGCCAATAAATTCCAGAGCCTCCTGGACCTGCGCGTGTTCGACGCCGTTTTGCGCAGTGCCGCCGACCCCAAACGCCCGCCCTCAACCGGCATTCGCGACCTAGAGGCGGTTCAGCGCGCGGTCTCGACCCCTGTCTTCATGGCGATTTTCGACATCCCGTGGACGCCCTTTTTCCTGTTCGGGATTTTCATGTTCCATCCGTGGCTGGGCATCGCCGCGATGATCGGGGGCGGCATCCTGATCCTTGTGGCGCTGACGAACCAAATGCGGTCCCGCGGACCAAGCGCCGAGGCCAGCGCGGCCCATGCCAAGTCCGAGACCCTGACCGGACAATTGCGCAACGAAAGCGAGACCATTCAGGCACTCGGCATGCGCGGCGCGACCTTTTCGCGCTGGGGTGAGGCACGGGTGAACGCCCAACGCGCCCAATTGCACGCCGCCGATACCTCGGGTCTGTTCACCATTCTGACCAAGACGTTTCGCCAGTTTTTGCAATCCGCGATGCTGGCGCTAGGTGCCTATTTGGTGTTGCAGGGATCTGTGACGGGCGGGGCGATGATCGCCTCCTCGATCCTGCTGGGCCGTGCGCTTGCGCCGATTGAACAGGCCGTAGGGCAATGGTCAAACGTTCAGGCGGCCTTTCGCGGCTGGCGCAACCTTGGCACATTGCTTGAGGATTTTCCGACCCAACCGCCCCGCACCGCCCTGCCACGACCCAGTGCGAAACTGGATGTTCAACAATTGACCATCATCCCGCCGGGACAGAAAACCGCCGCACTCAAACTGTTGAACTTTTCACTTGAGCCCGGTCAGGCCATCGGCGTGATTGGCGCATCGGGCGCGGGGAAATCGACCCTCGCGCGCGCATTGACCGGCATTTGGCGCCCCGCAGGGGGCAGCATCCGGTTGGATGGCGCGTCGCTGGACCAGTTCGAACCCGATGTCTTGGGCAGTTATGTGGGATACCTGCCCCAACGCGTCGTGTTGTTTGAGGGCACGATCGCCGAAAACATCGCCAAAATGGCCCGCGAACCAGACGCGGAAAAGGTCGTCGCCGCCGCGAAAAAAGCCGCCGCGCATGACATGATCGTCTCCCTGCCCCAAGGTTACGACACCCGCGTCACCGCCAATGGTGGCAACCTGTCCGGCGGGCAATTGCAACGCATCGGCCTTGCCCGTGCTCTCTATGACGAACCGGTCATTCTGGTGCTGGATGAGCCGAACTCGAACCTCGACAATGAGGGGTCGATGGCCCTGAACACCGCCATCCGTCAGGCCAAAGAGGCGGGCAGCGCGGTGTTGATCATGGCCCACCGCCCCGCTGCCATTCAGGAATGCGACCTGTTGTTGGTGATTGAGGGCGGCACGCGCAAGGCGTTCGGCCCCCGCGACGAAATCCTGCGCGACAACGTCAAAAACCACGCCCAAATCTCGCGCACCCAAGGCACCGGAGGCGTTTCATGAGCCCGCAAGACACACCCAAATGGTCCGCACGTGGCCCGATCCTGACGGGGCTGGTTGCGCTGCTGCTGCTTGTCGGCGGGTTCGGGACGTGGTCCGTCATGGCCAATATTTCCGGCGCGATTATCGCAAGCGGCCGCGTCAAGGTCGAACAGAACCGCCAAGTGGTCCAGCACCCCGACGGCGGCGTGGTCGACACGATTGAAGTCAAGGAAGGCGACATCGTTGCCGCCGGTGACGTGCTGATCCGTCTGGACGCGTCCGAATTGCGCACCGAACTGGCGATTGTCGAGGGGCAGTTGTTCGAACTGATGGCGCGGCGCGGACGGCTTGAGGCCGAACAGGACAACGCCGAGACGATCACCTTTGACGCGGATTTGATCGAGATCGCCAAGACCCGCCCCGAGGTTCAGGATCTGTTGGACGGGCAGGAACGCCTGTTCACCGCGCGCCTTGTGACCGGCGCCCAAGCGGTCGAACAATTGGACAAGCGCAGCGCCCAGATCGTCGATCAGGTGCAAGGCATCGAGGCGCAACAAGAGGCGCTCAGCCGTCAGCTTGACCTGATCAGGATGGAGCTGGACGACCAGCAATCCCTGCTGGACAAGGGTCTGGCACAGGCATCCCGCGTGCTGGCCCTGCAACGGGAGGCCGCCGCGCTTGAGGGTCAGGTCGGCGAACTGACCGCCTCGGCCGCACAGGCCCAAGGGCGTATCACCGAGATCGAGCTGGAAAAGCTACAACTACAGACCGGCAAGCGCGAAGAGGCGATCACCCGTCTGCGCGACCTGCAATTTCGCGAACTGGAGCTGGTCGAACGACGCCTGTCCCTGCTGGCGCAATTGGACCGTCTGGAAATTCGCGCGCCGGTGGGCGGGATCGTCTATGGCATGACCGTGTTCGCGTCGCGCGCCGTGGTGCAACAGGCCGACCCGCTGCTCTATATCGTGCCGCAAGACCGGCCGCTGGTAATTGATGCCCGCGTCGAACCGATCCACCGCGATGAGGTGTTCGTGGGCCAACCCGTGACGATGAAATTCTCGGCCTTTGATCAACGCACGACCCCCGATCTGGTCGGGCAGGTCATTCAGGTGTCCGCCGACACGTTCGAGGATGAGGCGACCCGCGCCAATTATTACGGTGTCGAGATCATTCTGGATGAGGGTCAGGCGGAACTTTTGGGCGATAAACGCATCGTGCCCGGCATGCCGGTCGAGAGCTATATTCGCACCGCCGATCGCTCCCCTCTGGCCTATCTGATCAAGCCTCTGGCGGATTACTTTAACCGCGCCTTCCGCGAAACCTGATTTCGGGGGTTTTCACCGCCCGACGGCGCGGCTAGCGTGCCGCCAAACCCGTATCTGGAGAGACTGAAAATGAGCGGAACCTTCGAACAAAAGCTGGCCAAAATGGGCATCACCCTGCCCGAGGCACCGGCCCCAGCCGCGAACTATGTGCCCTTCGTCGTCAGTGGCAATCTGGTCCACGTCTCGGGTCAGGTCGCAAGCAAGGACGGCGCGTTGACCGTTGGCAAACTGGGCAACACTATGTCGGTCGAGGACGGTATGAAAGCCGCCGAAACCTGCGCGATTGCCCTGCTGGCACAGGTCAAAGCCGCCTGTGGCGGCGATCTGGACCGCCTGAAACGCGTGGTCAAACTGACCGGTTTTGTGAACTCGACACCCGATTTCGGCGATCAGCCCAAGGTCATCAACGGCGCCTCCAACCTGCTGGCCGAAGCTCTGGGCGACGCGGGCAAGCACGCGCGCTCGGCCGTTAGTGCGGCGTCCCTGCCCTTTGGCGTGGCGGTCGAAATCGACGGTATCTTCGAGATCGACTAACGCGCCATGCTGCCGGAATCGTTTCTCTGCGTCCCGATCGCGCATCGGGCCCTGCATGACATCACCAAAGGCCATCCGGAAAACAGCCGGGCGGCCATCAAGGCGGCCATCGCTCTGGGTTTCGGGATCGAAATCGACATCCAACGCTCCGCCGACGGCGAGGCGATGGTGTTTCACGACTATGACCTTGGGCGGCTGACGGATGAAACCGGCCCCGTTGCCACGCGCACGGCGGCGGAATTGTCCGCCATCCACCTGCGCCACGGGGATGAGGGCATCCCGACCTTGGCCGAGGTTCTGGAACTGGTGAACGGTCAGGTACCCCTGCTGATTGAGATTAAGGATCAGGACGGCGCGCTTGGCCCCAACATTGGCCCGCTAGAGGCGCGGATTGGCGAGGTGCTGCGCGGCTATTCCGGTCCCGTGGCGGTCATGTCGTTCAACCCGCATTCGGTCGCCGCCATGGCCGAACACGCGCCCGATGTGCCCCGAGGCCTGACGACCTGCGCGTTTGAGGGCGGCGATTGGCCCTTGATCCCCGAGGCGCGCCGCATGGAATTGCGCCGCATTCCCGATTTTGAGCGCGTCGATGCCTGTTTCATCAGCCACGATGTAAATAACCTGAGCGCGAAACCGGTGATGGACTTGCATGCGGACGGTCATCCGATCCTATGCTGGACTGTCCGGTCGAGCGAAATTGAACAGACCGCGCGCCAAGTGGCCGATAACATCACGTTTGAGGGATACCTGCCCACCACTTGACCCTGCGCGGGCGGGCACCACATGTCAAAAAACGCCCGAGAGCAGATGCCAAACGCAGATACCCACGCCCAAGCCGAAGTCAGCATTGAGGTTGTTCGCAGCCTCAGTGCCATTTCCCAACCCGAATGGGACGCCTGCGCCTGTCCCGAGGCGGCGGAGGGCGGCGCGCCTTTGGACCCGTTCACGACCTACCGGTTTCTGGACGCGCTGGAGCAAAGCGGATCGGTTGGCGACGGCACGGGGTGGTATCCCCATTACATCATCGCCCGCATTGGCGATCAGGTGATCGGCGTCGCGCCCATGTATCTCAAGGCGCATTCGCAGGGCGAATATATCTTCGATCACAACTGGGCCCATGCATACGAACGGGCGGGCGGGAATTATTACCCGAAACTGCAAGTTGCGGTGCCTTTCACGCCCGTGACAGGGCGGCGATTGCTGGTCCGGCCCGAGTTCGCCGATGTCGCGCGGGCCGGTCTGATCCAAGGGGCGGTGCAACTGGCCGCGAACAACAACCTGTCCTCGTTGCACGTCACATTCTGCACCGAGGATGAGGTCGGCGCGATGTCCGACATGGGTCTGATGGCCCGCGTGTCCCAGCAATACCATTGGCACAACGACGGCTATGCGGATTTCGACGCCTTTCTGGACAGCCTGTCGTCGCGCAAACGCAAGGCCATCCGCAAGGAACGCCGCACAGCACAGGATTTCGGCGGCACCATCCGCGCCCTGACCGGCGATGAGATTGAACCGGAACACTGGGATTACTTCTGGACCTTTTATCAGGACACTGGCGCGCGCAAATGGGGCTCTCCCTATCTCAGCCGCGCGTTTTTCGACATCCTGCATGACACGATGCGCGATGATGTTTTGCTTGTACTGGCGGAACGGGACGGGCGTCCGGTTGCGGGGGCCCTGAACATGATCGGACGAGATTGCGTTTTCGGGCGGTATTGGGGCGCAACGGAACATCATCCGTGCCTGCATTTCGAGGCGTGCTATTATCAGGCCATCGACTATGCGATTTCCAACGGTCTGGCGCGGGTCGAGGCCGGTGCGCAGGGCGATCACAAGCTGGCGCGCGGATACCTGCCCGTTCAGACCCATTCGGCGCATTGGCTGCGCGATGAGGGCTTTGCCAAGGCCGTGTCCACCTATCTAGAGGCAGAGCGCGCCGCCGTGGATGAGGAGATCGAGATCCTGACCACCTACGGCCCATTCAAAAAGGCCCAACCATTGGATGAGACATGACCGAGAAATTGACCGGCGATGAACGCGACGTGGCCTTGGCCGACCTGAGCAAAACCGGCTGGACCATCACCGACGGGCGCGACGCGATCACCAAGGAATTCTCCTTTTCCGACTTCACCGCCGCCTTCGGATGGATGACGCGGATTGCCATTTTCGCGGAAAAATGGAACCACCACCCCGAATGGTGCAACGTTTATCGTTCGGTACGCGTTACGTTGACGACGCATGATGTCGGCGGGCTGTCGGCACTGGACGTAAAACTGGCGAAGAAGATGGATGAGATTTCGTGGAACTAGACCTAGAACAGATCGAAACACTGGTTGAGGAAAACATCGGCTGGATCATTGGGCTTGGGCTGAATGTGCTCTATGCCTTTGTGATCCTGATCGTGGCCCTGTGGCTTAGCAGTTGGGCGAAACGCCGGATTGTCAGCCTGCCGGAAAAGAGCAGCCGGTTCGATCCGACCCTGATGGGGTTCCTTGGCAGTATCGCCAAATATGGCATCCTCGCCATGGCGACGATTTTCATTCTGGGACGGTTCGGGATTCAGACCACATCACTGGTCGCGTTGATCGGTGCCGCCGGTTTGGCGATTGGTCTGGCGTTGCAGGGGACGCTGTCGAACCTTGCCGCCGGTGTAATGCTGATCGGGTTTCGCCCGTTTAAGGCTGGTGATTATATCAACGCGGGCGGCGAGAGCGGTACCGTGTCGGCCATCACCCTGTTCTTTACGGAACTGACCACGCCCGACAACGTGCAGATCATCGTGCCGAACGGGGATATCTGGTCCTCGGCGATCACGAACTTTTCCTATCACGACAAACGCCGCTGTGACCTTACGTTTGGTGTCTCCTACAACACCAATCTGGCCCATGCGGAAAAGGTCATTCGGGGCTGTATCGCCCAAGACACCCGAGCGCATTCCGACCCCGAGCCGTTCGTGAAGATCGGCAATCTGGGCGACAGTTCGGTCGATTTCGTGGTGCGTATCTGGTGCGCATCGTCCGATTACTGGGGTCTGAAGTTCGATCTGAACCGCGCCGTGAAAGAGGCGTTTGACCGCGAAGGGATCGACATTCCGTTCCCCACACAAACGGTCATCCGCACCGACGCGTAAACGACCCATTATCAAAATGAAAACGCCGGGCAGTGCCCGGCGTTTGTTGTTTTAGTGGTGCTGACCTCAGATTGCGTCGAGCATCGCCTCGCCACCCGAGACCTCACAGACGCCGGGGTTTTCTTCGGCTTGCAGAACCTTGACCACGCCGTCCTCAGCCATCAGCGCATAGCGTTTCGAGCGCGACATCAGACCCACCGGCGGGGCGGTGAAATCCATACCGATTGCGGTGGTAAAGGTGCTTTCTGCGTCGGCAAGGGCCATGATGCCCGCCGCATCTGCGCCGGTGTCCTTGGCCCATGCGTCCATGACGAAGGGATCGTTTACCGACACACAGATCACCGCATCAACGCCCTTGTCCGCGAACTGATCACGGGTGCGCACAAAGCTGGGCATGTGGGCCGAATGGCAGGTCGGGGTATAGGCGCCCGGCACGGCAAAGATCACCACTTTGCGCCCTTTGGTCAGGTCGGCCATTTGCACTTGTTCAGGGCCTTCTGCCCCCATTTTGATAAGCGTCGCGTCAGGAAGGCGATCGCCAACGGCCAAAGTCATGTTCGTTTCTCCAATCGGATTGCGTTGGTCTTGGTTACAGTTATAGGTTACCGCCAATAAATGGCCAGTTTTCGGGGGAGGTATTTTGATGGCGCATTACGTGGTGATCGGGGCAGGACAAGCAGGCAGCGCATTGGTCGCGAAACTGCGCTCATCAGGGTTTGACGGTCAGGTCACATTGATCGGCGAAGAAGCCGTGCCCCCCTATCAACGTCCGCCGCTGTCGAAAAAGTACCTACTGGGCGAGATGGAACTGGAACGTCTGTTCCTGCGCCCCGAGGCCTATTATGGCGACAACGATATCACCCTGAAACTGTCCAGCAGTGCCGCCAAGATCGACGCCGCCGCCAAGACCGTCACGATTGGGGATGAGGTGATCGCCTATGACAAGCTGGCCCTGACGACAGGGTCCGTGCCGCGCCGTTTGCCCGCCGCGATCGGGGGCGATCTGGACGGCGTTTATGTCGTGCGCGGATTGACTGATGTCGACGCCATGGCACCGGAATTCACCGACGGGCGCCGCGTTCTGATCATCGGGGGAGGTTACATCGGGCTAGAGGCCGCGGCGGTTGCGGCCAAGCTGGGCCTGAAGGTGACGTTGGTCGAGATGGCGGATCGTATCCTGCAACGGGTCGCCGCGCCCGAGACATCCGACTATTTCCGCGATCTGCATCAGAGCAACGGCGTCGACATCCGCGAGGGCGTCGGCCTGAAATCCCTGACGGGTGAGGGGCGCGTGTCCGGCGCGGAGTTGAGCGACGGGACGACGTTGGACATCGATTTCGCGATTGTCGGGGTCGGGATCATGCCCGCCGATGCTCTGGCCGCTGAGGCGGGGTTGACCATCGACAACGGGATTGCGGTGAACGAATTCGGTCAGACCTCGGATCCTGACATCTATGCGGCGGGCGATTGCGCCTCCTTCCCCGGACCGAGCGGCCAGATGCGTCTGGAGAGCGTTCAGAACGCCATTGATCAGGCCGAAAACGCCGCCGAGAACATGATGGGGGCAGAGAAACCCTATCGCCCTGAGCCGTGGTTCTGGTCCGATCAATACGATACCCACCTGCAAATCGCGGGCCTGAACACCGGATACGACCGGATCGTCACCCGTCAGGACGGTGCCGCCCTGTCGCATTGGTATTATAAGGGCGACACGTTCTTGGCCGTGGACGCGATCAACGATCCGCGCGCCTATATGGTCGGCAAGCGGTTGCTGAGCATGGGCAAGACGCCCGATCCGGCGGCGGTGGCCGATGCCTCGACCGACCTGAAACTGCTGATGAAAGCGTGAGGATCATCGCGGGCGATTTCCGTGGCCTGACGCTGGCATCTGTTGGCAAGGGCGACGCGGGCGCGCATCTGCGCCCGACAACGGACCGCGTCCGCGAGAGCCTGTTCAACCTGCTGCAAAACGGTGGCTATGGCGATCCGGTGGATGGGGCGCGGGTGCTGGACCTGTTTGCAGGGACGGGGGCCTTGGGGCTTGAGGCGCTGTCGCGCGGGGCGGTGACCGTCACCTTTGTCGATGACGGGAATAAGGCGCGATCCCTCATTCAGGAAAACATCCGCAAATGCCGCGCGGACGACCGGTGCGCCATTATCCGCCGTGATGCGACGCGCCTGCCGCAAAACACGGGCGAGCCGTTTGATCTGATCTTTCTGGACCCGCCCTATTCCAGGGGGCTGGGCGAGCGCGCGATGGCGGCGGCCCTGTCGGGCGGCTGGGTCGCGCCCGAGGCGTTGATCGTCTGGGAAGACAGCGCCGATATCACCCCGCCCGATGCCCTGACCCTGTTGGATCAGCGCAAATACGGCGACACGAAAATTTCGATCCTACAGGCGAATTGAATGAAACCTTCTGCTGTGCTGTTTGACTGTGACGGGGTTCTGGTCGACAGCGAACCCGAAACTCTGCGCGTGATCCATGAGGACCTGATCGCGCACGGCATGGACATCACCCTGCACGAGATGGAAGAGCGGTTCGTCGGTGGCACCGTGCCCGCGATTGCCGAACGAGTGCGTGCCATTGGTGTGGACCTGCCCGACGATTGGTCCGCGCGGGTCTATGACAAGATTTATGCCGCCCTTGCCGAAAACGTCGCCCTGATGGATGGCGTGCCCGAACTGCTGGATATCCTTGACGCGGCGGGTGTGCCCTATGCGGTCGGATCGAACGGCACGCCGGAAAAAATGGACCTGACCCTTGGCCAACATCCGGATGTCTATGCGCGTCTCAAGGGGCGGTTGTATTCGGGGCAGGCCCTGAACTGTGCCAAGCCCGATCCGGGTCTTTACCTTCATGCCGCCGCCGCCGTAAACGCCGCGCCCGAACAGGCCGTCGTGATTGAGGACAGCGCGACCGGTGCCCGCGCCGCCGCCCGTGCGGGGATGCGGTGTTTTGGCTATGCGCCCCACGGCAAGGATCAGGCCCTGCGCGATGAGGGCGCGGTGATTTTCACGTCGATGCGGGATTTGCCGGGGTTGCTGGGCCTGTAACCGTGGCCCAGCGCCTTAGGACCAGGTCGGGTGGAATTTACCGCCCGGCGACAGGGTGAAGATTTCAAACCCGTCCGCCGTCACGCCAATCGAATGTTCAAACTGGGCCGACAGGGATTTGTCGCGGGTCACGGCGGTCCAGTCATCGGCCAGAACCTTGGTTTCCGGACGGCCGATGTTCACCATGGGTTCGATGGTAAAGAACATGCCCTCTTCGAGAACGGGACCGGTGCCCGCACGGCCATAGTGCAGGACGTTCGGCGGCGCATGGAACACCTGCCCCAGACCGTGACCACAGAAATCACGCACGACGCTCATCCGGTGACCTTCGACATAGGACTGGATGGCGTGGCCGATGTCGCCAAAGGTGTTGCCGGGTTTGACGGCCTCGATGCCTTTGAACAGGGCGTCATGGGTGACTTGGACCAGACGCTCGGCCTTGCGACCGATGTTGCCCGCCACATACATCCGGCTGGTGTCGCCGTACCAACCATCCACGATCACCGTCACGTCGATATTCAGGATATCGCCGTCCTTTAGACGTTTGTCGCCGGGGATGCCGTGGCACACGACGTGGTTCACGCTGATACAGCTGGCGTGCTGATAGCCTTTGTACCCGATGGTCGCCGATTTCGATCCGGACTCGTCAACCTTTTCGGTGATGATGCGGTCGATCTCACCGGTGGTCTGACCGGGGAATACGTGTTCTGCGATCTCGTCCAGAATGGTGGCCGCGACCTTACCTGCCGCCTGCATCCCTGCAAAATCGGCCTGTTCGTAAATGCGAATACCATCCTTGGTGACGCGTCCACGGGGTGCTTTGATCACGGTTCTCTCCACTGGCTGTTCGCGCCTAAATAAAACGCGCGCGTCCGAAACACCAGTCCCTGACGCCGGATTACAAGGGCGCGGGGGGCAGTTTCCGCCCAATCGTGACCCCGCTCGGCGAAATTACGGTGTCATAGCACAGCACCTCGACCCCTGCCGCGCAGGCCGCGTCGTATTTCGCGGCATAGGTCGGATCAATGTCGCGGGCCACGTCGAACCGGTCACAATCGGTGCGCTGGATGAGATAGAGCATCATCGCCCGCGCGCCCGTCTCCATGACCTTGACCAGTTCATCCAGATGCTTGGCCCCGCGCGCGGTGACACTATCGGGAAACTCGGCCAGACCGGATTGACGACAAAGCGTGACCGACTTCACCTCCACATAAACGTCAGGCAGATCGGGCGACGACAGCAGGAAATCAATCCGGCTGTTTTCGCCATATTTGACCTCAGGCCGGACGGTGTCATAGGCGGCCAGTTCGGGTATCGTACGATCCATCAATGCCTGACGCAGGGCGCGATTGGGCACAGAGGTATCCACGCCGGTGAAATGGCCATTTTCGTGATCGACCAGACGCCAGCCATATTTCAGCTTTTTCTTGGGATCGTCATTGGGTTCCAGCCACACCCGCATCCCCGGTTCGGCCAGCCCCATCATCGAGCCTGGATTGGCGCAATGGGCGGTTATCTCTTGGCCGTCGTCCAACCGGCAATCGGCCAGAAACCGTTTATAGCGTTTGATCAATCGGGCGGGGATCAGGGGCGTCGCAAAGTCCATAGGCCGGTGGTATCACCATTTTCCCGCTTATCAACGCGAAACACTGTACACCTGCCCTTGCCGCCAGCCACGGGACCGATATCTTTGCCCTGCACGTCATAAGGAACACGCCGATGCCGAACCCCACCGCCGCCATCCTGATCATTGGTGATGAAATCCTGTCCGGTCGGACGCGGGATTCGAACATGCACTATCTGGCGGGGGAGCTGACCAAAAACGGGATCACCTTGGCCGAGGCGCGGGTGGTGTCCGATGATGCCGACGCGATCATCGGGGCGGTCAATGCCCTGCGCGCGGCCTATGACAACGTGTTCACCTCGGGCGGGATTGGCCCGACCCATGACGACATCACCGCCGAGGCCGTCGCCGCCGCGTTCGACACCCCTATCGGCATCCGCCAAGACGCCTATGACCTATTGGCCGCGCATTACGCGCGCTCGGGGCGGGAATTCAATGACGCGCGTCAGCGCATGGCGCGCATCCCCGACGGCGCGACATTGATCGAAAACCCTGTGTCGATTGCGCCCGGCTTTACCATCGGCAATGTCCACGTGATGGCCGGCGTTCCTTCGGTGTTTCAGGCGATGGTCGCCTCTGTCCTGCCAACCCTGACGGGCGGCGCACCGATGCTCAGCCAATCGTGGCGCATTGATCGTGGCGAAGGCGAAATTGCCGGTCCCCTGTCTACACTGGCCGCCGAATTTCCCGACCTTTCGATCGGGTCCTATCCGTTTCAGGAAAACGGCGCCTATGGGTCCAACATCGTGATCCGTGGCACGGACGCAGGCCAGATCGACGCGGCGATGTCAAAACTGGCCCATCTGTTCCCCGCATGAGCACCGACCCCGCCCTGTATCTAGAGGCCGAGGCGACGTGGTCCCCCGCCAAGGCCGAGCGCATCGGCCCTTGGACCATTCGCACGGGGCTGGGCGGCGGGCAACGCGTGTCGGCGGCGACACTGGACGGGGATTTCGATCCAGCCGCGATTGAGGGGGCCGAGGGCGCGATGGCCGCGCTGAACCAGCCGCCCCTGTTCATGGTCAAGGACGGGCAAAAAGCGTTTGACGCAGAACTGGACGCGCGCGGCTATCAGATCGTTGATCCGGTGGTGATCCTACGCGGGGATATCGACACGCTGGCCATTCCGCCCGAACCGATCTCGGCCTTTACCGTCTGGCCGCCGTTGCAAATCATGCTGGATATCTGGGACGCGGGCGGCATTGGACCCGCGCGGATCAACGTGATGGAGCGGTCCTGCGATCCGAAGACCAGCATCCTTGGCCGCACCGATGATCGCGCCGCCGGTGCGGGGTTTGCGGCGATCCACGGCGAAGCCGCATACGTCCATGCCCTCACCGTTGCGCCCGAGCGGCGACGGCGCGGGGTGGCGGTCAACATGATGCGCGCCGCCGCGTGCTGGGCCAAGGCGAACGGCGCAACCACCCTGTCGGTCCTTGTGACGCGGGGGAACGCGGGGGCGCTGGCCCTATATGAAAACTTGAATATGCAGGTCGTCGGACAGTACCATTACCGCGCGAAACCCGCGCAAAAGGACACGGAATGACCGAAACCGCCCCTATCATGGCGCTGGACCTGCCGATGCTGGATCCCCTGCCCCCAGAGACGCAGAAGTATTTCGATATCTGTCAGGACAAGCTGGGCATGATCCCCAATGTCCTGCAGGCCTATGCCTTTGACATCGAGAAACTGAACACGTTCACGGCGATGTACAATGACCTGATGCTGGGCGACAGCGGGCTGAGCAAACTGGAACGCGAGATGATCGCGGTCGTGGTCAGTTCGGCCAACCGGTGCTGGTATTGTCAGGTGGCCCATGGCGCGGCGGTTCGGGAATTGTCGGGCGATCCGAAATTGGGTGAGGCGATGGTGATGAACTATCGCGTGGCCAAGATCACCGGCAAACAACGCGCGATGCTGGATTTCGCGTTCAAGCTGACCGAAACGCCCGACCGCATTGACGACCCCGACCGCGCGGCCCTGCGCGAGGTGGGCTTCTCTGATCGTGAGATTTTCGACATCGCCTCGGTCGCGGCATTTTTCAACATGACCAACCGCGTTGCCGCCGCCACCGAGATGCAGCCCAACGACGCCTATCACGGTGCCCATCGGTAATGTGGCGCGGGGTGGCATATGCGGCCTGTCTGGGTCTTTGTGCGGTTCCGGCGTCCGCGCTGGTCCTTGACCTGCCCGGTGCGGCGCGCGTGGTCGACACCCGCACCGAACCGGTCGGCAGCCATGCCTTTGCCACCGGCCCCTACCAAGATGGCGCTCTGCCCACCTTGGCGACCGAAGGCGCCTTTAGCCAGAGCGCGTTTCACCTGTCCGACGCGGCCCTGACGACGCTCCAAATCCTGACGCCGCTGCGTGATCAACTGACCGGCGACGGGTTTCAGGTGATCTATGAATGCGACACGGCGGCATGTGGCGGCTATGATTTCCGGTACGCGATGGACGTGCTGCCCGAACCGGTGATGCACGTGAACCTTGGCGATTTCCGCTATGTCACCCTGCGCCGCGAGGCCGACAGCGGCCCCGAGGTTCTGGGCGTGCTGGTCAGCCGTTCGATGCAGCGCGGGTTCATCCAGATCACCCATGTCGCCCCGGCGGATGCCGAGGCCTTGGTGCCTTCGACGACCTCAACCAAGACGCCAGATCTGGACAACCTGCCCGTCACAGCCGGCGATTTGCACGAGATGCTGGAAACCACAGGCCATGTGGTCCTGAGCGACGTAGAATTCGCCCCCGGTTCGTCCGAGCTGAGCACAGAGGACACCGCCACCTTGATCGAACTGGCGACCTATCTGCGCAACAACCCTGACCGCCGCGTGACACTGGTTGGGCATACGGATGCGGTGGGTGCGCTGGACGGGAATGTCGCCCTGTCCAAACGCAGGGCCGAGTCGGTGATGGCCTATCTGGCAAGTGGCCTTGGCGTGCCTGCGGATCAGATGCAGGCCGACGGCGTGGGGTATCTGTCGCCGCTGTCCACGAACCTGACGGAAAACGGGCGCACCGAAAACAGAAGGGTCGAAGTCATACTGACCTCGACCCAATAACCCTGCCCTATGACAGTCGGCAGGATGAACCCCGTTCAGATCACCAGATTTCGGGACCCTTGTCTGCAAAGCTGGCGACAAGAAAATCAATAAACGCGCGCACCTTGGGCTGGGTGAACCGCCCCGGTGGGTAGACGGCGTAGATCCCTAGGGATTCACCCGGCAGGCTGGGGATGGCTTCTTCGACCAGACCCTGTTCCATCGCCTCGCGGTACAGGAAACTGGGCAGATAGGCGATGCCCAGACCCGAAATCGCCGCGTTCAGCAAGGATTGCCCGTCGTTCACCGACAACCAACCGGCGGTGCGGATTTGGCGACGTTCGCCCGACGGTGCGGTCAGACGCCAGACGTTACCCGCCGCCTGATTGGAATAATGCAGCAGCTTGTGTTCGTTCAGATCGTCGATCCGTTGCGGGCGTCCGTATTTCTGGAAATAGGACGGCGAACCGATCATGCGTTTGGTCGTCTCGGTCAACTTGCGGGCGCGCAGCGTGCTATCCTCAAGCTCGCCCACGCGGACGGCCATATCGAACCCTTCGGAGATCAGTTCGACATATCGGTTGTTCAGAACCATGTTCACGGTGATGTCTGGGTATTCCTTGAGGAACTCGCCAATCACCGGCGACAGGTGATTCACACCGAAATCCGTGGCAACCGAAATCCGCAACAGACCCGACGGCGCGGATTGCATAGAGGTAACGATCGCGTCGGCCTCGCCTGCATCATTCAGAACACGGCGGGCGCGGTCGTAGTAAACCAGACCGATTTCCGTCGGCGAAACGCGGCGCGTTGTCCGGTTCAAAAGGCGCGCGCCAAGTCGGGCCTCAAGCGAGGAGACATGCTTCGAAACCGCCGATTTCGAAATCCCCATCTTTTTGGCCGCATCGGTAAAGCCGCCCTGATCCACAACGGTGGCGAACGCTTCCATTTCGGTCAATCGGTCCATCTTGCACCCTTCAAACACATCGGTTGTTCATGCGTTTATTTGGGTGAAATCTGGCAACAATGGGGAAAGGCGCAGACATTACTGCGGTATTCGCAACGACTGTCGCGCCTTTCGAAACCGTTAACTATAGTTGTGCGGCCAGTCTAACGCCTTGATCTATCGCACGTTTTGCGTCCAGTTCCGCCGCAACGTCCGCGCCGCCGATGACATGGACGTCCCGATCCGCGCCCAATTCATCGGCCAGATCGCGCACGCTGACCTGACCGGCGCACAGAACAACGGTGTCGACAGGTAGGACCTTGGGCGTGCTGCCATCGGGTCCGGTCATCAGGTGCAGACCGTCGTCGTCAATGCCCGCATAACTCACCCCGCCCAGCATTTTGACGCCCTTGGCCTTGAGCGCGGCGCGGTGAATCCAGCCGGTGGTCTTGCCCAACCGCTTGCCCGGTTTTTCGGCCTTACGCTGTAACAGGTGGATGTCGCGGGCCGATGGTTCGGGCGCGGGGCCGGTCGGCACCAGACCGCCGCGATGCGCCTCGGGGTCGGTGACGCCCCATTCGGCCATCCATGCGGGCAGGTCCAACGCGGTGCTCTCTCCCTCATGGGCCAGATACTCGGCCACATCGAACCCGATGCCGCCCGCACCGATGATGGCCACGCGGTCCCCCGCCGTCGCACGACCGGACAGGATATCGGCATAGCCCACGACGTTACCCCGATCCGCGCCTGGAATGCCTGGATCACGCGGGGCAACACCGGTCGCAACGATCACCGTGTCAAAGCCCGCCAAGGCCGCCGCATCCGCGCGCGTGTTCAGGCGCAGGTCTACGCCTGAGCGGTCCAACATCGTGTCAAACCACGCGACCAGCCCGTGAAATTCCTCTTTCCCTGGGATTTGCTTGGCAAGGTTCAGTTGTCCGCCAATATGATCCGACTGTTCAAACAGGGTCACCTTATGCCCGCGTTGCGCCGCCGTGATGGCGGTCGCCATGCCCGCAGGCCCCGCGCCGACAATGGCGATGGATTTCGGCGCATCTGTCGGGGTGATCGTGATTTCGGTTTCAAACCCCGCGCGCGGGTTGACCAGACAGCTACTGATCTTGCCGCTAAAGGTATGGTCCAGACAGGCCTGATTGCAGGCGATACAGGGCGCGATTTCATCCGCACGTCCCGCCGCGGCCTTGGCCACAAAATCGGGATCGGCCAAGAACGGGCGCGCCATGCTGATCATATCGGCGCAGCCATCCGCCAGAACCTGTTCGCCGACCTCGGGGGTGTTGATCCGGTTCGAGGTGATGACGGGAATGCCGACCTTCCCCCGCAGCTTTTGCGTCACCCATGCAAAGGCGCGGCGCGGGACGCTGGTCGCGATGGTGGGCACGCGCGCCTCATGCCAGCCGATGCCGGTGTTGATGATGGTGGCACCCGCCGCCTCAACCGCGCGGGCCAGCTCAACGACCTCATCATGGGTGGACCCGTTCGGCACCAGATCGATCATCGACAGGCGGAAAATCACGATGAAATCGGGGCCAACGGCGGCACGGACACGGCGCACGACCTCTACCGGTAGACGCATACGGTTTTCATAGCTACCGCCCCAGCGATCCGTGCGGTGGTTGGTATGCGCGACCAGAAACTGGTTCAGGAAATAGCCCTCGGACCCCATGATCTCGACCCCGTCATAGCCCGCCTCTTGGGCGCGGGTGGCGGCGGTGACGATATCGGCGATCTGCTTTTCGATGCCCTCTTCGTCCAACTCACGCGGGGGAAACGGCGAAATCGGGGATTTGATCGCGCTGGGGGCCACGCAATCGGGCCCATAGGCATAGCGCCCCGCATGCAGGATCTGCATCGCGATCTTGCCGCCCTCGGCGTGGACACGGTCCGTCACGCGGCGATGATTTGCAATGTCCTGATCGCTGAACAGACCCGCCGCACCGGGGAACACGCCGCCCTCGGCATTCGGTGCCATGCCACCCGTCACGATAAGGCCAACGCCGCCCCGCGCCCGCGTGCCATAGAATTCGGCCACACGATCCCAGTCGCCCCGTTCCTCAAGGCCCGTATGCATGGACCCCATCAGGATCCGGTTTTTCAGCGTGGTAAAGCCCAGATCAAGCGGGGCCATCAGGTGCGGGTATTGCGTCATGTTCTTCTCCCTTGGGGGCGAAGATTGACGGCGGCGCGCGCTTTGTCACGCACAACGCCGCGTCACCCGCGCGGGCCGGTCACATGGTTTCGACACAGTGACGGCGGAACGCCTTTTTCAGCATGTCGAGTTCGGCGCGCAGCAAATCAATCTCGGCCCGCAGATCGTCGGCCAGAGGTTCCCCCGCGACCAAGGCAAAGCTGTTCAGAACCGTATCATCCGCGCGGGCATGGAAGACGAACGTCTGAATCCCGTCGCCGATCGCCGTCACCGGAATCGGGACCTTGACCCAATACCGGCCTTGGTTCACCTCATCTTGGGTGACGGTGACATCCGGAACTTCGGTCCCCAGATGGCGCACGACAATGTCCGTCGGCGCGGCGTTTTCGGGCGTCATTTCCAGAACGCCCTCCCACACACCGGACACGAAACGGGTTTTGGTCAAAGTGGCCTCAGTCATCGCGCACCCCTATAGTTCGGCCCGCGGGCGACGGCTTATCGTGACGTCGCGCAGGGTAATCTGGTTCATTTCCGGCCCTTCGAAAATCAGGTCCAGCCACATCTTTTCCACCCGCTTTTCGTTCAGGTTGGTATAGGCCAGATCGAATTCGACAAAGATATCGCCGCTGTTCAAGGGCAGTTCGCGCACGATCTGTTCCGTGTTGGGCCCGTGCTGAATGTTGAGCCGCGCAAAAATTTCCAGCGGCTTTTCCAACTCGACAATCGCATCCACCCGCACAAGGTGGCGTTTGCGCAGACCCTCGGTCCCCTCGGGCGGCATGTTCACCACCAGCGACAGAAACGAGCCGTCGAATTTGAACACGTCCAGACGCAGGCCGAACGGCGCCAAATCCGCCTCACGCGTGTTGCGCACCTGTCGATAGGTCAGTTCAGACAGCTGACAGTCGTGAAAGATCGTCGCCTCGTCCCCGATTTCGGTGCGACTTTCGACGGCGGCGGCCCCGACGGGCGTCAGGGGGCCGCGCCACAATTGCGGGCGGTATCCCCAATCGGACCCCACAGGACGTTGAAACGCATTGGACCCGATCCGCGGCAGTGTCAGGCGCGTGTCGGCCACGAACAACAGCTTTTCAATCTGGCGGCGCACCTCGCGCGCGCGGTTGCGCGAGGTCCGCAACGTGGCGAAATCTTCGGTTTTCGCGGCATCGGCGGCGCGGGCCAACCGGCGTACCGTCCGTTTCAGCAAAATATTGTCAGCCACTGACCGAAGGTTCATCCCCGCGTCTTTCCTATCTATTTAACCCGAATCCCGTGCACCATATTATCCCCAAACGGGAAACAACCAACCCTAGTGCGTGATAATGTTTCGCATAACATCGTGTTTTTGTGTGAAAAACCCGTTTACCCCGTTTCGCCCTGCCGATTGGCGCGGCGGGTGGCGGACACGAACTCGGCCAAGGTGCGGCGCGCGGCCTGATCGGAAATCGGTCGGTCGCTGAGGGCCAAGAGGGTCACAGAAACCAGATATCCGCGCTCAAGGTACAGGGCGCGCCACAAATCCTCGGCCAGCGCGGGCGAGGCGTCCTGACTGCTGTCGCGGGCGTGCAGGATAAACATGTCGCCGGTTTGCTCGGCGGTCAGTAACTCGATGCTTTGGGCGGTGCCGTCGCGCGACAGGGTGGCGCGGATGTCCGCGCGGGCAAAATATTCCGGCAGGGCCTCACGGATTTCAGCGAAACTTTCGGCCGTAATAGGTTGCAGATCCACGGTCGCGGTCAGGATGGCCGGAAACACCGGACGCGGCTGGGCCGGATCGCCGGAAATGGCGGCACAACTGGCCAAGAGGACAAAGACCGAGTCCTGACCTCGCTGGTTTCGGGAATGATCGACGCAATAGCCCCCCGGCGCGCCCAACGCCAAGTCGCCCGGCACAATGTCCACACGCGTCACCGGCGCGCGGCCCGCAACCGTCAGACATCCCCCCAACAGCGCCAATACAGCAGCGCCCGCAATGATCCGTCCCAAATGCATCATGGCACGCGGATACCCGTCGCGGCCCATCGGGACAAGGCCCTCAAAAGCACAATGGCGACAAACCGCGCGCCCTGACCGTTGCCGTTTGCGCACGCCTTCGCTAGCGTCACCTGAAAACCAGAGCAGGACCCCATGCGCCCCCGAGCCTTTAACGCCTACATCGCCCCCGCCCAGCCCTATGCGCAAATCTGGCGCCTCTTGGTCGGGCTGTTGTTGATCCTGTTTGTCTATGCGGCGGCGACGGCCGTGATTTTCGTCGCCCTCTATCCGATCAAGGGACCGCTGGAATATTTCGGGTTCATCATGGGACTGGTGAAGCCAGCGACGCCCGCCGCGATGACGGTGGTGTTGCTGACCTTTGTGGGGATGTTTCTGGGGCCGTTCATCGCCACACCCGCCTGTCATTACCGGTCGCCCTTTACCCTGTTTGGGCCACGCGCGCCGTTTTTCCGCAGTTTCGGGCGCGCCTTGGCGGTTCTGCTGCCTGTCTATGTGATTTCCGGCGCGATCTATTACGCATCCGAACAGCCGATCCAGAACATGGATGCAGCGGGCTGGATGTGGATCCTGCCGATGGCCCTGTTCCTGATCCTGATCCAGATCACCGCCGAGGAACTGTTGTTCCGCGCCTATCTACCCCAACAGTTGGCCGCACGGTTTCGCAGCGGCTGGATCTGGGCGGTCATCCCCTCGGTGATTTTCGGTCTGCTGCATTACAATCCCGAACTGGGCGCGCAGGGATGGTTGGTCGTTTTGTGGGCGACGCTGTTTGGCCTGATGGCGCTGGACCTGACGCGGCGCACCGGCAACATCGGGGCGGCGATGGCGTTTCACTTCGTCAACAACTGTTTTGCCATGCTGTTCATCGCGCAATCGGGGACGTTGACGGGCTATGCCCTGTTCCGGACACAGGCCGATATTACGGAAATGGACGCCACGGGCGGGCTTTTGATCGAGTTTGTGCTAATGTTCGTGCTGTGGCGGGTGTTGATCCGCGTCCTATCCCGATAGGCCGATTGCAATTCCCCGCGCGCCCGCTTATTTCGGGTGCGACCAAAGCGTTATAGGTTAGGCCCGTATGAACTGGATTTCGAATTACGTTCGCCCCAAGATCAACTCGCTGTTTTCCCGCCGCGAGGTGCCGGAAAACCTGTGGCGCAAGTGTGATGAGTGCGGCACGATGCTGTTCCACCGCGAACTGACCGACAACCTGAACGTCTGCACCAGCTGTGGCCACCACATGGCCATCACGCCGCGTGAACGGTTCGACAACCTGTTTGACGGCGGTGTCTTTACCGAGGTCAAGGTCAAGGCGCCCGTGGCCGACCCGCTGCAGTTCAAAGACCAGAAAAAATACCCCGACCGCATGAAGGCCGCCCAGAAAAACACGGGCGAGGCCGAGGCGATGTTGGTCGCCGAGGGTCAGATGGGCGGCACCCCGATCGTGGCCGCCGCGCAGGACTTTAGCTTTATGGGCGGGTCAATGGGCATGTATGTGGGCAACGCCATTGTGGCCGCTGCCGAGCGTGCCGTCGAATTGGGCCGTCCGTTGATCCTGTTCTCGGCTGCGGGTGGCGCGCGGATGCAAGAGGGCATCCTGTCCCTGATGCAGATGCCGCGCTCGACCGTGGCGGTTGAGATGCTGAAAGAGGCGGGCCTGCCCTATATCGTCGTTCTGACCCACCCCACGACCGGTGGCGTGACAGCGTCCTATGCGATGCTGGGCGATGTACAGATTGCCGAACCCAACGCGCTGATCTGTTTCGCGGGGCCCCGCGTGATCGAACAGACCATCCGCGAAAAGCTGCCCGAAGGGTTCCAGCGCGCGGAATATCTGCTGGATCACGGGATGCTGGACCGCGTGACCGCGCGGCCCGAAATGCGTGATGAACTGATCACGATCATCCGTATGCTGATGGGTCAGCCCCCCGCGATCAAAGGCGAACTGCCCGCGCCCGCGGAACCGGCCCCCGCAGAAGAACCCGCAGACAAGGCCTGATCGGCCACCCACCAAGGGGAAATGCCATGGCCCAAGGGTCTGATGTAATCCTGTCGCGCATGATGGGGCTGCACCCCAAGGTGATTGACCTGACACTGGATCGGGTGTGGCGGTTGCTG
This sequence comes from Rhodovulum sp. FJ3, assembly GCF_032918305.1. Taxonomy (NCBI): domain Bacteria; kingdom Pseudomonadati; phylum Pseudomonadota; class Alphaproteobacteria; order Rhodobacterales; family Paracoccaceae; genus Rhodovulum; species Rhodovulum sp. FJ3. The sequence goes on from NZ_JAWJUU010000004.1 coordinate 73,186, forward strand.
GGCGCGCTTGGCAATCCACAAAACGACCTGCCGCCCGTGATCCATATCGCGGGCACGAACGGCAAGGGGTCGACCCAATCCATGATCCGCGCGGGATTGGAAGGTGCGGGGAAATCCGTGCATGCCTATACGTCGCCGCATCTGGCACGGTTTCATGAACGCATCCGTTTGGCCGGTGATCTGATTTCCGAGGATCATCTGACCGAAATTCTGGACGAATGTTACGTTCAGAACGGCGGTGAAAACATCACCTATTTCGAGATCACGACCGTCGCGGGCCTGTTGGCCTTTGCGCGCACCCCTGCGGATTACACGCTGCTTGAGGTCGGTTTGGGCGGTCGTCTGGACGCGACCAACGTGATCGACACACCCGCCGTGTCGATCATCACGCCGATTTCGATCGACCATGAGCAATTTCTTGGCAACACCCTGACCGCGATTGCGGGCGAAAAGGCGGGCATCATCAAACGCGGCGTCCCCGTTGTCGTCGGCCCCCAACAGGATGAGGCCATGGACGTGATTGAGACCACGGCGGCCAAGCTGGGCGCGCCGATCTTTGCCTATGGTCAACACTGGCACGTCTGGGAAGAGCGCGGTCGCCTGATCTATCAGGACGAAACGGGCCTGTTGGACCTGCCCCTGCCCGCCCTCATCGGTGCGCATCAGGTTCAAAATGCGGGCGCGGCGGTTGCGGCCCTGCGCGTTCTGGGCTTTGACGAGGCCGCGTGTGAGGCCGCCGTGGCCAAGGCCGAATGGCCCGCGCGGATGCAACGTCTGCGCCACGGCCCGCTGGTGGACGCGGCGGATCGCGCCGAACTGTGGCTGGACGGCGGGCACAACCCCGCCGCCGGTGACGCGCTGGCCGAGGCATTGACGCGTCTGCCGGAACGTCCGCTGTTCATGATCTGCGGGATGTTGAACACCAAGGACATCGGCGGATACCTGCGCCCACTGGCCGCCAGTGCGCAGAAACTCTATGCCGTCAGCATTCCGGGATCCGAAGCCACCCTACCGGCCGAGGCAACCGCCGCCGCCGCCCGTGATGCCGGAATGAACGCCGTTCAATCGGAGAATGTCATGACCGCGATCACCGATATCGTCGCCGAGACACCGAACGCGCGCATCCTGATTTGCGGTTCGCTCTACTTGGCGGGTGAAATCCTGAAAGAGAACGGTTAGGCATAACGCACCACAGTTGTAAGAGGTGCTTTATGAAATTCCGTTACGCGATTCTTTACGTTGATAATGTCGAAGAGACTCTGACATTTTACCAAACCGCATTCGGGTTCGAACGTCTGTTCCTGCATGAATCCGGTCAGTACGGTGAATTGAAAACCGGCGACACGAAACTGGCCTTTTCCGCCAAAGAGTTAATGGCGCAACTGGGCAAAACGCCCGGCACCGCCGACCCCGCCGCGCCCCTGTTCGAACTGGCCTTTGAAACGGATGATGTTGCGGGCGCGATGCAGGCGGCGATTGCCGCAGGCGCCACGGAAAAGCAGGCGCCCCGCGACGAGCCATGGGGACAAACAACGGCATACGTCATTGATCCCAATGGGTTCCTTGTGGAACTTTGCACGCCGATGGGCGACTAGGCCTCACGGCCCCAATCGGCATCCTGCATTTCCCGCAGGCGACTTGCGGTGCGTTCGAATTCGAACGCACCGGTTCCCTCGACATACAGCATTTCGGGGATCGCCGCGGCCGAGCAGATAAACCGCACCTTGGCTTCATAAAGCGCGTCAATCAGGGTCACAAAGCGTTTCGCCTCATTGAAATTATTCCGCCCAAGCGTCGGGATGTCTTCCAATATCAGAACCCGAACGGCGTTCGCGATCTCAAGATAATCACCGGGGCCGAGGGCATTGGAACACAGATCCCAGAACGTCGCACGCCCGATGCCGTTCTTGAACTGGGGGATCACCACATCGCGCCCCTTGACCCGCAGGGTCAGTGGACCGCCCTCACCACCGGTGAAGTCTTCCCAGATGTCCTGCATCGCCTGCCGCGCGCTGGCGTCGGCGGGGGCGAAATAGACCTCGGCCCCCGACAGGCGGTTCTGGCGGTAATCGGTGGGCGAGGCCAGATGATGCACGTTCAGCCGTTCCTGCAACAGCGCGATAAACGGCAGGAAACGGTCGCGTTGCAACCCGTCCTTGTACAGGTCCTCGGGCACGCGGTTGGACGTCGTCACAACCGTGACACCGTTTTCAAACAGCAACCCAAACAGACGCCCGACGATCATCGCATCGGTGATGTCGGTCACCTGCATCTCGTCAAAACACAACAGACGCGCGTCCTTGGCGACCTCTTCGGCGACGGGTTTCAACGCATCCGCCGCGCCCGACTGGCGCACATGGTGCAGGCGGGTATGGATGTCCTGCATGAACGCATGGAAATGCACGCGGCGCTTTTCAGGAATGGCCACGTTTTCGAAAAAGAAATCCATCAGCATGGATTTACCGCGCCCGACCCCGCCCCACAAATACAGACCCTTGATCGGTGCGGCCTTTTTGCGAAACAGGCTAAAGCCGCGCTTTTCCCCGGCGGCATCCTCAACCGCGCGGCGCACAGCCTCTAGCGGCTCCAGCACCGCCAACTGGCCCGGATCGGCATGGATTTCGCCGGCCTGAACCCGACGATCGTATTTTTCGCGCAACGTGTCGTACATGCCATTCACTTACGGCGCAGTTCCCGCCAAGAAAAGGGTTCACACGAAATTTCGATGCGGGCGCAGCATTTTTACGGTACGTCGTGATTGACGTATCGTAAGGCCGCTCGCATTGTCGCGGCCTTGGAGGATCTCACATGACCGACGCCCAATCCCGCCTGTTTTCGCCCGTTTTGATCGCCGGCTGTCTGGTGATCATGGTCGGCTTTGCCATTCGGGCAAGCTTTGGCGTGTTTCAGATCCCGATTGCCGAAGACTTCGGATGGATGCGGGCCGAGTTTTCCTTTGCGATCGCCGTTCAGAACCTAGCATGGGGCATTGGTCAGCCGATTTTTAGCGCGATTGCCGAACGGTTTGGCGACCGCAAGGCGATCATCCTTGGCGCGCTGTTCTATGCGGGCGGTCTGGTCCTGTCGGCCTATGCGATGACGCCTCTGGAAATGCAGATGCTGGAAATTCTGGTGGGGTTCGGCGTCGCGGGCACAGGTTTTGGCGTCATTCTGGCGGTGGTTGGCCGCGCGGCAAGCGACGAGCACCGCTCCCTTGCCCTCGGGATTGCGACGGCGGCAGGGTCAGCGGGGCAGGTGTTCGGGGCACCGGCGGCCGAATGGATGCTGGGCTTTATGCCGTGGCAGAACGTGTTTTTGATCTTTGCCGCGCTGATCCTTGCCGTTCTGATCGTGCTGCCCTTTATGCGCAGCCCCACGCCCCCCGCCACCCGCGCGGAATTGGAACAATCCATGGGGCAGATCCTTGGCACGGCCCTGCGCGATCCGTCCTATATCCTGATTTTCCTCGGCTTTTTCTCATGCGGGTATCAGCTCGGGTTCATCACCGCGCATTTTCCGGCCTTTGTCGCGGAGGCCTGTGGCGCGATTGACCCCAGCGGCGTTTTGGCCAGCCTCGGGATCGGCACGACTTCGGCGCTTGGGGCGATTTCGATTTCCCTGATCGGCCTGACCAATATCGTGGGCACGATTTACGCGGGGTGGCTGGGCAAGCGGTACACGAAAAAATACCTGCTGGCGGGCATCTACCTTGCTCGGACAGTAGTCGCGGGGATGTTCATTATCCTGCCGATGACGCCCCTGACCGTGATCGTGTTCTCAATCGCGATGGGGTCGCTGTGGTTGGCGACGGTGCCTCTGACCTCGGGGTTGGTCGCGCATATTTACGGGCTGCGCTATATGGGGACGCTTTATGGCATCGTGTTCCTGTCCCACCAGATCGGTAGCTTTATCGGCGTGTGGCTGGGCGGGCGTCTCTATGATCTCTACGGGACCTATGATCTGGTCTGGTGGGTCGGCGTGGGTGTCGGCGCGTTCTCGGCAATTCTGCACCTGCCCGTCCGGGAACAGCGGTCCGCCGCCCTGCCCGCCTAGGTTTCGCGCAGGAACACCTGCAACGTCGGGATAAAATCGGCCACATGCGTGAACGGCAGTGCATGGTCGGCCTCATCCACCGTGCCGTGGCGCGCGTGATGGTCCGCCACGGCCAAGGCACCGGGCGCGGTGTCGGGGATCACCCCGTCGCGTCCCCCCCAGATCGCCAGAACCGGAATACCCGCCGCCGCGATGGTGCGATGCGCCCCGTCCTGGCGGGAGCGCAGGCAATGGCGCGCACTGCTGATCACCGCACCAGCATAGCCGCGCCGGTAGGTGTCCGCGATCTGCGCGCGCGCGATGTTCGGAAAATCCTCGGCGTAGGGTTTGGTGCGCAGGTCGCGCCGCATAGCTGCCCCGCCAAGCACCCCCATCCACCAGTCACCCAGAACCGGCACCCGTGCGCACCAACGGATCAGGCGCGGCAGTTTGACCCCGAACCCCGCGGTGCAGAGCAGGACCAGACGCTCCACACGGTCCGGATGCGTCGCCGCAAACCGCGCGGCAATCGTGCCGCCCATGGAATAGCCGATCAGGGTCACAGGCCCCTCTACGTTCTGATCGTCCAAGAGGTCCGTCAGTTGTCGCAGGTGGAAATCCGTGCTCTGCCGTCCGCGCGGCGCATCGGAATAGCCCCGACCGTAGAGATCATAGCTGAGCACGCGAAAGCCCATCATGTTCAGCGACCGGATCAACGGCTGCCACACGAAACTGCCCGACGTCACCCCATGCACACAGACCACCACCGGCCCGTTCAGGGGGCCGTTCCACCGGTAATGCGTGCGCCCTTGGGACAGGTCGGCCATGCGCCCCGGTGCGGCGGATATATCGGGGGATCGCAACGCCGCCCGCGCCGCAAAATAGGTTCCAACCAAAACACCAAGTAACAGAAACACCCAACCCATCATCTGTTGCGCCAGACCTCTTGGATGTAATCGGCGGTCATCAAATCCAGATGCGCCCCGCCCCCGTTTTTGAAAATTGTGATCTGATCGTCCGAGGTGCGCGCGAACGTCCCGCCCGCCATGTCATAATAATCGGCGATCACCGCATCGGGGGTGATGACCCCGTTCGCGATAGGGATTTTGAGTTCGCCAATATGGTCAATCGTCGTGTCGCGGTTGTCCACGAACAGCGTTCCGCGCGTGATCGCGGCATCGTCCACCTCGCGCATATCGGCGCGGTAGGCCCCGATCAGATCGACGTGCTGACCGGGGCGCAGCCAATCTCCGTGGATCAACGGCGCGGTCGACATGGTGGCGCAGGAAATAATATCCGCGCCCTCAACCGCCGTTTGCAGATCGGTTGCGATCGCGACCTTGGGACGGGCGGCGGCAAGACGACGGGCGCCTTGGGTGCTGCGGTTCCAGACGGTGAATTCGGCGTCGGGAAACAGGCTCTGATACGCATCATAAAGGGAGTGCGCGACGGTGCCCGCACCGACCAACAGGATTTTGCGGCTGTCCTTGCGGGCCAGTTTGGACGCGGCCCAGAGACTATCGCCCGCGGTTTTCCATTTGGTCACAAGATGAAAGTCGATCAGCGCCTGCAATGTCCCGTCCCCGTCTGAGTACAGGTTCACCGCCCCGTTGATCGAGGCACGGTCTTGCGCGGGATTGCCCGGAAAGATCGTGGCGGTTTTGACCAGCAACCCCATCCCGTCAATCCACGCCGTGCGCGACAAAACGGTGTCCGGATCGCGGCGGATAAAGGTATCATCGACCTGTGCGCGGGGACGTTTGTGGCCCGCGTCGAACGCGTCGCATAACCCTGCCCATGTCATGTATTTTTCCGCGTCGAACGGGATCAGATCGACCGTCATGCCACCCCTCATCTATTGTTGGGATGATCCTAACGCGAATTCCCCGCTTTACGCAAAGCCCGTTCCAGCGCATCCAGAAACCGTGAACGGTCGGCCTTGGAAAACGGACGCCCGCCCCCTTGGCGAAACGGGTCGGCCGCGCGCAGATCCTGCATCAGGTCGCGGGTCGCCAGAATGTTGCCGATATTGGCATGGGTGATGTCCTGACCGTCGTGGCGCAGGACATGCGCGCCCGCCTCAACGCATTTCGCGGCCAGCGGGATATCGGCGGTGATCACCACATCGCCCACACCCGCGTTTTCCGCGATCCACTTGTCGGCCTCGTCCGGTCCTTGGGACACATAGACGACCTCGATCAGCGGGTTTTGCGAGGGGCGGATGCCGCCATTGGCCACCAGACGCACCGGCACCTTGTTGCGCGTCGCGACGCGCTCGACCTCGGCCTTGACCGGGCAGGCATCCGCATCAACGTAGATCACCCGTACAGAGCCTCGGCATGGAAGGCGATGTGCTCTTCCATAAAGGTGCTGACAAAGAAATAGCTGTGGTCATAGCCCTTTTGCATACGGAACGTGCCCTCTTGGCGTTTGGCCGCCATCGCTTGGGACAGGGATTCCGGTTTCAGCAGCTCAAGGAACTGATCGCTTGCGCCTTGGTCGATCAGGACCGGCCCGTCAAAGCCGACCTCGGCCATCAGCAAGGTCGCATCATGGCGTGCCCATTCGCCCTGATCCTCGCCCAGATAGGCGGTCAGTTGTTTACGGCCCCAATCGGACTGGGTCGGGTTGGCGATGGGGGCAAAGGCCGAAACGCTGACGTACCGACCCGGATTGTTCATCGCGATGGTCAACGCGCCGTGCCCGCCCATCGAATGGCCGGTGATCGCCTGACGGTCCATATCCACGGCGAAATTCGCATCTACAACGCGGGGCAGTTCATCAACGATGTAGTCCCACATCTTGAAATGGGGCGCCCATGGGTCTTGGGTCGCGTTCACATAGAAACCGGCGCCTTTGCCCAGATCATAGGCCTCGTCATCGGCCACGTGATCCCCGCGCGGCGAGGTGTCGGGGAAGATCAGTGCGATGCCCTGTTCCGCCGCCCAGACCTGTGCACCGGCCTTGGTCATCGCGTTCTCATGGGTGCAGGTCAGGCCCGACAGATACCACAGCACGGGCACCGGCGCATGCGCGGCCTCTTCGGGCAGGAACAGGCCAAAGGTCATATCACATCCCAGCACGTCGGACGTGTGGGTATAGACCCCTTGGGTCCCGCCAAAGCATTTGTTTTCCGAAACTGTGGTGACCATTTCTGCCCCCTCTATCCTATCTCAAAATTTGCGCGCAGTAGGCCGCGACATGGCCTAAGACACAAGCGCGATTATGGCCGAAACCGTTAAAATACTGAAACTTGTGGAAATCAGGATCGCGCCGGACACGCGTTGCGGCGCGACGTTGTAGTGACGGGCCAGCATATAGACATTCCCCGCCACCGGCAGAGACGCCACCGCGATCATCACAGCCGCCGAAAACGGATCGACCGGAAAGACGAACAGGGCAAATACCGCGATACAGGCCGGATGCAGGATCAGTTTAGCAAAGGACAGCCACCCCGCGACCGCGACCCGTTCCGCCGATTTACCGGCCAAAGACGCCCCGATCGCAAACAGGGCACAGGGCGTCGCCGCCCCGCCAAGCAGATCAAGAAAGGCGTTCACGGGACCGGGGATCGGCTGTCCACCCGCCGACCACGATAGGCCCACGGCAATCGACACGATCATCGGGTTCTTGACCAGACCCACCCCCACAGACGCCAGCGTCGACAGGGACACCCGACCGCGTCGCGCGGCGGTAATGACGATGACGATCAAACTACTGAACACGACCAGATCGACGGTCAGGGCCATCATAACGGGACCAATCGCCTGTGGCCCCATCAACATGGTCAGCATCGGAATACCCAGAAATCCGGTATTGCCGATGGCGGCGCATTGCGCCTCGACCGCGGCCTCTTGGGCACCACGGCGACGTAACAGGGCAACGCCGGTTGTCAGGACATAAACCGCCATCGTCCCGCAGAGATACGCCCAGATATAGGGCCAGCTCAGGACCTCAGCCAGAGACAGGTTCGCCGAGAACCGGATCAGCATCGCCGACAGGGCAAAATAGAACACGAATTTCGTCAGATAGGCCGTGGCCTGATCGTTGAAAAACCCCGTGCGCGCGGCCCCGTATCCGAGGCCGATCAACGCGAAAAAGGGCAATGTTTGCAACAGGACGGCCAGCATGCCCAACGCCTAGCACGGCGCGGGGCGGGCGGCTAGCCACTGCCGATCAGAACGCCCGCCGCAAACACCAATGCCCCGCCCACAACGACCTGAAACGCGGCGCGCAGGAACGGGGTGTCCATGTATTTCTTTTGGATCCACGCGATGGCCCATAGTTCGACAAACACAACCACCATGGCGATGATCGTCGCGGTCCAGAAATGCGGGATCAGATAGGGCAATGCGTGGCCGAGCCCCCCGACCGTCGTCATGACGCCGGATGCAATCCCGCGTTTGACGGGCGATCCGCGCCCCGAAATTGCGCCATCATCCGACGCCGCCTCGGTAAAGCCCATGGAAATCCCCGCCCCGACCGACGCGGCCAGACCGACAAGGAACGTCGTCCACGTGTCTTGGGTCGCGAAGGCGGTCGCGAAAATCGGGGCCAGCGTTGATACCGACCCGTCCATCAGCCCCGCCAAACCGGGCTGTACCCATGTCAGGACGAATTGGCGGTGCGCCGTATCGCCCTCGGCCGCTATGGCGTCGGGCCCAAGGTGTTGGGCGGTCAGATCAGCGGCCTTATCCGTATGCCCCGCCTCGGCCGCGGCCAGATCCCCGAGCAGCTTGCGCGTGTCTGCGTCAGTCGTCCGTGCGGCGGCAGTCTGATAAAAGCGTTCGGCGTCGCGCTCCATCATCTCGGCCTCTTGGCGGATGCGATCAAGGCCAAGGTTCTGCACCAACCACACGGGGCGACGTGCATAGAACCCCGACACATGTTCGCGCCGGATCAAAGGGATCACCTCCCCGAACCGCGCGGTGTGCAGGTCGATAAGACGGCGGCGATGCTCATCCTCTTCCAACGCCATGCCGTCAAAGACCTTGGCGCTTTCGGGGAAGTCATCGCGTAATTGCTCGGCGTAACTGCGATAGATGCGAGCGTCGTCCTCTTCGGACGAAATCGCAAGGGCAATGATTTCTTGTTCGCTGAGATCATCGAAACGGCGGCGGTGGGCAAATCCGGGTATCATGGTGAATCCCATATTTAGAATAGTTCTAAAATATCAACCTAACACCAACACGCAAGGGCGAAATTTAATAAACTATACCGTTCAGTTTATTTTAATCTTGAAATCTAAACTGGTCCGTTTAGATAGGTGAACGAAACAGTTCAAAAGAGGACGCCATGACCATCCTGCACCGTATTGCCGCCGCCGCGCTTGTGTCTGCTTTGCTTGCCCCGCAGGCAATGGCCAGCATCGGAGGCTTTGATTTCCCGAACCTGACCTATCCCGACCCTGCGCCCACCACGACCCAAGGCTGTAGCAGCCCCACCGCGCAGATCACCCAGCCGTGTTAAAAGGCGATTAAGGTTGCGAGACCTCGGTCATTCCCGTTTAATGGCCCGCAAAAAGGGCAAGGAATGAACGCCTTAACTGACGGTATCAAAAAAGGTCGGAAATTCGATCAGGTTCTGCAAGGCGCCCGCGAGGTGTTCCTCAAGGACGGCTTTGAGGGCGCAAGCGTCGACGATATCGCCCGCGTTGCGAACGTGTCCAAGGCGACCCTGTACAACTATTTCCCCGACAAACGCCTGTTGTTTATCGAGGTGATCAAGGCCGAATGCGCCCAGCAGGCGGAGTCAGCCATTGCACTGATCAACGAGGAAACGCCGTTTTCGGAAATGTTGCGTCTAGCCGCCGATCATCTGCTGCGGTTTCTGGTGTCGGACTTTGGGATGGCGACGTTCCGCATCTGCGTCGCCGAGTCTGACCGCTTTCCCGAATTGGGCCATATTTTCTACGACTCAGGCCCGCGACGGGTGCATAGCGAGCTTGAGAAATACATGACCATGGCCGTGGAATGTGGGGCATTGGCGATTGACGATATTCCGCTGGCCGCCGCGCAATTCGCCGAACTGTGCAAGGCCGACATTTTCCCCAAGGTGATGTTCGGGGTTCAGCGCGAATTCTCCGAGGCCGAAATCAACCGCATCACCGACGGGGCCGTGCGCACGTTCCTGTGCCGCCATGGTGTGGACGACAACGCCTGTCTGACCAAAAACAAACCCGCCCCTGAATAGGGACGGGTTCGGAATTTTCACCGTTTCGGCAGCGGCTTAGAACTCGACGACCGCGCGGATCGACTTGCCCTCATGCATCAGGTCAAAGCCTTCGTTGATCTGATCCAGCGTCAGATTGTGCGTGATCATCGGATCGATCTCGATTTTGCCGTCCATGTACCAATCGACGAACTTGGGCACGTCGGTCCGGCCTTTGGCCCCACCGAATGCGGTGCCTTTCCAGACACGACCGGTGACCAGCTGGAACGGACGGGTCGAAATCTCGGCGCCCGCGGGGGCCACACCGATGATCACCGACACACCCCAACCGCGGTGCGAACATTCCAGCGCGTCGCGCATCACCTTGACGTTGCCGGTTGCGTCGAACGAATAGTCCACGCCGCCGATCTGGTCTTTTTCGGTTTTGGTGATGTCAACGATGGCCTGAACCGTGTTCTCAACCTTGGACGGGTTGACGAAGTGGGTCATGCCGAACTTTTTCGCCATCTCGGCCTTATCGTCGTTCAGGTCGACGCCGATGATTTTGTCCGCACCGGCCATGCGCAGGCCCTGAATCACGTTCAAACCAATGCCGCCCAGACCGAACACGGCGGCGGTCGATCCGATCTCGACACCGGCGGTGTTGATCACCGCACCGATGCCCGTCGTCACACCACAGCCGATATAGCAAATCTTGTCGAAGGGCGCGTCGTCGCGCACCTTGGCCAGCGCGATTTCCGGCATGACCGTGTGGTTCGCAAAGGTCGAGCAGCCCATGTAGTGATGGATCGGCGTACCGTCCAGCATGCTGAACCGCGTGGTGCCATCGGGCATCAGGCCCTGACCTTGGGTGTTACGGATCGCCGTGCACAGGTTGGTTTTACCCGACAGGCAGGACGGGCATTCACGGCACTCCGGCGTATAAAGGGGGATCACGTGATCGCCGGGTTTCAGGGTGGTGACACCTTCGCCCACCTCAAGAACGACGCCCGCGCCCTCATGGCCCAGAATGGCGGGGAAAATGCCCTCGGGGTCGGCGCCCGAACGGGTGAATTCGTCCGTGTGGCACAGACCGGTCGCTTTGATCTCGACCAGAACCTCACCGGCCTTGGGGCCGTCTAGGTTCACTTCCATAATTTCAAGGGGTTTGCCCGCTTCGAGCGCAACCGCAGCACGTGTTCTCATCACAATAGACCTCCGATCCCGGTACTTTGGTCGCAAAATGCATTAAGGGTTTTGCTATTGCAATAAGTCATTTCAATAGGAAATACCTATTGCATCATAGTAAAACCCACGACGCTGATCACTCGCGGTATTTGGAATGACACGCCTTACATGCGCCACCGATCTGGCCGAGGCCCGCGCGCACCCCATCAAGGGTACTGGTGTCCACGCCCTCGGCCGCCGTGACCAGCGCGTCGGACTTGGCCGTGAAATCCGCGAAATCGTCCCAGATCGCCGGCAGGGCCTCGGACTTGGGGTCGGTGTTCGACGGGTCCTCGAACAGGGCGGGGGTCATCGCGGCCTGTGCGGCAATAGCGACGGCGGCCTCTTGCGCCTTGGCGGCATCGAACGGCAACGCACCCTTGGCCATTTCGCCCAGAACTTTGGTGTTGTCGGCAATCGCCTTCATCGCGGCATGGCGCATCTTTACGACGGGGTTCTTGACGTCACCATGCGCCAGAACCGGACCGGCCAAAGCGACAGCGGCCAGTAGAACAGCCGTTTTCAGATGTTTCATGATCGTGCTCCTTTTTCCCTGTATCGGACCTGACCCTATAACATTCGGGGATGCAATGGGGCGGACTCGACTCTGCTCACCCAAGCGTGATATTTTCAAACAAAGGATGAACATATGCGCGCACGTCGAGTCCTTTGCCTGTGGTTTCCGCGTCTGGCCGCAGAGCGTTTGATGCGGATGGAACGGGGGATGGAGGACGGCCCGCTTGTCGTGCTGCAGGACGTCAAGAACCGGCAGGTGATCGTGTCTCTGAACACCGAAGCGGAACAGGCGGGCCTGATGGCCGGTCAAACCGCGCGCGACGCACAGGCGATTTGCCCGACCGCGCATATCCGTCTGGCCAACCCACAGGCCGAACAGTTGCAACTGAACGCGCTGCGGCGGTGGGCGGGCAAGTTTTCCCCATGGGTCGCGGCAGAGGCGCCCGCCGGTCTGATCTTGGACATCAGCGGTTGCGCCCATCTGTTCGGCGGCGAAGAGGCCCTGTTGCACAGCATTCAGGACGACTGTGGCGATCTGGGGTTCACGGTTCTGGCGGGGATTGCCGATACGGTCGGGGCGGCATGGGCCTTGGCGCGGTTCAGTCACCATTCCGCCGCCGCGATCCGCACGGGCGATGATATTCAGCAAGAGGCCCGCGCCACACGCTCGCGCGCCGCACGCCGCCATTGGACCCGTGGCGGCACCCCGCCCAACGTACATGGCCCCGGAACGCGCGCCCATCACATCACCGCCCCCGGCCAGACGCGGCAGGCACTGGTCGATCTGCCTGTCGCGGCACTCAGGCTGAATGACGATGCGGTGGCGGGTCTGGCGCGGCTGGGCCTGCGCAAGATCGGTGATATGATCGGCCTGCCCCGCGCAGCCCTGACACGGCGGGTCGGACAGGATGTGATGCGGCGTCTGGATCAGGCATTGGGCCTTGTGCCCGAACCGGTGGCCCCTGCCCGCGCGCCGTTCAATTTTGCCGTACGCCTGACCCTACCCGACCCGATCGGATTGGAGGATGACATCATGGCGGGGCTTGATCGGTTGCTGGGCCCGCTGGGGGACAAGCTGCGCGATAAGGGGCACGGGGCGCGGCGGGTGCGGCTGCAACTGTTTCGTACGGATCACACCATGCAGACGATTGAGGTCGGGCTTGCCGTGCCGTCCTATGACCCCGAACGGATGCGGCCGCTGCTGGCGCTCAAGATGGGGGATGTGGATGCGGGGTTCGGGATTGATCGCCTGCGGCTAGAGGCACATGTCACCGAACCCGTCTACGCGACCCAACACGCGGGTCACGCCCATGCCCTTGCCGCAGCCGAGCGTCGCCAACAGGACGATATGGCTCTGCCCGACCTGATCGGGCGGCTGGGCGCGCGGATCGGGCTGGACCAACTGACCCGCCATCATCCAGGCGACAGCCATATCCCCGAAAAGACGTTCCAGACCCTTGCCGCCGCGTGGTCCGAACCCTTTGGCGACTGGCCCCCGATGGTGACGGGACCGCGCCCCATGACGATCTGCCGCCCCGAACCGGTCCACGCCGAGGACAAACCGAAACCGCCCGCCACGTTCCGGTGGCGCGGGCAGACGTTCCAGACGCTGGCCACCACCGGCCCCGAACGTATCGCGCCGGAGTGGTGGCTGGACGATCCTGACTGGCGCAGCGGGACGCGCGATTACTGGCGGGTGGAAACGACGGGCGGCGCGCGGCTGTGGTTGTTCTATGCCCATGGGCGCAGCATGTCGTCGGGGTGGTTTTGCCACGGGCAATTCGCCTGAACGACAAAGGCCGCCCAGATCGGGGCGGCCTTTGGCAATCGGATGGAGCGGCGATTACAGCTGTTCCATGATGTCGTCGGAAATCTCAAAGTTGGCGGTGACGCGTTGGATGTCATCGTCATCTTCAAGGGCGTCGATCAGCTTCATCAGCTTTTGCGCGCCTTCCAGATCCAACTCGGTCGTCGTCGTCGGACGCCAGACAAGCTTGGCCGTTTCGGATTCACCCAGTTCGGCCTCAAGCGCATTGGACACGTCGTTCAGATCGGTATCGGCGCACCAGATGATGTGCCCATCTTCCGAGCTTTCGACGTCTTCGGCACCGGCCTCAATCGCGGCCATCATGACGGTGTCGGCATCGCCCGCCTCGGCGCTATAGGTCACCTGACCCTTGCGGTCGAACATGAACGCGACCGAACCCGTTTCGCCAAGGTTCCCGCCGTTTTTGGTAAAGGTCGAGCGCACGGTCGATGCGGTGCGGTTGCGGTTGTCGGTCATCGCCTCAACGATGACGGCAACACCGTCGGGACCGTAGCCTTCATAACGGATTTCCTCGAACGCATCGCCTTCGCCGCCGATCGCCTTTTTGATCGCGCGCTCGATGTTGTCCTTGGGCATCGAGTTCGACTTGGCCTCTTTTACGGCCAGACGCAGACGCGGGTTCTTTTCCGGATCGGGGTCGCCCATTTTGGCCGCAACCGTGATCTCTTTGGAAAACTTGGAAAACAGCTTAGAGCGCGCTGCGTCCTGACGCCCCTTGCGGTGCTGAATATTGGCCCATTTTGAGTGACCTGCCATCGGAGCCTCCGAAACCTCGTGAATTTGCTTGGACTGTCTATAAATTCAAGCACCGCGCGGGGCAAGGGCAGGTATCAGGCGCGTTCGTCCTTGGGTGAGCCCATGACAACATGCGTTGTAATCTGGCGCACCTGCGGCAAAACCCCAAGCTGTTCTGTGTGGAACCGCTTGTAGGAGGCCAGATCGCGGCTCTCAACCCGGAGCAGGTATTCCACCGCGCCGGTGATGTTGTGGCATTCGCGCACTTCGGGCAGGGGTGCCATGGCGCGCTCAAACCCCTCTTGGGCGGCTTTGCTGTGCTCGGACAGACCCACGGTCACATAGGCCACGAACCCGACGCCGGTCGCCTCGGGGTTCAGAACCGCGCGATAGCCGGTGATGGTCCCGTTGCGCTCCAGTTCCTGAACACGCCGCAAACAGGCCGAGGGCGACAACCCCACCCGATCCGCCAGATCAAGGTTACTGATCCGGCCATTGACCGACAGGGTTTGCAATATCTTTTCGTCAATCCGATCCATGATTGAATTATATTGCATCGCAGAGGAATTTGACACACAAAACTCAATTTCATTGCGCACCCTATCGCATATCTTGCGCCTATGACGATACAGCTCTTCTCTGCCCTGATTGCCTTTGCCTTTGTGTCCTCGATCACGCCGGGGCCCAATAACCTGATGCTGATGGCATCGGGCGCGAATTTCGGCTTCCGCCGGTCGATCCCGCATATGTTGGGGATCGGGATCGGGTTCACCGTGATGATCGTTCTGGTCGGGATCGGCTTGGTGCAGGTGTTTGACCGCTTTCCGGTGGCCTATACGGTGCTAAAGGTGTTCAGCGTGATCTACCTGTGCTGGTTGGCGTGGAAAATCGCCCGCGCGGGCGCGCCAACCGGCAAACAGGCGGGCGGGACGCCCATGACATTCACACAGGCCGCCCTGTTCCAATGGGTCAACCCCAAGGCATGGGCGATGGCCCTGACCGCGATCACCAATTACACGCCCGACCACCACGCGGCATCGGTTCTGATGGTTGCGCTGGCGTTCGGGATGGTGAACCTGCCGTGTGTCAGCACATGGACGGTGCTGGGCCAACAGATCCGCCGCATCCTGACCAACCCGCGGCATTTGCAGGCGTTCAACTTGACCATGGCCGCGCTGTTGGTCCTGTCGCTCTGGCCGGTGTTGGTGCATTAATTCGGGCTGGCAAACACGTATTGGCGGCCCTCGGGGCCGTCGATCGTGACCACTGCCCGCATTTGCAGGATATCCTCGCCGCCCAGCGCGGTCAGGAATTCCTCAATCACGATGCGCACCGGATTGGTATCGTCGTTCAGAACCACGTTATAGCGGTAGGGCGACGGACACCCCTGCAACGTGCCCGACCACCCTGTGGCGGTTTCGGTCGTTTCATCGCGGAACCCCGAACAGGGCCAGCCGTCATTCATCCGCACGGTCAAACGGTCGGCCTGCACCAAAACGGATTGCGGCACCGCCGTGCCCGGTTCAATCGTACAGCCAGCAAGCAGGGCCAAACCGGCCCCCATCGCGAAACGTCGCATAGTGATCTCCTTTGCGGGCGATCTAATGGTTTACAGTGGCCAAATAAAGGGGATCAACGCCGAGGCAAGCAAACCTACGCTTAGGTTAAGCGGAATGCCGACACGTAAAAAGTCGGCAAACTTGTACCCGCCGGGACCGTGGATAAGCGTGTTGGTCTGATATCCGATCGGTGTGGCAAAGCTGGTCGAGGCGGCCATCATCACCGCCACCACCAACGGACGGGCATCCACGCCCAAGGCATCGGCAAGACCGATCACCACCGGTGTCAGAACCACCGCAACCGCGTTGTTCGTCACCAATTCCGTCAGAACCGAGGTCAGCAAATAGATCGACCAGATCAACAGGAACGGCGGCAGATGCATCAAGACGGGGCTAAAGTTTCCGACGATCAATTCGACCGCGCCCGAGGCCTCTAGGCCCCGCCCGACGACCAGCATTGACAGGATCAGAACCAACAGACGGGCGTCGATGACGCTGAACGCCTCTTCGCTGTCCACGCATCGGGTCAGCAAGAGGATCGCCACCGCAAACATCGCCAACAACAGGATCGGCGCAACGCCCAGCGCGGCCAGAACCACGATCCCCACCAGAACGCCCAATGCCACCGGCACATGCGACCGGCGATAGGCGCGCGCGGCCGGTTGCGAGATGTCGACCATCTCCATCTCTTCGGACAGACGGCGGATATCTTCGGGTGCCCCTTCAAGCAACAGCGTATCGCCCACCCGCACCACCAGATCGTCCAACTGACGCCCGATGTTCTGGTTCCGGCGATGCACGGCCAAGGGATAGACACCGAACCGACGGCGCAAGCGCAGTTCGCCCAAGGACCGGCCAACCATCTTGCATCCGGGTGAGATCAGCGCCTCAACCGTGGTGGTCTGAACCGATGACAGCTTGTCCACCATCCGCAGTTTGCGGTTCTGCTGGAGACCCAAAAGTTCCGTCATCTCGGTGCGCAGAACCACACGGTCACCGGGGTTCAGTTCGACGTTCTTCATATCACGGCGCAACGAGGCATCGCCGCGCAACACGTCGATCAGGCGCACGCCCTCGCGCTTGAACAGGTCGATGTCCATCACCGGCTGTCCGATCAACTCGGAATCCTCGGGGATCGCGACCTCGGTGAAAAACTTCATCCGGCTGCGGTCAGACAACAGGTTCGCCATGCTGTCACGATCAGGCAGCAACCGTTTCCCCACCAGACGCAGATAGATCATCCCCCAAACGATCAGAATAAGGGCCAGCGGCGTGACCTCAAAAATCCCAAAGGGTTCCAGACCGGATTCCCGTGCAACACCGTCCACCAACAGGTTGGTCGAGGTCCCGATCAGCGTGCTCATCCCGCCAAGGATCGACGCATAAGACAGCGGGATCAACAGCTTGGACACCGGCAGGTTCAGCTTGCGCGACAGTTTCACAAATACGGGGATCATCACCACCACGACGGGCGTGTTGTTCATGAAGGCAGACGCGACGACCACAAAACCCAACAGACCCGCCAAACCCAACATGGGCGCGCGGTCGATCATCCGTTCGGCCATCCCCACAAACCGGTCAAGCGCCCCCGTCCGCGTCAGGCCCGCCATCACCACGAACATCGCGGCAATCGTCCATGGCGCGGGGTTCGACAGCACCGTCAGCGCCTGGTCATAGCTGACAATCCCGAGGACCAGCATCAACGACGCCCCACCCAAGGCCACGACCTCGGTCGGGTAGTATTCCCGCAGAAACAGCAAAAACATACCGGCAACGACCAGCATGGCCATCACGGCCTCTGTCGTCGGGGTAAACGCTAGGTCAATCATTCAGTTCCGCCTACTCACGTCCGGCGTATCATTAGCGACTGGCACGGGGCAAACAAGCGGCGATTTGGTCTCAGGCCCCGTTAAACAGGGGTCGAGGGCTCAAGCCGCCCGCCAAAACGGATCATTTTGACCACGTTGGCCTTGCCGGTGCGATCATCGGTTTCGGCGTACAGACCGCTGAGCGTGGCCTCTTCCTTGGCGGGGGTGAACCGCCCCTTGCCCATGCCGGTGATAAAGCGGCGCATCGGTTCGGCCTTGTCCATGCCGATGACCGAGTTGTAATCGCCACACATGCCCGCATCCGTCTGGAACGCCGTCCCACCGGGCAGGATTTGCGCGTCCCCCGTGGGCACATGGGTGTGGGTGCCGACGACCATGCTGGCGCGTCCGTCGCACCAATGGCCCATCGCCATCTTTTCCGACGTGGCCTCGCAATGCACATCGACCAAGGCCGCCTGAATATTCGCGCCCATCGGCGTGGTCTTCAGAACCTGATCGACGGCCGAAAACGGGTCGTCAAACGGGCGTTTCATGAACACCTGCCCCAGAACCTGTGTCACCAGAATGCGGCGACCGCCCTGAACCTCGAACACACGGGCGCCACGGCCCGGCGCGCTTTTGGCGAAATTCAGGGGGCGGATGATGCGCGGTTCGGTCTCGATGAATTGCAGCATGTCGCGCTGATCAAACGCGTGATCCCCAAGGGTCAGGCAATCCGCACCCGCGTCGAGCAGTTCCTTGGCGTGCGACCCACTGAGGCCCGCGCCCGAGGTGGCGTTTTCGCCATTCACCACTACGAAATCCAGCTTCCACTCCTCACGCAGGGTGCGCAGGTGCTGAATGATGGCATTGCGGCCAGAACGGCCAACGACGTCTCCGAGGAACAGTATCTTCATATGCACTGCCTAGGGCGCATTTCGGGGCGGGGCAAGGGGGCCATAGGGATAGGCGCGAAAATCAGGTGCAATCGCCTAGGACATGTCCTGCGAGAGACGCAGAACCTCGGCCTCGGTTACGATCATATCCAGCGGCTGATCGGTCGGCTCTTGCGGGACATCGTCCAGACATTGCGCACCGAACGCGAACCCGATGGCCAGAACAGACGGGTTCAGATCGCGCAACCGTTCCAGCGTGCGGTCGTAAAACCCGCCGCCATAGCCCAAGCGGAACCCGCGCGGATCATAGGCCACCATCGGCACGATCAGGATTTCGGGCTCTATGAACGCGCCCGATGCAGGAACCAACGCGCCAAAGGGGCCGTCAATCATATCGGCCTCGGGCGTCCATTCGCGAAACAACAGGGGCAGGCCATCGCCCTGAATAACCGGCACGCACAGGCGGTTTTTACGGGCCAAGGCGCTCATCGCGGGCAGGGGGTTCACCTCGGACCGGATGGGCATATAGCCCGCGATAATGCGGTCGCTGAATCCCTCAAGCACGTCGATCAGGGATGAGGCGGCGGCGGCATCCGCTTGGGGCGTTTTGGCCTCCTTGCGGGCGGCAAAGGCCCGTTTGCGCGCCTCTTTTTTCGCCAAACTCAAATCATCCATGCTCATAGTAGCCACGCCCCAGCCAGTCCAAGAAATGCAAAGAACCCAACCACATCCGTCACAGTCGTCACAAAGGCCCCAGAGGCCAGCGCGGGGTCAACCCCGACCTTTTCCAAGGCCACAGGGATCAAAATCCCCGCCAGACCCGCGATCACAAGGTTGATCACCATCGCACAGGCAATCACCAACCCCAGAACCGGCGTCCCGAACCACAGGACCCCGACGATCCCCATGATCACCGCGAATATAGTCCCGTTCACCAGACCGACCAGCGCCTCACGCCGCACAACCCGCCAGACGTTCGATCCGGTCAAGTCTTTGGTCGCGATGGCGCGCACCGCAACGGTCAGGGATTGCGTGCCCGCGTTCCCGCCCATGGACGCCACAATCGGCATCAACACGGCAAGAGCCACGAATTGCGCGATCGTCGCCTCGAACTGGGCGATGACCAGCGACGCCAAAATCGCGGTGATCAGGTTCACGAACAACCACGGGAACCGCTGTTTCGTGGTTTCGATCACACGGTCGGCAAGGCTGCTCTCACCGACACCGGCAAGGCGCAGAATGTCCTCTTCGTGCTCTTCGTCCAGAACGTTCATCGCGTCATCGATGGTGATCACACCGACCAAGCGTCCCTCATCATCGACGACGGGCACCGAGATCAGGTGATACTGGTTGAACGCATAGGCGACCTCGCCCTCGGGGCGGGTGACCGGCACGGTGCGGAAGCTGTCCTCGAACAGTTCGACCAAGGGCGCGCTGCGCTTGCTGGCCAAGAGTTTGCCCAGTTGCACATAACCCACGGGTTTCAGGCGCGGATCGACAACGATCACATGATAGAATTGATCGGGCAGTTCCTGTTTGGTATCGCGCAGGAAATCGATGGTGTCCCCGACGCTCCAATGTTCGGGGGCCGTGACGACCTCACGCTGCATCAGACGACCGGCCGAGAATTCCGGATAGCTGAGGGCCTGTTCAACCGCGACACGGTCGGCGGCCTCTAGCGCCTCAAGGATCGCGGCCTGTTGCGGCTCTTCTAGGTCCTCGACAAGGTCGACAACGTCGTCCGAGTCCAGATCGCGCACGGCCTCGGCAAGGAAATCATGCGGCAGAAAGGCGATGACCTCTTCGCGGATCGCCTCATCCAGTTCCGACAGGACCTCACCGTCAAAGGCGCGCGGCACCATGACCAACAGCTCGCGCCGCGATCCGGTGTCCAGCTGCTCCAGCATGTCGGCGATGTCGGCCGCGTGCAGCGGGTCAAGCAGTTCGTGAATCCGTTCCGAATCGCCAGCCGCAATCGCCAACCGAACGGCAGACACCATCCGATTATCCAGCGCATAGTCTTCTTCTTCGTGCTCTGGTTGGTCGAGAACGTCTTCGGCCATTGTCACCCCGCCGTCTTGGTGTTTGCGCGAACCTTAGCTGAACCAGTTCGGATGGGACAGGGCAACATGTGCAATTTACCTTGGCGATTTTACCCCCTAGCCTGAACCCGAATTACCGCGCGAATGGATAGATCATGAGCACCACCTCCCTCCTTCTCGGTCAGACCCTGTGCTTTGACGGCAACCCGTTTCACGATGGCCCCGATGCGGCGCGTCACACCTCGCGGGGCGCGGTGGTTGTGCGGGGCGGGCATATTCTGGACACGGGCGATGCGGACGCCATGCGACTGGCCTATCCCGAGGCCGAGGTGACCGATCACGGGCAGAACCTGATCATGGCGGGGTTTGTGGATGCCCATGTGCATTACCCCCAGACCGCGATCATCGCCAGCTGGGGCAAACGCCTGATCGACTGGCTGAACACCTATACCTTCCCCGAGGAAATGCGGTTCGCCGATCCCGACTATGCCGGTGAGATCGCGGCGCGGTATCTGGACCTGTTGATCGCCAATGGCACGACCAGCGTCTGTTCCTATTGCACCATCCATCCGGCCAGCGTGGACGCGCTTTTCACCGCCGCGACCAAACGGGGGATGCGGGTGTTTGGCGGCAAGACCTGTATGGACAGAAACGCCCCCGAGGGCCTGCGGGACAGCGCGCAATCCGCCTATGACGACAGTGCGGCGTTGATCGGCAAATGGCACGGAAAGGGGCGCAACGGATATGTCATCACACCGCGTTTCGCGCCGACCTCGACCCCCGAACAGCTAGAGGCGCTGGGCGCCCTTTGGGCCGAGCATCCCGATTGCCTGATGCAGACGCATCTGTCCGAACAGACGGATGAAATCGAATGGGTTGCGTCCCTCTATCCGGAATCGCGGGATTATCTGGATGTGTACGAACGCTATGGCCTGCTGGGGGAACGGGCGTTGTTTGGCCATGCGATCCACCTGACGGGGCGGGAACGCGCGCATCTGCGCGACGCCCATGCCGGTTTGATCCACTGCCCGACATCGAACACGTTTATCGGGTCCGGCCTGTTCGATCTGGACGGGCTGATGGATGAGGGGCACCGCATCGGCCTTGCCACGGACACAGGCGGCGGGTCGTCCTTTTCGATGCTGCGCACGATGGCCGCCGCCTATGAGATCGGCCAATTGCGCCATGCCTCGGCGCATCCGTCCGCGTTACTTTGGCTGGCGACGGCGGGATCGGCGCAGACCCTGCATTGCGGCGACCGGGTCGGGAACCTGAAACGCGGGTATGAGGCGGATTTGACCGTGCTCGACCTGTCCAGCACCCCCGCAATCGGCCAGCGCAGCGCGCGCGCCGACGATATCTGGCAGGCGGTGTTCCCGACGATCATGATGGGCGATGACCGCGCGATTGCGGCGACCTATGTGGGCGGGGTGCGCCTGAAATAATCAGGCCATCAGACCCTTCACCAATGCCTCTTGCCGCGCCAGAACGGGGGCCATGTCGACCGTCGCGATATGGCCGTCGCGCACGACCTGACGGCCCTCAACAAACAGGTGTTTGACCCGCGTCGGACCCGCCAGCAACAGGGCGGCCTTGTCCCAACTGCCCGACGTCTCAACGCCCGTCACATCCCAGATCGCCACATCGGCGCGTTTGCCCACGGTGATTTGCCCGACATCGTCGCGCCCCAGAACCCGCGCGCCGCCACGGGTCGCGATGAACAGGGCCTCTCGCGCGCTCATCGCGTCGGTACCTTGGCTGACCCGTTGCAGCAACATCGCCTGACGCGCCTCGGCGATCAGGTTGCCGGCATCGTTGCTGGCCGAGCCATCGACGCCCAAACCGACCGGTACACCGGCGTCGCGCATGGCACGCACCGGCGCGATCCCCGATCCCAAACGACAGTTCGAACAGGGGCAATGCGCCACGCCCGTACCCGTGCGCGCGAACAACTCGATTTCGTCGGCGTTCAGTTTCACACAATGCGCGTGCCACACGTCATCGCCGGTCCAGCCCAGATCGCGCGCATATTCCCCCGGCAAACAGCCGAATGTCGCAAGGCTATAGGCAACGTCCTCGTCATTTTCGGCCAGATGGGTGTGCAGGCGCACGCCCTTGTCCCGCGCCAAAATCGCCGCGTCGCGCATCAACTCGCGACTGACCGAAAAGGGTGAACAGGGGGCGATACCGACCTGCACCATCGCGCCGGGATTGGGATCGTGGAACGCATCGACCACGCGGATACAGTCGTTCAGGATCGCCGCCTCATCCTCGACCAGATGATCGGGGGGCAGACCGCCCGCGCTCTCTCCGATGCTCATCGCGCCGCGCGTGGGGGTAAAGCGCATCCCGATCTCACGTGCCGCATCAATCGTATCGTCCAACCGAGACCCGTTCGGAAACAGGTACAGGTGATCCGACGTCAGGGTACAGCCCGACAGCGCCAGTTCCGCCAAGCCGACCAGCGCGGAAATCCGCATATGTTCGGGCCCGAACCGCGCCCAGATCGGGTAGAGCGTCTGCAGCCACCCGAACAGCAACGCGTCCTGTCCCCCCGGCACCGCGCGGGTCAGGGTTTGATAGAGATGATGGTGCGTGTTGACCAAACCGGGCGTCACGACGCATCCGCGCCCGTTCACCACCTCGGCCCCGTCAAAGGAGAGGTCATGGCCGATCTCGGCCACCACCCCGTCGCGCAGGCGAATGTCCACGCCCGCCAGTTCCGTTCCCGCATCATCCATCCGCAACAGATGGTCGGCCTTTTGGATCAGAACATGGGACATGGATCAGCCTATCGTTTGTTGCAGAACCTTCAGGGCGGCGGCGTGGATGTCAGGATTGGCAGCGGCAATGACACGCCCACCATTATGTGCGGGGCCGCCGTTCCAATCGGTGACGATGCCGCCTGCAGCCTCAATCACGGCGATGGGGGCCTGAATGTCATAGGATTGCAACCCCGCCTCAACCACCAGATCAACCTGACCCAGCGCCAACAGGGCATAGGCATAGCAATCCATCCCGTACCGCGTCAGGCGCGTCTGGGCGGCGAGGGTGTGGAACGCCGCGCGCTCAACCTCATCCCCGACCTCGGGGAAGGTGGTGAAAATCGTCGCCTCGGCCAGATCCCGCGTCGCGCGGGTCTTGAGGGGGAATGTGCCGTGGTTCGATTGCACCTCGGCCACGCCGAACCCGCCGATGAACCGCTCCTGCGTCCAAGGTTGATCGATAATCCCGAACTTTGGCCCCGTGTCGTCGCCCACGGCAATCAGAACGCCCCACGTCGGCGTGCCCGACATATAGGCGCGGGTGCCGTCGATCGGGTCCAACACCCATGTCAGGCCGGTCGTGCCGGTGGCGGTTCCGAATTCCTCGCCCAGAATGGCGTCGTCGGGGCGCATCTTGGCCAGAATGGCGCGCATCGCCTGTTCGGCGGCGCGGTCAGCCACGGTCACGGGATCAAACCCCTGATCCAGCTTGTTTTCAGTCTGCAGGTGATCGGTACGGAAATAGCGCAGAGTCTCACCCCGCGCGGCATCAGCCATACGGTGGGCGGTTGCAATCAGATCTTCGCGTGCAAAATTGGCCGTCATGTCGTCCCCGCAGTTTGACGGCGCCGAGTGAGCGCGCCGTCAAATCCGCGGTATCGACCGGCAGGGCCGAGGTCAAGCGCCTTAGGCGGCGTCACTAAGTACACGGGCCAATTCAAATAACCGGCGCCGCTGGTTTTCCGGAATGGCGTAGTAAGAGCGCACAAGCTCCAACGCCTCTTTATCGGCCAGAATATCGGCAGGCACGGAATCCGATGCTGCCTTTTCCTCGCCTTTGCGTTCCAGACCTTCAAAGAAAAACGATACAGGCACTTCCAATGCATCCGCGATATCCCAAAGACGCGATGCACTGACCCGGTTCATCCCCGTTTCGTATTTCTGAATCTGTTGGAATTTGATTCCGACATGCTCGGCCAATTGCTGTTGGGTCATCCCAACCATCCACCGGCGATGCCGAACCCGCTTTCCGACATGAACATCTACTGGGTGTTTCATGCATATACTCCTGATTATGCCCGTTTTGGGCAAACTTCATGCCAACCACCCTCGAAACTGGCATGACACCGTTATTGGCGTTTTCTGCGATAGGTGCGTAAGATAGCGCAGGACCCCCGTTGAACCAATGTCAACGATCCGACGCCTCATACGGGTCTAGATGTGTTTTTGACTCTCCTTTCGAGCGCACGATCCAGCCAGAGGCAGAATACGTTCACTTCCCTCAATTTTACGCCACGACTAGTCCGTAAATCCTACTAGCCATGGCTAATCCCCACAGATAGGGTCCGCGAAAATGACTTTGGAGGCAACCCTATGCGTGTATGTCAGGTCCCTGAAATTGGCGTGAAACCGCTGATTGCAAATGTGCAAACCCCGCAACCTAAGGCCAATGAGGTCCTTGTACAGATTGCGGCCTGCAGCCTGAATTTCGCCGATCTCCTTATGATTGAAGGGAAATATCAAGACACACCCCAAGCGCCCTTTACGCTGGGTCTGGAACTGGCCGGGACGATTGTCGAGGTCGGCGCAGATGTTGAAAAAAGTCGCGTTGGCACGCGGGTTGCGGTGTTCGCGGGCTCGGGCGGTTTGGCGGAATATGGCTGTTTCCCGTCTGATCGTTGTGTCGAGATGCCGGATTCGATGAGTTTTGAAGAGGCCGCCGCCTTTCAGATCGCCTATGGCACCAGCCACGTCGCCCTTGAGCACAAGGCACAGTTACAGCCGGGCGAGACCCTGTTGGTGCTGGGCGCAGCCGGCGGTGTGGGTCTGACCGCCGTCGAGATCGGCAAGCGAATGGGCGCAACCGTCATCGCCTGTGCGCGCGGTCCGGAAAAGCTGGCCGTGGCCAAGGCCGCCGGTGCCGATCACCTGATCGACAGCGAAACCCAAGACATCCGTGAAACGGTCAAGGCCCTTGGCGGCGCGGATGTGGTCTATGACCCGATTGGCGGCGATCAGTTCAAGGCGGCGTTCCGCGCCTGCAACCCCGAGGCGCGCATCCTTGTCATCGGGTTTGCAAGCGGCGAGGTCCCCCCGATTGCCGCGAACCATATGCTGGTCAAAAACATCTCGGTTCTGGGCCTTTACTGGGGCGGCTATCTGAAATTCCGCCCCGCCGTTTTGACCGACAGTATGGCCAAGCTGTTTTCGTGGTTTGCAGAGGGCGGGTTGAAACCGCACATCAGCCACCGCTTTGCCCTTGAAGACGCGAATGAGGCCCTAGAGGTGCTCCGCACGCGCCGGTCGACTGGCAAAATCGTCATTCGCATGTGACGGTGTGCCAACCGCCCCGCGGGCGTTTTTCATATAGCCCTCGCGCATCAGTTCGGCCAAACGCAGGGTCAGAGGGCCGCGCGTGACCTTGGACATATACATGTTGATCATCGTCATCGGCAGACGGGGCAATGCGCCGTTGTCCTGAACCCGTGCGCAGTTGCGTCCCTCGGCCCCCTCCAGAACCGCGTGGATGGCCAGATCGGCACTGATTGAGGCCTCAATCACGCGCTCGCTCTCGTCCTGGATCAGCATCTCCCATTCGATACCCGCCTTGTCGAGTTCGGCAAGTGCGACACCACGGAACCGGCAATTGGGCTCAAACGCAAGGCGCAGCGGACGCGCCTGCCATGCCTTGCCGCCAATGGCCCCGACCCAAGTCAAAGGCACCTCGACCAGCATCTCGCCGCCCTCGCGCAACTCGTTCTCGGTGGTCAGGATCAGATCGACCTCGCCCCGCCCGAATTGTTCGCGCAGGATCCCCGTGTAGGACGCCAACAGCTTGACCTCGACGCGCGGAAATTCCTCGTTAAACCGGCGCAGAACCTCGGGCACCACCGGATAGACGATGTCATGGGGCACACCCAAGGTGATGCTGCCCTCAAACTCTTGGGCGGTCAGGCGCGCCAGCAACTCATCGTTCATCTCTAGAATACGGCGCGCATAGCTGAGCAACTGTTCGCCTTCGGGCGTCAGGGTCACCGTGCGCGAGACGCGGTTCAACAGTTTGACCTGCAACATCTCTTCAAGGCGCTTGATCTGCATCGAGACCGCCGATTGCGTCAGGTTCAGAAACCCCGCCGCCCGCGTGACCCCGCCCGCATCCGCCACAGCCACAAAAGACCGCAGGGCCGTTATGTCCAGATTTCGCGCCATATCACAAATCCTGATGTATCACATAATAAACATTCGTTTGAGTTATGAATGTACGATCCTTTATTCATTAGCACAAGAGATCGACGCCAACACATGCATCACAAAACATGAAGGATTGCACCCATGACTGCACTTGCACAAAAACTCATCTGCCATCCCCGCCTTGGCACGTCTTCCGTCCTTGCCGGGATCACCTATCGCCTGAACGTCCGCGCCCAGCGCCGCGCCCTGTCGCGCCTGACGCCGTCGCAACTGTCCGACATCGGCCTTAGCGTCGAACAGGCAGAGGCCGAAGCGCGCCGTCACATGTTTGACGTTCCCTGCGTCTAAAAGTGACATCAAATATATAGCAAACCCGAGTCGGATTTCCTTGAAATCTTGCCTTTGCTTACCGATATTATGGCCTGAAGGCGTCCGTATTCCGCGGGCGCATCAGGTTATTTTCAACTGGAGGCATCTTAATGGCTGACTTCAACACAATCCGCGCCGGTCAGGCGGGTGTCCGCACCGCGCAGATTGACGAAGGTCTTCGCGCGCACATGAACAAGGTCTACGGCACTATGTCCGTGGGTCTCTTGGTGACGGCACTTGTTGCTTGGGCTGTGGGCACCTCGCCCGCATTGATCAGCATCTTCCGTGACGTCCAAACCGGTCAGATGACGATCCTTGGCTGGGTCGCGATGTTCCTGCCGCTGGGCATGGTGTTCGCGTTCGGCGCGGCGATCAACCGTCTGTCGGCTGCTGGCGCTCAGCTGTTCTTTTATGCGTTCGCCGCCGCGATGGGCCTGTCGATCAGCTGGATCTTCCTTGCGTTCACCGGCTATTCGATCGCGCAAACCTTTGTCGTGACCTCGATCGCCTTCGCGTCGCTGTCGCTGTGGGGCTATACCACGAAAAAAGACATCTCGGGTTGGGGTTCGTTCCTGATCATGGGTGTGGTGGGTATTCTGGTCGCGTCGATCATCAACATCTTCCTCGGCTCGCCCGCGATTGCGTTCGCGGTGTCGGTTCTGGGTGTTCTGATCTTTGCCGGTCTGACCGCCTATGACACCCAGAAGATCAAGGTCGATTACCTGCAACACGCCCACGCGATGGATAGCGAGTGGCTGCAGAAATCGGCGATCATGGGTGCGCTGAACCTCTACATGGACTTCATCAACCTGTTTATGTTCCTGCTGCAGTTCCTTGGCAATCGCGAGTGATCGCAGCACGATAACAGATCAAAGGCCGGGGGATTTCCCCGGCCTTTTTCGTTGCACATAGGTTATTGAACGGCGCGCAGGCCCGTGCCGATATGGGCGGCCACATATTCGGCAATCTGTTCACGCCGCAGGCCCAGCCGCGACAGGTCGGCATCGGACAGTTCATCCAGACGGTTGAACGCCTCTAGCGCGGCGCAGCATTCCAGATACGGGTTGAACCCGAATCCCATATTGCTGAGCACGAGATCAAGTTGCTGTTGTACGACGGAAAAAGATGGATCTTGCATTTCGGAACCTCATTTCTGTGGTTCCTCCCTGCACTCAGGCTAAATGCTGCGCCGCAGCAAAATCAAGCCCGCAAATGGTCGGGTGGCATTTCAGGCGGTCGCTTGCCCGAAATGCCACACCGGATCAGAACATAAAGTACCGCTGGGCCATGGGCAATTCGGTGGCCGGCTCACAGGTCAGCAACTCACCATTCGCCCGCACCTCATAGGTTTCCGGGTTCACCTCAATCTCGGGCAGCATGGCGTTCATCACCATGTCCGATTTGCCGATATTGCGGGTGTTTTCCACGGCCAGCGTGTCCTTGCGCAGGCCGATTTTCGCGCCGACACCGGCGGCTTGGGCCGCTTGGGACACGAACAGGACCGACGATTTCTCGACAGAACGACCAAAAGCCCCGAACATTGGACGGGTATAGACCGGCTGGGGCGTGGGGATCGACGCGTTGGGATCGCCCATCTGGGCCACGACGATCGAACCACCCATCAGAACCATCTCGGGTTTTACCCCAAAGAACGCGGGCGACCACATCACCAGGTCGGCACGCTTGCCCTCTTGGATTGTGCCGATATGGGTGCTCAGACCATGCGCAATCGCGGGGTTGATCGTGTACTTCGCGATATAGCGTTTCACACGGACGTTGTCGTTATCGCCGGTCTCATCGGACAGGCGGCCGCGCTGAACCTTCATCTTATGGGCGGTTTGCCACGTGCGGATGATCACCTCACCGATGCGGCCCATGGCCTGACTGTCGGACGCGATGATCGAGAACGCGCCCATATCGTGCAGGATATCCTCGGCCGCGATGGTTTCCTTGCGGATGCGGCTTTCGGCGAATGCGACGTCCTCGGGGATGGATTTGTCCAGATGGTGGCACACCATCAGCATGTCCAGATGTTCCTCCAACGTGTTGACCGTATAGGGCCGCGTCGGGTTGGTGGAACTGGGCAGGACGTTGTTTTCGCCCACGACCTTGATGATGTCGGGCGCGTGGCCGCCGCCCGCACCTTCGGTGTGAAAGGCGTGGATGGTCCGGCCCTTGATCGCATCGACAGTGTTTTCGACAAAGCCGCTCTCGTTTAGGGTATCCGTGTGGATCATCACCTGAACATCCATGTCATCGGCCACGGACAAACAGCAATCAATCGCACCGGGGGTCGTGCCCCAATCTTCGTGCAGCTTCATCGCGCAGGCGCCTGCATTGACCATCTCGATCAGGGCGGCGGGCTGGCTGGCGTTGCCCTTGGCCGACAGACCAAAGTTCATCGGAAACGCGTCCAGCGCCTGCATCATGCGGCTGATGTGCCATTCACCAGGCGTACAGGTCGTGGCCAGCGTGCCGTGCGCAGGGCCCGTGCCCCCGCCCAGCATCGTGGTGATACCCGAATGCAGCGCGTCGTCGATCTGTTGCGGACAGATGAAATGGATGTGGCTGTCAAAACCACCGGCGGTGATGATCCGCCCCTCGCCCGCGATGGCCTCGGTCCCCGGACCGACGATGATGTCGACGCCCGACTGGGTGTCGGGGTTACCGGCCTTGCCGATCTTGTGGATCACACCGTCTTTGAGGCCGATATCGGCCTTATAGATACCGGTCGCATCCACGATCAGGGCGTTGGTGATCACCGTATCCACGGCCCCGCCTGCGCGCGGGACCTGTGACTGGCCCATACCGTCGCGCAGCACCTTGCCGCCACCGAATTTGACCTCTTCGCCATAGGTGGTCAGGTCCTTTTCGACCTCGATGATCAGATCGGTGTCGGCAAGTCGAACCTTATCACCCGTGGTCGGGCCATACATGTCGGCATATGTTGCGCGAGATATCTTTGCGGGCATTGATGTACCTCAGTCCTTGAACGGCTGTTCCGGCTTGGTGGGCGCTTTGCGCTTTCGCCGTTGTGGTTTTGCGGGGGCGGCAGGTTTGGATGCCGCGGTCTTTTTCGTTGCAGTAGCGGCCTTGGCTGCCGGTTTCGCCGCCGGTTTGGGTGCGGGTGCGGGGGCCGGTTCAGGCGCTACGGTTTTGGCCACAGGTGCGGCCGCGGGTTTCGGCGCGGGAGCCACGGCGGGCTTGGGCGCGGGCTTGGGTTCCGCAACCTTAGCCACTGGTTTAGGGGCCGCGACTTTGGCCACCGGTTTAGGTTTCGCCTTGGGTTTAGAGGCGGCACGTTTGCGCGGCGCGGGACGCGGTTTGGGCGTGTGGGCCGCGATTTTCTCGGGCGACATCACAGGAAGAAACGGGTTCGCAATCTTGGCCAGATCGTAAAAGCTGCGCATGATCGTCAATTGGGTTTCGACGCCTTGCGCCCACATACGGGTGGCGGCGACATAGGGTTGCGTCGGGACCATAAATCCCGGTGCTGGAACACAGACCATTTCAGTTACTCCTGTTTACGGCATGGGGGTGCCGTTCGTCCTAGAGCGCCCCCATGACTTGCTGGTTAAATCCGAAAATCTTTCTGTCCCCGCCATATGGCACCAACGTGACATCGCGGGTTTGCCCGGGTTCGAAACGCACAGCGGTGCCCGACGCAATGTCCAGCCGCATCCCCATCGCGGCCTCGCGGTCAAAGCTGAGCGCGCTGTTGGTTTCGGCGAAATGATAGTGGCTGCCGACCTGAACGGGCCGGTCGCCGGTGTTGGAAACGGTGAGTGTAACCGCCTCAGCACCTTCGTTCAGGGTGATGTCCCCGGGGGCCGTGATGACCTCGCCCGGGATCATTTGCTGCGCACCTTGATGGCCACCATGGTGCCCGCCACGGCAAAGACCGAAGCAACCAGTGCGACCATGGCCGCATCAATCCCGTGCGGGTGCAGGTGCATGCCGGAATGGGCAAAAGCGGGGCCCGAAACGGTGATCCCTGCGGTGATGAGTGTCGCCAGTTTGCGCATTTTTATGTTCTCCTGACTTAGCGAATTAACGAATGGGATGGTGGACGGTCACAAGCTTGGTGCCGTCGGGAAAGGTGGCCTCGACCTGAACTTCGTGGATCAGTTCGGGAATGCCGTCCATGCACTGATCGGCGCGCACAACCGTTGCGCCCGCCTCCATCAGATCGGCCACACTGCGCCCGTCGCGCGCGCCCTCGACCACGTAATCCGTGATCAGGGCAATCGCCTCGGGGTGGTTCAGTTTCACGCCGCGCTCTAGCCGGTTGCGCGCCACCATGGCGGCCAGACTGACCAAGAGCTTGTCTTTTTCGCGTGGGGTCAGGTTCATTCCCGCTCCTCAAATTTGCCAGACGCGGGGCATTTGACGGCCCCGCAAGGTTGTTAGTGTTTGATAAAGGGCCCGACGCAACGGCGTCGCATCCGCCGCCATCAGGCGCATAACGCATTTCCCGTCCCAACCTGAAACGCCCCACGCCACCCCATCGGGCAAGGTCAGCGCGCGGATTTGCTCCACACGGTCGGGCGCGTTCGGCGCGGCCAGGATCACGGTCGCAAAGGCGCGCGATCCGTTCAGGCCGGCGGCACCGGTGGTCAGGTCATAGGCCGAAAGGCCCACGGGTTCGTGCAGGATCACAACGCCATCGCGCGTGATCGTGCGGGTGTCGTGGAAATTGATTTCGCTCAGGGTTTCGCCCATGGCGGCGCGGCCCAGAACCACGCTCTCGACCATCAGGATACTGGCGTCGCCCTGCAAATCGACGCGCGTGTGACGGCGCAGAGAACAACGCTCGAACAGGATTGTTTCCTGTGGCAGCCAATCCAGATGCCCCTCCGCCCCGACGGACAGGTGCACATCGACCTCGGCCTCGCCTGACACGGCTGCATAGGCACGCTCGGCGGTTTGGGACGTGGCAACCGCGCGGCCACCGGCGTCTACCGTCACCGCATAGTCCAACCGGTCGCCCCCCGTCAGACCACCGGCGGTGTTCAGAAACACCACCTCGGGCACGGGATCATGCACCTTGGGCAGCATCGCCTTGCCCGATCCGGACTGGTGCAATCCGGCCAGCTTCGCGCCGTTCGGCGTCGCGGCCAGATGCACGCGGGCCCGACCTCGGGTGCGCTGCATTACAGGGGTGCTTATTTTTGTGGCGTCCAGCATCAACAGACTCATATCCTTGACCGACAGAAAACGCAGAAGAACCCGACCCGCACAACATTTCCCGCCGGAATTTTCCGCGAACTGCGTCGAAAATCACCGCCATCGCCTATTTTTTAATCACGCCCGCAAGAGGCGCATTTGGGCGTCGAAATGCAAAGGTACTGGCCTAAAGCTGCGCGATTGTGTAACGCGACACCCATGACCCAGACATTGACCATTACCCGCCCGGACGACTGGCATTTGCATCTGCGCGACGGTGAGATGCTGACCGGTATTTTGCCGGAAACCACCCGCCATTTTGGTCGCGCCATCATCATGCCGAACCTTGTGCCCCCTGTTGTCACAAGCACGGACGCCGCCGCCTATCGCGACCGCATCATGGCCGCCATGCCCGAGGGCGCGTCGTTCACGCCGCTGATGACACTGTATCTGACCGAAAACACCGACCCCGAGGACGTTGCACGTGCCCATGCGGACGGGTTGATCAGTGCGGTCAAGCTCTATCCCGCAGGGGCCACGACGAACTCGGCTAGTGGGGTGACGAATTTCGATAACGTACGGGGCGTGCTGGAAAAAATGGCCGAGATCGGCCTGCCCCTGTGCGTGCATGGCGAGGTGACCAGCGCGGACATCGACATCTTTGACCGCGAGGCCGTGTTCATCGACCGCGTGTTGGATCCGATCCGCCGCGCGACGCCCGGTTTGCGCGTGGTGATGGAACATATCACGACCGCCGACGGCGTGGCCTATGCCCGTTCCCAAGGGGACGATCTGGGCGCGACGATCACGACGCACCACCTGATCATCAACCGCAACCACATCTTGGTTGGCGGGATCAAACCGCATTACTACTGCCTGCCCGTCGCCAAGCGTGAGAGCCACCGTTTGGCCCTGCTTGAGGCCGCGACCAGTGGCGATTCCCGTTTCTTCCTTGGCACCGACAGTGCGCCGCACATCGACCCGCTCAAGGAAAACGCCTGTGGCTGTGCGGGCTGTTTCACGGCGACCAACACCATGTCCTGTCTGGCCGAGGTGTTTGAGACCGCTAGCGCGCTGGACAAGCTGGAAGCGTTTGCAAGCCTGAATGGACCCGCGTTCTACGGCCTGAACCCCAATGCCGACACGATCACCCTGACCAAGGGCGATCCCGTCACCTATCCCGAGAAAATCGAAACCGGCGCCGGTCCCGTGACCGTGTTCGACCCCGGTTTCCCGCTGCACTGGCGGGTCGACTGACCCCGCATAACGAATAAGGATTTCCCGATGATCCCGACGTCCTACCCCTCCAAAGAAGAAATCGCCCGCCTCAGCGCACGGATGCTGCTGGAAATCGGCGCGGTGAATTTCAACACCAAAGAGCCGTTCACACTGGCCTCTGGTCTGCCCTCGCCCAGCTATATCGATTGCCGCAAGCTGATCAGCTTTCCGCGTATCCGCAGCACCCTGATGGATTTCATGGCCGTCACCGTGATGCGCAACGCGGGTCTTGAGGCGTTCGACAACATCGCCGGTGGTGAAACCGCAGGCATCCCGTTTGCCGCGCTGGTGGCCGAACGTATGGCCCTGCCGATGACCTATGTCCGTAAAAAGCCCAAGG
Organism: Rhodovulum sp. FJ3; assembly: GCF_032918305.1. NCBI lineage: Bacteria > Pseudomonadati > Pseudomonadota > Alphaproteobacteria > Rhodobacterales > Paracoccaceae > Rhodovulum > Rhodovulum sp. FJ3. Next base: position 107,308 of record NZ_JAWJUU010000004.1, read on the forward strand.
GTTATGGCAAAAACGCCCGCATCGAGGGCGCAATGACCGAGGGCCAGCGCGTTCTGCTGGTCGAGGATCTGACGACCGATGGCGGGTCCAAGCTGTCGTTTGTGGACGCGATCCGCGAAACCGGCGCGGCCTGTGGGCACACGGCCGTGGTGTTCTACTATGACATCTTTGAAGGCACGACCGAACGTCTGGCCGAGCATGGCGTGGAACTGCATCACCTGTGCACATGGTGGGACGTTCTGGCCGAGGCCAAGGCACAGGCCGCGTTTGATTCTGAGACGCTGGACGAGGTTGAGCGCTTTCTCAAGGCGCCGCGCGCGTGGCAAGAAGAGCGGATGGCGAAATAACGCCCATACCGATCGGGGCTGGGGCGGATTTTTTGCCGCCCTAACCCCAAATATTGACGGCAACGTCCTGAATGCCGCAAGATCGTGATGAAAACGGCGATCCACAAATTATCCACAGACTTATACAATTTGCGCTGTGCGCAGGGGATTGCCTATACCCATTGCCTACGGTGACAGGGGTTAACGATGAACGAGATTGCGGCGATCAACGCCTCCGAAAACACAGATGCACCACAGGCAGAGACCCAAGTAGACACGGTTCCCCACAACATCGAGGCGGAACAGCAACTGCTGGGTGCGATCCTGACGAACAACGACGTGTTCGACCGCATTGCCGCAATCATCAAACCCCAGCATTTCTATGAACCCGTGCACGCCCGCATCTTTGAGATCGCCGCGTCGCGCATCCAGAAAAACACGCTGGCCAGCCCCGTCACGTTGAAAACCTTTCTGGAGGATGACGAGGGTCTGAAAGAACTGGGCGGCACGGCCTACCTGGCCCGTCTGGCGGGGGCCGCGATTTCGTCCTTTGCCGCGCGCGACTATGCCCAGATGCTCTATGATCTGGCGATCCGGCGCGAGTTGATCAATCTGGGGCGCAGCATTTCCGACCGCGCCACGGATGTGAACGTCAGTGACGAGCCCAAGGAACAAATCGTCGCCGCCGAACAGGCCCTCTATAAGCTGGGCGAAGAAGGCCAGTCCGAGAGCGGTTTCCAATCCTTCCTCAAGGCCGTGACCGAGGCCGTCAACGTCGCCAACACCGCCTATCAGCGTGGTGGCGGCATGGCGGGTCTGTCCACGGGCCTGATCGACCTCGACAAGAAACTGGGCGGTCTGCATCCGTCCGACCTTTTGATCCTTGCCGGTCGTCCGTCGATGGGGAAAACCTCGCTTGCGACCAACATCGCCTATAACGTCGCCAAGGCCTATAAGCGTGGAATGAAACCCGACGGGTCCGAGGGCGCGGTGGATGGTGGCGTGGTCGGCTTCTTTAGCCTTGAGATGAGCGCCGAGCAGTTGGCCGGTCGTATTCTGGCCGAGGCGTCGGAAATCTCGTCGCACAAGATCCGTCAGGGTGACATGACCGAGGCCGAGTTCCGCCGCTTTGTCGAGGCCGCGAAACAGCTTGAGGCCTGCCCTCTGTTCATCGACGACACGCCCGCCCTGCCGATCAGCCAGCTTGCAGCGCGCGCGCGGCGTCTGAAACGGACGCACGGTCTGGACGTTCTGATCATCGACTATTTGCAGCTCTGTCGCGGGACCGCCGATAACCGTGTGAACGAGATCGCGGAAATCTCGATGGGGATGAAGGCGATTGCCAAGGAATTGAACATCCCCGTCATCGCCCTGTCCCAGCTGTCGCGTCAGGTCGAAAGCCGAGACGACAAACGGCCCCAGCTGTCGGACCTGCGGGAATCGGGCTCGATCGAACAGGACGCCGACTGTGTGCTGTTCGTGTATCGTGGCGAATACTACCGCGAACGTGAAAAACCGGATGAGCACAACGCCGAGGCCATGGCGACATGGATGCAGGACATGGAACGTCTGCACGGCAAGGCCGAGGTCATCATTGGCAAACAGCGTCACGGCCCCATCGGCACGGTCGAATTGTCGTTCGAGGCGCAGTTCACGCGCTTTGGCAACCTTGCAAAGGCGTGGCAATCGGACGAGCGCGAGCCCGAGTATTAATCCCGCCCGCACCCCCACACCACGGGGGCGCGGTTTTTCCCACTTGACCTGCGAACGGGGGCTGTTCAAACCAACGCCATGGGAACAGGACATCTGAAAATTGATCTCGATGCGCTGGTGGCCAACTGGCGTGCGTTGGATGCGGCCTCGGGCGCGTCGGTGGAAACCGGTGCCGTGGTCAAGGCGAACGGCTATGGCCTTGGGGCGGGGCGCGTTGCGCGCGCGCTGGCCCAAGCGGGGGCGCGCAAGTTCTTTGTCGCCGCCGCCGAAGAGGGCGCGTCCCTGCGCCAAGAGCTGGGCGAAGGACCGGAGATCTGTGTGTTCGGCGGGCATATGGCCGGTGACACGGATATGATCGGCGATCTGGGCCTGACGCCGATGCTGAACTCACTGGAACAGCTGACCCGCCATTTTGAGGCCCTGCCGGGCAAACCGTTCGGCATTCAGTTGGACAGCGGGATGAACCGCCTAGGGATGGAGCCCGCCGAGTGGGCCGCCGTCGCCGACATCGCCCTCACCGCCGGTCCGCGCCTGATCATGAGCCACCTCGCCTGCGCCGATGAACCGGATGACCCCGCGAACCGTGCGCAACTGGACATGTTCCGCGCCATGACCGACGGCGTGAACGTGCCACGGTCCCTCAGTGCGACGGGCGGCATCTTGCTGGGCCCTGATTACCACTTTGACGTGACCCGTCCGGGCGTGGGCCTTTATGGCGGTTTGCCGTTTGCCGACGCGCGCCCCGTTGCGCACCTGTCCTTCCCCGTGATCCAGACCCGTGTGGTCGAACCGGGTGAATTTGTCGGCTATGGCAAGACATGGACAACCGAGCATCAGCGCACCATCGCCACCGTCGCCGCAGGCTATGCCGATGGCGTCATCCGCGCGATGAGCAACAACATCAACATGTACCACGACGGCGTCGCCTGCCCCCTTGTCGGGCGGGTCTCGATGGACTTGATCACTGTCGACATCACCGATTTGAACACCGTTCCCAAATCGCTGTTCCTGCTGTGCGATGAACAGTCCGTGGATACCGTCGCCGACGCTGCAGGCACCATCGGTTATGAAATCCTGACCTCGCTTGGTGGACGTTATTCGCGCCGCTATTGCCAAGGGGCGGCGTAATGGCCGTGGCCCGCACGCTTGGCGGGATTGGCCGCGTCACTTTGGGCACCATGGCGTCCATCGGGCGCGCCGCCCTGTTCATGATCCGTGCGGTCGCCGCGATTTTCACCCCGCCGTTTTATGTGCGCGAATTCTGGCACGCGCTGCTGACCATCGGGTATTTTAGCCTGCCTGTCGTCGGCCTGACCGCGCTGTTCACCGGCGCGGCATTGGCCCTGCAAATCTATGCAGGCGGCAGCCGGTTTCAGGCGGAATCGGTCGTGCCCTCAATCGTTGCCATCGGCATGGTGCGCGAACTTGGCCCCGTGCTTGGCGGTCTGATGGTCGCCGCGCGGGTGGCCAGTTCTGTGGCCGCCGAAATCGGCACGATGAAGGTCACGGAACAGATCGACGCCTTGGTCACCCTGTCCACCGACCCGATGCGATACCTGACCGCGCCGCGCGTTCTGGCCGCGACCCTGACCGTGCCGGTTCTGGTGGCCGTCGGGGACATCATCGGCATCTTTGGCGGCTATCTGGTCGGGACAGGCAAGTTGGGGTTCAACGCCTCGACCTATCTGCAGAACACGGTCACCTATCTTGAATTCTGGGACGTCGGATCGGGCTTGGTCAAAGGCGCGGTGTTCGGTTTCCTGATCGCGCTGACGGGATGCTATTACGGCATGAACTCGGGGCGCGGGGCCCAAGGCGTCGGGCGCGCCACCAAATCGGCGGTGGTTGCGGCGTCGGTTCTGATCCTTGCCGCGAACTATGTCCTGACCGAGGTGTTCTTTGCGGCATGATTGAACTGAACGACATCCACAAATCATTCGGGTCGAAACATGTGCTGCGCGGCGTAAACCTGACCGTCCCGACGGGCACCAGTACGGTGATCATCGGCGGGTCGGGCACGGGGAAGTCCGTGACGTTGAAATGTATCCTTGGCCTTGTGACGCCAGATCAGGGTGAAATCCGCATCAACGGCGCCCCGATGACCGATGATGGACGTGAGGCGTTTCTAGAGCGCTTTGGCATGTTGTTCCAAGGTGCCGCCCTGTTCGACAGCCTGCCGATCTGGCAAAACGTCGCCTTTCGCCTGTTGCGTGGCAACCTGAAACGCCCCAAGGCCGAGGCGCGTGAGATCGCGATTGAAAAGCTGCGCCGCGTGGGCCTTACGCCCGATGTGGCGAACCTGTTTCCCGCCGAACTATCAGGTGGGATGCAGAAACGTGTGGGCCTTGCCCGCGCCATTGCCACCGACCCACAGGTGATTTTCTTTGACGAGCCGACCACCGGCCTTGACCCGATCATGGCGGGGGTCATCAACGATCTGATCCGCGAAATCGTGACCGAGATGGGTGCGACCGCCATGACGATCACTCATGACATGTCATCGGTGCGCGCGATTTCGGACAATGTGGCGATGCTGCATGAGGGCGTGATCAAATGGACCGGCCCCATCGCCGATCTTGACCAGAGCGGTGATCCCTACGTCGATCAGTTCATCCATGGCCGCGCCACAGGGCCGATTGCGGCGGTGCGATAGGGTGCTGCGCGCGGTGAACATGGCCCTGTTGGTTTTGTTCCCGATTGCATGGGCCGCGCCCCTGTTGCGCGCGAAACTGATCCCGTTCTTTGGCGGCACCGAGATTTCCATCCTATCCGGCTTGCTGGACCTTTGGGGCGAAGACATCTTTCTAGCCGCCCTCGTGACCCTGTTCGCGGTCGTGTTGCCCTATGGGAAAACCGTGGCCCTGACCGCCTATCAGTTCGGCAAGCTGCCCGCGCGGTTCAAACCCTATCTGATCCACGCCGCGCGCCTGTCGATGGCGGATGTGTTCCTGATCGCGCTCTATATCATCGCGGGCAAAGGCATTGGCGTCGGGTCCATTGCGACCGCTTGGGGGCTCTACCTGTTCACCGGATGTGTTCTGGTGTCTTTCGCGATCAGCCTGATGACCAAACCCACAAAATAAACAACCGGCCCGCGGGGATGCCCGGGGCCGGTCGGATCATTTGCTATCGGCGCGGATTATTCCGCCGGTTCGCTGACCTGTTCGGTCGCCTCGCCAGCGGCCTCCATCGCGGCCTCAACCAAGGGCGTGCCATAGACGAAAAAGTCCTGCGGCAACTCGCCCCCGTACCAAACGCCACCGCCGTTGAAAAAGTTCTCTTCGGTCCAGGTCAGGGTTTTCCATTCGGGATCGAAAATCAGGTAGCCGGTGTCCCCGAACAGTTCGATCCGGTTCCCACCGGGTTCGTAGACATACATGAAATAGGCCTGTGAAATGCCGTGTTTGGCGGGGCCCGCCTCGACGTGTACATCGTATTCCATCAGAATATCGGCAAGGTCCAGCATCTGGCCCTGATTGCCATACCAGAACGCCAGATGGTGCAGACGGTTGCCCGGACCGGCCTGATCCTTGGTGAACGCGACCTCATGTACCAGCGGGCTAACCGACAGCCAGCACGCCAGCTCTTCTTGGCCCCCAAAGACAACGTTTTCGCGTTTGAGAAAGCCCAGCGTATCCTGCATGAACTTGGCGTTTTCGGTCACGTCCGAGGCCAACAGGTTGATGTGGTCGATCCGGCGCACGGGCACACCGCGCAGCGGACGCTTTTGCGGACGCGACAACAGTTTCGATTTCTGATCCGCGCTTGCTTGGAAGTATTCGACGTCCCAGAACAGGTGTTGTTTGTGGCCATCGGGCGTCGCGAATTCATAGGCGCGGCCATAGCCCTTGTGACCCTCGACCCATTGGCCGGGCTTGCCCGATGCCTCAATCTCGGCCACGCGACGATCAAGCGCCTGCGGCGACGACGCGCGCCACGCGACAACGCCAACACCCGCGTGATCCGCGCGGGTCAGTTTCAGTGAGTGGTGATAGCGATCTTCATACGCCCGCAGATAGCACGAGGTGCCATCGTCCTCGGTCGGGGTCATGCCCAAGACATCGTGGAAGAACCACAGGGATTCCTCAAACTTGGGGGTGAAGAGTTCGACCATTGCCAATTGGGCAACGTCGTGGATTTGTTCTTGAAAGCTCATGGTTTCCTCCCTCAAACCCTGAACGGGTGGCGATCAATTGCTGCTAACGGGTTTGGGGTAATGGCCGTTCGCGGCCCCCGTCACAGCAGGTTCGGTGTCGGCATATTTCGGCTCTCCAGCGACCGAAAAATGACCCGACTGTAGTTCTTGCAACAGAATGCGGACGGATTGGGGTTTGACGCCCAGACTATCGACCGCTGCGCGCGTGACCTCGCGCATCAACGCCTGTTTCTGTTCGGTCGTGCGACCTTCCATCAGGTGGATGTGGATGACAGGCATCTCGGCTCCTCTTGCGTTTAGCGCGTCCCGCTGCGGGATTTGCGCGGGCATAAGGCACCATGTCCCAAGGCGCGCGATGCAATCAAATACCATTTAGGCCCCGTCTTGATACCGATGCGGCATCGGGTTTGCGCACACATGAATGCGCGCAAAATCAGGGATTTAGACGGACAATTCCCGCGCGACGTCCAGAAAATTGGCCAGAAATGGCGAACTATCGCCTTCGCGGTAGATGCAGGAAATATCGACCCGCGCGGATTTCGGCGGGTCCTCTAGGGGCAGACAGATCACCCCGTCCATGCGCACGCTGGTGATGGATTGGGGGACCAGACACACGCCGAACCCCGCCGCGACAAGGGCCATGGCGGTCAACCCGTCCCCGACCACCTGCGCGACGTTCGGGGCGAACCCCACCTCATGACAAAGGCCCGTCACCATCTCGACAAAGCCCTGCGCGCGACTGGCCGGAAAGAGCAGCATCGGCTCGCCAGACAGTTCATGCAAGGCGACGCTCTGACGACCCGACCACGGCCCCGGATCGGGCAGGACGGCCAGCAATGGCTCGGTGCTCAGCTCTTCGATCACCAGACCGGGTTGGGGGGCCAGCATCCGGTTGAACCCAAGGTCCAAGGACCGGTTCTGCAATCCCGCGATCTGGCCCAGCTTGTCCTGCGCGTGCATCACGATTTTGACCTCGGGATAGCGGCGTTTGAACTCCAGAATGATGCGCGGGATCAGGCTTAGGATCGCGGTGCCGAAAATCGCGATATCGAGGCGACCCAAACTGCCCTCGGCGGCGCGGTGCACGCGATCGGCGGCCTGCTCCAGCAGCGCGGCAATATTGCGCGCCTCATCCAGAAACAGCGCCCCCGCCTGTGTCAGTTCCACCCCGCGCGGCGTGCGGATGAACAGTTGCGCGCCCAAGGTTTCCTCAAGCGCCTGTATCTGGCGGGTGATGGGCGGCTGACTGACGTGCAGACGTTCGGCCGCCCGTCCGAAATGCAGTTCTTCGGCGACGGCGATAAAATATCGCAGCTGTCTCAGGTTCATGTTTGTGCCCATCATGGGGTCACTGTGCGCCCACGCGCGCCACCGTGCAAGCGGCGCGCTGCCGCATCACAGTTTCAGACAGAGGTTCGAACGCTCGGTGTAGAACTCCAGCGAATGCACGCCGCCCTCGCGTCCGATGCCCGACGATTTCGAACCGCCGAACGATGTGCGCAGATCGCGCAGGAACCACGAGTTCACCCAGATCAAACCGGCCTCAATCCGCGCGCCGACACGGTGCGCCCGCGACAGGTTTTCGGTCAGGATCGTCGCCGACAGACCATAGGACGTGTCATTGGCCATCGCGATCACCTCGTCCTCGGTGTCAAACGGGGTGATGTGACAGCACGGGCCAAAGATTTCCTCGCGCACAATCGGGCTATCCTCGGGCAGACCGGTCCAAATCGTGGGTTCGACGAAAAAGCCGCCCTGACGTTCATCGTTGAACAGCGGCACGCCGCCGCCGGTCACGACGGTCGCGCCCAGATCGCGGGCCTTGTCATAATATCCCAGAACCTTTTGGCGGTGCTCATCGGAAATCAGCGGGCCGATGGTCGCGCCGGGGGTTTCGGGGCCGCCCTGTTTCAGACCCTCGGCCCCTGCTTTCAGACGCGCGACATATTCGTCGAACACGGGACGTTCGACATAGACGCGCTCGGTCCCCAGACAGACCTGACCGGTGTTGGCGAAGACGGACCGCATGGTGACCTCGATCGCCTTATCCATGTCGGCATCGGCAAAGATGATCGCGGGGTTCTTGCCGCCCAGTTCGAACGACACATCGCGCAGGCCCACAGCGGCCTGTTTCATGATCGCCTCGCCCGTGCGGGTTTCGCCGGTAAAGGTGATGCCTGCGACCTTGGGGTGTTGGGTCAGCAATTCGCCCGCACTCTCGGGACCGAACCCGTGGATGACGTTATAAACGCCCTTGGGGATGCCGACGGCGTTCATCACCTCCCCCAACAGGGTCGCGGTGGCGGGGCTTTCCTCGGACGGTTTGACAACCACGGTGTTGCCGCAGGCCAAGGCCGGCCCAACCTTCCATGTCATCAACAGGAACGGCGCGTTCCACGGGGAAATCACGCCGATCACGCCTTTGGGACGGTGCAGTTCTAGGTTCGCCGCGCCGGTCCCGTCGGGCGTATCCATGTGGTAATATTCCCCACCCGTGTGCTTCAGCATCTCGGCAAAGATCCGGAAATTCGCCGCGCCACGCGGGATTTCGACCTTTTCCGCGAAATGGCGGGTGTGACCGGTATCGGCCACCTCGGCCTCGATGAAATCGGGGGTGCGCGCGGCAATCGCGTTGGCCAGCTCCATCAACAGATCACAGCGCACGGCCTTGGGCATCTGCCCCCATTCCCCGCGCAGGGCGGCGGCGGCGGCGTTCACCGCGTCATCGACATCCTCGGCAAGGGCCTCGTGCACGGTGGCGATCTTTAGGCCCGTCGACGGGGAAATCTTGTCAAAGGTCCGCCCCGAGCGCGCATCGCGATAGGTGCCATCGATAAACAGCTGATGGGTTTTCATAACGTCCTCCCCCGTATCCAGTTGCGTCGGACATTAGGCGGGGCGCGCCATACGCTCCAATGCTTTTGGCGGGGCTCGTCGATACGGTTTCGGTATCGCGCGCGCCGCCAACCCGATGCAAAACCCGTATCACGACCGGCCCCGCAAAGTATTGGAGCGTATCACGCACCCTCTCTACCCTAGCGCCAAATGACGGCCCGCACCCGTCAGATATGACCGGAGGAGACATGCTGGACCAATCCAGAACCGATGCGTTGGGCGATGCCCTGTATGACGCGCTGATCTCGGGCAAACCCACGCCCAAGATCAGTGTCCTTGAACCCGAAAGCGACATCGAAGACGCCTATCGCATTCAGTTGCGGATGCTGGACCGGCGGCTGAACGCGGGAGACACGGTGATCGGCAAAAAGATCGGCCTGACCAGCCGCGCCATTCAGGATGCGTTGGGGGTCTACCAACCCGATTTCGGTCAGGTCACCGACGCGATGCTGTTTGAGGACGGCGCGACGATCGACCTTGGCACCCTGATGCAGCCGCGGCTGGAGGGGGAATTGGCGTTCCGGTTGAAATCCGACCTGATGGGACCGGGCGTGACGGTGACGGATGTGATCCGCGCGACCGATTACGTGACACCCTGTTTTGAAATCGTCGACACGCGGTTCGAAGATTGGCAAATCCGCATTCAGGACACCGTTGCCGACAACGCGTCCTGTGGCGTTTTCGTTCTGGGCGCGGCCAAGGGCGATCCGCGCGATCTGGACCTCGCGCTGGCGGGGATGGTGATCGAAAAGAACGGCGAGGTCGTCGCGACCGGCGCCGGCGCCGCCGTACAAGGGTCCCCCGTGATGGCGGTGGCGTGGCTGGCCAATACGCTGGGCACGCTGGGGATCGGGCTAAAGGCCGGTGAAATCATCCTGTCGGGCGCGCAGGCCCCTCTGTTGGCCGTCGCGGATGGCGATCATTTCACCTGTGAGATCGCGGACATCGGCACCTGTGAGATGCATTTCAAAGGAACACCCCAGGTATGAGCCTCGATCAAAACACCGTCCTTGACGACATCGCCATCGCCCGTCTGGCCGAGCGTGTCGAGACCGCCCAGACCTATGCGACGCCGATCCGCAAACTGACGCTGGATTATCCCGATCTGTCGTTGCGCGATGCCTACCGTGTGCAAACCGCCCTGCGCCACAGCTATGAGGCGCGCGGACAGCGCGTAATCGGCTGGAAGGCCGGCCTGACATCCAAGCCCAAGATGGCCCAGATGGGCGTGTCCACACCCGGCGTCGGATTTCTGACCGACGCGATGGAGCGCCCCGCCAACAGCGCGATTTCCACCGGCGATCTGATCCACCCGCGTGTCGAGGCCGAGATCGCCTTTGTCACCAAGTCCGACCTGTCGGGTAAGGTCAGCGCGGCCGAGGTCATGGCCGCCACGGATTACGTTCAACCCGCGCTTGAGGTGATCGACAGCCGCTTTTCTGGGTTCAAGTTCGATCTGGAAAGCGTCATCGCCGATAACAGCAGCTCCGCCCGCTATATCCCCGGCGGACGGATGGTGCGGCCCGAGGCGCTGGACCTGCGGACGGTTGGCGTGGTGTTGGAACACAACGGCGAAATCGCCCAGATCGGCGCGGGCGCCGAGGTGTTGGGCCACCCCGCCGAGGCCATCGCGATGCTGGTCGGCGTTCTGGACGATATGGGCGAAACCCTGCCCGCGGGCAGCTTTGTCATGGCCGGTGCAATCACCGCCGCCGTTGCCGTCCAGCCCGGCGACACGATTACCGCACGTTTTTACGAGATGGGGTCGATCACGGTCACCTTTACCGACTGATCCCCAACAGGAGGACCACCAATGCGCAAGATCAAATGTGCCTTGATCGGGTCGGGCAATATCGGCACCGATCTGATGTATAAACTGCTGCGTTCCGACGTTCTGGAACCGGTCTGGATGGTCGGGATCGACCCCTTGTCCGAGGGCCTGAAACGCGCCGCCGACAAGGGGTTGAAAACCACCCACGCGGGGATCGACGGCCTGTTGCCGCATGTTCTGGACGACGGGATCGAGATCGCCTTTGACGCCACATCCGCCTATGTCCACGCGGACAACAGCGCCAAGTTGAATGCGCTTGGCGTTTTGATGATCGACCTGACGCCTGCCGCCATCGGGCCGCTTTGCGTGCCGCCGGTGAACCTTGGCGATTTGGCGGGGGACCGCCCGATGAACGTCAACATGATTTCCTGCGCCGGTCAGGCCACGATCCCCATGGTCGCGGCGGTCAGTTCGGTCCAACCCGTCGATTACGCGGAAATCATCGCCTCGCTCAGTTCGAAATCGGTGGGACCGGGGACGCGGGCCAATTTGGACGAGTTCACCTATACGACCTCGAACGCGCTGGAAAAACTGGGCGGCGCGAAAAAGGGCAAGGCCTTGGCGATCATCAACCCCGCCGAGCCACCACTGATCATGCGCAACACCGTCTATTGCGAGGTCGAAGGCACCCCCGACCGCGACGCAATCACGGCCGCGATCCACGCAATGATCACCGAGGTTCAGCGCTATGTGCCCGGATATAAATTGGTCAACGGTCCCGATTTCGACGGCAACCGCGTGGCCGTGTTCCTAGAGGTCGCGGGCCTTGGGGATTTCCTGCCGACCTATGCGGGCAATCTGGACGTCATGACCGCCGCCGCCGCACGCACCGCCGAGATGTTTGCCGAACGCATCCTGAACGGGTCGATGACCCTGCCCAAACCGGAGATGGCCGAATGAGCACCAGCCCCCTGAACGGCCTCAAGGTCAAGCTGCACGATATGTCCCTGCGCGACGGGATGCATGCCAAGCGCGAACAGATCCCCGTCGAGATGATGGTGAAAATCGCGCGCGGTCTGGATCAGGCCAAGGTGCCCTATCTGCAGGTCACCCATGGCGCGGGTCTTGGCGGGAACTCGATCCAGCACGGGCGCGCCCTGCATTCCAACGCCGAATATATCTCGGCCGTTGCGGATGTGTTAGAAAACGCGGTGATTTCGGTTCTGCTGATCCCTGGTCTGGGCACGATGGCCGAACTGAAAGAGGCCTATGAGTGCGGCGCGCGATCCGTCCATGTCGCGACCCATTGCACCGAGGCCGATACATCCCCCCAACACATCGCGTTCGCGCGGGAACTTGGGATGGATACCACCGGCTTTTTGATGATGTCGCATCTGAACACGGCCGAAGGTCTGGTTCAGCAGGCCCTGCTGATGGAAAGCTATGGCGCGAACACGGTCTATGTGACGGACAGCGCGGGCGCGATGCTGGGCCATGAAGTGAGTGAGGCGATCACCATGATGCGCGACGCCCTGAAGCCGGAAACCGAAATCGGCTTTCACGGGCATCACAACCTTGGTCTGGGCGTGTCGAATTCCATTGCCGCAATCGGCGCAGGCGCCACGCGGATCGACGCGTCGCTGGCGGGTCTCGGGGCCGGAGCGGGCAATGCCCCGATTGAGGTCCTGTCGGCGGTCTGTGACCGGATGGGGATCGAAACCGGCGCGGATACCTTCGCCCTGATGGATCTGGCCGAGGATGTCGTCGTACCCTTCATGGACCATGTTGTGCGCGCGGATCGCGAGGCGCTGACACTGGGCTATGCGGGGGTCTATTCGACGTTCCTGTTGCACGCCAAACGCGCCTCCGACCGGTTCGGCGTCCCTGCGCGGGATATCCTTGTGGAACTGGGCCGCAAAAAGATGATCGGCGGCCAAGAGGACATGATCCAAGACACCGCCATGACCATGGCGCGCGAACGCGGTTTGTTGCCAGAACCCGCCTAGTCCGGTCGGCAACGGGTGGCGGGGCGGTGCGGGTCCCGCCACCAATTTCCTTGCATCCCCGCGCCCCGTTCGCCATCAACGCATCATGGCTAAACCAGTGACATCTTTCGTTTGCGCGGAATGCGGCGCCGCCCACAAGAAATGGGCGGGGCGCTGTGACGCCTGTGGCGCGTGGAATTCCATCACCGAGGAAAAACCGCTGGCCGCTGGCCCGTCCAAGCAATCACTGGGCGGCGCGCGGGGCAGCAAGATCGCACTTCAGGACCTTGCCACGCCCGAGGCCCCGCCACCCCGCCATGAATGCGGTGTGGGCGAGTTGGACCGCGTATTGGGCGGCGGGTTAGTGCCTGCCTCGGCCCTGTTGGTCGGCGGGGATCCCGGCATCGGGAAATCGACCCTGTTGTTGCAGGCGGCTGCGAAATTCGCGGGCGCGGGCGTGCCGTGCGTCTATATCTCGGGCGAAGAGGCCAGCGCACAGGTCCGCATGCGCGCCGAACGTCTGGGCCTGTCGGACGCACCGGTCAAGCTGGCCGCCGAGACGAACCTGCGCGACATCCTGACCACGCTTGAGGCCGAGCAACCGGCACTGGCCATCATCGATTCGATTCAGACCATGTGGCTTGATACCGTCGATAGCGCGCCAGGATCGGTCAGTCAGGTCCGCGCCGCCGCGCATGAACTGGTGACCTTTGCCAAACGCACGGGCATCGCGGTGATCCTTGTTGGTCACGTCACCAAAGAAGGCCAGATCGCAGGCCCGCGCGTCGTCGAGCACATGGTCGACACGGTTCTCTATTTCGAGGGCGAGCGCGGCCATCAATTCCGCATCCTGCGCGCGGTCAAAAACCGCTTTGGCCCCGCAGACGAAATCGGCGTGTTCGAGATGACCGGATCGGGCCTGAGCGAGGTCGCGAACCCCTCCGCCCTGTTCCTGTCCGAGCGCGGCCAACCCGCGCCCGGATCGGTGGTCTTTGCGGGGATCGAGGGCACGCGCCCCGTCCTGACCGAAATTCAGGCCCTCGTCGCGCCCAGCCCCCTCAGCAACCCGCGCCGCACGGTGGTGGGACTGGATTCGGGGCGTCTGTCGACCATTCTAGCGGTGCTTGAGGCGCGCTGTGGCATCCCGTTTGCCGGACTTGACGTCTTTTTGAACGTGGCGGGTGGCATGAAAGTCACAGAGCCCGCCGCCGACCTTGCCGTCGCATCCGCCTTGTTATCCGCACGCGAGGACGTCGCGCTGCCCGCGGATACGGTGGTTTTCGGCGAAATTAGCCTCTCGGGCGCGCTGCGTCCGGTGGGTCAGACCGAAAACAGGTTGAAAGAAGCGGCAAAACTTGGTTTTTCAACAGCAATTGCCGCCGCAGGATCCAAAGTCGGGGGCAGCGCCGGGTTGAATATACGCAAAATGTCTGACCTGACCGCATTTGTTGGGGACGTATTTGGGGCGGGTTAGCCCCGCAGGAGCGATAGATGGACGGGTTTACGGTAATCGACGCGGCAGTGGCCATCGTCATCATTCTTTCGGCGATCTTGGCCTATTCGCGCGGCTTTGTGCGCGAGGCGATGGCGATTGCCGGTTGGTTCGCAGCGGCGTTTCTAGCGTTTTTGTTCGCTCCGGCCGGTGTGCCGTTGGTGCGCCAAATTCCGGTTCTGGACAAAATCATCGCCGATAGCTGTGAAATCTCGGTTCTGGCCTCATTTGCGGCCGTATTCGCCGTGGCCCTTGTGATCGTGTCGCTCTTTACCCCGCTGTTTTCCAGCATGATCCAGCGCTCGGCGCTCGGCGGGCTGGATCAGGGTCTTGGGTTCCTGTTTGGCGTGGCGCGCGGTGTGCTATTGGTGACCGTGACCTTCTTTGTCTACCAAACGGTGATCAGCGATCCGGTCCCCATGGTTGACGATAGCCGCTCGGCCGCCGTGTTCGCGGGCCTGACCGATCAACTGTCCGATCGCGATCCCGAAGAGACGCTGAACTGGTTCACCGAGCGTTTCGAAGACCTCGTTGGGGAATGCGTCGCCGCCGAATAAGCGGTACCCAATATGAATTTTTTGCGACGGTTCCGGTGATCCATCCGTGACACCGGGACCCGAAGCCACTAAGTAGGGGCCACACTGCCCCTGCCACTGGAATCGGAGCCCCGCATTGATGCGTGAGATGCCCCCCTCCCACCCGTTTGATGATGACAAGCTGAAGGAAGAATGCGGCGTATTCGGCGCAATCGGCCTGAAAGACGCGGCGAACTTTGTTGCACTGGGTCTACACGCCCTGCAACACCGCGGCCAAGAAGCGGGCGGGATCGTGTCCTACGCCCCCGAGGCCGGTTTCAACTCGGCGCGTCGTTTCGGTTATGTCCGCGACAATTTCACCAAAGCCAGCCTGATGGAAACCCTGCCTGGCAGTCTTGCCATCGGGCACGTGCGTTATTCCACCGCCGGCTCCAAAGGTCAGACCGCGATCCGCGACGTGCAGCCGTTCTTTGGCGAGTTTTCGATGGGCGGCGCGGCGATTGCGCATAACGGCAACATCACCAACGCAGACAGCCTGCGTCGTGAGTTGATTGAGCGCGGTTCGATCTTTCAATCCTCGTCCGACAGTGAATGCATCATCCACCTGATGGCGCGCTCGCTACAGCGTAACATCCCCGAGCGGATGAAAGACGCCCTGCGCCGTGTCGAAGGTGCCTTTTCGGTCGTCGCTATGACCCGCACCAAACTGATTGGTGTGCGTGATCCGTTGGGCGTGCGTCCCTTGGTTCTGGGCAAGGCCGGTGACGGCTGGGTCCTGAGTTCGGAGACATGTGCGCTTGATATCATCGGGGCCGAATTCGTGCGCGAACTGGATCCGGGTGAGATGGTCGTCATCTCTGAGGAAAAAGGCATCGAGAGCTTTCATCCGTTTGAGAAGAGGGCCTCGCGCTTCTGTGTCTTTGAACACGTCTATTTCTCGCGCCCTGACAGCATCCTTGGTGGACGTTCGGTCTATGAGACCCGCCGCCAGATCGGGATCGAACTGGCCCGCGAAACCCCGGTTGAGGCCGATCTGGTCTGCCCCGTACCGGACAGCGGCACCCCCGCCGCCATCGGGTTCAGCCACGAGAGCGGCATCCCCTACGGCATGGGCATCATCCGCAACCAGTACATGGGCCGGACCTTCATTGAGCCAACCGAGCAGATCCGTAACATGGGTGTGCGTCTGAAACTGAACGTCAACCGCGCCCTGATCGAGGGCAAGCGCGTTGTTCTGGTTGACGACAGCGTGGTGCGCGGCACGACCAGCCGTAAGATCAAGGAAATGATCCTGGACGCCGGTGCGGCCGAGGTGCATTTCCGGATCGCCAGCCCGCCGACCGCTTGGCCGTGTTTCTATGGCGTCGACACGCCCGAGCGCGAAAAACTATTGGCCAGCTTTATGTCCGAAGAAGAGATGCGCGAGCATCTGGGCGTTGATAGTCTGAAGTTCATCTCGCTGGACGGTCTTTACCGAGCGGCAGGTCACCCTGAGGGCCGCAACAACAGCTGTCCGCAATATTGCGACGCCTGTTTCTCGGGGGAATACCCCGTCGCGCCGACCGACATGATCGCCAAAGGGTTTCAGACCAAAGCCGCCGAGTAAATCGGGGACATCGAATTGAGAGGGCCGCGCGTGAAAACGGGCGGCCCTTTTCGTTTGGGGTGCGTCTGTGGCCCTGTGGAATTGAGTATTTTTGCCAAGATGAAAGAGGCAGGGTTTACCAGCCGCTGATCGCCTTGATCTCGCAATAGGCCTCAAGGCCCCAGATGCCTGCCTCGCGCCCGTTGCCGGAGTGGCCCATGCCACCGAAGGGGGTTCCGGCGGCGCGGGTGGTGCCGTTCAGTTCGACCATGCCCGAGCGCAGTTGGCGCGCAACGCGGCGGCATTTTTCGCGATCACGGCTCTGTACAAAGTTGGTCAGGCCATAGGGCGTGTCATTGGCGATCTGGATCGCCTGATCTTCGGTGTCGAAGGGCAGGACCGAGAGGACGGGGCCAAAGATTTCGGTTTTGGCGATGTCCATATCCGGCGTCACGTCGGCAAAAACGGTTGGTTGGATGTAAAACCCGCCTTCGGGCAGGGTAGCGGGGCGTTCGGGGCCACCGGCGATCAGGCGGGCACCCTGGTCAAGGCCACTCTGGATGAGGCGGCGCACCTTGTCGTATTGGGCACGGCCAACGACGGGGCCGATATGGTTGCCGGGGGCGTCTGCGGGGCCCGAGGTAAGGGTCGTCGCGATCAGGCGAGCCGTGTCCACGGCAGCATCATAGGCGGCGCGTTCGACCAGCATGCGGCTGGGGGCATTGCAGGCCTGACCGCTATTCTTAAAGCACTGTTGGACGCCACGTGCGACGGCGTCGGGGTCGGCGTCGGCAAAGACGATATTCGCGCCCTTGCCGCCCAGCTCCAGTTGCACGCGTTTCACCGTTTCGGCGGCGTTTTTCGAGATGGCAATGCCCGCGCGTGTCGATCCGGTGAATGAGATCATATCGACATCGGGATGGGCGGACAGGGCCGTGCCAGCCCCCGCGCCGTCGCCGTTGATCAGGTTGAATACTCCCGGCGGCACGCCCGCATCATGCAGGATTTGCGCGAACATCATCGCAGAGATCGGCGCGATTTCCGAGGGTTTCAGCACCATCGTGCACCCCGTGGCCAGTGCCGGAATGACCTTGAGCGCGATCTGGTTCAGGGGACGGTTCCACGGCGTGATCATGGCGGCGACACCGATCGGGTCACGCAGGATCATGTCGTTGGGCGTGTCCGCGCGCAGCGGAAATTCGAACGGGAAATCATCCAGCGCAGCGATAAAATCGCGCGTGTGGCGCAGACCCGAGGGCGCGTGCAGTTTGCGCGCAAGGTCGATGGGCGCACCGACCTCACGGCTTATGGTTTGGGCGAGATCCTCGAGCCGTGCCTCGTAGACCTCGGCGATGCGGGTCAGGACGGCGCGGCGCGCACGGGGCGATGTCGCGGCCCAGTCCGGCCATGCGGCGCGCGCCGCCGCCACGGCGCGATCCACGTCCTGTGCATCAGCGAGCGATACGGTGGCAAATGGCGCACCGGTCGAGGGGTCCAGCACAACGTGCGACCGGTCGGAATGGGGCGCAACCCATTGTCCACCAATGTAAAATTCACGGTGCATCCGCATCACTTTCCCGACTCAATCCCGCGCACAGTGTCAGCCCCGACCTGCCAGAGCAAGACAGGGGGTGCAACATGGCATTTCGCGCATTAAGTAGGGGACATATTCTTGTGAATACGCCAAAGGAGGCTCAGATGGCGCTTCGGATTAATGATGTCGCACCGAATTTCACGGCGGAAACGACGCATGGTACGATCGACTTCCACGACTGGATCGGTGACGGCTATGCCGTGCTGTTTTCCCACCCCAAAGACTTTACCCCCGTGTGCACCACCGAGTTTGGTGCGGTTGCCACGCTGGCCGATCAATTCGCCGCCCGCAACACCAAGGTGATCGGCGTGTCCGTCGATAGCGTCGAGGATCACAAGCAGTGGTCCAAAGACATCGAGACCTTCTCGGGTGCCGACGTGACCTTCCCCATCATCGACGATAGCTCGCTGACCGTGGCCAAGGCCTATGACATGCTGCCCGCCGAGGCGTATCTACCCGATGGCCGCACCCCGAACGACACCGCCACCGTGCGCACGACCTTCATCATCGGGCCGGACAAGCAGGTCAAACTGATGCTGATCTATCCGATGACGGTTGGCCGGAACTTTGACGAAATCCTGCGCGCGCTGGACTCGATCCAAGCTGGTGCGAAAAACCCGATCGCGACGCCCGCGAACTGGAAACAGGGTGACGACGTGATCGTCGCCAACAGCGTCACCACCGAAGACGCAAAGGCCAAGTTCGGCGAAGTGACCGAAATCTTCCCCTACCTGCGCACGATCAAAGCGCCCGAGTAAGGCCAAGAAAAAAGCCCCGGTCGCAAAACCGGGGCTTTATCAAATCGGAGGGGTCGAGGATTAATCCTCGGCCTCTTCTTTTTTGGCTTCTTCGCCGGTCTCTTGGTCGACCATTTTCATGGCCAGACGCACCTTGCCGCGATCATCAAAGCCCAGAAGTTTTACGTAAACTTCCTGACCTTCTTTCAGAACGTCGGAGGGGTGGTTCAGACGGCGGTTTTCGATCTGGCTGACGTGAACCAGACCGTCGCGCTTGCCAAAGAAGTTCACAAAGGCACCAAAGTCGACGATTTTGACGACCTTACCTTTGTAGATTTTGCCTTCTTCGGGTTCGGCCACGATCGAGTGGATCATGTCATAGGCTTTTTGGATGGCTTCGCCGTTGGGCGATGCGATCTTGATGATACCGTCGTCGTTGATGTCGACCTTGGCGCCCGAGGTTTCCACGATCTCGCGGATGACCTTACCGCCCGAACCGATCACTTCGCGGATCTTGTCGGTCGGGATCTGCATCGTTTCGATGCGCGGGGCGTGGACGCTGAACTCACCTGCTTCGGTCAGAGCGTTGCTCATCTCGTTCAGGATGTGCAGACGACCGGCCTTGGCCTGTGCCAGTGCCTTTTTCATGATCTCGGGCGTAATGCCTGCGACCTTGATGTCCATCTGCAGCGAGGTGATGCCGTTTTCGGTACCAGCCACTTTGAAGTCCATGTCACCCAGGTGATCTTCGTCACCCAGAATGTCGGTCAGAACGGCGTAATCGCCATCGTCTTCCAGAACCAGACCCATGGCCACACCAGCAACCGGAGCCTTCAGCGGAACGCCTGCGTCCATCATGGACAGCGAACCACCACAGACCGACGCCATCGAGGACGAGCCGTTGGATTCAGTGATCTCGGACACAACGCGGATCGTGTAGGGGAAGTCGGTTGCGGCAGGCAGAACAGCCTGCAGCGCGCGCCATGCCAGTTTCCCGTGACCGATTTCACGACGACCGGGCGAACCCACGCGGCCAACTTCACCAACCGAGTACGGCGGGAAGTTATAGTGCAGCAGGAAGTTCGAACGGAAGTTACCGTGCAGCGCGTCGATGATCTGTTCGTCGTCACCGGTGCCCAGGGTGGTCACAACCAGACCTTGGGTTTCGCCACGGGTGAACAGGGCCGAACCGTGCGTACGCGGCAGCAGACCGGTTTCCGAAACGATCGGGCGAACTTCGTCCAGAGCACGACCGTCGATGCGGCGACCGTTCTTAACGACGTCACCACGCAGAACGGTGGATTCCAGTTTCTTGATCGCCGAACCAAGGTTCGCATCCTCAAGCTGCTCTTCGGTGAGCGCGCCTTTGATTTCTTCCTTGGCCGCAGCAACAGCGGCAACGCGCTCTTGCTTGTCGGTGATCGCATAGGCCGCACGCATCTTGTCTTCGCCAGCGGCTTTGACGGCTGCGAACAGGTCGCTGTAATCCGGCGGGGTAAAGTCGAACGGCTCTTTCGCGGCGGTTTCCGCCAGACCGATGATCAGGTCGATAACCGGCTGGATCTGCTCGTGCGCAAAGGTCACCGCGCCCAGCATTTCGTCCTCGGTCAGTTCGTACGCCTCGGATTCAACCATCATCACGGCGTCTTTGGTGCCGGCGACGACGAGGTCCAGACGCTGATCCGGTTTCGAGCGCAGTTCGCTCATATCGTCGACTTCGGGGTTCAGGATGTATTCGCCATCCACGTAACCAACGCGACATGCGCCGATCGGGCCCATGAACGGAACGCCCGAGATGGTCAGAGCAGCCGAAGCCGCGATCATGGCCACGATGTCGGGATCGTTGACCAGGTCATGCGACAGAACCGTACACATGACCAGAACTTCGTGTTTGAAACCCGAAACGAACAGCGGGCGGATCGGACGGTCGATCAGACGCGCGGTCAGGGTTTCTTTTTCGGTCGGGCGCGCTTCGCGCTTGAAGAAGCCACCGGGCACTTTACCAGCGGCATAGTATTTCTCTTGGTAGTGAACCGTCAGCGGGAAGAAGTCCTGCCCCGGTTTCTCTTGTTTGGCGAAGGTTACGTTCGCCATGACCGAGGTCTCGCCCAGCGTGGCGATGACGGTGCCGTCGGCCTGACGGGCAACTTTACCCGTTTCCAGTGTGAGCGTTTCTTCGCCCCACTGCATCGATTTCGTCGTTACGTTAAACATCTAGCGTATCCTAAAAGGAGCACTCCCGGGCCCTCCCGGGTCTCCTGTTTGCTTGGCGGACCCATTTCCGCCGACCCCATCTATCTTGTTCGCACAACGCCGGGGTCCTTGCGTCACGTCTCAGATGCGTGCGCCATACAGGAAAACCGCCTGTTTGAAAAGCATGGATGTCGGAACGCTAATGTGTCGATGCCTCGCCCGCCGTGTCGATCAGGGACATCACCATCGCCCCGACACGGGACGTGAAATCAGGGGTCGCGCGCATCAAGGCGGCGGTGCGTTGGCCTTGCTCCAGACGGCGGATGGTCTGGGTGATCTGGCCATGGGCGGGCACGGGGGTGACGGGGTCGCCGGTGACCGTGCGCCCCCGTTCGATCCGTCCCTGTGCAAGGGCCGGTTTGATCCGCGAGGCACAGGAACAGGGCGCCGTGTCAGAGGTCACGCCACAGGTGCGCATGACAAATGCGGTGACCTGTTCGCGCGCGCGTTTCAGACGCTGGCGATAGGTGGCGGGGGTGATGTCCAAGGCGGCAGCGGCCTCAACATCGGACAGTTCGAACACATCGCCCAGAACATAGGCCAGACGCAGGGCCCGTGTCAGACAGGTCAGCATCGCCATGGTGCAGCCGACCCGCACCTCTTGCAGGGCGATCCGTGTTTCGTTTTCGGTCAGGTTCAGGTCACTCGGATCACCCCGCCCGTTGTCCAGATCCGCCGCGAACCCCTGAAACGTCAGGCGCATGCCCTCAACCCGGCCAACGCGGCGCATGGTTTCCAGATGCCGGCACGCCACGCGCATCGCCCATCCACCCGCCGCCGCCGGATCGCGCAGCGACCCGAGGTTCGTGACGATTTTAATCAGGATTTCCTGCGTCGCGTCCTCGGCATCGGCGCGATTGGCCAGCATCCGCATCGACAGGTTGAAGACCGGACGCTCGGCGTCCCGCACCAATTGGGCAAGGGCGGCGCGATCCCCATCGCGCGCCGCCACCACCAGATGTTCCTGCAGAACGATCATGCCTCCAGACGCCCCTTAAGGCTGGTCAGTTCCGTGGCCAGAATGCCCATCTGTTCCTGCAAGGCCCCCTCAAGCGCCTCAAGCGGCACTGGCGGGGCCATAAGAACGAAAGAATAGATCGACTTGTCCTCGCCATCGGGCGTTACACGCGAAAACGCGGTGGCGACCGAACCGTCGGGGAATGTCATGTGCCAATCGACCGAACCGGTGTCCGCGCTGGCCTCGGTGCGCAACTGGATCGGGACCTCGCCCATGGGGGTCACCAGATCGGCGGTGTCGTCATCGGCGCGGGCAAAAGCATTGGTCCATTCCGGCAGGTTCGCGGGTTTGGAGATATAATCCCACACGGCGCTTGCGGGTTTGTTGATGCCTACGGCCTGTACGTCAAAGGTTTTCATCGGTGTGTCCTTCCTCTGTCCGCCGGACTATCCGGACGGTACATGAAGAAAGAGCGTGCTCCGCCTCATTTCGTGACACGGAAAATCAAAATAATTTGCTAGGTTCAGGTCCAGAAACGAAAAACGCCCGCCCAAGGATGGGCAGGCGTCTAATGTCCTAGGATCGGATCGCGATTAGCGACGGATGCCCAGACGCTTGATCAGGTCTTGGTAACGCGCTTGGTCCTTGCCCTTGACGTAGTCCAGCAGCTTACGACGCTGAGCAACCAGCTTGAGCAGACCACGACGCGAATGGTTGTCTTTCTTGTGGGTCTTGAAGTGCTCAGTCAGGGTGGTGATGCGCGAGGTCAGGATTGCAACCTGTACTTCGGGCGAACCGGTGTCGCCTTCTTTGGTTGCGAATTCTTTGATCAGGCGGTTCTTTTCTTCGACAGTGATCGACATCGGGGTCTCCTTTAAGGTTAAGGGTAAAGGCACAAGCCGGGATGTCGTCCAGCAGGGCCCATGGAGATATCCACAATTCAGCGGATGCGCGCGTTTACAAGATTCGGGGGCCGCAAGTAAACCCCCTATGGGTTATTGGGTCGGTTCCATGCGGTCGCGGGTGATCTCATCCACGATCAGATTGGCCCAATCCCCGATGATCGGGATGAAATCGATCTGGGACAGGAAAAACGCGGCCATCGACACCAGAAACGTGGCGCCGATCACCGTGCCCAGCCCCACCGCCAGACCGCGCACGAAATAGAACCACAGCATCCGCATCCACGAACTATGCGCGCGGATGACCCGTTGCTGGTTCAGCTCATGCACCTCTTGGCGCAGCGCGGCCAGTTCGGCGGCAAGGTCGGTGTGCATGTTGTCCTCGGTCATCCCGTCGGTCCCTGTGTTCCCATCGGGGCACCCTAGCGGACCTTACGCGGACATCCTAGGTCGATCAGGCGGCGCGCGGGATCATTTCGATATCCTGCGCCGTCAGACCACCGGCATCGGGCACCTCGGCCACCATCTCGCCATCCAGATAGACAGAGGCCTGTCCGTTTTCATCGACCTCGACCGACACCTCGGCATCGGGATGGAAATCCTGATCATACATCACGACGATCTTGTCCTCGGTCGGATCATAATCCTCAATCGTGGCCGGACCGTCCTGAATCCAGTCGCCAAGGTTGAACGTATCCGCACCCTCGCCACCGTTCGCGTTGTCACCGGCCCCAAGGGTCAGGGTGTCATCGCCCGCACCGCCGTTCAGGTAATCACGCTCGCCGTCTTCGGGGTTGTCCTCGTCCCCGCCGAACAAGGTGTCACTGCCGTCATTGCCGTTGACGATATCCGCGCCGTCCCCGCCCATGACCAGATCGTCCCCTTCGCCGCCCATCAGGGCGTCGTCGCCCGCGTCACCGGCCAAACTGTCCGACCCGTCCCCGCCGATCAGGGTATCCGCGCCCTCACCGCCCGACAAAGCGTCATCGCCCGCCATACCGGCCAGACTGTCGTCGCCCTCATCCCCGTTCAGGGTGTCGTCGCCATAATCGCCCTGCAGGCTATCATCGCCATCGCCGCCGTGCAGGACATCGTCATCCCCCGCCCCGTCCAGCAGATCATCCCCCTCACCGCCGTCGATAACGTCATCGCCGTCCCCGCCATAGGCCACGTCGTTCCCCATGAAGGCAAAGATCGAATCCGACTGCTCACCCCCGCCCAAGGTGTCATTCAGGTCCGTGCCCGATACCAGCTTGGGCAATTCTTCCTGTTCGGGCAGTTCTTCTTCGATTTCGGTTTCGTCGTCTTCGTCCTCGGAAAAATCCATGTTCATCGACGCACCGACCATCAACAGCCCAAGCAAACCGGCTAAACCCAGCATGTCCGTATCCCCAAAATCACCACGGTCCCACCAGAGACCTTTCACCATGGTGCAGAATACGCGCGTGCGCCGGTCAGACCGAAAGAATTCGGGCGCAATGGTTAACCATTCTTAACCCGACCGGTTTAGGTCGGCCACGCCTCGGGGGCTTGGGTGTAGCTGATATACAGGGGATGTTTGGGGTGTCCCGCCTTGGTCAGGCCAAGGTGGAACAGGTCGGACCGCACACCCCGCAACAGGGTCTCAACCGCCGGACCACGGTTCAGGTGCTCACCATGGGTGCCCCAAGCGCAAATCACCTGATCCGCCCAGCGCGCGCCATCGGCAATCGCCGCGTCGTTCTCGGGCCCCACCGGATCGGCGGCCGCGCGCATCTTGCGCGGATCGGTGTCGCGCCACGCAAAGATGTTCACCACCCGAAACCCGCCAAAGCCCAACGCCCGCGCGCGACGCTCACACCGTTCAACGGTTGGATCGTTCTGCACCTCGGTCGCGGTTGAGGGGTTCAGCATTACAAACAACGCCGTCTGCCCCGCCGGATCCCAGACTCGCGTCAGGGTGTAACGGTACCGTTCGCAATCGGAATAGACGGCCACGGAATCCGCGTCGCCCTTTTTATGGGTGCGGGTGATGGTCATTACGGCTTGATCCGATACCCGATGCGGAACCAGTGCCAGCACAGCGTCATGATGACGATCGTCGCCCCGCTGCAGACCAGCGCGCCCAGAACCGGCGAACTGTCCGATGTGCCGATCACGCCATAGCGCACCCCGTCGATCAGATAGAACACGGGGTTCACGTGGATGATACGTTGCAACAGCTCCGGCAAAGCATCAATCGAATAAAAGGTCCCCGACAGAAAGCTGAGCGGCGTCACGATGAAATTCGAAATCGCGGACATCTGGTCGAACTTGTTGGCAAAGATCGCGGCAACCACTCCGAGGCTGGCCATAAACACACCGCCAAGGATGACGAACAGCAGCGCCCACAGGGGATGTTGGATTTCGATCCCGAGAATCAGTAGGGCCGCCACACCGATGGCCAATGCCACAAACAATCCGCGCGCCGCGCCCCCGACCACATAACCGATCAGAATCTCAAGCGGCGACAGGGGCGGCATCAATGTGTCGACGATATTGCCCATGACCTTGGCGCTGACGATCGACGAGGCCGCATTCGCGAATGAGTTCTGGATCACCGTCATCATCAGGATACCCGGCGCCAGAAAGTCGATGAAGGGCACGCCCATCACATCCCCGCGCCGTGGCCCGATGGCCAAGGAAAACACGGCCAGAAACAATCCCGCCGTCACCAGTGGCGCGGCGATGGTCTGGTTCCACACGGTCATGAACCGCGCGATTTCCCGCCGGATCAACGTGTACATCCCCAGCCAGTTCACGCGACCGAACCGGCGAACCCCCATAGTGGTTGACTCTTGCATCTGCGCCCCCATGTTTGCGCCTGACGTTGGTGGGCTTGTATCCCAAGCCCGTCCCCGAATAGAATAGGGCCAAGTCAGAATTTACGGGCCCCGTTGCAAGTTCGCCCTTTGCCTTGCCGGCCCTTAATCAAGGAAGATAGATGTCCTGGACCGAAGAACGCGTGGAAACGCTCAAAAAGATGTGGGCCGAGGGACAATCGGCCAGCCAGATTGCCAAGGAACTGGGCGGCGTCACCCGTAACGCCGTGATTGGCAAGGTGCACCGCCTTGGTCTGTCCAACCGCGCCACCGCCGGTGCAGCCACCAAGGAAAAGGCCCCCAAGGCCGATGCCGCGCCCAAGCCCAAGGCCGCGAAACCCTCTGCGCCCAAGGCCACGCCCGCCGCTGCGCCGAAACCGGCTCCGGCCCCTGCCGCCGAGGCGCCGACGCCCGCCGTCGCGACCCCGATGCGCAAACAGATCATTCCCGCCGGTCAGCCCCTGCCGCCGCAGCCCTCCGCCAACGAGATCAGCCCCGAGGCCTTGGCCAAGGTGAACGAGGTTGAAAAGCAGGCGAAAAAGCTGACCCTGATGGAACTGACCGAACGGACCTGCAAATGGCCCATCGGTGACCCGTCCAGCGATGATTTCTGGTTCTGCGGTCTGGGTGTGCAGCAGGGCAAACCCTATTGCGAGGCCCATGTCGGCGTCGCCTTCCAACCGATGAGCTCGCGTCGCGATCGCCGCCGGTAAACACACCGCATACCTATTCCAAAGGCCCGCCCGATCACGGCGGGCTTTTTCGTTTTCGGGGGCAACCGATCCCTGACCGCTGGCGTTAACATGTGCGTTTCAGCAGGGGGTCCAGTGCGCTCAGCGGGATGGCGGGACCTCAGGCTGGTCGCTAGATCAGGCCCCAAGGGATTAGAGATATGACAAACGACAGCATGATTTCCATTCAGGGTCTGGGCAAGTCCTATGACAGCGGCCACACCGCCCTTAGGGACGTGAACCTTGATATTCGCGCGGGTGAAATCCTTGCGCTTCTCGGGCCGAATGGCGCGGGCAAGACGACGTTGATTTCTTCGATTTGCGGACTGATCACGCCCAGCACGGGGTCAATCACCGTCGGCGGCTATGACGTGCACCGCGATTACCGCCAGACACGGCGCATGATCGGTCTGGTGCCGCAGGAAATCCATATCGAGATGTTCGAAACGGTCTGGAACACCGCGCGATACTCGCGCGCGCTGTTCGGCTTGGCCCCCGATGACGCCTATCTGGAAAAGGTGCTGCGCGCCCTGTCGCTGTGGGACAAGCGCGACACCAAGAACATGGAACTGTCTGGCGGGATGAAACGGCGCGTCCTGATCGCCAAGGCCTTGGCGCATGAACCCCGCGTTCTGTTCCTTGACGAACCCACGGCGGGCGTTGACGTCACCCTGCGCCGTGACATGTGGGACATGGTCCGCAGCCTGCAGGAAGACGGGGTGACGATCATCCTGACCACCCACTACATCGAAGAGGCCGAGGAAATGGCCGACCGCATCGGCATCATCCGCGCCGGTGAAATCCTGTTGGTCGAGAACAAGGACCAGTTGATGCAGCGGTTGGGCAAGAAACAACTGCGGCTGCACCTACAGGACGCGGTGCGCGAATTGCCCGACAGCCTGGCCGCCTACAACCTGCGCCACACCGAGGATTTCACGGGTCTGATCTATGAATACGACGCCCAGTCCAAGCGCACAGGCATCACACGCCTGATCGCCGACATGGCCGCCGCAGGCATTTCCGTTCGCGACCTAGAGACCAGCGAAACCAACCTTGAGGACGTGTTCCTGACCCTCACAAACGACGAGGTACCGTCATGAACTGGCGCGGTGTACTGGCAATCTACAAATTCGAAATGGCCCGCACGTTTCGCACCCTCGCGCAGTCGGTGATCTCCCCCGTGCTGTCGACGGTTCTGTATTTCGTGGTCTTTGGCACCGCCATCGGCAGCCGCATCGAGACTGTGCAGGGCGTCGATTATGGCGCGTTCATCGTGCCCGGTCTGGTGATGCTGACCCTGCTCCAGCAATCGGTGACCAACGCGTCCTTTGGCATCTATTTCCCGAAGTTCGTCGGTACCGTTTACGAGTTGCTGAGCGCACCCTTGTCGTTCTTTGAGATCGTTTTGGGCTATGTTGGCGCGGCGGCGACCAAGGCGTTGATGATCGCGCTGATCATTCTGGCGACCTCGGCCCTGTTTGTGGATCTGCACATCGCGCATCCGTTTTGGATGCTGGGGTTCCTGATCCTGACGGCGATCTCATTTTCCCTGCTGGGGTTCATCATCGGCGTCTGGGCGCGCAGTTTCGAGCAACTGCAACTGATCCCGCTATTGGTGATTACGCCCTTGGTGTTCCTTGGTGGCGCGTTTTATTCGGCGGATATGTTGCCCCCGTTTTGGGAGGCGGTGACGCATTTGAACCCCGTTCTTTACCTGATCTCGGGGTTCCGGTGGTCGTTCTTTGAACTGTCGGACGTGCCGGTGGGCGTGTCCCTGATGGCGGTGACCGGTTTTCTTGCCCTTGGGTTGGCGGTCGTCTGGATCATCTTCAAAACCGGCTGGCGCATCCGGTCCTAAGCGCCAGCCGTGGTAGATCACACGAGCAGGCCCAGCAACATTGACCCAAAGAAATCCGCATCCACATCAATAACATCGGACAGCATTGTTGCAGTTGCGTCGACCATGCCTTCGTCAATTGCTTCGGCCATGGTGAATTCTACGACGCCATTGACGACAAGCTCGCCGGTTGCATTGAACATCTCGTCATAGAGATTGCCCGCCCAACCTGCCACGTTCTCTCCCATCGGGTCGTTCAGGTTGGTCTGTAGCCAGTTGATCCCCGCTTGCTGACCCGCGCGCAGGCTGTTTGCAAAGGCCTGAGCCGATTGCACCTGCGCGTCGTAATCCGCCCCTGGAAAGGCGAAATTCACGTTATCTGCGGTGGTACGCACAATGTACGTCCATGCACCATTGTGGCGAGCCGCCATAAACATCAGTTCCGCCATTGCTCAGACCCCCGGCATCGGTTTGGGGAGGTCGGTAATGGTGACCTCAATGTCGATTGATTTGTGATGACAGACCGGCGTTGCCAGTACCGTAAACTTGCCCGCAGGGGCCCATGTGTAGGGCGTTGCCTTGTCATGGCCGTCGCGGATGTCCCACGTGTACCCGTTGTGGCCGTGTTTGATGTGGCCCGCGTACCAATAAGGCGCCTTGCCAATCGACAGGAACTGCAGCGGGCTTTCGGTTTTCACACCGAACGCGCCCTCGGTGCTAAAGGTTTTGCCGCCATCCGTAGTGGGCATCCACGTGGACCACGTTTCCATGTTCCCGTCGACGTACCAAGACAGGACCTCTTGGTCGATCTCCATGGTCTGGTGACCCGTGCGCGCCGTTAGAAAGTCGCCAGGATAGGTGATGTCGGTCTTGAGGCCCTCTTCGGCCAGCGTTTTGTGCTTGCCGGTGAAATCTATACTGCTGAGGTTGATGAAGGATACTTTGATGGACATAAACGCTCCGGAATGTACTGGGTAAAATCCGGATCAGGATGCGCCGGATTTCAGAATGCGGTGTCCGCCACCCGACACATTTGCATCGAGAGCGCCCATCACACCGAAACGTGCTCTCTTTTCCGCCCAAAGATTCGCGTCTATATGGGCAAGATGAGCACGAACCCGCCAAACCTGCGCCCCGACCTTGCCCCCAAACCCCGTTTTGATGAGCGTCCCCGCGAGGGTCAGCCGACAATCGGGATGGTGTCCCTTGGCTGTCCCAAGGCCTTGGTCGATAGCGAACGCATCCTGACGCGCCTGCGCGCCGAGGGCTATGCGATCTCGCCCGACTATTCCGGCGCGGATGCGGTCATCGTGAACACCTGCGGGTTCCTCGATTCCGCCAAAGCCGAAAGCCTTGAGGCCATCGGCGAGGCGTTGAACGAAAACGGGCGGGTGATCGTGACCGGCTGTCTGGGGGCCGAGCCTGAATATATCACCGGCGCGCATCCCAATGTTCTGGCCGTCACGGGCCCGCATCAGTACGAACAGGTGCTGGATGCCGTGCATGGTGCCGTGCCGCCGAACCCCGATCCGTTTGTGGACCTCCTACCGGCCAGCGGCGTGTCCCTGACGCCGCGCCATTACAGCTATCTCAAGATTTCCGAGGGCTGTAACCACAAGTGCAAATTCTGCATCATCCCCGATATGCGTGGCCGTCTGGTCAGCCGTCCCGCCCATGCCGTTGTGCGTGAGGCGGAAAAGCTGGTGCAAAACGGTGTGCGCGAATTGCTGGTCATCTCGCAGGACACATCGGCCTATGGCGTGGATATCAAGCACGCCACTGACCGCGACCACCGTGCCCATATCACCGATCTGGCGCGCGATCTTGGATCGCTGGGCGCATGGGTGCGCCTGCACTATGTCTACCCCTACCCGCATGTGCGCGACCTGATCCCGCTGATGGCCGAGGGTCTGATCCTGCCCTATCTGGACATCCCGTTCCAGCACGCCCACCCCGACACGTTGAAACGGATGGCCCGCCCTGCGGCGGCGGCCAAGACGCTGGACGAAGTCGCGGCGTGGCGCTCGGCCTGTCCCGATATCACCCTGCGCTCGACCTTTATCGTCGGCTATCCCGGTGAGACCGAGGATGAATTCCAGACCCTGCTGGACTGGATGGATGAGGCGCAATTGGACCGCGTCGGGTGCTTTAAATACGAAAACGTCGACGGGGCGCGCTCTAACGCCCTACCCGACCACGTCCCCGAAGAGGTCAAACAGGACCGGTGGGAACGGTTCATGGAAAAGGCCCAAGCGATCTCCGAGGCCAAGCTGGCCGCCAAGGTCGGGCAGACCATGGATGTGATCGTGGACGATATCGACGAAGACGGCATCGCCACCTGCCGCACCAAGGCCGACGCGCCGGAGATCGACGGCAACCTGTTTATCGACGAGAACACCCAAGGTTTGAACGTCGGGGATATCGTTTCGGTCACCGTGGATGAGGCGGGGGAATATGATCTGTGGGGCCAACTGGCACCCTGATCCCCTACCCCGCGCGCACCATGACAAAACACGATGCGCGCGGGTTGGTCGTTAGGGACGGGCGAGGTGCCATTTCCCACCGACGCCGTCACCCGTGGTATCGCCCGGCTTGCGATCATTGATCCAGAGATACAGGGGCTGCCCCAGATAGGCCCATTGCGTGGTGCCATCTTCGCGCGTGATGACGGTGAAATCACCCGCGTCATGCGCACCCTCCCCTGCGGCCAACGGCGGCCAGCTTTTGGCGCAACCGCCGTTACAGGCCGAGGTGGTCGCCGTATCGGGGTCAAAGGTATAGAGGCTCATCCCGTCGGCATTGGTCAGAATACCGTTGGCCTCAATCGCGGGGGCGGACGAATGGCCCGCCGCGTAGGCGTCACATGCACCAAGGCCAAGGGCCACGGTCAGGGCAAGAATTGAAAGTTTCATAAGCTGTCTCCGTTTCGTTTTCCGTGTTGCCGCCGTCTGTGCGGTCATCACGTCTACGAATGCGGAGGCCAGATTATTCTCGCGGGCCGAAAATAATTTCGCGCAGGCTAGGCCTCGGTCGCAAGGGATTGCGCGATCTGGGGCAGGTCCGCGCGGCCTTGATCCCCGATCAACACGAAATTCGCCGTGCCCGCGCCCCAACTGACCATGTCAAACGCCCCGACGGTTCGGGCGTTCAGACCCTCAACCGGCGCGTCCGTCTTGATCGAACACAGCGCGACAACCGCACCATTCGCATCGGTGTAGATCAATTGCGCGACAGGTTTGTCCGCCGCCACAAGCAACCGCCCCCCCGCAAAGGTCAGGCCCATGTCGCTTAGGTCGGGGATCGCGACCTGTGTTCCGACGGAACTGGTCAGCCATGTCTCAATATGCGTGGCCTCTGAGGCGGGAACCTCAACCAGATGGCGGTCTTGTGCGGCATAGACACGGTGGTAGGACGCGATGTCATCCAACCATCCGCGCGCGGCGATCTGGGTTTGCGGGGCGTTCCCCGCGCTCTCTTGTCCAAGGAAAAAGCCCCCCGACAAACCAACCACCAGCGCGACCACAGCCGAGGCCGAGACCATCCAGAACCGCGGTTTTGGCGCGGCGGGGATGTTTGCGATGACTGGCGCCTCAAACCCCTCGACCACCTTGGCCAGATCCAGAGGCACCGGATCGCCCAGCATGTCGTCAAAATGCTGTTTGAATACGACATCCGCCTGCATCAGCTTTTCAAGTTCGGCCTGAAGGGCGGCGTCGTTTTCCAATGCGCGCTCAATCTCTGACATTTCTTCGGGGCCAAGTTCGCCATCCAGAAAGGCGCTGAGTTTTTCAGAAGCAATTGTCACGACGTCACCCCCAGCGGCTCTACCATATCCTGCGCAAGCTGTTTCCTTGCGCGATGCAGGCGGCTCATCACCGTGCCGACGGGGATATCGAGCAACTCTGCCGCCTCTTTATAGCTATAGCCTTCGACCGAAACGACAAGAACCACAAGGCCCAGTTCATCGGGCATCTCGGTGATCTTTTTGTGCAACTCGCGCTCGGCGAACCGCGCCTCACCAGTCTCAACGCTGATCAGCTCAGAGGCGTCTTCGGCGGGGATCTGCCCCTGACCGGTGCGGACCTGTCGTTTGCGGACCTCATCAATCCAGACATTGCGCAGGATGCGAAACACCCAACGATCCAGAGGTTGGGCAGGGTTCCATTGGTCCTGACGTGTCAGAGCGCGGATACAGGCCTCTTGCACCAGATCGTCCGCATCGGCGGCGGAACGGGCGATCGTAAAGGCGAACCGTCGCAACCTTGGCAAAAGCGCGATCAGGTCTTGCTTTAGGGTCGTGGGCATACGGGCACAATCGTTGGAAACAGGAACACGATGAATCAGGTCGATAGAGGCATACCCCACAACCCAAGGCAATAATGCGCCCAGGCGACACACCTGTGTTCGCGGGTTTGTGCCGACACGGTTGGATACCTGCCGGTTTTGCGCCCCTGCACTCGTCGAAAGCCACCCGATTGGGCGGCTTTCGCTCGAGCGGTCCGGGCGATCAGAGGGTGCTAAAACGCTCATAACCATAACATTGGTCCGCCATATAGGGCAGATGCAGAGGCAAGGTGCCCGTCATGTCATAGACCTCTTGCTTGATGACATTGTCACCCGAGATGGCCGCCGATTTCATGTTCGGCTCACCCGTCGGAAAGAACCAGACGGTGCCGTCGCTGGCGCGGAAGGCATCCATGGCCACGACCTCTAGGCCGATGTGGCCTTCGGGCGGGGAATAGGTCAGGCGCTGACTGGTGGTGGTTTCGCTCTCGACCTGCTGGTTGAACTCGGCTTGGGTCGTCACGCTCAGGCCAAAGGTCATGCTGGCCTTGGCGGTGAATTCGCCGATGGCGGCGCTGCTCTCGGTCGAGTGTTCAATACTTGTGACCGTCTCAAGGAAGGTGCGCGAGGCGTTCATCTTGGACACGCGGCTGGACTCAAAGCTTTCATAGGTCTGGCCTTGGGCGATCACGCCGGTCACGGCAAGGGCGCCCCGTTCGATCAGGCTGGATTCCTGATAGTCGGCGATATAGCGCGCGCGCAGTTTGAACAGCTGATGCCCCGCGTTCCCGCCAAGGCCAAGGATACGGACCCCCTCTAGCACCGTGGACCGCCCTTTGAGCGTCCCCGCCTTCAGGACCCGCCCGCGGTTGGTTTCGAGTGCGACGCCAGCAATCCGGGTTTCGCCTCTGGTGTCGATTTCATAGACGACCAGTTTCACGATGTATTCGTCCTGCTGGAATTCCAGGACCAGGGTTTCCTTGCCCTGCGTGTCGCCGTGTTTGGTCCCGTTCAGCAAGATCGCCTCGACCATATCGCTTTCGCGAAAGCCGATGGAATGGACGGCCTGAATGTCGAAATCCGTGCCGTGATCGCCGCCGATGGCCATTGTTTGAATACTCATACGATATCTCCTCATCACTCTGGTTGTGCGGATCATTTGGCAGGCTGCCGGGCTGCTCCGCGTTAGATGCTAGTGAGAGGGATACGTGCCGCACCGGCCCCTTATTCCCGCCATTTTGCAGGTTTTTGGGAATTAGTCGCGTGCCCGACAAAAGCGGGCGGTTAGTGTGCGGCGAAGGTCGCCCCACCGACCAACGGTGGGGCTGGATGTTTTAGGACGTCACGCTGCGCACAGGGGTCTTTTCGCGCTCGTCCACCGTCAGGGTGAACACGTCAGGCCGCGCATAGTGACCGGCAACGTCGAAATCCAGTTTGGCCCCCGCGATCACGTCGGCGTCCAGATCAAACGACAACAGGGTTTCCTCGCCGAACACGGGGCCCGCAACGACCTCGCCCAGAGGGTCAATGATGGCCGATCCGCCTGTCATCAAAAATCCCTCGGCCGTGGGTGTCATGTCGGGACGGTCCGCCTCTTGGAAATCCTCGGGGCGCAGGACCTGACAGCTGGACAGGACATAGCATCGCCCCTCACGCGCGATGTGGCGTATGGTCGGCAGCCACGTCTCGCGGTCATCGGCGGTGGGAGCACAATAAACCGCGACGCCCTTGGCATACATCGCCATGCGCAGCATCGGCATATAGTTTTCCCAACAGATCACCGCGCCGATCTTACCAACCGAGGTGTCAAAGACGGGCAAGGTCGACCCGTCCCCATAGCCCCAGACCAGACGTTCCGAGGCGGTCGGCATCAGCTTGCGGTGCTTGCCCACCAAACCGCCCTCAGGCGTGAAAAACAAAACAGTGCAATAGATCGTGCCGCCGTCGCGTTCGATCACCCCGATCACGACCTGAATACCGCGTGCGGCGGCGGCCTCGGCGATGCGGTCGGTTTCGGCACCGGGCACGGTGATCGCGCTGTTGAAATAGCGCGCGAATTCCTCGCGCCCCTCGGGCGTCCGCACCCCGATCATACAGCCGAAATCATACCCCTTGGGATAGCATGAGATCATCGCCTCGGGGAACAGGACCAGTTCGCTGCCGTCATCGGCGGCCTTGTTGATCCAGTCGACGACCTTGTCCGTGGTTTTGGCCGCATCAAAGGGAACGGACCCGATTTGGGCCACGCTTGCACGTAGTGTCATTGTCTTCTCCTGATTGTCATTCTGGGCGGGCCGGTCTCAGACGCCGAGATAGGCCCGCTTTACTCCGGGATCGTCCCGCAAGGCCGCCGCATCCCCCGACAACACAAGGCGTCCGCTCTCAAGCACATAGCCACGCCGCGCCACCGACAGGGCCATCACCGCATTCTGTTCCACCAACAGGATCGCCACGCCCAGCGCATTGATCCGTCCCATCGCTTCGTGGACGCTATCGACCACAATAGGCGCAAGGCCGAGGCTGGGCTCATCCATCAGGATCAGACTGGGATCAGACATCATCGCGCGCCCGATGGCGACCATCTGTTGCTCGCCCCCTGACATGGAACCGGCTGCCTGTTTGCGACGCTCCATCAGGCGGGGGAACAGGTCAAACACGACATCAAGACGCGCCCGCGCATCCACCCGATCACGGGCGCAATAGGCCCCGCACATCAGGTTTTGCTCAACCGACATCTCTTTGAAGACATGCCGACCCTCGGGCACATGGGCGATCCCGAGGCCGGGAATGCCATGCGCGGCCTGTGCGCTTAGGTCGGCACCGTTAAAGGTGATCCTGCCCGACACCCGGGGCAACAAACCGGATATCGCGCGCATCAGGCTGCTTTTGCCCGCCGTGTTGGCCCCGAGGATCGTGACCGTTTCCCCCGCCTCGACCGAGATCGACACATCGTGGAGCACGTCGATCCCGCCGTAGCCACCTGATAGACCTTGGACATCAAGCATGCTGCACCTCCTTTTCCTTGGCGCTTGAGCCGAGGTAGGCCTCAATCACGGCCGGATCGGCGGCGATCTGATCGGGCGTGCCTTCGGCAATCTTGCGCCCGAAGGACACAACGACGATGCGGTCACAGAGGCTCATGATTGCGCGCATGTGGTGTTCGACAACAAGGATCGTCAGACCATCCGCCCGCAACTGGCGCGCGGTTTCCATGACCTCATCCATTTCGGACGGTGTCAGGGCCGCCATCACCTCATCCAGCAACAGAACCCGTGGGTTGGTCGCCATCGCGCGTGCCATTTCGATCAACGCCCTCTGGGGAAAGGTCAGCGCGTCAATCCCCGCCCGCGCAATCGGGGTCAGCCGCATCCGGTCCAGGATATCGGCGGCCTTGTCGCGGGCCTCGGCCAAGGGGTGATGCAGCAGACCCGCCGTTGTGACATTGCCCAGCACATCCATATCCGGAAACAGCGACGTGTTCTGAAACGTCTTGGTCATCCCAAGCGCGGCGATCTGGTGGGGTTTGCGATCAGACACCACCACCCCTTCCAGCGTGATCGTCCCCGAGCGCAGTTTTTGCAAACCGACCAGACTGTTGAACAGGGTGGTTTTCCCTGCCCCGTTCGGGCCGATGACGCCGACGATCTCTTGGCGGTTCACGTCAAAAGACAGGTCGTCCAACGCCCGCACACCGCCAAAGGTCACGGTTGCCTTGTTCAGGCTGAGGATCGGATCAGACATTTGTTTCCCCTTTTGCGGTCATATCCGATGGGGCGGATGGTTGGCCGCCCTTCAGGCGGCGCATGATCCATGGGCCGAGCGCCACCAATCCGCGCGGTTGGATCAGGATTGCCGCGATCAAGACCACCCCAAAGGCCAGTTGTGCCACGCCCGATGCCTGCGACGACAACAGGGTGATCGCGACCTCTTCGAGCGGCAGCAAGAACAGCGCGCCGATGATCGGGCCAATCAACGTCCCCAACCCACCGACAATCGCAATCATCGCCAAACGGATCGAAATCGTCGTCAGGCTAAAGACCGAGTCCGGATCGAAGAAAAAGGTGAACTGGACGAACACGGTGCCGCAAAGCGCGGTCAGAGCCGCCGAAATCATCGTCGCGATCATCTTTGTTCGGAACACGTTCACCCCGACCACCGACGCGGCCTCGGGCGTTTCGCGCAGCGCCCGCAGACGATAGCCGAAGGCGCCGACCTGAATGCGCCAGAACACCACCGACACCACGACCAAGAGGGCCAGAATGATATAGTAATAGGGCACGGTCGAGCGGAACTGGAACAACAGAGGCGCGTCGCCCGCAAACGGGATCGTCAGACCAACGGGACCGCCTGTCACGCTGCTCCAACTGTTGGCGATGACGCGGCACACCTCGGCAAAGGCCAGCGTGGCAAGGGCAAAGTAATGCCCTGTCAGGCGCAGCGTTGGCAAACAGATCAAGGCCCCCGCCCCCGCCGCGACCAGTGCACCGATCAGCATCCCGATCCACGGGCTGATCCCGAAGTTGATGTAGAGGAGCGTCGACACATAGGCCCCGATCCCGAAAAACGCCGCATGGCCCAGAGACACCTGATTGGCGAGGCCACCCATAATGTTCCACGCCTGCGCGGCGGCAGCAAAGATCATCACGGTCCCCATGACCCGCAACCAGTTGCCCCGCGGATCAAGCCCCAGCGGCAGCAAAACCGCCACCACAAACAGGACCAGCAACAGAATACCTGTAGGTTTCAACCGCATCTCAGACCCCTTTCAACAGGCCCTGCGGGCGCAGTGCCAGCACAAGGATAAAGATGATGAAAAGGACAAGGTTCTGCAGCTGGATCGGGAACAACAGCCCCGACAAGGACTGGATAATCCCGACCACAATCCCGCCGACAAGGGCGCCTGTGGTGCTGCCCAGACCGCCCAGAACGACGACCGTGAACATCAGGACCGCGAACTGCACCCCTGCGGTGGGACTAACCGTGATATAGGGCAGGATCACCGCCCCGCCAAAGGCCGTCAGACCAACGCCAAGGCCAAAGGCGATGTTATAGGTGCGCGCGGTGTTGATCCCCGCAAGCGTCGCCGCCATCGGGTCCTGCGCCACTGCACGGATCGCCCGTCCGGTCCAACTGCGCGCCATGAACAGCCACAGCGCGCCGGTAATCACCACCGCCCACAAAAAGGCATAGAGATACGGTGCCGAGACGAACAATTCACCCAAGCGAAACCCTTGGATCTGATAGGGCACGTTGACCGACCGGAAATCCGATCCAAACAGGACCAACGCCCCGTTTTCCAAGGTGATCATCAACCCAACCGTCAGAAAAATCTGGGCCGCAGGTGGCGCGGACATCACCCGCCCCACCAACAGTTTCTGGATGTAGAACCCCAGAACAAACACCACCCCAAAGGCCAATGGCGCTGCGATCAGCGGATCCAGCCCCAGATAGGCCCACGCGAAATAGGCCACATACATCCCAACCATCAGGAATTCGGCTTGGGCGAAATTGACCACGCCCAACACACCGAACACCAAGGATAGCCCCGTCGAAATGACCCCGTATACACCCCCAAGCAGGATGCCATCCAGGATCGCTTGCAAATACGCCATTATGTCTGATCCCCGTTGCCGTCCCTTATTGGGTCGGCTCCAGCGTCCAGATCGGGTCGGTCGTCGCATCCGAAGGCGGATAGACGGTCACGGGCTCATCCCCGCGCCATTGCACCATGATCGGATAGGTCACTGCGTTATGGCCGTTTTCGTCAAAGTTGATACAGCCGCTCGGCATGCCCTTGGCAAAGCCTTCGCAATACTCCAGCGCGTCCAACGCATCGCGCACGGCGTCGGGATCATCGGTGCCCGCGATTTCGATCGCTTGGATCATCGCATCCGTTGCGGCGGCAAAGGCCACGGCCTCATGCGTCATAAAGCTTCCGTATTTCTGCTCATAGGCTGCGGAAATTTCGGGGATCGCATCACCCGCGGCCGAGGCCACGGACAAGGTGTTTTCCGCCAGATCGCCCAGACCTTCTTTGAAGTTCGGAATGACATAGCCCGCCGCGCCGCCAATCGCGGGGATCGTCAGCCCCTGTTGGCGCATCGTGCGGATGATCAGCAAAGAGTCGTTCAGATAAGAGACAGGAAAAACCACCTCGGCGTCCGAGGCGCGCAGTTTATTCACAAGGGCCGAGGCATCGGTGATGCCAAGGGGATAGGCCTCATCCATGACGATCTCGATCCCGCGGGCATTGGCCTCGGCGCGCAGACCGGCGGCCTGGGCGGTACCATATGCGGTGTCCTCATAAAGGATCGCGATCTTGTCGATTTCAGTGCCCGCAGCCTCACCGATCGCAACGGTATAGCCCAACTGATCCTTGCCAAAGGTGCTGCCCTTGGGGGTCACTTGGAACACGTAGTCATAGCCGCGTTCAGTGATCTGGTCGGCAAAGGCGAAGGTGATCAACGGCACCCCTGCGCGTTCGGTGATCTCGGATGCGGACAGGGTGATCGACGAAATGAATGCGCCGACCACGCCTGCGACTTCGTTCTGGGAGACCAGACGCTGGGTCGCGGCGGGGGCCGCGTTGGGGCTTGGCACATCGGCGACGACGAGTTGCACCTTGGCCCCGCCCATGGATTTGATCCCGCCCGCCGCATTGATGGCCTCGACGACCATTTCGCTGCCGTGCAGGGCGTTGGTGCCAAATTGCGCGTTGGGGCCGGACAGGGGTTGGATGATCCCGATATTGACCACCTCTTGGGCCTGCGCAGGCAGCACCAAACCGGAGGTCATCGTCAGCAGAACAGCAAGGGTCGGAGAGTGAAAACGAGCCATGTGGAATTCCTTTTGCGAACGGATATGAGGCGGCCGAGGAGTGGTCTCGACCTGCATCAAGGGAAGCACTGTCAAAATTTTCCGGCAATAAAATTTGCGAAATTCACCAAAGTTTCGAAAGTTTTCGACAGGCAAAATCCGGTTTTGTTCGCTATATTTTCGAAATTTGTTCCCTTATTTGCGCCCACCACATCAAAACCCTGCGATTAATAATTGTGCTTTTTCCACAAGTTGTCTATTTTTTTCGACAACATTTCCCCACCATCTTGCACAAGAATCCGACATGAGCATCGAATCCCAACTCCACCGTCTCGGCATCACCGGCAAAACCTATCAGTTCTACATGGCCGCCCTCGATCTGGGTGAGGCCAGCATCAACGAGGTTGCGGAACGCTCGGGCGTGCGGCGCACCACAGGCTATGATCTGGCCGAGAAACTAGAGAAAGAGGGCCTATTGCAACTGCGCGACGTGGGGACACGCCGCATGGTGCGCGTCGAGGACCCGATCGCCCTGCTCCAACAGATGGAACAGCGCCGCAAGGTGGCCGAGGACCTGCTGCCCCACCTGCGGTCCATGTACAACCTTGCGGCGGGCAAACCGCAAATCCATTTCTACGAGGGCGTGGACGGCATCAAAAAGGTGCTGTGGGACACGCTGACCTGCACGTCGGGGCGGCTCTGCGGCATCCTGTCGATGGATGAACTGATGACGATCCCCGGAATTGAGGTGATGGACCAACTGATCGCCGAACGGCTTGAGCGCGGCATCTCCCTGCGCGTGGTCCGCTCGCGCGAGAAGGACAGCGAGCAAATTTGGCCGCGCAGCGCGGATGAGCGCCGCGACCTACGCTTTGCCCCCGAGGAACTGCTGCTGTCGATGACGCAATACGTCTACGACAACAAGGTCGCGATCATCTCGTCGCGCAAGGAGAACTATGGCGTGATCATCGAGAGCCGCGAATTCGCCGACCTGCAATCCATGCTGTTCGAAATGCTCTGGAACGCCAGCACACCGGCGTGACGATAGCTTACTTATCGACGAAGGGGTACCCGCCTTTGGGGCGCGGTGGGCATGACATTCAATCCAAAATTGCAACTTGGAGAGTTACTTAATACGTTCAGGAAAAGATAACTTACTTGGGTCAGAATTTTGGACAGTACTTCACTTGGACTTTTGGGGCTAATAACAGGCCTCGTCGGTGCCATTATCGGCCTTTATGTGTGCTACCTCCTCTTCACGCTTCCAATAGACATGGCGCGCGCTCGTAACAGGGACCCTTTGGGATGGTTTTTGTTCGGACTGGCAGCATCACCAATCGCCGCCGCGTTCGTGCTATGGTTGGTAGGGGATGCGGAAAAGCCCTAAGCCACCAAAATCACCACCCATGCCACCCCCGCTGCGATGGCGGCGGTGGCGACGCCGGCGCTGCCTGCGTCTTTGGCCTGACGACCTAAATCGTCGTGATCCATGGAAATGCGGTCGACCGTGCGCTCTATCGCGGTGTTGATCAGTTCCAGCGCCAGAACCATCACCCCAAGGGACAGGATCAGCGCGCGTTCGCCCCCCGTCAGGGGCAACAGGAACGCGGCAATCGCGGACACCACATTCGCCCAGACCCAAGATCGGAACGAATGCTCGCCCGCCCACGTGTCCCGCAGGCCCGCCATGCTCCAGATACAGCGCCATTTGAGGCGACGAAGAAACTCTGCCATCCGCGCATCGTGGCGGCGCGGGGTGGGCGCGTCAACTGTTCGGGGCGTGGCCCGTGGCGCGCAGGTGTTCAAACCGGCGGTGGTTGACGCAATCAACGGGCGGTTCGGCATTGCCGTCGCCATGTTGGTCCAGCCAGCGTTTACAGCCGTCGACCCATTGGCACGCACGGCAACGTTCGACCATGCCCGCCCATTCCTGTTCGCCGATGCGACCGTCCTGCCATGCGGCAACCAGATCGGTGCCGGTGGCCTTGGCCATGTCCTGAACCTTCCAATAATGGTCGATGGGTTTGCCAAGCGGTTTCATCGGGTGCCTCCTGTGTTGCGGGGAGACTATGCAACCGGCGCGCGTGGCGGTCTTTGATCGGTGTCAAAGTGGGTCAGGCGTCGGCAAGGTAGAGGCGCACGGCCTCGGCCACATGGCGGAACCGGTCCCCGCCAAGGTGTTTCCCCCCGAACCAGCGGGTCACGACGATGACGTGGTTTTCGACGCCTTCGCGCTCCAACATCCGCAGGATCACATTGCCCGCCCCCGCCTCGCCATCATCGGCCTTGAGCGGACCGTCAGGCAGCAAAACCGCCCATGTGTTATGGGTGGCCTTGGCGAATTTCTTGTTCTTTTTCAGATCCTTCAGGAAGGCGTCCACCTCGGCCCGCGACGTGACGGGCCCGCCCGAGACCGAGTATTTGGAGCCCCGATCCGAGATGACGTTATCCAGCAGTTTCATCGCGCGGATTATTGCAGATAGTCGATGGGATCGACGCTCTCAAACCCGTCGCGGACCTCAAAGTGCAGGAAGGACGGGTCGCTGGCGCGGACCTTGGCGACGGTCTGGCCACGGGCAACGGTGTCACCTTTTTCCACGGTGATCGCGTCGATATTGGCATAAACCGTCAACAAATCACCATCGTGGCGGATCACAAGAATCGGCACCTGATCGGTGTCACGGGTGATCGCGGCGACC
Source organism: Rhodovulum sp. FJ3 (assembly GCF_032918305.1). Classification (NCBI taxonomy): domain Bacteria; kingdom Pseudomonadati; phylum Pseudomonadota; class Alphaproteobacteria; order Rhodobacterales; family Paracoccaceae; genus Rhodovulum; species Rhodovulum sp. FJ3. The sequence goes on from NZ_JAWJUU010000004.1 coordinate 149,418, forward strand.
GTGCCTGCGGCGGCGGCCTTGACTGCGGTGCCGACGGGGGCCGAGATATCGATGCCCTCATTACTGCCCTTGGCGTATTCGCGGATGATGCTGCCATTCACGGGGAAGGCCATGCGCGCGGCGGTCACGGTTTGCTCGGCCGCCAGATCGGGGGACTCGGGCGTGATCACCTCGGCGGCGGCGACGGTGTCATCGGCAGGCAGCGGGGTCGAGGCACTGGGCGGGGGCGGCGCGATGCTTGTCCCGCCGGGCTCGGACGCATCGGCAACAACGACGGGCGCGGCGGCCTCGGACGAACTGAACCCGTCAACGGCCACGGGGATCAACAGGTATTGCCCCTCGCGCACCGCCAGATCGGGGCCAAGCCCGTTCCATTCCGCCAGCGACGTCACCGACACATCATAGAGACGCGCGATGGAATAGGCGGTTTCGCCGCGCACGACCTGATGGCGGATCGGTTCGGGTTGGTCGGTGATCACGGTGGTCTCAACCGGTGTGATCGCACCGACCTGTCCCTGACCTTCGGCACGTTCAATCGCGCCACCGGCGATGGTGGTGATGTCGATCGTGTCATCGGCAGGCGTGCCCACGGTGCGCGGCAGAGCAAGGATTTCACCCTCGCGCAGGCTATCTGCGGGGCGGATACCGTTGAAGGTCGCCAGTTCCTCGGGCGTCAGACCGACACGTTCGGCCACATCCATGACCGTGTCACCACGACGGGCAACAGCCACCTGATAATTCGGATAGGTAATGATCCCGTTCGCATCGGGTTCGGGGCGCGGCGAGGTCGCCGTTTGCACCGCGCCGGACGTATTCGCCGCACCGGGGCGCAGGTCGATGTCGAAATCGTCACACGCGGCAAGCGCAAGGGCCGAGCAAATCATAATCGTTGCACGCAGGGGCGCCATGGCTCTCTCCTCAATCGGTGGTCCGTGTTTGCCCGGACCTACTCGGGATCACTCTTTTCCAATACCTTCGACCAGCGGCACAAAACGCACAGGTCGCAGTTCATCATACTCTAACCCGTCTTCAGTGCGGGTCACCTTGATCAGGCTTTGCACCGCATCCGACTGACCGACGGGTACCACCATGATACCCCCGATCCGCAATTGGGCCAAGAGGGGCCCAGGCGGGTCCTCGGCGGCGGCGGTCACAATTATGCGGTCAAACGGCGCAATATCGGGCAGGCCGTGCGATCCGTCCCCTAACATCGCGGTGACGTTCGTCAACTGTAGGCGGTCGAATTGCTTTTGCGCGGCAAGAACCAGCCGACGGTGCCGTTCAACCGTGTACACGCGCCGCGCCAGATGGCTGAGGATCGCGGCCTGATAGCCCGAGCCAGTTCCGACCTCTAGCACCTTGTCACGGGGATTGACCTGCAACGCCTGTGTCATAACACCGACGACCGAGGGCTGGCTGATCGTTTGGCCGCACGCAATCGGTAGCGGCATGTCCTCATCCGCGCGGTTGGAGAACAGCCCCCCGCGCACGAAATCGCGGCGGTCAATCCGTTCCATCGCCGTCAAAACACGGCTATCCGTCACGCCCTTGGACCGGAGCGCGAACAGAAACTGCATTTTGCGTTCGGCGTCACTCATTCAAGCTGTTCTTTCAACCACGCGACCGCGTCACCCGCCGTCAAATTGGCGCGCATCGGTGTGACCGAGGTATAGCCATCCAAACACGCGGCCACATCCGTCCCCGGTTCGGTCGCGATATGTTGGTTCCCGCCCTTGATCCACAGATATTTACGCCCCGAGGGCGAGGTATGCGGCTCCACCCCGAAAAACCCGTCGGCGCGATAGCCCTGGGTCGTGACCTGCATCCCGCGCACATCAGCGGCCTGCACGGGCGGAAAGTTGACGTTATAGAACACGCGGTATCCGGACCCGTCCCACAGCCCCTTGTCCAGCAGCGCGCGCACGGTGGCCGTGCCATGTTCGGCGGCGGCCGAGAATAGCGTCTCGGCCTCGCGGTTCTTGGGTCCAATGAATTGGGACAGGGCGATGGCGGGGATGCCTTGCAACGCGCCCTCCATCGCGGCGCCCAGCGTACCGGAATAGAGCGTGTTTTCCCCCGCGTTGTTGCCACGGTTGACGCCGGACAAAACGAGGTCGATCTTTTGCCCCGCCAGAACGTGGTTCACACCGGCCAGAACGCAATCGGCGGGGGCACCTTCGGCGGCAAAGGTACGTGGCCCCTGCTGATCGATCATGAACGGATGGGTATAGGAAATCTTGTGCCCGACGCCCGATTGTTCGAACGCGGGCGCGACGGTCCAGACCTCACCATCAGGTCCGGCGATGTCATGGGCGATCTGTTGCGCGATCTTTAGACCCGGTGCGTTGATACCGTCGTCGTTCGTTACAAGAATGCGCATGATCCCACCTGCTCTGGCCTGTTTCCTCTTCAATAGTAGAGGGACCGGCCATCGGCAAGCAAAGCGGCACGCAACCGTTGCGTTAAAGGGTCGAGATCAACCTTTTTGCCTCATCCGTGGGATGGGCCAGCGGCGCGCGATCCTCACCCGGATAGAAACGGGCGCGGGTGGCGGTCGCCATCGGGGCGGGCGTGAAGGTGCGCACGTCCAGATCCGCGATGGTTTCGTTCTCGGCTGCCCATGACGCGAACAACGTCCGTTGCGCGGATTTCGCGGCGGCATAGGCCCCAAGGAACTTGCCCGCGTTCGGGTCGTCCACATGCACAGCCACACCGGCGCCCGACGCGCGCAACAGGGGCGACACGAACGGGATCAACTGCCCCGGAACGGTGACACCGGTCGCAACGGTTTTGTCCCAATCCTTGGCGTCCAGATGGTCGGCGGGCGACATCGGCGGCACATGGATCGCGGTATGGGCCCACAGGTCGACCTTGCCCCAGCGGTCATAGATCGACCGGCACAGGTGGCGCATCGCCTCGATATTGCAGACATCCATCGGGGCCAGCGTCGCATTGCCGCCACGGGCCTGAATGCGGTCATCCAGTTCCTCAAGCGCGCCGGTCGTGCGCGCCACGGCCACAACATGCCAGTTCAGCGCGGCCAGCTCTTCGGCCAAAGCGGCGCCAAACCCACGGGAGGCACCAGTGATCAGGGCGATTTTCTGTGTCATGGCGTGGGTGTGCGGCGAAATCGGCTAGAGGTCAAGGCCCCGCCGTGATACCCCATCCACAAAACGGCGGGCACCCGTGAGAGACAGGCGAAAATGGTCGAAATCACCTTTGTACGGCATGGTCAGGCAAATTCCGGGGCCAAGGACGAAGAGAGCTATGATCGCCTCAGCGACCTTGGCGCGCAACAGGCCGCGTGGCTGGGTGATTTCATGGCCGAGAACGACCGCAGCTTTGACCGGATCGTGTCGGGCACCCTGCGCCGTCAACGCGATACGGCGGCGGCGGTGGCCGGTGCGCTGGGGGTCGGGTTTGATCAGGACGCCCGCCTGAACGAGATGGATTATTTCGGCCTGTCGACGTCCTTGGAGAAATCCCATGCCGTCGCTTGGCCAAGCTCCCGCGCGGATTTCATCGCCCACGTCCCCCAAGTCCTAAGCGCATGGCACGACGGCCTGATCGACAGCCCCGCCGAGAGCTTTGACGCCTTTGAAACCCGCATCCGCGCGATGATTGCCGACGCCGAACAGACCGGCGGACGCGTGATGTATGTGTGCAGTGCGGGCGTCATCGCCATGGCGGCGCGGATCTTGATGGGGCTGGAAATTCCCAGCTATGCCAATATGTTGATCCACGTCTATCACACGTCCCAACACCGGTTCGTCAAGGCGGGGGATACGCTGGCCCTACAGGCGTTCAACGCCGTACCCCACCTTGACCGAAAGGACCGTCAGGACGCCCTGACCTATATCTGAACGCGACACCAGATCGCGTGGTGATCGGACAGGGGACGACCGTTTGGATCGTTTGCCTCGATCATCTCGGACGCCTGCCCCGTCATGCCCCGCGTCGCGAACCAGTCCAGACGCATTTGCCGCGCGGGATGGGGGGTGATCAGGCTGGGCTGGGTCGTCATGCCCTCGGGCGACAGGGACCAATCGTATCCCCGCGCCTCGGCCCGTTTGAACAGGGTCTCGTGGGTCCAGCTGAAATCCGGCGGCACGTGGTTTCCGGTGTTCAGATCGCCCCCGATGATCACCGGCATGTCCGGCGCAAAGGCGTAGATACGGTCCATCAACAGGTCGAACTGTTCCGCGCGGTGATCGGGTTTGGCGTTGCTTTCCAAATGGGTCGAGACCGCGCAAACCGGCCCGTTTTCGGTCGCGATCTCCGCCATCAATGCCATGCGTCCACCGATCCGTGGCTGATCGGGATCAACGTCATCGCGGCCCAGAACGAACCAATGCCCGTGATCATCAAGGCGCAGCATCTCAACCCGCAGCATCGGCGCGGCGGACAGGATTGCATTCCCGTGCCAGCCGTCCGCGTTGAAATCGTCGGTACAGCGATCCCGCTCGGTCGCGCCGCCAAGGCCCAGTTCAAAGAACTCAACCCCGAACGCATAGGCCATGCCCAATTCGGCCGCGACATCGGCGGTGGTGTGCCGTTGCCCCGTGCGGGCCATGCCGCAATCGACCTCGGACAACAGAACGATGTCGGGCGAAAACGGCGCAATCCGCGCGGCGGTGTCGGTCGGAAACAGACACCGTTCGACGTTCCACGCCACGACGGACAGCGATGCGGGCAGGGTATCGCGCGATGCCGTGCCGCCAACTTGAACATCGTTCATGCATTGCAGCGTCGACATCCAGTTGCGGTGCACCACGGACGTGCGCGGGCCGTCCAGAATGGCCTGCCGATCCGCCGCGCCAACCGGTTTAAGGGCGGACACGACAGTCCTCACAACCGCGCCCCGCTGGCCGGATCGAACACCGACACGGCGTCCGGTTTGATCGCCACACGCAGGGGGCCATGGGCGACCTCGACGTCCTTGGACACATGCACGGTCAGACGCGCGTCACGCAGCGCGCCGTGCAGCAACCGATGTGCGCCGAGGTCTTCGATATGGTCCACCTCAATCGCCAAAGGACCGGTGGCGTCGGGGATTAGGTCCTCGGGGCGGATGCCGACAATGACCTCACCACGGGCGGCGACCTGATCGGCGATGGGCAGGTCAAACAGATGCGCCGCGCCATTGTCGACCACACCGGGCAGCATGTTCATCGGCGGCGCGCCCATAAAGGACGCCACAAAGGTCGACGCAGGGCGGTGGTACACCTCGGACGGGGTGCCGATCTGTTCAATGCGGCCCGCGTTCATCACGATGATCCGGTCGGCCATGGTCATCGCCTCAACCTGATCATGGGTCACATAAATCGACGTGACGCCCAAGCGGCGCTGCAACGCCTTGATCTCAACCCGCATCTGGTTGCGCAGTTTGGCGTCAAGGTTCGACAGAGGTTCGTCAAACAGGAACACCGACGGATCGCGCACAATCGCACGGCCCATCGCGACGCGCTGACGCTGACCACCGGACAGTTGGCTGGGCTTGCGATCCAGATAGTCGTTGAGGTTCAGCATCTCTGCCGCCTCGGCGACCTTGCCCGCGATCACATCATTGGCGATTTTGCGGTTCTGCAAACCGTAGGCAATGTTCTTGCGCACAGTCATATGGGGGTAGAGCGCATAGTTCTGGAACACCATCGCGATGTCCCGATCGGCGGGATCCACGTGGTTCACCACACGATCCCCGATATGCAGGGTGCCGTCAGTGATGTCCTCAAGCCCCGCAATCATCCGCAGCAAGGTCGACTTGCCACAACCCGACGGGCCGACCAGCACGACAAATTCGCCATCCGCCACCTCAAACCCTGTGGGGTGCAGCGCCTGAAATCCGTTGGGGTAGACTTTTTGAACGCTGTTCAAAGATACCTGTGCCATATTGTTCTTCCTTATTTATCGGACTCGGTCAGGCCCTTGACGAACCAGCTCTGGAAAAAGACGACGATCAGGACGGGCGGCACCACGGCGATGATCGCCAACAGGTTCGCGCGACCGAATTCGGGGACGCGGTTGCCCTCAAGCACCTGAACGATTTGTTTGATCCCGCGCACGAGGGTGAACATCCCTTCTTCGGTCGTGATCATGGTCGGCCACAGGTATTGGTTCCACCCAAAGACGAACATGATGATGAACATCGCGGCGATCATGGTTTGGGACAGCGGCACAAGGATATCGATGAAAAACCGCACCGGTCCCGCACCGTCGATGCGCGCGGCCTCAACCAACTCTTCGGGCACCGAGCGAAAGAACTGGCGGAAAAAGAACGTCGCCGTGGCCGATGCGATCAGCGGGATAATCAGCCCGTGATAGGTGTTCACCATGCCCAGCTTTTGCACCACCTCGTAGGACGGCAAAATCCGCACCTCAAGCGGCAAGAGAAGCGTCGTGAAAATCACCCAGAACGCCAGCGTCGCGAACCGCAAACGGAAATAGACGATCGCATAGGCGGCCATCATCCCGATCACAATCTTGCCCACGGCAAACCCGATCCCAAGGATCAGCGAATTCATCAACATCCGCGTGCCCGCGTTTTCACCGGAAAACCCCGTGGCGCCGAACATCGCCTTGTTGAAATTGTCGTCCAGCTGATCCCCGAACTGCAGGGACGGACCGGTCTTGATGATTTCGGTGTCGGGGATGCTGGACATCTGGACCAGCATCACAAGCGGCAGAACCATCACCAGAACGCCAATGATCAGGATCGCGTGGTCCATGATGGTTCCAAGGCGCAAACGACGGCGGGGCGGGTTGGTCATATCTGACATTTCTGCACCTCAGGTATAGTGGATGCGGCGTTCGACCATGCGGAACTGAAACACCGTCAGGGCCAGAACAAGCACCATCAAAATCACCGACTGTGCGGACGACCCGCCAAGGTCGTTGCCACGGAACCCATCGACATACACCTTGTAAACAAGGGTCATCGGGTTATTGCCGGGTTCACCCTTTACCAAGGTGTCGATCACACCGAACGTGTCGAACAGGGCGTAGGTGATATTGATGATCAGCAGGAAAAAGCCGGTCGGTGCCAGCAACGGAAACGTCACGCCCCAAAACCGCGAAGACGCCGAACGGTTGTCGATCAACGCGGCCTCGCGCACGGAACGGGGGATGGATTGCAGGCCCGACAGAAAGAAGATGAAATTGACGGGGATCTGTTTCCAGACCGACACCGCAATCATCGCGCCCGCCGTATCCCAATAGTTCACGCCCAATTTCAGGTCATGCCCAAGCGCCTGCAACGTGCGGGTGATCGGTCCCCAGCTTTGGTTGAACATGATCAGACCGATGAAACCGGCCACCGGCGGGGCAACGGCATAGACCCACATCAACAGCGTGCGATACCCTTTGGCGCCGCGGATCACCTTGTCCGCCTTAACCGCCAAAAGCAGGGCCAGAGACAGCGACAGGAACGTCACCGACACCGTGAAAATCACCGTAAACCACGCGATGCGTTTGTATTCCGCATTGCCCAAGAGGTCGGTGTAGTTGTCCGCCCCCACAAAGGTCGATCCGAACCCGAACGGGTCCTGCAAGTAAAACGATGATTGCACCGCCTGTGCGGCGGGCCAGTAAAAGAAAATCAGAATGATCGATAGCTGGGGAACCAGCAAAAGGATCGGCAACCAAGCCTGCGTAAAGCCAGCTTTCTTCATGCCCTATGCCCCCGAAATGGAATGGCGGCCACCAAGGGGCGACCGCCAAAGTTCTTGGATGGACCGGGCCTTAGCCTTGGGTCTTGGCGAAACGGGCCAGCAGGTCGTTTGCTTCGCGTTCGATGGCGTTGAACGCGTCCTCAACCGAGGTTTCGCCGGTCAGGATGCGACCGAATTCACGGTTCATCACGTCGCGGATTTGAACGTAGAACCCCATGCGATAGCCTTTGGTGTATTCACCAGCGGGCAGCGACAGTTGCTTGATGCCAACCTCGGCGGCGGGGTTGCGGTCATAGTGACCGTCGGCCTTGGCAAGGTCATAGGCGGCTTCGGTGATCGGAACGTAACCGGTTTCCTGATGCCAGAAGTACTGGGTCTCGGGCTTGGTCATGTATTCAAAGAACGCGGCGGTTGCTTTGTTCTCGGCGTCCGATTTGCCAGCCATCGCGAACAGGGCCGCACCACCGATGAAGGTCTGGGTGGGGGCGTCGGTCACAGCCTCCCAATAGGGCAGGTAATCGGCCGAGAATTCAAAGCCCAGATCCTTGTTCGCCAGACCGCCGAACGACCCCGACGAGCCGAGCCAGATCGCAACTTTGCCTTCTTCGAACGGGGTCTGGTTGTCGCCCCAACCGGTGCCGAACCATTCGAAATAGCCCTGATCCTGCCAGTCGGTGACGGCGGTAAAGTGGGCCTTGATCGCGTCGTTGTTCACCAGAATTTTGGTGTCGGTGCCGGTATAGCCGTTGTCGTTCGTGGCGAACGGCAGGTTGTGGCGCGACATGAAGTTTTCGGTGAAGATCCACGGCAGGTGCGACTGCGACAGGGCGGTGTAACCGGCCTCTTTCAGCGCGGGGGCGGTGACGGTCTGGAACTCTTCCCAAGTTTTGGGGGCCGCAACACCGGCAGCGGCCAGAGCGTCGACGTTGTAATACATCACCGGCGAGGACGAGTTGAACGGCATGCCGATCATTTTGCCATCAGCGTCGGCGTAGAAGTAACGCACGCCCGAGATGTAGTCGTTGATGTCGAAATCAACGCCATTCTCGGTCAGCAGGTCCTGAACCGGAACGGTCGCGCCTTTGGCACCGATGACGGTCGCGGCGCCAGCGTCAAACACCTGCATGATGTTGGGCTGTTCACCGGCACGGAAGGCGGCGATACCTGCGGTCAGGGTTTCCTCATAGGTGCCTTTGAAGACGGGGGTGATTTTGTAGTCGTCCTGCGAAGCGTTGAAATCAGCCGCGATCTGGTTGACGGTTTCGCCCAGATCCCCACCCATGGCGTGCCACCAGGTGATTTCGGTTTCAGCGAACGCAGCGCCGGTCCAAAGCGCGCTCAGCGCGGCCGACGCGAGGGTCAGTTTTTTCATTGTCTCTCTCCGATCAAATGCCCGATGGGCGCATTTTTCGTGCACGCCCTGCGTGGGGATCAGAGGGACAGGCCCCCGCGATCAGCCCCGATAGGTGCGATGCCTTGGGACCGCGTATCGGGGGCATGTAACGGGTGGGTGACGCGTTTGCGTCGGTTTCGTAAAAATTTTGACCAGATGGTTTAGGTGGAGGTCGGGGCGGGGGCGCTGCCCCCACGCAGGCCGGGGCCTGCGTTCCCCCGGAGTATTTGGACCAAGATGAAAGGGTCAGTCGTAGGTCCGTTGGTCGTCGATGACCTTGCCATCATTGGGCAGGCTGTTTGGGGCGTGCAGTTCGATGCGCGCCTTGAGTTTCAGGATGTCGCGCAGTGCCCCGTCGTAGGTGTTTGCATCCGTGTTGGTGGTTTCGATCTGAACCGTCATGATGTCCATTTCGTTTTCACGGGTGGCGATGACACGGGCACGGGTGACGTCGTCATAGCGACGTACGAATTCCGCGACCTGTTCGGGGCGGACGAACATGCCTTTGATTTTGGTGGTTTGGTCCGCGCGACCCATCCAGCCCTTGATCCGGGTATTCGTGCGGCCGCAGGGCGATTGACCCGGCAGGATGGCGGAGAGATCACCCGTGGCAAAGCGGATCAGTGGATAGTCGGGGTTGAGGGTGGTGACGACGACCTCGCCCACCTGACCGGGCTCGACAGGATCGCCGGTGCCGGGGGTGACGATTTCCACGATGACGCCCTCGTCGATGATCAGGCCCTCCATCGCGGGGCTTTCATAGGCGATGTTGCCAAGGTCCGCCGTGGCATAGCATTGCAGGCAGGTGATACCGCGATCGGCGTATTCCTGACGCAGGCTGGGGAACAGGGCGCCGCCGCCGACCGCCGCCTTGGTGATGGACAGGGGCAGGTTCATCTCGGCGGCCTTATCGAGGATCACCTTGAGGTAATCGGGCGTGCCCGCGTAGGCGGTGACGCCGATGTCATGGGCCGCGCGGGCCTGTAATTCGGTCTGCCCCGTGCCCGCCGGTAAAACCGCTGCGCCGACCGCGCGCGCGCCGTTTTCAAAGATCATGCCGGCGGGGGTCAGGTGATAGCCGAAACAGTTCTGGACGATGTCCCCCGTCCCGATGCCACAGGCGTTCAGGAACCGCCCCATGCGCCACCAATCATGATCGACACCGCCCGGTTCGTAGATCGGGCCCGGCGATTGAAAGATGTGGGCAAAGGCCGAGGTGTCGTGCGACGCAAACCCGCCAAGGGGGGCGTTGGTCGCCTGTGCCTGACCGATTTCGGATTTGCGCAACACAGGCAGCGCCGCCAGATCGGCAACCGTTGTAATGGCCGCCGGATCGACACTGGCAAGGCTGTCCGCATAGCCCGAAAGAGCGCGGGCGCGGGCGATTTGCGCCGGTAGATCGCGCGCAAGGTCCCCTGCCCGTTCGTCGGCCGAACGGGTTTCAAGCTTGTCGTAAAAGCTCATCCTTGTCTCCTTTGTCAGCTCAGCCAGCGCTTGCGGCGGCGATAGGACCGCACGTCGCGAAAGCTCTTGCGGCCTTCCTCGGACACACCGAGGTAGAATTCTTTGACGTCGGGGTTTTCGCGCAGTTCGGCGGCGGGGCCATCCATCACAATCCGACCGGATTCGAGGATATAGCCGTAATGCGCGTACCGAAGGGCGACGTTGGTGTTCTGCTCGGCAAGGAGGAAGGACACGCCTTCGTTTTCATTCACCGATTTGACGATCTCGAAAATCTGTTCGACCAGCTGTGGCGCGAGACCCATGGACGGTTCGTCCAACAGAATGGTTTCGGGGCGCGACATCAGGGCCCGACCGATTGCGCACATCTGTTGCTCACCGCCCGAGGTATAGCCCGCCTGACTTTTGCGGCGCTCTTTGAGACGGGGGAAATACTCATAGACCATTTCGAGGTCGGCGGCGATTGCGCCCTTGCCCTCGCCGCGCGTATAGGCGCCGGTCAGCAGGTTTTCCTCAACCGTCAGGTGTTCGAAACAGTGACGGCCTTCCATCACCTGAATAACACCGCGCTTCACCAATTCGGCAGGGTTCAAATCCTGCACCCGCTGGCCGCGATAGGAAATCGACCCTTTGGTGACCTCGCCGCGTTCGGAATGCAGCAGGTTCGACACCGCCTTGAGCGTCGTGGTCTTGCCTGCGCCGTTGCCGCCCAACAGGGCCGTGATCCCGCCTTTTGGCACGGTCAGGCTGACGCCTTTCAGAACCAGAATGACGTGGTTGTAGATCACCTCGATATTGTTGACCTCTAGCAGGTTCTCTGGGGTCTGTGCGCCGTCAAGCATCATGCATCCATCAATAGAAGTGAGAGGAACCCCGGCCCATGACAGGCCGGGGCCTGGAGGATTAGTTACACCGCTCGGAGATGTTGTTTTCCGAGGCGTAGGCGCCGCTGTCCTCAGCGATCAGCGCGTCGATCACAGCCGAATCCGATTGGATATAGTCGGTGATCGCGTTCCACTTGCCTGCGGCTGCGTCCCACTGCTGAACGATGCCCAGACCGTCGCCGCCGTGGTTTTCACAGCTGACCGAGAAGGTCGGACCAAAGTTCGGCAGGCCCAGTTCGGCCATCTTTTCCTCGGTGATGTTCAGGGCTTCCATACCGTCGCGCATCATCGCGGGGGTGATGTCGGCAGTGCCGTGGATTTCCTGTGCCACCTTGGCGGCCTCAACGGCCAGCATCGCCGCGTACATGCCGCGGTTATACAGAACCGTACCGGCCTGATCGCCCGCACCCGACGACAGACCAGCGTCATAAACGTGGGTCTTCAGGTCGTCGTAGATCGGGAAATCCGCGCCCGGCATATGCATGTTCAGCGCCTTATAGCCATTGGCCGCAGCACCAACCGGTTTCACGTCGTTTTCCGAACCGGACCACCAGACACCGATGAAGTTTTCCATCGGGAAGCGGATGTTCGCGGCTTCTTGGATGGCGACCTGGTTCATCACGCCCCAGCCCCACATCACAACGTAATCGGGGCGTTCACGACGGATTTGCAGCCACTGCGATTTCTGCTCCTGACCAGGGTGGTCAACGGGCAGCAGGGTCAGGTCAAAGCCGTGCTTGGCCGACAGTTCCTCAAGCGTGCGGATCGGTTCCTTGCCATAGGCCGAGTTGTGATAGACCAGCGCGATTTTTTTGCCGCTGATGTCGCCACCGTTCTCGTCCAGAATGTGGTTCACCGCGATGGATGCACCGTCCCAGTAGTTGGCGGGATAGTTGAACACCCACTCGAACGTTTTACCGTTCTTCGCCGAGGTCCGGCCATAGCCCATGGTGTGCAGGGGGATGCCGTCTGCGGTCACTTTGGGGATCAGCTGATAGGTGATACCGGTCGACAGCGGTTGATAGATCAGCGCGCCTTCGCCCTTGGTCGATTCATAGCATTCCACACCCTTCTCGGTGTTATAGCCGGTCTCGCATTCGATCACCTTGGCCATGACACCGCCGATGCCGCCGTCACGCTGGTTCACGAGGGTAAAGTAGTCCTCATACCCGTCAGCAAACGGAATGCCGTTCGCCGCATAAGGCCCCGTGCGATAGCTGAGCGACGGGAAAACCAGATCGGCCAGAGCCGGACCCGCAGCCATGACCGCCGCTGCGGTCAACATGGTCAGTTTGGATTTCATTCTTGTATTCCTCCCGTTGTTAACCTGCCGTTGTTTGGCAGGGGCGGACGTCGCGCTCCTCATCGCTTGTCCGCGAAACCCGGTGTTGGCCGGGCGTTTCACCGACCTGCCCCGCCATTGGGACAGGCCAATCCTTGACCCGCGTTAGTGCGGGAACGGCCACAGGCGCAGCTTTTCCTTGGCCAGTCGCCAAAGTTGCGCCAGACCGTGGGGCTCGGCGATCAGGAAGAACACGATCAACCCGCCCACAATCATCAGTTCCAGATGCGCGGCCAAATCCGTGGGCCAGCCAAGGCCGCCAACCAGAACGTTTTTCAGGAACACCGGCAACAGAACCAGAAAGGCCGCACCGGCAAAGCTGCCGAAGATGGACCCAAGCCCGCCAATGATCACCATGAAGAGGACCAAGAAGGACTTGTTGATGCCGAAGGCCTCACCGACCTCGACCGCGCCCAGATAGACCGAAAAGAACAGCGCACCCGCGATCCCGATAAAGAAGGACGACACCGCAAAGGCCGTCAGTTTCGCGCGCAGCGGGTTCACCCCGATGATTTCGGCGGCGATGTCCATGTCGCGGATCGCCATCCAGCTGCGCCCGACCGTGCCGCGCGTCAGGTTGCGCGCCAGCCATGCCAGCACAAACACAAACCCCAGACACACAAGGTACTTTGCGGTTGCCGATGCCTCAGGCCCCGTCAGGGCGATACCCGCAAGGGTACGTTCCGGCGCGCTGATCTGACCCGATGCAGAATAGTTGTAGAACCACGGCACCTTGTTAAACAGCCAGACCAGAAAGAACTGGGCCGCAAGGGTCGCCACGGCAAGGTAGAACCCCTTAATCCGCAGACTGGGCAGACCGAACAGAACGCCCACACCGGCGGTGATGATCCCCGCACCCAAGACATGGAAGATAATGTTCACCTCGGGGAATGCAGTCATCAGCTTGTACACCGCATAGGCGCCCACGGCCATGAACCCGCCGGTGCCAAGGCTGACCTGACCGCAATAGCCCGTCAGAATGTTCAACCCGATCGCAGCAATCGCATAGATCAGGAACGGCACGAACACCGCGCTGGCCCAATAGTCGTTGATCACAAAGGGAACGATGCCCAGCGCCACGAACAGAACCGCATAGTACCGCCAGCGGTCGAACTGGATCGGAAAGGTCTGGCTGTCATTGACGTAGGACGTCTTAAAGTCCCCGGCCTCACGATAAAACATCAGCGGATCCCCTGTGCGAGTTTCAGATAGGACACCGCCCCGGCCATCAGGCCCGCAAAGGCCAACAGGGAACTTGTCATGATTTCAGAGTTGGGCGCGCCTTGCGCCGAGATGGCCAGAAACCCAAAGGCCCAGAACGCCAGCCACCCGATCACACAGGTCAAGGAACAGATCTTCATTGCTCACACCCTCTCAATGATTTTTTCGCCGAACAGGCCCTGCGGACGGAACACAAGGAACAACAGCGCCAGCACATAGGCGAACCAGTTTTCCGTCGCGCCGCCGATCATCGGACCGATGGTGAATTCAAACAGTTTCTCGCCGACCCCGATGATCAGACCGCCAACGATAGCACCTGGGATGGACGTGAACCCGCCCAGCATCAGAACCGGCAGCGCCTTGAGCGCGATCAGCGATAGCGAGAACTGAACACCCGATTTGGCGCCCCACATGATCCCCGCCACAAGGGCGACAAACCCTGCAATCGACCACACCAGAACCCAGATGAACCGCAGCGAAATGCCAACCGACAGCGCGGCTTGGTGATCATCAGCCACCGCGCGCAGGGCGCGGCCCTGTTTCGAGTACTGGCTAAAGATCGTCAGCGAGATTACCAGAATGGCCGCAACAAGGGCTGCTACCATGTCCAGTTTGTCGATGAAGAACCCGTAGAAGTTATCGGTGCCCAGAATCGCGGTCTTTTCCTCGACCCAGAAACTGGCCCCTTGGGGTAGACCCACGTCCAGCGTCTTGATGTCGGACCCCCACATGACGTCGCCAAAGCCCTCAAGGAAATAGGCAAGGCCAATGGTCGCCATGAACAGGATGATCGGCTCTTGGTTCACGAGGTGTTTCAGGATCACCTTTTCGATGATGATCGCCAGCAACACCATGACTCCGATGGTCAGGATAATCGCCACAATCCCCGGCAAGTGCCATCCGAAATGGTGCACCTCTGTGCCGAAGATCGCGTTGATCAGGTGTGCAAAGGGCACCTGTCCCTGCTGCAACCCGACAAGCGTCAGCGCGGCGAACAGGGCCATAACCCCTTGGGCATAGTTGAAAATCCCCGACGCCTTAAAGATCAGAACGAACCCCAGCGCCACGAGGGCATAGAGAACACCGGCCATCAGACCGTTGAGCATCACCTCAACTGCATAAAGAAACTGATCAGTCATGGCTTACCCCCAGATAGGCGTCGATCACGTCTTGGTTGTTGCGCACCTCATCGGGGGTGCCGTCGCCGATTTTCTTGCCGTAATCCATCACAACTACGCGGTCGGACAGATCCATAACCACGCCCATGTCGTGTTCGATCAGGGCGATCGTGGTGCCGAATTCGTCGTTCACATCGAGGATAAAGCGGCTCATGTCCTCTTTTTCCTCGACGTTCATGCCCGCCATCGGTTCGTCCAGCAGCAACAGCTTGGGTTCAGCCGCCAATGCACGGCCCAATTCCACACGTTTCTGCAAACCATAGGGCAGACGGCCCACCGGCGTTTTGCGGATGGCCTGAATTTCCAGAAAGTCGATGATCTTTTCGACCTTTTCGCGATGCTCGCTTTCTTCTTTCTGGGCGCGGCCCCACCAGAACGCCTGTTGGGCCATGTTGCTTTCCATCAGGGTCATGCGACCGGTCATGATGTTGTCCAGCGTCGACATGCCCTTGAACAACGCGATGTTCTGGAACGTGCGCGCGATGCCTTGGCGGGCGACCTGATAGGGGCGCATTTGCGGGCGCGGTTCCCCACGGAACCAGACCTCACCCTCGGTCGGGATGTAAAACCCCGAGATGACGTTCAGCATCGACGACTTACCGGCCCCGTTCGGGCCGATGATGGCGCGGATTTCACCCTCGCGGATGTCGAACGAAATATCCTTGATGGCCACCACCCCGCCAAAGCGCAGCGTGATGTTTTTCATCTCCATCAGGGTTCCACCGATCTTGCGGCCGTCGGCGGTGACGTAGCCTTCAGCTATATCTTTCATTCCGCTGCGATCCTGTCTTTGGTCTGGGGCTGCACTTGGGCCTCCATGATTTTTAGGGTGGCCTTGATGCTGCCTTTGCGCCCGTCCTCATAGGTGACTTCGGTTTCGGTATAGACACTGTCCGACCCGTCATAGAGCGCAGTGATCAGGTCCCCGAACTTGTCCTCGATCACGTTGCGGCGGACCTTGCGCGTGCGGGTCAATTCGCCGTCATCCGCGTCCAGTTCCTTGTGCAGCACGATAAAGCGATGCACCTGACATCCGGCCAGCATCGGGTCGGCGGCGACACTGCGGTTCACCTCTTGGACGTGGTCCTGAATCATGCCCAACACCTGCGGATGGCCTGCCAGTTCCTGATAGGACGCATAGGCGATGTTGTTGCGCTCGGCCCAGTTGCCGACGGCAGTCAGGTCGATATTGATGAACGCGGTACACTGGTCCTTGCCACTGCCAAAGACCACGGCCTCAAGCACATCGGGGAAGAATTTCAGTTTGTTTTCAACGTACTTCGGCGCGAACAAGGACCCGTCGGCCATTTTGCCAACATCCTTGGCGCGGTCGATGATGCGCAGATGTCCGGTGCCCTCTTCAAAGAAACCGGCATCCCCCGTCGCGACCCAACCTTCGGCGTCCTTGGTCGAGGCGGTGCTTTCGGCGTTGTTGAAATATTCGACGAACACGCCCGGGCTGCGATAGAACACCTCGCCATTGTCGGCGATGCGCACCTCGACGCCCGGCGAAGGCACACCGACGGTGTCCGAGCGGACCTCACCATCGGGTTGCTGGGTGATGAACACCGACGCCTCGGTCTGACCATACAGCTGTTTCAGGTTGATCCCGAGCGAGCGGTAGAAGTCGAAAATCTCCGGCCCGATCGCCTCACCCGCGGTATAGCCGACGCGCACGCGGCTGAACCCCAGCGTGTTTTTGAGCGGCCCGTAAACGAACAGATTGCCAAGCGCATATTGCACCTTGTCCATCGCACTGACCGGTTTGCCGTCCAGAATGGCCGGACCCACACGACGCGCGATGGCCATATATTTATCGAACAGCTTTTTCTTGAACGGTCCGGCGTCCTCCATCCGGATCATCACATTGGTCAGCTGGGTTTCGAAAATCCGCGGCGGGGCGAAATAATAGGTCGGCCCGATTTCGCGCAGATCGGTCATCATCGTGTCCGCGCTCTCGGGACAGTTCACACAGAACCCCGTCCAGAACGCCTGACCGATGGAAAAGATGAAATCGCCCACCCATGCCATCGGCAGATAGGCCAGAACCTCTTCGTCCTTGGTCAGAGTGTCGAAATCCGACGAGGCGCGCGAGGTTTCGATGATATTCCGGTTGGACAGAACCACGCCCTTTGGACGGCCGGTCGTGCCCGAGGTGTAGAGCATCACACAGGTATGGTCATACGTCAGTTCCGCCGTCCGCGCGGCCAGTTCCCCCGACAAACGGGTTTCGGCGGCGCGCCCTTCGGCCTGTACATCGTCCAGCCAGTTCAGATGCCCGTGGTCATATTTTCGCATCCCGCGTTTGTCGGCATAGATCACCTGATCAATGCCGCTGACACGCTCCTGAACGTCGATGACCTTGTCCACCTGTTCCTGATCGCCACACACAACAAAGCGCGCGTTACAATGTTCGAGAACATAGGCCATCTCTTCGGCGACCGCGTCTTGATACAGGGGCACCGGAACGGCGCCGCACATCTGGGCCGCGACCATTGACCAATAGTGTACAGGACGGTTTCGCCCGATAATGGCGACGTGATCCCCACGGTTCAGACCCAAAACCATGAACCCGAGGGCGATTGCCTTGATTTCCTCGGCGGCCTCCGCCCAGGTCCAGCTTTGCCAAATCCCGAATTCTTTTTCGCGATAGGCCGGCTTTGCACCGTATTGGCGCACATTCCGCTCTAGTAGAGCGGGAACAGAGCATAGATCGCCCAAAGGCGTTGCTACAGATGCCAAGTTTTCTCCTCCCTGCGCCGGTTGTCCGACGTCCTCGATCGCTGTGCGATTCTTCTCACATAGCGACATAGTTTTTATCTTGGCGTCAAACATTTCCTGAATTTTTCCCAATTCTTACGAATTGTAACGGGCGTGAATGCGGGCTTTGCGCGGGGTATCCGCAGTGCTAGCCATATGTCTGAGGAGACCCGAATGGCATTGTCTGAACCCGAACGCGCGCGCCTGACACAGGCCGGTCTGAACCTGATCCAACAGGCGATTTC
The DNA here is from genome assembly GCF_032918305.1 of Rhodovulum sp. FJ3. Lineage (NCBI taxonomy): Bacteria > Pseudomonadati > Pseudomonadota > Alphaproteobacteria > Rhodobacterales > Paracoccaceae > Rhodovulum > Rhodovulum sp. FJ3. Next base: position 167,569 of record NZ_JAWJUU010000004.1, read on the forward strand.
GATCTATGACGCGGACCTGAAACTGGCCGTCTGCAATCGGCCGTTTCGCGACATGTTCCACCTGCCCGATGCCTTTGTCACACCGGGTGCGGATTTCGGGGAAACCATCCGGTTTCTGGTTGAGCGCGGCGAATACGGTGACGTCGAGGACGTCGATCAGGTCGTCCAGCAACGCATCGAACAGGCCCGCGCGTTCGAGGCCCATTATATCGAACGCCAACGCCCCGATGGCCGCACCATTTCCGTTGAGGGCAGCCCCCTGCCCCAAGGGGGATGGGTCACAGTCTACACCGATATTTCCGCGATTAAACAACAGGAAACCCTTTTGCGTACGCGGTCCGAGGAACTGTCGGATCAGGTGTTCAACCACGCCGAGCGCCTGTCGCAAACCAACCGCGAACTGGCCGCCACCATCGCCGCGCTGGAAGAGGCCAAGCGCCAGTTGACCGAGATCGAGGCGCGCACGCGGACCGTCACCGAAATGATGCCCGCCCATATCGCGCATGTGGGCACGGACCGCCGGTACACCTATTCAAACCGGCGGCTCAGCGCGATCATGCCGTCGCGCCCATCCGACATTGTGGGCCTGTCGATTGATCAGGCGCTCGGCGCGGATGCATTCGCGAAAATCAGGCCCCATTTCGAACAGGCCCTTGCCGGCACGCCCAGCACGGTCGAATTCACCCACGCCGATACGGGCCGCCGTGTGCGCGCGGTGTTCACGCCCGACATTGGCCCCGACGGGGCCCTGAACGGCGTCTACATCATGTCGACCGACATGACCGAAGAGGCCCAAGCCCGCGCCGCCCTGACCCAAACGCGCAAGCGTGAGTTGGCCGCGCAACTGACCTCGGGTCTGGCCCATGATTTCGCGAATCTTTTGACGATCATCTTGGGTATGCAGAGCCAGTTGCAACGTCATGCCGCCACGGATGAGGCCCGCGAATTGATCGCCGCGACCCAAGGCGCCGCGCGGCGTGGCGGCGTTCTGTTGGACCGGATTGCGTCCGTGTCGGGCAAACGTGAAATGCACCCCGTCGCCACGGATTTGCGGGAATTCTTGGGTGGTCTCAAAACCATGGCGGCCCCAGCCCTGCCGAAAAACGTCACGTTAGAAACCGTTTTGAACGGCGTGCATGGCCCGATCATGCTGGATACCGGCGGGGTGCAGGATGCCCTTTTGAACCTGATCCTGAACGCACGCGATGCCATCGGTCACCGCCCTGGTCGCATCACGATTTCGGCCACCGCAGTGGGCGACACGTGGCTGGACCTGTCTGTTACGGACACCGGCCACGGGTTCAGCGATACCGCCTTGAAACATGCGATGGACCCGTTTTTCACGACCAAAGGGGCCGAGGGGTCGGGCCTTGGCCTTGCCATGGTCTATGACGTTGCGAAAATGTCGGGCGGGCGTGTCGATCTCGCCAACACGGGCACCGGCGCACAGGCAACATTGCGCGTCCCCCTGCGCCCCGCCGATCAGCAATGCGATCCAATGCTGGTCCTGTTGGTCGAAGACAACGATGACATCCGGACGTCCGTGCGCGAAATGCTGACCCAACTGGGCCATAACGTGATTGAGGCGACCAGCGCGGACGAGGCCCAAGCGCTTGCCGATCTACCGGGGTTGAACATGGTTCTGTCCGACATCAACATCCGTGGCGAACGGACCGGTGTGGATCTGTTGCGCGCGCTCGACGCCCGCGATCATCCGGCGCACAAGGTGCTGATGACCTCGCTGCCCGCGCAAAACCCGCTACGTCAATCCGCAGCCGACACCTATTCCGTCTTGCAAAAACCGTTCACGGTCCAGAGTCTGGCCGGGACCCTATCCGCCGAGGCCACCGCATGAGCACACCGACCGTTGCCATTCTGGATGATGAGCCGCAGATCCGTCTGATGCTGTCCGATGCTTTGGGCGAGGCGGGGTTCAAAACCCACAGCTATGCCCGCGCCACAGAATTCGAGGCCGCGTTGAAAACCACTGCGCCCGATGTGTGCCTTGTCGATTTGGGCCTGCCGGATCGCGACGGGTTGGCGTTGGTGCATCGGTTGGCGCTGGAATCGGGGGCGTCGATCATCATTATTTCGGGCCGTGCACAGGTGCAGGATCGGGTGACGGGTCTGGAACTAGGCGCGGATGACTACATCATCAAACCCTTTGATCCGGCCGAGGTCGTCGCGCGTGTGCGCGCCCGTCTGCGCAAGGGGCGCGATACCTCCGGTGCTGGATTGCATGCCACCTTCGCCGGATGGCAGGCGCATTTCGACCGCTATGTCCTGACCGCACCGGACGGGGTTGAAGTGCCCTTTTCCCACGCCGAGGGCGAGGTGCTGCGCCTGTTTCTGGACAGTCCCAAACGCCTGATTTCACGTACACAAATGCAAGAGAGCCTTGGCGGTGCCGCCGGAGAAAGTTTCGACCGCGCGATGGATGTCCGCATTTCGCGCCTGCGCACCAAACTGCGTGAGGACCCGCGCAATCCCGCCCTGATCAAAACGATCTACGGGGCCGGGTATATCTTTCTGGGCGATGTGGTCTGGACCTAATCCGTGGCCACAAACACATGCGCGTTTCGGGTGAAATAGGCCACCAAGAGACGTTTGAACGCCTGCAATTTCGCCGAATCCTTGAGGTCGCGATGTGACAGGGCCCAGATGTCCATATATGGCGTCGGCGGCATGATCGGGGCCAGTTCCAATTCCGGCACCGCGCGACCCACGAACAGCGGCATCCGCGCCACCCCAAGGCCCAGTTTCGCCGCGCCAACCACCGCCATCATATCGTTGAACCGCATCGCGATGCGTTGGTTTGTGTACTCGGGCAAGGCGTCCTTGGGCGTGGTTTTCCAGAATTCAAACCCCAGCCAATCAACCGGCGCGGTTGGGTCCTCACGCATCCGCGCCACCAGTTCGGGCGTGGCAAAGGCCGCCGTGTGTTGCGCCGCCAAACGCCGCCCGACAAGGTCGTCACCGGGGTCACGGCTGATCCGAATGGCTAAATCCGCGTCGCGCCGATCAAGGTCCAGCATCGCATTCCCCGCCCGCACCGTCAGGTCCACATCCGGATAGGTCGCGCGGTATTCGGCCAGAACGTGGCATAGATGGTGCGTGATCAACAGTTCGGGCGCGGTGATCGTCAGGGGACCCGACAGGCCCGTGTCCTGCCCATCCAGAAACCGGCGCAGACCGATTTCGGACGCCTCCATCTCTTCGGCGTGTTTGGCGGCAACCAGCCCTGTTTCGGTCGGGACGAACCCATCCTTGCGTCGTTCAAACAACAAGGTGCCAAGGCTGTCCTCCGCCGCCGAAATGCGCCGCGACAGGGTGGTATAGCTGACGCCCATGACCTTGGCCGCGGCGGACAGGGACCCGTGCCGCACCACAAACAGAACCGATTTCAGGTTATCCCAATCATCACGCATACATGCATTTTTGCATGTCACCCGCACAAAATCACGCGATTTCTGCACATGCGGACGCGCCTACATTCGCCCTGCACATACGGAGGCACCCACATGATTTACGCAACCATTCACATGACGATCACCAACAAAGACAGCCTGATGGCCTACCGCGAAAAGGCCGGCGCGGCGTTGGAAAAACACGGCGGCAAGGTCGAGGCCGCGTCGATGGAACCCACTGCGCTGGACGCGTCGCTGCCGCTGCCGACGATGGCGGGGGTTCTGTCGTTTCCGGATCGCGACGCCGCGCTGGCGTGGATCAACGATCCGGAACTGGCGGATGTGCACGCCCTGCGCCGTGGCGCGGGTGAATCGACCATCACGCTGGTCGGGTGATCAATAGAGATCATCCTCAAGGTCAGAGGGGTTAAAGCCCAGCGCGTCCAACCCGTCCTCAAGATAGTCGGACAGCAGGGGCACCCCCAAAAGGTAATCGGCCGTCGGGCCGGTTGCCTCATCCTTGGCGGTCTGGATGGCCTCGGCCAGTTCGTCCGCGCCAAAGGTTTCCCGCCCGATCCACATCACCGCGACCAGACTGGCCTGTTCGTCACTGTTGAGCGCGGTGATAAAGGCGCGCAACTCACCCTCGGTCGCATCGCCTGCGCGGGTCTCTAGGATCGTGTCGGCATCCGCCGTGTCCCCCTTGCCGTCCCAGCGTCCGACCTTGGCATCGATCTCACGCGCACGGATGGCGACGTGGGCGACTTTTTCCGGCTGAATCTCAAGCATGGTCTAAACCCCTTTGGTGGTTTCGACCCAGTGTTGCGCGGGGGCGCACAACACTCAACCCTAATCGGTACGGGGCAGCGCGACGATTTTGTCGCTCTCCTCGGGGGCCAGTTCCTCAAAGTCAAAGTTGTCGAGTTTCGCCGCCCGTTTACCCGCGCGTTCGGCGGCGACACCGATGCTTTCGACGTCTTCGCGGGCCTGACGGAAATGGGTGTCCAGCTTGCCCACGCGTTGCACGACCAGTTCCACATCGCGGTGCAGCAGTCGCAGGGTCTTGCGGATCGCGCCCGCCTGTTCGCGCATACGGGCGTCTTTGAGGATCGCGCGCATGGTGTTCAACGTGGCCATACAGGTTGTCGGGGACACGATCCAGACGCGGGCATCGAACCCTTCGCGCACCAGTTCGGGGAAATTCGCGTGCAACTCGGCATAGACCGCCTCGGACGGTAGGAACATCAACGCGCCATCGGCGGTTTCGCCCTCAATCAGGTACTTTTCCGAGATCGCCTTGATGTGGACGCGAACGGCGGTGCGCAGGGCCTTGGCCGCCTCGTTCAACTCATACTGGGTTTCGGCGCGGCGCAGGGCCTCATAGGCCTCCAGCGGGAATTTACTGTCGATCACAATCGGGCCCGGCGGGTTCGGCAGATGGATCAGGCAATCCGCGCGCTTGCCGTTCGACAGGGTGACCTGCATCGAATAGCTGTCTGACGGCAGGGCCTTGGCCACGATATCGTTCAACTGAATCTCACCGAACGCGCCGCGGGTCTGTTTGTTGGACAGGATGTCCTGCAGGCTCAGGACATCGCCGGACAGCTTTTCGATATTGGCCTGTGCCTTGTCGATGGTTTCCAGACGTTGCTGCAATTCGCCAAGGGAGCGCGCGGTGCGGGTGGCCGTGCCCTGTAGGTTGTCGTTCATCGCCTTGGTCACATCGGCAAGACGTTGTTCCATCAGTTGCAGCACCCGCGCCTGACTGGCCGATTGCGCCTCGGACACGTGGTTGAGACCGCCCGCCAGTTGCTGTTGCCCGTCCGACAGGGCCTGAACGCTGCGCCCCAGTTGATCCATCTGATAGATCAGGGGCGTCGACAGATCCGCCGCCCGCCCCGCGCGCCGCAGTACGGCAATCATCAGAACAATCAGGATCAGCGCCAAGCCTCCCCCGATCAAAAGGGCCAGCGTCACAGGATCATCTAACGTCATTTCAGGTCCAAACAGGGTCATCACGTGCGCCCGAACAGGCGTTCGATATCGGACAGGCGCAGTTCCACATAGGTCGGGCGACCGTGGTTGCATTGGCCGGAATGCGGGGTCGCCTCCATCTCGCGCAGTAGGGCGTTCATCTCTTGGGCCTGCATCCGGCGGCCCGAGCGGATCGAGCCGTGACAGGCAACGCGGCTCAGGATCGCCTCAATTCGGTCTTTGACCGTCTGGCTGTCGCCCAACTCGTCCAACTCGTCCAGAATATCGGTCAGCATCGCCTTGGCGTTTACCTCACCCAGAATGGCGGGGGTTTCGCGCACGGCCACGGCCCCGCCGCCGAACGGTTCGATCACCAGACCAAGACGGGCCAAATCATCGGCGATCTCCATCAAACGGGCGGCGTCATTGTCGGACAGATCAACGATCTCGGGGATCAACAGGGCCTGCGCCGCGACACCGTTTTCGGCCATTTGGCGTTTCAGGCGCTCATAGACCAGACGTTCATGCGCGGCGTGTTGGTCCACAATGACGATGCCGGTTTTGGTCTGGGCGATGATATAGTTTTCATGCACCTGCGCCCGTGCCGCGCCAAGGGGCAGATCGGTGTTTTCAACCACCTGCTCAGGCATGGGTTCGACCCGCGCGGACGGCTGATCCGTGCCGTCAAACACCAGCCCCGTGTCGCGCGGGGCCTCGGCAAAGCCGTGTTGGACCGGCGCGGGGGCCTGCATTTGATAGGCGCTGCGGATCGCGCCGGGGTTGGGGCGGTCCATCTGATAGACGTGGTTCGGGCGCGGCGCGGTTTCGGGGCGCATCGCCCCTAATGTCGCGCCCGCCACGGTGGTCGATGCGCGATGCCCCGCCTCGGCCAGCGCATGGCGCAACGCCGACACGATCAACCCGCGCACGATACCGGGGTCGCGAAAACGCACCTCGGCCTTGGCGGGATGCACGTTCACGTCGACCATATGCGGATCGCAATCAACGAACAGGGCCACAGACGGGTGGCGATCACGGCTAAGGAAATCGGAATAGGCCCCGCGCAACGCGCCGATCAACAGCTTGTCCTTTACCGGACGGCCATTGACGAACAGGTGTTGCGCCGTCGATGTGCCCCGCGAATAGGTCGGCAGGGCGGCGTATCCGGTCAGGTGAAACCCCTCACGCTCAGCATCAATGGGGAGGGAGTTTTCCGCGAATTCCTTGCCCAGAATACGCGCCAACCGCCCGTGCAGCGCATCGAATAGGGACCCGTTTTCGGGATCGGCGCGGAAACTGACACGGCCCTCACCCCCGCCCGTCACATCGCGCAGGGTAAAGCCGACAAACGGTTCCGCCATGGCCAGTTTGCGCACCACCTCGCCAATCGCCTGTGTCTCGGCGCGGTCCGAACGCAGGAATTTCAACCGCGCGGGCGTGGCGAAAAACAGATCGCGCAGCTCGACAATCGTCCCTTTGCTGAGGGCCGCGGGGCGCACCTCGGACATCTGACCGCCGTTGACGGAAATCTGTGACGCCTCATCCCCCGCGCGCGACGTGATCTGCAACCGACCGACGGCACCAAGGGACGGCAGGGCCTCGCCCCGAAACCCGAAACTGTGGATGTTCAACAGGTCGCTGCCATCGATTTTCGATGTGGCATGGCGCGACAGGGCAAGGGGCAGATCGTCCGCCGCAATCCCGTGACCGTCATCCGCAACACGGATCAGGGTTTTGCCCCCGTCGGCGATTGTCACCTCGATCCGCGTGGCCCCTGCGTCCAGCGCGTTTTCGACCAATTCCTTGACCGCGGACGCGGGACGTTCGATCACCTCACCGGCGGCAATCCGGTTGATGGCGGCCTCATCCAGCTGACGAATAACGGGGCGATCTGCGCTTATTTGGGGTGTTGGCGAGTTCATACCACAAGAATTAGCACGCAGCGCGGCGATTCTGCCACTGCTTTCGGTGCCGTTCGGGTATGGGAAACGGGCCACGTGGGCCCGCTTGATTAATTGGTGGTCTCAAGGCCCACGGGCGCGCCGACGACGTAGAAATTAAGCGCCTCCGCATCCAGCAATCGCGCCGCCATGCGGTTCACATCGTCCAACGTCACCGCATTTACGCGATCGTTGCGGGTGTTGATGTAATCAAGGCCAAAGCCCTGAACCTGCATCCCCGCAAGGATATTCGCGATGCGCCCGTTGCCATCAAACCGCAAGGGATAGGCACCGGTCAGATAGGTCTTGGCGGTTTCCAGTTCCTCGGCCGTCACGCCATCCTGCGCGGCGCGGGCCCATTCGTCGCGGATGACCGAAACGGCCTCGGCCACGCGGTCATTGGCCGACGCCACTTGGCCCAACAACAGGTCCGCCGATTCCAGCGAGTAGAGATAGGTGTAAACACCATAGGTCAGGCCACGCTTTTCCCGTACCTCTTGCATCAGGCGCGAGCCAAACCCGCCCTCGCCCAGAATGCTGTTCAGGATGAACGCGGCAAAGAAATCGGGATCGTCGCGATCAATGCCCTCATGCCCGAAAATCACCACCGATTGCGGCGTGTCAAACGGGATGACCTGCACCCCACCGGTCAGCGCGAATTCGGCATCCGGCGTCGGCGCCTTGCCCGTTGCGGGCATCCCGTCGAACAACCGGTCCAACATCGGACCCAACTGATCCGCCGTGATGTCGCCCACCACACCGATATGCACGCGGTCCATCGCCATGGTCGCGTTTTTGGCGGCGAACAGGTCATCGCGGGTGATCGCCATCAGGCTCTCTTGGCTGCCCTCAATCGGAAAGGCATAGGGATGATCGCCAAAGGCCGCGCGGTTGAACGCCTGCCCCGCGATGGAGTTCGGATCGGTCGCATCGGACTGGATCACCGAGATCACCTGTCCGCGCACACGGTCAATCGCGTCTTGGTCAAAGCGCGGATCGACCAGCGATTGGTGCAGCAGATCAATCGCCTGATCCTGTGTTTCGGTCAGGAATTCCGCCGACACGGTCACCGCATCGCGATAGACGTCATAGCCGAACGAGGCCGCCAGACTATCGCGCGCGATGGCAAAGGCGCGCGCATCCATGTCGCCCGCCCCTTCCTCAAGCAACGCGCCCATCAGGTGCACCGCCCCGCGTTTTTCGGGATCGTCCAGTGCTGCGCCGCCCTTGAACCGGATTTCCATCGAAATGAACGGGATCTCGGGGCTTTCGACCAGCCATGCGGTGATCCCGCCGGGCGATGTGACCTCTTGGATATCGACATCGGCGGCGGCGGGCAGCGCGCCAAAGACCAGAGCGATGGAAATCAGAATACGCCGGATCATTGGGTCACCTCCGCGGGGGTTTCGGATGCGGGCGGTTCGGGTCGGGTCAGGAACCCCGTCACGGCCTTGTTCCGCTCAAAAATCATGTCGGCGGCGGCCATCACATCCTCGGGCGTGACGGCCATCAAGGTCTCGGTCCACGCCTGCACGTCCTCAACCGAGAACCCCATCGCCAATGCCTGACCGTAACGACGGGCCAGACCTTGGGTGCTATCCTTGGCGTAAATTTCCGACGCGCGGATCTGGGTTTTCAGGCGTTCGAATTTTTCCATGTCGACACCGGTCTCAATGAACGCGGCCACGGCGGCGTCCAGATCGGCCTCGGCCTCATCCAGACTGACACCCGGAACCGGCACGTTGATCAGGCCGAACGACCCGTCATCAATCGAAAACCCGTCATAAAAGGCCGAGGTATAGACCGACCGTTGGCTGTCGAACTGCAACCGTTCGCCAAGGAACGAGGTCGCCGCGTCCCCGCCCAACAGCGCCGCCAACATGGTCAGGGCCGCCGCCGTGTCCTGATCACCAGGATCACGTTCGGGGGCCAGATAGCTGCGGATGACATAGGGTTGGGCGACGCGCGGATCAGTGTAGGTCAACCGACGCTCGGCGCGCTGTGGCGGTTCCTGCGGGCGGGCGCGTTCGGGCAGGTTCGCGCTCGGCGCTAGGGGGCCGTAATAGGTTTTCGCCAGTTCATGGACCTCTTCGGGATCCACATCGCCCGCGACAACCAGAATGGCGTTGTTGGGCGCGTAATAGGTTTCATAGAACGTCTGTGCATCGTCCAGCGACAGTTGCTCCATCTCGTGTTTCCAGCCGATGACCGGCACGCCATAGGGATGGTTCATGTAAAGAGCCGCACTGCGCTGCTCTGCAAACAGGGCACCGGGGTCGTTTTCGGTGCGTTGATTGCGTTCCTCAAGGATCACGTTCCGCTCGGTCGCGACGATCTCTTCGTCCAGCAACAGGCCGGTCATCCGATCCGATTCCAACTGCATCACCAGTTCCAGACGATCCGCCGCCACCCGTTGGAAATAGGCGGTGTAATCATAGCTGGTAAAGGCGTTCGACGAACCGCCGTTGCCCTCAATCAGGGCCGAGAATTCGCCATCTGGGAATTTTTCGGTCCCACGGAACAGCAGATGTTCAAGGAAATGGGCGACACCGGATGTGCCCGCCTGTTCGTCGGCGGCCCCGACCTTGTACCACACCATCTGAACCACGACGGGGGCGCGGTGATCCTCGATCACCACAACATCCATTCCGTTGTCCAGTTGATAGGTGGTCACCTCATCGGCGACTGCCGCACCCCCTGTCAGGGCACAGACGACACCGGCGGCAAAACTTGCCAATCGACCCATCACGCTCTCCACTTTTGGTTGCTATTATAGCTACGCCAAAATGACAGCGGTTCAAGGCCTCTACTTGTTTGTGAAGAAGCTTTCGTCTTTGTACTTGGCCGCGTCTTCGGGCGGCGCGCCGACGGTCAGCACGCCCAGACGACGCCAGCGTTCCAGTTCCGCGAACTGATCCAGAGACAGATCTTCATAGGCGCGGAAATAGGTGGTCACGCTAAAGACACGTTCAAAGAACCGACCGGGATTGTCGCGGCGGAAATCCTCGTCCTCGTCGGCAAGGGTCGTGCGAATGCCCTCGGCCACACCAAAACGGGTGGCGCGCGCGATCAGGGCGCTGTCGGACGCGGGCACGCCGTTGTCATCCAGACGCGACGGGTTCCCGCCCAACGCGGCAACGGCATCTTTCAACGGGGTCGGATCGACACGGTTGCTTGCCCCCGGGGTCGGTTCGGGTAGGGCCGCCAGATCCTCGGGGATTTCGATCGGCTTGTTCGGCAGGATCGAGAACTCGTCGGGTCCCGAGGCGCTTTTCTTAAGGTTCAGCAATTGGGGCGGCGGAGATTCCTCGCGTGAGCACGCCGACACCGCCAGACCCGCCATCAGGCCAATCGCAACTGCTGTGCGCGTCAGACGCATTCCGAACTCCTCTGCCCCATTCTTGGGCCTTGTGTAGCGCAACTGTTTACCCACGTCACGCGGTCTGTTTGTCACCACCAAACACGGCAATAGCGAACACGCCCGCGAAAATCGCGATATCCGCCACATTAAATGCATAGGGATTGGCAATTCCACAACAGGACATGTTCAAGAAATCGGCCACGGCCCCGAACACGATCCGGTCAATCGCGTTGCCAAGCGCGCCACCGACCAACAATCCCGCGCCGATCAGCGCCATTCGGCCAAAGGTCGCCAGATTGCGGCGCGTGTAGATGATCACGCCGATACTGATCCCCACGGCCAGCACAATCAGGACCCAGCGCATCACCGCCGCATCATCGGCAAACAGGCCGAAATTGATGCCGCGGTTCCATGCCATGCGGAAGGTCAGGTAAGGCGGCCAAACCTCGATCACGCCGATTTCGCGCAGGTTCAGCCCCAATACCACAGCATATTTCGTGGCCTGATCGGCCACGAAAGTGATTACAGCGACAAGCCAGAACAAACGCATGTCGCGGCCTCGGGCTTAGTGGCGGAAGTGGCGCATGCCGGTAAAGACCATCGCCAGACCGGCCTCATCAGCGGCGGCGATGACTTCGTTGTCGCGCATCGAACCACCCGGTTGGATCAGGGCAGTCGCACCGGCCTCGGCAGCGGTCAGCAGGCCATCGGCAAACGGAAAGAACGCATCCGACGCCACAACCGACCCTTGGGTCAGCGGCGCGTCGAGGCCCAGAACCTCGGCCATGTCTTGCGATTTACGGGCGGCGATGCGCGTGCTGTCGACGCGGCTCATCTGGCCGGCGCCTACACCCACGGTTGCACCGTTTTTCGCATAGATGATCGCATTCGATTTGACGTGCTTGGCGACGGTCCACGCGAACAGCAGATCGCGCAGCTCGTCCTCGGACGGGGCGCGTTTGGTCACAACCTTGAGGTCATCCAGACCGATATGGCCGTTGTCCTTGTCCTGAACCAGCATACCACCGGCAACCTGACGATAGGTCAGCGCGGTCGCACGCGAATCAGCCAGACCACCGGTGGTCAGCAGGCGCAGGTTCTTTTTGGCGGCGAACACCTCACGCGCGGCATCGGTTGCCGAGGGGGCGATGACCACCTCGGTAAAGATCTGGGTGATCTCTTGGGCGGTCGCCTCGTCCAGTTCTTGGTTCAGCGCGATGATCCCGCCGAACGCCGAGGTGCGGTCGCAATCAAACGCGCGCTTGTAGGCCTCAACAAGGCTGTCACCGCTGGCCACACCACAGGGGTTGGCGTGCTTGATGATCGCACAGGCGGCACCGTTCGCGGGGTCGAATTCCGACACCAGCTCAAACGCCGCGTCCGTGTCGTTGATGTTGTTGTAGGAAAGTTCCTTGCCCTGCCATTGCTTGGCCGTGGCAACCCCCGGACGGTTGGTGCCGTCGGTGTAAAACGCCGCCGACTGGTGCGGATTTTCACCATAGCGCAGACCCTGGGCCAGCGTACCGGCAAACGCACGACGGCGCGGGGTCTCTTGACCAATGGCTGCGGCCATCCACGTCGACACAGCCGCGTCATAGGCAGCGGTGCGTGCATAGGCGATTTGCGCCAGATTCTGACGGAATTTCAGGGACGTAGCGCCATCGTTGGCGTCCAGTTCGTCCAACAGGGCCTGATAATCCTCGACATCCACAACCACGTTCACAAAGCCATGGTTTTTCGCGGCGGCGCGGATCATCGCGGGGCCACCGATATCGATGTTTTCGATGCAGTCGTCATAGTCCGCGCCCTTGGCCACGGTGGCCTCAAACGGGTAGAGGTTCACGGCCAGCAGATCGATCGCGCCGATGCCGTGTTCATCCATGGCCGCGACGTGATCGTCGTTGTCGCGCAGCGCCAGCAGACCGCCATGCACCTTGGGGTGCAGGGTCTTGACCCGACCGTCCATCATCTCGGGGAAACCGGTGACTTCGGACACGTCCTTGACCGGCAGACCGGCGTCGCGGATCGCTTTGGCCGTCCCGCCCGTCGACAGCAATTCGACCCCGCGCTGATGCAGAGCAGTTGCCAGGTCGATCAGACCGGTTTTGTCGGAAACGGAAATCAGCGCGCGGCGCAGCGGCACAAGATCGGTCATCTTGGAGGTCTTTCTTTGTGGTCAGTCAAACGCGGGTTCGTCTTGGACAAGGTCCCTTACGCCGAGCGGTGTATCCTGTGCCTTGGCCAGCGTCCAGTTGATCTGCCCCGTATGTTCGTAAACCCGCCCAGACAGGACGATCTGCCGCGACGGGCGCGGTTTCAGACGGTTGCGTTCCAGATAGACGCTGGGTTCCAGTGTAATCTCGCAACTGCCGTCGTGGCGGAAAATCCAGATCTCGCCGCTCTTCAACTCTAGGGACACTGCCGCGCCGCCCATGTCGATTTCCGCATCCACATCCGGATGCAGGTGAAAGCGCGCGGAAAACGGGATGCCCTCTAGACGCACGCGATCCATCGCCGCGTCCCAGCGTTTCTTTTGCGCGTCACTGAATGCGCCCAACGTGTCCTCGCCGACCAGAACGCGCCCGTCGCTGGACAGGTCCAACCGGCGGGCGTGGATCAACCCGTGCGTCGGGACGTATCCGTTGTGCCAACTGGTGACGCTTGTCCCGTCGGGTTCGGCACCCTGTTGCAGGCCGACCTCGGACGGGATGTCGTCCAGCAATTCGCGCGACAGGCCACCGATCATCCGCTTCGCCCCAAGGCGCGAGGACGAATAGCCCTCAAGCACCAGTGTCGAATGCGACTGTGACGCCCGACCTGCGCGGCGCCATTCCACCCCGAACGATGCGCCAGACCCGCAATTCACGATCACAGGTCGTCGCCCCGATGTCAGTTCAAACCCGAGGGTCGAGGCATGCGCATTCCCCGAGGCCTCGGCCGCCGGCGGTTTCGCGGCGTCAATCACGACGCTGGTCCGTCCGCCCGACAGGCGCACATAGCCCATCGACAGACCCGAATTCGCCGTCGCCCGCACGCCAGATGCCGCCAGCGCATGGTCAAGCCGCCCCTCAAGCCCACGGCCCCCGCCATGGAACCGTGCCAAACCGCCATCCGTGTGGCGCAGCGCCCGCAGGGTCGGGGCAATCCGTTCAATCGCCGCCACATGATCGCGCGACGCAACCTTACCCGCACCCGACAGGGCCGCCGCCGCCCATGTCAGCAGGGTAAACACCTCAAGCAGCTCTTCGGGATTGCGGGTCGGGATGCCGCCCTCGGCGTCGATCTGATCACGGCATTCGCGCGACAGCGCCTTAACCGCAGGGGCGACATGGCGGTCCATTCCGGTCAACGATAGGCCCGCGTAGATCAGCCCGACCAGCGCCTCAAACCGTGGCAATCCGTGTGCGGCACTTTTCCAACGGCGGGACAGGAAAATCGTCTGCTGCCCGAGGGACCGGTAAAACGCCTGTGTCACCTTGGGGTCCTGACCGTTCATCAGGAAAATCGCGTTGTTGATCCAGCGGATCAAACGCCGCCCCGTCAGATCAGGCACCCAGCCGGGGCCGGACCCGCGCCCATGGCGTGTCATCCAGTCCGCGGTCCAGTTCTGTGCACGCAGACGCGCATTACGATCCCCGACGGCGGCCAGATCGTCAAGCCAAGTAAAACCCTGAATTTCCTCGGCAAACTCGATACTGGGCGGCGCGATGTCCCAGATGCTGTGCTCAGGCGCTTCAACCAGAAAACCGGCGAACAGAAAATTGCCGGCGATCAACTGACGGCCACGGGCAAAGGTGCCGATCGTGCGCGGTTCGGGTTGCGACACGAACCCCGTCGCGGGTCGGGACAGCGTACTCAGGCGGGCCTGAACGCGGTCCATAATCCCCCCGCGACCCGTGGTGCGGTGTCCCTGATCTGACGCGACTGTCATCTGGTTTTGGTGCTGCTCTTGGGCGATGTCGGTGCATCGTGACCATAGCCATGGCGCGCGCGCCTGTCACCGGTTGTTTGGCCCTTAGGCGGGTTTGCGCAGCATCACGATATAGAAACCATCCATGCCGCCGATCTCGGGCCAGTAATCGGGGCGCAGGCGCAGGCCGCCCTCGTCGCTGTGCCATGTGTCCTCGACCCAATCGGCGTCGGGTTTGACAACCTCTAGATCGGGGTGACGTTCCAGTGCGGCGCGCGCCTGATCCTCGCCCTCTTCGGGCAAAAGGGAACAGGTGCAAAACACCAACCGTCCGCCCGGTTTCAACAGGCCCAGCGCGCGGTCGATCATGTCCGATTGCAGCGGGAATAGCGGCTTGATCGCCTTGCCATCACGGGCAAAGGGCAAATCGGGGTGACGGCGCAGCGTACCGGTCGCCGAACACGGCGCGTCCAGCAGGATCGCGTCGAACGGCGCGGCCTCATAGGTCAGGGCATCGGCCACAACCACATCGGCGTTCAGCCCCGTGCGGGTCAGGTTTTCGGTCAACCGTTTCACACGCGGGCCGGAAATATCCAGCGCGGTGACATTGGCCCCGCTGGCCGCGATTTGCATCGTCTTGCCGCCGGGTGCTGCGCAGATGTCCAGCACCCGTTCCCCCGCCTGCGGGTTCAAAACCTTGACCGGCAGGGCGGCGGCGGCGTCTTGGACCCACCAATCGCCCGCCTCATATCCGTCCAGCGCGGTGACCTGCACAGTCGCGGGCAGACGTACAGAACCGGTCGGGGTCACCTGTCCCCCCAAACGTTCGGCAAGGGCGGCGGCGTCACCGGATTTCGGCGTGATATCCAACGGCGCACCGGCGGCATGAGCCACCTCAAGCGCCTGAACACCCGCGCGGCCAAGGCGGCTCTCCAACCGGCCACGCAGCCATCCGGGCATCTTTTGCGCCGGCAGATCATCCCAGCCTTCGAATTCCGAGGCACGGCGCAGAACGGCATTGGCCAGCCCCGCCATCGGCGCGGTGTCACGGTCGGCGCGCATCAGATTGACGGCAGCATTGACGACACCATGGGGCGCGGCACCCTCTTGCAGCATCTCGACCACGGCCATGCGCATTAGGATCTTTGCCGCCTCGGGCGGGTGTTTGCGCATCAGGGGATGCAACACCGCATCCGCCCGTCCACCATGGCGCAGCGTGCTGAGGGCAAGGCGTTGCGCGGCGGCCTTTTCCTGTGGGGTAAGTCCGCCCAGCGGCCCAACCGGCCCCGTCAAATCCGACATCTGAACCTGTTCCAAAATCACACCTTGGATCAGGTGCAAGGCCGCCTGTCGTGCGCGATTGCCGTCTTTTGCCATTTTGTCGCCCTCACAGACTTGCTGGATCAAGCCTTGGCCGTATATCAAAGCGGCACAGCGTACAAGGAGAGCGCCATGTCAAACGACATCGACAAGGACCTGCCGCCCGCCGCCCAGCGCGCGCTGGCCGAGGCCGAAGAGCGCCGCAAACAGGCGCAAGCCGCCGAGCTGCCGCCCGAACTGGGTGGTCGTGACGGCCCCGAACCCGTGCGGTTCGGCGACTGGGAGAAAAAGGGGATCGCGGTCGATTTCTGATCGCGCGCCCTAGTGCGTGGACAGTTTCAAATCGACCTGATCGCCCGCGCCGCGTTCGGCGATGAACCGCAGGGTGCCCTGTCCGTCGAACAAAACCACCTGACAATCCTCGGTGTATTCGGTCGATCCGGCGGTCATCTCGCGACAGAAAAAGCCATCGCGCCAGACCCATTCGCCATCCACGCGCCGCCCCAAGGCACGGCCCCGAATTGCGCCCTCGGATGTAACCTGAAGCGTGACGGCAAACGCCTTGAGTGACTTACCAAGGGTCAGGCCGACGAATTCCGACCGTTGCTGAACGGGTCGAAAATCGGATGCCCCGACCCAGTTTGGGATCAAAACGGCAATCACAAGAACGAAAAAACGCATGGCTCCCCCCATTTGTTATAGGGGGGATACGCCACACGTTCGGGTTTAGATCACTTTTTCTCAGAGACCCAGCACATCGACCATATTGTATTCGCCGGGGCCTTTGTTCTGGCCCCAAACCGCGGCCTTGAGCGCCCCGCGCGAGAAAATCCGACGGTCGGTTGCGACATGACGCAGGATGATACGTTCACCCTCACCAGCGAACAGAACATCGTGTTCGCCCACAATGTCGCCCCCGCGGATCGCAGAATAGCCAATCGTGCCACGTTCCCGCGCGCCGGTGATCCCGTCACGCGACCGGACATTGTTTTCGCGGTGATCAATGCCACGGCCCTCGGCGGCGGCCTCACCCAGCATCAGTGCCGTGCCCGAGGGCGCGTCGACCTTGTGCTTGTGATGCGCCTCAATGACCTCGATGTCGTAATCGGCGTCCAGCGCGGCGGCGACCTTGCGCGTCAGTTCGACCAACAGGTTGACCCCGAGGCTCATGTTACCGGCACGGATGATCGGGGCATGACGGGCGGCGGCGGAAATCGCGGCAAGGTGCTCGTCCCCCATGCCGGTCGTGCCGATCACATGGACCGCGCGCGCCTGTGCCGCCAGCGCGGCAAATTCCACGGTCGCCTCGGGCGCGGTGAAATCGATGATCGCCTGCGCCTTGGCGATGGTGGCAACCGCGTCGTCGCTGACCAATATACCGGTATCGGGACGCCCGATCAGGGTGCCAACGTCCTTGCCGACCCAGTTATTGCCTGTCCGTTCAATCGCGCCGACCAGTTTGGCGTCGCTGCTGTCCAGAACGGTTTGCAGCAACATCCGGCCCATACGGCCAGACGCACCGGTGATCACAATTCCAGGTAGATCAGACATGGCAATTCTCCGCGCAGTACTTTGCCCCCGTTTAGATCAGTCCGCAGACAAAGGCAAAGCGTCGCTTGCACGAACCCGATGCATCGCCTAGATGGGCAGAATGGCAAAGAACAGATTTTCAACGGGCTCTGGCCCTTCGCAGCGTCAGTTGCGCGTCGGCGAACTGATCCGGCGCACCTTGTCTGACGTTCTGGCACGTGGGGATATCCACGATCCGGAACTGAACCGCATGCCCATCACCGTGGCCGAGGTGACCGCCTCGCCCGACCTGAAAATCGCGACGGCCTATGTGATGCCGCTGGGCGGTCAGGGCGCGGATGAGGCACTTGCGGCGCTGCGCCGGAACAAGGGCGAAATCCGCCGCGCCATTTCCAAGGAAATGACCCTGAAGTTCGCGCCCGACATCCGGTTCGTCATCGACAAGACGTTTGATCAGATGGACGAGACCCGCCGCCTGTTCGCCCAAGACGACGTGCGCCGTGACATCGAAGGGGCTGGAGATGAAGAAGAGTAAGCGCCTCGCCGCTTGGCTCTTTCTGATGCTCTGCTGTGCACCGGCGGCCCATGCGGCCTGTGAGGTGCGCGCGTTCGACGGTCAGGACTATACCGTCTGTACGTTCGACCCCGCCGCCGATGACATCCGTCTGTTTCGCGCGGATGAAACGGGCACCATTTTCGGTAGCTTTTTCCGCCTGAAAAACCATCTGGCCGAGCGTGACCAGACCCTAAGCTTTGCCATGAACGGCGGGATGTACCACCCCGACCGATCCGCCGTGGGTCTCTATATCGAAAACGGTGGCGCCCCCGAACAACGCCTGATCACCTCGGACGGGCCCGGAAACTTTGGCCTGTTGCCGAACGGGGTGTTCTGCTTTGGGGATGGCCATGCAGCGGTGATTGAGAGCCTGCGGTTTCAGGCCGAGGCACCCACCTGTCCCAACGCCACGCAATCGGGTCCGATGTTGGTGATTGATGGGGACCTGCATCCGCGGTTCCTGCCCGACAGCGATTCCCGCTATATCCGCAATGGCGTGGGCGTCGATGATACGGGGCGCGTGTGGTTCGCGATTTCGGACGCGCCGGTCACGTTTCACGAATTCGGGCGCCTGTTTCGCGACGGGCTGAACACCCCCAACGCCCTGTTTCTGGACGGGAATATCTCGCGCATTTATGCGCCCGAGGTGGACCGCGTCGATGCGGGCTTTCCCATGGGGCCGATCATCGGCGTCGTCACCCCCCGTTGACGGGCCGCGCCCCGTTCGATAGCAGCCGCACCCGAGCATAGACCGGAGAGACAAGATGGGCCGCCGCAAAGGACGCGATATTTCAGGATGGCTGGTGGTGGACAAACCCGCAGGCATCAGTTCGAACGCCGTCGTCAATAAGGTGCGGTGGGCCTTTAACGCGAAAAAGGCGGGCCATGCGGGTACCCTCGACCCCGAGGCGACCGGCGTTCTGGCGATTGCCCTTGGCGAGGCGACCAAGACCGTTCCCTATATCACTGACGCACTCAAGGCCTACCGGTTCTGCGTCCGTTTGGGTCAGGCGACCAATACCGACGATGGTGAGGGCGAGGTGACGGAGACCTCCGATCTGCGCCCCAGCGACGATGACATCCGCGCAGCCTTGTCGCAGTTTACCGGCGACATCATGCAGGTCCCGCCGAAGTTCAGCGCCGTAAAGATCGACGGTGAGCGCGCCTATAAACGGGCCCGCGACGACGAAGACTTTGAGATCGCCGCGCGTCCCCTGTTTGTCGAGAGCCTTGAGTTCGTGGAACGCACTGATGATGACCATGTCCTGTTGGAAATGGTGTGCGGCAAGGGCGGGTATGTCCGTGCGATCGCGCGCGACCTTGGCGCGGCTTTGGGGTGCTTTGGCCATGTTCAGTGGCTGCGCCGGATCTGGTCGGGCCCCTTTGACGCCGAAGACGGGATCAGCATCGAAACACTGGACGAACTGGCCAAAACGCCCGAGTTGGACGATCATCTGTTCCCGCTGGAACAGGGTCTGGTCGATCTGCCGGAACTGGTTGCCACGGATCAGGGCGCGGTGCGTCTGAAGAACGGCAATCCGGGGATGGTTCTGGCATCAAACGTCGAATACGGCGATGAGGCTTGGGCGTCCTATCAGGGCCAAGCCGTCGCCGTCGGCGTCTATCGCGCGGGCGAGTTGCACCCCGCCCGCGTCTTTAACCTCTGATCACGCGACCAGTTTTTCGACCTGTTCCTGCGCCGATTTGAACGACCCTTCGGGGTCGATCGAACCCAGATCGGCGTTGATCATCTGAACGTCCGTGATGCCGATAAAGTTCAGAACGAATTTCAAATGGGTGCTGGCGAAATCGCCTTCGGACCCGATGGCCGTCCCCCCCGAAGCAAAGTTCAGGATCGCCTTTTTACCGGTCAGGAACCCGACGGGACCGGTTTCGGTGTAACGGAAGGTCACGCCGACGCGGATGATCATGTCGACCCAAGCCTTCAGGCTGGCGGGAATGCCGAAGTTGTACAAAGGCACGCCGATCACGATCAGATCCGCGGCCTTGAGTTCTGCAATCAGGGAATCCGACAGCGCCAGCGCCTTTTCCTGTTCGGGGGTGCGATCCTCGGGCGGGGTAAAGTTCGCGGTGATCCACGCCTCATCCACCAGCGGCAAGCGGTTGGTCACATCACGGACGATGACGGTTGCATCGGGGTGCTGCTCGGTCGCGCGCGCGATGATCTGGTCGGCAAGCTGGCGCGAAACCGACGTGCTGTCGGACCGCGCGGACGCGTCCACGCGCAGAATTGTGTAAGTCATAATGAGTTCCCTGTCTCAGATATCGGTACATCCCTGTCATCAAGATGATACTTGCATGGGCGAACACAATCAGACAGGGTGAACAAAAACTGTGGATGCATGCACATATGACTTTGGACAACTGGGATGAAATCCGGACCGCCTTTCAGGTGGCCCGCATGGGAACCGTCAGCGGCGCGGCCGAAGTGCTTGGCGTTCACCACGCGACCGTGATCCGGCACATCGATTCTCTCGAAGGAAAATTGGGGGTTAAGCTGTTTCAGCGCCACGCGCGCGGCTATACGCCGACCGACGCGGGTATGGACCTGTTGCAGGTCGCCCAAGCCACCGCCGATCAGTTCGAGCAACTCTCGGGACGCCTGCATGGTCACGGCGCCGCGATGACTGGTGAACTAATTGTGACTTCGGTCGATAGTATTTCGCCCCTATTGGTGAGCGTCATCGCCGAATTCCAAGAGGCCCACCCCGAACTTATGGTGCAACTGATCACCGATACGCGACTTTTCCGCCTTGAATACGGTGAGGCGCACGTTGCGATTCGCGCAGGTAAAAAACCTGACGATCCCGACAACATCGTGCAGTCGCTTGGTTATGGCCGCGCCACGATGTTCGCGCATAAATCCTATATCGAACAACACGGCATGCCCGAAGAGGACGGAGATCTGACCGATCACCGTTTTATCGGGCCGACGGATCCGAACCACCGTGCGATCTTTTTCCGCTGGCTGCGCGACCACATCCCGCAAGACCGCATTCGCCTGCGCGTGTCCGACATGCGCGACAGCTTTGAGGCCGTCCTTGCCGGTGCGGGCATCGGATTCCTGCCGATGTCATGGGCGCGTCGGTCCGAGGATCTGGTGCAAATCCGTGACCCTTTGGACGAGTGGTCGATCCCCCTGTGGCTGGTGACGCATGTCGATTTGCACCGCACCGCCAAAGTTCAAGAGTTCACGAGTATCCTGAAAGAGTCCGCTAAAACATGGCCCTGATCCCTCAATCCGCGTCTATGCGCGGCCACCTTGCCATGCTGATCTTCTCCGCAATCGTCGCGGGATCGTTCAGCTTTGGCAGCATGATCGCCAATAAAATCGACCCCGTCGCGATGAACGCTGTGCGGTTCATGATTGCGGGGACGGCGATCGGGCTATTGGCCGCGATGGGACCAGGATTGAAGCGCGCCTATTTCGCCGCGCCGTGGCGGTTTGTCCTGCTGGGGGCGATGTTCGCGCTGTATTTCGTGTTCATGTTCGAGGGCCTGAAGACCGCGCCACCGGTTTCAACGGCGGCCGTGTTCACCCTGACACCGGTAATGTCGGGCCTGTTCGGCTGGGTCTTGCTGCGCCAACGCACGACGGGACGGATGTGGGTGGCCCTGACACTTGGGGCGATTGGCGCGCTGTGGGTGATTTTCCGCGCGGATATCGGGGCGCTGTTGGCCTTTGATATCGGACGGGGTGAGGCGATCTATTTCGTCGGCTGTGTCTCGCACGCGGCCTTTACGCCGCTCTTAGCGAAACTGTCGCGGGGCGAACCCGCACTGGTGTTCAATTTCGGCGTTATGGCGGCGATGGTTCTGATGCTGACGGCCTATGGCGCCCCCGCGATTGCCGAAACCGATTGGGCCGCGTTTACCGTGAAAGATTGGTCGATCCTGATCTACATCGCCCTGTTTGCAAGCGCCCTGACCTTTCTGTTGCTGCGCTATTCCTCGCACCAACTGCCCAGTGCCAAGGTCATGGCCTATACCTATCTCGTGCCGACATGGGTGATCTGTTGGGAAATGATCCTTGGCAATGGCCTGCCCCAACCGATGATGTTGATCGGGATCGGATTGACCGTGGCCGCGCTCTATCTGTTGCTTAAGGATGAAGAGGCGGCTCGTCCCCTTCGCCCAGCTCATCCGTAAGAAACCGTTCGAACGCATCAAGGTTGACCGCCTCAAACTGACCGAACCCCTGCATCCAGATCGACGCATCGCGCAGGGCGTCGGGCTCTAGCTTGCACCACTTTACCCGACCGCGCTTTTCCTGACTGATCAGACCGGCCTTGGTCAGGATGACCAGATGTTTGGAAATCGCGGCAAGGGACATGTCGAACGGCTCGGCCACATCCGTGACGGCCATATCATCCTCCAGCAGCATCGCCAGAATACTGCGGCGTGTGGGGTCGGCAAGGGCCGAAAAGACCATATCCAATCGCGCGTCCATACACCCGCTTTGACCGGTCGCGGGACAATCGTCAACCATTTGGTTGAATAAGCCTTTACACCCCTGTTAGCGCCGAACCCCGCCCAAACACCCCCACACAAAGAATCCGCCAATTGGTTTTTGTTATATTTTACAGCACCTTACCCCATTGCCGCAGGTGCGTGATCAATCTTGACTCAGTGCCCCCATAACCCTAGGTTCGCGGCGACTGTCCAAAGGGGGGCATTCTCTTGACTGATCCGAACCATAGCGACCCGTTGAAAGCGCTGGAAAACCGGATCGACGCCGTCAAGAAATCGCAATCCGGCGAGAAGCCCCACCAAGAGGAACACTATTCGCAGGCCCAAGTCGGGTGGCGCATGGTGACAGAGCTTGTAGCCGGCATGGTCGTCGGCTTTGGCATCGGATACGGGCTGGACCTGGTTTTGGGGACCACGCCGACTTTGATGGTGCTGTTTATAATGTTAGGCTTTGCGGCCGGTGTGCAGACGATGATGCGAACCGCCAAAGAGCTCCAAGGAAAGAACGCGGCCGAGGCCGACGAGGATAAGAGGGACTGAACGTGGCGAGCGAAGCGCATACCGAAGAAGCAGCAGGTCTGGTGTTCCACCCGATGGATCAGTTCAAAATCACCCCGTTGTTCGGCGGTGACACTGTGAACTGGTACACGCCCACCAACGCGACCCTGTGGATGGGCATTGCTGTTGTTGTGATCTTCTTGCTGATGGTTGTTGGTTCGCGCGGTCGTGCGATGATCCCCAGCCGCATCCAGTCGATCGGCGAGTTGGCCTACGGTTTCATCCACAAAATGGTCGAAGACGTTGCCGGTAAAGACGCTGCGCCGTTCTTCCCCTACATCATGACCCTGTTCATGTTCATCGTCTTCTCGAACTTCCTCGGCCTTCTGCCGATGAGCTTTACCACCACCTCGCACTTTGCTGTGACGCTGGTTCTGGCTCTGCTGGTGTTCTTCACCGTGACCATCGTTGGTTTCGTCAAGAACGGCACCAAGTTCCTGTCGCTCTTCTGGGTAAGCTCGGCCCCGCTGGCTCTGCGCCCGATCTTGGCTGTGATCGAACTGATCTCGTACTTCGTTCGTCCCGTCAGCCACTTTATCCGTCTTGCCGGTAACCTGATGGCAGGCCACGCCGTGATCAAAGTTTTCGCCGGGTTCGCCCAGGTGGCTGTGATCTCGCCGCTGGCGATCCTCGCGATTACCGCAATGTATGGCCTCGAAATCCTGGTGGCTTTTGTTCAGGCCTACGTATTCACCATTCTGACCTGCGTGTACCTCAAGGACGCACTGCATCCGTCGCACTAACGGGTCTGAAGACCAATTATCGAAAACTTCCAATCGTAAGGAGATATACAATGGAAGGCGATCTCGCACACATCGGCGCTGGCCTGGCTGGCATGGGTACTGGTATTGCTGCACTGGGTGTTGGTAACGTTGCTGCCAACTTCCTGGCAGGCGCTCTGCGCAACCCGTCGGCTGCTGCTTCGCAGACGGCAACCCTCTTCATCGGTATCGCGTTCGCAGAAGCTCTGGGGATTTTCTCGTTCCTGGTCGCACTTCTGCTGATGTTCGCCGTCTAATCCTACGAACCGATCCTTACGGCCGGGTGGGCCTTGCGCTCACCCGGTGTAACTAAAGGTTCTTGGAGGACAACATGGCAACAGAAGCGCAAGACGCAGCACACGGCGCAGCAGACGCTGCTCACGCTGCAACCGGCAGCGGCATGCCGCAGCTGGATTTTTCCACCTACCCGAACCAGATGTTCTGGCTGGTGGTTACCATTGTTGTAATCTACCTGATCCTGTCGCGCATCGCGCTGCCGCGGATCGGCTCGGTTCTGGCCGACCGTCAGGGCACGATTACAAGCGATATTTCGGCCGCAGAAGAGCTGAAGCAAAAGGCATCCGAAGCCGAGGCTGCGTATACGCAGGCTCTGGCCGACGCACGTGCCGAAGCGCAGAAGATCATCGCCGAGGCCAAAGCTGAAATTCAGGCCGATCTTGACGACGCTGTCGCCAAGGCCGACGCCGAGATTGCTGCCAAAGCGGCAGAATCTGAAAAGAAAATCGCAGAGATCCGCGAAGGCGCGCTGGAAGCCGTGACCGAGGTCGCGAAAGACACCGCCAAGGAAATCGTTGCGGCGATGGGCATCAAAGCCGACGCACGCACCGTGACCGCCGCGATCAACGCGCGTCTCAAGGGGTGAACGGAATGAAAAAGCTTATTGTACTGCTTGCTCTGACCGCCAGCCCCGCCATGGCCGCATCCGGCCCGTTCCTGTCGCTGAAGAACACCAACTTTGTTGTTCTTCTGGCCTTCCTGTTGTTCGTTGCCGTCATCATCATGATGAAGGTTCCGGGCAAACTGATGGGTCTGCTGGACAAGCGCGCCGAGAACATTCAGGCCGAGTTGAACGAAGCCCGCGCCCTGCGTGAAGAGGCCCAGACCATTCTGGCGTCCTATGAGCGCAAGCAGGCCGAAGTTCAGGAACAGTCGAAACGCATCGTCGAACAAGCCCGCGTCGAAGCGGTCGAAGCCGCCACCGCCGCCAAAGTGGATCTGGAAGCCTCGATTGCACGTCGTCTGCAGGCCGCTGAAGAGCAAATCGCCTCGGCCGAAACATCGGCTCTGCGCGAAGTGCGTGACCGCGCTGTTTCGGTGGCTGTCTCTGCTGCTGCCGAGGTTATCGCGAAAAAGGTCGATGCGACCGCAGCCAACGCAATGATCGACGACGCCATCGCGCAAGTCGAATCCAAGCTGCACTGATCACATCGCCATTACGGCTCTATGAAAACCCGGCCTTGGCCGGGTTTTTTTTGTTGTCCACATGGCGGTGGAACAAGAAAAAAGGCCGCGTTCAACGCGACCTTTTCTAGTTGACGCCCCGGTCAGATGGCATGGGTGGGGGCTATTACACCATCCGACCGGGTCGCTGATTGATAGGACCAACATCGCTATGGAATCTGGCGCAGGCGCGGTTCGGATGTGGATTTCCCAAGGTAATTTTGCGGCAAAAATAGGGCGACGCTTGATTTTACGCGCGCCCGCGCCCACCATTGGGGTATGAACGTCGTGACCCCCTCCTCGTTCCAACGGCGGAACGAACCCGACAATGTCCACTTTCAGCGGCCGGAACTGGCCGTGATCCTGACGCTCTACGGGCGGATGGTTGCGGCAGGTGAATGGCGTGACTATGGCATCTCCAGCCTTCGGGATGTGGCCGTGTTTTCCGTGTTCCGGCGCACCGCCGAAACCCCGATCTATCGCATCGAAAAACGTCCCAAACTGCGCAATAAACAAGGCGAATATGCCGTCGTCGGCATGGATGGTCAGATCCTGAAACGCGGTCAGGACCTGAAAACCGTGTTGCGTGTGCTTGAGAAAAAGCTGATCCGCGCGATCGACTAGGCGACCAGACGTTTGTGCGCCAACAGGGGGCCCTCACCCGCCTCGGCAATCCGCGCACAGGCGTCCAGAAACCCCTCATAAGCCACGGCCATGTGATGCGCGTTCGCGTGGATGATCGTGTCCGCGTCGACGGCCAAGGCCACATGCCCCTTCCAGAACAACAGGTCACCACGTTGCAACGGATCATCCGGCCCCAACGGATCGCCAAGGGCGCGCATTTGTTGATCACTGTCCCCCTGACAGGGGATGCCACAGGCCAGATGCGCCGCCTGAACAAGGCCCGAGCAATCAATCCCCAAAACCGAATTCCCACCCCATAGGTACGGCGCGCCAAAGAACAGCTGGGCCACGGCGGTCACGTCGGTGAACGGCTTGTTCGCGGGACGCAGGTGCGGTTTCGGGATGAAATACCCCTCTGCCGTTTCGAAAAACGCGCCGCTGGCCCCGACCACACGGAACCGCGAACCAAGGGACAGGTGCATGAACGGCGGCTGTTTGAAATCGGGCACGGGATAGGCGTGGGTCGCGGGGACGGCCACCACATGGGTCGCCTCAATCGGGCCCATCAGATCGCTGGCCCGCACATACCCCACATAACCGTCGCGCAACGCCATGCAAAAGGCCCAGCCATCGTGCACCTCAAATACGCGGACGCCCTGTCCGTACAGGAGTTGCCGGTCGCGCGCACCGGCAGGCGCGGCCAATAGATCGACCACGGGGCGCGACACCATCTGATGCGTCCCGTCGACGTACGCGGGCGCATCGATCACACCCTCAAGTTCGGCCGCAGCGACACGCGCGTTGGCCGCCAGCATGCGGCGATCCGTGCTCATAGGTTCAACAGGTCCGGCAGGGCCGTCAGAATGGCGCGTGCGCCCTGTCCGACGCCGCCCTTGGGCCGCGCCGGCGCGGCGGCGGGTTGCCAGCCATAGATGTCGAAATGGGCGTATCGCGTGTCCGTGCCCACAAACCGGCGCAGGAACAGGGCCGCCGTGATGGAACCGGCAAACCCGCCCTTGGGCGCGTTGTCGAGATCCGCAATACCGGGGTCCAACATCGCCTCATAGGGCTCATGGAACGGCATCTGCCAAACCGGATCGGCGGCGGCCTGTGCGGCACCGGACAGCGGCGCGACCATCGTGTCGTCGGTGACATAGAACGGCGCGATATCGGGGCCCACGGCCACCCGCGCGGCACCGGTCAGCGTCGCCATCGAGATGACCAGATCCGGCGCGTCCTCATCCGCATAGGTCAGGGCATCGGCCAGAACCAAGCGCCCCTCGGCATCGGTGTTGTTAATCTCAACCGTCAGCCCCTTGCGTGAGGTCAGGATATCTTGGGGCCGGAACGCATTGCCCGCGACCGAATTTTCGACGGCGGGGATCAGCACGCGCAATTGCACCGGCAGGTTTAGCGCCATGATCATATGCGCCAATCCCAGCACCGTGGCCGAGCCGCCCATGTCCTTTTTCATCAGGCCCATGCTGGATCCCGGTTTCAGGTTCAAACCGCCGGTGTCAAAGCACACGCCCTTGCCCACAAGGGTCAGCTTTGGCCCCGCATCACCCCACCGCATGTCGATCAGACGCGGCGCGGTTTCGGCGGCGCGCCCTACCGCGTGGATCATCGGGAAATTCTGCGCGATCAGGTCCTCGCCCACCGTGACGTCGATCGACGCGCTATGCGCACCGGCCAGATCGCGCGCGGCCTGTTCTAGGTCCCCAGGCCCCATATCGGCGGCGGGCGTGTTGATCAGATCGCGGGTCAGAACCTCACCCTGCGCCATCGCCAGAATACGGTCCGCATCGACACCGGCAGGTGCCTTCAGGCCGACCGCGCGCGGGGCCAGATCGCGGTAACGCGCAAACGTATAGCCCATCAGGGCCCAGCCAAGCACCTCAGCCTCGGCCACATCGGCGGGCAGGTCAGTGGCCAGATGATAGGTCCCCTCGGGCAGCTTGGCCGCACCTGCCGCCAGATGAAACCGCCCACGGGCCCGCGCGGCGGGCGTGCCATAACCGATCAGGGCACCGGCCACTGCACCATCCCCGTCCGCCCATGTCAGGGCCTGACCGATCGCGCCGGTAAACCCGTTGGCCGTGGCCCACGCGCGGGTCGGCGCGGGCAAACCGCCCAGAACCCCGTCAGGATCCCCATCGGCGATAATATAGACGGGTACAGACGGCGCATCGGCGGCGGCGAATTCAAACGGCATTTCAGTCTCCGAAGATTAATCTCTGGTCAGACTAGCGCCAATCAAAGCCGCCGCAAGCGGTATCACCCCGACTTGTCCTGCATGTCCCAAACCAGTTTCAGCGTCCGGTCCCGCAGACGCACCAGACGCGCGGAAATCGCCGCAATCGCCACCGTGTCCCGGCCATAGAGTTGCACCTGCAACGCCTTGGCGACCTGCGCCAGACTGACAAAGCCCAGAGGATCAGCAATGCGCGCCACCTCATCCAAGCCCTTGGCCGCGCGCACAAACCGCGCGGTATCTATGTCGTCGCGCACGGCGTTGACCGCGTCCGAAAGTTGCTCCATCGCGCAGATAAGGGCGTCGGCCGCGCGAGCCTCGCCCATATCGACAAATAAACCGGCCAAAAGCTCGGTATCCATCGTCAGCGGTTCTTGCCACCGCATGACCTGTACATGTGACACCTGATCACCCTCCGTCACGTCCCATTTCACACCGCGCTCAAAGTGACCCGACGGACCTAGACGAATGTTTAATCCAGCGCGTTTTTTTCTATCCAATTTCTGGAAAATGCGATTATTTAGGGCCCTATGAGCGACACAGAAAACACCCCCGTTCCGGCGCGTCCGCTGCCCTCTTATCTTGTCAGCCGCTATCAGGGCTGGAAGGCGACGACGCATAAAGACAACGCCGTTTGGTATCGCCGTCTGGCGGTTGAGGGTCAGACGCCCCGCGCCATGGTGATCTCGTGCTGTGACAGCCGCGTGCACGTCACCTCGATCTTTGGGGCGGATCAGGGCGAATTCTTTATCCACCGCAACATCGCCAACCTTGTGCCGCCGTATAAGCCCGATGGCGATCTGCACGGGACCTCGGCCGCGATTGAATACGCGGTGACCGCCCTGCGCGTGCCGCATGTGATTGTGCTGGGCCACTCGAACTGTGGTGGTGTGCGCGGATGTCACGATATGTGCGCCGGCAATGCCCCCGCGCTTGAGGAAAAGTCGAGCTTCGTTGGCCGCTGGATGGACCTGCTGCGCCCGTCCTATGGCAAACGCAACGGGATTGAGGACGAGACCGACCGCCTGCGCGCGATGGAGCAGGACGCGGTGATCCTGTCCCTGCGTCACCTGATGACCTTCCCCTATGTGGCAGAGGCCGTCGAAAAGGGTGAGCTAAGCCTGCACGGTCTGTGGACCGATATCTCGGATGGCACGTTGGAATATTACGACGCCAAGGAAGACAAGTTCGCCATCGTCGGCTGAACCGGATTCATATCGCACAAATGAAAACGGCCCCTAGTGGGCCGTTTGTCGTCTGGGGCGTTTGATCCGCGCGGCAAAGATTTGCGCCGGTGATCGGCGCCGCAAGAACTCCAAGGCATTGATGCGGTTCTCGCGCGCCTTAACCGCGATGGTGTCCTCGCGCGGGGCAACAGTGTTCCGTGAGTTGGTGGATTTGAACGCCATAGCCCCTGCCCGAACCTGAATAACTTACACAACCCGATACCCCGATGGGGGGTGGGTGGCAGTGTGATTGGGTAGATCACACCACCACCCTGAGATGGGATTTCGGGTACTGAGGCGTAGGGATCATCTTCTGGGTGAACATGCTCCCTACAATTCTCATTAAATGCGGAACACATTCACGAATCCACACCGCAAAAGCAGAACAGCCCTGCGCAAAGGCAGGGCTGTACCGTCAAAAGTATGTAAAGTAGGTCTGGCTATCAGCCCTTTTTCAGAACGCGCTGACCCAGAACCTCGGCGATTTGGACAGCGTTCAGTGCGGCACCCTTGCGCAGGTTGTCGCTGACACACCACAGGTTCAGACCGTTATCGATGGTGCTGTCCTGACGGATGCGGCTGATGAAGGTTGCGAAATCGCCAACGCATTCGACCGGCGTGATATAGCCACCGTCTTCGCGTTTATCGACAACCATGATGCCCGGTGCCTCACGCAGGATGTCGCGTGCTTCGTCTTCGTCCAGGAACTCTTCGAACTCGATGTTGATCGATTCCGAGTGGCCAACAAAGACCGGCACACGCACACAGGTTGCGGTGACCTTGATCGACGGATCGACGATCTTTTTGGTTTCGGCGACCATTTTCCACTCTTCTTTGGTGGAACCGTCGTCGAGGAACACGTCGATGTGCGGGATCACGTTGAACGCGATCTGCTTGGTGAACTTTTCGGCGTCTTTTTCCTGACCGGGGACATACATGCCCTTGGTCTGATCCCACAGCTCATCCATGCCGTCTTTGCCTGCGCCCGACACCGACTGATAGGTCGAGACGACAACGCGCTTGATCTTGGCGCGGTCGTGCAGCGGTTTCAGGGCGACAACCATCTGTGCGGTCGAACAGTTGGGGTTCGCGATGATGTTCTTTTTCGAATAGCCGTGGATCGCGTCCGCGTTCACTTCGGGTACGATCAGGGGCACATCGGGGTCATAGCGATAGAGCGAGCTGTTATCGATCACCACGCAACCGGCCTTGGCGGCCTTGGGTGCGTATTCTTTGGTGCCGGTGCTGCCGATCGCGAACAGAGCAATGTCCCAACCGGTGAAATCGAAATCCGCCAGATCCTTGGTCGTCAGGGTTTTGTCGCCAAAGCTGACCTCGGTGCCCAGCGAACGACGCGATGCCAGTGCGGCAATCTCATCCACCGGAAACTCGCGCTCAGCGAGGATGTTCAGCATTTCACGGCCCACGTTGCCCGTGGCGCCAACGACAACGACTTTATAGCCCATATTGGCTCTCCTAGGTCTGATGACTCGGGGGGGACGTCTAGCGCAAAGGTCGGGCGTATAAAAGGGCTGTTACAGTTGCGACCGTGCAATTGCGGCATCTATGACAGTATTTTTAACGCTTTGGGGCAATTTCGCCGTGCCATCGCCGGTCGGGGTCAGGGTCGGGTAATAAACCTGATCGAGATAGTTCAGAAACGCCGCGCGCAAATCGCGGTCGAACGTGACCTCTTCGATCTCGGAAAACGCGGCGCGCAGGGCATCCCCATCATTGGCCGGATGCACCACGCCAGGGATCGCGAAATAGGCTTGGCCCAGTGTGATGACCGGCTTGTCAAAGAACATCGCCTGCAGGCCAACCGATGAATTGATCGTCACAACCGCACGTGCGGCGGCGACTTGCGCAAATGTGTCGGTCTGATTGTCGACCCGCATCCGCCCGTTCGATTTGGCAATCGCGGTGGTCAGGGCATCGCCCATCGCCTTTTTTGCCGACGGGTGCTCTTTGACGCGGATGTGCCATCCCTCGGGTAGGGCCGCGGATGCCTCGGCCAGCGCGTCCAACATCCCCGCAACCGATCCGGTCCAGCCCGCGAACAGGTTGATCTGACTGTCATCGGGCACCTGCAACGGCACGAACAAGAACGGCCCCTGATCGGCCAAATCCGCGCCATCGGCCTGACCCACATCGGCGCGCCGCGACGGGCGGGATTTCAGGGTGTTGCCCAGCGCGCGCCAGCCATCCCCGATCCGCGCGGGTTCATCCCCCGCCCATTCGGTGTAAAACATCCCGTCACGGGGCAGCGCGTTCAGGTAATTGACCCCCACAGGGTCCAACGTAATGCGCCCCGGAAACGGGGCCAATTCGGTGAACACGCGCGCCGCGCCCGCATCGCGCGCGCCCTCCATGAACGCGCGGCGCGAACCGGTCAGACCGTTCCAACACACCGCGATCCGGTCGGGGTGGCGCATGAAATACCGGCGGGACCAATTATATTGCCCCCAGATCAGACGGTATTTGATTGCGCGCCCAATGCCGGAGGCCGGCTTTTTCTTGGCCGTATCGAAACAGGCCTGTGCCCGCGCCGCACTATCCACAAACCCACGCGGGGACCACCCGATAAACGGTAGGCGTACGGCGTTCCCCGCAACCTCACCAAGGGCGCGAAAGACCGTGTCCTTTTTCGCGGTCCATCCCGCGACATAGGCGATTGTTTTGGGGCCGTTGCTCATCCGCGACCGCGATAGGGCGGAACACCTTGGTCCGGAATCCAAACGCCCACGGGCATTTCGCACGTTTGCCAGAACACGTCGATCGGGATGCCGCCACGGGGATACCAATACCCCCCGATCCGCAGCCATTGCGGGTCAAGGAAATCGACCAACCGGCGCGCGATTGAGATCGTGCAATCCTCATGGAACGCCCCGTGATTGCGGAAGGAGCCGAGATACAGTTTCAACGATTTACTCTCGACCAGCCATTCACCCGGCACATAGTCGATGCACAGATGCGCGAAATCGGGTTGCCCCGTCATCGGACAAAGAGAGGTAAATTCCGGCGCGGTAAAGCGCACGTTATAGGCCACATCGGCCTGCGGGTTTTGAACACGCTCCAGCACGGCCTCTTCGGGCGAGGCGGGCATGACGGTATCGCCGCCCAACTGTTTCAGATTGCTATAGATCGAGTCTGTCATCGCGACCTCATGTACAGTTTGACGCGTTCATATCCCAGACAACACAGGGCCGCCAAGAGAAACCGCGCCCCGTTTTCAGGGGCGCGGCGAATGATGTGTGGATGATCAGGCCGCGCGGGGGCGACGGGGGCGGCGACTCTTGCCTTGGGCACCGCCACCATTGCCTTGTTTCGCGCCGAACGGCTTACCGCCGCGACGGGGCGGGCCACCACGACGACGGCCCTTGGGCGCGGGGGCGGCGGATTCGGGGCGGGTGCCGCTGGCCGTCGGGACGTCCAGCTTCATCAGCTTTTCGACCTGTTTCAGCAGATCCACCTCTTCAGACGAGCAGAACGCGATCGCCTCACCTTCGCGACCTGCGCGGGCGGTCCGACCAATACGGTGCACATAGTTATCCGGCACCTCGGGCAGGTCAAAGTTGACGACATAGGCCACGCCGGGGATGTCGATCCCGCGCGCCGCAACGTCGGTCGCCACAAGAATGTTCACCTCACCCGCGCGGAACGCCTTGATGGCGCGGTCGCGTTGGCCTTGGCTCTTGTTGCCGTGGATCGATTCCGCGCGATAGCCATCGGCGACCAGACCCTTTTTCAACCGCTCGGCCCCGTGTTTGGTGCGCGAGAACACAAGGGTCAGGGCCTTGGGATCATTCGACAGAACCTCGCGCAGCTTGGCGGGCTTGTTCGCCTTTTCGACGAAATGCACCGATTGGGTGACCTTGTCGGCGGCCTTGCCCGGGGGCGAGACCTGAATTTTGCGCGGGTTGGTCAGATAGGCGGCGCTCAGCTCTTCCATCTGTTTGGACATCGTGGCCGAGAACAACATCGTCTGACGCGGCGTGCCCAGCGACGGCGCAATCCGGCGCAGGGCGTGGATAAATCCGATGTCCAGCATCTGGTCGGCCTCATCCAGAACCAGTTGGCGGGTCTGCGACAGATCCACCGCCTTGCGGTCCATCAGGTCGATCAGACGGCCCGGTGTCGCGACAAGGATGTCAGTCCCACGGCCAAGCGCGGTGATCTGTTTGTTGATGGACTGTCCGCCCACAACGGTAAAGATTCGCATCTTGGTACCGGCGGTCAGCGGGCGCAAACTATCGGCGATCTGGTTGACCAGTTCGCGCGTCGGCGCAAGGACCAGAGCCTTGACCGTTTTCGGGGCAGGCTTGCCCTGCATGTTCATCAGCCCGTCAATCAACGGCAGGCCAAAGGCCAGCGTTTTACCGGTGCCGGTCTGGGCCAGACCCAGAATGTCGTGACCTTCAAGCGCCAGCGGGATCGCCTTGGCCTGAATGGGGGTCGGTTCTTTAAATCCACCTTTTTCAAGGGCTTCATGCAACGACGGGGCAAGGCCCAGCATATCGAAGTCGAACAAAATAAATCCTTAATGGTCGCGCCCAATGCTCGGGTCACGATCCGTGTCGGCCATCAGAGCGGCCAGAGGGTTCGCATGGCCTCGGGTGCGACGGGCGTATCCCGTGCGACCGGCCAAAGCGGCAAGAACCCTGCGTGATGGGGAACTGAATATGGGGCGCGCTGCTGGCCCGCTTGGGGCTCAGCGTGCTCACGCGGCAGCGCAGCGAAATGCTCAAATGCGCTATTTTTCGCGTTTGGTCAAGTGTTTCGCGGGATTGGGCCGCTTAGGGCGCTTCGTCGAACTTGTCCAAATCGTCCGAATAATCCAGCCACGCCAGATCATGCGAGGTCCAGATATGGCGGAACTCGGTCACCTCGGGCGTGTCGTCCAACGTCGCCACGCGCAGGATCACAGTGTCCTGTTCGGGCCATTCTGCCATGACCTGCGATCCGCAGGTGCCGCAGAAATGGCGAAACTTTCCAGGGGTGGATTCATAGGTCCGCTTGCCGCTGACGTCGCCAATCCATTCAAAGTCTTCGCGGCGCACGCGGGCGGTGCTGGCAAACGGGGCGGCCTGTGTTTTGCGGCAGGTCTCGCAATGGCAATGGGTGACTGGCGTGACAAAGGCACCCGTCTTGTATTTCAACGCCCCACAATGACAGCTTCCGCGCATATCCATATCCCCTTTATTTTAGGGCGACAGGTCACATCGTTTCCCGTCGCCCGTCAACATCCCGCCCCACACATCTGCGCGACGGGATGAAATATTGAACGTCGTTCAGGTGAACTTGGGCTGACCGTTGGACGCGGACATCCCACCGTCCACGGGCAGGTTTACACCATTCACAAAACTTGCGTCATCGCCCAACAGGAACACGATGACCGAAGCGACCTCGGCGGGGGTAGCTGCACGACCCAGAGGGCTGCGCGCCTTGAATTGCTCCATGGCCGGTTTGTTCGCGAATACGAAAGACGCCATATCGGTTTCAGTCAAACCCGGCGCAACCGAGTTCACGCGCACGCCTTGCTCACCCAAGTCCATTGCCAGCGCGCGGGTAAAGTTGCTGACCGCGCCTTTGGACGCGTTATAGGGGCTGAACCCCCAGTCGCCGCCAAGGCCCGAGATCGACGACACATTGACGATCGATCCCTTGGACGCGACCAGATGCGGGACGGACAGGCTTATGGTGTTGAACACGGATTCAACATTGCCGGTCATGACGGTTTTCCATGCCTCTGGCGTGACCTGATCAATCGGACCACCCACGGGCACACCGGCGTTGTTGACCAGACCGGTCAGGCCGCCGAATTTTGCAACATGGTTTTCGATCATCGCCGCCACGGCATCACGATCTGTGACGTCGCATTGAACGATGTTCACACGCTCACCCGCATCCATTTCTGCCGCGGTCTTTTCCAGTTTGTCCAAGGTCCGGCCCACGATGGTCACCGACCACCCATCCGCGATCAGGCGTTTTGCGGTGGCCGCGCCGATCCCAGACCCGCCGCCGGTTACGATTGCTGATTTCACTGTATCTGTCATCTCTGTGCGACGGCGTCTCGGCCGAAGTCCTTTAGTTCACGATTCACGAACTAATACGTAATTGAACCGTCGAGCGATTGAAGAAGGAACCCAGAAATCGTACATCACGATCATGCGAGTCCTAGTGCACCCCCCAATCGAAGACGTCACGCTACAGGCGGTTCTGTATGCGCTGGCCGATCCTGTGCGGTTGGCGGTGTTTGCCGATCTGGTGGACGCGACCGAGCCTAAGGCCTGTGCGATCTACCTGACGGTGAACGACACGCCCGTGCCGAAGTCCACCCTGTCCCAGCATTTTCGCATCCTGCGCGAACACGGTTTGATCCGCAGCGAACGGCGCGGGGTCGAGATGTTAAGCACCGCGCGCAAGGATGAGTTGGACGCAAAATTCCCCGGCCTGATCGATTCAATCCTTGCCGCCGCCTAGTCAGCCAAGGAATTCGTTCGGCTGCATCGTATTCGCAAGGAACTGTAGATTACTGCGCAGGTCGTCGCGGTCGATGGACCCACCCAGACAGACGCGCAGACATTCGCTGGGCGTGCCTTCGACAGTGAACGCATCCGATGGGACCAAACCCAACCGCTGACGCGCCATGCGGGCGACGATATCGGCCCGCGCCATGCCATCCGGCAGGCACAGCCACAGGTTAAACGCGTTCTCGGCCGTCTTGTAGTCAAAGCCGCCCAGAACCTCGGACGCGATGGTTTGACGCGCCGCGCTTTCGGCGCGGATAAAGCGGCGGATGTTGTCGGCGGTACCGTCCTCAATCCATTGGGTCATCAGGGCCATCGACAGGGGCGAGGGCATCACCGACAGCGCGCGGATCGCCTGCACCAGATGATAGGCACAGCGCGCAGAGGGCGCGATGGTATAGGCCAAACGCAACCCCGCCCCCACGCATTTCGCCAGACCGCCGATGTGCCACGTCAGATCGGGCGCGGACAGGGCGATGGGCGCGGGGGCCTTGATCGGGATGAACCCATAGGCATCGTCCTCAATCAACGTTAGCTGATGACGGCGCAGGACGGCAGCAATGTCCAACCGCCGCGATTCCGGCACGGTCAGGGTCGTGGGGTTCTGCAACGTGGGGTTCAGATACAGGGCCTTGGGCCGATGCGCGGCAATCGCGGCCTCAAGCGCATCGGGCAGGATCCCCTCGCCGTCCATCTCTAGCCCGATCAGGGTCACGCCGAACCGCGCGGCGATGTTGCGGATACCGGGATAGGTGATCGCCTCGCACAGTATGACATCGCCCGGCTTGGTGATGATCGACAGGATTGCGGCCATGGTCGCATGGGCACCAGGAGTCACCGCGACACGTTCCAACGACGGGACCATGCCCCGCATGCTCAGCCAACTGGACGCGGCCATGCGGTCGCGTTCGGACCCGATGGGGGACTGATACCGCAAGAGGTTGATCATATTCGCGCTGACGTAGCCCAAGCCCTCTTGCATCTGGGCCAGAAGGTTCGGATCGCGCGGCTCGGGCGGCATGTTCATCGCGAGATCTTCCTCGCGGGCGCGGGCGGGATCGGGGTTCGTCGTGGCGATGCGCCCTTTGACGAATGTGCCGCGTCCGACGTGGCTTTGCACATGGCCGCGCGCCTGCGCCTCGGCATAGGCGCGTGAAACAGTGGTGAAATCGATGCCCAGCTCCGCCGCCAAACGACGCTGTGGCGGCAGGCGCGTTCCGGTGGTCAGCACCCCCGCCTGAATGTCCGCCGCAATCGCATCCGCAATCGCGATATAGCGGGGTTTCCCATGATCAAGCGCCGAAGGCATCCAGTCCAACATATCTCACCCATCCTTTCGCGCCCTGCCTACACCACAATGAATCACAATTGAAGGCATATTGTATGGACATATGCAGATTCCCATGACGCATGTCAAATTTTGCGACTCATGTTCGAACTTTTTATGCGTGAAAAGCGGGCGAGATTGCGGATTTTTTGGGCAAATAGCTCCCGCTCACGGATTTATTGATCTATTAATTGTATGCACATTGAACTGGTGATTGATCCATACAATTCTGATCCTGCATCTCTGGTCCTACGCAAGAATAGGAGGCACAGATGCCAGCGGTTACGAAAGAAGCGCATAAAGACGGTGATTACTTCGTCGACTACGAAGAAAAGGTGTTCGAGGACGTCAAAGCGGATGAGGGCGAAAAGGCACTTGTCACGTTCCACACGGTCGCCTTTGAGGGGTCCATCGGTCTGGTCAATATCCTGAACGCGATCCGTCTGGCCCGTAAAGGGTATGAGACGTCGATCCTGCTCTATGGTCCGGGTGTGACCTTGGGCATTCAGCGCGGCTTCCCGACCCTCGGGGATGAGGCCTTCCCGGGTCACCAGAACTTTGCCAAGAACCTGAACCGCTTCATGGAAGAGGGCGGCAAGATCTACGCCTGCCGTTTCGCCCTGCAGGCGCTCTATGGCCATGGCGAGCCGTCCCTGTTGCCCGGCATCACGCCGATTGCACCGCAGGACGTGCTGGACTGCATCCTGCTGCACAAAAAGGACAACGCGGTCATCATCGACACCTGGACGGTGTGATCGACCGCCGGACCGGCCCCGCGCCGGTCCGGTCCCCCTTTTTCAAAACGCACACAGGTCCAAACCAATGAGAACAGACATCATTCGCGCCGCCGCCGTCCAGATTGCTCCGGATTTAACCGGGCGCGCAGGCACCATCGAACGGGTTTTGAACGCCATCGCCGAGGCGGCCGACAAAGGCGCACAGTTCATCGTCTTTCCCGAGACCTTTGTGCCCTATTACCCCTATTTCTCATTCGTCCTGCCGCCCGTCCAACAGGGCGCGCCGCATCTGGACCTGATCAAAGAGGCGGTCGTCGTGCCGTCCCCTGAAACCCAAGCCGTCGCCGATGCCGCAAAAAAACGCGGCGTTGTGGTGGTTCTGGGCGTGAATGAGCGCGACCACGGGTCCCTTTATAACACGCAACTGATCTTTGACGCGGACGGGACACTGGCCCTGAAGCGGCGCAAGATCACCCCGACCTATCACGAACGCATGGTCTGGGGTCAGGGCGATGGCGCGGGCCTGAAAGTCGTGGATACCGCCGTCGGGCGCGTTGGCGCATTGGCCTGTTGGGAGCACTACAACCCCCTTGCCCGCTATGCCCTGATGACCCAGCACGAGGAAATCCATGCGGGCCATTTCCCGGGCAGTCTGGTCGGTCCGATTTTTGGCGAACAGATCGAGGTCACGATGCGCCACCACGCGCTTGAATCCGGTTGTTTCGTGGTGAACGCCACCGGCTGGTTGACCGAAGAACAAATCGCCGAAATCCATCCCGACCCCAAACTGCAAAAGGGTCTGCGCGATGGATGCATGACCTGCATCATCAGCCCCGAGGGTCGCCACCTTGCCCCGCCACTGACGGAAAACGAGGGCATTTTGATCGCCGATATGGACATGCGTCTGATCGCGAAACGCAAACGCATGATGGACAGCGTCGGGCACTATTCCCGCCCCGAGTTGCTGAGCCTGATCCACGACACCCGCCCCGCCAAAACACGCCACGCTTATGAGCCCGCGCCGATGCCCGAACCCGCCGAAATGGAGGACCCGCAGGATGTCTGATATGTCCCACTCCGATCTGATCACCGCGCTGCAAACCCACGGGATGCGCATGGTAAACCCCCGCGTCGGACAAGAGAGCCGCCGTGGCGGCGCGGGCCCGTCCGACCACAAGGCCGTGACGATTGGCGAAACCACCGTCATGGTCCCCGTCCACACCGCCCCAAGTTTCGATAGCCCGTTTCTGGCCGACGCGCCCGACGCCACGGGCCTGTCGCAACTGACCCGCGACGGCGAACCGGTGGGCACCGTGCGCTTTCCCACCAAGGCCAAGTTCTACGAACGCCGCACCGCCGATGGCATTCCCTATAGCCACATTGCGACCCTGCATTCGCGCGACGTTCTGGCGACGACCGTTTTGCAGACCTGCATCCGCTATGAAAGCCGCAAAAAGACCTGTCAGTTCTGCTCGATCGGGCAGAGCCTTGCCGCCGGTCGCACCATTGCGCACAAGACGCCCGAGCAACTGGCCGAGGTTGCCAAGGCCGCGGTCGAGCTGGACGGCGTCACCCATATGATCCTGACCACCGGCACCCCCGCGGGCAAGGATCGCGGGGCCAAGGTTCTGGCCGAGAGTGCGGCGGCGATCAAGGCCGCCGTCGATCTGCCCCTGCAAGGTCAGTGCGAGCCACCCGAAGATGACGCATGGCATCAACGGATGTTCGACGCGGGCATCGATACGTTGGGCATGCACCTAGAGGCCGTCACGCCCGAGGTCCGCCAACGCATCATGCCGGGCAAGGCCACCGTGCCGCTGGAGAAATATTTCAGCAGCTTTGAGGCGGCGGTAAAGGTCTTTGGGCGCGGTCAGGTGTCGACATATATCCTAGCCGGTCTGGGCGACAGCCGTGAGGCGATTTTGGACATGGGCGAACGCCTGTGTGCCATGGGGGTTTACCCGTTCGTCGTACCCTTTGTGCCGATCTCCGGCACCCCGCTAGAGAGCCATCCGGCCCCCAGCAGCGAATTCATGACCTCAATCCTGAAACCGCTGGGCGCGATGATCGTGCGCGCGGGCATCCGGTCGGCGGATATGAAGGCCGGTTGCGGGAAATGCGGCGCATGCTCGGCCCTGTCGACCTATGAACGCCTAAAGGTGCCCGCATGATCGAACTGGAGCCGCACCATTTTACCACGCCCGGTTACTACATCCGCGCCGCATCCAAACGGTTTGAGGCCCTTGGCGCACAGGCCTTGCGCCACCGCGTGTTTGTGCAGGAACAAGGCGTCTTCCCCGAGCATGATCGCGACGACATCGACCTGATCGCGACGCATCTGGTTGCCCTGTCCACCTATGCCCATGAGGCCGATCAGGTCGTTGGCACCGTCCGCATCCACGAAGAGGCCCCGCGCCTGTGGTGGGGGTCGCGTCTGGCCGTCGATCAGGATTTCCGCAATGTCGGGCGGCTGGGGGCCGAGTTGATCCGGCTGGCGGTCTGCACTGCGAACGCGCGTGGATGCGACCGGTTTCTGGCCCATGTCCAGATGCAGAACGTGATCCTGTTCCGGCGCCTGCGGTGGAAACCCCTTGAAGAGGTCTCGATCCACGGCATTCCCCATATGAAGATGGAGGCGGATTTGAACCACTATCCGCCCTGCGCCGATCCGGTCGCGGGCTGGTATCACCGCCCGTCCATTCGGGGGCGTGCGGCATGATGGTGAAACCGATTTCGCCTGTGGAACAGATCGCCGCCGCCCTGCGCGATCACCCGTCGATCCGGTCGAAACTGGCCATCGGCGCGGCAACGCGGGATTTGAACCTGACCGCCCTGTCTGCGGGACAGCCGGGCGATGACGCGGCGGCCCTGTGGAACGGGGTGGAGTATGACCTGATCGCGGGCGAAGGGTTCATTCCCGCCTTTGTCGCCGATGATCCGTGGTTCGCGGGATGGTGCGCCGTCATGGTGAACCTGTCCGACATCGCCGCCATGGGCGGACGCGCCACAGCGATTGTCGATCAGGTCTGGGCGCCTGATGCCGCCACTGCCGCGCCGATCCTGCAAGGTTTGCGCGACGCGTCCGAAACCTATGGCGTGCCGATTGTCGGCGGGCACACGAATTTCGCCGCCCCCGCCGTTGGCATTGCCGCATCGATCATGGGTAAGGCCGACGCGTTAATCACCAGCTTTGACGCCCAACCGGATGATCTGTTGATCGCGGCGGTGGATCATCGCGGGGCCTATCGGAATTTCGACAATTTCTGCGCCGCATTGACCGCGCCCGCCGACCGGTTACGCGGCGATCTGGCCCTGCTCCCTGAACTGGCGCGCGGCGGATTGGTCCACGCGGGCAAGGACATCAGTCAGGGCGGCATTGTCGGCACGGCCCTGATGCTGGCCGAATGTTCGGACGTGGGCATCGACATTGACCTTGGCGCGGTGACGCCGCCGCCGGGTGTCGCGCTTGACCGTTGGTTGCGCAGCTTTCCAAGCTTTGGGTTCCTGTTGTCCGTCGCGCCCGAGCACGCCAATGCCGTCTGCGCCCGATTTGCCGAACGCGACATCGACGCGGGCGCGATTGGCACCGTCACGGCGGACAGCCGCATCACCCTGACCCACGACGGCGATCAGGCCCTGTTCTGGGACCACGCCGACACCCCCTATCTTGGACTAAAGGGATCGAGCAATGCCTGAAACCTATTGGACCGTCCGCTGGCCTGATGGTCAGGAAGAACGCCTTTTCTCGCCCTCGACCGTCATTGCGGAATTGTTCACCGCGGGCACGGAATACCCCGTGGACGATTTCCTGCACCGGTCGCGCATCGGACTGGAGCGCGCATCGAACCGCGTGGCGGCGCGCTATGGCTTCGCCTGTTCCTCGGCCATGGCCCAGCTTGACCGGATTGAGGCGCGCATCGCCACCCTGAACACAGACAGCGAGGCGAAAATCGCCTGCCTGTCCATCACCACATAAGGATCCCCGCCATGAAAGACACCCAATTGCACCACGTGCCTGTCGTGATCGTCGGTGGCGGTCAGGCCGGTTTGTCCACCGCCAAATGCCTGCAGGAAAAGGGTATTCAGTCGATCATCTTTGAACGGCACGAGAAATTCCATTCGTGGCGCGTGAACCGCTGGGACAGCTTTTGCCTTGTGACGCCGAACTGGCAATGCCGGTTGCCGGGCTTCCACTATGACACCGAATATGGCGGCACGGACCCCGACGGGTTCATGCTGCGCGATGAGATCACCGAGTACCTTGATGCCTTTGTCGAGACGTTTAAACCCGATCTGCGCGAACATGTGGACGTGACCCGCGTCGCGCCCCAACCGGCGGGCGGATTCCGTGTCGAGACCAGCATCGGCACATGGATCTGCGATCAGGTGGTGATCGCGACAGGCGGCTATGACACACCGATTGAACCCGATTACGCCCGCGCCCTGTCGCCCGAGATCATGCAGATGCATTCGGTCGATTACCGCAACGTCGATCAGTTCCCCGAGGGCGGCGTGTTGATCGTCGGCACCGGCCAATCCGGCGTGCAGGTGATGGAGGATTTCACCCGCGCCGGTCGCGACGTGCATCTGGCCGTGGGCCCCGCGCCGCGCAGCCCGCGCAAGTACCGTGGGCGGGACGCGACGGATTGGCTCTATGACGCGGGGCATTATGCGATCACCATCGACACCCACCCCGACCCGCACAAGGCGCTGACCCAGACCAACCACTATATGTCCGGTCGCGACGGCGGTAAGGAAATCGACCTGCGCCAGTTCCATGTCGATCACGGTGTGGAACTCTACGGTTCGCTTGCCGGAATGGACGGGACAACGGTGTCCTTTCTGCCCGATCTGACCAAGAACCTTGATGACGCGGACAAGTCCTATGTCGGCATCCGCACCCAGATCGACGCCTATATCGCGGCCCAAGGGATCGACGCGCCGGTCGAGCCGCCTTTCGCCAAAGTGTGGGAGCCTGAGGTCGAGCGCACCGAACTGAACCTTGCCGAGGCGGGGATCACATCCGTTCTGTGGGCCATCGGGTTCCGCCCCGATTACAGCTGGATTGAGGCCAACGTGTTCGACGACCGCGGCAAGCCCAAGTTCACCCGCGGCGTCACCGAGCAACCGGGTCTGCATTTCATCGGTCTTGGCTGGCTGAACACATGGGGATCGGGCCGGTTCCTCGGGATTGAGGAAGACAGCCGTTACCTTGCCGACCGGATTGACGAACAACTCTCGACCAAGGCGGTCGCCTGATGCAGATCCTGCGCCACCATCCGCCCCACCCCATGCCCACGCGACAGAACCGCGTGCGGTTGGGGATGATGCACCTGTCGCCGAACGGCCTGTCCGAACAGTGGCTGTTGCGTCATCTGGGCGACCGGCATTGGGATCTGATCGCCGCCGCCGTCGGGCAAGAGGGCATCGCATTTCGCGACGCGGACGGGGCACAGGTCTATGCCGCGTTTTGCGCGACATCGCTGGAGCTGCCCGGTCAGGCGCGCGCGCAATTGGGGACATGCGTCGACATCCATTCGACCCTGTTTCAGGTCACGCCGCGCCGGTTGGGATCGCTCCACACCCTGACCAGTGCGGGCGGGGACATCGGCACAGTCATGATGATCAGCAGCTTCCTCAGCCACGATGAAACCGGATCGAACCGCCGGTTGCTGCGCAATGATCTACCGGGATTAGGGGTTCTGGCCAGCGCGCCGGATCGGGTCATGGGGTTCCACGACTATGCCCGAGGCCACAGCCGCGCGCTGCGCCAGAGCGCGGATTTCGGTCCGCGCATCATGTCCTACACACCCGTTCCGGCGTTGGACTTTAACGCCGTTGGGCTGCTGTATTTCCCGACCTTTTCGCGCATCGCCGAAATGGCGCGCCCGACACTGGGCCCGCTCTGTCACCGCGATGTGGTCTATGTCAGCAACCTGAACCCCGGCGAAACGATCCACGTCCACGGCACGGGCGACGGCCCCCTGACCCTAGCCACCGACGACCGTCCTTTGGCGATTGTGACCACAGGCGGCTAGTCGTCCCAAAGACACATTGCTATCGTGCCCGCGTTATCTTCGGGGAATATACATATGTCGCTCGAACAATGGATCGCCTTTGCCCTTGTCTATTTCGTTGTGTCCATTGTGCCCGGCCCCAGTGTCCTGATGGTGCTTGGCACAACACTGGCGCACGGGATGCGGGGGGCGTTTTGGCTGGTGCTGGGGGATATCGTTGGCGGGCTTGCGATTATCGCCATGTCGTCCCTTGGGATTGGGGC
The DNA here is from genome assembly GCF_032918305.1 of Rhodovulum sp. FJ3. Lineage (NCBI taxonomy): Bacteria > Pseudomonadati > Pseudomonadota > Alphaproteobacteria > Rhodobacterales > Paracoccaceae > Rhodovulum > Rhodovulum sp. FJ3. The sequence goes on from NZ_JAWJUU010000004.1 coordinate 211,816, forward strand.
GATTTTGGCGACCTCTGCGGTGGGATTTGCCGTGCTGAAATGGGCGGGCGTCGCCTATCTGATCTGGCTGGGCCTTGCCCAAATCAGGACCGCCCGTCGTCCAATCGCACCCCGCACACCCACGCGAAGCGGTCGCCGCTTTGCCACAGGGTTCTGGACCGGCGTGCTGAACCCCAAGGCCATCGTGTTCTACATGGCGTTCCTCGCGCCGTTCCTAAACCCCGAAGAACCGCAACTCCCGCAACTTGTGACCATCGCAGCAACGGCATCCATCATCGTTTTCGTGGTCCTGATGACCTATGCCGCTCTCGCGCGCCGGGCCCAACGGCTGTTACGTCGGCCTGCCGCACATCGCAACGCCCAGTATGCGGGCGGCGCGTGCCTAATCGGTGGCGGTGTATGGATGGCCGCGACACGATGATCACCGAATGTTTGGGCGCCTCTTGCTCTTCGCGACGCAACGGAACTGTGCACCTGCAGCACGCGCAGGGTTAGGATGGCGCAACCTAATCGGGAGGGACTCACATGACCGGAATCGTAATTCTGTCGGGCGCGCGCACGGCCATCGGTGGCTTTGGCGGCAGTTTGTCGGGCATCGCGCCTATTGATCTGGGCACCACGGTGGCCAAGGCCGCGCTTGATCGCGCGGGCGTTGCCGGCGATCAGATCGGTCAGGTGGTCTTTGGCCACGTCATCAACACCGAACCGCGCGATATGTACCTGTCCCGCGTCGCCGCAATGCAGGCCGGTATCCCCGAAGGCACCCCCGCGTTGAACGTGAACCGCCTGTGCGGGTCGGGCGCGCAGGCGATTGTGTCGGCCACGCAGGCCCTGATGCTGGGGGATGCGGATTTCGCCCTTGCAGGTGGTGCCGAGAATATGAGCCGCTCTCCCTATATCCTGCCCTCGGCGCGCTGGGGCCAAAAGATGGGCGATACCGGCGCGTCCGACATGATGCTGGGCGCGCTTAGCTGCCCCTTCGGCACGGGCCATATGGGTGTGACGGCGGAAAACGTCGCCGCCGATTACGGCATCTCACGCGAGGATCAGGACGCCTTTGCCCTTGAAAGCCAACGCCGCGCGGCCGCCGCGATTGAGGCGGGCCATTTCAAGGACCAGATCGTGCCGGTCGAAATCAAATCCAAACGCGCGACCGTCGAATTCGACACGGATGAGCACCCCAAGGCCACCACGATTGAGGCCCTATCGGGTCTGCGCGCCGTGTTCCAAAAAGACGGCAGCGTGACCGCAGGCAACGCCAGCGGCATCAACGATGGCGCCGCCGCTGTGGTTCTGGCCCGCGAAGAGGCCGCCGTCGCCGCGGGTCTGACGCCCCGCGCGCGGATCACCGGTTATGCCGTTGCGGGCGTGCCCCCGCGCATCATGGGCATCGGCCCGATCCCTGCGGTGCAAAAGCTGTGCGAGAAAACCGGCCTATCGGTCGCCGATTTCGACGTCATCGAAAGCAACGAGGCCTTTGCCGCACAGGCGCTTGCGGTGTCGAATGAACTGGGCCTCGATCCGGCCAAGGTGAACCCGAACGGCGGCGCGATTGCCCTTGGCCATCCGGTCGGCGCGACGGGTGCGATCCTGACGGTCAAGGCGATGTACGAACTGGAACGTACGGGCGGCAAAACCGCGCTGATCACCATGTGCATCGGCGGCGGTCAGGGCATTGCCATCGCAATCGAGCGCGCCTGATCCTATTCGACCTCAACGGTGATCTGCACGGCGGTTCCGTCGGCGTCGATCACCGACAGGTCCGAAAAGCCACGCCGCATATCCGGCAACATCATGTCCCGCCCCCGCAACACGGGGGCGACGGGCACACCGTTCACCAGAACGGCAAAGGGCGGCACCCCATCCATCAGGCGCAGGGGCACCCCGCCCCCATCGCTGCGCAACCGCGCGCCGTCCGGCGGGAACGCGATGGACAGGCCCGCGCGGGTCGGGTTCAGATCACTGGGCGCAACCCCGAACCGACGCAGGGGCGGCGGCAATTCACCGGTTGAGACGATCAACGCCTGTTCCGGCGGGGCGGCGAACCTGTCGGGCGCGGGTTTCAGGATACCAAAGGCTTGGAACAGGATCGGCGCGGCGGCCTCGGCCCCAAAGGCTCCGGGCACCGGTGTGCCGTCCGGCCGCCCGATCCAGACCCCGATCACGTGGCGCGCATCATAGCCAATGGCCCACGCATCGCGGTGCCCATAGGACGTGCCGGTTTTATACGCGATGTCTCCCGTCGGCGCATTCACCGGTCGTGGCGTTTCGCGCAGGATATCGGTCACATACCACGCCGCCGTTTCCCCGATCAGACGCGGGCCCGCCTCGGTCCCCTCGCCCATGCGCCAGACCAGCGGGCGCGCCACGCCCCCGTTGCCAAGCGCGCCATAGGCCTGCACCAGATCCATCAACGACACGCCCAATCCACCCAGCGCAATCGCCAGACCCGGTTGCCCGCCGGACAATTCGGGCCGCGCCCCACTATCGCGCAGGACCTGCATCAACCGCGCGGTGCCAAGCCGATCCAACACCTGCACCACCGGCGTGTTCAGCGACAGGTGCAGCGCGCGGCGCAACGTGATGTCGCCGCGAAATTCCCCGTCAAAGTTCTGGGGCGCATAGGTGTCGAACCGCACAGGACGATCCACAATCCGCGTTTCGGGATGCGCCAACCCGTCATCGAAGGCCAATCCATAGACGAACGGTTTCAACGTCGATCCCGGCGACCGCGACGCAGTCAGCATGTTCACAAACCCCCGCCGGTCGACATCGGTGAAATCCGCCGCCCCGATGGCGGCAAGTACCTGCCCCGTCTGGTGGTCCGCAACGACCAAAGCGGCGGAGACATGTGGGTCCTGCCCCAACATCGCCTCGGCTAGCAGGGTTTGTAGACGCGCCTGCAATGTGGCCTCTATGGTGAGTGTGTGAACGCCGTTCATATTCTGGTCCACCCGTGCCATGTCGGACAGATGTGGGGCAAGGATCGGCATGTCGGTCATTGCCCGTGGAACGCCCTCACGCCGTGCGGCGGCGGTTGTATCGGCGTCGAACAGACCGGCCATCTCGCCGCGCGCCAGCACCCGATCCCGCGCGGCAATCGCAGTCGCGAGATGCCGGTCAGGGCGGCGCGTTTCCGGCGATTGGGGCAGCGCGACCAACAACGCTGCCTCGGCCGGAGTCAGGCGCGCAGGCGGTTTCGCGAACCACATCAGGCTGGCCGCGCGGATGCCTTCGACATTGCCGCCGAACGGCGCGTGGATCAGGTAAAGGTTCAGGATATCCCGTTTGGACAGACGCCGTTCAAGGGCCAGTGCCAGACGCATCTGCCGGATCTTCCCGCCCCATTCACCGGTCGGACCGTCCTCTATCAAACGCGCTGTTTGCATGGTCAGGGTCGAGGCACCGGACACCACCCGCCCCGCGCGCAGGGACTGCCATGCCGCGCGCAACATCGCGCGCGGATCAACGCCGTGGTGGCTGTAGAACCGGCGGTCCTCATAGGCGATCAGCAGGTCGATGTAGGCCGGATCGACATCCTCAACCCGCGCGCCCATGCGCCAGCGTCCGTCGTCCACCGTATAGGCGCGCAACAACTCGCCGTGGCGATCGCGCACCTCGACCGACAATTCGGCGCGCAGGTCCGGCATCGGCGCCCTATCGACCCACGCATCAAACCCGTCCCGCGCCATGGCCAGAGACCACAGCGCGCAAACAAGGATGATCAGGGCGGACCGGCGCATCAGTGCACCGTCACACGCCCTGCATCGGTCCACGCGCGTTGGTCGGGGCGATACATGTCCTCAACCGTGGCGGCGGGGTGGTGATAGGCGCCGGGCACCGTCGCCCGCACGATATAGGCAAGTCGGAAGGGCCGGTCGCTGGACCAGTCAATCGCGGCCATAAACCGGTCCTGACGGAACTCGGCATTGGCGACATTGGTTTCCGCGTTCAGCCAGTCGAGCGCCCGCACATCACCCCCGCGCAGCAAGTTCGGGTTGTCGATCTCGAACCCTGCGGGCAGGCGGTCGGTGACCATCAACCGCGCCTCGGCACGCTGATACGGCGTGACGTCCACCACGGTGACAAGGCGCGTGCCCGTCGCAACCGTACTGGGGTCGACCGGTTCGCCGTCCATCGTGTAATAGGATCGCGTGATGTCATATCCGGCACCGCCAGCGGGCGGAGCGACCTCAGGAACGCCATAGGTGGTCAGGGTCATCTGCACGTCCTGTCCCCCGCCATTGCGCACGGCCAGACCTTTTTCGGTGACACCCTGCTCCAACACCGCTAGGGTCGGGCCCTCAATTTGAACGTCGTTCACAAAAATGCGCTGCACCGCAGCATTATCGACGAGGGCATGCGCGGCCAACAGGGTCCACGCGGCCTCTTGGGTGGTGCGGGTGCTGGGTCCGTCGGTGGCGGCATCGATCAGCCGTTCAAGGTTCACGGCATTCGTGCCTGCCTCGGTCGCGAGGGCCACAATCGCCGCCGCGTCCCGCCGGTTGGTGCCATAATCCGCACGCCAGATCCGCGCCTCACCCTCGGCCAGACGAGAGGTCATCAGGCGGCTGGCCTGTGCGAACATGTAATCCGCGCGGATCTGTTCACCGTAAAACGCCAAGGCCGCGCCGAGTTGGGCCGCGCCAAGGGGTGTGGTAAACGCATCCGCCTTGACGTCGGCATAATAGCGCAAATCGCCAATCGCCGCGCGCCCGTCACGGGCCAGCACCATCAGGGCATAGGCGATGCCGTCCCCGCCACTTTCAAAATCGGCGGCGTAATTCAACTGATTTCGCAGGTTATCCAGCGCTTGGGTATAGGCCAGATCGGGGACAGTCAGACCATTTGCCCGCGCCCGCCCGAGGAAATCGGTGACATAGGCATCCAGCCACAAATCCCCTGTCTCGGGTGACCATAGACCGAACGAGCCGTTCGATGCTTGGTTCGTCAGAACCTCGGCCACAGCGGTGTTCAAACGGTCAGTCAACTCATCCGCACCGCCAAGGCCCATCGCACCAGCCACTTGGTTGAAATACAGCAATGGTAACGCGCGCGCGGTGATCTGCTCGGTACATCCATAGGGATAGCGATCCAGCCCCTGCAGCAAACCAGGCGCGTCAAACCGCGCCAGTGGCCCAAAGGCCAGCGTCGCCCGCGCCGTGCCCGCGCCGTACCCGTCAAACACATCCTGGGTCAGGTTAAAGGACGCGCCGGACACAACATCGAACCGGTTGGTGCGCGTGGTTTCGGGATCGTTGCGCATCACCGGAATAGTCAGGGCCTTGGTCAATTCGGTCCCATCGCCAAGCGTTAGGGACAGGTTCACGGTCTGTGTCCCAACCTCGCCTGCGCGCAGCGGAATGCGCAGATGCGCCGCGCCGGTTTGCGGCAGGGCAACCGTGGTCGGCAGGGGGTTGGTGATGGTCAAACCGTCACTGGTACTCATCGCAAAGGCAACGTCGCCCGCCAAGGCCTCGGTCCGCTGCAGGTCCAACAGCATGACCGTTTCATCCCCCGGCGCCATGAAGCGCGGCACGCTGGCCGTCAACACAACGGGATCGGCGAGGGTGACATCGGTGGTCGCTTGGCCCACGCCGTTCGCGCTCCACGCCATGGCCATCAGGCGCACGGTGCCGTTGAACGCGGGGATGTCGAATGTCGCGTTGACCGTTCCATCCGCGCCGACCGGCAGGGGCCCCGAGAAATAGGCGACCAGATCCTCGGTCGGGGGCGGCGATTGCAGACGCATCTGCGCCGAGGCGTCCCCGCCAGAACGCGTGGTGCCCGCCGCGCCGCCGAAGGTGTCGATCAGGCGACCATAGATATCGCGGATGCCAAGACCCAGCTTGCGCTGACCAAAGAAATAGGCATCGGGTTCCGGTGCCTCGAACCCCGTCAGGTTCAGAATGCCCACATCCACGGCGGCAAGGGTTACATAGGCCGGTTCGTTTGTGGGCAGGTTGGCGATGCTGACCGTGGTCGTCATGGGCGCACGCGGGGTGACGTCGCCGAGTGTCGCGACACTGACGTCCAAGCGGCGATCCGCGGGCGAAATCGGCGCATAGGCGATGCCCATGGCCCGCGCGGGTTCCAGTTCATCGTCCGCATCCATCGCGCGGAACAGGGTCACACCGACATAGGCCCCCGCGCCCCAATCCGCGTCGATCTGCAAAGGAATGCGGTTTTCGCCCGCCTCCATCTGCACCGTTTCGCGGTGGATCAGATGATCGTCCATCACGGTGATCAGGGCGGTACCGGCGTATCGCGGCACAACCCGCAACATGGCCGTATCCCCAATCGCATAGCCGTCACGGTCCAGAGACATCTCAAGACGGTCAGGGCTATCGCCCGCCTCACCACCGCCATACCAACCGGCATAGAAACTGACCGAAGAGCGGGTGAAATCGCCCTCGGTCTCGGACACGACCAATTCGTATTCGCCCCATTCAACGGGTTCTGCGACGGACAATCGCCCGTCTGTGGTGATGGCTGTGCCCGATGCGATGCGGGTGCGGGTCGTGACGGGTTCCCAGTTCCAGTTGCCGTAAAGCTGATACCACTGATACCGCGTTTGAACATGGTTCAATTCCCACTCCACAGGGCGTGGGACGGGGGCGTCACCGTCGCCCAGTGTGACCACCTCAAACCGTGCCTCGGTGCCCTCGGGCAGGACATCGTCGAACAGGGGTTTGATCCCGATCTTGGTGCCCTCCGTCATCACCGATTGGGACAGGCGGCGTTCGACCGGACGACCTGACCCTTCGCGCAGGCGCAGGGTCAGGTTCACCGTCGCGGGCCATCCATCCAGATCAATATCGGGCAGGGCCGCGTCAATCACTGCCTGCCCCGATGCGTCGGTTTGCTCGGCCCCGCCGAAATAGGACGTGCCGCGCGGCACCTCGGCGTCATAGGCCCCGAACTGATACCCGGGATAGGCATCGATGTTGCGCGTGCCGGTCAGGGTCAATTCGCCCTCAACCGGCAGATCGACCGCAGGCGCCCCGAACAGGTAATCCGCCTGAACCGTCACCGCCCCATCCGCATAGGTCAGATCGAAATCGAACCTCTCGGGCAGGAAATCCTCAACCAACACGGTGCTGCGGGCCAAGGCAGGGCGGTCCGGATCGGTATAGATCGCGACCGACCATGTGCCACGCGGCACACCGCCCAGCAGGTCAAAGTCGAACACATGCCCGCCAAGCGCCGCCCCGTCCGAGCGCACCCGCGCATATTCCACACCGTCGGGACGGCGCAGGATCGCGGTCAGGGGCACATCGGTCTGGGAAACCACCGCCGGATCACGGGCCAACGCGGTGGCATAGATCGTTTCGCCCGCGCGGTACGCGCCACGGTCGGTGGTCAGGAACACGTCGATGGGTTCGGGCGGCGCGCGTCCCGTGACCCCACGATCCGACAGATCAAAGGCGGGATCGGTCAGGGACATAAAGCTGATGTCGCTCTCTCCGTCGCGCAGGACGATCAACGCAGGCTCGGCCCCGCCTGTTCCGGCCAGAAATCCGGGCGGCACGTTCAGATAGCCATCTGCGTCCGTCACATCGGTGGCCAGAACGCGGTTGGACCGCGACAGGACGCTCACCTCGACCCCCGCACGCGGGGTCGTTTCGGCCAGAGATCGGGCAAAGACATGCAGACCGTCGTTGCCCTGCAGGGTGCTAAAGCCCAGATCGCTGATCACAAACCATTGGGTTGCGGGGGCGACGTCATAGGGATCGGTGTCGGGCACCGAGGCCTGCAACACATAGATCCCCGCCGGCAGATCCGCCAGCGCCTGATCCAACGGCAGGCGCGTGGTGGTTTCAGCGTTGATCGTATTGGCGACTTCGCCCGTGCCGGTCCAAATGTCCTCGGCCACAGTGCCCGCGAAACTGTCCTCCTGCCACGGGGACAGAGGACGACCGAAATATTGATTCTGCACCGCGCGCAGCAGGTTGCGTTCGGCCACGCGACGGATGCGCAGGTCTACGCGGTCGGTGTTTACGGTGACAATCGGGATCGACGGGGCCCCCGTGGCGGGCAGGACATAGGCCCGCCCCGGAAAGCGGACAACGGGATCGCGGTCACGCACATATTGGGTCAGGGTGACGTCCTTTTGCAGGACCTCGCCGCTTGTCCCTGGCAGGCCCGCGCGCAGGGTGATCTGGTACCGCTCGCCATGCTGAACGCCGTTCACGCACAGTTGCGCATCCTCGGCGGAAATGGCCAGACCGCCGGTTTGCGTGCTGACAAAGGTCGCGTAATCGGTGCCGGCGGGGCGCAGGCTTTCCGAGAACACCGCGCAAATCCGAGGCTCGGTCGCGTTGTTGTCGACCCGCGTTTCAATCACGCGGAACCCGTATTGCCCGATGGCGCGGTTCAGATCGGCAACAAGGTATTCGCGCGGGGACAGCTCCGTCGCAAGGCGCAGCGCGGGGATCATCGCCCGCCCGCGCCCTTTGAGTTCCAGCATCTCGGCCAGACCAGCCAAATGCGCCGCGCGTATGGCATCCGTTTCGGCACGCAGGTAGGCGTTGATATAGGCCAACAGGGCCGTGTCCAGATACCGGCGCGCGCTATAGTCGCCCTTGGTGCCTTCCTCACGGGCGATTTCGCCGTAATAGGCCCACAGGTCCGCCGAATCCGTCAGGGTCAGGGCCGCCCCAAGCGCAGCCATGGCATCCACCCGACGCCCTGCCGCGCGCAAATCCCGCGCCGACAACACCAGATCGCCCACCGTGCGCCCATCCGCGAATGTTGTATTGCCCAAGGACTGGGCCAGCTTAGTCGCCTCGGCGATGTCCTGATCGCTAAGGAACGACAGATCCGCGCGCCGGTCCGTGGCCCGCGCCAATACGCCCGCGTCCGTTTCAATCACGCGCGCCGACAGGGCACCCGCATAGGGTTCGGGATCAGAGGCCGCGGTTTTGGGAAAACAGCTATTGGAGCGGGCGTTGAACGTGAACGCCCCGCATTGCGCATCGTTCAGACAGGCGGTGCGACATCCCTCGAACGAGGTGTCAAAAATCGACCGCAAATCGCCACCTGGAAAGTCCACATCCCGTGTCACCGTGATCCGTTTGTCCGGTATGGGCCCGTCCGCGCCTTGGGCCATCGCCATTCCCGACACCCCGACCAAAACCGCGAAAACCGCACTGCGCAAACCAAACATTGGAACACCTCAAAACACCTGATCTATGCGGGAATGCTGACACGGGCGCGCAGGTCTGGCAACGACTGTGTCCGCGTTAACCGGCCATTCACCTTAAGTTGCAACTGTGCCCCAACGGATCGTGCAACAGGGCCTGGTATGTCGCTGGAACAAAAACTTGCCGAAGAACGTCGCGGCCGCCTCGCGGCGGAACGGCTCTTGGAACAAAAGAGCCGCGAGTTGTTCGAGGCGAATCGCAAACTTGGCGAACATGCGCGGATGTTGTCCGATGAAATCGACGTCACGCGGCAGGAAAACACGCAGGTGCGCGAGGAACTGCAAGAGGTCAGCACCGCCTACGCCATCGCCGAACGGCGGCTGTGGGATTCGCTTGAGACCGTGCGCGACGGGTTTGCTGTGTTCGATGCGGATGGGCATCTGGTGGCCGCGAACCCCGCGTTTCTGGGTGTGTTCGACGGTCTGGAGGAGGTCTGTATCGGCGCGCGTTACCCCGACATCCTACGTCTGATTATCGAAGAGGGCCTTGTCGATACCGAGGGCGACACGCCCGAGGGCTGGTTACAGGGGATGGTCGATCGTTGGTCCCAAGATGAGATTCCGGACCGCGTTATTCGCCTGTGGAACGGGACGTATATCAAGCTGATCGACCGGCGCACGCCCACGGGTGACATCGTGTGCATGTATCTGAACATCACCGATATGATGCGCATGTGGGCCGCGGTTGAGGCCGTGCCGGACGGGTTTGTCCTCTATGATCACGATGACAAACTGGTCATGTGCAACGAGCGGTACAAGGAAATCTACGCCCACAGCGCGACCGAAATGATCCCCGGGAAAACGTTTGAGGAAATCCTGCGCTTCGGTCTGGATCAGGGGCAATATGCCGACGCCATCGGGCGCGAAGAGGACTGGTTGGCCGAGCGGATGGCACGCCATTTCAAACCGGACCAACCGATTGAACAGCAACTGACCGACGGGCGGTGGCTGCGCATTCTGGAAAAACGCACGCCCGATGGCGGTCTGGTCGGTCTGCGCGTCGACATCACCGAACAAAAGCGCCAGCAACAGGCGCTAGATGAATCCCGCGTCGCCGCCGAAAGCGCGAACCGCGCCAAATCCGCGTTCCTCGCGAATATGAGCCACGAGTTACGCACGCCAATGAATGGCGTTGTCGGCATGGCCGAACTGCTCTGCGATACGGAACTCAGCGAGGAACAGCGCCTCTATTCCGAAACCATCCGCCATTCGGGTGAGGCGTTGTTGTCCCTGTTGAACGACGTTCTGGACTATTCGAAAATCGAGGCGGAGAAGCTCACGCTAAAGCCCGAGCCGTTCGATCTGGAACGCGCGATCCACGATGTGGTGATGCTGTTGCAGGCGACCGCGCAGGACAAGGATCTGGATATCCTGATCGACTATGACCTGTTCCTGCCGACCCAGTTTACGGGTGATCGCGGGCGCATCCGTCAAATCCTGACGAACCTTGTGGGCAACGCGGTCAAATTCACCACCGCGGGCCATGTGCTGGTGCGGGTGGTTGGCCTTGGCTGTGACGAGGACGGCACCCAGACCATCCACATCACGGTTGAGGACACCGGCATCGGCATCGCCGAGGACATGCAAGAACACATTTTCGGTCAGTTCAATCAGGTCGAGGATCAACAAAACCGCATGTTTGAGGGCACGGGCCTTGGCCTTGCGATCACCAAACAGTTGGTCGAACTGATGGGCGGGGAAATCTGGGTCGAATCCGAAAAAGGGGTCGGGTCTTGTTTTGGTTTCCGCCTGATCCTGCCCGCCGCCGAGGGTGAAGAGGAACCGCCCGTTCCCCTGAACTTTGACGGGCGCGCCTTGGTTGTGGATGACCAGATCGTCAACCGTACAATCCTTGAACGCCAGTTGATCCAGATGGGGTTCGACGTGACCCTGTGCGAAACGGGGGCCCAAGCGCTTGGGGAGGTTGGCCCTTTCGATCTGGTCGTAACGGACATGAATATGCCCGGCATGTCGGGCGCGGAATTTGCCGCGCGCCTGCGGGAGCGCGGGGATCAGGTGCCGATCCTGCTGCTCAGCTCGTCGCATGCTTTGGGCGACATCGAAAACGTGTCACAGGTCCTCAGCAAACCCGCCCTGCGGCGTCAGTTGCAGGGCGCGATTGCCCGATTGGTCACCGCCCCACCCCCGACCGTGGACATCACGCCGCCGCGCCAGATGCGGGTGCTGGTCGCCGAGGACAACCGGACCAACCGTCTGGTGTTTTCGAAAATGGTTAAGGACCTGCACATCGACCTTCAATTCGCGGAAAACGGACGTCTGGCGGTTGAGGCCGTGCAGGAGTTCAAACCCGATCTCGTATTCATGGATATCTCGATGCCCGAAATGGACGGCAAAGAGGCGACGCGCACAATCCGCAAACGCGAGGCTGATGAGACCTTGCCGCACACGCCTATTGTCGCCCTGACCGCCCACGCAATGGAGGGCGACGCCGACGACATCTTTGCGGCGGGGGTCGATCATTATCTGACCAAACCCCTGCGCAAGGATCTAATTAGCGGAAAAATCCGCGACTATTGCCCAACCACCTGTATCCCCGTCGAGGGTGAGGTCGACGTGCCGGTTCAGACCTCGGCCTGATCGCGCAAAAAGACCCAGTTGTCGCCGTCGGTCAGGTCGGCGTTGAACGCATACTCGCCCGTGTCGAAATCCTTGATCGCCTCAGGATCTGACAGACGGTTTTCAATGATGAACCGCGCCATCGAACCCCGCGCCTTTTTGGCGTAAAAGCTGACGATCTTGGGCTGGCCGTTCTTCATCTCCATGAACACCGGCGTAATCACCCGCAGGTGCAGCGCGTCCAGATCGACCGCTCCGAAATATTCCTGACTGGCGCAATTGATCAGGGTGTCGATCCCGGCCTCGGCGGCATCCTCGTTCAGCTGTTTCGCGATCCGGTCGCCCCAGAACGCATAGAGGTTCTTGCCCCGCGGGTTTTTCAGACGGCTCCCCATTTCAAGGCGATAGGGCTGAATCCCATCCAATGGGCGCAGTGCGCCGTATAGCCCCGACAGAATCCGCAAATGCGATTGAGCCCAGCGTAGATCATCCGCCGACATCGTTCCCGCATCCAGACCCGTATAGGTGTCCCCGTCGAAAATCAGGGCCGCTTGCTTCAACTGATCACCGTCCGCATCGGGATCGAAGGTCGCAAACCGGTCCGCATTCAGACGGGCAAGGTTTTCGCTGATCCCCATCAGTTTTTGCAACTCGGCCACGGACAGGTCGCCCGCCACTTTGGCCAGTTCATTCGCCTGATCGCCAAAGCGCGGCGCGGTGATCTCCAGATCCGGCACCGGCGTTTCGTTCAGCTTTTTCGCGGGTGAAATTGCGACCAGCATAAAGGCCCCCTATCTTTCGTCCTGTGCCTGACCTAGGACGCCTCAAGCAGCACTTCAAGAAATGCCTCACCAAAGCGTTCGGCGCGGCGATCGCCCAGCATCCGCGTGATGGTGTTCAGATTGTCAGGCCGGATTTCCGCCAGCTTGGCCAGAACCGACGACGAACAACTCAGCGGCTTGTCGCCCCCGTCCGTTCCCCGTGCCAGATCGGCCTGCACGGCCAACAGACGGTCATAGATTTCACCCGCGCCGCGTGCCGCCAATTTGCGGCGTTTGGGGTGCATGTCGCCCGTCATTTCACCGGTGATGATCTCCAGAAACGCCGCGCCATAGCGTTCAAGCTTTTTGGCACCAACCCCACCAATCCGCGCCATGGCGTCCATGTTGGCGGGCCGTGTTTCGGCCATTTCGATCAGGGTCCGGTCGTTGAAAATCATATAGGCGGGCAGCGCGGCCTCTTCGGCAAAGGCACGGCGCCGCGCCTTGAGCGCCGAGAGCAACGGTGCGTCCTCGTCCGACACCAGCGTGCGCAGCGCGGGGCGCGCGCGTTCCGATTTTAACGTGTCCTTGCGCAGGGTGATCGACGCCTCGCCACGCAAAATGGGGCGCGCGGGTTCGGTCATGCGCAGCGCGCCGTGGCGTTCGGGATCGGGCCGGACAAGGTCATGGCCCATCATCTGGCGAAACACCGCCTGCCATTGACGCCGGTTGAACTCGGTCCCCACGCCAAAGGTCGGCAGTTGGTCGTGATTTCGGCCCAGAACCTTATCCGTACGCTGACCGGTCAGAATGTCGATCAGATGACCCGCGCCGAAATATTCCCCTGTCCGCAGGATCGCCGACAGGGCCTTGCGCACGGCCTCGGTCCCGTCGAAGAGATCGGGCGGGCTGTCGCACAGATCGCATTTGCCGCAGGGTTCGGCCTGTTCCCCGAAATAGGCCAGCAATGCAACACGGCGGCATCCCGTCGCCTCGGCCAGACCCAAAAGGGCGTTCAGGCGGGCGTGATCGGCGCTGCGCCGTTCGGGTGGCGCGAGGCTCTCATCAATCTGGGTGCGGCGCAGGCGGATGTCGTCAGGACCGAACAGGGTCAGGGTTTCCGCCGGCGCGCCGTCGCGACCCGCGCGGCCGATTTCCTGATAGTAGGCTTCAATCGACTTGGGCAAATCTGCATGTGCGACCCAGCGCACATCGGGCTTGTCGACCCCCATGCCAAAGGCCACGGTGGCAACAACGATCAACCCGTCCTCGATCGCGAAGCGTTCTTCGACGTGGCGACGTGCCTCGGGGTCCATACCTCCGTGATAGGAACAGGCGGTATGCCCCGCCTCGGCCAAGGCCGCGGACAGGGTTTCGGTTTTCGCCCGCGTTCCGCAATAGACGATGCCCGACTGTCCTTTGCGCGCATCGGCAAAGCGTAGGATCTGCTGGCGCGGGCTATCCTTGACCGCAAAGGCAAGGTGGATATTGGGCCGGTCGAACCCGCGCAGGAACGTCTCGGGCGCAATGCCATCGAACAGACGCTGCACGATTTCGGCGCGGGTTTCGGCGTCGGCGGTGGCGGTGAATGCGGCGACCGGCACGTTCAGCGCCTGTCGCAATTCCCCTATCCGCAGGTAATCGGGGCGGAAATCATGTCCCCATTGGCTGACGCAATGGGCCTCATCTACGGCGATGCGTGCAATGTTGGACCGGCGCAGCATCGACAGGGTGCCCATGGACGCCAACCGTTCGGGCGCCATATAGAGCAGACGCAATTCACCCGCGTTCAGGGACGACAGAACCGCGTCGTTTTCATCTTCGGTATTGGCCGAGGTCAGGGCACCGGCGCAAACACCCGCCTCTTTCAGTGCGCGCACCTGATCGCGCATCAGGGCAATCAGGGGCGACACAACCAATGTGACCCCATCCCCCATCAGCGCAGGCAATTGATAACACAGGGATTTCCCGCCACCCGTTGGCATGATGGCCAGCGTGTTTTTACCGTCGATCACGGATTGCACGATATCCGCCTGTCCGGGGCGAAAGTCGTCGAATCCGAATACCGAGGCCAAAAGCCGCTGTGCCTGTTCCATTGATCCCTTGGGGGTTTTGTTTACCGCTCTGGCGGAAACATCCCACGTTCAGAATCGGGGGACAAGCCCCTAGAACGCTTACATGTTGTTTCGGATCACAATACGTAGTGCCGCGATGGCGAGGATCACAATCAATGGTGCCAGATCCAGACCACCCGTATAGGGCAGACGGCGACGGATCGGACCATAGAGCGGTTCCAGCAACCGGTTCAGGCCATCCCACAGTTGCGCGACCAACGGCTGACGCAGGTTCAGCACCTGAAAGCTGATCAGCCAGCTAAAGATGATGTGCACGATGATTACAAACCAGACAACATCAAGGATCATCAACAAAATCTGAAAGATCGACTGCATATCCGTTTCACACCCCTAATTGCGCTCTCTATGACCTAGTTGCAGGACCCCCGCGACGCAAGCACCTAACGCAACGTCGTGCCTTGACCCTACCCCGCGACCGGCCACTTTGGCCCAAAGGAGACGCCGAATGTACCCGTTGTTGCGCCTGATCAAGGGCGATCTGACCAGCCGAAACGCCCCGCCCCTGCCCCTCACGGGGACGCATGTGTCCTATCACCTGTGCTGGCCTTGGGACATTGATCCATGGGCGGAACTGAACAACGGGCGGACCCTAACCCTATATGACCTAGGGCGCGTGCCTTTGGCCAACCGCACCGGTTTGCGCAAGGCGTTGGTCGACAACAAATGGGGCATGACCGTCGCGGGCAGTTCGGTGCGCTATCGCCGCCGTGTACGGATGTTTGACCGTGTGCGGATGCACAGCCGCTGTATCGGCTGGGATCACCGATTTTTGTATATAGATCAAAGCATGTGGAACGGGGACATCTGCACCTCGCAGGCCCTGTTGCGCACCGCCATCACCTCACGCGACGGGATCGTCGATCCGGCCCATGTGGCCAAGGTTTTGAACCACGATGGCCCTTCGCCCGAGTTGCCGGATTGGGTCAAAGGTTGGATTTCCGCGGACGGCGAACGCCCTTGGCCGCCTAAAGTTGAAGGTATCTAAACTCTTGCGTTCAGATCGTTTTCCCGATCTTATTTGCCCGCAGCGCTATGAGGGGATGAGCGATGTCCGAAGTTTCGCCGAAACGGCGAGTGTGGGGCTGGTATTTTTATGACTTCGCCAGCCAACCTTACCACACGCTTTTAATCACGTTTATTTTCGCGCCCTATGTCACCGAGGCATTGGGCGACGGAAGCGCCGCACAGGCCGCGTGGGGATATGGCGTTGGCATCGCCGGTCTGATCATTGCCCTCCTGGCCCCCGTTCTGGGCGCGATTGCGGATCGTGCGGGCGGGCGCATCCGGTTCATCTGGGCGTTTTCGGTTCTCTATGTGATCGGCGCGTGGGGGCTATGGCTTGCAACGCCGGACGATTTTAACCTGCCCTTGATCCTGTGCTTCTTTGGGCTTGGCCTGATCGGCATGGAATTTGCCACGATTTTCACCAACGCGATGATGCCTTCGCTGGGCGATCAGGACAAACTGGGGAACATCTCCGGTTCGGGCTGGGCGTTTGGCTATGTCGGCGGGGTTCTGGCCCTTGCGATCATGCTGGTGTTCTTTGCCGAGAGCGCGACCACCGGCAAAACCTTTGTCGGCCTCAGCCCTATCCTTGGCCTTGATCCCGAGATGCGCGAAGGCACCCGTGCCGTGGGGCCGTTCACCGCGATCTGGTTTGCGGTCTTCATGATCCCGTTCTTTTTGTGGGTCAAAGAAGGCCCCGCCGAAAACCGCCAACCGATCCGCGTGGCCGTGCGCGGTGCCCTGCCGGAATTGGCCCAGACCCTGCGCCATTTGCCCCAGAACCGTAGCCTGTTTGCCTATCTCGGCTCGTCCATGTTCTATCGGGACGCGCTGAACGGGATGTATATCTTTGGCGGGATTTACGCGTCGGGGGTTCTGGGATGGACCGTGATTGACGTCGGTGTGTTCGGCATTCTGGCCGCGATTTCCGGTGCGATATTCGCCAAGATCGGTGGCATCGCGGATCAGAAGTTCGGGCCCAAGCCGGTGATCGTGGCCAACGTCCTGACCCTGACCTGTGTGGCGATCGCGATTGTGTTCGTATCGCGCGACATGGTGTTCGGCATCGCGGTTGAGCCGACTTCGAACCTGCCAGACATCGTGTTCTATATCCTTGGCGCGATGATTGGCGCGGCGGGCGGTGCGTTGCAATCGGCCAGCCGTACAATGATGGTGCGTCAGGCGGACCCGCGCCGCACGACCGAGGCATTCGGCCT
The DNA here is from genome assembly GCF_032918305.1 of Rhodovulum sp. FJ3. NCBI lineage: Bacteria > Pseudomonadati > Pseudomonadota > Alphaproteobacteria > Rhodobacterales > Paracoccaceae > Rhodovulum > Rhodovulum sp. FJ3. Next base: position 228,716 of record NZ_JAWJUU010000004.1, read on the forward strand.
CTTCGCGCTGGCCGGCAAGGCAACGTCGTTTGTTGCGCCACTGACAATCGGATTTGTCACAGATTTAAGCGGCAACCAGCAATTGGGCATCACACCTTTGATCGCCCTCTTTCTTATCGGATTGTTTTTGCTACTCTGGGTAAAACCCAACGGCGAGAAGTTCGAGCAATGGTCCGCGCCTTCATCACCCTTTGTCTGACGATCTGTGCCTTGGCGACGCCCGTTGCGGCCGAAACCAAGGCGAACACGCTCTTTGGGGCGAAACAGGACGGGTCAAACCAGAAACCCCACGCCATCGGCACCTATGCCAAGGGATGCGGCGCGGGTCTGGTTCAGCTACCGGAAACCGGCCCCACGTGGCAGGCCATGCGCCTGAGCCGCAACCGCAACTGGGGTCATCCGGAAATGATTTCGTTTCTTGAACGGCTCAGCACGAAGGCCGCCGCCCAACCGGGGTGGAAGGGTCTCTATATCGGTGACATCAGCCAGCCGCGCGGTGGCCCGATGGTATCAGGGCACCAATCGCACCAGATCGGGTTGGACGCGGATATCTGGATGCTGCCCCCCAAACGTCTGAACCTCAGCCGCAAGGATCGCGAAAACCTCAGCTCGATTTCGGTGCGCAGCAAGGACCAGACCTCGGTCAACGGCAACTTTACCGCCGCGCATATCGAAATCATTAAGGCAGCCGCGCTTGACCCCGCCGTGGACCGGATTTTCGTGACCCCGCCGGTCAAGATCGAGATGTGCAAAACCGCGACCCGCAAGGACAAAAAGTGGCTGCAAAAGGTGCGCCCCCTGTACGGGCACCACTACCATTTCCATGTGCGCCTGAAATGCCCCGACGGATCGCGTCTGTGCCAAACGCAAAAGCCGACCGTGGCCGAACTGTCGAAAAACGGGGATGGCTGTGATGAGACGCTGAACTGGTGGGTGACCGATTATCTGAACCCACCCAAGGTCGCCAAACCGGCGAAACCGGCCAAGCCTGCCCCGAAAAAACGTGGTGCGCGGGATTACACAATGGACGATTTGCCCAAACAATGCGCCAAGGTCTTGGCCGCGCAGTAGCGGCATTTTTTCTCATCACCGCGCCGGTTCTGGCCCTGAACGAGCGCGACTGGACCACGTTCAACTGGTCCGTTGCGGATGACCGGTTCGGGGGCCTGTCCGCCTTTGACTGGGTGGATGCTGAGGACGGCCGTTTTGTCGCCTTGGGGGATCGGGGCCTTTTCGTGACGGGGCGCGTGATCCGTGACGATGCCGGACAGATCACCGGCATAGAGGACACGGTTCTGTCGCCCGTGCGCAATCCCGAAGGGGCACAGGTCGATGGCCGGGACGCCGATTCCGAAGGGTTGGCCATTCGCGGCGATGGGCGTCTCTTCCTGACGTTTGAGGGCCACCACCGCATGTGGACCTATCGCGACACGGGGTCCGAGGCCGCATGGATGCCCCGCGATCCGTCCTTCCGCTCGCTGCACTGGAACTCGGGACTTGAGTCCTTGGCGATCGCGCCGGACAACAGCCTGTTCACCATAACCGAGGACACCCGCACCAGTCAGGGCGATTTTCCCGTTTACCGATACGCACGGGGCGCGTGGCAAAATGCGGGGACCCTGCCGCGGCAGGGTGACTACCTGATCACCGGTGCGGATTTCGGGCCTGACGGGTATCTCTACGTGCTAGAACGCGGCTTTTCCGGCATCTTCGGGTTCCGCAGCCGTGTGCGCCGGTTTGAATGGACAGGCCGTGCGTTGCGCGAAATCGACACGGTGATGCAATCCCCAGCCAGCCGCCACGGCAACCTCGAAGGGCTGGCCGTTTCCCGCACCGCGGACGGGAACCTGCGCCTGACTATGGTGGCAGACGACAATTTCCTGCGGCTGCTGCGCACCGAGATCGTGGAATACACGCTGCAAGAATCCCTTGATTAGGGACAAAACCGGCGTTAAACGGCCCCGTTCGCCCATGATGGGCGACCAAGTCGCCGCTACCTTGTAAAAACGGATTACATCTATGACTCGCGCACTTTTGCCTGGCGTAATCGCCATGGCCGTTATCGTCGTTGCCTCGAACGTGTTGGTTCAGTTCCTGTTGTTTGACGGGCTGCTGACATGGGGGGCATTCACCTATCCCTTTGCGTTTCTGGTCACCGACCTGATGAACCGCGTCTATGGCACCGCCGCCGCCCGCAAAGTGATCTTTGCCGGTTTTGTCACGGGCATCATCTGTTCGCTGATCGGCACGCAAATCACCCTGCAGGGGGATGGATACACCTATCAAGCCGTCGCCTTCCGCGTCGCCATCGCATCGGCCACCGCGTTCCTGATTGCGCAACTGGTCGATGTTGCGATCTTTGACCGCCTGCGTTCGGGCAGCTGGTGGAAGGCCCCGTTCGTGTCCTCGATCGTTGGCTCCGCCGTGGATACCGCGATCTTTTTCACGCTGGCCTTTGCACAGTTTGTTACATTTTTTGGCCAATCTGCCGATGCAGAGATCAACTGGGCATGGAACACCATGCCGTTCTTGACCACCGGCCCCGAGGCGCCGTTGTGGGTCACCTTTGCTGTTGCTGACTGGGTTCTCAAAACTGCTATCGCATTGGTTGCACTTGTGCCGTTTCGCCTAATTGTTGGGCGTTTAGTGGCACGTGTTGCGTAAAAGGTTTTGACAAACACAAAATCTGTGGCACGCTGAACTTAACGGCAATCAGCAGAAAGGAGGTGGTCCAGTGTCTAGAGTGATATTGGAGAGAGGTGTCCGAACAGTCAGGGGGGCCGTGGTCTGAAGGCAAACCCGAAGACCGAACACTTCTGATTGGGCTACGCTCTAACTGGCCCCATCTCCCAAGAAACTCGAAGGGCTGCTATATCTGGCAGCCCTTTTCGCATGACGGACCCGCACCATGTCGCTGCGCATCAACGATCAGATCGAAATCGCCGATTGGGAACTGACCGAACAGTTCATCCGCAGCAGCGGCCCCGGCGGGCAGAACGTGAACAAGGTGTCCACGGCGGTCGAGCTGCGGTTTGAGGCCGCCAGATCTCCGAACCTGACCGACCCCGTTAAACGTCGCCTGCAACGGCTGGCGGGACGGCGATGGACCAAAGAGGGCGCGCTGATCCTGTTTTGCGACGAAACACGATCCCAAATCCGCAACCGCGAGATTGTGCGTGAAAGGCTGGCCGACCTGATCCGAAAATCGCTGATCGCGCCCAAACGGCGGATCAAAACCAAACCGACCAAAGGCTCGGTCGAGCGCCGGATCAAGGCCAAGAAACAACGCGCCGAGGTCAAGGCCCTGCGCGGCCGGATCGATTAGACCACCACGTCATAGGCCGTTTGGCCACCCACCCCGAACACCCGTTTATAGCGGTCGATCTGGTCGGTGGGGCCCATGGCCTTGTTCGGGTTGTCGGACAGTTTGACCGTGGGTCGCCCGTTGGCCGACACCGCCTTGCAGACCAGTGAAAACGGCGCAAGCGCGTCATTCGGCGTCAGCCCGCGGAAATCATTGGTCAGCAGCGTCCCCCAGCCAAACGACACCTTGGCGCGGCCTGCGAAATGGGTGCTGAGTTCCGCGATTTTGTCGACGTCCAAGCCGTCGCTAAAGATGATCAGCTTTTGCTTGGGGTCCTCGCCACGGCTGGCCCACCATTTGATCGCGGCCTCGCCGCCCTCAATCGGGTCGCCACTGTCGATGCGGATACCGGTCCAACCGGCCAACCAGTCCGGCGCGTTGGCCAGAAACCCGTCCGTCCCATAGGTGTCGGGCAGGATGATGCGCAGGTTGCCGTCGTGTTCCGCGTGCCAATCCGCCAGAACCTGATAGGGCGCATTGGCCAATTCCGCATCCGTATCGGCAAGGGCGGCATAGACCATGGGCAATTCATGGGCGTTGGTCCCGATCGCTTCAACCTCGCGGCGCATCGCGATCAGACAGTTCGAGGTGCCGACGAATTTGTTGCCCAGCCCCTCTAGCATCGCCTGCACGCACCAGTCCTGCCACAGAAAGCTGTGCCGCCGCCGCGTGCCGAAATCCGCGATGCGTAACCCGTCGATTTCGCGCAGGCCTTCGACCTTTTCCCACAGCTTGGTCATCCCGCGGGCGTACAGGATTTGTAACTCGAACCGGTCCATGTCCTGTAGAACCGCACGCCCGCGTAGCTCCATCAGGATCGACAGGGCGGGGATTTCCCACAACATCACCTCGGGCCAAGATCCCTCAAACGTCAGTTCGTACTGACCGTCGCGCTTTTCCAGATGATAGGGCGGCAGTTGCAGGTTCTCGAACCACTCCATGAAATCGGGGCGGAACATCTGCCGTTTGCCATAGAACATGTTCCCGCGCAGCCAAGTGCTCTCGCCCCGCGACAGGCGCAGGGACCGCACATGATCCAACTGCTCGCGCAGCTCACCCTCATCAATCAGATCGGCCAGACGGATGGATTTGGTGCGGTTCAACAGGCTGAACGTGACCTGCACATCGGGCCGGTTGTGAAACACCGATTGGCACATCAACAGCTTGTAGAAATCCGTGTCGATCAGGGACCGGACGATCGGATCGATCTTCCATTTGTGGTTATGCACACGGGTCGCGATGTCGACCATGGGTCCTCCGGGGCCGTTGGGGCGTCGTCGGGTCGGTTAGATCAAAGGGGCGCCACCACGCGCAAGGGGAAACCGCGTTCAGGCCTCTAATACAACGCCTGCATCAAGCATAGCCTCGCGCGAATCTTCAAGAGATCCGTCCAGATCAATCGCACGGCAGGCGCGTTCGATCACCCGCACCTTGAGGCCCAGCCGCGCCGCATCCAGCGCCGAGTATTGAACACAGAAATCCGTCGCCAACCCGACCAGTGTCACCGATTGTACATCCCGCTCGGCCAGATACCCGGACAGGCCCGTAGGCGTGGTGTGGTCGTTCTCGAAAAACGCGGAATAGCTGTCGATCTGGGGGCGGAACCCTTTGCGGATGATCAGATCGGCGGCGGTGGTGTTCAGGTCGGGGTGGAACTCTGCGCCCGCCGTGCCCTGAACACAATGATCGGGCCATAGGACCTGTGCGCCATAGGGCATGTCGATCACGCTGAACGGATCGTGGCCGGCGTGACCTGACGCGAATGACGAATGCCCCGCCGGATGCCAGTCCTGTGTGAATACCTTGACCGGATAATCGTTCAACATCGCGTTGATGATCGGCACCACCTGATCGCCCTCATTCACGGCCAGCGCCCCACCGGGACAGAAATCGTTCTGGACATCGATCACGATCAAAGCGTCGTTCTGGGCGGTCATTGAGGGCTCCTTCCTGTGCGACACATGCGGCAGGCCGGTCGCGGGCGATCAATCCCCCTTGCAGGCCATCACATCTCGGGACTATGAGAACATATGTTTACCGTCGCTGCACTCTATCATTTCACCCGTTTTGACGATCCCGCCGCATTGCGCGAGGGTCTGCTGAAAACTGCCGAAGAGGCAGGCATTGTCGGATCACTGTTGTTGGCCCAAGAGGGTATCAACGGCACCATCGCCGGATCGCGCGCGGGGATCGACACGATCCTCGCCTATATCCGCGCCCTGCCCGGATGCGCCGATCTGGAATGGAAAGAAAGCACCGCCTCGATGCGTCCCTTTGGCAAGATGAAGGTGCGTCTGAAACGCGAGATCGTCACCATGGGTCAGCCCGACGTCGATCCCCGCGCCAAGGTCGGCCATTACGTCGCGCCCGAGGATTGGAACGACCTGATCCGGTCCGAAGATGTGGTCGTCATCGACACCCGCAATGATTACGAGGTCGAGATCGGCACATTCGAGGGCGCAATCGACCCCAAAACCAAGAGCTTTGGCGAATTCCCCGCGTGGTGGGAGGAAAACAAGGACCGGTTCCACAACAAGCGCGTCGCGATGTTCTGTACCGGCGGTATCCGGTGCGAGAAATCGACGAACTTTCTGCTGGGTCAGGGGGTCGAGGACGTCTTTCACCTCAAAGGTGGCATCCTGAAATACCTCGAAGAGGTCCCTGCCGAGGACAGCACGTGGAACGGCGAATGTTTCGTGTTCGATGAACGCGTATCGGTGGGCCACGGGTTGAAAGAGGGGCCGCATGTCCTGTGCCGTGCCTGTCGCCAACCCTTGATGGCCGAGGACGTCAACCGCCCCGAATACGAAGAGGGCGTCAGCTGTCACCGGTGCATCGATATGTATGACGATGCGCGCAAGGAACGATTCCGCGAACGCCAGCGCCAGATCGAATTGGCCAAAAAACGCGGTGAACGACACATTGGCGCGACTCACAAACGGGGCTGATCCGGTCCATTTGGCATACCAAAATCGCAGCATTTTGCAGAAATTGCATAGGCGTCATGTGAAACCCACATGGCGCCTTATGTATTTTGTTTAATTACAAACACTTAACATATTTATTCGTTATGAATTTCCGGTTGTTTTCTATTCGATTTCTGCATGGCGGCAATTCCAACCTGTGGATTGTGCAAGCGCAGCATTTGTCTAAGTTAACGGTAACAGAAGACGGCGAGCGAAAGGCGCTCGCGCCCCAACTCGAAGGAAGACTACCATGGCATTTGCATCTGACATCCGCCGCATCGAAGCCAACATCGCAGCACCGTTCTACTCGGCCTACGCATCGCTCAAGGTCGCTCTGGCCCGCCGCGCCGTGTACAAGCGCACCGTGGCCGAACTGAACACGCTGAACGACCGCGAACTCAGCGATCTGGGCCTGCACCGCAGCATGATCAAAGGTCTGGCACGCGAAGAAGCTGCCAAAATCCACTAACGGATTTCCGATTTCCCTCACCGGTGTCCTCCCACACCGGTTAAAGAACCGCCCGCCTCCTCTGTCGCGGGCGATTTTTTTATTGCGCAGGCGTCGGCGTGACCGGCACGCGACCCGTCGCGGTGACCTGCCAGACCTGCCGCCCGTCAATCGCCACCACGCTAAGGGGACCGTCATAACCCGCCCGCGTGTCGATGTTCAGGCGGTTGCCATAATGCGTCACCTCATCAATCGCGGTGTGCCCGTGCACGATCAGAGGGCCGTGGTCGGTCTGATCGTTCAGAAACCCGTCGCGGATCCAGACCAGATCGTTTTCGTCCTGTTGGTGCAGATCGACGCCCGGCCGCACGCCTGCGTGACAGAAAAACACCTCCCCGCCGTCGTGCCATAGAGGGCAGGACATGATGAAATCCAGATGCGCCTGTGGCACCTTGGCGCGTGCATCGGCGTGGATGGCGGCAACGGTACGATCATGCCCCGCATTCACCCCGTAGGACGCCAATGTCTTGCGCCCGCCGATCCGATCCTCAAGCCAGTGCAAATCAGGCCGAACCGGATCGTCCAGCGCGGGATCCTGCAAAAACAGCCACATCATCCGGTCGTGATTGCCGCGCAGCGTGATCCACGGCGCGCCCTTGGCCTGACCCGCCATGAGGTGCTCCAGAACCCCCGCCACATCCGGCCCACGATCCGCGTAATCACCCACATGCACCACCGGCGCGTCCGCAAAACCAGCGTTCTCGGCACGGTCGAGGGCGATCAGGGCATGCGCGCCCTCCAGCTTGTTCAGATACCCGTGGATATCGCCAATCGCGTAAAAGCAGCCCATCAAAACCATCCGTTCCAAATGCAAAGGCCCGCCACGGATGCGGCGGGCCTTGTTTTCATACCGTATGCGGCGCCTTAGGCCACGTCGAATTCCAGCGGACGAACCTGTTGGAATTTACCGGTGTCTTTCAGGGCCTTCAGGACATCGGCGCTGGGGCTTTGGTCCAGATACAGCAGCGCGATGGCGTTGCCGCCCTGATCCGAACGGCCAAGGGTAAAGTTGGCGATGTTCATGCCGTTTTCGCCCAGAACCTGACCCAGCGTCCCGATGATGCCCGGCACGTCTTCGTTGGTGGTGTAGAGCATGTGCTCACCCACTTCGGCGTCGATGTTGATGCCTTTGATCTGGATAAAGCGCGGCTTGCCGTCGCTAAACACGGTACCGGCGATCGAACGTTCACGGGTCTCGGTTTTCACGGTCAGTTTGACATAGCCGTCGAACACACCCGATTTGTGCTGGGTGGTTTTGCTGATCTTGACGCCACGCTCTTCGGCGATGACCGGCGCGGACACGAGGTTCACGTCGGGGTTGGTCGCCTGCATGATGCCCGCAACGGCGGCACAGTTCAGCGCCTCAAGGTTCATCTCGGCAGCAACACCGTCATAGAGCACGTTGATCGACTTGATCGGCTCATCGGTCAACTGACCCACGAAACCGCCCAGATGACCGGCCAGTTTGATCCACGGCCCCATGACTTTGGCTTCTTCGGCGGTGACGGACGGCATGTTCAGAGCGTTCTGAACCGCACCGGTCAGCAGGTAATCCGACATCTGTTCCGCAACCTGCAGGGCCACGTTTTCCTGTGCCTCTGTGGTCGATGCGCCCAAGTGCGGGGTGCAGACGACGTTGGGCAGGTTGAACAGAACGTTGTCGACAGCGGGCTCAACCGCGAACACGTCGAACGCTGCGCCAGCAACGTGGCCGGATTTCAGCAGCTCGGCCAGGGCTTCTTCGTCAACCAGACCACCACGGGCACAGTTGATGATGCGCACGCCTTTTTTGGTCTTGGCGAGGTTTTCAGCCGACAGGATGTTGCGGGTGCCATCGGTCAACGGCACGTGCAGGGTGATGAAATCGGCACGGGTCAGCAGCTCGTCCAGCTCAACCTTTTCGACCTGCATCTTTTCGGCTTTTTCTTCCGACAGGAACGGGTCAAACGCGATGACCTTCATTTTCAGGCCACGCGCACGGTCGCACACGATGCCACCGATGTTACCGGCACCGATCACGCCAAGGGTCTTGCCGGTCAGCTCAACCCCCATGAATTTCGACTTTTCCCATTTGCCAGCGTGGGTGGACGCGGATGCTTCGGGGATCTGACGGGCAACGGCGAACATCATCGCGATGGCATGCTCGGCGGTGGTGATCATGTTGCCGAACGGCGTGTTCATGACGATCACGCCTTTTTTCGACGACGCCTCTTTGTCGACGTTGTCCGTACCGATACCGGCGCGACCGACAACTTTCAGGTTGTCCGCGTGCTCAAGCAGGCTGGGCGTGACTTTGGTGGCCGAACGAATGGCCAGACCGTCGTATTTGCCGATCACCTCGGCCAGTTTTTCTTTGTCTTTGCCCAGCTCGGGCATGAAGTCGACTTCGATACCGCGGTCGCGGAAAATCTGAACGGCGGTTTCAGACAGTTTGTCGGATACAAGAACTTTGGGGGCCATCTGGCACACTCCTAGATATAGGGGGGATGGTCCGGGCCCACGCGGGGCCCGGCAAATCAGGTCACAGAGGGCCGATTAGGCCGCTTCGGTCTGGGCTTCGATCTCGGCGTTGAACGCCCATTCCAGCCACGGCAGCATCGCCGCAACATCGGCGGTCTCAACCGTGCCACCACACCAGATACGCAGACCGGCAGGCGCGTCGCGATAGGCACCGATGTCCAGAGCAACGCCTTCTTTTTCCAGACGTTTTGCAACGGCCTTGGCGAAGGCTGCACCGTCTTGGATGCGGGCGTCGGTGAACTTCAGGCAGACGCTGGTGTTCGAGCGGGTCGCGGGATCAACGGCAAGGTTGTCGATCCAGTCGCGTGCCGCGCAGAAATCCCAAACGGCCTGTGCGTTGGCATCGGCGCGTGCGATCAGACCTTTCAGGCCACCGATCGATTTCGCCCAGTCCAGCGCAACCAGATAGTCCTCAACCGCCAGCATCGAGGGCGTGTTGATGGTTTCACCGACAAAGATACCGTCGATCAGCTTGCCGCCTTTGGTCATGCGGAAGATTTTCGGCAGGGGCCATGCGGGGGTGTAGGTTTCCAGACGCTCGACCGCGCGCGGGCTGAGGATGATCATGCCATGCGCGGCCTCACCACCCAGAACTTTCTGCCAGCTGAACGTGGTCACATCCAGTTTGTCCCACGGCAGGTCCATCGCGAATGCGGCCGAGGTGGCGTCGCAGATGGTCAGACCTTCGCGGTCGGCGGGGATCGCATCACCATTGGCAACGCGCACACCCGAGGTGGTGCCGTTCCATGTGAACACGACGTCGGTGTTGAAATCGATCTCGGCGAAATCGACGATCTCGCCGTATTCGGCGGTTTTGACGTCTGCCTCGATCTTCAGCTGCTTGACCACATCCGTGACCCAGCCCGCACCAAAGGATTCCCAAGCGACCATCGTGGCCTTGCGTGCGCCAAGCAGCGACCACATAGCCATTTCAACTGCGCCGGTGTCCGACGCCGGTACGATACCGATTTTGTAATCTGCCGGAACGCCCAGAATCTCGCGGGTCGTTTCAATGGCGTCTTTCAGCTTGGCCTTGCCGACGGCGGCACGGTGCGAACGGCCCAGAGCGGCATCATTCAGTTTGTCCAAGGAGAAAGCGGGGTTCTTGGCACAGGGGCCAGAAGAAAAGCGCGGATTAGCCGGACGCGCAGCCGGTTGTTCGATAGTCATTTCTGGTATCCTTCCAGATAATCGCCCTTCGTTGGGGAAGGGTGTCCCGAGACCGCATCTACGGGGCACGCGGCTCTGGCGCAAGAGGGAAAGACGCGCTATTGCGCCGTTTAAGAGCACAAATACGACACCCTTGTTCACTATCGGAAACACGACCATGTACATCGTCACCCTCTTGTCGAACCCGAAAAACCCGACCCTGACACCGGCGACGGTGGACGCACTGCGCAACGCGTGGGGCGGTGGCGATGCCCAATGGCTGGCACCGGATGAGGCCGCCGAATTCGCGGTCGAAATCGTGCCCGAAAACCGGTGGGATGTGTGGTCGGATATGCAGGCGATGGGCGTCGATATGGTGGTGCAGCCTGCCGAGGGCCGAAAGAAAAAAATGCTTTTGGCAGATATGGATAGCACCATGATCGAGCAGGAATGCATCGACGAACTGGCCGATGAGGCGGGCGTCGGTGAGCGGGTCAAGGACATCACCGCGCGCGCCATGAACGGCGAGCTGGATTTCGAGGGTGCGCTCAAGGAACGGGTGGGTCTGCTCAAGGGTCTGGATGAGGCCGTGATCGCCCGCGTTCTGGCCACGCGGATCACATTCATGCCCGGTGGTCGCGAACTGCTCTCGACGATGAAGGCGAACGGCGCCTATGCCGCGTTGGTGTCGGGGGGCTTCACCGCATTTACCCAAAATGTCGCAGGCGAATTGGGCTTTGATGAGAACCGCGCGAACACTTTGTTGGTCGAAAACGGCGTTCTGACCGGTGAGGTGGGCATGCCGATTCTAGGTCGCGAGGCCAAAGTGCAGGCCCTGAAAGAGATCAGCGCGCGTTTGGGTCTGACCCACGGTGACGTCATGGCCGTCGGGGACGGCGCGAACGATCTGGGGATGCTGGGTCTGGCCGGTGCGGGCGTTGCCCTGCACGCGAAACCGACGGTCGCCGCCGAATGCGATATCCGCATCAACCACGGCGACCTGTCGGCGCTGCTGTACATCCAAGGCTATGCCAAGGACGAATTCGCGGCCTAGGCGTCGATCAAACCGGCGGCGGGGCGGATCATACCGGTATCCATCCCGCGCCAATTGCGGACGCGCGGCGTCATTCGTTTGATCACTGCCGGATCGTTTGCATCCAGAATGCCCAAGCGCACCAAAACGGCCGCAATCGTGCATTCGCTGGCCCGTGTTGCGCCATCCGTGACCTTGACCGCGACGCCCAGCTTTTGGTCCGGCAGAATCGCGGTGAACACGCCCTCGGCCCCTGTTTTGATCGCGGCCTGACCTTTGGCGGCGGCCATCAACTCGGTACAGGCGCGCCCGTCACCGGCCACCAGATGCGGATAGGCGATCATCGCCTGACGCAAGCGCGCCGCACCGGATTCGCGTTTGTCCGAACTATCGACATCGGCGGCGGCGAAATAGGCCATAGCGCGGGCCAGACCATACATCGTGGTGGCAAAGTTCGGGGCCGAGCACCCGTCGATGCCAAAACCGGGGCTATCCATATCCGTGACGGATTCAAACGCATCGCGCGCGGCGATCTGTACCGGATGGGTCGGGTCGACATATTCCGTGCCGCCCCCGATGTGTTTGTTCAGGGTCAGAAACCCGCAATGTTTGCCCGAACAGTTGTTGTGCGCCTGACACGGGGACCCTTCGGCGCGGATCATGGCGTGTTTCGTGTCGCGATCGCGCGGCACCTCGGCACCACAGCGCATGTCGTCATCCGTCAGGCCCAGTTCCGACAGCCACGCCGCAACAGGGTCCGTATGCATCGGCGCGCCCTGATGCGACGCACAGGCCAGCGCCAGTTGCGAGGGCTGCAAACCAAACGCATCCGCCGCGCCACTTTCCATCAGGGGTAGGGCCTGAATCATCTTCACCGAGGAACGCGGCAGGATCGTCTGATCCGGATTACCCAGCGCAAAAACGATCTGACCCGTATGATCACAGACCACCACGTGACCGGAATGCAGGGACTCGGCCAGCGGGCCGCGCCAGATCTCAACAAGGGGTGCTGGGTTGGTCATGCGAATCCTCGCTTATTTGTGGGCGAATTTATGCTTACGGGGGTTTCAAAAATCCCCACGTTCGCGCTATTCTGCCAAATATCGAGTTGAATTACGATCCGCCACAGGAAAAGGTCGCGCAAACGACCACAGGCGGTCGCACGAGGCAAATACAGCTGGAGGCTGTGAGTACTATGACTTCATGGGCGAAATTCGGACTGGCCGCCGCACTGGTTGCCGGCGTCAGCACGGGCGCAGTTGCGCAGGAAACGACCAACAAAGTCGACGAACAAACCCATTGGAATGTGTTCGCCGAACCGCCGCAGACCCCGAACGAATGCTTTGGCGTGGCGATCCCCAAGGAAACCGTGAACACCGATGAAAACGGCCGGATCAAGGCCGTGCGTCGCGGTGACATCATGCTGTTCGTGACGTTCAACCGTGGCAAATCGGGTGGCGTCGTGTCCTTTACCGGCGGCTATCCGTTCGCGCCGAACAGCTTTGTCTCGATGGAAATCGGCGACAACAAGTTTGAGCTGTTCACCGATGGCGAATGGGCGTGGCCCGCAACGCCTGCGGATGATTCCAAGATTATCGCGGCCATGAAACGCGGCGCCGAGGCGACGCTGACCGCCCGCTCGTCGCGCGGCACCATCACCAAGGATACGTTCTCGTTGCTGGGCTTTACGGCGGCATCGGAGTCGGCGGCGAATTACTGCGGGGCCTAAGGCCCACGCAAACGGATTGAACGGGGCGCCACGCGGCGCCCTTTTTCGTTCGCTCTCACCCAAAACCGAGCATATGCAGCATGCCTTTGCAGACTCGGAAAAAATCGTGTATCAGCCATCCCTGATTTCCCGAGGATTGAATGATGCAAGCCAGCGCCCCTATCACGCAGGACGTGATGACCATTCCCCGTAAGACCGACACAGGCGGCAAGACCAACCTTGTCGGCCTCACGCGTGAGCAATTGCGCGACACGCTGATCGCGGGTGGCACGCCGGAAAAACAGGCCAAGATGCGCGTGAACCAGATCTGGCAATGGATCTATCAATGGGGCGTGCGCGACTTTGCGGAAATGACCAACCTGTCCAAGGCCTATCGCGCCGAACTGGACGAAAAGTTCACCGTCTCGATCCCCGAAATGGTCAGCAAACAGGTCAGCGCGGATGGCACCCGCAAGTATCTGGTGCGCATCGCGGGCGGCCATGAGGTTGAGGTGGTTTATATCCCCGAGACCGATCGCGGCACGCTGTGTGTCTCGTCGCAGGTGGGCTGTACTCTGACCTGTTCGTTCTGCCACACGGGGACGCAGAAACTGGTGCGCAACCTGACCGCCGCCGAAATCGTCGGTCAGATCATGATGGCGCGCGACGATCTGGGCGAATGGCCCGAACCCGGTGTGGGCACGGGTGAATCCGGTCCGCGTCTGTTGTCCAACATCGTTCTGATGGGCATGGGCGAACCTCTGTACAACTTTGAAAACGTCCGCGATGCGATGAAGATCGCCATGGACGGCGAAGGCATTTCCCTGTCGCGTCGCCGGATCACCCTGTCGACCTCGGGCGTCGTGCCCGAAATCGCCCGCACCGCCGAGGAAATCGGTTGTATGCTGGCCGTTAGCTTTCACGCCACCACGGATGAGGTGCGCGACAAGCTGGTCCCGATCAACAAACGCTGGAACATTGCGGAGCTGCTTGAGGCGCTTAAGGCCTATCCGAAACTGTCCAACAGCGAACGGATCACGTTTGAATACGTGATGCTCAAGGACGTGAACGACACGGATTCCGACGCGCGCCGTCTGGTCAAACTGATCCAAGGCATCCCCGCCAAGATCAACCTGATCCCGTTCAACGAATGGCCGGGTTCGCCTTATCAACGGTCCGACTGGGACCGGATCGAGGCGTTTGCCGACATCATCTATAAGGCCGGTTATGCCTCGCCCATCCGCACCCCGCGTGGCGAGGACATCATGGCCGCCTGTGGTCAGCTGAAATCGGCGACCGAACGCGCCCGCAAATCCCGCGCCCAGATCGAGGCCGAGGTTAATCAGGGCGAATAACGCTGGAACCTTTGGGGCGATGACATAGTTAGTCATCTATGACGAACACCGCCTTTCGCCCACTGCCCCAGCCGACCAATGCCGACGGCACCCCCCGCCTGACGGGGGTCGAGATCGAACTGGGCGGCCTGCCCGAAGATAAGGTTGCCGCGATCGTGGCTAAGGTCCTGAACGGCACCGCCCATCAAGACGACACCACCATCTGGACGGTCCGTGACACCGACATCGGCGATGTCGAGGTGTATCTCGACACCGCCCTGCGCAAGGCCAGTGCCAGCACCTTTCGCGACGCCGGTCTGGCCTTGGGCCGTGAGGTCGTGCCGGTCGAAATCGTCACCGAACCCTTGGACGCGGAGGGGTTGGATCGCCTTGATCATCTGCGCGCGGTCCTCTGTGATCGCGGTGCCTTGGGTAGTACATCTGCGTGGTATTTCGGCTTTGGCGTCCATCTGAACGTCGAAATCGCCAGCACCGACACATCCGACATCCTGCGCCCCCTGTTGGCCTATGCGTTGATTGAGGACTGGATGCGCGCGGCGCGTCCGATTGACGAGTCGCGCAACGCATTGCCGTTCACAGATCCTTATCCGACCTCCTTTGTGCGTCATCTGGTCGAACTGGGGCGCGATGCGTCCCTGAGCGATCTGATCGATCTCTACCTAGAGGACACCCCGTCGCGGAACCGCGGCCTAGACATGCTGCCGATCTTTGCCCATCTGGACGCGGATCGTGTGACCGCCAAGATCGGCACGGACACCGCCGTCACGGCGCGACCCACGTTCCACTTTCGCCTGCCCGATTGCCGGATTGATGACCCCGATTGGACGCTGGTCACCGAATGGGACCGGTGGCGTCTGGTCGAACAGATCGCGGCAAGCGGTGATCTGTTGGACAAACTCGGCGCGGCCTACGTCGATGCGCATCAGGGCATCACCCTGTTCCGATCCGATTGGGCCAAGGAATGCGGCAAACTGCTGGGTGGTCTTGGGGGTACGTCATGAGCCGCCCCGTGATCGGTGTCACAACGTCCACACGGTCGGGGTGGCGCATTTTTCCGTTGGTCGCGCTGAACGTCTGGCTTGCCGGTGGGCGGGCCGTGCGATGGGGCGTTGGCCGCCCTGCGGACGTCGCGACGGTCGACGGCATCATCATCGGCGGCGGCGACGATATTTCGCCTGACCTCTATGGCGGAAAACTGATTACCAGCGCCCGATTGGATCCCGAACGCGATGAACTGGAATGCGATCTGGTACGTGCGGCGCAGGTTCAGAACAAACCGGTTCTGGGCATTTGCCGCGGCAGTCAGATGTTGAACATCGCCCTTGGCGGAACGTTGAACCAAGACGCCTATGCCACCTACACCACCAGCGAGCGCGTCTGGACCGTCCTGCCCCGCAAAACCGTCTGCATCGAACCGGACACCCGTTTGGCCGGTGTCAGTGGCGAGAAACCGATGAAGGTGAACGCCCTGCATTCCCAATCGGTGGATTGTTTGGGCGACGGGTTGCGCGTCGCGGCGCGCGATACCGGCGGCATGATCCAAGCGATTGAGCGCGTCAAAGAACCCTTTGCCATCGGCGTGCAATGGCACCCCGAGCATTTGTTCTATGCGCATCGCCAAATGGGTCTGTTCCGCGCGCTGGTCCACGCGGCCCGCGCCGCACGCCAAGACGACAGCCAGTTGGATGCCGTTTCGGCCGCTGCGTCCTGATTATTCGGCCCAGTTTTCGATATATTCGACCGCCTCGGCGGCGGTTTCGACGAAATGGAACAGGTCCAGATCCTCGGGCGCGATGGTGCCCGCATCGGCCAGAGCGTCCCAGTTGATAATGCTGTCCCAGAACGCGCGCCCGAACAGGATGAACGGCACGCGGCGCATGCGGTTCGTCTGGATCAGGGTCAGGGCCTCAAACATCTCGTCCAGCGTCCCGAACCCACCGGGGAACATGGCGATGACATTGGCGCGCATCAGGAAATGCATCTTGCGAATGCCAAAGTAGTGAAAGTTGAAACACAGCTCGGGCGTGACCCAATCGTTGGGTTTTTGTTCGTGGGGCAGAACGATGTTCAACCCGATGGACACGCCCCCCGCATCCGCCGCGCCGCGATTGCCCGCCTCCATCACACCTGGACCGCCGCCGGTGACAACGACGTTTTCGCGATTGCCGCTCTCGATGCTTTTCAGGGTCATCAGGCGGGCAAACTCACGCGCCTCATCATAGAACTTTGACAGGTTGGCCAATGTCTCGGTCTTGGCCGTGTGCTTTTGCGCGGGCTCGGGAATGCGCGCGCCGCCGAACAGAACGACGGTGCTCTCAATGCCGTATTCCGACATCAAAAGTTCCGGCTTCATCAATTCCAACTGCAACCGTACGGGGCGCAATTCGTCGCGGCAGATAAAGGAATCATCGGCAAAGGCCAGACGATACGCGGGCGAACGTGTCTGCGGCGTGTCGGGAATATCGCGTGCCGTTTCCATATCCTGATGGGCGTTGGGAAAGACGCGGGTGCGGTTCTCGGTCATAGGGGCCTCGGTTCCATTGCGCTGTTGCTCATGTCGGTCTATAGGCTCTGCCCAGATGAGGCCAGATACCTATCGGAGGAACGCGCATGTCGAATGCCCAACTCGAAGCTGCAATCGAAGCAGCTTGGGAAACCCGTGACCAGATCACCCCGCAAACCACGGGCGAAACCCGTGAGGCCATCGAAGACACGCTGAACGCACTGGACAGCGGTTCGCTGCGCGTGGCGGAAAAGCTGGAGAGCGGCGATTGGCACGTGAACCAGTGGGCCAAAAAGGCGGTTCTGCTGGGCTTTCGCATCAAGGACATGGAAGAGCAATCCGGTGGCCCCCAAGGCGGCGGCTGGTGGGACAAGGTCGACAGCAAGTTCAAAGGCTGGGATGCTGAGCAGTGGAAAACCGCAGGCTTCCGCGCCGTGCCCAACACCGTTGTCCGCAAGTCGGCCTATATCGCACCGGGCGTGGTCCTGATGCCGTCGTTTGTGAACCTCGGCGCCTATGTCGATGAGGGCACCATGGTCGACACATGGGCGACCGTCGGGTCCTGTGCGCAAATCGGTAAAAACGTGCACCTGTCGGGTGGCGTTGGCATCGGCGGCGTTCTGGAACCCATGCAGGCCGGTCCGACCATCATCGAAGACAACTGCTTTATCGGGGCGCGCTCCGAGGTGGTTGAAGGCTGTATCGTGCGCGAAGGCTCGGTTTTGGGCATGGGCGTGTTCATCGGCAAATCGACCAAGATCGTGGATCGCGAAACCGGCGAAGTCACCTATGGCGAGGTTCCCCCGTACTCGGTCGTCGTCGCAGGTTCCATGCCCAGCAAGAACGGCATCAACCTCTACTGTGCGGTGATCGTGAAACGCGTCGACGAAAAGACCCGTTCGAAAACCGGCATCAACGAATTGCTGCGCGACTGATCAGCGCCGCAAGAATGAATCGAAAACGCCTCGGGGACCTGTCCCCGGGGCGTTTTTCATTTAGGTCGGCGGCGCGGGTTTCTTGACTCTCTGCCCCAAACCCGCCACCTGTGCCCGCGACAGATGAGGTAGGCCATGAGCACTGACGACAAGAAAAAGGTAAAGCGCGCCCAACAGGTGTTCACGCTGGTGGTCCAAGTGGGGCGCAAGGACGGTGACGGCCTGCCCGACAAGGCGACCGGTGCCGCGCTGATGTGCTATGCCTCTGGCGTGGATGAGGCCGAGGCGGTGCGCGAAACCGTCGCCGTTCTGAAACAGGCCGATCTGAATCCCTTGGACGTCACCGGTTACGGCACCGCGCAGGAACGCCGCGACCAAGGGCACGACATCGCCAAGGACGAACTGGAATTGATGCAACGCGCGTTGGACGAGAACTCTGTCGTCGTGGCCCAGTTCACCCCGTTCTTTGACGGCGAAGAGCAAATGCCGCTCGACGGGCCGCTGAACTAATCAGTTCTGCGCGCCGAAATAGCGGCGGTAAATCCGGTCATAGGTCCCGTTCTCCCGCAGCTTCAGCAGGCTCCGGTTGACCGGCTCGACCAGCGGGCTGTTCGACGGCAGGGCAAAGCCATAGCTTTCACGCCGGAAGGGCGACCCGACCAGCATCGCGTCGCCACTGCCTTGGTTGTTCACGTAAAAGGCCAAGACGGGGGCGTCGAACACGACCGCCTCAACATTCCCGCCCTCGAAATCGCGCAGCAGGCTGTCCAGATCGGCATAGGTGTCGATGTCCAGATCCCGGTCGAGCAGGAACCGCTCGCTGGTTGAGCCTTGGATCGTCGCGACGCGTTTGCCGTAGAGGTCATTGACCGAATTGACCGATCCCTGAATCGCGTCGACCGTCATAACGGCGGTGATTTTCGCCACAAAGATCGACACGATGAACAGGCTGGAAATCACCAGCAACACCGCGAAAATCCGACCGAAAAACGTGCGCGGCACGCGTTCCTCAAACCCGCCGTTCACCACAAGGTTCAACGCCCACCAGAACGACGGGAACATCGCCTCGCGTGCGGGGCGGTCGAAATAGGGTTGGGCGCGGCGCTCCATCGCCCACATCAGCATCCCGCCACCAAACAGCGTCAGAAACGCCAGACCGATGAACATCGCCACATCGCGCGAGATCAGCGCGTTGATCAACAGGCTGTCCTGCCCGTCGTTGGGGATCATGATCTGAAGGCCGCTCTCGAAAATCGTGTGGCTGAAATCCAGAACTTCTTCGCGCTCGGCGGTGATCGAGATATTGGCGACGGCGGCATCACGGGTGCCATTTCGAATATGGCCCAGCATCTCGCCAAACCCGCCGACCATCTCAAAGCTGGAGGTGCGGCCCAGATCCTCGGCCACGGCGTTCCACAGATCGATGCTAAAGCCGTTGAAATCCTCGCCCTGTTTCATCGCAAAGGGCGGCCGTTCAACCGTGACGATCCGCAGATCTTGGGCCACAGCCGTGCCTGCCGTCCACAACAGCACCAAAACCGCCAGCAATTTCCGCAGAAAACCCGTCATATCCCGTCGTCCCACGCCATGTTTGCACCGGTTTAACGGCAAAGTAGCGCGGCGCGAAGAGTAATTGCTTCGAAATTACACAATGCGGGATAGGCCATGGCGTGATGCACAGGAAGTTGGCTGGCTGAGGCCTCGGCCAGAACGGTGGTCGACATGATCTCGGACTGTTCGCGCAGATCACCGATGAACATGGTGTCCATCGGACATCCCGCCACGTCGATCACGCCGTGGTCCTCAAGAACGAGTTGGTGATACCGGATCACGGCAGGCGCGGGGTGCCACGTGGCAAAATTGCTGTGCAAAAAAGTCTGCGCGGGGACCAGAACCGCCTCTTCGTTGAACAGGTATTCAACCTCGGTGCCACTGATCTTGATGCATTGTTCGGGGGATAGGATGATGTCCTGTTTCAGGCCCAGATAGGGGGCCAGCAACCGGATCGGGCGGAACCGTCCACGTGCCAGCACCTCGCGATGGGTGATCCAACGGATCGCGCGGGGACCCTGTTCGGTCTGGACCAGATCGCCCGCCGACAGGGTTTCAATCGGGACATAGCCGTTCGGGGTCAGGATCGGCGTGCCATCGGTCAGGCTGGGCGACAGACCCACGGGTTCAAACCCGTCCGACAGGCCAAAACAGCGCAGGCTAGGCCCAAAAGCAAAGGTCGCGCGCGGGGTTTTCAGACGGTGCAGGTCACCTTGGGTCCATGGCAAAGGCGCGATCATCTCGCGTTGCACCAAAACGCCCTCATCCGGCAGTTCGGCCGAAATCAAACCGGTGCCGCGATCACAATCCCACGACACGGTGACGCGTAGCGTGCCATCAATCATCGCGCCGTTGATTGGCATACAGACCTGTCGCGCCTCACCGTCCAACCGGCGACTAAAGGTCAGGGTCGCGTCCGCACCAAGATGCATGGCGCAATGGCTGTGGATTGGATCGTTGCTATGGAACACGAACAGGGCCTGATCGTCGTGTTTCCAGCGCTGGAGATCGGCCTCTAGATACAGGCTACCGCGGGTCAAATCGTCCGATTGCGCCATCGCACGGCGCGACACCCGCAGACCGGTGGGCGCGCCCTGTTCGAACGCGCTGGATTGATCTTGGGTCACGGCGATCCACGTCATGCGGCAAGGGTTCCGAACAACACGCGCGCCTCATAGGCCTTGAGGGTCCGGCGCGCCGCCGGTCCGTATCCCATACCCGTCGTCGGATCGAGTTCGGGGAAGATGCGGCAAATTTCGGCCACCGTTTCACGCTCAAAGCTGCGGGTGGTTTGCGGGCCGGGCAGAAAGCTCTCGGTTTCCAGACCCTCGGTAAACACGATCTGATGGGCGTCAAACAGGATATGCACGTATTCAACCGTGCCGCCGATTTGCGGACGGATGGAATGATCGTTGACCAGATCCTTGGCCGCGACCAGAACCTCCCCCTCGCCAAACAGAAGTTCGGCCAGATTGTCCCCGATCAACACGCGGTGCTGGGGCGACAGCTTGATGTCGCGCGCATTGCCCAGCGCGCCGGCCTTGATCAGGATCGGGGCCATTGTGCCCTCAGCCGCGACCGTGCGCCGCCCGATCCAGCGCACAGGCTGTAATCCGTTGTCCAGCGTGTGCACCAGATCACCCTCTTGCAGGGTTTCGATCGCCACCTCACCACGGTCCGTCAAAATGCGGGTGCCTGCTACGAAACAGGGCACCGAGTTGACCGTGACAAAGCCCGTGTCCGACAGGCCCACATCGTTTTCGGCGGTGTAGGTAAAGCTGACGCTCTCGGTGTCGCCATCGGCCACAACCGTAAACGTCCCGTCGGGGTTCAGCGTGATCTGCTGACCGGTGGCAAGGGTGACAGTATCCCCCGCAACCACCGGCACGCCGTTAATGTGGGTAATGGTCACGGTACCGGGAACGCGGCTGATGTCATTAGCCAGAACATCAACGGTGGTGGTTTCGCCGGGGGCGACGTTGACGATATCCGCATTTGCAATAAACGCGCTCTGGCCACTTTCGGCAGCGATCAGAACGGACGAGTCAAAATTGCTATCGGCGACGTCGGCGATGCCGATGCGAATGCTGTTCACCTCACCCGGAACGACGGGGATGGTGACCGTCATCGTGACGGTAAACCCGTCCATTTCGGTGTTGAAATCGCTGTTGGTGTTGTCGACGTACAGGTTCTGGTTATCGACATCGTTCACGTTGCCGATGGACGTGGTTTCACCCGCGATTTCCAACGGCACCAGTTCGCCGTTGATCCAGATGCCCACAACGTCGTTGTAGATCGAGTTCGTGAACTCAGGGTATTCCTCAGACGCGAACACGAACTGCAACGTCATCGTGTCGCCTTCGGGAATGAAATCCACATCCAGAATGGCCGCATCGAACGTGCTGGCCCCCGCCAACTCGTTGAAATCCGCGTCGTTGTTTACGCCGCTGGTGTTCGTGCTGGTGTTGGTTTCCTGGTTCGCCTCGGCGTTCCCGCGCGAGCGGTTGGTGAAATCCGTGGCGTCGCCCGTGGACAGGATCACACCCGAATCCGACGGCGTCACGCCAGGCGCGATCGTATCCCCGCCCGAATAGATGGCCGACGAGTCCTGATCGCCCGAATAGCTGGCCGAGACGACGGTGATGCCCTCACCAAAGATCGTCTCCGCCATCTCAACGGCGGTCGCATTGGTATCGTAGTCTAGGTCTGCTGCTCTAACCATCGTGCTGTCCTGCCTCAGTCGGCAAGGCGCACAGGTCACAGCCCGCGTTGCGGGTCAGTGGTTGGTCTGCGCGATTGGGCCCGTTTGTTTTTTTGGTGCCCGTTACCCTGCCTCAGGTACTCTTTGGGATAGGACTGTGCCCTACTTTTGTCACTTTGATAACCCTAAGACTTCATATTCCATGCTTTGGACACGCTATGGTGTTTCCGGCCTGCAACATTGCGGGGGGCAACACGGGGGTGTAAGACGGGCGGACGAACGATGGAGACCCCTTTGACCGACCCTGTTGCCCTGACCGCCGATCTGATCCGCTGCCCCTCTGTGACGCCTGTTGAGGGTGGCGCGCTGGTCCTGCTTGAACGGTTGTTGGGGGATGCGGGGTTTGACTGCACCCGCGTGGATCGCAACGGCACCGCCAACCTGTTCGCGCGTTGGGGCGCTAAGGGACACGCCCGCAGTTTCGGGTTCAACGGTCACACCGATGTCGTCCCCGTCGGGGATGAGGGCGCGTGGACCGTCGGACCGTTCTCGGGCGAGATCAAGGATGGCAAGCTCTGGGGGCGTGGCGCGACCGACATGAAATCGGGCGTGGCGGCATTCGCGGCGGCTGCGGTTGATTTCGTCACCCAAACCCCGCCGGACGGGGCCGTCATCATGACCATCACCGGCGACGAAGAGGGCGACGCGACGGACGGCACCATT
Organism: Rhodovulum sp. FJ3; assembly: GCF_032918305.1. Taxonomy (NCBI): domain Bacteria; kingdom Pseudomonadati; phylum Pseudomonadota; class Alphaproteobacteria; order Rhodobacterales; family Paracoccaceae; genus Rhodovulum; species Rhodovulum sp. FJ3. Next base: position 251,732 of record NZ_JAWJUU010000004.1, read on the forward strand.
GCCCTGCTGGACTGGATGGACGCCAACAACGAAGCGATGAGCGCCTGTCTGGTGGGCGAACCCACCTGCCCCAACACCATGGGCGAGATGATGAAAATCGGGCGTCGCGGGTCGCTGACCGCCTATTTCACCGCCAAGGGCACCCAAGGGCATGCCGCCTATCCGCATCGCGCGCTGAATCCCCTGCCCGCCTTGGCGCGGCTGATCGACCGGCTGGCGTCGCATGAGTTGGACCAAGGCACGGATCATTTCGATGCCTCGACCCTTGCCGTGACCACCATCGACGTGGGCAACCCCGCCACCAACGTGATCCCCGCCGAGGGCCGTGCAACGATCAACATCCGGTTCAACGACATCCATTCCGGCGACAGCCTGACGGGATGGCTGCAATCCCAGATCGACGCGATTGCTGCGGAAACCGGCGTTGCCTTTGACATGCGCATCAAGGTTTCGGGCGAGAGCTTTCTCACACCGCCCGGCGCCCTGTCCGATCTGGTCGCGGCGGCGGTTCGCGATGAAACCGGCGTTGATCCGGTCAAATCGACCTCGGGCGGGACGTCGGATGCGCGGTTTGTCAAAAACCACTGCCCCGTTGTGGAATTCGGTCTGGTCGGCAAAACCATGCATCAGGTCGACGAACACGTCGAGGTCGCCCAGATCGAACAGCTAAAATCGATCTATACCCGCATTTTGCGCGATTATTTCGCCTGATCGGGGCCTTTTGGGCCTCTGTTTCTGCATGACGCGGCATGTGGCGCGTGATACGGCAGGATCATGAACCAGATCCCCGACAAAGCACAGATCCTGCAATGGATCACCGACAACCCCACCCTGACCAACAAGCGTGACATCGCCAAGGCGTTCGGGATCAAGGGGGCCGCGCGTATCGAATTGAAACGCGTGCTGAAAGAGCTTGAGGCCGAGGGGCACCTGCAAAAGCGGCGCAAGACCTATCGCGATTCCGATGGCCTTCCGCCTGTGACGGTTCTGCAAATCCTGCCACCTGATGAAGATGGCGATCAATTCGCACTGCCGATGGAATGGCACGGGGACGGCGAACCGCCGCGCGTTCTCTATGTCGCGGAAAAGGGCGCGATGGCCCTGAAAACCGGCGACCGGATTCTTGGACGGCTCAAGGCCGTCAAGGCCGAGGATCACGCCTATGAGGCCCGTTTGATCCGCCGCATCGGCACCAACCCGCACCGCATTCTGGGTATCTTCCGCAAATCGGCCGAGGGCGGGCGCATCGTGCCCATCGACAAGGGCGCGGACAAGGAATGGACCGTCGCCCCCGGTGCCACGATCAACGCCAAGGATGGCGAACTGGTCGAGGCCGAGCAATCTGGCCCCAAGGGTCGCATGGGTCTGCCGCGTGCGCGGGTCATCAACCGTCTGGGCGATCCGACCGCGCCGCGCGCCGTGTCCCTGATCGCGATCCACCAACACGGCATCCCCGATGATTTCCCTGACACCGTGATGGCCGAGGCCGACCGCGCCCGCCCTGCCGGTCTGGGCAAACGCGAAGACCTGCGCGACATCCCCCTGATCACCATCGACCCTGCCGATGCCCGCGACAAGGACGACGCGGTTCTGGCGATCCCCGATGACGATCCCGAAAACCCCGGCGGGTTTATCCTGTGGGTCGCGATTGCCGACGTGGCGCATTACGTCCGTCCGGGCAGTGCGCTTGACCGCGAGGCGCGCAAGCGCGGCAACTCAACCTATTTCCCCGACCGCGTTGTGCCGATGCTGCCCGACCGGTTGTCGGGCGATCTGTGCTCGCTGCACGAGGACGTCCCGCGCGCCTGTATGGCCGTTCGGATGAAAATCAACGTAGACGGCGAAAAGATCAGCCACCGCTTTACCCGCGGTTTGATGCAATCGGCGGCGTCTCTGGCCTATGAAGAGGTGCAGGCCGCCATCGACGGCAATGTGACCGAACGCACCGAACCGTTGCTGGATGAGGTGATCCGCCCCCTTTACGACGCCTACGCCGCGCTGAAAAAGGCGCGTGAGGTACGTCAGCCCTTGGACCTCGACCTGCCCGAACGGCGGATCATCCTGAACGAAGACGGCAAGGTGGATTCGATCGCGTTTAAGGACCGGTTGGACGCGCATAAGCTGATCGAAGAGTTCATGGTGCTGGCCAATGTCGCCGCCGCCGAGGAACTGAACCGTCTGCGCCGCCCGCTGTTGTTCCGGGTGCACGAAGAACCCGCGCTGGACAAGCTCGACGCCCTGCGGGAGGTCGCGGGCGCATCGGGCTTTACCCTTGCGAAGGGGCAGGTGTTGCAGACGCGGCATTTGAACGGGCTGCTGAACGCGGCGGCGGAGTCCGAGTTCGCCGAACTGATCAACATGTCGACCCTGCGCTCGATGACGCAGGCCTATTACAGCCCTGATAACTATGGGCATTTCGGTCTGGCCTTGCGCAATTATGCGCATTTCACCTCGCCCATCCGACGCTATGCGGATTTGATCGTGCACCGCGCGCTGATCCTTGGGCATGGCTGGGGTGACGATGGTCTGTCGCCGGATGAAATCGAGATTCTGTCCGAAACGGCCAAACAGATTTCGGATAATGAACGTCGTTCAATGGCCGCAGAACGCGACACCACCGACCGCTATCTGGCGGCCTATCTGTCCGAACGTGTAGGCAATGAATTTGGCGGTCGGATTTCGGGCGTCACGCGGTTTGGCGTGTTTGTGCGGCTGGACGAAACCGGCGCGGATGGCCTGATCCCGATCCGCGAGTTGGGCAACGAATTCTTCCATCACGACCCCGAAACCCAGACCCTGACCGGATCACAAAGCGGCATTGAAATCGGGCTGGGTCAACGGGTTCTGGTGCGCCTTGCCGAGGCCGTGCCGGTGACCGGTGGTCTGTCGCTGGACCTGTTGGAACTTGAGGGCGCGAAACTGCCCAGTGGGCGGGGACGCGGCGGCAACCGTCGCGGCAAGGGTCCCGTGCGCCGTAAGGAAAACAAGGCCAAGGCAAAGACCGCCAAGGCCAAGCGCAAGGTCGTGCGCAAACGGCGTTGATCCGCCGAACACTTGGATGTTTCTTGCGTGGCGGCGTTGCTGCGCTAGACTGTCTAAAAAAGCAGTTACAGGCGTTTCAGGTGTTCACATGGGCTTTGCCATCAAAACCGCAATCGCGGCCGTTCTGGTCGGATCATTCTGTTCGGGCGCATTCGCGGCCGGGCTTGAACGGGCGTTGCGCCCCCTGCCACGGCCCGACGCAGGGACAGGTGGCGCCGTGATCGAACAGGCCTCGGCAAATCAGGCGTTCGACCGCTGGATCGCGGGGTTTCGTGGCCGCGCGTTGAACCAAGGGATCAGCCCCAAGGTGTTCGACACGGCGTTCAAGGGCATCAAGTACAACACCGATGTGATCCAGAAGGACCGCAACCAATCGGAATATACGCGCCAGATCTGGGACTATCTGGACAGCGCGGCCTCGCCCACGCGGATCGAGAACGGTCAGGCGGCGTTAAAGAAATACCGCCGTCAGTTGGACGCGATTGAACGCACCTATGGCGTTGAGAAAGAGGTCGTCGCGGCGGTCTGGGGGTTGGAGAGCGCCTATGGCGAGTTCCGTGGTAATATCCCGACGATTGAGGCCTTGGCGACGCTGGCCTATGACGGACGGCGCGGCAAGTTCTTTGAGGGACAGCTGGTCGATGCGTTGAAAATCCTGCAGGCGGGCGATGTGTCCGTGCGTCGAATGACCGGATCATGGGCCGGTGCGATGGGCCACACGCAGTTCATCCCGTCCAGCTATCTGGCCTATGCGGTGGATTTCACCGGCGACGGGCGACGCGACATCTGGGACGACAATGACCCGTCGGACGCGCTGGCCTCGACCGCCGCCTATCTCGCGCGGTTCGGTTGGGTCAAAGGCATGCCGTGGGGGGTAGAGGTGCAACTGCCGCGCGGGTTTGATTACGGGTTGTCCAGCCGCAAGATCCAGAAGATGCCGTCGGACTGGGGCGCGTTGGGTGTGCGGGATATGAACGGACGCACGGTGCGCGATTTCGGCTCGGCGTCGATCCTGTTGCCCGCCGGATCGCAGGGCGCGGCGTTCATGATCTTCAAGAATTTTTCGGTGATCGAACGCTATAACGTCGCGGATGCCTATGTGATCGGGGTGGGGCATTTGTCCGACCGTCTGGCCGGTGGACCCGCCATTCAGGCCGCATGGCCGCGTGGGTACAAACCCCTGTCGTTCAACGAAAAGAAAGACATGCAAAAGCGGTTGGTCAAGCTGGGCTTCCTGGATGACAAGATTGACGGGATCATCGGTCCCAACACGATCAATGCCATCCGGTCCTTCCAGATCAGCCGCGGCGTGACGCCGGACGGCTATCCGTCAGAGGAGTTGCTGGCCCTGTTGAAACGACAGTGACGCTTTGTGAACGTCGTTCATGTGGCGATGTTCCGGTTGAGTATTTTTGCCAAGATGAAGAGGCTAAGCCGCGTTTAGAAGCGGGCGGAGAAGGGCGAGAGGGTGGCGGCGTAGCGTGAGGCGCATTGCGGCGTAATCCTCGACGATCTCTTCGCCCTCGGTCATTTCGGGCAGGGTGACGGTTGGTTCAACGATGCCCTCGCCGTCGAGGTCGGCGGCAAAGAGTGGCAGGGGTTTTGGAGCGGTCAGGGCGCGGGCCTGCCAGAGCGCCTGACGACGGGTCAGGCCAAGGCCGTGGAATGCGTCCGCTTCGGCCAATAGGGTCAGCAGGCGCGACGACAGGCCCGCGCGACGCCAGACGTCATCGACCGAGTGAAAGCCGTTGGCGCGGGTGGCGGTGATCCATTCGGCCTCATCCTGTGGGAGGCGCGTGATCTGGCGAAAGCCGAGGCGCAGGGCGAGGCCACCCTGATCATCCGGTTCCATCGTATTGTCCCAATAAGAGCGGTTGATGCAGAGCGGGCGTACCTCGACCCCGTGTTCGCGGGCGTCGCGGATGATCTGGGAGGGCGCGTAGAACCCCATCGGTTGCGCGTTCAGCAAGGCGCAGGCGAAGATCCCCGGGTGGCGGCATTTGAGCCATGCGCTTGCATAGACCAAGAGGGCGAAACTGGCGGCGTGGCTTTCGGGGAAGCCGTAGCTGCCGAAGCCTTCGATCTGGGAGAAACAGCGTTCAGCAAAGTCACGGTCATATCCGTTTTGCGCCATGCCGCGCAGGAAACGGGTGCGAAAGGTGCTGACGTTGCCGTGCTTTTTGAAGGTCGCGAGAGAGCGGCGCAGGCGGTCGGCCTCATCGGGAGAAAAGCCTGCGCCGGTGATGGCGATCTGCATCGCCTGTTCCTGAAACAGGGGCACGCCAAGGGTTTTGCCCAGCACGCGGCCAAGGTCGTCCGAGGGGAAGTGCACATGTTCCTCACCGTTGCGGCGACGCAGATAGGGGTGGACCATGTCGCCCTGAATAGGGCCGGGGCGGATGATCGCGACCTGAATGACGAGGTCATAGAAGCTGCGCGGGCGCATGCGGGGGAGGAAGTTCATTTGCGCGCGGCTTTCGACCTGAAACACGCCAAGGCTATCGGCGCGGCAGAGCATGTCGTAGACCGCCGGATCCTCGGGCGGGAGGCGATCGAGCGTCACCGTATGGCCCAGATGTTGGCCGATCAGGTCGAAGGCCTTGCGGATACAGGTCAGCATCCCGAGGGCCAGCACGTCGACCTTGAGTATGCCCAGCGTGTCGATGTCGTCCTTGTCCCAGCAGATCACGGTGCGTCCGTCCATCGCGGCGTTTTCAATCGGGACCAGTTCGTCGAGGCGGCCCTCGGTGATGACAAAACCGCCCACGTGTTGGCTTAGATGTCTTGGGAAGCCTTGGATTTCGTCGATCAGACGCAGGGCGCGCAAGAGGCGGGTGTCGGTCGGATCAAGACCGATTTCGCGCAGGCGCGTGGCGGACATCTGGCCGAGGCTGCCCCAGCTCCAGATTTGGGAGGCCATGGCGGCAAGGATATCCTCGGACAGGCCCATGGCGCGGCCGACCTCGCGGATGGCACGTTTGCCGCGGTAATGGATCACCGTGGCGCAGAGGCCCGCGCGGTGGCGACCATAGCGGTCGTAGATGTATTGGATGACCTCTTCGCGGCGTTCGTGTTCGAAATCCACGTCGATGTCGGGTGGTTCGTCGCGGGCCTCGGAGACGAACCGTTCGAACACCATCGTGCCGACCTCGGGTGAGACGGACGTAACCCCAAGAGCATAGCACACGACCGAGTTTGCCGCCGAACCGCGCCCTTGGCACAGGATGTTGCGGCTGCGGGCGAATTCGACGAGGTCGTGCACGGTCAGGAAATAGGGCGCATAGCCGAGCTTGCGGATAAGGGTCAGTTCATGGTCCAGCATGGTGCGCGATTTTTCGGGCACGCCGTTTGGATAGCGGGCACGCAGACCCGCGCGGGCAAGGCGGGTCAGGCGGTCATCCGGCCCCTCACCCCCCGCGATTTCGGACGGGTATTCATAGCGCAGCATATCGAGTTCAAAGGTGCAGCGATCCGCGATCAGCAGGGTGCGGGCGATGGCGTCCTCATATCCCGCGAACAGGGTGGCGATTTCGGTGGGGCTGCGCAAACGGTGCTCGGCATTGGTGAGGGCGTCGCGGCCCAGTTCTTCGATCCGTTTGCCGGTGCGGATCGCAATCATCACGTCGCGCAGGTGGCGACGTTGCGCGGTGTGGATCACCGGTGCACCCGAGGCGACGGTGGGGAGGGTGAGCTTGCGGGCCAGCGCGTTCAGATGGGCAAAGCGGGACGGGTCGCGTCCGTCATAGAGCGGGGTCAGCAAGAGAGACACGTGATCGCCAAAGCGGCGCGCCAACCGTTGCGCCCGTGACGTCCACAAGCCCGCGCCGCAGATCGCCGTTTCGCCGGTGGTGCGCAGGGGTTGGATCAAAAGCTCGGCCCCATCGGCCCATTCCATCAGGTCATCGAAATGGAGGTGACACTCGCCCTTATCCGCGCGGCGTCGGCCCAGTGTGATCAGCCGCGACAACCGCCCCCATGCCGCACGATCACGCGGCAGCATCGTCACCGAAAACCCGTCCTCTAGCACGATCCGCGTTCCCGCGATCAGGCGCGGCACGTGGTAGATCGGGGCCGAGGGTGGGCGCGGGATATGCGCGGGACGGGGTGGGCCAATCGGGTTGCGGTCAGCCTGTTTGCGCACCTCGACCTGATGCGCGATATCGCGCGCCGCCGCAAAGGCACGCACGATCCCCGCCACGGAATTGTGGTCGGCAATTGCAATCGCCCTGATCCCCAACAGTGCCGCGCGGTGCATGTATTCCTCGGGGTGGGAGCCGCCGGTCAGAAACGTGAAATTGGACAGGGCGGACAGTTCGGCATAATCACCCATTGTTCACCTTTTGTTCGATACCTTTGATCGCCTACCCCACCTGATTCTGTCAAGATCATCGGGAATTCGCCGGTGAACACGCACATTTCTTGAGGATTTCGTCGACAATCTGTAAACATGGGACACCCAAGGAAAGAGCAGATCGTGACTGACACTCCCGCCCCGAAATCGACCCAAGACACGGCCATCGTGTCCTCGGCCCATCTGGCACCCGTGACCGGCGATGGCTGGCAGCTAAGCGAGCTGGAATACGCGATGACGATGACGTTTCACGCGTTTCAACGCTGGATGACGCATTGCATGAAGGCGGTCGGGTATAACGATTTCAACCCCTTGGACATTCTGGTGCTGCACCACATCAACCACCGCGCCAAGGAAAAGCGACTGTCGGATGTGGCGTTCGTTTTGAACATCGAGGACACGCACACGGTCAATTATGCGATCAAAAAGCTAGTCAAGGCCGAGCTGATCGAGGGGCGCAAGATCGGCAAGGAAATCTTTTATTCCACCACGCAGACCGGTCAGGATGTGTGCATCGAATACGGTAAAATCCGGCAGGCGTGTCTGTTGGACGCGGCAAGCGCGAATGGGCGCGATTTTGACGAGATCAGCCATATCGCCCGCGCGCTGCGCAATATCTCGGGCCTGTATGATCAGGCGTCGCGTTCGGCTGCGTCGCTATAGACGCGCGGCGTCCAGACGGTCCTGAAACGCGTACCACCGTGTCGCGATCCGCGCGGCCAGCGGGGCAAAGGCGCGCATCGGCACGGGGTTGAACGGCAGATCGTCAAAGGCGGTTTCGCCGCCCCGTTGGCCCAGCATCCGGCGCGCGACCTGACGCCCAAAGAACACCGACCGCGTGATCCCCGACCCGCCATAGCCCCCCGCATACCAAAGGCCGTCGATTTGCCCCAGATGCGGCGCGTGATCCAACGTATGGGCCACCTGCCCGCGCCAGATAAAGTCGGGCGTTTCATCGGGCAGGTCGGGAAAGATGTCGCGCGCCTGCGCCATCAGCTGTCGCGCGCAGATGTCCGTGCGCCCCGTCCGGCCCGTTGTCCGCCCGCCAAAAATCATGCGCGTGCCATCCGGCGTGGGGCGATACCACAGGAACACGCGCTTGGTCTCCCCAAAGATGCGGCCCGACGGGGACATGGATTGAACGGCGTTCAAATCCATCGGTGCGGTGGCAATCGCGCTGACCCGAATGGGGATCACACGGTCGCGCATCTGGGCCGTGGCGGCGTCGCTATAGGCGTTCGTGGCGACCAACACCTGCCCCGCGCGGCAGGTCCCGTTCGGGTGGCGCAGGGTCACCGCCCCGCCCACGCGCGAAAGGTCCGTGACCGGCGTGCCCTCAAACACTTGCCCGCCAGCGGCGATGAACCGGTCGACCAGACCTTGGATCAACTTATGCGGCTGGATCGCACCGTCGTTGGGGTAGAGGATGCCGCCATAATACCGGTCCGATCCGATTTCACGGTGCTGCTCGGACTGAGGGATCATGTGAAATTCCAACCCGATCGCATCGCGCAGGCGCGCAGCCTCTGCCGCCGTGGCGTCATAATCGGCGGGCGTGGCCATGCCGCGAAACCGTCCGCACATGGTCAGATCGCAATCAATCCCTTCGGCCCGCACAAAGTCGGTGAACATGGACAGGGCGCGCAGGCCCTCGGCCTGAATATCATGCGCGCGCTCTTGGCCATATTGCGCGGCCAGACCGGCCAGCCCCAATTTATGAAAGCTGGGCCCGATCATACCGCCACAGCGCGACGATCCCCCCGCGCCGGCCTGTGCGGCCTCAAAAATCGCGACGGAATGCCCCGCGCGGGCAAGGTGGATACCGGCGGACAGGCCCGTAAACCCCGCGCCGATGATGGCGATATCGACCGTATCGGGGACGTCACCCGCCGCGATTGGCGCCAAGGGCACGCCGTCCTGCCAATAAATCCGTTCGCCCATTTATCCGTGCCTTGCCAGAGGGTTGTGTGACGCAGGCTTGGCCGATTTTGCGCGATGTTCAAGCGGGAATTGCAGCGCAGGGTGCGATCAATATTCGGCCTCACACGCGGCGCCATTCATGCAGGCAATCGCCTGATCCAACTGCGCCTCGGCCACATGGGGTAGCACGGCAAAGGCGCATGGTCCTTCGGACACAGACAGGGTGCCGTCGGGGGAGCGCGCCGCAAAAATCAGAACCGGTTGATCGGCGGGGACGCGCGCGCACCAGATGCCGAGACAGGTTTCGGTGACCGTGATGTCAGCATCGACCGGCACGGTGAACCCGTCCATCGCTGCGCCCATCCCGTCAAACCGCGCGGTGAATGTGACATCCGCACGCGACATCCCGTCGGCGGTTTCGGTGTGCGGCGGCATGGCGTCGCCATCAAAGGACAACGCGCCATAGAGCATCACATAGGTGTCGTCGCGGGAGTTGAATTCGACAAAGCTGTTGACCGGGCTGGGGCGCATACAGCTGAGCGCGTGCGCAGGGCCGGTCAGGGCGGCAAAGCAGGCCGTCGCAAGCGCCACGGCCCGCCGGATCATTGGCCCGCCTCGGGGGTCAGTTGGGCCACGACCTGCGCGTAGACCTCGCGTTTGAACGGGACGATATTCGCGACCAGTTGATCAGGGGCCAACCACGTCCATTCCGAAAACTCGGGATGATCGGTGTCGATATTGATCTGATCGTCGCAGCCGTTGAACCGCATCCGGAACCATTGCTGTTTCTGGCCGCGATAGCGCCCTTTCCAGACCTTGCCGACCAATTCAGGCGGCAGATCATAGGTCAGCCAATCGCTCGTCTGCTCCTCAACCGTGACCAGGTCGGCGGTCACGCCGGTCTCTTCCCACAGTTCGCGCAGGGCGGCGGTTTTGGGGTCTTCGCCATCGTCGATGCCGCCTTGGGGCATTTGCCACGCGGCGACATCGCTATCCTTGCGTTGACCCACGAACACCTTGCCATCCGCGTTCATCAGCATGACGCCAACGCAGGGACGATAGGGCAGATCGGTCTTGGACGTGTCGGACATGAACGCCGTTCCTTAGTTGCCACTGCCCAGCGCGGACAGACCTTTCAGGATGTCGACCGCATAGGCCAGTTGATAGTCCTCTTCGCGCAGTTGGGCGGCCTCTTCGGCCTTGCGCTGTTCCTCTTGGGCCTGCAGGCGCTCATCCTCGGTCATCGAATCGTTGGACAGGCTGCCGCGCAGATCGGCCTCGGACCGCGTGGTGCGGGCTTCGGTCTCTTCCGCGTCCTCACCAGGCAGGCGCAGGGGCTGTTGTACGACGATATCGGGCGACACGCCCAGCGCTTGGATCGAGCGACCCGACGGCGTGTAATAGCGCGCCGTGGTCAGGCGCATCGCGCCGTTTCCGGCCAGCGGCATCACCGTCTGGACCGAGCCCTTGCCGAAACTCTTGGTGCCGACAACGATTGCGCGGCGGTGATCCTGCAACGCACCGGCGACGATTTCTGACGCCGAGGCCGAACCGCCATTGATCAGCACGACCAGTGGCTTGCCGTCAATCAAATCGCCCTCGTTCGCGTTGAACCGGCCACTGTCCTGCGGGTCACGACCACGGGTGGACACGATCTCACCGGCATCAAGGAAGGCATCGGACACGGCAATCGCTTGGTTCAACAAACCACCGGGGTTGTTGCGCAGGTCCAGAACAACGCCGTTCAGGTTGTCGATCCCGCCCAGTTCCTCAATCGATTTTTCCAGTTCCGCCTCAAGGTTCGGGTAGGTCTGATCGTTGAACGTGGTGACGCGCAAAACGGCGGTGTTGCCAACCAGACGCGAGCGCACAGCCGTCAGTTTGATCGTATCGCGCACGATGGTGACATCGAACGGTTCTTCCGCACCTTCGCGCACCACGGTGATGATGATTTCCGACCCGACGGGGCCGCGCATCAACTCGACCGCCTCATCAAGGTTCAGGCCAAGGACGCTTTCGCCATCGACATGGGTGATGAAATCGCCCGCCGCGATACCGGCCAGATCGGCAGGCGTGCCATCAATCGGCGAGACAACTTTGACAAAGCCCTCTTCCTGCGTGACCTCAATCCCCAGACCGCCGAATTCACCGCGCGTCTGCACCTGCATGTCGTCGAAATCCTGCGGCGGCAAATAGCTGCTGTGCGGATCAAGCGAGGTCAGCATCCCGTTGATCGCGGCCTCGATCAATTCGGCGCTGTCGACCTCTTCGACATATTGCGCACGGATGCGTTCAAAGATGTCGCCAAACAGGTCCAGCTGTTCATAAACCGTGCTCTCCGGTGCCGCCTGTTGCGCCAGCAGCGGACCCGCGAATTGCGTTGTCACAACTGCACCGGCCAAGGTGCCCCCCAAAGCGGCCATTACGAACTTTTTCATGCAGGTCATTCCTTTTTCGTCCTGAACCACACGGCGGGATCCACCGGCGTATTGTTCCGTCTAATTTCCATATAGAGCGTTTCGGGCCGTTCTGCACCCGTTCCCTGTGCCGCGGCGCTCAAAAACACGTTGGTTTGGTCGACTTGCCCACCCATCAGGCCCAAAGGCGCGCCCGCCGACAGAACCTCACCCGCCTCGGCAAAGATCTGATCCAGACCACCCAGAACGACCAACGTATCACCGGCCGGTTCAATGATCATCACCTGACCGAAATCCAACAATGGCCCCGCATAGCGCACCGTGGCCGCCGTCGGTGTCGTGACCAAGGCCTGCGGCCCCGTCGCGATCAACCACCCCGGACGCGCGACACCGGCGGCGTCGGCCTCGTTCATGGCGCGCAACAACGTGCCCTGCACCGGCCATGGCAATTGGCCCTGAAGGTCCTCAAACCGGCTGGCGGGGGGCAGAACATCCTGATCGGTCAGGCCCGATAGACCGCTGGCAAACCCTTCAAGCGTGTCCGTGCTCTCTAGCAACTCCAACAGCTTCTCGGGATCGGCGGCATAGCGTTCCGGCAGGTCCGTGCGATCAGAAATCGCTTGGCTTAGGGCGGTGCGGGCGGCCTGTGCACCGGTTAGGCCGGTCAATAGGGTGTCCTTGGCGTCCTCTTGCAACTGGCGCAGGACCGTCACCTCGGACAGGGTCGCCGCGATCTGGTTCGCCTCGGCCTGCAAGGCGGGCGTCACATCGCCCAGCATCATACCGGATCGAACGGTCCCCAACGGCCCCGACGGGTGCAGCAACAAAAACGTCTCGGGGGACCCTTGGATCGATCCCAGAACCCCCACCATCTGCATGATCCGTTCGCGTTTCAGGTCCAGTTCGCGCACTAGAACCTGTTCGCGGATGGCAGCACGGCGCAGACCCTCACGCAGCGCGATCAGGCCCTCCTCATAGGCCTGAACGGTTTGGGTCAGGGCGGCCACGCGATCCCGCGCGCCCTCGGCATCCTGCAACGCGATGCCCGCACGGTCCAACTGTTGCGCGGCGCGACGTGCCGTTGAGACCGGGTCGACCTGCGCCATAACCGGCAGCACCGCCACCAGCCAACAGCCCACGATCATCCCCAGTCGTTTGATCATGATTGGATCAGGCTCTGCCCTGTCATTTCCTCGGGCTGCTCCAGCCCCATCAGGGCCAGAACCGTCGGCGCCAGATCCGACAGACGCCCGTTTTTCAACATCGCGCCCGCAGGTCCGCCCACCATCACAACCGGTACAAGGTTCAGCGTATGCGCGGTATGCGGCCCACCGGTTTCGGGATCGACCATGGTTTCGCAATTCCCGTGATCGGCGGTCACAATCATCGCGCCCCCCACCTCGGCCAGCGCGTTCAGGGCCTCACCCAAACCGCTATCCACCGCCTCACAGGCTTTGATCGCGGCGTCCAGATCACCGGTATGCCCGACCATATCGGGGTTCGCGTAATTCACCACGATCAGGTCATAGCCGCCCTTGATCGCCTTGACGAAATTCTCGGTCACCTCTGGCGCGCTCATCTCGGGCTGCAGATCATAGGTCGCGACCTTGGGCGACGGGGCCATATGGCGATCCTCACCCTCTTCGGGGGTCTCTTTACCGCCGTTCAGGAAAAACGTCACATGCGGGTATTTCTCGGTCTCGGCCAAACGGAACTGACGCAGCCCCTGTTTCGCCACCCATTCGCCCAGCGTGTTGACGATCGACCGCTTCGGATAGGCGGTGGTCATGTACCCGTTGTGACCCTCGGAATATTCCACCATCCCCAACAGTGCCGACAGGTTGGGCCGCGTGCCGGTTTCGAAATCCGCAAACCCCGGCTCACCAATGGCACGCAGAATCTCGCGCGCACGGTCGGCGCGGAAGTTCAAACAGAACACACCGTCGCCATCCTTGATCCCCGCCGGATCGTTGATGACGCTGGGCAGGATGAACTCGTCCGTTTCACCGCGTGCATAGGCCGCCTCAACCGCCTGCTCGGCCGAGGTGCACTCTTCTCCCATGCCATTGACCATGGCGTGATAGGCAAGGCTAACGCGTTCCCACCGGTTGTCACGATCCATCGCGTAATAACGCCCGATGACCGATTCAATCACCGCCCCCTCGGGCAACTTGGACACGAACTCGGCCATGAACGCATCCGCCGATTTCGGCGCCACATCGCGCCCGTCGGTGATGGCGTGGATCACCACCGGCACGCCTGCATCGGTGATCATCTTCGCCGCGGCCAGAACATGGTTCAGATGCCCATGCACCCCGCCATCCGAAATCACCCCCATCAGGTGGGCGCGACCCCCTTTGTCTTTCACCTTGGCAATGAAACTCAAAATCGCATCGTTCTGGAAAAAACTGCCGTCTTCGATAGCGAGATCGATCTGGCCCAGATCCATCGCCACAACGCGGCCCGCGCCGATATTGGTGTGGCCAACCTCGGAATTGCCCATTTGACCGGTGGGCAGTCCCACATCGGGACCATGGGTGATCAACTCGGCATTGGGACAGTCACCCATGATCCGGTCAAAGTTCGGCGTTTGGGCCAGCGCGGGCGCGTTCGCGCCGGTCTCAAGGCGTTTGCCCCACCCATCCAGAATACACAGAACTACGGGTTTGACTGTCGACATCGCGCTTCCCTCTTGGATCGTTGCCCTGTTTCTAGGACCCGCCGCGCGATTGGACAACCGCCGTTTTACCTAGGCGCGGTGATAGGGCGATCCCGACAGGATGGATGCCGCCCGATAGAGCTGTTCTGACAGCATCACGCGCACCAACATATGCGGCCAGACCATTTTGCCAAAGGACAACGAGAAATCCGCGCGGGCCCGCAATTCGGGGTCAATCCCGTCTGCACCGCCAATGATGAACGCCAAATCCGAACATCCACCATCGCGCCACCGGCCCATGGTCTGGGCAAAATCGGGCGACGTTATCAGTTTGCCGCGCTCGTCCATGGTACAGATCATCGCGCCCTTGGGGATCACCCGATCCAAAAGCGCGGCCTCGGCGGCCATTCCGCCGCCTTTTTTATCCTCGACCTCATGGATTTGCACAGGCCCAAGCCCAAGTGCCCGCCCCGTCCGGTCGAACCGTTTCAGGTAGTCATCAATCAAATCGCGCTCGGGGCCGGTACGCAACCGACCCACCGCGCAGATGTGTACACGCATCAGTTCTGTGTCGGTGCGGCCCCGCCAACCGGCAGCCACATCTTTTCGATCTGGTAGAACTCGCGCACTTCGGGACGGAACACGTGGACAATCACGTCACCCGCGTCGATCAGAACCCAATCGCCCTGACCCTTGCCCTCGACCTTGCAGTGCCGTCCGAACTTTTGTTTCAGACGATCGGCCAGCTTTTCCGAAATCGCGCCAACCTGACGCGAAGAACGGCCCGAACACACGACCATATGGTCCGCCATAGCCGATTTGCCGCGCAGATCGATCTGCACGATTTCCTCGGCTTTGTCGTCGTTCAGGGACTCGATGATTTCGGCCAAAAGCAGTTCGCTGGTGGCTTCGATGGGCGGCGTCGTCATTGGGGCGCCCGCTGCGGCATTGCTGGGTGCCGCATCCGCTTGATGAGACAGGACATGGTCCTCCTAAGATAAACGCCGATATCCCCGGCGCTGGATACCTCAAAAATAGCACCGCACGCGGGGAATCTCAACCAACCGTATCGTTCGCCTGTTGGGATGTGTTCAACAAGGTGACTTCGCGCTGTGGGAAGGGGATGGAAATGCCATGTTCCTGAAAGCTATCCCACAGGCCCAGATAGACCGCGCCCTTGACGTTGGTCAGGCCCGCAGACGGGTCAGAAATCCAGAACCGCAGGATATAATCCACCGAACTATCGCCAAAACCGACGATATGACAGACCGGCGCGCGATCCTTCAGGACACGCCCCACACCCGCCGCAGCGGCCACCGCCAGTTCCCGAACCTTGTGCGGATCATCGTGATAAGAGGTGCCAAAAAAGATGTCCAAACGCACGAAATCATTGGTGTGGGACCAATTCACCACCTGATTGGTGATCAGGTCTTCATTCGGAATCAGGTATTCCTTGCCGTCCCGCGTGACCACGGACACGTACCGTGCGCCAAGGGCGTTGATCCACCCGAACGTATCGCCAAGGGAAATCACGTCGCCGGGCTTGATCGACTTGTCCAGCAGGATGATCACGCCAGACACAAGGTTCGACACCACCTTTTGCAGACCAAAGCCCAGGCCAACACCAATCGCACCCGACAGAACCGCCAGACCGGTCAGGTCGAACCCAACCGCCTTGAGCCCGATAAAGAACGCAGACCCATAGAGAATCGTTTGCACGATCTTGATGACCAGAACCTGCATGGATGGGGAAATGTCGTCGTTCCCCCGCAACCGCGACGCCGTGGTTTGCGACGTCACCCGCGCCAGCGTCAGCAAGACACCGGTCACGAACAGCGCCTTGAACACGATCAGGGCCGAGATGCGGAAACTGCCAAACGTGACCGCGATATCATCCAGAAACGCCGACACATCCCCCGACAGTCCAAGGATATAGATCGTCGCATAGGCCCACAGGACCCATGTCACCACCTTGCGCAGGAACGGGTTGCGCACCAATCGCGCCGCCAGCCCGACCAGCAACCACGCGGTCGCCAATGTCGCCACCACCCCGATCAGATAGCTGCGAGAGGGCCATGTGGTTTCACGCATGATCCATGTCGTGCCCCACGCCAGAATGACGAACAGGATCAACCGCGTGCGCCGGTGCAGCACCAACAGCGCCCGCAACCGCCATTTCGGCCAGCCCTCAAGTTCGCGCATCTGATCGCGCAGGCGGGGCATCAGAACCCAAGACGCCCCTTGGGCCAGCGCCAGCAGGGCAATGATGATGAACACCTGATATTGCCGCCATCCGGGTGTCAGCAGGCTCTCGGCGAACCCGACGGCCTGTGCACCGAACTGTGCAATCTGGTTCAATAGGCTTGCGGCGTCTGCTTCCATGATGTCCCCTCTCGCCTTTGATGATGGGGCGAGGTCCCCCCTATGGCAAGCGCCACCTCTTGCGAGACTCAGTTCAAAAGAGTATCTGAACGCGCATGAAACGGATTTTCGACATGGACGACCGCGCCCGCCTACCTTGGCGGTTCTTTGGCGCGACGCTGACGGTTCTGGCACGCCTATAAGGCAGTGCCCTCTTTTTCCATTTCACTTCCTAGTACCTGAAACACCCGCGGGAGAGGACCGATATGACCGCCCCGAAGACACTCTATGACAAAATCTGGGACGCCCATGTGGTAGACCAAGCCGATGATGGCACCTGCTTGCTGTACATCGACCGCCACCTTGTGCACGAAGTCACCAGCCCCCAAGCCTTTGAAGGTCTGCGTATGGCAGGCCGCAAGGTGCGCGCGCCGGAAAAAACCATCGCTGTGCCGGACCACAACGTGCCGACCACGCTGGACCGCGCCGATCCGGAAACCATGACCGAAGACAGCCGCATTCAGGTGGCCGCGCTGGACAAGAACGCCAAGGAATTCGGCATCAACTATTATCCGGTGACTGACGTGCGTCAGGGCATTGTGCATATCGTTGGACCCGAACAGGGCTGGACCCTGCCCGGCATGACCGTTGTCTGCGGCGACAGCCACACCGCAACGCACGGTGCGTTCGGCGCGCTGGCCCACGGGATCGGCACCTCCGAGGTGGAACATGTTCTGGCCACCCAGACCCTGATCCAGAAAAAGTCCAAAAACATGAAGGTCGAGATCACCGGCAAACTGCGCCCGGGTGTGACCGCCAAGGACATCACTCTGGCCGTGATCGGCGCGACCGGCACCGGTGGCGGCACCGGCTATGTCATCGAATATTGCGGCGAAGCGATCCGCGATCTGTCGATGGAAGGCCGCATGACCGTCTGCAACATGGCGATTGAGGGCGGCGCGCGCGCTGGTCTGATCGCACCGGACGAAACCACCTATGAATACGTCAAGGGCCGTCCCCACGCCCCCAAAGGCGCCCAGTTCGAGGCGGCTCTGGCGTGGTGGAAAACACTGTTCACCGACGAAGGTGCGCATTTCGACAAGGTCGTCACCCTGAAAGGCGAAGAGATCGAGCCCGTCGTAACCTGGGGCACCTCGCCCGAGGACGTTCTGCCGATTTCCGGCGTCGTTCCCGCACCCGAGGATTTCAAAGGCGGCAAGGTCGAGGCGGCCAAGCGTTCGATCGAATACATGGGTCTGACCGCCGGTCAGAAACTGACCGACATCGCAATCGACACCGTGTTCATCGGCTCCTGCACCAACGGCCGGATCGAGGATCTGCGCGCTGCTGCGGAAATCCTGAAGGGCAAAAAGGTCAAGGACGGCATGCGCGCCATGGTCGTACCCGGTTCGGGTCTGGTCCGTGCACAGGCCGAAGAAGAAGGTCTTGCCGACATCTTTAAAGAGGCCGGTTTTGAGTGGCGCATGGCCGGTTGTTCCATGTGTCTGGCAATGAACCCCGACCAGTTGGCGGAGGGTGAGCGCTGTGCCTCGACCTCGAACCGCAACTTTGAGGGTCGTCAGGGCTATAAGGGTCGTACGCACCTTGTTTCGCCTGCGATGGCCGCCGCCGCAGCCATCACCGGTCACCTGACCGATGTTCGTGAGTTGATGTAAGGATCTGATGATGAAAAAGACGATCCAAATCGTTTCCTTTGGTGCGCTGTTGGCCGTTGCGGCCTGCGGCAGCACCACCGCGGACTTTGCGTCGAACAAGTTCACCTTTGAACAAAAAGACGGTGCGCTTGTCGGTGCCTATGGCACGGATTGGACCAAAGACGAGGTCCAAAATTACCTCGTCGCTGAATGCTCCAGCCGCGCACTCGGCAGCTACGTCGAGCAAGTCCAGCCGACCGGAACCGTCACCTTTACCGCAACGTGCGCTTGATGCCGGACAGAAAGGCAAACTGAATATGGAAAAGTTTGAAACAGTCACGGGCATCGCTGCCCCCATGCCGCTGGTCAACATCGACACGGACATGATCATCCCCAAGATCTTCTTGAAGACGATCAAACGGTCCGGTCTGGGTGTGAACCTGTTTGACGAGATGCGCTATGACCGTCAGGGCAACGAAATCCCCGATTTCGTCCTGAACAAACCGCAGTACCGTGAGGCCTCGATCCTCGTTGCCGGTGATAACTTTGGCTGCGGCTCGTCGCGTGAACACGCGCCGTGGGCTCTGGCCGATTTCGGCATCAAGGTCATCATCTCGACCTCCTTCGCGGACATCTTCTATAACAACTCGTTCAAAAACGGGATGTTGCCGATTGTCTTGCCGCAGGAACAGGTCGACGCCCTGATGAAGGACGCCGAAAAGGGGGCAAACGCCCGCATGACCGTCGATCTGGAAAACCAGATCATCACCAGCTCGGACGGCGAGGAATTCCCGTTCGAGGTCGACGCGTTCAAAAAGCACTGCCTGCTGAACGGTCTGGATGACATCGGTCTGACGATGGAGAAGGAATCGTCGATCACCACCTTTGAAGGTGCCGCAGCACAGGCGCGCCCCTGGGTGTGACCAGATTAAGGCGGCCCCTTGGGCCACCTAGTCAAAAGTATACAAAATCTAGCGCCCTCCCATACGGAGGGCGCTTTTTTGATAACTTTTTGATGTAAAGTCGCGACACTTTCTCCACGAAATTGCCCGAAAGCTTTTGTCTTATTTAACAAGTTGTTGCTGAACATTGTGAAAGTAGGCAAAAATTGGGCAAGATTGAGGCGCCGCGCCATAATTTGCGGAACACCAAATGGAACAAGGACTTGGCAATGCACCAGGTCAGTCCGGGTTGGGGAACGAAGGCAGTGATTTCACATGCGACAGGCGTGATTGCGCGCGCATTTCTGGTCGTGTTGCTGATTGCAACGCCGTCCTTGCTGTTGCCGACGGTGTCGTCGGACGTGGCACAGGTCGTTGCGCTGGCCGCTATTCTGGCGGCGGGTCTGGTGATCTTTGAATACACCGCCACCTATCCCGGCCTGATCGAATTCCGCGACGCCCCGCCGTTCAACCGCATCCGCTTTGGTGCGATGTTCATTTCGGTGTTTCTGGTGTCCGTTGTTTGCCGGTCGCAGATTGATCCGAACGTCCCCAATAGCTTTGTCGCGGCGGTTGGCATGCTGATGGGGCATGTGATGGACTTCCCCTATAGCCCCGTGCACCTGTTTTTGTTGATGCTGCCCGATGACACGCCCGGTCAGACGGTGAACATCACACGCTCGGCCGCCGGTCTGGCCTATGTGGTCTCGATCGCGTCGATTGCCGCGTTTTCCATCGTGCTGCGCCTCTATAACTGGCCGCTGCGCAACGGGAACTTTAACGTGTGGGTGAACCTGCCGACCTTTGACCCGACCACGGGCGGGGATGTGGTGGAGCGCTTGCAACGGGCGGCGCGCGTTAACCTTTTGTTAGGCTTCTTGCTGCCATTCCTGTTTCCGGCGGGCGTGACACTCCTGACCAGCATGGTCGACACGCTGACGTTTGAGAACTCGCATACCCTGATCTGGACGGTGACCGCATGGGCCCTATTGCCAGCAAGCCTGTTCATGCGCGGCATCGCGGTGCAACGCATCGCGCATCTGATCTGCGAACAGCGCCGCCAGACCGAGGCGTTCATCGCCGATACTGGGCTACAGCCTGTCTGATCCTGTGGGCGTGGATGGGCGCGGCGTGGGCCGAGCCGATCCGCATCGCCACCTATAACATCGAACTGTCCCGTCGCGCGCCCGGCCTGTTGATCCGTGATTTGCGCGACGGCAAAGATCCCCAAGTCGCCGCCGTTTTGTCCGTGATCGCCCATGTGGCGCCGGATGTGATTGTGCTGCAGGGGATTGATTACGATTACGGCGGGGTCGCGGCGGCGGAGTTGCGCACGGCCCTGTCTGACGCCAGCCACGACATGCCACATGTATTCACGCGCCCGCCCAACGCGGGGCTCCGCACGGGGTTGGATCACACCGGCAATGGCTACACCGACAATGCGGGCGACGCCCAAGGATACGGGCGCTTTACGGGTGAGGGCGGCATGGTCGTCCTGTCGCGCTATCCCATCACGTCCTTTGTCGATTTCACCGAATTCTTGTGGGCTGACCTGCCCGATGCGGATTTGCCGACGCACCCCGATGGCACGCCCTTTCCGTCCGCCGCGGTGCAGGCGATCCAAAGATTGAGCAGCGTGTCGCATTGGGACCTGACCATCGACACGCCGGACGGCCCTCTGCATCTGTTGACCTACCACGGCACCCCGCCGGTTTTTGATGGTCCCGAGGACCGCAATGGCCGCCGCAATAAGGATGAGCTGTTGTTCTGGACCCGCTATCTGAACGGGGACCTGCCGTTCGTGCCGCCAACGGGGCGCTATGTTCTGGCGGGCGATGCAAACCTTGATCCCGATCGTGGCGATGGCCAAAGCCACGCGATGACGGCGACCCTGTCGGGCGGTCTGTTCACCGATCCAGTGCAAACCGGCGCGGACGGGGCGACCTATACCGCGGATTGGCGCGAAATCGGTGTCGGGTTGATGCGGGTCGATTATGTCCTGCCCGCGCCCGACCTGCGCGTCACAGACGGCGGTGTGTTTCGCCCCGCCGATCCCGAATGGGCCGACACGGTCGCGCGCGCATCGCGTCACAATCTGGTCTGGCTGGACGTCGAAATGCCCCGTTAAACCGCAGATACCTTGACCATATGGGGCCAAGCGGATAGGCGAAGGCAACCCTTGGACAAAGGATATCTGACCGATGAGCAACCCTTCCCTTCTTATCCTTCCCGGCGACGGTATTGGCCCCGAAGTCATGGCCGAAGTTCGCAAGATCATCGACTGGTTCGGTGACAAGCGCGACCTGAAAATCGACGTCAGCGAAGATCTGGTCGGTGGCTGTGCCTATGACGCGCACGGCACCCCCCTGACCGACGAAACCATGGCCAAAGCGCAAGAGGTGGACGCGGTTCTGCTGGGCGCTGTGGGTGGTCCGCAGTACGACAATCTGGACTTTTCGGTAAAGCCCGAGCGCGGCCTGCTGCGCCTGCGCAAGGAAATGGATCTCTACTCCAACCTGCGCCCCGCACAATGCTTTGACGCGCTGGCGGATTTCTCGTCCCTGAAAAAGGACGTGGTTGCCGGTCTGGACATCATGATCGTGCGCGAACTGACCAGCGGCATCTATTTCGGTGAGCCGCGCGGCATCTTCGAAGAAGGCAATGAACGCGTCGGCATCAACACCCAGCGCTACACCGAGAGTGAAATCGAACGCGTTGCGCGCTCGGCCTTTGAACTGGCCCGTCGCCGCAACAACAAGGTGTGCTCGATGGAAAAGGCCAACGTCATGGAATCGGGTATTCTGTGGCGCGAAGTGGTTCAAAAGGTTCACGACGAAGAATACGCCGACGTGGAACTGTCGCATATGTACGCCGATGCAGGCGCGATGCAGCTGTGCCGCTGGCCCAAACAGTTCGACGTCATCGTGACCGACAACCTGTTCGGCGACCTGTTGTCGGATGCGGCGGCGATGCTGACCGGTAGCTTGGGCATGTTGCCCTCGGCCAGCCTTGGCGCACCGATGGCCAATGGCCGTCCCAAGGCGATGTACGAACCGGTCCACGGCTCGGCCCCCGACATCGCGGGCCAGGGCAAGGCGAACCCGATCGCCTGTATCCTCAGCTTTGCAATGGCGCTGCGCTATAGCTTTGATCAGGGCACCGAGGCAGACCGCCTTGAGGCCGCGATCGAAAAGGTTCTGGCCGATGGCGTTCGCACCGCGGACCTGTTGCAGGCCGAGGGCGAGACCCCCGTCTCGACCAGCGAAATGGGCGATGCCGTGATCGCCGCACTGGACGCCAGCCTGTAAGGCGCATCCACATTTCTGAACTTTTTATGGAACCGGGCGACCTCTCGCCCGGTTCTTTCCGTATATGGGCGCGAACCGTCTTGGCAACGGAACCATTCGCGTGCCAATAATTTTGAACTGTTTGCGATAACGACAAAGGTGACCGTATGATGGGGTCAAATGCAAAAGGGGCTATTCTCGCGTTGATGGGGTTTGCCGTCTATTCCCTGCACGACGTGATCATCAAGGTCCTCGGCGCATCCTATCAACCCGCCCAGATCCTGTTTTTTAGCGTGCTGTTGGGCTTTCCCCTGACCACGGTCATGCTAATCCGCGATTCATCGGGCGAGAGCCTCAAGCCGCGCCGCCCCTTGTGGACATGGATTCGCACGGTGGCGGTTTGCATCACTGGCCTGTCTGCCTTCTATGCCTTTTCCAAGCTACCGCTGGCGCAAACCTACGCGATCATCTTTGCGACGCCTTTGTTGATCACCGTGCTGTCGATTCCGATTCTGGGTGAAACCGTGCGTCTGCGCCGCTGGGCCGCCGTGATCGTGGGTCTGATGGGCGTTATGGTCGTGCTGCGCCCTGGAGAAACGGAACTGGGCCTTGGGCATCTCGCCGCCCTTGTCGCCGCGTTTAGCAGTGCGATTGCGTCTATCATCGTGCGCAAAATCGGCCATGAGGAACGCAGCATCGTTCTGTTGCTGTATCCGATGCTGGCGAACTTTGTGATTATGGGGGCGTGGCTGCCGTTCATCTATGAACCGATGCCGGGGATGCATTTGGCAGGCCTTGGCGCGATTGCCGCAATGGCCCTGATTGCTATGTTGTGCATGATTTTCGCCTATAAGGTCGGCGAGGCCGTCGTGGTCGCCCCGATGCAGTATTCCCAGATTCTGTGGGCGTCTCTGTATGGCTGGTTCTTTTTCGGGGAGAGCGTGGACTCCGCCACGATGATCGGCGCGGCCATCATTATCGCAAGTGGTCTCTACATCCTGTTCCGCGAGGGCAATTCGGATGCCTCGGAGAACACGCCGGTTCTGCGCACACGCTCGCGTCCGGAAACGGGCACGGCTCCACGGGTTGGCGCCTATCTGCGACGGATGAACAAGCGCAAGAAATAGGGGAAATGGCCTCTTGCAAAACCCTGCAGGGCACTGTAATCCGCCCCCATTCGGTCGGAGTGTAGCTCAGCCTGGTAGAGCACTGTCTTCGGGAGGCAGGGGCCGGAGGTTCGAATCCTCTCACTCCGACCAAATAAACAAGGCGCCCACCGGCGCCTTTGTTTGTTTTAGGCGGCCCCATGTGCGCTCGACCACCGACGGATGATCGTGGGCCCCAGAACGTTGATCCCGACCCCGATCAGAACCAGCGCCGACGCGATCAGTTTCCAACCCTGCATCGGTTCGCCCAAAACAGTCGCCGCAAAGGCCATGCCGAACACCGGCACCAGCAAGGCAAAGGGCGCGACCGTGCTGGCCGGATAGGTGTTCAGCAGCTTGCTCCAGACGGAAAAGCCATAAAACGTCGTTGGATAGACGATATAGGCAATCGCCCCCACGCCGATCCACGACACATCCGACAGGGCGATGGCGATGCGTGCTGGCCCCTCAACCGCCAAGGACACCGCCAACAAGGGCACCGGCGGTACCAGACCGCCCCAAACCACAAGGGACAGGACGTTGACCGGCCAGATCCGCTTGGACACCAGATTGGCAATGCCCCAACTGATTGCGCCACAGATCACCAAGGCAAACCCGACAATCGCGCCCGTGCCGCCCGTATTCAACGCGACAATCCCAAGCCCCGCCAGCGCGATCAGGATCCCCGCGACCTTATAGGGGCGGATCGCCTCGCCCAGCACCAGAACCGACAGCACGACCGTGACCAGCACCTGAAACTGCAACACCAGCGACGCCAGACCGGCCGGCACGCCAAGGTACATGCCGCCAAACAGAAACGCGAATTGCAGCGTGAACATGAACAGCCCGTACAGGATCAGCAACCGCACCGGCACCCGTGGACGCGGCAACAGGAACACCGCCGGAACCACCACCAGAACGAACCGCAAAACGGTCAGCAATATGGGCGGAAATTCCCGCAAGCCCACCTGAATAACCACAAAGTTGAACCCCCAGATCGCCACGACCGACAGGGCCAACACGATGTGACGCGCGGACATGTCAGTCGACCTGCGGCACGTCGGCGGCACCGCGTTTATGCGCCTCTTGGATGATCTGTTTGTTCAGGATACGCACCTCGCCCACCATCAACAGGCGCATGTCCTTGACGATGTAAGCCGCCAGATCCGCGTCCGCGATGTCATCCCCGTCGATGTCCAGACGGAACCCTTGGCCCTGAATGCCGCCGCCGTTGCTAAAGTCAATCTCGAAATCAAAGACCACGCGATGCTCTGTCATTGGGGTGCCTTTCCATGTTTTTGGGCCGCGATACGCGCGCGCCGGTTTCTGGTTTTTGCCTGATTGCCACAGCCCGCCGCCGACGAGCACCATTTACGTCGGCCCGGGGGTGAGGCGTCAAAAAACAACATGTTACATCCGCCGCAGCGGCGCAGGCGTGCCCGACGTTCGCCCCCCAAAAGGGCAATGGCGTCGCCCGCAATTTCGGCCATCATCGCGCCAAACGGATCATCGGCACGCGTCACAACCCCGTCGCGCGTCAACACGGGCCGTGGCGCGCCCACCGACGCGGCCGCGTTGATCACGGCCAAATCCGCGTCATCCATCGGCGCGCCCTCGATACAGGCGCTGGCGGCGTTGAAAATCGCCTCACGCAATTTACGCACCGACGCGATGTCCCCGACCGCCCCTGCCGCATAGGCCAAACGCCCCGTCCCCGTGATCCACCGCGCCACATCGGCCTCAGTCGCCAACAGGTCCACATCCCCGACCCCGCGCTCGGACACGGTGTCGACCAGATCAAGGCACAGGCTGCCCGCTTTGTATTCGAAACCTCTCATGTCGACACTAGTATAACAGGTGTCGATTCGTCACAAACATTTCCCGATCCCGATTGCGTGATCGCACGGATCAAACGGGAATCGGGTCGCGACAAGCCACGGCAGGTAAAAGGAAAAGCCCCAGAAACGCGAAAACCGCCGGACCAAGGTCCAGCGGTTTTTCGAGTCCGACCAGCGGAGAAAGTGGTGAGCCGTGAAGGATTCGAACCTTCGACCCACTGATTAAAAGTCAGTTGCTCTACCAACTGAGCTAACGGCCCACTTTGTGTGGCGCTAACTAGGGAAACCGACGGATGGGGTCAAGTGCATTTTTGCGATTTTTTGCGACGATCTGGATAAAGTTTCACACAAGGGTTATATGCCGCCCTATGAGCACCACAGAGCCCCAACAAGGCATGGCATTTTATAAGATGCATGGCCTTGGCAATGATTTCGTCGTTTTTGATCACCGCGCGCAGGCCACCCCGCTTGCGCCGTCTTTGGTCACGGCCATCGCCCATCGCCATATGGGAATCGGCTTTGATCAGCTGGCGATCATCGAAAATCGCGGGAATGCGGACGCGCATCTGGTGTTTCTGAACGCGGATGGCTCGGAATCGGCGGCCTGCGGAAACGCGACGCGCTGTATCGCGCGCCACCTGATGAACGAGACCGGCAAGACCGATCTGACCCTGACCACCGGTCGCGGCACCCTGTTCGCGCGCGATGCGGGCGATGGTCTGACCTCGGTCAACATGGGACATCCGCAACTGCGCTGGGACGAAATCCCTCTGACGCATGAGATGGATACGCTGATTCTGCCGATCGACGGGGACCCGACGGCCACCGGCATGGGCAATCCGCACTGCACCTTTTTCGTCGAGGACGCCGAGGCGATCGATCTGCACACCCGCGGGGCCGAGATCGAACATCACCCCCTCTACCCCGAACGCACCAATGTGCAATTTGCCTCGGTGATCGGGCCTGACCACCTGCGCATGCGGGTGTGGGAACGGGGCGTGGGGCCGACGCTTGCCTCGGGCTCGTCCTCTTGCGCAACTGCCGTGGCCGCCGCGCGTCGGGGTCTGACGGGCCGCAAGGTGCGCATCGATCTGGACGGCGGTACGCTGCACGTGGAATGGGCGGATGACGGCGTCTGGATGACCGGCCCGACCATGCATGTCGCCACCGGCTATTTCACGCCCGAATTTCTGGACGCGCACCGATGACCACGCCGCCCAAATTCACGACGCTGGGCTGTCGCCTGAACGCATATGAAACCGCCGCGATGCAGGAACTGTCCGAACAGGCCGGCGTCGACAATGCGGTGATCGTGAACACCTGCGCCGTCACCGCCGAGGCCGTGCGCAAAGCGCGTCAGGAAATCCGCAAACTGCGCCGCGAAAACCCCGACGCGACCCTGATCGTGACGGGCTGCGCGGCCCAGACCGAACCCGAAACCTTTGCCGCCATGGACGAGGTCGATCAGGTCATCGGCAACACCGAAAAGATGCAGGCCGAAACGTGGCAATCCATCGCCAAAGGCCCCGATTTCATCGGCGAAACGGAAAAGGTCCGCGTCGATGACATCATGTCGGTCACCGAAACGGCGGGCCACCTGATCGACGGCTTTGGCCGCCACCGCGCCTATGTTCAGGTGCAAAACGGCTGCGATCACCGCTGTACCTTCTGCATCATCCCGTTCGGGCGCGGCAATTCGCGCTCGGTCCCTGCGGGCGTCGTTGTGGAACAGATCAAACGCCTCGTCGGGCGCGGCTTTAACGAGGTCGTCCTGACCGGCGTCGACCTGACCAGCTGGGGCGCGGACCTGCCTGGCGAACCGCGCCTCGGCGATCTGGTCATGCGCATCCTGAAACTCATCCCCGATCTGCCCCGCCTCAGGATCAGTTCGATCGACTCGATCGAGGCCGATGAGAACCTGATGGCCGCCATCGCGACCGAATCCCGCCTGATGCCGCATCTGCACCTGTCGCTGCAGGCGGGCGACAACATGATCCTCAAACGGATGAAGCGCCGCCACACCCGCGAAGACGCCATCGCCTTCTGCCAAGAGGCCCGCAAACTGCGTCCCGATATGACCTTTGGCGCGGATATCATCGCCGGGTTCCCGACCGAAACCGAAGAGATGTTCGAAAACAGCCTGCGCATGGTCACCGACTGCGACCTGACGTGGCTGCATGTCTTTCCCTATTCGCCCCGCCCCGGCACCCCCGCCGCCCGCATGCCACAGGTCAACGGCAAGGCGATCAAATCCCGCGCCGCCCGCCTGCGCGCCGCCGGTGAGACACAGGTCCAAACACACCTCGCCGCGCAAATCGGACGCACCTGCGAGATCCTGATCGAAACCCCCCGCCTTGGCCGGACCGAGCAATTCACCGAGGTCCATTTCGACACCGACCTCCCCGAGGGCCAAATCATCCGCGCCGAAATCACAGGGCGTACCGATTCCCACTTGCTGGGCCTGCCTCTTCATCTTGGCTAAAATACTCAAATTCCGAGACCGCCATGAGCACCCCGATCCTTTATACCTTCCGCCGCTGCCCCTATGCGATGCGCGCGCGCCTTGCCTTGGCTTCGGCGGGGATCACCGTCGAACTGCGTGAGGTCGTGTTGCGCGACAAACCCGCGGACCTGCTGACCGCGTCGCCCAAGGGCACAGTTCCGGTTCTGGTCGACGGGGACGATGTGGTTGAGGAAAGCCGCGACATCATGCTCTGGGCGCTCCATCGCAATGACCCCGAGGGCTGGCTGAACCGGCCCGACCTGAACGACCTGATCGACACGATCGAGGGTCCGTTCAAAACCGCGCTGGACCGCTATAAATACGCCACGCGGTATACGGACGCCGACCCCGACTCTGAACGGGCCAAGGCCGCCGCGATCCTGATGGGCCTCAACGCGAAACTGGACGGAAAGCCGTGGTTGGGCGGGGATTCTCCCTGTTTTGCGGATATGGCCACCGTGACTTTTGTGCGACAATTCGCCATGGTCGACCTTGCGTGGCTCCGCGCGCAGGACTGGCCGCATGTCACGGCGTGGCTGGACCGGTTCCTGAACAGCGACCGCTTTGCCGCGATTATGGCGAAATACCCCCAATGGGTGCCGGATTCGCCCCCGTTTTATACGGATTTCGCGCTCAACCCCTGATCTAGCGCGCAATGCTAAACACGCGTGACCACAGGATCCGCAAGGAATCGCCTGCATACTTTTGTGCACAGATTTCTGAAAATCATCGCGGGAAATGGGGATGGGCAGTGCCCTTTTCAAGATAAAAGGCAGCGTTATGTCGTCGCGGTTGCGCGAATTCGGTGCAATCGTGCTGGACGGTTGGAAGCAAGGCCGCTAAATACCGGCCCGATTGGAATGCTAATGGCCGAATGCGGTCGCAGACCAAGCGTTTGGTCCAGGAAGGGAGAAATCTCGTGTCCCACGCAGAAGATCACGCAGGCACACGCCGCGATTTTCTTTATTACGCAACCGCCGGTGCGGGCGCCGTTACCGCAGGTGCAGCCGCATGGCCGCTCGTCAACCAGATGAACCCCTCGGCAGACGTTCAGGCGCTGTCGTCGATCCGCGTTGATGTTTCGGGTGTTGAGGTCGGCACGCAGCTGACGATCAAGTATCTGGGTAAGCCGGTGTTCATCCGCCGCCGCGCCGCAGATGAGATCGAAGCAGCCCGCGCTGTTGATCTGAGCGAGCTGATCGACACCAACTCGCAAAACGCCAACAACCCCGCCTCTGACGCAGCCGACGAAAACCGGACGCTGGACGAAGCTGGCGAATGGCTGGTCATGGTTGGCGTTTGTACGCACCTTGGCTGTGTGCCGATCGGCAACGGCGCAGGTGAGTTCGGCGGCTGGTTCTGCCCGTGCCACGGCTCGCACTACGACCAATCCGGCCGTATCCGCAAAGGCCCGGCGCCGCGCAACCTGGACGTTCCGGTTGCCGAGTTCGTCGACGAAACGACCATTAAGCTGGGCTAAGGGAGGCACCTATGTCTGGAATTCCACACGATCATTACGAACCGAAAACGGGTGCCGAAAAGTGGCTGCACAAGCGCCTGCCCGTTGTCGGTCTGCTGTATGATACCCTGATGATCCCCACACCCAAGAACCTGAACTGGATGTGGATCTGGGGCATCATCCTGACCTTCTGCCTTGGCTTGCAGATCGTCACCGGCATCATCCTTGCGATGCACTATACCCCGCATGTCGATCTGGCGTTCGCCTCGGTCGAACACATCATGCGCGACGTGAACGGCGGTCACATGATCCGCTATTTCCACGCCAACGGCGCTTCGCTGTTCTTTATCGCTGTTTATGCCCACATCTTCCGTGGTCTTTACTACGGGTCGTACAAGGCCCCGCGTGAGGTCACATGGATCATCGGTATGCTGATCTATCTCTGCATGATGGGCACCGCGTTCATGGGCTATGTTCTGCCTTGGGGTCAGATGTCCTTCTGGGGCGCGACCGTGATCACCGGCCTGTTCGGCGCGATCCCGTTCATCGGTGAGTCGCTGCAGACTTGGCTGCTGGGCGGACCGGCAGTGGACAACGCCACGCTGAACCGCTTCTTCTCGCTGCACTATCTGCTGCCGTTCGTGATCGCTGGTCTGGTTGCTGTCCACATCTGGGCGTTCCACACCACCGGCAACAACAACCCCACGGGTGTTGAAGTTCGCCGCACGTCCAAAGCAGACGCCGCCAAAGATACCGTTCCCTTCTGGCCCTACTACGTCATCAAAGACGTGTTCGCGCTGGCGGTTATTCTGGCTGTGTTCATGGCGATTGTTGGCTTTATGCCCAACTACCTTGGCCACCCCGATAACTACATCGAGGCAAACCCGCTGGCGACGCCCGCACACATCGTTCCCGAATGGTACTTCCTGCCGTTCTACGCGATCCTGCGTGCCTTTACCGCCGACGTCTGGGTTGTTCAGTTCGCAAGCTGGATCACCGGCGGCATCATCGACGCGAAATTCTTCGGCGTTCTGGCGATGTTCGGCGCGATCATCGCGATGGCTCTGGCACCTTGGCTGGACACCTCGTCGGTACGTTCGGGCCGTTATCGCCCGATGTTCAAATGGTGGTTCGTCCTGCTGGTCATCGACTTCTTCGCCCTGATGTGGCTGGGTGCGATGCCTGCTGAAGAACCCTTTGCAAGCTTCTCGCTGATCGCTTCGGCCTACTGGTTCGGTTACTTCTTCGTCATCCTGCCGCTGCTGGGTGTGATTGAGAAACCGCTGGCAACGCCTGCGACCATCGAAGACGACTTTAACGCCCATTACGGCAAGGGCGGGACCGACGCTTCGTCGACCCCGGCCGAGTGAGAAAGAGGATCAAGAGAACAATGATCAAGAAACTCACCTTCTCGGCGCTTTCCGCCCTCGCAATTTCGGCCAGTGGTGCACTGGCCGCGGGCGGCGAAGGCCACATCGAGGACTTCGACTTTTCGTTCGAAGGTCCCTTCGGCACCTATGACCAGAACCAGCTGCAGCGCGGCCTCAAGGTTTACACCGAGGTGTGTTCGGCCTGTCACGGTCTGAAATTCGTCCCCCTCCGCACCCTTGCGGATGAGGGCGGACCGCACCTGCCTGAAGATCAGGTTCGTGCCTATGCCGAACAGTTCGACGTCTACGATCCCGAGATCGACGACTTCCGTTCGGGTACGCCGACCGACTTCTTCCCGAGCTCGGCTCTGGAAAACGCACCTGACCTCAGCCTGATGGCCAAGGCACGTGCCGGTTTCCACGGCCCGATGGGCACCGGTATCAACCAGCTGGTTAAAGGTATCGGTGGCGCGGAATACATCGCCTCGATCCTGACCGGTTACACCGGTGAGGAAAAAGAGGAATACGGTTCGATCTTCTACGAAAACACCGCCTTCCCCGGTGGCTGGATCGCGATGAGCCAGCCCCTCTATGGCGAAGACGTTGAGTTCGACGATGGTCACGACAACAGCCTGCACCACGAAGCAGAGGACGTTGCCGCGTTCCTGATGTGGGCCGCAGAACCCAAGATGATGGCACGTCAGCGCGCCGGTTTCGTGGGCGTGACCTTCCTGATCGTACTGTCGGTTCTTCTGTACCTGACGAACAAGCGCCTGTGGGCCGGCGTCAAAGGCAAGAAGAAAGACTAAGGTCTAGCGAATACGCAAAACACAAAACGCGCCCCACTCGGGCGCGTTTTTTTTGGTCCTTAACAGCAATTTAAATCTAGGCTGACCTTGTGGATCGGGGGCAAAGCCCCTATTCATATATCAAAAGATGAATATGAAGGTCCTGTTATGCGACTGTCTGCCCTACGTCCCCTTGCGCGGTATCTGCCCATTCTCGAATGGGGCAAGACCTATAACCGCGATGCGCTGACCAATGATGTGGTGGCGGCGGTGATCGTGACGATCATGCTGATCCCGCAATCGCTTGCCTATGCGCTGTTGGCCGGACTGCCTGCGGAAATGGGTCTCTATGCGTCGATCCTGCCTCTGGTGGCCTATGCGATCTTTGGCACCTCGCGCGCGCTGGCCGTGGGGCCCGTGGCGGTTGTGTCCCTGATGACGGCAGCGGCGGTCGGGAACCTTGCCCTGCAGGGCACCGCCGAATACGCGGCGGCGGCAATCATTCTGGCGTTCCTGTCGGGTCTGATCCTGATTGTGATGGGGGTGTTCCGTCTGGGCTTTCTGGCGAATTTCCTGTCCCACCCCGTTGTGGCGGGGTTCATCACCGCGTCGGGCATCATCATCGCGTTCAGCCAGCTGAAGCACATCCTTGGCGTCTCGGCGTCGGGGCATAACCTTGCCGAACTGCTGCATTCCCTGATCTCCCATCTGGGGCAGGTGAATATTCCGACCCTGATCATCGGCGTGACCTCAACCGCATTTCTGTTCTGGGTGCGCAAGGGGCTAAAGCCCCTGTTGCTGGCCCGCGGCCTGAAACCCCGCACGGCCGACATTCTGGCCAAGGCGGGTCCGGTGGCCGCCGTTGTGGTGACCACCCTTGTGACGGCCCTTTTCGGCCTACAGAACTATGGCGTGGCGATTGTGGGCGACGTGCCGCGCGGCTTGCCGCCCCTGACATGGCCGTCCTTTGACATGAGCGTCTGGAGCAGCCTGTTCGGCAGTGCCGTCCTGATCTCGATCATCGGGTTCGTGGAATCGGTCTCTGTGGCGCAAACCCTTGCGGCCAAGAAACGCCAACGCATCGTGCCCGATCAGGAACTGATCGGTCTGGGCGCCTCGAACATCGCCGCCGCCGTGTCGGGCGGGTATCCGGTCACGGGCGGTTTTGCGCGGTCGGTCGTGAATTTCGACGCGGGTGCCGAAACCCCCGCCGCTGGTGCGTTCACGGCGATTGGGATCGCCCTTGCCGCGCTGGCCCTGACGCCGCTGTTGTTCTTTTTGCCCAAGGCGACACTGGCCGCGACGATCATCGTTGCCGTTCTGTCCCTGGTCGACTTTTCCGTCCTGAAAACCACGTGGGCCTACAACAAGGCCGATTTCGCGGCCGTGACCGCGACGATCCTTCTCACCCTTGGGTTTGGCGTGGAAACCGGCGTGTCGGCGGGTGTGGGGATTTCGATCTTTCTCTATCTCTACCGCACCTCGCGCCCCCATATCGCCGAGGTGGGCGTCGTTCCGGGGACCGAGCATTTCCGCAACATCAACCGCCACCGCGTGAACACCACGCCGGACATCCTGACGATCCGCGTCGACGAGAACTTGTATTTCGCCAATGCGCGTTACCTTGAGGACTACTTGTTTGACCGTGTGGTTGGCGAAAAGGATCTGAAACACGTGGTTCTGATGTGCTCGGCCGTGAATAACATCGACACCTCCGCTCTGGAATCGCTGGAGGCGATTGATCACCGGTTCCGCGACATGGGCCTGAAACTGCACCTGTCCGAGGTGAAGGGCCCCGTGATGGATCGCCTTAGCCGGACCTATTTCCTGCACCACCTGTCGGGGCGCGTGTTCCTGTCCCAATACGAGGCGATTCAGGAATTGTCGAAATCCGCCGATGACGGTCACGAAGCCGAAACCGCGACGAACTGACTATTGATTCATATCGGATTCGCGTGCACCAACACTGTCAAAGTACCGATGGTAAACCCTAGGGAGAGACCTATGAAAACCAAGTTCGCTGTAATCGCTGCCACGCTTTTGGCTGCTGGTCCCGTATTTGCCGATGGCCACGGTGCCTCGGGCGACGCCGAAGCCGGTGAAAAAGCATTCCGTCAGTGCATCTCCTGCCACGTTGTCGTCAACGAAGCGGGCGAAACGCTGGCCGGTAAGGCCGCGAAAACCGGCCCGAACCTCTATGGCGTTGCTGGCCGCGTTGCCGGTAGCGTTGAGGATTTCCGCTATTCCAAACTGCTTGAGGCCGCGAACGGCGCTGGCGTCACCTATGACGAAGACACCTTTGTCCACTTCATCATGGACCCCTCGGGCTACATGAGCGAAGCAACCGGCGAAAAAGGCCGCTCCAAGATGTCCTACCGCGCACGTAAAGAAGACGACGCGAAAAACATCTACGCCTACCTGACCAGCCTCGCCGCTGAATAATCCGTCCCACGTGGATGGCAGGGCCGTCGGAGCGATCCGGCGGCCCTTTGTTTTGCGCTATTGCTTGCCCCGATCCGCGCGGACCGCTATTTCACCCCCAACAAGGAGCACAGCGTATGAGCATCAACAGTTTCGGACACCTGTTTCGCGTGACCACTTGGGGCGAGAGCCACGGGCCCGCCCTTGGCGCGACTGTGGACGGCGTTCCCCCGGGCGTGCCGGTGGATGAGGCGATGCTGCAGCACTGGCTGGACCGCCGCAAACCGGGGCAGTCGAAATTCACGACCCAGCGCCGTGAACCCGATGCGGTCAAAATCCTGTCCGGCGTGTTTGAAGGTCAGACCACCGGCACCAGCCTTCAGTTGATGATCGAGAACACCGATCAGCGCTCCAAGGACTACGGTGAGATCGCCGAGAAATTCCGCCCCGGCCATGCCGATATCACCTATTGGCAGAAATACGGCATCCGCGATTATCGCGGTGGCGGGCGCAGTTCGGCGCGCGAAACCGCCGCCCGTGTGGCCGCCGGTGGCGTGGCGCGCGAGGCGCTGAAATCCCTGATCCCCGGCGTACAGATCACGGGCTATATGACCCAGATCGGCCCGCACAAAATCGACCGCGCCAATTTCGATTGGGACCAGATCGAACAGAACCCGTTCTGGACCCCTGACGCACAGGCCGCCGATGATTGGGCAACCTATCTGGACGGTTTGCGCAAGGACGGCAATTCGGTCGGCGGTGTGATCGAGGTCGTCGCACGCGGCGTGCCTGCGGGTCTTGGCGCGCCGGTCTATGGCAAGCTCGACACCGACCTTGCCGCCGCCATGATGAGCATCAACGCCGTCAAAGGCGTCGAGATCGGCGATGGCATGGCCGCAGCCGAGCTGACAGGCGTCGCCAACGCCGATGAGATCCAAATGGGCCCCAACGGCCCCGAATACAGTTCCAACCACGCTGGCGGCATTCTGGGCGGTATTTCGACCGGTCAGGACATTGTCGTGCGCTTCGCGGTCAAACCGACCTCGTCGATCCTGACCCCGCGCAAGACGATCACCAAATCCGGCGAGAACACGGAAATCGTCACCAAGGGTCGCCACGACCCCTGTGTCGGCATCCGCGCGGTTCCGGTGGGTGAGGCGATGATGGCCTGTGTCCTGCTGGACCACGTGTTGTTGCACCGCGGTCAGGTCGGCGAAAACCGCGGCCAGATCGGTTAAATCAGGCGGGCGGTTTCTGGCGCGACAGTTGGACCGCCAGAATGCCCGCCATGATGATCGCTACCCCGATCACATCCGTCAGGCCAAGGGTCTCGCCCAGCAGGACCGCCGCCACGGCCACCCCGAAAAACGGGTTCAGAAAGTGAAAGGTCGCCGCGCGCACGGCGCCAATGCGGTTGACCAGCACAAACCAGATCAACGTCGCCGCCAGACCAGGCACCAGCGTGGTGTAGATAAAGGCGGCGATCAGACGGGCGCTCCACGTCACCTGCCACGTCTCGGTGAGCAGGGCGACAACGCCCAGAACCACCGCCCCGACCAGCATCTGTAGACCCACGATCATCAACAGGTTCCCGCCGGAGGACGCCCCGCGCACCGATAGGGTCGCCACCGACAGGGCCAGCGCCCCGATGATACACATGGCAAGGCCGGTCATATCGACGCCGCCACTGATCCGCGTGGCCATGATGACCGCCACGCCGACGAACCCCATAACCAACCCCGCGATGCCCAGCGCGGGCAGACGTTCGCGAAACACGATCCACCCCAGCATCCCCACCATCAACGGCATGGACGAGGCGATGATCGACGCCAAACCGGCCTCAATCGTGCGCATCGCGACAAAGTTCAGACCCAGATACATCGCGTTCTGGCAAATCCCGAAAATGATGGTCGAGCGCCACTGCGCACGGCTCAATCCCGCCGTCTGGCCCAATGCCGCCGCCAGACCCACACCGATCAATCCGGAAATCAGAAACCGCAGCGCCAGCGCCGTCACCGGCGGGGCGTCCTGAACAATGATCCGCGCCGAGGTAAAGGCCGACGACCACATCAACGCAAAGGTCAGGCCCAGAAAAATCGCGCGAATATCCATGCAGGTCTCCGGAAAAATTAAAGGGCCGCCACTGGCGACCCTAGACACTTGGTGCTTGCGTGCAAGCGAGAAAGATTAGCCGTTCACGCTGTCTTTCAGAGCCTTGGCGATCGTCATTTTGACAACCTTGTCGGCTTCTTTCTTGATCTGCTCACCGGTCGCGGGGTTGCGAACCATGCGCTCGGGGCGCTCACGGCAGTAGATCTTGCCGATGCCGGGCAGAGTTACAGCACCACCGCCGGAAACTTCGCTGGTGATCACGCCGGTGATCGCATCCAGAGCAGCGCTTGCGGTTTTCTTGTCTGCGCCCATTTCTTCTGCCAGAGCGGCGACGAGCTGGGTCTTGGTCATGGGTTTTGCCATGTATTGTCTCCTCGTTGTGCCCTCTGATTTGGGGCTCATTTGCGCAATCTACCTGAATATTGTGGTCGGACACAACGATTTGTGGTGCCGAAACCCTATTTTTCAAGGCAAAAAGGCCGGTTTTTCGCCCTACAGGAAGGCAGTTTCTTCAAAGCTACGCAATTTACGCGAGTGGATTCGTTCCAACGGCATCTCACGCAGCAGTTCCATGGCGCGTATCCCAATCTGCAGGTGGCGTGCAACCTGCGTTTTGTAAAAATCCGACGCCATGCCGGGTAATTTCAATTCGCCATGCAGGGGTTTGTCCGAAACGCACAGCAGCGTGCCATAGGGAACGCGGAACCGATACCCGTTCGCGGCGATGGTCGCGCTCTCCATGTCCAGTGCAATCGCGCGGGATTGGGACAGGCGTTGCACGGGTCCCGATTGATCGCGCAGTTCCCAGTTCCGGTTGTCGATCGTTGCGACCGTGCCCGTACGCATCACGCGCTTCAACTCATAGCCCTGTAGTTCCGTCACCTGTTCCACCGCCGTTTCCAGTGCGATCTGGATTTCGGCCAGCGCAGGGATCGGCACCCAGACCGGCAGGTCCGCGTCCAGCACGTGGTCCTCACGCAGGTAGGCATGGGCCAGAACAAAATCACCAAGGCTCTGGCTATTCCTCAGACCGGCACAGTGCCCGACCATCAACCACGCATGCGGGCGCAGAACGGCGATGTGGTCGGTCGCGGTTTTGGCGTTCGACGGCCCCACCCCGATATTGACCAAGGTAATCCCGCCACCATCCGCGCGCTTCAGGTGATAGGTCGGCATCTGCGGCAATTTCGCGGGCACCTGCATCGGGGCCTCGGGGTCGGTGATCACCTGATTGCCCGGACCGACCAAGGCGACATAGCCCGAGTCCGGATCGGCCAGCATCTGGCGGCCGTAGTCCTCAAACTCTTCGACGTAGAACTGATAGTTGGTGAACAGAACGTGGTTCTGAAAATGGCTGGGGTCGGTGGCCATGTAATGCGACAGACGGGCCAGCGAATAATCCACCCGCTGGGCCGTAAAGGGCGCCAAAGCCGAGGATCCATCGGGATGCTGGAACCCGTATCCGTTGACGATATCGTCGTTCGTGGTCGACAGGTCCGGCACGTCGAACACATCGCGCAGCGAGAACGACAATACCCCGTCCTGCGGGATCGTCACCGACTGATCCCCCGCCATGGCAAAGTGCAGAGGGATCGGCGTGCTCGACGGGCCGACCATCACGCCCACGCCGTGGTTTTCCATCAGCAGGCTGATTTGTTGTTCCAGATAGTGGCGGAACAGGTCAGGGCGCGTGATCGTTGCGGAATAGACCCCGGGATCGGTGACGTGGCCAAAGCTCAATCGGCTGTCGATGCGCGCATAGCTGGTCGTGACCAAACGCACCTCGGGGTAAAACGCGCGATAGCGTTGATTGCCCATGCCATTCTGGATCACATCCCCGAACTTGGCGCACAGAAACGTGGTCGCCTGCGTGTACAGATCGCACAACCGATCCACCGCCGCCGCCGGATCCGTGAAATGTTGGGGTCCGGTCATTTCGGGGGTTTGGATGGGGAATTCTTGATCTGCCTGCATGTGGTTCTTACCTGTCCAACACTTATTGTTTGCGTTATCGCAGGTTGTCACCAAGTGACAGGGTGACGCAAGCCCTTGGTCTTGCACACGCTGACGAATGCCGGAATGATCGCGCCATGAAAAAGATATTGCTGTCCCTCGGCCACGGCTATTCGGCCCAAGCACTGGCCCGTCTTTTGCCCCGTGACGAATGGGACATCATCGCCACTACCCGCGATGCGGATAAGGCCGCGCGCCTTCGTGATGAGGGCGTTGAGGCGATCCTTTGGCCGGGCACCGACCTGACCCGCTATTGCGAACGGGCGACCCATGTTCTGGCGTCTATCGCGCCGGGGCCTGAGGGCGATCCGGTCCTGCGTGAGGTGGCCGCGCCACTGCGCGCCGCGCCGAACCTGGACTGGGTCGGCTATTTGTCGACCACGGGCGTTTACGGCGATCATCAGGGCGATTGGGTCGATGAAGACACGCCCCTGACCCCATCCACCCGTCGCGGCATGGCCCGAAAACAGGCGGAGCTGGCGTGGGGGTCGTTTGACCTGCCGCTGCATATCTTTCGCCTTGCCGGTATCTATGGCCCCGGACGTGGTCCGTTCTCCAAGGTGCGCAAGGGCACGGCGCGCCGCATCATCAAGGAAAACCAGCTGTTTTCGCGCATCCATGTGGATGACATCGCTCAGGTTCTGCTGGCCTCGATCAACAGCCCTCGTCCGGGCGCGGTCTATAACGTCTGTGACAACGATCCCGCACCGCCCCAAGACGTAATCGCCCATGCGGCGGAATTGTTGAACATGCCGATCCCACCCGCGATCCCGATTGAAGAGGCCGAGATGTCCCCGATGGCGCGCAGCTTTTACGCCGAGTCCAAAAAGGTGCGCAACGACCTGATCAAGGATGAGCTTGGCGTCGACCTGCACTATCCAACATATCGGCAAGGTTTGGCCGCGTTGTTGGCTGCCGAAGAAAAACAATAGGCAACCCAAACGCGGGGAAATGCGTTATATTCCCGATCCAACAACGCAGACGCCCATGATTTCGAACCGCGAACCCCAGAGCCTGAACGACATTCTGACCGCCTTGCGCAAGGCGGCAGAGGGCGATCATGTGTCCGTGCGCGATATCCTTGCCCAGATCGGGTCGCACTCGTTCGCGCCGCTGTTGCTGGTGCCCGCGTTGATCCTGATTTCGCCGATTTCGGGCATTCCCGGGACGCCGACCATCGGGTCGATCATCATCCTGCTGATCGCCGGTCAGGCCGTTCTGGGGCGCGATCAATTGTGGCTGCCGGGGTTCATCATGCGCCGCAAGATCAGCGCCGCGCGGTTTTGCAAGGCGCTTGATTTCATGCAGCGCCCCGTCGATTTCGTGGACCGACACAGTCACAAGCGTCTGGCCGTCCTGACCTATCGCCCGTTGTCGTTCATCGCGATGGGAATTTGCGTGTCGATTGC
Organism: Rhodovulum sp. FJ3; assembly: GCF_032918305.1. Lineage (NCBI taxonomy): Bacteria > Pseudomonadati > Pseudomonadota > Alphaproteobacteria > Rhodobacterales > Paracoccaceae > Rhodovulum > Rhodovulum sp. FJ3. The sequence continues at coordinate 291,423 of NZ_JAWJUU010000004.1, forward strand.
CGCGATCATGCCGTTTCTGGAACTGTTGCCGATGGTCACGTCACTGGGCGCAACCGCGATTGCCCTGTTCGCGGTTGGCCTGATGGTGTCGGACGGGTTGTTCGTCGTGACGGGCTACGCGGTTCTGGGTGGTGCGGCGCTATTGCTGACGCACCTGATCAGTCTGGCCTAGCTGCTGGCCCGTGCGTCCAGAACCTCAACCCCCAGAACCTCAAGCACCTTGCGTTCGATATCGGGCGCATTCATCGCCGCGATATCATACATCGCCTCGGGGCTGGCCTGATCAATGAACGTGTCGGGCAGAACCATCGACCGGAATTTCAGACCGTGATCGAACACGCCCTCATCCGACAACAACTGGGCCACGTGACTGCCAAAGCCGCCCACGGCGCCCTCTTCGACGGTGATCAATGCCTCATGTTCCGCCGCGAGGGACAGGATCATGTCGCGGTCCAGCGGCTTGGCAAACCGCGCATCGGCAATCGTCGGGGTGATCCCGCGCGCCGACAGGGCCTCTGCCGCCTTTTGCACCTCTTGCAGGCGCGTGCCAAAGGACAGGATCGCAACGCGGCTGCCCTGTGCGATCATGCGACCCTTGCCGATCTCCAAGATCTCACCGCGTTCGGGCATGTCGACACCGACGCCTTCGCCACGGGGATAGCGGAACGCAATCGGCCCGTCGTCATAGGCGGCGGCGGTCGCGACCATGTGCTTGAGCTCGGCCTCATCCGCGGCGGCCATCACGACCATGCCGGGTAGGTTGGCCATGAACGCCACATCGAATGACCCCGCATGCGTCGCGCCATCGGCCCCGACCAGACCCGCGCGGTCAATTGCGAACCGGACCGGCAGGCGTTGGATGGCGACGTCATGCACCACCTGATCATAGCCGCGCTGTAGGAACGTCGAATACATCGCGCAGAACGGGCGCAGACCACCGGCGGCCAAACCCGCGCTGAACGTGACGCCGTGCTGTTCGGCGATGCCCACATCGAACACCCGCGTCGGAAAGCGTTCGGCAAACAGGTTCAGGCCCGTTCCATCAGGCATTGCCGCCGTCACGGCAACAACCCTGTCATCGGCGGCGGCTTCTTGGATCAATGCCTCGGCAAAGACCTTGGTATAGCTCGGCGCGTTCGACGGGGCCTTGCGTTGCTTGCCCGTCACCACATCGAATTTGGCGGTGGCGTGGCCCTTGTCCGGCGCGCCCTCGGCGGGGGCGTATCCTTTGCCCTTTTTGGTGATCGCATGGATCAGGATCGGGCCGTTCGCGCGGGATTTCACCGTGCGCAGAACCGCCAACAGCTGTTCCATGTCGTGACCGTCGATGGGGCCGATATAGCTGAACCCCAGCTCTTCGAACAGCGTTCCGCCAACGGTCAGATGTTTCAGCATCTCGCGCGCCCGTTTCGCGCCCTCTTGGAACGGCGGGGGCAGCAGGCTGACCGCGCCTTTGGCGGCGGCCTTCAGCTCTTGGAACGGCGCGCCTGCATAGAGGCGCGACAGATAGGACGAAAGCGCGCCCACCGGCGGGGCAATCGACATTTCGTTGTCGTTCAGGATGACGATCAACCGCTTGCCCAAATGGCCCGCGTTGTTCAGCGCCTCAAACGCCATGCCGGCACTCATCGAGCCGTCCCCGATCACGGCAATCGCGTCGCCCAGACCGTGTTCCGGCGCACCGCCCAGATCCCGCGCCACGGCAAAGCCCAGCGCGGCGGAAATGGACGTCGAACTGTGCGCGGCACCGAAGGGGTCATAGGCGCTCTCGCTGCGCTTGGTGAACCCGGACAGGCCCCCCTGTTGGCGCAGGGTACGGATGCGGTCGCGGCGACCGGTCAGGATCTTATGCGGATAGCACTGGTGCGACACATCCCAGATCAGGCGGTCGCGCGGCGTGTCAAACACCGCGTGCAGCGCGACGGTCAATTCGACAACGCCCAGACCCGCGCCCAGATGGCCACCGGTTTCGGACACGGCGGAAATGGTTTCCTGACGGACCTCTTCGGCCAGACGGGTCAGATCGGCATCGCTCAACCCTTTCAGGTCGGCGGGGACGTTCACCTTGTCCAAAAGCGGTGTCACAGGTTTATCGCCCATTGTGCGATCTCCGGTCTGATTAGCTGCGACGCGAAATAACGAACCGTGCCGCATCCCGCAAGGTATCGGCCCCTGCGCCATATGGTTCCAGTGCGCCAATCGCCTCATCAATCAGGTCGCGCGCACGGGCCTTGGCCCCGTCCAGACCCAATAGCGTGACGAATGTCGCCTTGCCTGCGGCGGCGTCTTTGCCGACGGCCTTGCCGACCTCGGCCGCGTCGCCCTCAATATCCAAGATGTCGTCGGCGATCTGAAAGGCAAGGCCGAGCGCTGCGGCATACCGCGTCATCGGCGCAATATCCGCACGCGCCAGACGCGCGCCGGCCTCAGCCGACCATGCGATCAGGGCACCGGTTTTACCCGCCTGCAATTCGGTGATTTCGTCCAAGGTCAGGGGACGATCCGCGCTTTCGGCGGCGATGTCCAAGGCCTGACCATAGACCATCCCGCGCGCGCCCGAAGCACGGGCCAGCGATCCGATCAAATCTACGCGAACATCGGCATCCGCGTGCGTCGCCGGATCGGACAACAGATCGAACGCCAGCGTCTGCAGGGCATCACCGGCCAGAACGGCCGTCGCCTGATCCCATTTCACATGTACGGTCGGCAAACCACGGCGCAGGTCGTCATCGTCCATGCAGGGCAGATCGTCGTGCACAAGGCTATAGGCATGGACCGCCTCAATCGCGGCGGCGGCGTTCAATGCGCGCGCGGGATCAACCCCGTAGAGCGCCGCGCCCTCAACCACCAGAAACGCCCGCAGACGTTTGCCCCCCGACACGGCATAGCGCATCGCGTGCACAACCGGCTGATCGGGGTAGTCCGCCAAAACGGCATCCAGATGGGCGCCGACCTGATCGGCGACGAATTCCAACCGGTCGCGGAACATTACATACCTTCGACGGGTGTGGTGCCGGTCGGGTTGCCGTTACCATCCAGCGTGATGGCGGCGACCTTTTCCTCGGCCTCTTTCAGCTTTTCCTCACAGCGCTTGTTCAGGGCCGCACCGCGTTCATAGAGCTTGATCGAATCCTCAAGCGGGACATCGCCGCGCTCCAACTGATTGACCACGCGTTCCAGTTCGGCCATGGCCTCTTCGAAACTCATCTCGCTGACTTGCTTGTCGCTCACGTCTACTGCTCCATCAACACCGCTATGTGGGCCGCTACGCTGGCGGCCAGCGCATCAAGATCATATCCGCCCTCAAGTGTCGAGACCACCCGCCCCTGACACAGACGATCCGCCGCCTCGCACAGACGCCGCGTGATCCATTCGAAATCGGTCGTGTCCCAGTCCAGTTGCGCTAGCGGGTCGTCGCGGTGCGCATCAAACCCCGCCGAGAGCAGAATCAATTCGGGTTGAAAGGCGTCCAGCGCCGGAATGATCTGCTCGGTCACGGCGGCGCGCATTTCCGATCCGCCGGAATGCGGCGGCAGGGGGATGTTGATGACATTGCCATGGGCACCGGTTTCCGACGCCTGCCCCGTCCCGGGATAGAGGGGCATCTGATGCGTGGAAATGAACAGCGTTCGATCCTCGTCCCACAACAGGTCCTGTGTGCCGTTGCCGTGGTGCACATCGAAATCCACAACCGCCACGCGGGACAGGCCGTGATGATCCAACGCATGTTTCGCGGCCAAGGCCACATTCCCGAACAGGCAAAACCCCATCGCGGTTTCGGTTTCCGCGTGGTGCCCCGGCGGACGGGTGGCGACGAATGCGTTCTGCACTGCGCCCGACAGGACCAGATCCACCGCCAACAGGTTCCCGCCAACAGCCCGCAATGCGGCGTCCAGTGAACCGGGCGATACATGGGTGTCACTGTCCAACATGACCATCCCCGTCTCGGGGATCGCGGCGGCAATACGGTCGGCATAGGATGCGGGATGACAGGCGTGAACCGCGTTCAATTCGGCGCGCGGGGCCTCATGCCGGATCAGCGCGTCAAACGCGGGATCCGACATGCGGGTTTCAATCGATTCTAGGCGCGCGACACGTTCCGGATGGCCCGGCGGCGTCACATGGCCCAGACAATCGGAATGGGTGATGTAGGCGGTGCTCATACTCTGAGCTTAGGTAGGCGCAGGCGCCCCGTCAAACCTAGGCCGTCAAAGCTAGTCAGGGGCCAACATATACCCCGCACCGCGCACGGTTTGCAGGTAACGCGGCTTTTTGCTGTCGGCCTCGATCTTGCGGCGCAGGCGGGTGATCTGAACGTCTACGGCGCGCTCTTGGGCCTGACCTTTGTCGCGGCCCAGATCCTCAACCAGTTTCGCGCGGCTGATCGGTTCACCCGGACAGGCCGAGAACAGGCGCATCAGCTGGCTCTCGGTTGCGGTCAGACGGACAAGAGACGTGCCTTGCCACAGTTCACCGCGTTCGATGTCATACCGTACCGCACCCAGATGCAGAACCTTTGGCCCCGCCTCAACCGTGGTTTCCTGCGGCACACGGCGCAGGATGGCGTTGATCCGCAACAGCAGCTCTTTGGGCTCAAACGGTTTGGCAAGGTAATCATCCGCCCCCGCCTCTAGGCCCGAAATACGGTCCGATGTCTCGGCCCGCGCGGTCAACAGCAGGATCGGCGTGGAAATCGTTTCGCGCAGGGATTGGGTCAGGCTTACGCCGTCCTCGCCCGGCATCATCACGTCCAGAACGATCAGGTCGAATTCCAGACCGCCCAGCAGACGCCGCGCCTGTGCCGCGTCGCGCGCCGCGCTGACCAAGAACCCGTTGCGCATCAGGAATTTCTGCAACAATCCGCGGATGCGTTCGTCGTCATCCACGATCAACAGGTGTGCGTCGCAATTATCGGTCATTGGCCCCCTCCTTGAGCGCGGCGAAATGGCGATGCATCTCGGGGTCCATCATCGCCTCAAGCACCTGCCGGAACCCGATCACGGCCTCGGGGCCTGCGATCTTGTACGCCTCGCGCATGCGGGCGCGTTGGGCATCTGACAGTTCTTGTTCCAACGCTTCACCAATTACAGTCAAATACAAATGACGTTCACGTTTGTCGCGCTTGCCAACCTTGCTTTCGACAAGGCCGTCCGCGATCAAACCGCGCAAAACTCGGTTCAGAGACTGTTTCGTAACCCCAAGAATAGCAAGCAGATTGTTGACCGTCGTACCCGGAGCGCGGTGGATAAAATGCAACGCGCGGTGGTGCGCCCGCCCATACCCATATTTTTCCAGAATACGGTCGGGATCGGCGGTAAACCCCCGATAGGCAAAGAACATTGCCTCAATCCCTTTGCGCAGCTGTTCGTCCGTCAGAAACAGCAGGCTTTCACCCCGTTGCGAGGATGCCGTGCCCGGTTCGGCCATGTCGCGCCCCTTAATCCTTTGTTTTTCGAAGTTTAAGTCAGCCTTGTTGACTTTCCAAGAATCAATTGGTAGCGATCCGGACAATTTAGCGAAACTTTCTGTCTGTTTGTCGCGCTAACGGCGCAATTTTCGCAAATCTGACAGCACCTTATTCGGAAAGGGTCGGCGAATGGCGGGCTATGACGATCGCGATGGCTTTATCTGGATGGACGGCGAAATGGTGGAATGGCGCTCGGCCAAGGTCCACGTTCTAAGCCACGCCATGCACTATGCCTCGTCCGTATTTGAGGGTGAGCGGTGCTATAACGGCAAGATCTTCAAAAGCCGCGAGCACTCCGAACGCCTGATCAAATCCGGTGAACTGCTGGACATGCCGATCCCCTATTCGGTGGATGAAATCGAAGCCGCCAAAGAGGCCGTGATCAAGGCCAACAACCTGACCGACGCCTATGTCCGTGTGGTTGCATGGCGCGGCGCGGGCGAAGACATGGGCGTGGCCTCGTCGCGCAACCCCGTGCGCATGGCCGCGGCCGCGTGGGAATGGGGGGCCTATTACGGCGACGCCAAGATGAAGGGCGCCAAGCTGGACATCGCGAAATGGAAACGGCCCAGCCCCGAAACCATCCCCACCGCCGCCAAGGCCGCCGGTCTTTACATGATCTGTACCATGTCCAAACACACCGCCGAGGCCAAAGGGTGCTCGGACGCGTTGTTCATGGATTACCGCGGCTATGTGGCCGAGGCGACCGGCGCGAACGTGTTCTTTGTCAAAGACGGTGAGGTCCACACGCCGATCCCCGACGCGATCCTGAACGGCATTACCCGTCAGACCGTCATCGGTATGCTGCGCGACAAGGGCATCACGGTGCACGAACGCCGGATCATGCCCGAAGAGCTGGCCGAGTTTGAACAGTGCTGGCTGACTGGTACGGCGGCCGAGGTCACGCCGGTCGGGCAGATTGGCGACTACACCTTTGAGGTCGGCGCGATCACCCGCGAGATCGCTGAAGACTACGAAAAGCTGGTCCGCGCCTAAGCGACCTGCGATCCGAACAATTCGGCCCCGTACCCCCGTGGTGCGGGGCCTTTTGTTTAGACGTTGCCCGGTGTGGCGGCCTTGCGCGAGGTGCGTTGTTTGCCCAACTGACGTTCGCGCCAGATGATCAGGATACCGGCGAAAATTACCAAGCCCGCCCCGATCAACATCGGCACCGTCGGCACCTCGTCAAAGATGAAATACCCGATCAAAAGTGCAAACAGCATCGAAGCATAATCAAACGGCGCCACAACGGCGGCATCCGCCAGACGATAGCTGGTCGTCAGGAAAATCTGCCCGACCCCGCCAAGCAAACCCGCGGCGACGAGGGCCAGAGCGGCGTTCATCGGCGGGACGACCCACCCGAACGGGATCGTGCACAGCCCCAATATGGACGAAGTCACCGAGAACCAGAACACAATCGCCGCCGTGTTTTCGGATTTCGTCAACTTGCGGATATAGACCTGTGCCATGGCCGCGCAGATCGCCCCGCCAAGGGTCACCACCGCGCCCAGCGCCAGAACCGCGTCACCCGTGTCCGCGCCCGAGAATGACCCCAGACGGGGCCACATCACGATCATCACCCCGATCAGGCCCAGACCTACGGCAAACAGACGAAACGCCCGCACCCGTTCATTCAGGAACATCGCGGCAAAAACGGTGATAAAGATCGGCGTGGCATATCCAATCGCCGTCACCTCGGGCAGGGGCAACAGGGCAAGGCCCGCGAAAAACAGCCCCATCGCCATGGTCCCCATAATCCCGCGCCAGAAATGGCCCAACGGGTCGCGCGTGCGCCACCCCGTCGCCAAATCACCGCGCGCCGCCAACCACCCCAGAATGATCGGAATGGCAAAAAAGGACCGGAAAAACACCGCCTGACCGGGCGGAACGTGTTGGGTCCCGAACTTGATCAATGCGGACATGACCACAAAGATCGTGACCGATCCCAGTTTGAACAAAATAGCCTGAGCGGTATGCATCCGCGCCCCCAAATACCCGTGGGTTACAAACCCGTTTAGGCCCGTTTGGAGTCGTTGAAAAGTGCGCCCGCGATCAGAGCAGTGTGCGTTCGACCACCCACCACGCGCCAACAAGGGCGATCAGGATCGACACAGGGTTCGCGATCCGCGTCCGATACCAATCGCGATCCCCGAACCAGAACCCCACCGCGATATAGGCCAGCGCGATCACCGTCAGCTGTCCCAGCTCGACCCCGATGTTGAACGCGATCAAATCCATCACAAGGCGCGACGGGTTCAGACCGAATTCGCCCAGAACCGACGCAAACCCCAACCCGTGCAACAGACCAAAGACAAACACGACGCCGATCCGCACAGGTCCAATCGCCCCGCCCCGCAGGTTTTCCAGCGCGACAAACACGATAGACGCCGCGATCAGGGGCTCAACAATCGAACCGGGGATATTCACCAGCCCCAGCGCCGCAAGGGCAAGCGTCACAGAATGGGCAACCGTGAAGGTCGTGACCTGAATAAGCAGTGGCCGCGCCTTGAGGCTAAAGAAGAACAGGCCCAGTACGAACAGGATATGATCCAACCCCTTGGGCAGGATGTGATCGAACCCCGAAACGATATAGCGGCCAAATTCCTGAACACCGTTCAATTCGGCAACACCTGTGCGGGGCAACGGATCGCTCAGCCCGCCATTGTTCAGATAGGCGGAATAGGGATCTTCGGCATCCGGCGCGATCTGGCGCACGATCAGAGGGCCATTCGCCGCGTCCCATCCCACCTGCACGGCCGTGTCACCGGCGGGCAATGCGGCACGGATTTTAACGGTACTGTCACGCGGAATGTCGACATCACCGACGGCGGGCACCTGAACCTCAACCAGTTCAGGCGACAAAACCGTTCCGTCCTCAAGCGTTACGGTGAACACCGTTCCAATTTCATCCCACCGCGTGGTGAAGACGTCGACCAACTCGGCAGGAGGCAGCGCGCGCGCGGCGTCATATTGCGCAGAGTCAGGCGTGTCATCCGTGTCCTCAACCCCCGCAAGGTTCAGACCCACCACCAGCGCCTCAATCGTGTGGGTCAGGTCGATCTCGACCTGTTCCGCGCTGACCCGCACATCGGCAACCGCCGGACGGACCTCATGCGCGGCAACGGGCGCAGACAGGGCGCAGAGCAACGCAATGCTTGACATCACCCCCAACAGCCGCAGCTTGGTCAGGGACAACAACGGGAATGACATCATGCGCATAAAACGGCCTTTGTTCTGGTTTCTGGGGGCGCTCATCGCATTTGTGCACACCGCCCACGCGCATGAGTTTTGGGTCTCGATGGATGAATATCAAGTCGAAACCGGCACGCCGATGACCGCACAGTTGCGGGTGGGCGAGAACCTGAAGGGTGTCGGCTATCCCTATATCCCCGACCGTGCGACGCGGTTCGATCTGGTGATCGGCGATACCGTCACACCGGTTAAGGCCCGTCTTGGCGACCGGCCCGCATTGAACACTGTTGCACCCGAGGACGGGTTGGTGATCGTCGTGCATGAAACATCCGACCTGAACCTGATTTACCGTGACTTGGACAAGTTTCGGAACTTTACCACGCATAAGGATTATCCCGACGCCGTGGATCGGCACCTTGCGCGCGGCCTACCCGACACGGGGTTCAAGGAAACCTATCGCCGGTATGCCAAGGCGCTTGTCGCCGTGGGTGATGGCGCGGGCGCGGATCGTGAGGTGGGCCTAAAAACCGAAATCGTCGCGCTGGCCAATCCTTATACCGATGACCTGTCGGGGGGACTGCCGGTTTTAGTGTTGCTGGACGGGGAACCGCGCAGAAACACGCAGGTCGAGATTTTCGCCAAATCCCCCGATGGCGCGGTCCAAGTGTCACAGATCCGAACCGATGACACCGGTCGGGCGGTGGTGAAGGTTGCGCCGGGGGTGGAATACCTGCTTGATGCGGTTGTGTTAGAGGACACCGGCAATGACGATCCGGAACAGGGGGCGGTTTGGCATTCCCTTTGGGCGTCGTTGACCTTCCGTGCCCCCCAGTGATGAGGACCACGCGCATGCGTCTTTTCGGGTTGATCTGTCTGGCCTTGGCCACCCTGCCTCAGGTGGCGCTGGCCCATGCGCCCCTAACGCCCGACACCCCGATGGGCGGCGCGTTTTTCCACAGCGCCCTGACATGGGATCACGCCGCTATGGCCGCCCTGATGGGGATGTGGGCCGCGTTTATCGGACGTCCGTCGATCTGGGTCATGCCGATTGTCGCGATGGCCGCGATCCTGATTGGCGGCGCGCTGCCGATGGTGGACGTTTCCCTACCCGGTGCGGATGTCGCCATTCCGATGGCCAGCGTTGTGTTCGGCCTCTGTGTTCTGTTCGCGGTTCAGCCGCCCATCGGAGTGACCAGCGTGATGATCTGTGTTGGGGGCCTCTACCTTGGGCAAATCCATCTGACGGGCATGGGGCCTATGGATTGGCCCCTAATGGGGGTCATCGGGTTCCTTGGCGGCATCTTGGCCGCAATGGCCGTGGGGACGGCGGCGGGTGCGCTGACCTATATCGGGCGCGGTGAATTCTTTGTCCGCCTCGGCGGCGCGGGCATGACGGCACTGGGCGTGTCGTTTCTGGCCGGCGCAATGATGTCCTAACGATCCGGCGTCAGACGCAGCACGCCCCCATCCGCCGCATCGACCAGCGCCAAGATCGCCCCGTCCGGCGCGATTTCAATGTCGCGAATACGGGTGCCGCGCAGGAACCGTTCCTCGCCGATCACTCGGTCCCCCTCCAGACGCAGGCGCACTACCCCGCCGGGGTTCAGTGAGGCGATGATCAGATCGCCCTGCCATTCGGGGAACATCGCGCCCTCGTAAAACGCCATGCCACCCGGCGCGATCACGGGGTCCCAATAATAGACCGGCTCTGCCATGCCTTCGGCGGAGTGCTGGCCAGTACCCACCGGACGCCCGTTGTAGTTCTCGCCATAGGACACCACAGGCCAACCGTAATTCGCGCCGCGCTGGATCAGGTTCAATTCGTCCCCGCCCTTTGGCCCGTGCTCAATCGTGAAGAGCGCACCGTCGCTGGGCCGCACCGCCGCGCCCTGCATGTTCCGGTGCCCATAGGTCCAGACCTGACTGTCATAGGGGTTGTCGGTCGGCGTGGAACCATCACCGTTCAGGCGGATCACCTTGCCGTAGGTGGTATTCAGATCTTGAGCCAAGACCCGTTCGTTCCGCGAAGAATGCTCCCCCGTCGTGATGTACAAATCCCCGTCCGCCCCGAACAGGATACGCGATCCATAATGCGCGGCAGTCGGACTGGGCGGATCTTGGACAAAGATATCTTGAACATCGTTCAATTGCCGCGCCTCTGCGTCGAGTGTCGCCACAAACGCCGCCGTCACCGATGTTCCACCGTCCATTGGTTTCGCATAGGTGCCATAGACCAACCCATCATCCGCGAAATTCGGACCAACCATCACGTCCAACATCCCGCCCTGCCCTTTGACGAACACCTCGGGCAGGCCGCTGACCTCCCCCAAATCCGTCCCGTCCGGCGACAGCATCCGCAACCGCCCGACCCGCTCGGTCACCAAAAACCCGCCATCGGGCAGGGTCGCCATGCCCCACGGACGCTCTAGACCGCGCGCAAACCACGCGGCATCCACGCCAAAGCTCGACGTCATCGCGGGCGCACGGGTCTGATTGGCAAAGGCGGGCTCGAACTCGGGCACATTCTTGGGACCTTGGGCCACCGGATCGGCGGCCAAGGCAACGGTCGGCAAACAAAGGGTCAAAAGAACAGATCGCAACATCAGAAATCTCCTGTTTCAAATGACCCTAGCGCGCCACCGCCCAAAGTCCCGTCACAGATTGGTTAGCCGCCCCACGGCCCACCGCGCCGCATCCGCAACCGTCTCATCTGGATCATCAACCAATGCCGCCGCCGTATCCCGCAACGTCACGTCGCCCGAGTTGCCGATGGCATAGAGGACATTGCGCACAAACCGGTCACGTCCGATGCGCTTGATCGGCGATCCGGAAAACAACGCCCGAAACGCCGCATCATCCAACGCCACCAGTTCGGACAGCTTTGGCGCAACGAACTCGGGCCGTGCCATATACCGTATCTCATGCGCCTCAACGGCAAACTTGTTCCACGGACAGGCCGCCAGACAATCATCGCACCCGTAAATCCGGTTCCCCAGCGCCGGTCGCAACGCCGGATCAACCGGCCCGTGATGTTCAATGGTCAAATAGGAAATGCACCGCCGTGCATCCAACTGATAGGGCGCGGGAAACGCCCCGGTCGGACAGGCGTCCAAACAGGCCCGACAGGACCCACAATGGGACACCTCTGGCGCATCAACGGGCAACTCCACGGTCGTAAAAATAGACCCCAGAAAGAACCAGTTCCCCAATTCGCGCGACAACAGGTTCGTATGCTTGCCCTGCCACCCCAACCCCGCCGCCTCGGCCAACGGCTTTTCCATCACGGGGGCGGTATCGACGAACACCTTGATCTCCGCCTCGGGCGCCTGGTCAATCAACCAACGCCCCACACGTTTCAAACGCTTCTTAACCAGATCATGATAATCGCGATTCTGTGCATAAACCGAAATCGCCGCGCGATCCGGCATGCCGACAACCTCACGCGGATCATGCTCGGGCGTATAGGCCTCGGCCAACATGATGACCGACCGCGCCTCGGGCCAGAGCGCAGACGGGTCCCCCCGCCAATGCACCCGATCCGACATCCATGACATTTGCCCGTGATGACCCGCCTCCAGAAACGCCTGCAAGCGCGCCATCGCCTCGGGGATCGCATCCGGCCGCGTCACACGCATGGCCGAAAACCCCTCCTCGACCGCCTTGGCCGCCAACCGCTCTTTCAGCCGCTCCATAAGGTCTTCACCTTGTCAAAATACTCTCGGGGGAGTCGCCCGTCAGGGCGACGGGGGCAGACGCCCCCCTCCGACCGTATCAGAAATCCAGATCGGCGTAATGGGCGGGCGGCGGGAAACCGGGCACCTGATCGGCCAGCAAACTACGAAACGCGGGACGCGATTTGATCTTGGCGTACCAATCCTTGACGTTCGCGTTGCGGTTCCAATCGACGTCACTGATGTAATCCAGACAAGACAGATGCGCCGCCGCCGTAAAATCGGCCAACGTCATCACATCCCCCGCCAACCAGCGCCGCTGGTCCAGCAACCAGCCCATGTAATCCAGATGGAACTTGATCCGCTGGGCGCCGTACTTGACGTTCTTACTGTCGGGATAGCCCTGCTTGGTGACCTTCTTGTTCACCCGCTCATACAGCAACTTTGACGTCACCTCGTGATGGAATTTGTCGTCGAACCAGAACACCAAGCGGCGCACTTCGCACCGGTCCGCCGGATCGCGCGGCATTAACGGGGGCGTCGGGTTGGTTTCCTCGATATATTCGCAAATCGCCTGACTTTCGGACATCAACCGTCCGTCCATACGCAGGATCGGCACCTTGGCCGCCGGATTGCGGCGCAAAAAGTCCGGATCCTGCTCCCAATACCGCTCTTCGACCAGTTCGACCTCAATCCGCTTTTCGGCAAGCGCGAGGCGGACTTTGCGGCAATACGGGGACAGGGGCACATGGAACAGACGGTTCATACACAGACTCGCAATCAATCGCAGACGTCACCCTCATGACGTGTGGGGCGGGATATTTCAACTGTCGAAACAGTCTGAGCGCCCATCCGCCTGTATCGTCGCCGCCCCGTCCAGAACCTGAGCTGCGCGGGCCCGCAAATTCTTGGACAAATTGCGGGGATCGCGCTCTTTGGGGTTGGGTAACAAAACCGCGAGGCGTGCGGATTGCACCGCGCTCAGGTCTTTGGCGCGTACGTTGTAATAGTGCTGGGCGGCGGCCTCGACGCCAAAGACGCCTTCGTCAAACTCGGCGATGTTCAGATAAATCTCCAGCATCCGGCGCTTGGGCCACAGAACCTCGGCCAGCGGGGTAATCGCGGCCTCAATCACTTTGCGCGGCCAACTGCGCCCTTGCCACAGATAGACGTTCTTGACGGTTTGCTGGCTGATCGTGGATCCGCCGCGCGTGGCGCCATTGGCCAAAGCCGCGCGGATCGCGGACATATCGAACCCCCAATGCCGACAGAAATTCGCATCCTCGGCGGCCACAACCGAACGCGCCATGTCGGGCGCGATTTTCTCCATCGCGACCCAGTCATGCGAAATCCCGCCAAGGCGCAGACGCTCGGCCATCATATAGGGCCCATAGGGCGTCGGCAGGAACCGCGGCCAGATCAGAGAGATCGCAAACAGAACGACAAAGGCCAACAGCCCGCGCCGCAGCCATTTGCGCAGACCGGCGGGCAGGGCAAACCGACGCCGTTTCGGCGCGGAACCTTTTTTTCGGGATGTCGTTTTGCGGGCCATACAGCCACTAAGCGCGCCCGCGCACGGGCGTCAAGAACGCGGGGCACACGCAGGGCGATTTATGCGGCGGTGTTATTCCCGCGCCAAGTTGGCGGTGATGTTTCGTAGGTGCTCGGCCATGAACGCAGCCTCATCCGCGGTAATCCCATCGGCCAGCGCATCGCGCAGTGAGGCGCGGTAGATTTCCCACATCCGCGCGCGCAGGTCCTGCCCCGCAGGGGTCAGCGTCAACAACTGTCCGCGCCCATCCTCATCGACCGTGTGACGCGCGACCCAGCCCGCATCGACCAAGCGCGCGATCTGACGCGACAGGTTGTATTGGCTGATCAACAGGCGTTGCTGCATCTCGACCGGGCGAATGCCATGCTCGCCCGCCCGCCAGATTTCCAACAGCAGGTCATAGACCGCCAGCGTCGGCAGACCGTGCGATTTCAATGCGGCGTCGATGTCCTGTTGCAGGCCACCGGTAAAGCGCATTGCAGCGACCCAAAGGTCGATATGGGCATCGGTCAGATCGGTCATAGAGCGGTCCTAGCATATATATGCAATTGCATCAACCTTGACTCAGATCGAGCCGCGCCCCATCTTACATGCAACTGCATGTTGTTTGAGGTTCCCATGACACAGACCGACCTGACGCTAATCAGTCACCATCTTTGCCCCTATGTACAGCGCGCGGCGATTGCGCTGGCCGAGAAAGAGGTGCCGTTTGATCGCAAGTACATTGATCTGAGTAATAAACCGGCGTGGTTCACGGCGATGTCGCCGCTGGGCAAGGTGCCAGTGTTGCAGGTGGGGGACGTGGGCGCGACCGATCCCTTGTTCGAATCCTCGGCCATTCTGGAGTATATTGAGGACACGGCGGGCAGGCCCCTGCACCCCACCGATGCGATTCAACGCGCGCGGCATCGGGGCTGGATCGAGTTCGGGTCGAACGTCCTGAACACCATCGGCGAGTTCTACAGCGCCAAGGACACAGAAACCTATGAGGCACAACAGGCCAAGCTGCGCGGGTTGATGGAACGGCTGGAGGCCGAGTTGGAGGCCCGCGGTGCGGGACCCTATTTCGATGGCGCCCGGTTCTCTCTGGTCGATACCGTATTCGCGCCGGTGTTCCGGTATTTCAATACGTTTGAGGAGGGCGGGGATCTGTACCTGTTGACCGGCCTGCCCCGTATCGCGGCGTGGCGGATGGAACTGGCGAGACGGCCCAGCGTCCAAGGTGCCGTACATGATGATTTCGCCGAACGCCTGCATGTATTCATGTGCGCGCGCCAGTCGGTTCTGGGTGAACGGTTTCGCAGGATCTCACCCCCGCCCGCCTGATACCAAAATGAAAAACGCCCGCCGTGTCCGGCGGGCGTTTTGTTGTTTTTTGCTATGCGGGCTTATTCCGCCGGCACGGCCTGATTTTCGATGCCCAGAGGTTGGGGCAGCTTGTTCAGCATCTCTTTGGGGCAGACCTGAACAAAGTTCGCGATCTCGGTTTCCCAATGCTGCAGGATCTCTGCACCCTTGACGCTCTTGGTTTCTTCGACGTGGCGTTCGACCAGTTCACGCAGCTGATTTTCCCAATGGTCCACCGTGACCGGGCAGGTCACCAGCGTTTCCATGTTCATCATGTCTGCGGTCAGGCCTTCGGGGTCATAGAGATAGGCCATACCGCCCGTCATACCCGCTCCAAAGTTCGCGCCGATGGTCCCGAGGATCACCGCGATGCCGCCGGTCATGTATTCACAACCGTTGCTGCCACAGCCCTCGATCACCACTTTGGCGCCCGAGTTACGCACGCCGAAACGCTCACCCGCGCGACCAGCCGCGAACAGGTAACCGTCGGTCGCCCCGTAGAGAACCGTGTTGCCGATGATCGTGTTATCGGCGGCAACCAGCGGGCTTGCCATCGGCGGACGGACAACAACCGTACCACCCGACAGACCCTTACCAACATAGTCGTTCGCGTCGCCCGACACTTCGATTTTGAGGCCCGGTGCCGAGAATGCGCCCAGCGACTGACCCGCGCTGCCGGTCAGTTTGACCGTTAGGTGATCGGGCTGCAGGCTGTTGCGCATGCCAAAGCGCTTCACGATGTGGCTCGACACACGCGTACCAACGGTACGGTCGGTGTTCTGAACCGCATAGGACAGCTGCATCTTTTCGCCGTCCTGCAGGAAGCGCGCGGCGTCCTTGACGATTTCCGCGTCCAGCGTATCGGGCACCGCGTTGCGTTCACGGTCACGGTTGTAGACGATGTCATGTGCACCATCGACCGTGATCAGCATCGGGTTCAGGTCCAGATCATCCAGATGTGCAGACCCACGGCTGACCTGCGTCAGCAGATCGGCACGGCCGATGACCTCATCCAGCGATTTCGCACCGATCGACGCGAGGATCTCACGCACCTCTTGGGCGTAGAAGGTGATCAGGTTCACAACCTTGTCGGCGTTGCCCGTGAACTTGCCACGCAGGCGTTCGTCCTGGGTACAGACACCAACGGGGCAGGTGTTGCTCTGACACTGACGCACCATGATACAGCCCATCGCGATCAGCGCGGCGGTGCCGATGCCGTATTCCTCGGCACCCATCATCGCGGCCATAACGATGTCACGACCCGTGCGCAGACCACCATCGGTCCGCAGCGTGACGCGGTCACGCAGGTTGTTCATCGCCAGAACCTGATGCGCCTCGGTCAGACCCATTTCCCACGGCAGACCCGCGTATTTGATCGACGTCGCGGGCGATGCACCGGTCCCACCGTTGTGACCCGAGATCAGGATCACATCGGCCTTGGCCTTGGCCACACCGGCGGCAATCGTACCGACACCGGACGACGCAACCAGTTTCACCGTCACCTTACAGCGCGGGTTGATCTGTTTCAGGTCATAGATCAGCTGGGCCAGATCCTCGATCGAGTAGATGTCGTGGTGCGGCGGCGGCGAGATCAGGGTCACACCCTTGGTCGAGTGGCGCAGACGGGCGATCAGGTCGGTGACCTTCATGCCGGGCAGCTGACCACCTTCGCCGGGCTTGGCGCCCTGTGCGACTTTGATCTCCAGCTCTTCACAGTGGTTCAGGTATTCGGCGGTCACACCGAAACGGCCCGACGCCACCTGTTTGATCTTGGCCGACGGGTTGTCGCCGTTGGGTTCCGGTACAAAGTGTGCCGGATCTTCACCGCCCTCACCCGAGTCCGATTTCGCGCCAATGCGGTTCATCGCAACGTTCAGGGTCTTGTGCGCCTCGGGCGACAGCGCGCCCAGCGACATGCCCGGCGTCACGAAACGCTTGCGGATCGAGGTGATCGATTCGACCTCTTCCAGCGGGATCGCTTTGCCCATCGGTTTGATATCCAACAGGTCGCGCAGATGGATCGGCGGGTTTGCCCGCATCGAGGCGGCGAAACGCTTCCACATCTCAAAGCTGGCGTTGTCACAGGCCGATTGCAACATGTGCATCGTCTGTGCTTCCCACGCGTGCTTTTCACCCGAGCGGCGCGATTTGTAGAAACCACCAATCGGCAGCACGTCGGAACCACCGCGCCAACCAAGGGCGTGGACCTGTTCCATTTTGTGCTGAACACCGCTGACGCCGATGCCCGAGATGCGGCTGTGCATACCGGGGAAGTATTCGGCAACCATCGCACGCGACAGGCCGACGGCCTCAAAGTTCAGACCACCACGGTAGGACGAGATCACCGAGATCCCCATCTTGGCCATGATTTTCAACAGACCTTGGTCAACCGCGTTGCGATAGGCGTGCACCGCATCCGTCAGGGACATCTCCAGCAGACCGCGTTCGATACGGTCGGCCAGCGAATCCTCGGCCAGATAGGCGTTGACGGTGGTCGCACCACAGCCGATCAGAACCGCGAAATAATGCGGGTCGATACATTCGGCCGCGCGCACGTTGATCGAGGTGAAGGTCCGCAGACCTTTGCGCGTCAGCCACGAGTGAACCGCGCTGGTCGCGAGGATCATCGGCATGGCGACCTTGTCTTCGCCTTGGTTCTGGTCGGTCAGAACGATGTGACCGGCACCCGAACGCACGGCCTCTTCTGCCTCGCTGCGGATACGGGCCAGACCGGCGCGCAGGGCGTCGTTGCCGCCATTCACAGGGAAGGTACAGTCGATTTCGACCATCGGCGCGTTGAAATGGCTAACCATTTCGTCGAACTGGGCGTTGCCGACAAAGGGGCTGTCCAGAACCAAGATCTCGGTCTGGCTGCTGTCCTCGTCCAGCACGTTTTTCAGGTTCCCGAACCGCGTCTTCAACGACATGACGCGGTATTCGCGCAGACTGTCGATCGGGGGATTGGTCACCTGGCTAAAGTTCTGGCGGAAGAAATGGCTGAGCGGACGATATTTTTCCGACAGAACCGCGGACGGCGTGTCGTCGCCCATCGAGGCAATCGCCTCTTTGGCGTCTTCGGCCATCGGCAGCAGGATTTGCTCCAGCTCTTCCATGGTGTAGCCGGCGGCGATCTGACGCTTGCGCAGTTCATTGCCGCTGAACAGGGCCTTTTCGGTCACCTGCGACAGCTCTTCGTCAAGCTCGTTGATCTTGCCAACCCAGTCGCCAAAGGGCTGGGACTCGGCCAGTTTGTCTTTGATTTCAACGTCGTGGAACAGTTTGCCCTCGGCCATGTCGACCGCGATCATCTGACCCGGACCCAAAGCGCCTTTTTCACGGACGGTGGATTCGTCGACCGGCACCATGCCTGCCTCGGACCCTGCGATCAGCAGACCGTTGCCCGTCACAACGTAACGCATCGGGCGCAGACCGTTCCGGTCCAGACCGGCGCAGACCCAGCGACCATCGGTCATGGCCAGAGCGGCGGGGCCGTCCCACGGTTCCATCACCGAGTTCACATAGGAATACATGTCGCGCCACGACTGGGGCAGTTCAACCGCCTGCTTGGACCACGATTCGGGGACCAGCATCGTTTTTGCCATCGGGGCGTTCCGACCGGCGCGCACCAGAACCTCAAACACGGCGTCCAGAGCAGCCGAGTCAGACGAGCCCTGCGGCACGATCGGTTTGATGTCTTCGGCCATGTCACCGAACGTGGTCGAGGCCATGCGGATTTCATGGCTCTTCATCCAGTTCAGGTTGCCCTTCAGCGTGTTGATCTCACCGTTGTGGGCCAACATGCGGAACGGCTGGGCCAGCCACCACTGCGGGAAGGTGTTGGTCGAGTAACGCTGGTGATAGATCGCGAAGGCCGATTCAAAGCGCTCGTCCTGCAGGTCGGGATAGAATTCCGACACCTGCTCGGCCAGCATCATGCCTTTGTAGATGATCGAACGGCAGGACAGCGAACAGACGTACAGGCTGGGCACTTGGGCGGCAGCGGCAGCCTTTTCGATGCGGCGACGGATCACGTACAGCTCACGCTCAAACGTGTCTTCGTCCACGCCTTTGCTGTTCGAGATCAGAATCTGTTCGATCTCGGGGCGGGTCGCGTTCGCCTTGTCACCCAGACAGGACACATCCACCGGCACATGACGCCAGCCGTAGATGTAATAACCCATCCGCAGAACTTCGGTTTCGACGATCGTGCGGCAGGTCTCTTGGGCACCGAAATCCGTGCGCGGCAGGAACACCTGACCCACAGCGATCAGTTGATCTTGCTTGGGTTCATGACCCGTGCGGCGGATCTG
The DNA here is from genome assembly GCF_032918305.1 of Rhodovulum sp. FJ3. NCBI lineage: Bacteria > Pseudomonadati > Pseudomonadota > Alphaproteobacteria > Rhodobacterales > Paracoccaceae > Rhodovulum > Rhodovulum sp. FJ3. Next base: position 310,962 of record NZ_JAWJUU010000004.1, read on the forward strand.
GTCATAGAAAAAGCGGACAGGGATCTGAACGTGGATACCGGCGCCGTCGCCGGTTTTCCCGTCTGCATCCACAGCACCACGGTGCCAGATCGCCTTGAGCGCGCTGATCCCGTTTTCAACAACACTGCGCGATGCTTTGCCGTTCAGCGCAACAACAAGGCCAACACCACAGGACGAATGTTCATCTTCGTCGCGATACAGGCTGTGTTCGGCCATATAGGCGCGTTTCGCCTCTTCGCGGGCCACCCATTCGGCATCGTATTTGGTCATGGGTCTTCTCCTATTCATCGGCATGGATCGGGCGCCTTGGCGTCCCGCCTGTGCCGGGTCAAATCGGGTGATGGCCGGACCTCTCCGGCCATCTGAAATTTCGGGATTATTCTGCGGCGACCTGTGCGGTCTGGTTCAGGAAATCCATGATGCTTTCGGACGCTTCGCGACCGTCACGGATGGCCCAAACAACCAAGGACGCGCCGCGCACGATGTCACCAACGGCGAACACGCCCGGCAGGCTGGTCTCATGGGTGCGGAAGTCGGCCTTGATGGTGCCCCAACGGGTCACTTCCAGTGCCTGTTCGCCCCAGAGCGTCGGCAGGTCCTCGGGCTCAAAGCCCAGCGCCTTGATCACCAGATCGGCGGGTTCGTTGTAATCCGCGCCCTCGATGACCTCGGGCGAACGACGGCCCGACGCATCCGGTGCACCCAGACGCATCTTTTGCACGATCACCGATTCCACGCTGTCGCCGGTGAAACCTTTGGGGGCCGTTTGCCAGACGAATTCCACGCCCTCTTCTTCGGCGTTCTGCGTTTCACGCTGTGAGCCCGGCATGTTGGCGCGGTCACGGCGATACAGGCATTTGACCGAGGTCGCGCCCTGACGGATGGCGGTACGCACACAGTCCATCGCGGTGTCACCACCACCGATGACGATGACGCTCTTGCCTTCGGCGTTCAGCTCACCGCTCTCGAACTCGGCGACATCGTCACCAAACGATTTGCGGTTGCTGGCGGTCAGATAGTCGATGGCGCGCACGATGCCGTCGGCACCCGAACCCGGACCGTTCAGGTCACGCGATTTGTACACACCGGTCGCGATCAGAACCGCGTCGTGTTTGCCACGGATGGCGTCAAAGCTGATGTCTTCGCCAACGTTACAGTTCAGGACGAACTCGACACCGGCCTCTTCAAGCTGTTTGACACGGCGCATAACCACGTCTTTTTCCAGCTTAAAGCCCGGAATACCATAGGTCAGCAGACCGCCGGCGCGGTCGTGACGGTCGTAAACGGTGACCTGCACACCCTGACGGCGCAGCATATCCGCCGCGGCCAGACCACCGGGGCCTGCGCCGATGATGGCAACGCTCTCGCCACGCTCTTGGGCGGGCGTGACGGGCTTGACCCAGCCCTGTTCCCATGCGGTGTCGGTCACGAATTTCTCGACCGAGCCGATGGTCACAGTGCCATGGCCCGATTGTTCAATCACACAGTTGCCTTCGCACAGACGGTCCTGCGGGCAGATACGACCACAGATCTCGGGGAAGGTATTGGTGGCTTGGCTGATGGCATAAGCTTCTTCCAGACGACCTTCAGCGGTCAGGCGCAACCAATCAGGGATGTTGTTGTGCAGGGGGCAGTGGGCTTGGCAATAGGGAACACCACACTGGCTGCAACGGCTGGCCTGTTCCTTCGCCTTTTTGTCGGCGAATTCTGCATAGATCTCCTGGAAATCCTGCGCGCGCGTATCGGCCGCCCGCTTTTGCGGCATTTCCCGATCTACGTCCACGAACTGGAGCATCTTTTGTTTCGCCATTGCGAAGTTCTCCTGAAGATTTCCTTGAATTGCGCCCTGACTACACAGAACGAAATGAAAATAAAAGTCAGTACACGTGACCTTTTTAAAGATTTTTCGTCGCAGATCATGTGAATTTTCGCTGCAGCGCCGAAAATTTAGGTAACTACTACTTACCCTTTAATTGTCTTTCGTTTTAAAATCAGATGATTAGGATAGGGTCGCTATTGGTTTTCGGGAAGGCCTTCATGCCCTTGTACTATCTCCTATTGGTCGCCGTAATTCAGGGCATTACCGAGTTTTTGCCGGTCTCGTCGTCCGGACACCTGATTCTCTTGCCGAATCTGACAGGGATGACCGATCAGGGCCAAGCCATTGATGTCGCGGTACATGTCGGCACCTTGGCCGCCGTTGTGATCTATTTCTGGCGCGATGTTGCGGTTGGATTGGGCGGGTTGCCGCGCCTGATGCGCGGGCGGGTCGACACGCCGGGGGCGAAATTGGCCCTGTTACTGATCATATCGACGGTTCCGGTGATTGTGGCCGGTTTGATCCTAAAGGTGACGGGCCTGAGTGACGCGATGCGGTCGGTCGCGGTGATCGGATGGACGATGCTGGTGTTTGGCATTGTCCTGTACTGGGCCGACCAAAAGGGGCCGACCGAAAAGACCGCCGAAGACTGGACCATGGGCGACGCGATCAAGATGGGTCTGTGGCAGGTTCTGGCCCTGATCCCGGGCACATCGCGGTCGGGCATTACAATCACCGGTGCACGGATGATGGGCTATGCCCGCACCGATGCGGCACGCCTGTCGATGCTGATGTCGATCCCGACGATTGTGGCCTCGGGTCTCTTGTTGGGGGTTGAGGTCGCGGGCGAGGCCGACGCCGGTCTGGCGCGCGATGCGGGGATTGCCGCGCTGTTTGCCTTTGGCGCGGCGTTGCTGGCGCTGGTTTTGATGATGCGCCTGCTGCGCTCGGTCAGCTTTACGCCCTACGTGATTTACCGCGTGGTTCTGGGCGCGATCCTGATCTGGGTCGCCTATACCTGAAAATGAAAAGGGCCCCGCGTGGGGGCCCAATCAATTCTATCTGTAACCGGCTCAGGCCTTGAGGTTCTTGGCCGATGCCTTGATCGCATCGTACTGACCCGACGGACGGAAGCGGTACAGGTATTCAGGGATAACAACGCCAATCGCGGTCGGCGTGATACCCAGATCCGCAAACCCTTTGGCGTCCTCGGCAACCACGTTGTCCGAACCCAACTGTTTCACCTGATCGCGCGTCAGAACACCGTTGCTGATCAGACCCAGCGTAACCGCCGACAGCATATCGAACCCGAACGCCATCGCCTTGGCCGCAAAGAACGGAATGTTGGCGATCAGACGGCGGCGGTTGATCACCTGCAGCATCTGTTTCATCAGATCGCGGAAGGTCGATACCTCGGGCCCGCCCAATTCATAGATGCCCGGCTCAACCTGACCCAGAACGCCTTTGACGGCGGCGGCGGCGACGTCATCGACATAGACCGGTTGGAATTTCGTATCCGCACCGACGACCGGCAGGATCGGCCCAAGGCGCGACATGCTGGCGAAACGGTTAAAGAACTGATCCTCGCCGCCAAAGATCACCGACGGACGCAGGATCACGGCACTGGGCATATGCGACAGGATCGCGGCCTCGCCTGCGGCTTTGGATTGGGCGTATGCGCTGGGCGCATCGGCATCGGCGCCAATGGCCGAGATATGCACCATATGGGTGATGCCGTTTTCCGCAGCGATGCGTGCGATACGCTCGGCGCCTTCGTTCTGAACCGCGTCAAAGTTGTTTTTGCCGCCCGCGTCGAAGGTCCCGACACAGTTCACAACCGCATCCGCCCCTTGGGTCGCAGCCGCAACCGACGCGTCATCGCGGATGTTGCAGAAAATCGGTTCAACCTGACCGACGACACCGTAGGGGCGTACGAACAGGGCCTCATTCGGGCGACGCACCGCCACGCGCACGCGCCAGCCCTCTTTCGCCATCCGGCGCGCAATGTAGCGCCCTACGAAACCAGAGCCGCCGAAAATCGTGACAAGCTTGGACATTAGGGTGGCCTCCATCATGTGTAAGAACGTTCTTTCAATAGCTTTCCGGTCGCCTCGGAACAAGCAAATAACAAAGATCGAAAAAATCTGGAAAAAGGTCGTTGACACTCCCCGCAACTATCCGTAAATCGCCCCTCACGACACCTGCCCAGGTGGCGGAATTGGTAGACGCGCTAGCTTCAGGTGCTAGTGTCCGTATGGACGTGGAGGTTCGAGTCCTCTCCTGGGCACCACCCTTCTTTATAAGGGTCCGATGTGACGAATTTCCTTTATCAGAACGACCTACCGAACGATCTGGACCTTGGTCCGGTTGTTGCCATCGACTGTGAAACCATGGGTCTGAACCCGCATCGGGACCGCCTGTGTGTGGTGCAGCTGTCGGGTGGCGATGGGCACGCCCATATTGTGCAGATCGCCAAAGGTCAGAGCGACGCGCCGAACCTGTGCAAACTGCTGGGCGATTCGTCAGTGTTAAAACTGTTCCACTATGGCCGGTTCGACATCGCGGCGATGTATCATGCGTTCGGCACGCTGGCCGCGCCGGTTTATTGCACGAAAATCGCGTCGAAACTGGTGCGCACCTACACGGATCGCCATGGTCTGAAGAATCTGGTGCAGGAACTGTTGTCCGTCGACATCTCCAAGCAACAACAGATGAGCGACTGGGGCGCCGAGACCCTGACCGACGCACAACTGTCCTATGCGGCGTCGGACGTGTTGCACCTGCACCGCCTGCGGGATGTTCTGGATGAGCGTCTGGCGCGCGAAGGGCGCAGCGAGATCGCGCAGGCCTGTTTCGATTTCCTGCCGACGCGGGCGAAACTGGATCTGGCGGGCTGGCCCGAGATCGACATTTTTTCGCACTAAGCACGGGGACGTCTCGGCAATCTGCCGCGCACATCCCATATGCAGCTTGGACAGGGGCGTCGCACTGCCTATGGTGCGATGCCAAACCCCGCCAAAGGTCCCGACCCGCAGATGCGCACCTATGACAACAGCTATTCCCGGTTTATCGCCTGGGTCAAAGTGATCCTGCCGCTTGCGGCGCTGGGTCTGTTGTCGACGCTGTTCCTGTTTTCGCGCGGCTCGGACGGGTTGCAGAACCTGCCCTATGCGCAATCCGAGCTGGAACAACTGGCACAGGAACAAGGGTTTCGCGCACCGCAATATGCGACCGTGACGCCCGACGGCACCGCCATTTCCCTAGAGGCAGACCGCGCCGTCCCGAACGCCGCCGACACCGGCCAGGGTCAGGCACAAAACCTGCGCGGACGGCTGGATTTCACCGATGGCGGCTTTGCCGCGATCACATCTGCGCAAGGCGTAATTGATAGCGACCAGACCACCGCCCATCTCTCTGGCAACGTCGAAATCGAAACGTCGCAGGGATATGTGATCATGACACAGGAACTGGATACCGCGTTGAACGCCGTTCGTCTGTCCACGGACACCCCCGTCGACATCCAGTCCCCAATGGGAAATCTGACCGCCGGTGGCCTTGATCTGCGCCCCGACGAGAACGATCCGAATTCGTATGTTCTTGTTTTCAATCAAGGCGTGAAACTGATATACGATCCCCAGACATCGGGGGATGAACGGTGAAGTTTTCGTCGATGGGCGGGATCGCCCTAGCTGTTATTTGTGCTGCCACCATGACCTTGGCCCAAGGGGCTCAGGTGGCTTTTGGCGGCCTAAAACAAGACGCCTCGTTGCCGGTTGAGGTGACTGCCGATCAACTGCGTGTTGACCAAGCCACTGGAATTGCAGAATTTTCCGGCAACGTCCTGATCGGTCAGGGTGCCATGCGCCTGAGTGCCGATAACGTCGCCGTCGAATATGCCCAAGGCGACACTCCCGGCCAAATCGCCCGCATGATTGCCACGGGGAACGTCGTTCTGGTCAATGGTGGTGAGGCCGCCGAGGCCGCCCGCGCCGAATACACGATCGACTCTGCCTCGATCATTCTGTCCGGTAACGTTTTGCTGACCCAAGGACAGAACGCCCTGTCGGGGGAGCGCCTGATCGTGGATCTGAACACAGGGCAGGGCACCATGCAGGGCCGCGTCAAAACCATTTTTCAACCCGGCGCGGCACAATGAGTGACGGCCCCTCCCTGACCGTGACCGACGGCGCCGCCGGTCTGCGTATTTCGCACCTGATGAAGAGCTATCGCAAACGTCCGGTCATCCGTGACGTCAGCCTTGATCTGGGTCGGGGTGAGGTTGTCGCGCTGCTGGGTCCGAACGGGTCGGGCAAGACCACGTGCTTTTACAACATCGCCGGTCTGATCAAACCTGAAGGCGGCACGATCAGTATCGATGGCCGCGATGTGACCAGCCTGCCGATGTATCGCCGCGCCAAGCTGGGTATCGGATACCTGCCCCAAGAGGTCAGCATCTTTCGCGGGATGAGTGTTGAGGACAATATCCTCGCCATTCTCGAAATCGCCGAACCCGACCGCCACAAACGGCGCGAACGGCTTGAGGAATTGCTGTCCGAGTTCTCGATCAGCCACCTGCGCCGCGCCTCTGCACTTGCCCTGTCGGGCGGGGAACGGCGGCGCGTGGAAATCGCGCGCTGTCTGGCGGCGAACCCGAAATACCTGTTGTTGGACGAACCGTTTGCGGGCGTGGACCCGATTGCGGTCGGCGAAATCCGGCATCTGGTGGCCGACCTGAAAAACCGAGGCATCGGCGTTCTGATCACCGACCACAACGTGCGTGAGACGCTGGAAATCGTGGATCGCGCCTATATCCTGAACGACGGTGTGGTTTTGATGAGCGGCACCACAGACGAGGTCGTGCGCGACGAAAACGTGCGCCGCGTGTACCTCGGCCAGAACTTCAAAATCTCCTAACCCGTCATCGGCGCCCAAACGCAAGTTTGGTTTCTTCGACCTCTGAGACATTGACAAGCGGTCCATATCGCGCGCCAATGTAAGGGATGGATGACCACAGACTCATCTCTTTCGCCACGGCCCTGAACGGCCAGGCACCCATCGCCCCCTCTGCCACGGGGCGGCGACGCGCACCATCAATTAACAAAATTTCAGGATACTGCCGGTCCCGCGACCGGTCTGTCCTGTTGTGCGGATAACCAAAAAAGGAGGCACCGTGATGCGTTACTCAATCACCGGCAAACATATTGATATTGGCGATGCCCTGCAGGTCCACGTCAAACAAGGCCTTGGTGAAATCGTCGACAAATACGCAGAGCGACCAACAGATGCGACCGTTGTGTTCTCGCGTGACGCCCATGAGTATGTGTGTGAGGCCACGATCCACCTGTCGACCGGTCTGACCGCTCAGGCCAAAGCGCATGCCACCGAAATCTACGCGGCCTTTGAGGATTGCGCCGCGAAAATGGAAAAACAACTGCGCCGTTACAAGCGCCGCCTGAAGGACCACCACAAGGACCGCGCCCAGCCGGTTGAATTGATCGGGGGTTCCTCGTATATCCTCGCCAACTCTGATGACGATTCGGAGCCGGATTCGCTGCAACCGATGATCATCGCCGAGATGGAGACGCAAATTCCGTCCCTCTCTGTTGGTGAAGCTGTGATGCAGATGGAACTGGCGGGGGCACCGCTTTTGGTGTTTCGCAATGAAAAATCGGGTGGCGTGAATGTCGTGCACCGTCGTGAAGACGGCAATGTAGGCTGGATCGACCCGTAAGATGGACGATTGTGGCGGCCGCTAGGTCCCTGACAACGTAGGATTCATGGAATTATCTAATATCTTGAAACCCGAGGCTGTGCGGGTGTTCAGCACCTTGTCCAGCAAGAAACGTCTGTTTCAGGACCTCGGCGATATCGCTGCATCGGTTTACGGTTTGCGGGCCTCGGACGCGGTTGACGCGCTTCAGGACCGTGAGAGCCTTGGACCAACGGGCGTAGGGCACGGTGTTGCCCTACCCCACGCACGTCTGGATGGCATCGACCACGTGGTTGGTGCCTTCCTGCGTCTGGAAAAACCTCTGGATTTCGATTCCGTCGACCGTCAGCCGGTCGATCTGGTCTTTGCCCTGTTCGCGCCCCGTGAATCGGGTGTGGATCACCTCAAGGCGCTGGCACTTGTGTCACGGACCCTGCGGGATGAGGGATTTTGCGCCAAGCTGCGGGCCAATTCGGACCCTGCCGCGCTGCACGCTATGCTGACCGATTCAACGGCCAGTCAGGCGGCCTGACGCATTGGCGTGGGCGGGATCGACCCAGCTCTGATAGCCGAACATCATATAATCACGCTGATACGCGTCCCGCGCGGCGCGCTCAACCTCACCGTCATAAATCGCGGATAGGGGCACAGGCCCCTCATCACCGATGTCCACAGGGACCAGTTTGGTCTTGCCGATCTGGGACGTCACCATGGCCAGATCGTCGATCAACCGTTCGGCGCGGATCACCAGATCGGGCACGCCGAATTGCGCGAACCCCTGTAGGACGTTCATTTGGGACGCCCATGCGGGATCGATCCGCACGCTTGTTTGGCCCGATAGGTTGGCCTTTACGAACTCAAGAAACCCTAAAAACGCCGCGCGGTGGGCAGTTGCGTCATAGCCCGCGTCCGGCGCGCCCTCGGGGATCGGCAGCTTATGCACCTTGATCAGGGTGCCGCGCACCTCGGGGTAGCATTTGGGTCCCGGCATCAGGATATGACGGCAAAACGCCGTGTGCGCCCGTTCAAGCGGATGGGTCACAACCGTAAACGTCCGGTGGCCCGGGTTCTGGCGTTTCCATTGGCGCAGGGATTTCTGGGTAAAATCGCGGGTCAGTTCATCAACCCCCACCCCGTCAATCGCCGCCATCCACGATTTGATCGCCTGCACCGGTCCGCCCTGCACCGGCATAAACAACAACGGCGTGCGATGCCCCGCCACATAGGACGGCACCAACGGACCCTTGCGGGGCTCAAAGCTGGGCAATTCGGACAGGGCGAACATGTCGATATCCGCCAGCGCCTGCTGCATCTCGTCGAAATTCTCGACCTTTTCCGAAATCGGTTCGGGGTTCTGTTTCTTGAGCTTGCCGCTGAGCGAGTCCAGACCCTTTTTCGCGCCCAGAAACCGGCCCAGACCGTTCATCACATCCAGATCGTTGATGTCCTCATACCGGATGTAAAACGCGGTCTGTCCGCTGCGTTGCATCGTGTTCTGGATCAGGGCCTGAAAATCGCCAAGCTGTTCCAGATGGGTGCGGAATTCTCCGGCGTCAAACACGGCCTTGGCGGTCTTTTTGTGGGTCACGTTGGTCAGGCGCCATTGCCCCGTCGCCACCGCGATCTTGCGCGACACGTAGCTGTCGACCGGATTGCGTTGCAGCACCACCTTGGCACAGCGCCGGTCGGTCAGAACGTGTTTCAAAATCCGCGGATCGTGGTCGTGGAAAAACCGGAAACCGGGCACGACCCCGTCCTGACCCTGCATCGCCGCGATCAGGCGCATCGGGTCCGCCTCACGCTGGCGCAGGTTGACGCCCAGCAAGGCCATCTGATCCTTGTGCCCGACGAAATGCGGATTGAACGCCTCGCCATGACAGATCAGGCCGGAAAATTCGTTCAGGTTCGCCTCGAGGAAATTCGAACCCGTCCGCATGTCGGCCAGAACTACAAAGTAATCGAAATCGCGCGCCATCGGGGGTTACTGCACCAAATAGGGTTTGCCGCCCTCGGGGCGGGAGGTTCCGTTGGGGTCCTCAATCGGGAAATCGCCCATGAGATAGGGCTGCATCCCTTGGTTTTTCAGGTTCTGCAGGAACTGTCCAAACCCGTTCAGATCGGACAGGCGCGGGGCCTCGGTCAGGCGACGTTGGCCGCGCGGCGCGATTTCGTCGATGATGATCTGAAGCGGCTCCATCGGGTTCTGGATGAAATCGGCCATGGACCAGATACGCACGCGGGCCTTTGTGCTGGATTCCCGCAGGATCGCCAGATGCTTGGCCTCGATCTTTTGCAGGGCGGCGGCCTCACGCCGGATATAGGCGAAGTTGTTGGACGAATGGAACAGGGGCACGGCCCACGCGCCGGTGATCACGGAAATCTGGGCGTTGGGGTCCTTGGCGATGAACCGCCCGATGTCCTGTTGATCGCCCGGACCGAATTGGAAACACTGCCGTTCGCCCCGCGTGTTCCAGATCAGATTGGTCAGGAACCGGCGCGGGTTATAATCGCGCAAGGCCGCCGAGTTCGACAAGCCGCCGTTATAAACCGTCTCGCCACCCGCGAATTGCACGGATTCGGGATGGTACAGATGGCCATGCACACGCACGCCGGCCGCGCGGTTCAGCCATGTTTCGAAATCGACAAACAGTTCGCTGAACCCTTGGAACACCGAATAGGGCGCACAGGTCGGGCCGTTCTCCCAGTTCTCGTTGGGAAAACGGCTCTGCATATAGAGGCCCGCGCGGCCACGGGTGCGGCGATCCACGGCCTTGGCAAACAGGCGATCGATCTTGCCCGGGTTCGGCTCGGCCACCTTGGTGACGTCAGGGTCCTTGGACAAAAAGCTGGCGTACAGACGGTCCGCACGGGGCCAGATTTTACGCGCGACAAAACAATCCGACCGACGCAGCAATTGCAGGTGGTCATCGTAAAAGATGTGCGGTTTGCCCTGAAAATCGAACTTGGACAGGGTCAGAGAGCGGCTCTCGATCGTTTCGGAATGCAGCCGGACCAGCGATTGGAAATAGCTTTCGTCCGGAATCCAGACCCGTTTGAAATAGCGGTCATAGGTGTCACGCTCGGGGTCTTTCAGGATCGCCTCAAGCGTGCGGCGCGTCAGGCACCACCATTGCGACCCCAGATGCGGCACCAGCCCTGCGGGAATGCGGCGTTTGAACCCTATGCGGCGTTGAAACCGCACATAGGCGTCGAACAGTTGGCGATGCTTTTTCCACGAGAACGGAAACCGCAGGGTAAAGCGTTCGCTGTCCAGCCCGCCGACGGTCCACGGCACGTCCTCGGTCGTGACGGATTCGATAAAATCGGTGCGCGGCCGCGCGGCCAGATATTCGCGCAACTCGTGAACCGAGCGCAGCGGCAAACACGATCCCGACGCCAGATAGACGTGCCGAATGTCGGGATAGCTGTCGAGGAACAGTTCGCCCGCCGATTGGGTCGCCGCGACCAAGGACCACGTGCCCCATTCCACCTTGTGGCGGGGGCTGAACTGAACGTTGTCCAAATCGGACAGGTCGGCGGCAAATTCACGATAGACGCGATTGGACACGGATTTGTCCACGTGGATCACGATGGGGCATCCCGCCTCGGCCCAATAGCGCGCGACCTGCGCCGCACGGTCCAACGCGGTGTGCACCAACATGATGAACCCGACGCTCATGCCCAGTTTCCTTTGGACATCAGGCCAAGGATCTCAAGCTGGCGCCAGTTGATGTATTTCTCGGACCACTTGTTCCACAGCTCGGGCTGGCTCTTGAGCACGTCGAGATACATCATGTACTCGCGGCTATTGGCATAGTGTTCCTTGCGGTCCAGTTCCTCTTCGGCCTTGGACACAAAGGTGTTCAGAAACTTGGCGTGCAGCAAACAGCCCGACGCCTTTTCCCCACCCCATTCGTCATAAACAAGGTTCAAACCCCGCGGCAAAAGCATGTGGGTCGAACTGATATAGACATAGTTCCGGTTCCACCGCACCAAGGGCGTCTTGTTCAACGCAGGCGCCTTTTTTGGCTGATCGGCAAAGAACACACGCGCGCGCGGTCCGCCCTGAATCCACAGGTTTTTATACTTGTTGTTCTTTTCGATGGTGAAATTGCCGCTGTCGAACCAGCTTGCGATCTCGAACGGATCGTCGCCCTCGGTATAGGGTTGGGCGTCAACAGGTCCGCGCGGGTACATGTCCAGAACCATCGTCCCGAACGACGTCACCCCCGAGGAATCCAGCCAATCGGTCAGCGCGGGGATCGAGCGCGTATCGCAATAGGGATAGACCAGAAATTCATCCGCATCGACGACTAGGGTCCAGTGATCGTGCCCGTATTTGCGTTGCAGCCAGTTCAGCCAATCCACACCGAAATGCGATTTGCGATAGCTGTGCTTGGTCTGCCAGACGGACACATCGGGCTGTTCCATCAGGTAATCAAGACTACCGTCATCCGAGCCATTATCGACGATCAGGAAATGCCCGACGCCCTTGTCGCGATAGTATTTCAGGAAATAGGGCAGGCGCACCCGTTCGTTGCGCAGGGTCGAAAACAACAGAATATCGTCGGGCTTGATCGTAGCAGTCCGGTTCGCGCACGGCTTTAGCTGACGGCGCTTGCGAAACGCGCGCATCTGCCATTTCTTACGCTCCCACCGTAGGCGGTAGGACGTTAGATATGCTGAAAGCTTGCCCAACGTATCTCCTTGACCTCGGCCTACCTCAGAAGTTGGACGAAAAGGTTAACCCAACAATTTGAAACGGCCCAAGCCCCCACATTTCTTAGATTTTCGCACAACCTACTGTTTTATTGGGTCAATACTAGGCCCAGCGACGATGCAAGTAAATTCAGAAACAAAATTAGTATTTTCGCGCTATACCCACGACCCTGGAAACAATAGCCCCTGCTGGGCTAGCTTTTCCCAACCTTCATAGGCGCTGGACGTCTCGGTCCAGAAATCTGGGTCCGCGATCAGACCGTCGTAATAGGCATCAAACAGGGTACTGTTGGCGAAATGCTCTTGTCGGTGCTTTTCCTCACGCGACTTTTCGATGACCGTCGGCAGGAACTTGGTATGCAGTAGAACCCCCGACACCATCCCCCCGCCATCCGCACCGCGAACGGCGTTCAACCGCGTCGGCAAAACCGAATGGGTCGAACTGACATAGGCATAGCGCCGGTTCCACTTGACCAAGGGTGTTTTGGATAGGGTCGGTACGCGATCGGGCAATGCGCCAAAAAACACCCGCTCCCGCACCCCGCCCCGCACCAGCAGATTGCGCAGGTTCGGTTGGTATTTTGTCGAGTAATTCCCGACGTCGTACCAGTTCAGCGTGCTGAGGGGATCATCCCCCGCCTGATACGTCTGTGCCGACAGCGGCCCCTTGGGATAAAGGTCCAACATGACCGCCCCAAATGCATCCTTGCCGATGTGTTCAAGGTGGCGCGTCAGTTCCGGCAATGGCCGCGTATCGGACTGCGGATAGATCAACAGCTCATCCGCGTCGACGGTCAGACACCAATGCCCGTGCCCGTGCCGGATCATCAACCACGTCAGCCAATCCATCCCAAAGCGCGATTTCTTGTAGCTATCGGCGGTGGTCCACAGCGAGACATCGGGTTGATCCCGCAGGAACGCGGCGGTGTCGTCCGTGCTGTGGTTGTCGACGATCAGGAAATGTCGAACGCCCAGCGCGCGGTAATGAGCCAGAAAATGCGGCAGGCGCACCGCCTCATTCCGCAAGGTCGCAAAGACCAGAATGTCGTCCGGCGCAATAGCGTCCGTGCGATCCACCACCGGGGTCAGTTGCCGCCGCTTGCGCCACGCCCGTGCCAGCAAACGCCGACGGGTCCACCGCATGCGATAGGCCTGCCACATCTCGACAAGCCACGGCCTTCTCGGCCCGTGATCACCGTTCAGCAACAGATCCCCATTCGGATTATTTGTCGTAATGCCCATTCTGGTGCCAGCGCCACGCGTCGGAAATCATCCGTTGCAGCGTAGACCGTTCAGGCGACCAACCCAACTCTGCATTTGCGCGGGTGCTGCCGGACACCAGCGCAACCGCATCACCGGCGCGGCGATCCCCCTCGACAATCGGGACGGGTTTGTTGGTGACGGAACTGGAATGATCGATCACCTCGCGCACCGAGAACCCTTTGCCGGTGCCAAGGTTGAAGACGCGGCTGCCCTTGCCGTCCTCCAGCCATTTCAGGCCAAGAACATGCGCATCGACCAAATCCATCACATGGACATAGTCGCGGATACAGGTGCCATCGGGCGTCGGGTAATCGGTGCCAAAGACGGTCAGCGCGGGGCGCTTGCCCTCAATCGCGTCCAGCATCAGCGGGATAAGATGCGTCTCGGGCTGATGGAACTCGCCCACCTCACCATCGGGATCACACCCCGCCACGTTGAAATAGCGGAAGATGACCGAATTCAGACCGTCACTGGCGCCGAAATCGGTCAGGATGTCCTCGATCGCGCGCTTGGATGCCCCATAGGCGTTCAGCGGCATCTGGGCGCTGTTTTCGTCCAGAACGACACCGTCCTGATCGCCATAGGTGGCGCAAGTCGACGAGAAGACAAAGTTAAGACATCCGGCGGCGACGGCGGCCTCAATCAACACCAAGGAGCCGCCGACGTTGTTGTGCCAGTACTTACCGGGTTCGCGCATCGCCTCGCCGACCTGACTAAAGGCGGCGAAATGCATCACGGCGACGGGTTCGTATTTGGCGAACACCTCATCCAGACGGGCACGGTCTTGCAAATCGCCGCGTTCGAACGGACCGAACTTGACCGCATCTTCCCAGCCGGTGGACAAGTTGTCATAGGTGACGGGCACATAGCCCTGATCGCGCAATACCTTACATGCGTGGGACCCGATATATCCGGCCCCACCCGTCACCAAAACGTTCTTCATCGACTATTAGACCTTTTATTGCGCCGCGTTCTGCAACGCGACCATCTCAGTCAGGTAATCGCTGAATTCGTCGCGCAAGTCATCCCGTGCAAGGCCAAATGCTACAGTTGCCTGCAGGAAACCGGCCTTAGAGCCACAGTCGAACCGCTGACCACGGAAGCGATAGCCGTACACGCCGCCGTCCTCTTTGCCGATTTCCTCGGCGATGGCATCGGTCAGCTGGATTTCACCACCAGCACCTTTTTTGGCCTTGGAAATGTTCTGCAGAACTTTGGGCGTCAGGATATAGCGGCCGATCACAGCAAGGTTCGAGGGCGCATCGTCGGGTTCGGGCTTTTCGACCATGCCTTTGACCGAGACCATGGACCCCATGTCGTCTTGGACGTCCAGAACGCCATAGGCTTTGGTCTTTTCGTGGGGCACTTCCATCGCGGCAACCATATTGCCACCGGTTTCAGCATAGGCCTCGACCATCTGCTGCAAACAAGGGGTTTCGCCGGCGATGACGTCATCGGGCAGAATGACCGCAAAGGGTTCGTTGCCAATCAGGCGACGCGCACACCATACGGCGTGCCCAAGGCCCAGTGCCTTTTGCTGGCGGATATAGGCGATTGCGCCGCTGTCCATGTTGGTCGCCTTGAGGGTCTCCAACAGGTCGGTTTTGCCTTTTTTGCGCAGCTCGGATTCCAGATGCGGCGAGCAGTCGAAATAATCCTCGAGGGCGCTTTTGCCTTTGGCCGTGACAAAGATGAATTCCTTGATCCCCGCGGCGCGGGCCTCATCAATCGCATATTGGATCAGCGGGCGATCAACCAGCGTCATGATCTCTTTGGGGACCGACTTGGTCGCGGGCAAGAACCGCGTGCCCATACCGGCGACGGGGAAAACTGCTTTGGTCACTTTACGTTTCATTCGATCTCTTTCCGCCTTTGGCGCTACACACGCGCCGTCAGAGTGCATTTTCGCATATCAGTATATTTGACATGGCAGCCAAAGGTAACAGCTGCGTATTTTGTTAACGAACTGACCCCTTTGAGGGATCCCCATTCTGGGCAAATTCGTCTTCGCAAACGCGCAATCCAATAGCATTCAGCAACTCAAGCCTACCTCAAGCTGAATTCTTGTGCATCTCAAAAACTTCCATCCGGTGACCGAGAATTGGGTAAATATAATTGATAAGCAGCGGATCTTTGCTGCTTGGTGTTAGGTTCGGCGCAAAAGACAAGTTCGGAGGCTCGCCACAATCGCCGAAAATTTAAGCAGACACACCCGAGGTCGCGGATTTCCGCGCGTTAAATTGCACTTCGGCATACACTCGGGCGCAAATTTAGCAGACCAGAGCGCGAACGCCCCCGCACGAGTCGACCTAGACTGTCGTTGGAATGCTGTACGCGATGGCGCGGTTATTCCGCGCCCATCTGGGCCAGCATCATCTCAATCCGTTCGACATCCGAAGGATTGTTCAGCTCCCAGAACGCACGTCCCTTGCCGTCAACCTCAACACAGAGGACGGGCTGCTCGCGCTCCATGAACCGCAACTGCTCCAGACCTTCGAGGTCCTCAAGCGCCCCTGCGGGCCATGTCGGATACTCAACCAGCGCCTCGGGCCGATAGGCATAGCACCCGACGTGGTGAAACACCGGCGTCAGGTCATCGTCGGCAAAGGTCTGACCGGTGTAGGGAATGACCTCTTTGGAAAAATAGAGGGCCTTGTTCCCCGCGCCGAACACGGCGGTTGTCCCGCCGACGCGACCATTGCGGCGATCCTCAAGGAACGCGTTCACCGCCGCCCCGTCACAGCGCAACACCGGCGTTGCCACCTGAGACGTCGGATCGGCGCGCAGGGCGGCGACCAGTTCATCCACGAACCACGCAGGGGTCAGCGGCGCGTCGCCCTGCAGGTTCACCACGACATCAAAGGTTTCGCCCAAGGTCTGATAGGCCTCGGCGCAGCGCTCGGTCCCGTTGGCACAGGTGGTCGCGGTCATGACGACCTCGGCCCCAAAGGCCTCAGCCGCCTCGCGGATGCGATCGTCATCTGTTGCCACCACGACGCGCGGATTGCCGGGGACGGCCATCGCGGCCTCCCACGAACGGCGGATCAACGACTTCGCCGTCCCGCCCGCACCGCGCAATTCCACCAAGGGTTTGCCCGGATAGCGGGTCGAGGCATAGCGCGCCGGAATGACAATCAGGAACGACATCAGGCGGATTTCAGCTCTACTTCGGGCGACAGAACGATGAAGAACGGGTTTTCATAGCCGTCTTTGCCGTAAGTCAGATCGGTGTGATCGTCAAAGCGCACGACCTTGCCGCCTGCGCCCAGAACCACGGCGTGACCTGCGGCGGTGTCCCATTCCATCGTGCGGCCGAGACGCGGGTAAAGATCGGCCTCACCCGTCGCGACCAGACAGAATTTCAGGGACGAGCCTGCGCTGGTCATGTCCTTGACGCTGTACTTGGCGATGTAGTCGTCGGTTGCCTGATCGCGGTGCGATTTCGAAGCGACGATCATCAGGGCGCTATTGTCGGCCTTGGTCACGGACATCGGGGTCAGATCACCCACCGTATCGACGGCCAATGCACCGGTTTCCTCAACCGACTGACCATCGGCACGGGTGTAAAACAGGCGGTCCTTGGCAGGCGCGTAAACCACACCACGCACCGGCACACCGTTTTCGACATAGGCGATGTTCACGGTGAATTCGCCGCGGCGTTTGATGAACTCTTTGGTGCCGTCCAGCGGGTCCACGATCAAAAAGCTATCGGCGTGGGCGCTGTGGCTGTCGGCCTGTTCCTCGGTCACGATCAGGGTGTCGGGGAATTCAGCACGCAGGATTTCGGCGATCAGGGCGTCGGCGGCCTCATCGGCCTCGGTGACGGGGCTCTGGTCCGACTTGGACTTCACCTCAAAATCGTCCGAGTTGTAGATGTCCATGATCTTTGCACCCGCCAAAAGGGCTGCACGGCGCGATACTGATTCAAGCTTTTCGTAATCCAAGGTCACTCTCCCGGCTTGGTCACCAACAAGCGAACGGACCAAGCGTTGTAAGAAAATCATAATGACCTTATGCTTTGCATGAGCAGAATGGGCAAGCCACGCAGCAGCGCCCGAAAAATTCTTAGGACAGTGATGTCATGTTTCAACGACGGTCCCAGCCTCAGACGTTGTTTGGCACGGCCCTGCGCATGGCCGAGCTGATTTTTCACGACTCTGTCCGCAATATCCGCAAAGGCCACCGGCACGCCCTGATCGGGTTGTTGATGAACATGCTACAGACGTTGCTGTTTGTCGGCATTTTCTATGTGATGTTCACGGTTCTGGGGATGCGAACCTTGGCGGTGCGCGGGGATTTCCTGCTCTATCTGTTGTCGGGCATTTTTCTATTTATGACGCACAACAAAACCCTAAAGGCCGTGATGGGCGCCGAGGGTCCGACGTCCCCAATGATGCAACACGCGCCGATGAACACGATCGTCGCCATTGGGTCCTCGGCCATGAGCACCCTGTATACTCAGGTTCTGTCGCTGGCGATTTTGTTGCTGGTGTACAACGCGATCAACGGACCCATCTACGTTTATAAACCCGGTGGTGCGCTGGCGATGCTGTTGTTGGCGTGGTTTACGGGCATTGCGGTTGGGATCGTGTTTCTGGCGCTGAAACCGTGGGCCCCCAAGGCCATTCCAATGATCGCCAATATCTATCAGCGGGCGAACATGATCGCGTCCGGCAAGATGTTTCTGGCGAACACTCTACCGGGATACATGCTGGCCATGTTCGACTGGAACCCCCTGTTTCATGAGATCGATCAGGCACGCGGCTTTATCTTTTTGAACTACAACCCCCATTTTTCATCGATCACATATCCGGTGGTCGTGTCTGTGGTCCTGCTGGTGGTGGGCTTGATGGGCGAATCCTATACCCGCCGGCATGCCTCGGCAAGCTGGGCGGCCGGGAAATAACACAGACTCATTGTTGCGTTTCTGTCGGTTTTGGACGTTGAATGGCGTTGGCGACTGGATTTTTTGTCGCGCGTAAGACATTATTAAGCTGAGCACCGCAAACCAAAAGAGTGCAGGCAGGATTTAACACATGAAACACACCCTTATCTGCGCAGGCATTGGCCTGACGATTCTGGCGGGATGCGAGACGCCGCCGCAAACCATCATCGCAGGACAATATGCCGGTGCGGCAATCGGCGCGGCGACTGCCGGTGCCTCGACGACACCGCCTGTGATGATCGGAATGATGGCCGGTATGGCGGTCGGTGCGGCGTATGAGGCGGCCAATGCTCCGCCGATGTGCCGCTTTGTCTATCCCGATGGCAGCGAACGGATCGCCGAAGGTCCCTGCCCCATCGCCGCGCATCACGATCTGGCGCAAGAGCTGATCGATGCCGCCGCGGCCCAAGACGACGCAGCGACCGATTTCTAATCGACCACGCGCAGGGTCAGGTTGATCCGCCCCCTGCGCGACAACGGGGATGTCAGGGCCGCACGAATGCGGTCCACCCCGTGATAGGCCAACCGTGCCGCACCCCCCATCACAACCACATCACCCGAGGCCAACCAGCGGCTCTCGGTTTTGCCGCCGCGCGTGTCATTGCCCATACGGAACAAACCGTCATCACCCAGGGACACGGACACGACGGGCTGGGTGAAATCAGCCTCATCGCGGTCCTGATGCATGCCCATGCGGGCGTCCTCATTATAATAGTTGATCAAACAGCACTCGGGCCGACGATCCACACCCGCGACGGCCTCCCATATGGCCATCACAGACGCTGGGATTTCGGGCCACGGGACACCCGTGGGATGCGCGCGGTCATAGCGATAGCCACGCCTGTCCGACACCCAACCGTATTGTCCCGCCGAGGTCATGCGCACGCTCATCGGTTTGCCACGCGGTGTGGTCGGCGTGAACAAGGGCGCGGCGCGCACCACGTCACGAATATCGTCCAGAACCTGCGTTTGCTGATCCGGCGACAACATCCCGCGATAGATCTGAAACCCGCGAATTTCCTCATCTGGTGTGATTTGCATCATTGAACCCTGTTCCACGGCATCAGAATCGCAGAAAACCCCGGTTTTGTTCACATTCAAGCGCTTGCAGGGCCTGAAACCCATCCTTATATACGCCCAGAAGCCTGGTGCGGGTCAAAATTAGCCAAAGACCCAAACCAAACTGGGATCGGGTGGCAGAAGCCTTATCAGGGTCTGTTGCCCAAAACATCGCCGAAAGAAGAGGTAGAGTATTATGGCCAAAGTCATCGGGATCGACCTCGGGACGACCAACTCCTGTGTTGCAATCATGGACGGCTCGCAGCCCCGCGTTATCGAAAACGCCGAAGGTGCACGCACCACGCCGTCGATCGTCGGTTTCACCGACAGTGAGCGCCTGGTCGGTCAGCCCGCAAAACGCCAAGCGGTCACCAACCCCGCAAACACCGTATTCGCCGTGAAACGCCTGATCGGGCGCCGCGTCGACGACGCTGAGGTCACCAAAGACCAGAAACACGTCCCCTATTCGATCGTAGACGCCGGTAATGGCGACGCATGGGTCGAAGTTCAGGGCGAAAAATACAGCCCGTCGCAAATCTCGGCCTTCATCCTGCAAAAGATGAAAGAAACCGCCGAGAGCTATCTGGGCGAGGACGTCACGCAGGCGGTTATCACCGTTCCCGCGTATTTCAACGACGCCCAGCGTCAGGCCACCAAAGACGCCGGTAAAATCGCCGGTCTCGAAGTGCTGCGCATCATCAACGAGCCGACCGCGGCTGCGCTGGCCTATGGTCTGGACAAAAAAGAAACCCGCACCATCGCGGTCTATGACCTTGGCGGCGGTACCTTCGATATCACCATTCTGGAAATCGACGACGGCCTGTTCGAAGTGAAATCGACCAACGGGGACACGTTCCTTGGCGGCGAAGACTTTGACATGCGCATCGTCAACTATCTGGCCGAAGAGTTCAAAAAAGAGAACGGCGTCGATCTGTCCAAGGACAAGATGGCTCTGCAGCGTCTTAAAGAAGCTGCGGAAAAAGCCAAGATCGAACTGTCCTCCAGCCAGCAGACCGAAATCAACCAGCCGTTCATCGCCATGGACCCCAACAGCGGCACCCCGCTGCACATGGTTCTGAAGCTGACCCGCGCCAAGCTGGAAAGCCTGGTGAACGACCTGATCAAGGGTTCGCTGAAACCCTGTGCGGCCGCTCTGAAAGACGCAGGTCTGTCGACCAACGACATCGACGAGATCGTTCTGGTCGGTGGTATGACCCGCATGCCCAAAGTGGTCGAAGAGGTCACCAAGTTCTTTGGCAAAGAGCCCCACAAGGGTGTGAACCCCGATGAGGTTGTCGCCATGGGTGCCGCCATTCAGGCCGGCGTTCTGCAGGGTGACGTTAAAGACGTGGTTCTGCTGGACGTGACGCCGCTGTCGCTGGGGATCGAAACGCTGGGTGGTGTGTTCACCCGTCTGATCGACCGCAACACGACGATCCCGACCAAGAAATCGCAGGTCTTCTCGACCGCCGAGGACAACCAGAATGCTGTGACCATCCGCGTATTCCAAGGGGAACGCGAAATGGCTGCGGACAACAAAATTCTGGGTCAGTTCAATCTGGAAGACATCCCGCCCGCACCGCGCGGCATGCCCCAGATCGAGGTGACGTTCGACATCGACGCCAACGGCATCGTGTCGGTTTCGGCCAAGGACAAAGGCACCGGCAAAGAGCAAAAGATCACCATCCAAGCATCGGGTGGTCTGTCGGATGACGACATCGAACAGATGGTCAAGGACGCTGAGGCAAACGCCGAGGCCGACAAAGAGCGTCGCGAAGTCGTAGAGGCCCGCAACCAAGCGGAAAGCCTGATCCACTCGACCGAAAAGTCGATGGAAGAGCACAGCGACAAAGTCGACCCGACCACGATCGAGGCGATCGAACTGGCCATCGCCGCCCTCAAGGATCAGCTTGAGGACGAAGGTGCCAGCGCCGAAAAGATCAAATCGGGCGTTCAGAACGTGACCGAAGCCGCGATGAAGCTGGGCGAGGCGATCTACAAGTCGCAGCAGGACGCATCCGAAGGCGCCGCGGCCGAGCCCGCCGGTGACGAAGATGAGCCCCGCAGCGTAGACGATGACATCGTTGACGCTGACTTTGAGGACCTCGACGGCGACAAACGCTAAGGCGATGGAACATGCGTGCCGGTCCGGACCCCGCGTTCGGGCCGGCATGACGTTTCCAGAAGGGATTGCAGATGGCAAAACGCGACTACTACGAGGTTCTGGGTGTAACCAAGGGCGCCTCGGCAGATGAGCTGAAAAAGGCTTACCGCAAAAAGGCCAAAGAGCTGCACCCCGACCGTAACGCCGACAACCCGGATGCAGAATCGCAGTTCAAAGAGGTCAACGAGGCCTACGAGACGCTGAAGGATCCGGATAAAAAGGCCGCGTATGACCGCTATGGCCACGCCGCATTCGAAGGCGGCATGGGCGGTGGCGGCGGACATGGCTTTGGCCGCGGTGGCGGCGATTTCTCGTCCGCTTTTTCCGACGTGTTTGACGATCTGTTCGGCGACTTTATGGGCGGTGGGGCACGTGGTGGCGGTGGCCGCCAACGCGCCGCGCGTGGCTCGGACCTGCGCTATAACATGCGCATCACCCTGCAAGAGGCCTATAACGGCGCGCAGAAAACCATCAACGTGCCGACCTCTGTGTCCTGCGCGGGCTGTGATGGGACCGGCGCCGAAAGCGGTGCGGAACCCGCCGCCTGTCCGACCTGTTCGGGCATGGGCAAGGTGCGCGCGCAACAGGGCTTTTTCACGGTCGAACGCACCTGTCCGACCTGTGGTGGCCTTGGTCAGATCATCAAGAACCCCTGCAAAAGCTGCGGTGGCGTCGGGCGTGTGGAAAAAGACCGCTCGCTGTCCGTGAACATCCCCGCCGGTGTGGAAACGGGCACCCGTATCCGTCTGGCCGGTGAGGGCGAAGCGGGCCTGCGCGGCGGTCCGTCGGGGGATCTCTATATCTTCATCGATGTGACCGAGCATCAGATCTTCCGCCGTGAAGGCGTGCACCTGTCCTGTCTGGTGCCCGTGTCCATGACGGCGGCGGCTCTGGGGGGTGACATCGAGGTGCCGACGATCGACGGTGGCCGTAGCCGGGTGAAAATCCCTGCAGGTAGCCAGTCCGGCAAACAGATGCGCCTGCGCGGCAAGGGCATGCCCGCCCTGCGTGGCGGTGGTCAGGGTGACATGTTCATCGAACTGGCGGTGGAAACCCCGGTGAATCTGACGTCCAAGCAAAAAGAGCTGCTGCGCGAGTTTGAGCGCCTCAGCGAAGACAATAACCCCGAGAGCACGGATTTCTTTTCAAAGGTGAAGAACTTTTGGGACGGGATGAAGGGCTAGGTTAACCGGCGTTAACCCGTCGTTTACCAGTTATTGAAAGGGTCGGCCTATGCGCCGACCCAATTCATTTCAGGAACCCCAACTGCCCTTGATGGACCCCGCCCCCGCGGTGCCCGCAATGATGGCCCCCGTCGCGGGTCGGGTTCCGTCCTATATCAAGGACCACCGCAAACGCCTGCGCGACCGGTTCATGTCGGGTGGCGCGGCGGCGATGCCCGATTACGAGATGCTGGAACTGGTCCTGTTTCGCGCGATCCCACGGGCGGATGTCAAACCGTTGGCCCGCGCGTTGATGGACCGGTTCGGAGATTTCAACCGCGTCCTGTCCGCCGATCCCGAACGGTTGAAAGAGGTCGCGGGCATTGGTGATTCCGTCATCACCGACCTGAAAATCGTCGAGGCCGCCGCGCATCGCATGGCGCGCTCGCGCGTGATCGACCGGCCCGTGATGTCGGGGTGGGACGCGGTGATTGATTACTGTCACACCTCCATGGCGCATCGCGAGACCGAGCAGTTCCGCGTGTTCTACCTTGACCGGAAAAACATCCTGATCGCGGATGAGGAACAGGCGCGTGGGACCGTCGATCATGTACCGGTCTATCCGCGTGAGGTCGTGAAACGCGCGCTGGAGCTGAATGCCTCGGCCCTGATCCTTGTGCACAACCACCCGTCCGGCGATCCGTCCCCGTCCGAGGCCGACATCGCCATGACCGCCCAGATCGAAACGGCGGCACAGGTTCTGGGCCTGACCCTGCACGATCATATCATCGTCGGAAAATCGCGGGAACTCAGCCTGCGGGCCGAGGGGTTTATCTAGCGCAGATCGCGCACCCAGACCTCAACGCGGCGATTTACGCGTTTGCCCCAATCCGTATCGTCACAGGCAATCGGCAAGGCCTCACCATAACCCGCCACCGACAGACGCAACCGCGACGGATCGGCGGTCAGGGCGGCGGTGCGCACCGCCTCGCGCACGGCCTCGGCGCGGGTTTGGGACAGACGTTTGTTCACCTCCCAACCGCCTTCGCCGTCGCTGAACCCCACGAAAATCAGTTCCTGATCATCGTAAAGACCGCTTTCCAGATCGCGGGCCAGACTGATCACATTGCCCGCCGATTGAGGCTCGAGTCGCGATTGGCCGCCCTCAAACCGGAAGGTTGTCGTCAGGCGCCGCGCATCGCCCAGATCGGCCAACAATCCCTGCACCTGATTCAGCGGTACGTCACCCCCCGCAATCCCGATCGCATTGGCAAGGCGCAGACCTTGGTTCGCTATCCCGATCTCCTCGCGGCTCTGGTCCACGAACCCCGCGCGCCGGATCACCAGTTGCGCGGCGGGTGAGCGCAGATAGCGCAGGAATTCCCGCGCGAACAACGGCAGACGCCGTTCGGGCAGGTACAGAAACAGGGGCGCAGTAAAGGGGTAATCTCCAGTCTTCAGGCTGTGCCGCGTGGCAGGCAGGGGAATTCCGCATCCACCACGCAGGGTCACAGGCAAGGCATTGCCACGCTCAGACAGACCCACCACGGCCAATGCGTTTACGTCCTGCGCCACGGCATCGGCGACCTCGGCGTCGCTATTGTGGCGGCGCATATCCTCGCTGAGGGTCAGGCCAAGCGACGCCAGCAAACCGTCCTGAACCGCCTGTCGCGGACCGGTGCCGTTCTCCAGACCGTGCAACACGACCGAACCTTGTTCACCCGGCCATTCGGTCACGGCACCCGACAGGATCGCGCCCAGATCTTCGACCTGCATCGACGTCACCGGATTGCCCAGCGCGACCACGGGAATAACGGCGTCCAAGGCGACTACGCGGCTGCGCCCCGGTTCGGACAGATCGCCCAGACCGGCGGTTTGGCCCAGCGCCACCTCATCCCCGCGCACGGGTCGGGCGGCCATGGTGATATCGGCCTCGCCCGTCACCAGATCTGCGAACCCTTCGGCGGTGGAATTCTGGCGCACCTCAATACGGGCGACATCGCGGCCCGCGTTTTCATCGCGCAGGATCAGGCGGAACGCGTCCGCACCTTCAACGATCCGCGTCACGGCCAACCCGCGCCGGTCGGCATAGGATTCAAGCAGCGCAGGAATCAACAACCTGCCCAGTTTCGGATCGCCCGACAGGGTGAATTCGGCGACATAGGCCTCTAGATCGGGACACCCGGGCCCCGAACACACCACGCCCTGTCCATCCAGAACCAATTGGCCATATTCCGTTTCGATCCGGTAAAACTCGCCATCAAAGGAGGTCAGCGCGCCCGACACCTGAATAGACCCATCGCGCGAGGTCAGGGTCACGTCCTGCGCCACGGATTGCTCCGCGCCAAAACAGAGGGTCGCGGCGAAAACCGCCGCGCCGAACAGGTGTTTGATCATTGATTTTCCGCCAGCCTCAGTTGGCGGCGAGTTTCAGGTCTCGGACGATATTTTTCAACACCAGAAATTCACCAACGGCGTCACATCCGGGCAGATTCAGAACGATATCCGTGGCCTGCAGGTGACCGTTTGCACCGGGTTGCAGGATTTCCGCGCTGGCCTGTGCGCCACAGGTGCGGTCGGTCACGGCGACCTCAACCGACATACGCACAACACCGTTCAGGTGCTCTTGGGCCTTTGGGAAGGAATAGACCTCGGCGAACTGCGCGGCGGGACCTGTGCCCGTGCCCAAACGGGTCAGAAACCCGCCCGAATGCGCGGTGGCCGAACGTGGGTTTTCGGCCCAGACATGGCCCGCGTCATCGAACGATGCACCGAATTCAAAGGCATGTAGGCCCATCGCCTGATCCCCGACCCATTGCAGGGCAATCCGGTCGAATTCCGTGGCATCGGGCACGGATGTCGTTGCGCTTAACGTGTCGCCGGTGTCCAGAACCGCCGTCACGGTGGCGTAGTCGTCCATCGCGGGGATGGTCACGTCCAGACGTCCGATGTGGTCCGTGCGCGCGCTGAACACCAGTTTGTCATGGTGCAGCGTCACGCGGGAATCGATTAGGCAACTGGCAATCAGAGACACGGCCACCAACCCACCTGTTTCGGGAGTCAGGGTCAGGTTCGCCTCACAGGGCAGGCCGTATTCATTAATCGCGGGGTTGGCCGACGCGGGCAGGGTCAGGTGGTCATGATCGCTGTTCACGCGGGCGGTCAGGTCCATGGAAATCGTCGGCAAGGACGGCATGTCCCCCAACCGGACAATGGATGTCGGCACGTCGTCCGTCGTGGCCGACAAGGGTTGAATCGTGTTCACGAACGTATCGGTGACCGCGACGACCGGCTGCAACGGCGCCGCCGAGGCGCGCGTTGTGCCAAGGTACATATCCTTGTTCTGAACAAAGTGGCCTGCACCAACTGCAATTACACAGGCCGCAGCGATTGAAAGTGACTGTTTCGCAAACTGCACCGACTCATACCCTTTTGATTATGGGTATAACCTTTAGTTTCCAAACAAGGCATGAAAGTGGCAAAACGCGCGATTGTTTCGAAAATCGTGCGAAAAGGGCCCGGTCGCGCGCATTGTCCGCGCGCCGGGCCGTGTTTTTAGGTCAGCTTGCCGTGGCAATGCTTGAACTTTTTGCCCGACCCGCAGGGGCAGGCATCGTTGCGGCTGGGGTTGCCCCATGTGTCAGGGTTGGTCTCATCGAACCCATCGACCAGCGGGGTTGGAGTGTCCTCTGCCGACGGCACCTCGGCGGCCTTTTGCAGGGCGGCCTGTTGCGCCTGAAGCTGGGCCATCATGGCGGCCTGTTCTTCCTCGCTGAGGGGGCGCACCTGACCCAGTTTCTGGGTCACATCGGTACGCAGCGCATTCAGCAGGGATTCGAACAGGGCGAAGGCCTCGTTCTTGAACTCGTTCAACGGGTCACGCTGGGCATAACCACGGAAGCCCACGACCGACCGCAGATGTTCCAGCGTCAGCAGATGCTCACGCCATTTGGTGTCGATCGTCTGCAGCAACACCTGCTTTTCGATGTTGCGCATGGTGTCGGGGCCAAAGGCCTCGGCCTTTTCGGCCATGGCTTCGTCCGATGCGGCCTCAATCCGCTCACGGATGACCTCGTCATCAACACCTTCTTCGTCGACCCATGCGACGATTGGCAAGTCGATGTTCAGATGTTCGATCACCGCCGCTTGCAGGCTCGGTCCATCCCATTGATCGGCGTAGGAGCGTTCAGGGATGTGCGTGGCGACCAGATCGTCAATCACCTGATAGCGCATGTCCTGCGCGATCTCGGACAGATCGTCGGCCTCCATGATTTCGCGACGCTGACCAAAGATGACCTTACGCTGATCGTTCATCACGTCGTCGAATTTCAACAGCTGCTTACGAATGTCAAAGTTGCGGCCTTCGACCTTGGCTTGGGCCTTTTCAAGCGACTTGTTCACCCACGGGTGCACGATCGCCTCGCCCTCTTTCATGCCGAGGGTCGACAGAACCTTGTCCAACCGTTCGGACCCGAAGATGCGCATCAGGTCGTCTTCAAGGCTGAGGAAGAACGAGCTGCGGCCCGGGTCACCCTGACGGCCGGAACGACCGCGCAGCTGGTTGTCGATGCGGCGGCTTTCGTGACGCTCGGTCGCCAGAACGAACAGACCACCGGCGGCCTTGACGGCCTCTTCGTCGGCGGTGTGCTGCTCTTCGATCTGGGTGCGGATCTGTTCGGGATCGGCGTCAGGGTTGGCGGCGATGGCCTCCATGATCTTGAACTCGACGTTACCGCCCAGTTTGATGTCGGTACCGCGCCCGGCCATGTTGGTGGCGATGGTCACCGCGCCCAGCTTGCCCGCATCGGCAACGATCTGCGCCTCTTGTTCGTGGTGACGGGCGTTCAGCACGTTGTGCTCAACCCCGGCGGCGGTCAGCATCTGCGACAGCAGTTCCGATTTCTCAATCGACGTGGTGCCGACAAGGATCGGTTGGCCTTTGGCGTGCGCCTCATGGATGGTTTTGACGATGCCCTCGAATTTCTCGCGGGCGGTGCGGAACACCTGATCATCCTCGTCGATCCGCGCGATGGGACGGTTCGTCGGAACCTCAACCACACCCAGACCGTAGATTTCTTCGAATTCCTCGGCCTCGGTCGCGGCTGTACCGGTCATCCCGCCCAGCTTGTCATAAAGACGGAAGTAGTTCTGGAAGGTGACGGACGCCAAGGTGACGTTTTCCGGTTGGATCGCACAGCCCTCTTTGGCCTCAATCGCCTGATGCAGACCATCGGACAGACGGCGACCGGCCATCATACGACCGGTGAATTCGTCGATCAGAACAACCTGATTGTCACGAACGATGTAATCCTTGTCCTTGGTGAAGGCGGTATGCGCCTTGAGCGCCTGCGTCGCGTGGTGGACCAAGGTTGTGCTCTCGGGATCATAGAGCGACTGACCCTCGGGCAAGAGACCGCGGCGCAGCAACTCTTGCTCCATGAACTCGTTGCCTTCGTCGGTAAAGGTCACGTTTCGGGTCTTTTCGTCCAGCGTGTAGTGCTCTTCGGTCAGCAGGGGCACCACATCGTTCAGCGCGACGTAGAGTTCCGATTTATCCTGGCTGGGACCCGAGATGATCAGGGGCGTCCGTGCCTCGTCGATCAGGATGCTGTCCACCTCATCCACAATCGCGAAGTAATGGTCGCGCTGTGCCATCTGGGCCAGTTCGGATTTCATGTTGTCGCGCAGGTAATCGAAGCCCAACTCGTTGTTGGTGGCATAGGTGATGTCACAGGCATAGGCCTGTTTCTTTTCTGCGTCGGGCTGCATCGGGTAAACCGCGCCACAGGTTAGGCCAAGCGCGTTATACACCTTGGACATCCATTCGGCGTCGCGACGGGCCAGATAGTCGTTCACGGTCACAACGTGCACGCCACGCCCCGTCAGCGCGTTCAGATAGGCCGGGAAGGTCGCAACAAGGGTCTTGCCCTCACCGGTCTTCATCTCGGCAATGTTACCTTGGTGCAGGAAAATACCGCCCATCAACTGGGTATCAAAGGCCCGCAGACCCAACGCACGCTTGGCGGCCTCACGGCAGACGGCGAAGGCTTCGGGCAGCAGCGCGTCAAGGCTCTCGCCATCGGCGACACGCTGTTTGAACTCGGCCGTTTTGGCGATGATGCCCGCGTCGTCCAGCGCCTCGATCTCGGGCTCTAGCGCGTTGATCTGGTCCACCAGCGGACGCGTTGCCTTGATTTTGCGATCATTCGGCGTGCCAAAAACCTTTTTGGCGAGTGTTCCGATGCCCAGCATGTTTTCTCCGCTTGGTGGCTCTTTTCCTGATCGTGAAAGAGGACGCCTTGTCCGCCCCCTGTTGCACCATTAGGTAGGTTCAAGAAAAAAGGGCGGTCCGGCACTTTCGGACCTGTGAGCGATGTAAGCGCCAGCCTATAAAGTGTCAACGCCGCCACACAGGTGGCCGCAAGGGAGTTGCCCATATGACAAAGAACTTTTTCACCGCTTTGGCCATGACGACCGCGATTGCGTTCACGTCTGTTCCGGCTGTCGCACAGGAAACCGATCTGGGCACCGTGGTGGCCACCGTAAATGGCGAAGAGATCACCTTGGGTCACATGCTGGTCCTCAGCGCGCAATTGCCCCAGGAATACAACCAATTGCCCGATGACGTCCTGTTTGACGCCGTTCTGGACCAACTGGTGCGCCAAGCCGCAATCGCCCAAGGCCTAGAGGGTGGCCTGAGCACCGCATCCGAACTGGCGCTGGAAAACCAGCGTCGCACGTTTATGGCGACCGAGACCCTGAACGCGCGGGTTGATGCCGAAATCACCGAAGAAAAAATTCAGGCTGCTTATGATGCGGACTATGCAAGCGCCGAACCCGAGCCCCAATTCAACGCCTCCCACATTCTGGTCCCGACCGAAGAAGAGGCGCTTGAGGTTAAGGCGCTGCTGGATGGTGGTGCGGATTTCGCCGAAACCGCCAAGGAAAAATCGACCGGCCCCTCGGGTCCTTCGGGCGGCGAACTGGGCTGGTTCGGCAAGGGCATGATGGTCGAACCGTTCGAGGCCGCTGTTCTGGAGATGGCCGCCGGCGACGTGTCGGGCCCCGTTCAGACACAATTCGGCTGGCACATCATCAAGGTGAATGAGACCGGCACTGTGCCGATCCCGCCCTTGGAACAGGTGCGCAGCGAGATCGAGGAACGCCTGAACCAAGCGTTCGTGGAATCCCTGATCGCCGAATATTCCGAAGCGGCCGAGATCGTGAAACCCGAAACGGCAATTGACCCCGCCGTCATTCGGGATATGGAATTGCTGGAAAACTAACGTCGCCTGCAAGGACACCGCCGATGGCCAAGACCGACAAGCCCGACCACAAATCCAAGATCAAGGAACTGCGCAAAAAGGTTTCCAAGCTGCGCAAACGTCTTGATCGCGTCCAAGAGGCCGCCACGGCGGTCACAGAGGCGCCTAAGGGTCCGTTGGTCTCGCCTCTGGCACCTGTCGGCGGTATGCCACCCCTGCCCGTGATTGAGGGCGTCGAGATCTCCGCCTGTGCCGCCGGTGTGCGCTATAAGGGGCGCAATGACGTCATGCTGGCCCGTCTGGCCCCGGGGACCGAGGTCGCGGGCGTGTTCACACGTTCGGCCACGCGGTCGGGTCCGGTTCTGGACTGTCAGGCGAAGATCGGCACCCCTGCGGGGGATGAGGGCGCGGCCTTTCTGATCAACTCTGGCAACTCGAACGCCTTTACCGGTGCCGCCGGTGATGCCTCGGTTCAGGCGATCTGTGCCAAGGTGTCCGAGGTTCTGAACATCCCCGCCTCGCGCGTGTTCACCTCGTCCACCGGTGTGATCGGCGAACGCCTGCCCCATGATCGCATCACCAATGTGGTACAGGATCTGGCCGATACCCTGTCCCCTGACGGGATGGCCGATGGCGCGCGCGCGATCATGACCACCGACACCTTTCCCAAGGCCGCGACCACCACGGTCGAACTGGACGGCAAAGAGGTCAAAATCGCCGGTATCGCAAAAGGCTCCGGCATGATCGCGCCCGATATGGCGACGATGCTGGTCTACATCTTTACCGACGCCAAAATTGCCCACGCGCCGCTGCAAAAGATGCTGTCGCGCCTAGTCGATCCGACCTTCAACAGCATCACCGTGGATAGCGATACCTCGACGTCGGACACGTTGCTGTTGGCCGCGACGGGCAAGGCCGATGCGCCCGAGATCACCGACCTGCGCAGCAAGGCGTCCAAGGACTTTGCAGAGGCGCTTGAGGCCGTGATGATGAACCTCGCCCATCAGGTCGTGCGCGATGGCGAAGGGGCGACCAAGTTCGTTCAGGTTGCCGTGACCGGTGCCGATAGCGACGCGGATGCCCGCAAGGTGGCGATGGCGATTGCCAACTCGCCCCTCGTGAAAACCGCCGTAGCCGGTGAGGACCCGAATTGGGGCCGCGTGGTGATGGCTGTCGGGAAATCGGGGGCCAAGGCCGACCGAGACCTTCTGTCGATCAGCTTTGGCGATATTCTGGTGGCCGAAAAGGGCTGGGTCTCGCCCGAGTACCGCGAAGAGCTGGGCGCGACCTATATGAAGCAGCAGGATCTGGAGATTAACGTCGATCTGGGCATTGGCGAGGGCAGCGCGATTGCGTGGACCTGTGATCTGACCAACCGTTACATCCAGATCAACGCCGATTACCGCTCATGAAGACGGTTCTGGTTTCCGCCGTTGCCCTGATTGATGCCGACGGGCGCGTTCTGTTGGCACAGCGCCCCGCAGGCAAATCCATGGCCGGTCTGTGGGAGTTCCCCGGCGGCAAGGTCGAACCGGGCGAAACGCCCGAGGTCGCCCTGATCCGTGAGCTGCAAGAGGAACTGGGCATCGACACGTGGTCGTCCTGTCTGGCCCCGCTGACCTTTGCCAGCCATAGCTATGACGATTTTCACCTGCTGATGCCGCTGTTTGCCTGCCGCAAGTGGGAGGGAATCCCGCAGGCGCGTGAGGGTCAGGTTCTGAAATGGGTGCGGGCCGCCGAACTGCGCGATTACCCGATGCCACCGGCGGATGTGCCGTTGATTCCGATCCTGCGCGATTGGCTGTAACTGACTGAAATACTGCCTTTTGCATAGCAAAGTCTTACTTTTGCGCAAAATTTCACCGTTATAGGGCGGGCTTTGCCGGTTTTTTAAATGGATTTTTTATGAATTTTTTGCAACTTTAGGGATGTTCTACTTGCTGGGGGCTTTTAGATGTTGAGAACAATCACTGTAGGGAGCTGCGTTTCGATCCAGGGCGCATTCGTCAAAACCTTGGACAACGGAAACGTACAGGTACGCGTTGGTGAGCGCGTATTTGAAGGTCGGCCGATCTCCACCGCAAAAACTGCCGCTTGATTACGCATCCCTAACCGGATGACGGCATCGCGACAAAAAAGGGACGCTAGCATCGCTAGCGTCCCTTTTCATTTCTCTGGCGACTGGCGCCGCTGGACTTAGTCCAGCTTGCGCTCAATCTCTTCGCGTTCAAAGATCTCGATGACATCGCCCGGGCGGATATCATCGTAGTTCTCGAATGCCATACCGCATTCCTGACCCGACTGAACCTCGGCGACCTCATCCTTGAAGCGCTTGAGCGTCTTCAGGGTGCCCTCGTGGATCACGACGTTGTCGCGCAGCAGGCGCACGCCGGCGCTGCGGCGGGCGACGCCCTCGGTGACCAGACAGCCGGCAACCTTGCCCACGCCCGAGACCTTGAAGACCTCTTTGATCTCCGAGTACCCGATAAAGTTCTCGCGGATCTCTGCGGACAACAGGCCCGATGCAGCGGCTTTGACGTCATCAACCAGATCGTAGATCACCGAATAGTAACGGATCTCGACGCCCTTTTGGTTGGCGGCGTTACGGGCCGATGCGTTGGCACGTACGTTAAAGCCGATGACAGGCGAACCCGATGCTTCGGCCAGACCAACGTCAGTTTCGGTGATCGCACCCACACCTGCGTGCAGGACGCGAACGCGAACCTCGTCGTTGCCGATTTTTTCCATCGCCTGCACGATCGCCTCGGCAGAACCTTGCACGTCTGCTTTGACAAGGATCGGCAGTTCCGAAACGTTTTCGTCGGCTTTGGCTTTCGCCAGCAGCTGATCCAGCGTGGTTGCAGCACCCGCAGCGGCACGTTTGTCCTTGGCGGCCTGTTCACGGTATTCGGCGATCTCACGGGCCTGTGCCTCGGTGTCGACGACGTTCAGAACGTCACCGGCCTCAGGCGTGCCGTTCAGACCCAGAACCTCTACCGGAACGGACGGACCGGCCTCTTTGACGCGCTCACCCTTGTCGTTGACCAGCGCGCGGACCTTACCCCACTGCTCGCCCACAACAAAGATATCGCCTTGTTTCAGCGTCCCGTTCTGAACCAGAACGGTGGCAACCGGACCACGACCAACGTCAAGCTGGGCCTCAATCACCGCACCCGACGCAGCGCGCGTGGGGTTGGCCTTGAGTTCGAGGATCTCGGACTGCAGCGCGATGGCCTCAAGCAGCTCGTCCAGACCCTGACCTGTGTGGGCCGAGACCTCAACGTCCTGAACGTCACCCGACATCTGCTCCACGATCACTTCGTGTTGCAGCAGGTCGGTGCGGACCTTCATCGGATCAGCAGCCGGTTTGTCGCATTTGTTGATCGCAACGATCATCGGAACACCCGCCGCCTTGGCGTGGGCAATTGCCTCAATCGTTTGGGGCATCACGGCGTCATCGGCCGCAACCACCAGAACAACAATGTCCGTCACCTGAGCACCGCGGGCGCGCATCGACGTAAACGCCGCGTGGCCAGGGGTGTCGAGGAACGACAGGGTGGTGCCGCTGTCGGTGGTGACCTGATAGGCGCCGATGTGCTGGGTGATGCCGCCGGCCTCACCTGCAACAACCTTGGCGTTACGGATCGCATCCAGCAGCGACGTCTTGCCGTGGTCAACGTGACCCATGATTGTGATGACCGGCGGACGCGGCTGCAGGTCTTCTTCTTTGTCGTCAACCGTGTCGATCACGTCTTCAACGTCAGCATCGGAAACGCGCACGATCTTGTGGCCAAATTCCTCGATGATCAGTTCGGCCGTATCGGCGTCGATCGATTGGTTCTGCGTTACCATCATGCCCATTTTCATGAGCGCTTTGACAACATCAGCCACACGTTCGGCCATACGGTTGGCCAGTTCCTGAACCACGATGGTTTCGGGAACCTGAACATCGCGGACAACCTTTTCACGCGACTCGGCGCCACCCATGGCCTTTTGGCGCATGCGTTCCTGTTTCCGCTTCATCGACGCGAGCGAGCGCTGACGCCCACCTTCGCCACCCGTCAGGGCCTGATTCACGGTCAGTTTGCCGGAACGACGGTCGCCTTTGCCGCCACCGCGGTTGTTGCGGCCACCACGGTCATCGTCGCGGTTGTTGCCGGGACGGTCGCCGCCTTTGCGCGGGGCGCTACCCGGACGGGCCGGGGCGTCTTGGGCCGGAACCGGCTGTGCGGGATCGGCAGCAGCGGCCTTTTTCGGCGCTGACTTGCGTTCTTCTGCGGCGCGCTTTTTGGCCTCTTCGGCCTCAACGCGTGCTTTTTCTTCTTCCTCGGCCTTACGACGCGCGGCTTCTTCGATCTCGCGCTGTTCGCGTTCTTTGGCCTCGGCCTCTTCGCGGCGGCGCTGGCGTTCTACCTCGCGCTCACGCTCTTCCTTTTCGCGGCGCGCAGCCTCTTCGGCCTCGTTGGCCTTAGCAGCTTGCAGCGCGCGCAGGCGGCGTTCCATTTCCGCGTCGGAAATACCGGCGGGCCGTTTGGACGGGTCGCCCAGATGCGGGTTGCCACCGCCACCAGCGCCTTTGCCAGAGGGCTTGGGAACGACGACGCGCTTGCGTTTCGTCTCGACTACGACGCTTTTGGTCCGTCCGTGGCTAAAGCTCTGCTTTACCTGTCCAGAACGGGGTCCGCCGCGCAAACCGAGAGTTTTTTTGCCGTCATTATCGCTCATATGGTCTTTTCACCCTTCTCGGGGGTCACTCCCCCGTCGATCCTTCGCACGCCGATCAGCTTGGCTGCATCCTCTACAACACGTTGTGTGAGTCCACCAGCCGCAAGCGCGCCATGTATCACATGTTCCCGGCCAAATGCCAAACCCAATTCATGGGCGCTGAGACAGCCGATAAATGCGTTCGTATCTTCAGGGGGCCGCAGTTTGGATTTACCCCGTTCCGAGCCATCACTGGACTGTATCAGAACGGCGGCTTCTCCGGTTAACAGCCACCCTTTTACCTTTTCAAACCCGCACACCGCGTACCCGCCCTTGCGGGCCAGCGATATGCCGTCAATCACCCTGCGGGTCAGACCCGCGTGCACCTGATCGATCAGATCCTCAGGTACAGTCACCGCTTGTTTTGCACCGCGCGCAAACAGACGTTTGCGAATGGCCAGTTCAAGCGCATCCCGATCCGCCGACACCCAGATGCCCCGCCCCGGCAATTTGCCAAGGATATCGGGGACGATCTGATTGTCC
Organism: Rhodovulum sp. FJ3; assembly: GCF_032918305.1. Classification (NCBI taxonomy): domain Bacteria; kingdom Pseudomonadati; phylum Pseudomonadota; class Alphaproteobacteria; order Rhodobacterales; family Paracoccaceae; genus Rhodovulum; species Rhodovulum sp. FJ3. The sequence goes on from NZ_JAWJUU010000004.1 coordinate 346,316, forward strand.
GGACCAACGACAAACCGGATCATGCCAGCGGACGGTTGAGTTTCCCCCGTCGCAATACAGCGTCGTTCCGGTTCATCGGGTCGTATTTTCTGACCTCCGCGCGCCATGCGATGCACCAAGCGGCCCTAGGATCAGGCCTCTTGCCCTTCTTCGGTCTCGCCGTCGATCTCGTCTTCGGCGTCTTCTTCGGAAACCAGATCAGCCGGATCAACCCAGCCCAACTGAACCCGTGCATTCATAACCAAGGTCTGTGCTTCTTCGAGGCTGACGTCGAATTTCTCAAGAACGCCGTCGTCCTTGATGCGTTCGCCGTTGACGGTGGTCCACCCACCGGCCAGTTCCCAGTCCGCGCAGGTTGCAAAATCCTCAAGGGTTTTTACACCATCCTCGGCCAGTGCCTCAATCATTTGGGGGGTCAGGCCGTCGAAATCAACCAGGCTGTCCTCAACACCCAATTCGCGAGCGCGTTCCATGGACTTGCGGTTCATCTCTTCCAGAACGTCGCGGGCACGGGCCTGCAGTTCCTCGGCGGTGCCTTCGTCCACACCATCAATGACCAGCAGTTCGTCCAGATCGACATAGGCGACCTCTTCGAGCGAGGTGAAGCCTTCGGAGACCAGCAGCTGGGCAAAGAATTCGTCCAGATCGAGGTTGTCCATGAACAGCTTGGTGCGCTCGGCGAATTCGGCCTGACGACGCTCGGACTCTTCGGCCTCGGTCATGATGTCGATGTCCAGACCGGTCAGCTGCGAGGCCAGACGCACGTTCTGACCGCGACGACCAATGGCCAGCGACAGTTGCTCGTCGGGAACGACGACCTCGATACGCTCGGCTTCTTCGTCCAGAACCACCTTGGTGACTTCTGCGGGCTGCAGCGCGTTCACAAGGAAGGTCGGCTGATCTTCATTCCACGGAATGATGTCGATCTTTTCGCCCTGCAGTTCGTTCACAACGGCCTGCACGCGGCTGCCGCGCATACCAACACAGGCACCGACGGGGTCGATCGAGTTGTCGTAGGAGATCACGGCAATCTTGGCGCGCGAACCCGGATCACGGGCAACGGCCTTGATTTCAATGATGCCGTCATAGATTTCCGGCACTTCCATTTTGAACAGTTCGGCCATGAAATCGGGCGCGGTCCGCGACAGGAAGACCTGCGGGCCACGGGTTTCACGACGGACGTCCTTGATGAAACAGCGCACACGGTCGTTCGGGCGATAGCTCTCGCGGCCGATCTTTTCGTTGCGGCGCAGGATGCCTTCGCCACGGCCGATATCGACGATGACGTTGCCGTATTCTTCGCGCTTGACGACACCGTTGATGATGGTGCCAACGCGGTCTTTGAATTCGTCGAACTGACGATCACGCTCGGCCTCACGGACCTTTTGCAGGATCACCTGTTTCGCGGATTGGGCGGCGATCCGGCCCAGTTCTACCGGCGGAACCTCATCGCGCAGTTCATCACCGACGCTGGGGTTGTCCATGTATTGCTTGGCCTGCTCAACGGTCAGCTGGGCCTGATAGTTCTCAAGCTCATCATCGGCAACAACCGTACGCACACGGGTAAAGGTCGCGCGACCGGTTTTACGGTCGATCGCCACGCGGATATCCATTTCCGCGCCGTACCGCGATTTAGCAGCACGGGCGAGGCTCTCTTCCATCGCCTGTACGACCAGATCGGGGTCGATCATCTTTTCGCGGGCCACGGCCTCGGCGGTTTGCAGCAACTCCAGCTGGTTTGCAGAGGTAATCGCCATAACTCACTCCTCCTCGGAAGCGTCGGTTTCAATCTCATCGAACTGGTCCTCATCGACCAGACCTGCCGCTTTGCGCGCACGCAACATTTCGCGGATCAGATCATCGGTCAGAACCAGTTTCGCGTCACTCAGCCAATCGAACTTCAATCCGATTGTTACATCTTCACCCTGATCATCCAGAGTAATCAGAACTTCGTCGCCCTCGGTGCCGGCAAGGATACCTTTGAACCGGCGGCGCCCGTCGATCAGTTCCGTCGTTTCGATCTTGGCCTCATAGCCGTTCCACGTATCGAAATCTTTCAGACGGGTCAGCGGACGGTCGATCCCGGGCGAGGACACCTCAAGGGTATAGTTTTCCTCAATCGGGTCCTCGACGTCCAAGATCGCCGACAGCGCGGTCGAGATTTTGGCGCACTCATCAACCTCAATCCCGCCGTCGGGACGTTCGGCCATGACCTGCAGAACGTGGGTCTTGCCACCCATCAGGCGAATACGCACCAGTTCGAACCCCAGATCTTCGATCACGGGCTGTGCGATTTCGGCCAATCGGCGGTCGATGGCGGCTTTGGCAATCAGTTCAGTCATATCTTTCGTCGGACAAGCCGATGGTTGGGAGAGATGCCTAGGCATCAAACAAAAAACGGGCCCGCGGCCCGTCGATCTTTCCCGGTGGAGCGTGAGACAGTGTCCGGCGCGCCGCTGTTGAGCAGGCATATACGCCCGATCCCCAAAAACTGCAAGCCCCGTGTGATTTTCCGCGCCTGTTGCCGCCGATCACCGGTTTACACCACCGCGCGGGCGGGGTTTATTTTGGTATACCAAATCGGGCGCGCGGGTCTGCGCGTGCCGAATTTCAGAAAAACGGGGGGAAGAACCGTGCAAAAGCTTGCACTTGTGACCGGGGCCGCGCGGGGCATCGGATTGGAAACAACGCGGGTTTTCCTGCGTGAGGGCTGGAATGTCGCCATGATCGACCGCGATGGCGATGTCTTGGCAGAGGAGGCCGCGAAACTGGACGGCGCGGTGCCCTTTGTCTGTGACGTGTCCGATCCGGATCAGGTCGACGCCACAATCGCCGCCGTACAGGAGCGGTTCGGGCGAATCGATGCCCTTGTAAACAACGCCGGTGTCGCGGATTTCGGCCCGATTGAGGACACGGATTTCAAACGCTGGCGCACGGTGATGGACACGAACCTTGATGGCGTTTTCCTGATGTCACAGGCCGCAACGCCCGCGCTCAAGGCCACGCACGGCTGTCTGTTGAACATCGCGTCGATCTCGGGCCTGCGGGCCAGCACCCTGCGCGTCGCCTATGGCACGTCCAAGGCCGCCGTGATCCACCTGACCAAACAACAGGCCGCCGAACTGGGCGAATACGGGGTGCGCGCCAATTGCGTCTGTCCGGGTCCGGTGAAAACGAAACTGTCGATGGCGGTGCATTCGCCCGAAATCATCGCCGCCTATCACGATGCGATCCCCCTGAACCGCTATGGGTCGGAAAACGAAATCGCCGAGGTGATTTGCTTTCTGTGTTCCGACAAGGCCAGCTATGTCACCGGCCAGATCGTCGCGTCCGACGGTGGGTTCGAGAGCACCGGCGTCGGCCTGCCGGCCCTGCGGGTCTAAAAGCCCAGCGCCGTCGCCTGACGTTGAATACCGCGCATGGTGCGGACCAATTCGGCGGTGATCCCTGCCTCGGACAGGGCGTGCCCCGCCATCGGCACCATGCGCAAATCGGCACGGCCCCAGTTTTCGGTCAGGCGATAGGACCCCTCGGGCGGACAGATCATATCGTACCGCCCCTGCACAACGGTCGCGGGGATGTGGCTGATCAAGGGGACGTTGTGGAGTAGCTGTCCGTCCCGCTCCATCCAGCCGTTGTGATAGAAATAGTGGTTCTCCAGCCGCGAAAACGCCCGTGCGTAATCCGGCGGGGCCGATCCGACGCGCCCGTCGCTCTGGATCGAGGCCAGCGCGTTTTCCCAATTCGCCCATGCCTGCGCGTACCGGTTTTCCAGCATCATATCGCCAGAGAACAGCCGCTTGTGATAGGCGGCGATCATATTCCCGCGCTCATCCTCGGGGATCATATTGGCAAACCGCGCCCAGAGGTCGGGCCAGAATTTACCCGCGCCGCCGCCATAGAACCAATCCAGTTCCGACTGCATCATTAGGAACACACCGCGCAGCACAAGATAGGCCGCGCGATCAGGATGCGTCTGGGCATAGGCCAACGACAATGTCGCACCCCAACTGCCGCCAAACACGATCCACCGGTCAATGCCCAGCGTTTCGCGGATCTTCTCGATATCGGCGACCAGATGCCATGTGGTGTTGTCCTTGACCGACGCATGGGGCGTGGACCGGCCACAGCCGCGTTGGTCAAACAGGATCACACGAAATTCATGCGGATCGAAATAGCGCCGCATCGCGGGACTACACCCACCACCCGGACCGCCATGCAGGACAACAACGGGGATGCCATTGGGGTTACCGCATTGCTCGACATAAATGCTGTGGCCATCCCCCACATCCAGCATCCGTTGGTCAAACGGATCGCTGGGCGCAAAGAGATAACTTGTCGCGTGTCGATGGCCTGCGGATTTATCCATATTTGTCCTATATAAGCCTAAAGCGCCCTGTTACAGGGGGGCACCACACAGAATGACCGGATCAAAGCCCATGATGCAACCCGCTGAATCCACCGTCGATGCCGCCGAAGTCGCCAAGTTCGAAGCTATGGCCGCCGAATGGTGGGATCCCAATGGCAAGTTCAAGCCGCTGCACATGCTGAACCCCTGTCGTCTGGACTATATCACGCAGCAAATCGCGGCGGAATTCGGTCGCGACCTGACCACGCCTGAACCGTTCAAAGGTTTGCGATTGCTGGACATCGGGTGCGGTGGCGGGTTGCTGTCCGAACCGATGGCGCGTCTTGGGGCCACGGTGGTCGGTGCCGATGCGGCCGAGCGTAACATCCCCGTCGCCCGCGTGCATGCCGAACAATCGGGCCTAGAAATCGACTATCGCCACACCACGGCCGAGGCCTTGGCCGCCGCCGGTGAGCAATTCGATGTCGTCCTGAACATGGAAGTGGTCGAGCACGTTGCCGATCCGCTGGCCTATCTGACCGCCTGTCGTCAGTTGCTGCGCCCCGGCGGGTTGCACCTGTGTTCGACGATCAACCGCAATCCCAAAAGTTTTGCCATGGCGATTGTGGGGGCGGAAATCATCATGCGCTGGCTGCCCAAGGGCACGCATGACTGGAAGAAATTCATCACGCCGGATGAGCTGTTCGATCTGCTGCGTCAGTCGGGTGTCGATCCCGTGGACCGCAAGGGGTTCGTGTTCAACCCGATTGCGTGGACGTGGTCGATTTCGGATCGGGATCTTAGTGTGAATTACGTCACGGCCTCGGTCAAACCGGACTAATCGACCCTATTCCGCCTCATCCAGACGTTGGCGTAGCGCGCGCAGAACCGGCAGGGCCGCGCGCACCTTATCCACGCCGACGTCGTTCACCACATCCGCCAACAGGGGCGACATGGCCAAAATCGCCGTGTCACGGGCGCGCACGCCTGCGGGACTGATCGAGACCAGCTTGCGCCGTGCGTCGTCCCAATCGGGGCGGATATGTACATGCCCCGCCCACTCCAGCTTGTTGAGCGTGTTCGTCATCGCGCCACGCGTGACGTGAAAGCTCTGGGCCAATTGCGCGGGCGTGCGTTCCTCACCGATCCGCGCCAGATGGTTCAGAACCGAAAAATGGCTCAGCTCCATCCCTTTGGGAAGGATTTTGGACAGGCGGTTGCGCGCCAACTGATCGGCCATAAACAGTTCGCCGAACAGGGAAACGGCAAGGCTTTCAGTTGGGTCAGACACGTGCAGGGCCTTTGAATTCGCGATCATGGGTCAATGAGGGCACCCGTTTACGTGCCTCGGCGACCTGTTTCAAATCAATATCTGCAAAAACAATGCCTGCGTCTGTACCACCATCGGCCAAAACGTCGCCCCACGGGGCAACGACCAGACTGTGACCATAGGATTGGCGGGGTTTGCCGCGCGTTGTGGGGTGCGTACCGGTCTGTGCGGGGGCCACCACGAAACAGCCGGTTTCGATCGCGCGCGCGCGCAACAGAACATGCCAATGCGCCGCGCCCGTCACGGGATGAAACGCCGCCGGAACGGTCAGGATCTGCGCACCCGCCTGCGCCAGATCGCGGTAGAGATAGGGAAAGCGTACGTCATAACAGATGCTCATCCCGACGGGCGCGAAATCGGTCTGGGCCACCACGGCCTGATCCCCGGGGCGATAGCCATCGGATTCGCGAAAGCTCTCCCCGTTGCCGATATCGACGTCGAACATGTGGATTTTGTCATACCGCGCCGCGATCTCACCCGTGGGGGTGATCAGAAATGACCGGTTGGCAAACCGCCCGTCCGCGTCATCGGTGGTCAGGCCCAGCGAGCCGATCAGAACCCAAACCCCGCGCTTGGCCGCCACGTCGCGCAGGGTGGATAGGGTGATGTCCTGATCCTCGGACGTCAGGACGGCACGTTGATGCGTCCGGCTAGAGGACAGGCAATTCGTCACCTCGGGCGTCAGGACAAATTCCGCGCCCTGATCGGCGGCCTCATTCACCATGGCGGCCGCCGTCCGGGCGTTCTGCGCGGGATCATCGCCCGCGCACATCTGGATCAACCCAAGGCGCGTCACATCAATCGGCCAGCAGAGGGTCCAGTTTGCCCATCCGCTCTAGCGCCATCAGATCGTCACAGCCGCCCACATGGGTATCGCCGACGAAAATCTGGGGAACGGTGCGCCCGCCATTGGCGCGCTGGGTCATCGCCGCGCGCTTGTCAGGATCGCCCGCAACGTCGATTTCGGTAAAGGTGATACCCTTGGTGCCCAGTAGGCGCTTTGCCATCATGCAAAAGCCGCAGGTGGGGGTGGTGTAGATTTCAACTTGTTTCATAACAGGACCCTTAATTTCGTTGCACTATACGCAATCAAGTATCCCGCGCAACGCGCGCAAGGGTCAGGATGTAAACATCTCGTGCACCGGCGGCGCGACAGGCCTGTGCGCAGACCTCTAATGTGGCGCCCGAGGTCATGACGTCATCAATCAGCAAAACCACCCGATCCGCGATCTGATCCACGCGGCGCGGGTTCGGCGCAATGGCATCGGCAAGGTTCTCCAGCCGCGCCTCATACCCCGGTCCGGATTGCGGTTGGGTGCGGCGCGTGCGGATCAACGCATCGGGACAGCACGGCAATTTCGTCTGTTTCGCCAGATCATGGGCCAGTAACGCCGATTGATTATACCGCCGACGGAGCAACCGAAACCGATGCAACGGCACGGGCACCAACACCATGTCGGACCGGAAAATATCGCGCCCCGCCCGCGCCATCCATTGCGCCAAGGTGCCCGACAAATCCGCGCGGTCCCCGTGTTTCAGGGCCAGAACCATATCCCGTCCCTTGTCCCTGTATAAAACCGCCGCGCGGCCCCGCGACCACGATCTAGGGCGGGTTAGACACGCATCGCAACGATCCCCGACCTCGGCCTCATCCCCGATCAGGGGCGTGCCACAGCAATCACAGACCGCACCGGAAATGAAATGCGTGCCCCGCCAGCATCCACCGCACAGGCTAAACTCGGTATCGATCAATTCCCCGCACCCAAGGCATGTAGGCGGATAGATCAGGCGCAGCACGCGTTGCAATTTGGACCCAGCCTTCTAAAACGTTGCCTGAAGGAGAGCCCATGTCCCAGACCCCCCCGAAAATCACGGATGTGACCGCATTGCGCCGGAACCGCGCGCGTGCCCTGAACGGCACCTCGCCCGCGATGTTCCTGCAACACGAGGCCGCCATCGAAGTTCAGGAAAGACTAAGTGAGGTTAACAGAACCTTTACGGATGTGGCCGTGGTGTCAGGGTTTCCCGAAATCTGGACGGAATATTTCCCCGAGGCGACCCATGTCCCCGATGATGAGGTTCTGAACCTGCCGGTCGAACAGTTCGATCTGGTGATCCACGGGCTGTGCCTGCATTGGGCGAACGATCCGGTGGGTCAGGTCATCCAATCCCGCCGCGCCCTGCGTCCCGACGGGTTGTTCATGGGGGTGATGTTCGGCGGACAGACCCTGTTTGAGCTGCGCGCGACATTGGCCGAGGCGGAAATCGCCCTGACCGGCGGTCTGTCGCCCCGCGTCCTGCCGATGGGGGAGATCCGCGATCTGGGCGCGCTGATCGGGCGGGCGGGTCTGAACCTGCCGGTTGCCGATCTGAGCCCCCGAAATGTGTCCTATCGCGATGCGATCCACCTGATGCGCGATCTGCGCGCCATGGGCGAGGTCAACGCGTTGACCCAACGCCACCGAAAAACGCCGCCGCGCCAGTTGTTTGTCGAGACCGCAGAACGCTACGCCGCGACATATGGCGACGCGGACGGGCGCATTCCGGCGACGTTTGAATTGGTGTTTCTGACCGGTTGGGCCCCGGATGAAAGCCAGCCCAAACCCCTGCGCCCCGGATCGGCCAAGACGCGGCTGGCCGATGCGCTGGGCGCGTTTGAGATGCCCACGGGTGAAAAAATCCCCCCAAAGGACGTTTGACCCGCTAAGAATTGGACATAGTTTCGTCCCTGATAGGCAACCCTAAAACCAAGGCCAAAACACAGAATGCTGGACAACAAAAAAGGCACGGACCTGCCGTTTACCAAACTGCCAGACGCCAAATGCCCCGCCCATGCACCGGCGGATCACCCCAAGGTGCCGCCCGAAAAGGTGGGTATTCTGTTGGCCAACCTCGGGACGCCGGACAACTATGACTACTGGTCGATGCGCCGGTATCTAAACGAATTCCTGTCGGATCGCCGCGTGATCGACTATGCGCCGTGGAAATGGCAGCCCCTGTTGCAGTTGATCATCCTGACGAAACGCCCGTTCAGCTCGGGCGCGGCGTATAAATCCATCTGGAATGAGGACAAGGGCGAAAGCCCCCTGATGACCATCACCCGCGACCAGACCGCCGCGATCCGCGACAAGATGGTTGAGGTGTTCGGCGATAAGGTCGAGGTCGATTTCTGTATGCGTTACGGCAATCCGTCGACCAAGGCCAAAGTGCAGGAGATGGTCGATAAGGGCTGTCAGAAGATCCTGTTCTTCCCGCTCTATCCGCATTATGCGGGCGCGACATCGGCCACGGCGAACGATCAGTTTTTCCGCGCCCTGATGGAGCAGGCATGGCAGCCGTCCGCGCGCACGGTTGCGCCCTATTTCGAGCATCCGGAATATATCGACGCCCTCGCCCAGTCGGTTGAAACCGCCTATGCCAAGGCCGAAAACCGCCCCGATATTCTGGTCGTGTCCTATCACGGGATGCCGCAGCGCTATCTGCGTCAGGGCGACCCGTACCATTGCCAGTGCCAGAAAACGACGCGATTGCTGAAAGAGCGCCTCGGCTGGGCCGATACGGACATTGTGACGACGTTCCAGTCGGTGTTCGGCCCCGAGGAATGGCTGCGCCCCTATACGGTGGAGCACGTCGCCGAACTGGCCAAACAGGGGAAAAAGAGGATTGCCGTTATGGCCCCCGCGTTCTCGGCCGACTGCATTGAGACGCTGGAAGAGATCAACGAGGAAATCCGCGAGAGCTTTGAGCACGCGGGCGGTGAAGAGTTCACCTATATCCCCTGCCTCAACGATGATCCGGCCCATATTCAGGCCCTGAGCACCGTGATCATGGATAACCTCAAGGGGTGGTTGGACTAACGTCCCCGCCCCACGGCGCGGGTCCATTCATGGGCCCACATTCCGGACAAATAAAAAAGGCGGTGGATGATCCACCGCCTTTTTCAAATTCTGTGCGTTCGCGCGGAACTTAGGCAGCAGCAGCTACCAGAACCAGGAACAGCAGCGGAACCAGGATGCCGCCGTTCGAGGACGAAGTCTCGGTGATGACGACTTCGGGCTCAACTTCAACCGGAGTGATGTTGCCAGCGAAAGCGGTGGATGCTGCGACCGACAGAGCGGCTGCGAGAGCGAGTTTTTTCATTTTAAATCCTCCAGATTACACGCGCCGGATAGGATTCCCGGAGCGCAATCAAGACTGTCATAGGTGTTTTCCGTCTAATCAGTCCCACACCAACTTTTCAACAAGCGTTTTGGTTTCAAACAAAAAGACAAAAAACTTGTGGTCAAATCAGCAACACTTGGGTGCCAACTTTGGTGATACCGAAGAGTTCGGCGATGTGTTCGTTGAACAGGCCGATGCAGCCGTTCGACGACCGACGCCCGATTTTGCGCGTGTCGTGGGTGCCGTGGATGCGATAATAGGTCCAGCTGAGGTACAACGCATGCGTGCCCAGCGGGTTGTCCGGACCCGGGCCGATATAGTCGGGCCATTCGGGGTTGCGTATTTTCATCGACGGGGTCGGGCTCCACGAGGGGCCATCGACCTTACGCACGATCGAGGTGCGGCCACGACGGGTCAGTTCCTCGGACAAGGGCACCGAGGTCGGGAACAGACGGTAATCCGTGCCATCCTCGGACCAGTAATGCAGCGCACGCGAGGTCGTATCGACCAAGATCGCCCCGTTCTTCAGCGAGCCGAAATACGGCTCCCACTGGAGCGAGCGAAAGCTGGAGATGTTGTGCTTGACGGGCTGCTCGCCCTGCAGTTCCGGACGGGTTTCAGGGGCAAAGGGTTCACTTTGCGACCACGCAGGCATCGCCGCGCCGCCCAATGCCGCCGCACCAGTGGCCAGAAACCCGCGACGCGAGGTTTTCGTGTTCTCACCCATGGCAATCATCCTTTTACATATCACGTTGCGGTGAAGTTATGGCGATTTCGCATCGGCGGCAAATCAAACGGTGGATTTCCGCCAGCTTTGACTTGGAACCGTTTGAACCGTGCAACGCTTGACTGTAGAGATACAGGGACCAACGCAGGGACTTTGGGTTATGATGCGCACTCTTCTACTTGTTTTTATTGCTGCTTTTGGCTTGGCCGCCTGTGACGTGACCAGCCCGCCCTTGGGTCCCGATGGCAAACCCCTACAACAGGTCTATCGCATCAGTGACCGCGACACGGCCAAAATTCAGTTCCGTATGCTGGATTCGGTCAACGCCCTGCGTCAGGCCTCGGGCGCGCCTGCCCTGACGTTGAACGCCGAACTGAACGCCGCCGCCGCGACCCATTCGCGCGATATGTCGGTGCAAAACCGTCCGTGGCATTTCGGGTCGGACGGCTCGTCGCCCCTAGATCGCGCCGCACGTGCGGGGTACGCGGGTCGCTTGCTGGGCGAAAACATCTCGGAAACCTACGAGACCGAGCTTGAGACGCTGGCCGCATGGATGGAACAGCCCGATACGCGCAACGTGGTTCTGGACCGGAATGCGGTTGATCTGGGCTTTGCGTGGTTTCAGGAACCCAACGGCAAAATCTGGTGGACCATGGTCACCGGCAACGGCATTGCCGCTGAGGCCCTGATCCTAGCGGCGGTCGAAGAGGAGACCACCGCAGAAGACGATCTTACGGAAACAGATCAATAACCGTACCCAGCGCGACCATCGAATAGATTTCTTCGATCTCGGGGTCCGTCACCGCGACACAGCCCGCGGTCCAATCGTCCGTGCGACCCTGGAACCGCTTGGTCTGGCCGTGGATAAAGATATCCCCACCCGGTGATTGGCCCAGACTGCGCGCGACCTCAATGTCGCGGGCGTTGGGATAGGAAATCCCGACCGACAGGTGATAGGCGCTCTGGGGGTTGCGGCGATCGATGTAATACCGCCCCTCGGGGGTTTTGCCGTCGCCCTCAACCACCTTGTGCCCCTCAGGCGCAAAGCCCAAAGAGACGTCATAGGATTTCAGAACCTCGGACGCGTGCAACAGGTGCAGGCGCCGCGCGCCTTTCATCACCACAACACGGGTCACTTCGGGACCGCGATAGGGCGCAACGCCTCCGCCGCTACAGGCCGAGACCAATCCCGCGCCACCGGCGGCCATCAGCATCCGTCTGGAAAGTTTCACTGTCGTATCCTGCCATTTATTTTTTGCGCAATTTACCGCGAAACCCCGATCCGCAAAAGACGGCAAATTCGGGATCACGCGATATTCATGTGCTGCAGGTTTCGTGCCGCGCGGATCAGTCGCGGATAAATTGCGCGACCACCTCGATATGCGGGGACCAGCGGAATTGATCCACCACCTGAACCCAAGCCAGACGATAGCCGCCTTTGACCAAAATCGCCGCATCGCGCGCAAAAGTGACGGGATTACAGGACACGGCGGCAATGACAGGCACCTCCGATGCGGCCAGTTCGATGGCCTGTGCCTCACACCCTGCGCGGGGCGGGTCGATCACAACGCCGTCAAAATGGCGCAATTCGTCGGGCATCAAGGGACGGCGGAAGAGGTCACGCTTTTCGGCGCGGATCTGGTGCAGATCGGTCGCCTTGCGCCACGCCGCGTCCAGCGCGGATAGGGCGGGCACATCTGATTCGACCGCCGTCACATCGGCGCGCCGCGCCAAGGGGAACGTGAACGTGCCACAGCCCGCGAACAGGTCGGCCACGCGTTTCGCCCCTGCAAGGGCACGGTCCACACCGTCGATCAACGCCGCCTGTCCCGCGTCAGTGGCCTGCAAAAACGCACCGGCGGGGGGAACCACGGGCACGCCACCAAAGATCTGGGCGGGCGGGTTGCGTGTCACGATCAGCTCGCCATTCCACGTCAGGCGGGCAAGGTTATGCCCCTCGGCAAACGCGGCCAGTTGCGGCCACAGATCGTCGTCCAGCGGTTTCGCCCCCGTCACCGACAGGTCGATACCAATCGCCGCGCTGGTCATGGCATACTGCACCTCGCCCTTGCGCGATCCGGCCAGCTGGGTCAGCTCCCGCAGGGCGGGCACCATCGCCATCAACTCGGGCACCAACAGGTGGCAATCGGTGATGTCCACAACCGTGTCGGACGCCCGTGCATGGAACCCGACCAAAGCGCCCTTTTTCGTGCGCCGACCGGTCAGGGTCGCCCGCCGCCGCGACCGCGCGGGGGACGTCGCGATGCCGGTGATCGGCGCGTCCAGACCTTGGGCGGTCAGGGCGGTTTTGACCACCTCGGCCTTCCACCCCGCGACCAGATCATCCGAGGCATGTTGCAACGCGCAACCGCCGCACATCTTGTAATGCGAACAGGGCGGGCGCACGCGGTCGGGCGATGGCGTGACGATCTTGGGCGCGATCATGCGTTCGCCGTCGATCTCGCCCTCGACAACCTCACCCGGCAGAGTTTGTGCGACAAATACGGGGCCTTGCGCGATCCCGTCGCCCAAGTGTCCCAAACGTGTGATTGTGACCTGTTCCATGGCCCCTGCCCTAGCGCCAAACGCCGACGCGGCCAAGGGTCTTATTCGGCGGCGTCCTGCACGCCGATGAACCCGCCCGATTGCCGCGCCCAATACCGCGCATAGAGACCACCCTGCGCCAACAGGTCCTCATGGCTGCCCTGTTCGACGATCTGGCCGTTGTCCATGACGATGATGCGGTCCATCTGTACAAGGGTCGATAGGCGGTGCGCGACGGCCAAAACCGTCTTGCCCTCCATCACGCGCTCCAATGCGCCTTGGATTTCGGCCTCAACCTCGGAATCAAGCGCGCTTGTAGCTTCATCCAGCACCAGGATCGGCGCGTCCTTGAGGAATGCACGGGCAAGGGCGATACGCTGCCGCTGGCCCCCGGACAGTTTCACGCCACGCTCGCCCAGATGGGCGTCATAACCGGTGCGGTCCATGTGGTCGCGCAGGTTCTGGATGAACTCATGCGCCTCGGCCTTTTCGGCGGCGGCAATCACGTCGTCCATATCTGCGTCCTGACGGCCATACATGATGTTGTCGCGGGCGGATCTGTTGAACATCGCCGTTTCCTGCGTGACCATCCCGATCTGACGCCGGACACTGGTCTGGGTGACGGTGGAAATATCGGTCCCGTCGATCAGAACAGACCCTTTTTCGGTGTCATAGAGACGCAACAGCAACGACACCAAGGTCGATTTGCCCGCGCCAGACGCCCCGACAATCCCCAGCTTTTCACCCGCCTGAATGTGCAAGGTGACGCCATCAATCCCGCCCGTCGCGCGCCCATAGGCAAAGCTGACATCGCGGAAATCAATCGCGCCCTTGACCGGCGGCAGGTCCCCCGCATCCGGCGCATCGGCCAGCGCGTGATCAGGCGTCAGGGTTTTGATACCGTTCTCGGCCTCACCGATATTGGCGTACATCGCCATCAACGTGAAACTGACCCAACCGGTCATCTGGGCAATGCGCAACGAAATCGTACCGGCGGCGGCAATGTCGCCCGCGCTTGCCCCGCCTTGGGACCAAATGGCCAGCGTTCCACCGATCAGCATCACCGGCAAAATCCCCGCCGTTGCCATCAGAAAAAAGCGGAATTTGACCGAGACATACCCGAATTCCAGCGCCTTTTGCCGGTATTTCGCCATCGCGGTCAGGGCGACACGGTCCTCATGATCGTCATGGGCGAACAATTTGACGGTTTTGATATTGGTGATTGTATCAACAACTTGGCCCGACACGTCCGATCTCGCGCCCGCCCGTGCGCCGGACCGTTTGCGGATGCGCGGCATGAACCACCGGATCAGCCACAGATAGCCGATCAGCCACACAAACAGCGACGCCGCAATCCGCACATCAATCGCAACCAACATCGCCGCCGACCCCAAAAGCGTGGCAAGGGCAAAGGCCATCGTATTGTTCACCTCAACCACGATATCGGTGATCGCGCGCGAGGTTTGCATCTGTTTCTGCGCGATCCGACCGGCGAAATCGTCATCAAAGAACGACACCGAATGCCCCATGGTCCAGCGATGCAACCGCGACAGGACCAGCATCGAAATGTTCGGCGTCACGATCAACGCGTTACTGACCGAGTTCAGCCCGAACAGAACCGGGCGAAACACCAGAAAGAAAAAGAGCGACCCGATCAACAGCCACATGTTTTCGGCGACAAAGGTGGCGGGTCCGCTCTCCAACGCTGTGTCGATGATCGCGCCGAGCAGAAACGCCGACGTCACCTCAACCGTGCCTGCAACCGCCGAGAACAGCGCGGCCAAGATCAGGATCGGCCACGCCCCCGCAAGCGCCCAGCGCAGAAACGCCCACAACGTCTTGGGCGGTGCGCCTTCTGCGGGGCGAAACGGGTCGATGAGGCTGCTAAAGGTCATGTATCCGGCGTATCCGTACCAATAAATCCGCCCGACTGACGGGCCCAATATCGGGAATATAGGCCCTGTTGCGCCAAAAGCGCGTCGTGGCTGCCAATTTCCGCGATTTTTCCGGCGTCCAGAACCACAATCCGGTCCATATGCGCAATGGTCGACAGGCGGTGCGCAATCGCGATCACGGTTTTGCCGTCCATCACGTCATAGAGGGTCTTTTGGATCTCGGCCTCAACCTCGGAATCCAGGGCGCTTGTCGCCTCATCCAGCACCAAAATCGGCGCGTCTTTCAGGATCACGCGGGCAAGGGTGATCCTCTGACGCTGCCCACCGGACAGTTTCACGCCGCGCTCACCCACATGGGCGTCATAGCCCCGCCGCCCCTGCGGGTCCTCCAGCGCCAGAATGAACTCATGCGCCTCGGCCTGTTTTGCGGCAGCGATGATCTGATCATCCGTCGCGTCGGGACGGCCATAGGCGATGTTCTCCCGCACCGAACGGTGCATAAGGGAACTGTCCTGCCCCACCATCCCGATGGCGCGCCGCACGCTGTCCTGTGTGGCGTCGCGGATGTCGGTGCCATCGATCAGAATGCGACCCTGTTCCACCTCATAAAAGCGCAACAGCAGCTTGACCAAGGTCGATTTTCCGACGCCGGATTGCCCGACCAAACCCACCTTTTCCCCCGGTTTGATGTCCAGAGACAGGCGGTCCAACCCACCTGACGTCCGCCCGTAATGGTGCGATACGCCCTCAAACGAAATCGCCCCACCCTCAACACTCAGGGGCCGCGCATCGGGCCGGTCGGTCAGGGTGATCGGGTCGGCAATCGTCTCCATCCCTTCGGCGATAATCCCGAGGTTCCGGAAAAAGCTGGACAGCGCCCACATGATCCAACCGGTCATGGAATTCAGCCGCAGAACCAGCGCCGTTGCCGCCGCAACCACCCCCAAATTCGCCGCCCCCTGCATCCAAAGGGCAATCGCCCAGCCCACAACGCCCACGATCAGGAACCCATTGATCGTCACCAACACCACATCCATGATCGTGAACAGACGCATCTCGCGCGCGAATGTCTGGCGCGCGACCTCAATCGCAGACTTGGCATAGTCCATTTCCTGATCGTTCTGCGCAAACATCTTGACCGAATGGATGTTGGAATAGCTGTCAACGACCCGCCCCGTCACCGCACTTCGGGCATCCGAGGCGGCCTTGGACGCGGGGCCGACGCGGGTGATCGTCCAATAGACCAGCCCGCCATACATCCCCAACCAGATCACCAACGGAATGGCCAACCGCATATCCGCCTGCCCCAGCAGAAACAGTGCACCAAGGACATAGGCCAAAGAAAACGCAATCGCGTCAAAGACTTGGAACACCGCCTCCCCCACGGCGGGCGGGGTTTGCATGATCCGGTTCGCGATCCGTCCGGCGAAATCGTTCTCGAACCATCCGACCGATTGGCGCAGTACCTGTGCGTGCGCGCGATACCGCACCACCGTCCCGACGTTCGGCAAGAGCGTCTGGTTCAGCAACACCGCATCCAACGCCTGAAGCGCCGGCCGGATCGTCAACAGGAACACAGCGGCAAAGATGAACTCGGTCCCGTGGGTGTCCCACGCCTGTTCCGGCGGGGTGTCGGTCAGGACATTCACCAGCCGCCCCATGTAGGAAATCAACCCCACCTCGACCAAGGCGACCACCACGGCCACCACAGACGCAATCAGAAACAACCGCCGGAACGGGTGCAGGTAATGCCACAAAAACGGCCACAGACGACGAGGCGGGGCATCGACCGTGGGCAGGTGGGCGTAGGGATCAATCAGGTTTTCGAAAAATCGGAACATGGGTCAGCTTTACTTGGTCGCGCCATCCTAGTTGTGGCCCGTCACAGGGGTATGACCCCTATCGTTTCAGCAATTCGTCACGGGTCAATCGGAAACCCGATGCGATCCAATCGGATTTCAGGGACTTTAGCCGCTGGCCCAGCGCGACGCCCGCATAGTCCGGCATCAAATCCTGTGCTGTCACGGGGAATATGGCCGCCGCGCCCTTGGCGATCTGATCCGGCGCATCGGGCGGTAAAACAGTCTCTAACATGGCCGAACGCGCCAAAATTCCGTCCCGCGCCGCATCCACCCCATACCGATAGCCCAGCGCGGCGGGGCCTTCAGTCGACGCAATCATTTCCCGCAGATCGGTCAATTCTTTCATCTGCGCGCGCGATAGGCGAAGGTGATTTTCAGGCTCTATTCCACCTGAAACGGCCAATCTGCGCATCGGATTTGGCGGCGCATCCACCGCCGTTTCCAAATGGATCAACGGGGCCAGCGCGCGGTCATCCGCGCCAGGCAGCAGCGCATTCAAAACCCCACTGACCCGCATGGACGCCACCGACGGCGCGGGATCGGGCGCGGACAACAACTTGATCAGCTCGGTCGTCACACGTTCTTTGGCCAGATGCTCCAGACCCTCCAGATTTTCCGCACAGGCCGCCAACCCGTCTGGATCCACACCTTGGGCCACGTCCCCGTACCACGCGTGAAAGCGGAAAAACCGCAGGATACGTAGGTAATCCTCGGTAATGCGGGCATTCGGGTCACCGATGAAACGGACACGTCGCGCATTCAGGTCGGGGATGCCGACTAACGGATCAACAACCGTCCCATCCGGCGCGGCATAAAGGGCATTCATCGTGAAATCCCGCCGCGCCGCGTCATCCCGCAGATCGGTGGAAAAGGCGACGGTGGCGTGACGGCCATCCGTCTCTACATCACGGCGAAACGTGGTGATTTCATGTGGGATGCCGTCGGACACAACGGTAATCGTGCCGTGCTCAATCCCCGTCGGAACCTGACGCAGACCCGCGCCCGCCGCACAATCCTGAACCTGTTGGGGCAACGCATCGGTCGCAATGTCGATGTCGCTGACCGGTGCACCGATTAGGGCATTTCGCACGCATCCGCCGACGAAATAGGCCTGAAATCCCGCACGGGTCAGGCAATCGGTCACAGCGCGCGTCGCTGGCCGGTCGATCCAGTCCGCACGGATACGGGTCATTGCGGCCACCGGTCCGCCAGCCCCCGCAGAATGCGCGCCGTCGCACCCCAGATGTAATAGGGCCCATAGGGAACCGTGAAATAATGCCGCCGCGTCCCGCGCCAGTGGCGTCCCTCAACCGAAAAACGGTCCGGATTTGTGACGTGCGACAGGGGCACGGTGAACACCTCATCCACCTCGCCGACCTCGGGTTTCGGCGTGAAATCAGTCTCTATCAAAGCCAAAACCGGTGTCACGGTGAACCGCGTGACGGTTTCATGCGTCGGCATCGTCCCGATGACACGCACGTTTTCGGGGGGCAGGCCGACCTCTTCATGCGCCTCGCGCAACGCCGCCTGAACGGGGCCTAGATCGTCGGGCTCAACCTTGCCACCGGGAAAGGCGATCTGTCCCGGATGGTGTTTCAATTTGGATGAGCGTTTGGTCAGCAACACCGACGGACCATCCGGCCCGTCCATCACCCCGACCAGAACCCCCGCCGCACGCAAGGTGCGGTCGGCGGGCAGAACCGTGTCTGGGTTCAGGTCGAAATCGGATGATTGGGTCCCCTCCGCAGCCACCGCAGAGGTCAGATGCTGCAGAAGGGTATCCATATCAGTCCTGATCCTCGTCGGTTGGCGCCGATCCCTCAAACCCGACGGTCGCGGGATCCAGCACGTAGTGCGCGCCACAGAATTGGCAGTCGGCGGTGACCTTGCCATCTTCGGTGGTCATATGGCCGATGTCCTTGGCGGAATAAATCGACAGGCTTTGGCGCACGCGATCCTCGGAACAGGTACAGCCAAAGGTCACCGGCTGCGCATCAAACACGCGCGGCTTTTCCTCATGGAACAGACGGACCAACAGGTCCGTAGGATGCACGCTTGGGCCCACCAGTTCCAGTTCGTCCACGGTGTCCAGATGCATGTTCACGCGGTTCCAGTTTTCCTCATCATCGCCGTCGAGGATATCATTGGCCCGCAATAGACCCTGATCGTCGCCGCCGTCCTCGGATGCTTCGGCCCGCAGGGGCGAGGCCTTGGGCATATGCTGAAGCATCACGCCGCCCGCGCGCCACCCCTCATCGTCACCGGCCAGAACGGATTTCCCAAAGGCCAGTGAAAAACGCGTCGGGATTTGTTCAGACTGGG
Source organism: Rhodovulum sp. FJ3 (assembly GCF_032918305.1). Lineage (NCBI taxonomy): Bacteria > Pseudomonadati > Pseudomonadota > Alphaproteobacteria > Rhodobacterales > Paracoccaceae > Rhodovulum > Rhodovulum sp. FJ3. The sequence goes on from NZ_JAWJUU010000004.1 coordinate 365,505, forward strand.
CAAAATAGGTCTGGGCACAGGCCGACAGGGACCCACCCGCAATTGGCGTGATCCCTTGGTAGGGCGTCATGCCCTTGCCCTGATCGATCATGATGCCGAAAAAGCCGCGGCCGATCTGCGAAAACGGGTCTACATCGGCCTGAATGCGGGTTTCGTCAAAGCTTGCATAGGCGCGGATACGGGCAGGTTGGCCGTCCTCGGTCGGGCCATAATAGTCCGTCGCAATCAGACGCGCGGGTCCATCCCCGCGGATTTGCAGCGACAGTTTCCAGCGCAGTTTGACCGTCTGCCCGATCAGCGCGGTCAACAATGCAGCCTCGGCCACCAGCGCCTCAATCACGGGCGGATAGTCGTGCTGTTTCAGAACATCGTCCAACACCCCGTCCAAACGGGCCACGCGCCCACGGATGTCGCTGTGGTCAAGTTGGAACGGCAGGACCGTATCGTCCCAAGCGATTTTAGAACCAAGTGTCATGGGGTTTCCTTGCAAGCCTGTGCTTGGCATACCGTGTCTATATAGTGGTCACAACAGCCAGACCAAGGGAACATTATGATCCAACGTATCGGTGAACCGCCCCGTCTTGATCAGACCTACACTGTGCGGCACGGGGTTTATGCCGTTCTGCTGCGGGGTCAACAGGTTTTGGTGACCCATCAACAGGACCCCCATCCGGAATATCAACTGCCCGGGGGCGGCATTGATCCGGGAGAATCGCCATTGGCGGCGCTGCACCGCGAGGTGATTGAGGAAACCGGTTGGACCATTCAACCCGTGCGGCGTCTGGGGGCGTTTCGCCGGTTTACCTATATGCCGGAATACGATTTGTGGGCGGAAAAGGTCTGTACCGTTTATCACGCCCAACCTGTACGTCCGATCGGCCCGCCAAGTGAGCCCGGCCATACCGCCGTCTGGATGTCGCCCGAGGTCGCGATTGCCGAATTGGGCAATGACGGAGACCGACAGTTTCTGATGCGCGCATTGATCGGGACGCGTTAGGACCCGTTGTATTCAAGAACGATGGCGGACACGTCGTCTTCAAGCGGGGCATTGGGGCGGCGTTCGGTCAGGGACCAGAACAGCCCGTCCAGACAATCCTTGCCCCGCACATCATGCGCGGCCTCGATCATCGCGGCCATACCGTCGTCGTCCAGCATCACGCCTTCGCGGTCCACGCTTTCGGTGAACCCGTCCGAGCACAAAAACACCCGATCCCCCGGATTGAGGCGCAGTTCGATGCAGTCAAATTCGGGCTCGGGCAACAGGCCGATGGGCATCCCGCCATCGCCCAGAACCTCAACCGAGCCATCCGCGCGTTGCAGAAACATAGGCGGATGGCCTGCCTGAACCAGACGGACAATCCCGTTGGTCAGGTCGGCCGTCCCATAGATCATGGTGAAATATTCCTCGACGCCCTGATCCGAGAGCAAACGTTCGTTCAAGATGTTCGCCACGTTCTCGGGCGAGCGCAGCGCATAGAATTTATCAAACCGCTGCTCCAGCGCGATGTTCTGTTCCACGTGGCGGCCCGACAGATACCCCGACAAACGTGCGGTCATCATCGCCGAGGTCACCCCATGACCGGACACGTCGATGTTGTAAAATCCGATCCGGTTCGGCCCCGGTGAAAACGCACCAACAAGGTCGCCGCCAACATGCCCGCAGGGTTTCAGCAACATCGAAACGGTACTTTTGCCGAAATGCAGCACACTGTCGGGCACCAGAGATTCCTGAATTTTTCGGGCCTGTTGCAGGTCGCGGTCGATGGAATCATAGACGGTCTGCAACTCGGACAAGGCCGAGGCGACCTGTATGGTCTTTTGGCTGAGGGCGGCCTCCATTTGCAGGATGCGTTCCCCCGCCCGCAAACGTGCGCGTAACTCGCCACTATCCACAGGTTTGGTCAGGAAATCATCCGCCCCGACATCCAATCCGCGGGCGATTTCGCGCGCCTCGGATTTCGAGGTGAGCAGAATGAAATAGCCGTAACTGTCACGCCCCAGCGCGCGGAAATGTTCGCAAAAATCAATGCCTGTCATATTCGGCATCATCCAGTCGCTGATGACGATATCGATTGGTTGAACCGCGCAGATCTGCAACCCTTCGGCGGCCGACGCGGCCTCAACCACCTCATACCCCCATTTGGTCAGCATCAGTTTCAGGATGCGCCTTTGCAGGCGGCTATCATCCACCAACAAGACGCGCCTTTTGGCACTGATTTCCGGTTCACTCTTTACTGGCTGCACGAATCCATCCTCATCGTCATGGGCTCACATTCGCCCAGAACCCTTAAGAGGCCGTGAAAGATTCAATTGAATGGATGTGATCCGTGCTCGGTTAGGAACCGTTAACGGTTGGTGCGTAGGAATGGTGGTGGATGTGGGGGCATTCCGCAAACGCCTGAGGGGGTGTTGTTATGATTGATTGGGATCGAGTGAGAGAGTTACGCGCCGAGGTTGGTGAAGACGCCTTTGACGAGGTGGTCGAACTGTTTCTGGACGAGGTGGATGAGAGCGTGGAATCCTTAACGCCGGAATGCGATGTTCCGGCGACGCTGCATTTTATCAAGGGTTCGGCGGCCAACCTTGGATTCAACGAATTCTGTGCTGCCTGCGCCGAGGCAGAACAGACGCCCGCGGATCAGGTCGATCTGGCCGCGATCCGCGCGACCTATCATGACTCTCGGACCGTCTTCCTGAGTGGGCTGAACAACCTGCAGGCCGCCGCCTGATCACAACAGGAACTGGGCCAACATCTCGTCTTCGGTAATATCCTGATAGGTGAACCCCGCCCGATCCAGTTGCGCGAACAATCGGTCAAAGTTCTTGGGTGCCTTGGTTTCAATCCCGATCAGGACCGAGCCAAAGTTGCGCGCGGATTTCTTGAGGTACTCAAACCGCGCGATATCGTCATCCGGGCCAAGGATTTCGAGGAAGTCGCGCAACGCCCCCGGACGCTGGGGCAGGCGCAGGATAAAGTACTTTTTGACGCCCGTATAACGCTGGGCGCGCTCTTTGACCTCGGGCAGGCGTTCGAAGTCGAAATTGCCGCCCGACGTCACACAGACCACGGTCTTTCCGGCGATCTGCGCGGACAGTTCGGGCAACACATCGACCGACAGAGCACCGGCGGGTTCCAGCACGATGCCCTCAACGTTCAGCATTTCCAAAATCGTGGCGCAAATCCGGTCCTCGGGCGCGCCAAGAACGTGATCGGCGGGCACGTCGCGCAGGGCGGCAAAGGTTTTGGTCCCGATCCGCGCCACGGCGGCCCCATCCACAAACGTATCGATATGATCCAGCGTCACCGGCTCACCGGCCTGAACGGCGGCATATAGCGACCGACCGCCCGACGGTTCGACAAACCAGAACTCGGTCTGGGGACTGACCTCGGCAAAATAGCTGCGCATACCGGCGGACAAGCCGCCCCCACCAACGGGCAGGATAACGATGTCCGGCGCGTGCTCCATGACGTTCAACAGTTCGACCGCGACGGACGCCTGTCCCTCAATCACATCGTCATCGTCAAACGGCGACAGAAAATGCGCCCCGACCCGCGCACAGAACGATTGCGCATTGGCCAAGGTGTCGTCGAAATAGTCCCCGATCAGACGGATTTCGACGTTGTCCCCACCAAAGGCGCGGGTCTTGTCGATCTTTTGTTGCGGCGTGGTGACGGGCATGAAAATCACCCCGTTCACCCCGAAATGGCGACAAACGAACGCGACGCCTTGGGCGTGATTCCCTGCGCTGGCACAAACGAACACCTTTTGATCCGGCTTGTCCGCCAGAACCTTGCGCATCGCGTTGAACGCCCCGCGAATTTTGTAGGACCGCACCGGCGACAGGTCCTCCCGCTTGAGCCAGATATCGGCCCCAAAGCGCTGGGACAGAAAATCGTTGCGCAACAACGGGGTCGGCGGAAACAGGACGCGCATCGCCTGTTCGGCCACGCGGGCGGAATGTACAAAATCGGTCATCCCCGATCTGTCGCGCGAATTCGACGCCCTGACAAGAGCCAACGCCGCCGCACCCGTTTGATCACAATTTGCCTGTGGTTAAGCCGTTCGTAACCGTCCTGCGGTGGACTGTCCTCATCATCATGACGGAGGGCACTTTGATGAAAACACTGTTGAACGGATTAGGCATCGCCCTGTTGATCGGGGCAACCACCGGCGCGTTGTCGGCGGCCACACCGCGCACCATGGCCGAGGTTCAGGCGGACCTATTCTATCTGGACCCATATGAAGCAGGGTTCGATACAGCAATCGACGCGTTGTTGCGGGAATTGGCCGACCTAGGCGGTTTGCATTAGGCGCCACGAGACTGGTGTGCGGAACGGTTGGAGTTGGGTGTTCGCGGTGAAATGCGCCTCGCAAAGACTCCACCGTTTCCCACATGGTTTGAGAATGTACACGGCGCGTAGGCGTTTTCGCCTGCTTCTACGGCCGCATGAGTTTATAGCGTAAGACCAAGCGCCTCTTTTTTCTTCTCAAGCGATACCGCGCCGCCGTATGACGCGGCCTCCCCAGAACCGTACGAGTGACCCAGTAGGGCCCTTTGGGTTGCCTCAAATACCTCTGCGAACCTCAGCCTGTCTTTCATGTTGTGCCGCAGGCTGTAGGGGATGTGTTTCCTGTCGGGTGTGAAGGCCCTGATGCGTTTGGTGAGGGCCTTGGACAGGCGGTCCATTCCGCCATCGCCTTGAAACCGTGGGAAGAGCGGGGCGGTCCCTTCCCCTGTCCCTTGCAAGAGCGACTTGGCGGTTTCCAGCGCGGGACCCACAAGGGGGACTTCGCGGTTTGACCATGTGGTCTTCAGGCTGCGGTCGTCGCGTTCGCGAATGACGATGTGTGGTATGGAATGGTTCAAGATGACCTCTGCGCGTAGCAATTCGCTTATCTCGCTGGGTCTGGCTCCGGTGTGATCCAGAAGCGTCCAGATTGCCAGAAGGTCCTGTGGCCCCTCACCCAGCGCCTTGTAGACCCCATCAATCACCTCTTGCGGAAGGGCTTCGCGCTGGTTCTGGCGACTGGCTTCCGACTTGGGCAGTTTCAATTGGCTGAACGGGTTTTCCCCGCTTGCGTCCAGTTCACTGCGGGCCAGATTGATGACCGCGCAAATCGTGTTCTTTTCACGCCGTACCGTAGCGGGGCTGACGTTGGCGCTGAGACGCATATCCCGCCACTTACGGGCATCTTCACGCTTTAGCTGGGACAAAAACTTGTCGGACCCTACAGCCGCCAGCAGATCACGTTCCGCCCGCCGAAGCCTCTGAATGTCCTTCCTCTGCTTCTCAGCGGTCCCTTTCAGGTTTTCCTGAAGGTAGAATTTGAAGGCATCGGTGATGGTTGGTTCCGGCCTATCCTCGCTGACACCTGCCAGTAGCACAGACGCCAGTTCATCCTTGTCCTTTGGAACCTCATCATATTCCCCTGTCAGGTCGTCCTGATAGGGCCCGACAAGGCGCTCGGCCTCTACTTCCCGCCATGTTCTTTCATTCTCGTCACGGCCACCGGAAAACGGGTCAGCACCCCACTCCTCTAACAGGGCGATCATGCCCTCTCGGGTCTCTGCGGGGGAAAGCTCTTGGTAACCTCGTTCGGCCAACGCCTTTAGGTGTTCGATCTTCTGGTGGGTTGGTCCGTAGTTGACGAGGGCGTCCTGCTTGGTCCGACCAAGGGTCTGAACGAACTCAGTCTTCTTGACCAATTCTTTGAGGACTTTCGGCACCCGCCGACGATAGAGCCAATTGCCGTTTCTGGGGTCTTGTTTCAGATATTCCACGACCAAATTCCGCAACCAAATCACTCCCGTGTGGATACAGGTGTGGATACAATGGCAACTTTATGCGCGGAATTTTCTTACTTTTCAACACTTTAAGGCGTGAAAAGTGGTGCCGCTGAAGGGACTCGAACCCCCGACCCCATCATTACGAATGACGTGCTCTACCAGCTGAGCTACAGCGGCACTTGCTGTGCGCGGTCTTGTAGCGCCGCGACGTGGCTTGTGCAAGATCGAAAACGGCGCGCATCAATCACGTCGCGCGCCGTTTGAAATATCGCGGATCAGGCTGATTTGACCTCATCCTCGGGGGTATCGGTCGTCTCAACCTCATCCACCTCTTCGGGCGGGACATCGGGGCGCACCTCGGGGCCGGGTTCGTCGGTGATCACCTCAACCGGTTCAACCTCTTCGATCTCTTCCTCGTGGTGCTCAAGCGCGCCGACGATCAGGGGCAACATGCCCGCCGCGTTGTTCGTGAGGGCCAGATCACCGGCGGGCGCCTCTTTCCACGCCAGGGTGTCAAAGGCCGAACAGTTGCTACAGACCGGACCCCATTCCGCATGAACAGTGCCGCAGTTATCGCAAATCCATTGCGGGCCACGCGGCGCGGTCAGGGCACGCGCAAGCCAGCCGCGCACCACCGCGTCATCCGATCCCGAACCGCGCTCAACCGCGGCCATCAGGGTCAGGCTGCGGGCGGTCGGTTCGGTTTCCGGCAGATCGCCCAGCGCCTTGCGCGCGGCTGGGAAATCCTCGGCCGCGATGTGCAATTCGGTCAACAACATACGCGTTTCGCTGTCGCCCTCGGTTCCGGCTACGAACTTGGTGAACCGCGCCAGACGCTGGGTCGGCGTCTCATCGGGTTCAATCGCGGCGAATGCGGCGGCCAGATCGGGATGCGGGCGGGCGGCCCATGCCTTTTTCAGAACGCGGTTCGCATAGCGCGGTTTGCCGTTCTCGACATACCCGCGTGCGGCCATAACGGCGGCGGGGATCAGGTCGGGCGACAGGCGGTTTGCCTCAATCGCGGCCTCGCGCGCCTCAATCGATTTGCCATCGTCCAGAACATCCTTGGCCTCGGACAGGGCCAGAACCGCATCGCGGCGTTTGTGCACATCGCGGGTCAGGGATCCGTGTTTCAACTTGGCCGACAGGGTGCGGCGGGCACCGGCCCAATCGGCGTGCTCGGCCTGTAGGCGCAACAGGACGTCTTGGGTGTCCTCATGCGCGGGTTTTAGGGCGAACGCCTTTTTCGCCAGTTGCAGCGCGGTGTCCTTGTCCCCATCGGCAAGCTTTTGTTTCATCAAACCGCGCACACCGACAAACCGCGTGCGGTCGTCTTGCAAGAGGGCCTTATACGTCTCGGTCGCCTTGCGTCGATCACCAGCCAATTCCGCCGCCTGCGCGGTCAACAGGTTGGTCAGTTCGGGACGGTTCAGCAGGCGTTGCGCCTTGGTCGCCTTGGCAATCGCCTCACGCCCATCGCCCGAGGCCAGCGCCATCATACCGTCGGCAAGTGCCTTGAACCCGCGGCGTTCGCGGTTGCGGTTGAAATAGCGCGAGATCGCCGTTTCATCGCCCGAGATGAACTTGATCACGGCCAACAGCAGGCCCAGCAGTTTGATGAACAGCCAGACCGCCACCAACAACAGCGCGCCAACGATCACCGCCTGTAGCGGCTTGAGGGTGAATTCCCACCCGCCAAACGCCACGCGCAGGGCCGCATCGGTTTCAATCAGCATCCCCGCACCAAAGGCCAGCGCGGCAACAAGAACGACGAACAGGATAATCTTGAAAAGGGACCAGAGCATGTGTTCGTCCTTAGTTCGTTGTCAGGGTTTGGGCCAAATCACCGGCGGCGGAGATGGCATCGACGCGGGCCTGTGCCGTGGCGCGCCAATCGGCCATTTCGGCCTGACCTGCGGCGGGCAGGGCGTCCAGTTCACTCAGCGCGGTGGCGACATCCCCACCGTCCAACGCCGCCTGTGCACGCGACAGAACCGCGTCGGGATCATCGCCCTCACGCGGGGTCAGGGACCGAAGGCCAAGCTGCGCCTTGAGGAAGGACGAAATCCGCGCATTCGCATCGCCGTCCGCAAGGTCCCGCAGGGACGCGGACAAGGCGGCGCGGGCCGCATCGTCATAGGTCGCTTGTAGCTGGGACAGGGACGCGACGCCGGTGTCGGCGACGGCGTTCAATGCCTCGGGGACATCGGCGCCGGTCAGGCCGCTGAGCGCGTTTGCGAACGGCTCACCCGTGTCTAATGCGGCCTGAATGGCCAACAGGGCCGAGGACTGCGCAATCGCCTCAGAACGGGCGGCGGCGGCGTCCAGTCGCTGTGTCGCGGTTTCGGCGGTCGCATCCAGTTTCGCCAGCAGTTCGGCGTTCAACGCCTGTTGCTCGGCCAGTTGCGCGCGGGTTTCTTGCAACTCACGCTCATACGTGTCGATCGTGGCGGCTAATTCGGCGGGACCTTGGACCAGAGGGCGGCTTTCCAGCGTCACAATCCGTCCGTCCAATTGGGTCAGTTGATCGGCAACCGCGCCAAGACCATCAGTAATGCCGCTCAGGCTATCGCCCAGCGCCGTTTCCAGCGCGGCGGCAGGATCGGCCGGTTCAGGGGCAGGGCGGTCGGCCAGTTCCGCAATTTGTTTGCTCAGCGCGTCCATCTGTGCCTGATAATCAGGCGTTTCTGGCGCGGAATTCAAAAGGGGACCGGCGAATTGCGCCGCGACAAAGCCCAATCCGGCGGCAACAACCCCGCCCAGCAACACGGCGGTGAACCCAGAGCCACCCGATTTTTCGGCCACGGGTTCGGGGGTAGGGGGTGGCGGCGGGGTCTCGGCAACGGGTTCTTCGACAGGTTCAGGATCGGCGGGGGTGTCGTCCGTTTCGGCGATCACCTCGGCGTCTTCAACCTCATCCACAGGCGCGTCGGCCTCGGATGATTCAGTCTCTGTTTCTGCGGAAACTTCGGTTGTCTCGGCGACCTCGCCCTCGGCTTGATCGGCGTCCGTGTCGGGCGTTTCTGTTTGATCAGTGTTCAGATCGGCTTCGTCGGTCTCAGTGGCGTTCTGCTTCTTTGACTCTGTCACTGACACGTACTCCTGAATGAATCAAACTTGGTCTTGCGATCTATCGCGATGAACTTAGCCCGCGCGCGCCTAGCCCTCAAGGTTCTGCACTGCGTCAAAAACGGCGACTATGGTGTCGAGCATACAATCGGCGGATGGCCGCTTGGCCACGTGGCGGGCACGGGTTTGGGGCACGGTCCACGCGGTATCGGCGGCAGAACTGATCGCAACGGTGTAAAACGGAGCGCGCGCGGCGCGGGCCGCACCGGCCAGCAACGCCGCACTGCGCGGTGAATAGAGGGGCAGGATCACGGGGGTTTGATCCTGAAGCGCGCTTTGCGCCGCTTGGGTCAGGGGCACGGGATCCTGTGCATAAACCACCTGTTCCGCACAGAGCAGACCGGCGCGGGTCAAGGTGGCGGCGATGTCCCCACGGCTATGGACGCCGCGCAGATGGATCAGACGGGCAGGGGGCGGCGTATCGGTCAGGCGGGTCACCAGTTCACCGGCGCTGTCGCCCATCTGATGCGCGATCAGACCCAATTCCCGCGCCCGCGCCGTTGTCCGTGCGCCCACGCAATAGGCCAAGGTGCCGGCGGGAACCACACCGGTCTGCGCCACCCAATGCACCGCGTTCTGGGATGTCAGGATCACCGCGCGATCACCGATCTCGACCGGCGCGTCCATATACCGGATGCGCATCACCGGCGATTGCAGCACCCGCGCCTGCGGACAGCGCACGCCCAATGCCTGCGTCAAACGCGTGGCCCCCGGTTCGGGCCGTGTGATCAGAATAATCGGTTGCGCGCCCTGCACGGTCCTAGCCAGTGTTGTCTGTCGCCTATCTTGGTGTTACCTGCCAAGGGGACCCCTTGCAACGGCAGAGCGATGTCAGACACCCTGACCATACTTGGACTGGAGAGCAGCTGTGACGACACAGCCGCCGCCGTCGTGCGCCATACGCCGGGTCAATCGCCTGAAATTCTGACCACCGTCGTCGCGGGCCAGACCGAATTGCACGCCGCCTATGGGGGCGTTGTCCCCGAGATTGCCGCGCGGGCGCATGCGGAAAAGCTTGATATCTGCGTGGAACAGGCTCTGGAACAGGCAGGCGTTACCCTGCGCGATATGGATGCGATTGCCGTGACCGCTGGGCCCGGTCTGATCGGTGGCGTCATGTCCGGCGTCATGTGCGCCAAGGGTCTGGCCGTCGGCGCGAACCGCCCCCTGATCGGGGTGAACCATCTGGCTGGTCACGCCCTGACGCCGCGTTTGGTTGACACGGTCGCGTTTCCATACCTGATGTTGTTGGTCTCGGGCGGGCATTGTCAGTTCCTGATGGTTCACGCGCCCGACGAATTCACCCGTCTTGGCGGCACGATCGACGACGCCCCCGGTGAGGCATTTGATAAAACCGCGCGCATCCTTGGCCTGCCCCAACCCGGTGGGCCCAGTGTCGAGGCCGCCGCGACATCCGGCGATCCGCGCCGGTTCTCCTTACCCCGACCCCTGTTGAACCAAGAGGGCTGTAACATGTCCTTTTCGGGTCTCAAGACCGCCGTTTTGCGCGCCCGCGATGCGTTGGTTGCCGATCAGGGCGGGATCACGGAACAAGATCGCGCCGATCTGTGTGCCGGATTTCAGGCCGCCGTGTGCGATGTTCTGGCTGAAAAGACCCGCCGCGCCTTGGCCATTTACCTGACCCAAAAGTCCGCCACGCCAACCATCGCCGTGGCCGGTGGTGTCGCCGCAAATCAGGCCATTCGCGGTGCGTTAGAGACGGTTTGCAATGCAAATGGCGTTGCATTTACCGCGCCGCCGCTGAACCTGTGCACCGATAACGCGGCGATGATCGCATGGGCGGGGATCGAACGTATCCGCACCGGCGCACCCTATGACGACCTGACCCTGATGGCGCGCCCGCGCTGGCCGCTGGACCAGAGCAGCCCGTCGATGCTGGGCTCCGGCAAAAAGGGGGCCAAGGCATGAGCCGGATCGGGGTTGTCGGCGCGGGATCGTTCGGCACCGCATTGGCCATCGCCTTGGCCGAGGCAGGGCGCGACGTCACCCTGTGGGCGCGTGACGCGGAACATGTGGCGGACATGGTGGCGACGCGCTGCAATGCCCGCCGCCTGCCCGGACCGGTGTTTCCCACATCCTTGACGCCGACCGCCGATCTGAGTGACCTCACCAAATCCGACGCGGTTCTGTTGTCCCTGCCAATGCAACAGTTGGAACCGTTTTTAGGCCGGAATAGAGACGTTTTTGACGGCATGCCCTTGGTCGCGTGCTGTAAGGGCGTGTCGTTGCAATCGGGGAACGGACCGACCGCGATTATCGATCAGGCCTGCCCGAACAGCACCTCCGCGATCCTGACCGGACCCAGCTTTGCCGCCGATATCGGACGCGGTTTGCCCACCGCGCTGACCCTTGCCTGCGCGAACGCGGAGGCGGGTGAGACATTGCAATCCCTGCTTTCGACCCCCGTTTTGCGTCTCTATCGCAGCACAGATCCCATCGGTGCGGAACTTGGTGGGGCATTGAAAAACGTGGTCGCCATTGCCGCCGGTATCGTGATTGGTGCGGGGTTGGGTGACAGTGCGCGCGCGGCCCTGATGACCCGTGGCTTTGCCGAGATGCGGCGGTTCGCCGAACACTCCGGCGCGGCGCCGGACACGTTGTCGGGGCTGTGCGGTCTGGGCGATCTGGTCCTGACCTGTACGTCGGAACAGTCACGCAATTTCCGCTATGGCATGGCTTTGGGGCAGGGCGACGCGTTTGACCCCGCCGTCACGGTCGAAGGCGCATCGACCGCCCGCGCCGTGGCGCATCTGGCTGCCCAGCGGTCGATCGACATGCCTATTGCCACCATGGTCGCCGCCGTGTTGGATCAGAACCTAAGTGTTGCTGACGCCGTTCAGGCGTTGATGAACAGACCCCTGAAGGAGGAATAAATGCCCCTGTTTGCCGTTATGTGCACCGACAAGGAAAACCATCTGGAGACGCGCAAGGCGAACCGCGACGCGCATCTGGCCTATTTGAAAGAAACCGGCGTCGCGCAGGCGGGTCCGTTTCTGGATGCCGACGGGAACATGTGCGGCTCGCTCTTGATCCTTGATGTGGCCGATCTGGCCGCCGCACAGGATTGGGCCGCCAACGACCCCTATGCCAAGGCCGGTCTGTTCCAATCCGTGTCGATTCAGCACTGGAACCGGGTGATCGGGTAATGGCGTATTGGCTGTTCAAATCCGAACCCAACACCTGGAGCTGGGACCAACAGGTCGCGCGCGGGGACGCGGGTGAGGAATGGGACGGCGTGCGCAACTATCAGGCCCGCAACAACATGCGGGCCATGCAGATCGGGGACCGCGGGTTTTTCTATCACTCGCTGAAGGAAAAGTCGGTCGTCGGCATTGTTGAGGTCATCACGACCGCGCATCCCGACAGCAAAACCGACGATCCGCGCTGGGAATGTGTGGACATCCGCGCGGTGCGCCCCTTGCCGAAACCGGTGACGTTGGATCAATGCAAAACCGATCCACGTCTGGCCGAAATGGTGTTGGTGAATAACTCGCGCCTATCGGTCCAACCGGTCAGCGACGAGGAATGGCGGATTGTTTGTGAATTGGGCAGTCTAACCGATCCGGAATAAAACGGGGGCCCCCGCCCAAGAGGGCCCCCTTCACCCCGCGTGCATTTCGCACCACACGCGTTCTTTGAAGATCGGGCCCTACTGGCTTGATGTTTTATGGATACCGCATTCGCCGCCCTGCAGCAAATTCCAAGTATCTAAAATCTAACTCAAACCGGAAATGCAAACGCCCGCCAGATAGGGCGGGCGCGGTCGTCTTGGCGCGGCGCGATTAGCCGTAGATCGCCTCTTTGCCGAAATGCTTGGTCAGCATGTAGTAGACCACGGCGCGGTATTTGTTGCGCTCGGACTTGCCATAGGTTTCGATGACCGAGTCAATCGCTTCCATCAGTTCGGGACCATCGGACAGGCCCAGCTTTTTGATGAGGAAGTTGTTTTTGACGGTTTCCAGTTCGCCCTCTTGGCTGGACGCGACGGTCGAGGCGTCGGCGTCATAAATCGACGGACCACAGCCAATCGTCACCTTTTTCAGCAATTCCATGTCCGGCGTGATGCCGCATTTTTCTTTCAGATCGTCCGCGTATTTGGCGATCAGATCGTCGCGTTTACCCATAGTCTGTCCCACCCTGTGTAAGTTTTCGTCGTCCCAAAAGACCCGTCTAAAACGGGCTATATTCACGGTACGGGCGATTTCATGATCCACAAAGGGATTTTTTGCCGCGTTTTTCCCCGCATTTAGCCGCGTTAGGCCCGAAAAACCGCCGCCATCCTAGCGGCAAGTCCCCCAGCCGCGCGATTGCAGGTGAAAGTGATCGGCGTGCAGCGCGTTGTAATCGGGCGACAGGGTCGTCTCGAACCACTTGCAGGCACTGTCGCGCGCGGCACGCAAGAACGCGGCCTTTTGCGGATCGCCGTCCCAATCGCGGATCAGGCGCACCGTGGTGCCATTGGCCAGATCAAAACCGGTGATATCAATCGCCTCGGCGGTGGCGTGGGTGCTGAGCTGGGTCGAATTGCCAGTGGGGGTGCGAATGTTGCGGCAACTGTAACTGCCGACCTGACGCAACTCGGTGAGAGGGCTGCCAAGGATTTCCAAAGCGGCGGGTTGAAGGCCATGCCGTTCCCACATCGCCGTGCGCAAGGCGATGGCGCAAGAGGTCTGGAGCGGATCAATCTGGCTCTGCCCCACGGCGGCCAGCGTCACCCGATCCGCGATACCGCACTGACCCTCACCCGATAGGGGCGTCATTTCGCTCAGGCTCGCCACCCCGTCCAGCGCGGCAAGACATGTGTCCAGCGACATCTCGGCATGGCGCAGTTTCATCGGTGTGAACGGCGTTACCGCATCAGTGACATGCAAAGGCGCCAAGGGGTTCCAGCCATCTGGGACGGGACTGTCCGGTTGGGTCAGAATGCTCCAGCCGATGACCCCGATACAGCCCAGCAGCGCCAGAAAAAGGGCCGCCCACAGCGTTGCGAGCGGCCCTTTATGTTCTCTGTATCTACTCATTCAAGAGTATCCACTTAATAGCGGTAATGTTCCGGCTTGAACGGGCCTTCGGGTTTCACGCCGATATAGTCGGCCTGATCTTTGCCCAGCTTGGTCAGTTTCACGCCAATCCGGTCGAGGTGCAGCATGGCGACCTTTTCATCCAGATGTTTGGGCAGGATGTAGACGTCGTTGCCGTAGTTTTCACCCTTGGTCCACAGTTCGATCTGCGCCAGAACCTGGTTGGTGAACGACGCCGACATCACGAACGACGGGTGGCCCGTGGCGTTCCCGAGGTTCAACAGACGACCCTCGGACAACAGGATCAAGCGATTGCCCGACGGCATCTCGATCATGTCGACCTGTTCTTTGATGTTGGTCCACTTGTGGTTCTTCAGGTTCGCGACCTGAATTTCGTTGTCAAAGTGGCCGATGTTGCCGACGATGGCCATGTCCTTCATCTCGCGCATGTGCTCGATGCGGATCACGTCCTTGTTGCCGGTGGTGGTGATAAAGATGTCCGCGCTGTCGACCACGTCTTCCAGCAGAACAACCTCAAACCCGTCCATGGCGGCCTGCAGAGCACAGATCGGATCGACCTCGGTGACCTTGACCCGCGCACCGGCACCGCGCAGCGACGCCGCCGAGCCCTTGCCCACATCGCCATAACCGCAAACGACGGCGACCTTACCGGCCATCATCGTGTCGGTTGCGCGGCGAATGCCGTCGACCAGCGATTCCTTACAGCCGTATTTGTTGTCGAACTTGGACTTGGTGACCGAGTCGTTCACGTTGATCGCAGGGAAGGGCAGCTGACCGTCGCGCACCAGTTGGTACAGGCGGTTCACACCGGTGGTGGTTTCTTCGGACACGCCTTTGATCTGGTTGCGGACCTTGGTGAACCAACCGGGGCTGGCGGCCATACGCTTGGCGATCTGGGCTTTGATGACTTCTTCTTCTTCGGACGACGGGACGGGGATGATGTCCTCACCCGCTTCGGCGCGTGCACCCAGCAGAACGTACAGGGTCGCGTCACCACCATCGTCAAGGATCATGTTGGGGCCGTCCTCGAACATGAACGACTTGTCCAGATAATCCCAATGCTCTTCAAGGGTTTGGCCCTTGATCGCAAAGACGGGCACACCGGCCTGTGCAATCGCGGCGGCGGCGTGGTCTTGGGTCGAGAAGATGTTGCACGACGCCCAGCGCACATCGGCCCCCAGCGCGACCAGCGTTTCGATCAGAACTGCCGTCTGGATCGTCATGTGCAGCGAGCCAACGATGCGCGCCCCGGCCAGCGGTTTCGCCGCGCCGTATTCCTCGCGCAGCGCCATCAGACCAGGCATTTCAGTTTCGGCAATCGACAATTCCTTGCGGCCAAAGTCAGCCAGCGAAATGTCCTTTACGATATAGTCTGTCGCCATCGGGACGGCTCCTTTGAGTATCTGTTGTGGAGCAGATAGCACCCCTGACCCCACTCGACAATGATACGGGCGCATGGCATGCCATAACAAAAAGGAGTGGCGCGCAGTGAAACAGCCCAGAGCATGGCAACGGATGTTGTCCGGACGCCGTCTGGACCTGTTGGACCCGACCCCGTTCGATATCGAGATTGAGGATATCGCGCACGGTCTGGCCTTTGTGGCGCGCTGGAACGGGCAAACACGGGGCGACTATGCCTATAGCGTGGCCGAACATTCCCTGTTGGTCGAACAGATTTACCGGCGCATGTATCCGCGCGATCCGGTGCAATGGTATCTGGCGGCCTTGCTGCATGACGGGCCGGAATATGTGATCGGCGATATGATTTCGCCCGTGAAATCCGCCGTGGGACCGGAATATGAGGTTCTGGATCAACGTCTGTGCGCGGCGATCCACATCCGGTTCGGCCTGCCCGCGAAAATCCCTGCCCAGATCAAAAAGCGGATCAAAAAGGCGGATAAGTTTTCGGCGTGGCTTGAGGCGACGCAAATCGCGGGGTTTGAAGTGGCCGAGGCGAACAAGCTCTTCGGGCGACCGGACCCCGAGATCATGGACGGTTTGCGCATCCATCTGCGCCCACCGGTCGAGGTGCGCCGCGATTACACCGCGCGCCACGCCGAACTGATGGCCGCGATGCCCAGCGCCGTTTAAGGCACGCAAACCTCGCCCGCCGTGGCCCCGTCATAGGACCACGCGGAAAAAGCGTTTCCGGTGAAATAGAGACGTAATCCGGACGCATACCCCACCACGCGGCAGGTGGTTCCGGTATCTGAAACCGGCGCGCCCTCGAACGACGATACGGCGGCAATCGCCCCGTCGATGTGGCGTCCAAATCCGATTTCCTGACCCGTGCCCGCCACGTCGATCCCCGCAGATGCAGGGACCAAAGACGCCGAAATCTGGTCAGGCGGTGCAACAGTGGCACAGCCCGACAGGATCACGGCGATCAGGGCGCGGCGGATCACTTGGGGCTGCGCTTGGCCAGAATGCGTTGCAGGGTGCGGCGATGCATGTTCAGGCGGCGTGCGGTTTCACTGACGTTACGATCGCACAGCTCATACACGCGCTGAATATGTTCCCAACGGACGCGATCCGCCGACATCGGGTTTTCCGGCGGCGGGGGCAATTCATCGGCGGTCGCCAAAAGGGCGGCGGTGATGTCATTCGCATCGGCGGGCTTGGACAGGTAATCCGAAGCCCCCATTTTCACCGCAGCCACCGCCGTCGCAATCGCGCCGTATCCGGTCAGAACGATGATGCGCGCATCGGGACGCTTTTCCCGCAGGGTTTCGACAACGTCCAACCCGTTCCCATCCTCAAGCCGCAGGTCCACAACCGCATAGGCGGGCGGACGCGCGGTCGCGATGGCTTTGCCGCCTGCGACGCTCTCGGCGGTTTCGACCTCGAACCCGCGTTTTTCCATGGCACGTGCCAGACGGCGCAGAAACGGCTCGTCGTCATCCACCAGCAACAGCGACTTATCTTCGCCGATCGTATCGATTTCGTGCTCGGTCATCTGGCCCTCCTCCGGAATACCATCGCATTCCTATTTAGAGCGTTTCTAAGCACTTAAACACCATCGGTCAATTTAACGCAGTCGTAGATGTATCTTAGGCACCCGCTGCGTCGATGAAACAGGCCGTGCCGTCGGCGATTTGTTCAGGCGTGTGTTCACGACGATAGAATTCCACAAACCCGATTTCCGGCAGCACCAGATAGGTAAAGGTCGAGTGATCGACGAGGTAGAATTCATCGCCCTCTTCGGGCTCTTGCTTGCGGTAATAGGTTTTATAGGCCGTGCTGGCCGCCTTGACCTGCTCAGGGGTGCCGGTCAGACCGATCATGTCGGGATGCATGTAATCGGTGAATTCCGCAAGAACCTCGGGCGTATCGCGTTCGGGGTCGATCGAGATGAATGCGGTCTGCACGTCATAGCCGCGCTCGGTCAGGATATCGGCGGCCTCGGCATTGCGGGCGGCGTCAAAGGGGCAGACATCGGGGCAATAGGTATAGCCAAAATAGAGCAGGGTCGGGCGCGTGATCACGTCGGCGTCCGTCACGGTTGCGCCGGTCTCGCTGACCAAGGTGAAGGGCCCGCCGATGGCCCCGCCCGCGACCGTGCTTTCGCTGCACTGGGCGAACTGGTCCTCGGGTGATTTCAGGAACGTCCACGCGGCGGCGCCACCAATTCCGATCACGACGATGGCTGCGGCCACTAGGGCATAGATACGTGTCACTGTTCTTCTCCGGCTCTACGTTTGGTGCATTGATTGAACGTCTGGCCGGAATGTACAAGGGTACAGCTTGCCTCAGGGGGGAAACGCGCGCATGGCCGAAACCGCGAATATTGGTGTTCTACCGTTGCAAAAGCGGTCCCAATGGGTGCGTCTGCGCACGCTGATCGGTCTGCGCTGGGTCGCGATTGCCGGTCAAATTGTTGCGATCACCGTGTCTCAGGCGTGGTTTGACCTGAAAATGCCGATCGGGCTGTGCTTTTTCGCGGTGGGTCTGGCGATCATCGCGAACCTGTTTTCGATCTTTGTCTATCCGGAGAACAAGCGCCTGAGCGAACAGGAAGCCGCCGGAATGCTGATGTTCGACATCGTGCAGATTACGTTGCTGTTGTTCTTTACCGGCGGTTTGAACAATCCGTTCGCCTTGTTGTTGTTGGCGCCCGTGACGGTGTCCGCGACGGCCCTGCGGGTGAAATCGACCATCGTTCTTGGCGCGACATCGGCGGTTTTGATGTCCGTTCTGGCGTTCGCCTATATTCCGTTGGTCGACACAAACGGCGTGGTGCAACAGTTGCCCGTTCTGTTCCGGTTCGGATTCTGGGTCGCGAACCTGATCGGGATTGTGTTCATGGCCGCCTATGCGGGCAAGGTCATGTCCGAGGTCAACAACATGTCCGACGCCCTTTTGGCGACGCAAATGGCGCTGGCTCGTGAACAGAAACTGACCGATCTGGGCGGGGTCGTTGCCGCCGCCGCGCATGAACTTGGCACGCCATTGGCGACGATCAAGCTGGTCTCGGCCGAGTTGATGGAGGAACTGTCGGACAACCCCGATCTGCGGGACGATGCCGCCCTGATCCGCGATCAGGCGGACCGGTGTCGCGATATCCTGCGGTCCATGGGGCGCGCGGGCAAGGACGACACACATATGCATGTCGCGCCCTTTGCCACCGTGGTCAGCGAGGCCGCCGAGCCCCATCAGGATCGTGGCAAGACGGTACATTTTGAATTCGCCGCCGATCTGGAAAACGATCCGCGCGAACCCACGATCATGCGCCGCCCCGAGATCATCCATGGCCTGCGCAATCTGGTGCAGAACGCCGTCGATTTCGCATCGGCCAACGTTTGGGTCGAAATGCAGTGGTCCGAGCATCAGGTCGGCGTGCGGATCATGGACGATGGCGACGGCTATAGCCCCAATATCATCGGGCGGATCGGTGATCCGTTCATGCGCAATCGCCGCACCAGCGAGACCACCAAACGACCGGGATACGAGGGCATGGGCCTTGGCCTGTTCATCGCGAAAACCTTGTTAGAGCGGTCCGGCGCGTCCCTGAGTTTCGCCAACGGTTTTGACCCGTTTATGGACGACGGACCCCGCCCCGAACGCTGCGGCGCGGTGGTTGAGGTTCTGTGGCCGCGTGAGTTGATCGAGGCCCCGACGCGCCAAGGCGGTGAGAAATGGGATGAAAACAAGCGTTTCTAGCCAAAGAACGCAGGATTTTAATCTTTTGCTTAACCACTGATTAACCATTCAGGCGCTTGATTGATCACGCTCAGTTTATGAGGTCGTGATGGATCACAATATCGCCCTGTCCATAGTTATCGTCGGCACCTCTCTGGCCATCGCGCTGGCCGCGTTGGTGTCCAGTGAAATCCTCAGCCAATGGATCATGGGGCGTGTTCCGGTGCGTCAGACCCTATCGGCGGGGACGGTGTTTCTGTTCGACGGGCCTGTGTTGCTGAACGCGACCCCGCAGGCGCGCAAGATGCTGTCGAATGCCCCCGACGGGCACGACGACTGGACGCGGCTGCTCTCGGTTCTGGGTCCGCGCTTTCCCGGTCTGGCGGGGAATTTGGCCCAGATACAGGACATCGGCGAAACCGAACTACCCGCGTCACAGGGCGGGGATCGCGTGCATGCCCTCTATTCCGGCGGGGTCACGCGGATCAGTGTGCAGGACACCTCGGAAATGGCCGAGGCGGTGATCGACAACATCAGCCTCAGCGCCATGCGCACCGAACTGGAAACCCTGCGCCAACTGGCCACGCATATGGATATGCTGGCGTGGCAGGTCGATGAGAACGGCACAATTGTCTGGGCCAACCGGTCGTATCTGTCGATGCTGGATGACGTCAGAGAAACCGAGGATCACCTGATGTGGCCCTTGCCCGCGTTGTTTCCCGATGACCTGCCCACGGATGGCAGTTTGGTGACCCTGTCCCTGCCCAACGGCACCTCGCGGATATTCGAAAGCCGCGCCGTTTCCGTCGATGATGCGCGGCTGCACTTTGCCCTGCCCGCCGACCGCGTTGCCCACGCCGAGGCGCAGTTGCGTGAGTTCATGCAAACGCTGGCCAAGACCTTTGCCGGCCTGCCCATCGGTCTGGCGATTTTTAACCGCGCGCGGAATTTGGTGATGTTTAACCCCGCGCTGATCGACCTATGCCCTGTTGGGCCCGCGTTCCTGGTCGGGCGGCCGTCGCTGTTTGAATTTCTGGACGCCCTGCGCGACAAAAACATGATCCCCGAACAGCGTAACTATCCCAACTGGCGCCGCCATTTCGCCAATCTTGAGGAATCCGCCGCCACCGGTCAGTACGAAGAAATCTGGTCCCTGCCCTCGGGCCAAACCTATAAGGTGCGCGGCCAACCCCATCCCGATGGCGCGATTGCCCTGTTGTTTGAGGACATCACCGCCGATATCTCGCTGACCCGCCGGTTCCGCGCGGAACTGGAAATGGGGCAGGCGGTTCTGGATGATCTGGACGAGGCCGTCGCGGTCTTTTCCCCCGCCGGTATCCTTGCCATGGCGAACAAGCGCTATGTCGCCCTGTGGAACAGTGATCCATCGCAAAGCCTGACGGAAATCGGCATCCACGACACGATCCGCCTGTGGCAGGACAATGTTGACGGCACCGCACCATGGATGGCCCTGCGCGACATGGTTCTGGGCCACGCGCCGCGTCAGGAAATGACCGCCACATTGGATCACATCAGCGGGGTCCAAATCACTATGCGCGCCCGTCCGATTTCCGGCGGTGCGATCATCGTGGGGTTCCGCCCCGCCGTGGTTGAACAGGTGGACATGGAAACATTGGAAACCGCGATGTGATGCGGGCTTGCGGGGCGCGCTGGGGTCGCTAAAACTGCGGGTATGACTGTTTCCCGCACCCGCGTTGTGCCCACCCCCGACGACATGACCGCCTTTGCTGCGGGTCTGGCAACGCGCCTGAATGCGGGCGATGTTTTGCTATTGTCGGGACCGATCGGGGCGGGAAAGACCCATTTTGCTCGCGCGCTGATCCAGAAACGTCTGGCCGATCTCGGGGTGGCCGAAGACGTGCCCAGCCCCACCTTTACCCTTGTGCAGACCTATGACGCGGGCGGGGTCGAGATTTGGCACGCCGACCTTTATCGCCTGACCCATCCGGATGAGGCGTTGGAACTGGGCCTGCAGGACGCGTTTGACACCGCGATCTGTCTGGTGGAATGGCCCGATCGTCTGGGCGCGGATACGCCCGACGGGGCGCTGCACCTTACCTTTTCTTCGAACCCTGACACCGAGGCGCGTTTGGTCGAAATGACCGCCGATGCGCCGCATTGGGCCGACCTGATTTCGGAATTTTGCGATGACTGACCGCGACACGCTGCGCGATGATTTCCTGACCCGCGCCGGATGGGGCGATGCCACGCGGGCCAAGCTGGCCGGTGATGCGTCGAACCGCAGCTATGACCGTCTGACTGCGCCCGACGGCACGCCCGCCGTTCTGATGAACGCGCCCGCGGACAAGGGCGAGGATACCCGCCCGTTCATCCGCATCACCAACCACCTGCGCGCGGCGGGCCTGTCCGCGCCGCGCATCTTGGCCGAGGACGTAGAGCACGGGTTCCTGTTGCTTGAGGATCTTGGCGATGACCTGTTCGCGCGGGTTCTAGAGCGTCAGCCGGAATTGGAAATGACCCTCTATACGGCCGCGACGGATGTGTTGTTGGATCTGCATCAACACCCCCTGCCCGAAGACCTGAAACCCTATGGCCCGATCATGGCAGAGATGGGGGCGCTGGCCGTGAAATGGTACGCGGGCAACGCGGATGCCGTTTCCTTGTTTCAAGCCGAGTTAGAGACGGTTTTGGCCCATCTCAGCCGCGCGAAACCCGTCCTGATCCAACGCGATTATCACGCCGAAAACCTGCTCTGGTTGCCGCGTCGAACGGGGTCGGCGCGGGTTGGATTGTTGGACTATCAGGATGCGATGTCGGGCCATCCGGCCTATGACCTTGTGTCGATGTTGCAGGACGCGCGCCGCGACGTGTCACCCGCCGTTCAGGACGCCATGATCCGGTATTACGCGGATACCGCCGGTCTGGACGAACCCACGTTCCGCGCCGATTATGCGATCCTTGGGGCGCAACGAAACCTGCGTATCCTTGGCGTCTTCGCGCGCCTGTGCCTGCATTACGCGAAACCGCATTACGTTGACCTGATCCCACGCGTTTGGGACCATCTGCAGGTCGATCTCGCCCACCCGATCCTGACCGATCTGCGCCGCGCGGTTGACGAAATCCTGCCCCCGCCTACCCCAGAACGCCTAGCCACGTTGAAAGCCGCATGCGGAACCATCCCGACGCTGTCATGATCTTTGCCGCAGGGCGCGGGACCCGCATGGGGAACCTGACCGCCCAGCGCCCTAAGCCCCTGATCCCGGTCGCCGGTCGCCCGTTGCTGGACCATGCGCTGAGCTTTGCGCGCGGTGTTGATCCGGCGCGGATCGTGGTGAACACGCATTACCTTGGCGATCAGATCGCGGCGCATCTGGATGGACAGCCCGACGTAACCCTATCGGATGAGGTCGACCTGTTGGAAACCGGCGGGGGGTTGCGTCACGCGCTGCCCCTGCTGGGGGATGGGCCGGTTTACACGATGAATTCCGATGCCGTCTGGACCGGCAGCAACCCGTTTCACCAACTGCGCGCCGCGTGGGATGGGGATCGTATGGATGCGCTGTTGCTAATGATCGACCCGACACGTGCGCACGGGCACAAGGGCGCGGGCGATTTCATCATTGCCGATGACGGGCGCATCACGCGTGGTCCTGGCGTGACCTATTCCGGCGCGCAAATCATCCGCACCGATGGCCTGAACGATATTGCCGAGGATGCGTTTTCCCTGAACAAATTGTGGGACATCTACATGGCGCGTGGACGGGTGTACGGGATCGTGCATGACGGGGCGTGGTGTGACGTCGGTCACCCGCAGGGCATTGAAATCGCGGAACAAATGGTGGGGTATTCTGGTGTTTAAGGGTCCATCGCCGCGTGTGTTCGGCCTGCCCCCCGGGGCGGATTTCCCCAAGGTTCTGTATCAGGGGCTAGAGGACCGGCTGGCCACGGCGGCGCCCCACGACTGGGCCGCGGTTGAGATCTATGTAAACACCCGCCGGATGCAGCGCCGGTTGATCGACCTGTTCAACGCGGGTCCCGCGCGATTGATGCCGCGCATCCGTTTGATCACCGATATCGCGTCGGTCTACAGCGTCGCGGGTACGGGCGAAACCGTGTCGCCCCTGCGCCGTCGTCTGGAATTGGCGCAGGTCGTGTCGCGTCTGTTGGACAGCGCGCCGGATCTTGCCCCACGATCCGCGATTTTCGATCTGGCCGACAGTCTGGCCGAATTGATGGACGAAATGCAGGGCGAAGGCGTGTCGCCCGACGCGATCCGTGATCTGGACGTATCACACCTGTCCGCGCATTGGGATCGGACGCGGCGATTCATCGACCTGATCGCGCCCTATTTCACCGAAACCCTGTTGAATGCCGAGGGACAGCGTCGGTTGGCCGCCGAGCGTCTGACGGCGCTCTGGGCCGAGACCCCGCCAACGCATCCGATCATCGTGGCGGGCTCAACCGGTTCGCGCGGGGCAACGTCCCTGTTCATGCAGGCGGTTGCGAAACTACCCCAAGGGGCGGTGATCCTACCCGGTTTCGATTTTGATCAACCCGCCGCCGTTTGGGATGCTCTGGACGACGCCCTGACCGCCGAGGATCATCCGCAATACAGGTTCCACAAAGTTCATCAGGCGCTGGATATCACAGCGGCCGATGTGCGCCCGTGGACGGATGTTGATTTAGGCTCTGTTTCACCACGAAATGCGCTTGTGTCGCTTGCCCTGCGCCCCGCACCAGTGACGGATCAATGGTTGGAATCCGGCCCCGACCTGACCGATCTGGATCGCGCGACCGAGGGTTTGACGTTGATCGAGGCCGCGTCGCCACGGCATGAGGCCCTAGCGATCGCCCTGCGTCTGCGCCAAGCGGTTGAACGCGGCGAAACCGCCGCCCTGATCTCGCCCGACCGGATGTTGACACGTCAGGTGACGGCGGCGCTTGACCGTTGGGGGATTGAGCCCGACGACAGCGCCGGCATCCCCCTGCAACTGACCGCGCCGGGTCGGTTCTTGCGCCACGTGGGTGCGTTGATGGGCATGCAACTGACCGCCGAGGCGTTGCTGATCCTGTTAAAACACCCCCTGACCCACTCGGCGGATCAGCGAAATCAGCACCTTCTCTGGACGCGTGAGCTTGAGCTGCACATCCGACGCAATGGCATCGCCTTTCCCGACCCGACCGCGTTGATGGCGTGGGCTGCGGCCAAAGACGACGCGCGCGCCACGTGGGCCGAATGGATTTGCACCGCATTTTTGGGGCATGAAGGTGTCCAAACCGCCCCCCTGTCTGACCACCTGAACCGCCATATTGCGACCGCCGAGGAAATCGCGCGCGGGGCCTTTGGCGCGGATTCGGGTGAGCTTTGGTTGAAAAAGGCGGGGGAAAAGGCGCGCGCCACTGTGGATAACCTCATCGCCGAGGCGGAATTCGGCGGTGATCTGCATATCCGCGACTACCTTGATCTGTTCGGCGCGGTCCTGAGCACGGCCGAGGTCACTGATCCCGTCCGCCCGCATCCACAGGTCATGATCTGGGGTACGCTGGAGGCCCGCGTACAGGGCGCGGATGTGGTGATCCTTGGTGGTTTGAATGAGGGCAGTTGGCCCGAGGCACCATCGCCCGACCCGTGGTTGAACCGCGAAATGCGGGCGAAATCGGGTCTATTGCTGCCCGAACGGCGCATCGGTCTGGCCGCGCACGATTTCCAACAGGCAATTGGCGCGCCGACCGTGATCCTGTCCCGTGCGATCCGCGATGCCGAGGCGCAGACGGTCCCGTCGCGCTGGATCAACCGTCTTGTGAACCTGATGTCGGGCCTGACCACGAACGGCGGGCCGGATGGTTTGGCGGCAATGCGCGCACGGGGTCAGGCGTTGCTAGACATGGTCGATCTGTTCGATGCGCCGATTGCGCAACCCACCCCTGCACCGCGCCCCGAACCCGCGCCACCCGTCGCCTATCGCCCCGATCGCCTCTCGGTCACGCGGGTACAGACCCTGATCCGCGATCCCTATGCGATCTATGCGTCCTATGTGTTGAACCTGCGCCGCCTGAACCCGCTGCGCCCCGAACCGGATGCCGCCCTTCGCGGTACAGTGTTGCACAAGGTGCTAGAGGAATTCGTGCGTGATGCCGATCCGAATGCTGCGGACGCACGCGCGGATCTGATGGCAAAAACAGACACTATTCTGTCGGAAATGGCCCCGTGGCCCGCCGATCGCCGTGCATGGCGCGCCGCGATGGAGCGCGCCGCTGATTGGTTTATTGAGGGCGAGGTTGAGCGGCGCAAAAACGCGGTGCCAGAACGGCTTGAGGTGCGGGCACAGACGGTGATGGAAAACGGGTTCACCCTCACGGCAGAGGCGGACCGCATTGATCGCAACACCGACGGGACCGTGACGATCTATGACTACAAAACCGGCCGCGTCCCGACCAAGGCCGAGATGGATGCCTTTGACAAACAGCTGTACCTTGAGGCGATTTTGGCCGAACGCGGCGCGTTTCAGGACATTGACCCAACCGTCGTTCACTCCGTCGCGCATATCGGGATGGGCAGCGATCGCAAGGTCAGCAGCCACATGATGAACGACACTATTCTGGCGGATACGTGGTCCGGTCTGGCCGAATTGGTCGACCGATATCGCGACCCGACGCTGGGCTATAAAGCGCGGCGCGCGCTGACCAAAACGTCGGATCGGTCCGATTACGATCATCTGTCGCGCTTTGGCGAATGGAACGAAAGCACCCCGCCCACATTGATCAAGGTAGGTCGCCATGATCCCGAATGACGCCACATTGGCCCAAGTCGCGGCCGCCGATCCGACCGTTTCGACGTGGCTATCCGCGAACGCGGGGTCGGGCAAAACCCGTGTGTTGACCGACCGCGTGGCGCGGTTGTTGCTGAACGGGGTCTATCCCCAGCACATCCTGTGTCTGACCTACACCAAGGCCGCTGCAAGCGAGATGCAGAACCGCCTGTTTCAACGCCTTGGCGAATGGGCGATGCTGGCCGATGCAGCGTTGCAAAAACAGCTGTTGGATTTGGGGCACCAAGAGGCCCTGTCGCCAGATGCGCTGCGCCAAGCACGTCGCCTGTTTGCCCGCGCGATTGAAACGCCGGGTGGCTTGAAAATTCAAACGATCCACTCGTTCTGTTCGTCTCTATTGCGGCGCTTTCCGCTTGAGGCGGGGGTGACGCCGCAGTTTGTCGAGATGGATGAACGCGCCGCCGATACATTGCGCGGCGAGATTTTGGATGACATCGCCGAGTCCGCAGATTGCGGCGTTCTGGACGCGGTTTTGGCATCCGGCACCGTAGATTTGACCAAGTTGACGGGCGAAATCGTCCAAAAGCGCGGGCATTTCGGGGTCGAGCGGTCGGTGGACGATATCCTGCGCACCTTTGACCTGAAACCCGGCACGGGACCGGACGATATCTTGGCCGAGGTGTTCTTGGGGGATGAAGGCGTATGGTTGCCGACAGTGATTTCGCAGATGGCTGCGGGGTCCAAAACCGACGCGGCCAACGCTACGAAGCTATCGGCCGTTCTACCGCGCTTGCGCAGTTTGGAGACGCTGCAGGTCTTTGAGAAAATATTCCTGACAGGCAAAGATACGAAATCCCCGTTTTCCGCCAAGATTGGGTCTATTCCTACCAAGGGCACCCAGAAATCCATGGGCCCCGAGCTGGACAAGCTGAACGACCTCATGGCGCGGGTTGAGGGGGCGCGCGAACGGCGTTTGGCCCTGATTGCGGCCCAGCGCGCCATCGCCTTGAACGATTTCGCCGCCGTGTTCCTGCCCCGCTACGATGCGCGCAAACAGGCGCACGGGTGGCTGGACTTTGACGATCTGATCCTCAAGGCGCGCGATTTGTTGACCGATCCGGGCGTGGCGGAATGGGTGCTGTTCCGGCTGGACGGCGGTTTGGACCACGTTCTGGTCGATGAGGCGCAGGATACAAGCCCCGAGCAATGGCAGGTGGTCGACCTGTTGACCCAAGAGTTCACGGCGGGCGCGGGCGCGCGCAGCGATGTGGAGCGTACCCTGTTCGTGGTGGGCGACCGGAAACAGTCGATCTATTCGTTCCAAGGGGCCGATCCAGACAAGTTCAACCACATGCAGGCACAGTTCACCGCGCGTCTGGAGGCCGTTGAAAAGACCCTATTCAACCGGAAACTGGAATATTCCTTCCGCTCGTCCTATGCCGTTCTCAGCGCGGTGGACCATACATTCCACGAGGGCGCACGCCATGGTGTGGGCGATGATTTCCTGCACCGCGCGTTCCACGACCAGATGCCCGGGCGGGTCGATGTCTGGCCCGTGGTTGAGCCGAACAAAGGCACCAAGGACAGCGATTGGACCGATCCGGTCGACCTCTTGTCCGAGGAGCATCACGCGATCCAACTGGCCCAACAGATCGCGGCCGAGATCAAGCGCATGATCGACGCCGGTGTGACGTTGAAAAACGGGGACAAGGTGCGTCCGGTTTCGGCGGGGGATTTCCTGATCCTTGTGCAACGCCGGTCCGACCTGTTTCACGAGGTGATCCGCGCGTGCAAGAACATGAACCTGCCGATTGCGGGGGCGGACCGGTTGAAAATCGGCGGGGAACTGGCGGTTAAGGATTTGAACGCGCTGATGTCCTTCCTTGCCCTGCCCGAGGATGACCTGTCGCTGGCCTGTGCGTTGCGCTCACCCCTGTTCGGGTGGGATGAGGGGCGGATTTTCGACCTTGCCGCCGGACGGAAGCAGAAATTCCTGTGGCCCGAACTGCGCGACCGTCAGGCGGAATTTCCCGAAACCTTTGCGATCCTCGACGCGTTACTGCGCGATGCGGATTTCCTGCGGCCCTATGACCTGATCGAGCGCATTCTGACGCGGTTCAAGGGGCGGCAAAACCTGATCACCCGCCTTGGCGAAGAGGCCGAGGACGGGATCGACGCCCTACTGAATCAGGCCCTGGCCTATGAGCGCACGGATGTGCCCAGTCTGACCGGATTTCTGGTCTGGTTGGCTTCGGGTGAGGTGACGATCAAACGCCAATTGGACAACGCGGGCGACCGTATCCGCGTGATGACGGTGCATGGCGCCAAGGGTTTGGAGGCACCGATCGTCATCCTGCCCGACACGATCAAACAACGCCGCGGACCGCAGGATCGGGTCCATATCGCCGCCGATGGCACGCCCCTGTCCGCCGGTGCCGACGCCCCCTCCGTGCTGCGCGATGCGTCCGATGTCCTGAAAACCAAGGCCGAGGAAGAGGCACAGCGGTTGCTCTACGTGGCGATGACGCGGGCCGAGCAATGGTTGATTGTCTGCGGTGCGGGCAAGCTGGGCAATGAGAGTGATCACCAATGGTACGCCCGCATGACCGACGGGGTGACGCGCGCGGGTGGTGTGCCGTTCGAATTCGCGGGGGGTCAGGGTCTGCGCCTTGAGCACGGGGACTGGCCCGAACCGGTGGGCGCGGGGCCTGTGGCGACGCAAACCACGGCAGACACCCTGCCACCATGGGCGATTGATCCGGTCAAAACGCCGGATCGGCCTGCGCAGACGATGAAACCTTCGGACCTTGGCGGGGCCAAGGTGGTGTTTGGCCCGATGGACGACGATGCCCTGTCCCAAGAGGACGCGATGGAGCGTGGCACGCGCATTCACCTGTTGCTGGAACATCTGCCCAAGGTCGATGCGGCGGAGTGGGGCGATCTGACCGCGCGCCTGTTACCCACGTTGGATGATCCCACACGGGACGAGATCCTGAACGCCGCGCGCAGTGTTCTGACCCATCCGGACATCGCGCCGGTCTTCGCACGTCCCGCCCTGTGTGAGGTCGATATCACCGCCAACCTGCCCGCCCTGAACGGTGCCCGAATTTTCGGCGCAATCGACCGTTTGATCGTGGAGCCCGACCGCGTTCTGGCGATTGATTACAAAACCAACGCACATATTCCTGACACAGCCGCACAGGTTCCCACCGGAATCCTGCGCCAAATGGGGGCCTATCACGCCGCGTTGAGCCAGATTTATCCTGAAAAAACCGTGGATACCGCGATTTTGTGGACGGCTGGACCGGTCTTGATGCCGCTGTCATCACAAATGATTGCCGCCGCTTTGGGCCAAACCGCCACATCTTGACGTTCGTCGGGGGTGTTCTTAGGTTCCAAGCCAACGCTGCTGCGAAGGAGAAGCATTATGGCGACTGTCGCTGTTACCGACGACTCGTTCGACGCCGAAGTCCGCAATTCGGACATTCCGGTCGTCGTAGATTTCTGGGCCGAATGGTGTGGCCCGTGTAAGCAAATCGGTCCGGCTCTGGAAGAGCTGTCCGAAGAGATGAACGGTCAGGTCAAGATCGTTAAGGTCAACGTGGACGAAAACCCGAACAGCCCCGCGCAAATGGGCGTTCGTGGCATTCCCGCGCTGTTCC
The DNA here is from genome assembly GCF_032918305.1 of Rhodovulum sp. FJ3. Taxonomy (NCBI): domain Bacteria; kingdom Pseudomonadati; phylum Pseudomonadota; class Alphaproteobacteria; order Rhodobacterales; family Paracoccaceae; genus Rhodovulum; species Rhodovulum sp. FJ3. The sequence continues at coordinate 395,040 of NZ_JAWJUU010000004.1, forward strand.
TGTTCAAGGATGGCGAAGTTGTGTCGAACAAAATCGGCGCAGCCCCCAAGGCCGCTCTGCAAAGCTGGATCGCTGAATCGATCTAAGCGGCGGGTCAAACCGACGTTCTGGGGGCGCCTTTGGGTGCCCCTTTTGCTTTTGGTCCACAGCTGTGCCAGAACGGGCGCAGCAACATGCGAACGATAGAGGTCACGATGGCGGATAGCGATTTTCCCGGCTGGCACGGTACCACAATTCTGGCGGTCAAACGCGGGGGCGAGGTGGTCGTCGCGGGCGATGGTCAGGTCAGCCTTGGCCAAACCGTGATCAAGGGCACCGCGCGCAAGGTGCGCCGCCTGTCGCCGGGTGGAAATGAGGTCGTGTGCGGCTTTGCCGGATCGACGGCGGATGCGTTTACCCTGCTCGAACGGCTTGAGGCCAAGCTTGAGGCGACGCCGGGTCAGCTTCAGCGCGCAGCGGTCGAACTGGCCAAGGATTGGCGCACGGACAAGTACCTGCAGAAACTTGAGGCGATGCTGATCGTCACCGATGGCGCCCAGATTTACGTGATCACCGGCGCGGGCGACGTGTTGGAGCCCGAACATGACGTTGCCGCGATCGGGTCCGGCGGGAACTATGCATTGGCGGCGGCGCGCGGGTTGCTGGAAACCGATCTGGACGCCGAGGCCATCGCGCGTCAGGCCATGGCGATTGCCGCCGACATCTGCGTCTATACCAACGGCAAGCTGACCGTCGAAAAGATCAGCGCCTGATCACCCGATCCGAACCGTCCCCTGCACCGCGTCGTAACCCGACCACGACAGGGGCCGTTCCCCCAACGCGCCCGCGATCTGATCCACCAGTTCGGCCAGCTTTTCGTCGATGACGTGCAGGTATTCCGTCCAATCGGTGATGTCGGACAGATCCGCATCCCCGTCCGACACGCCGCGCAGCGCCAACAGGGGCACATCGAATTCCTGACAGGCGCGCAGGATGGCAAAGGTCTCCATATCCACCAGATCGGCGTTGATCCCGCCATAAGCGTCCCCCGACACGATATTCGCGCCGGTCGATAGGGTCGCCTCAGGGATGCCCGCCACCCGCAGGGGCAGCTCCATCACCGCAGGTCGGTCCAAAAACGGCGTCACCCCCACCGCAAACCCAAGGGGTGAGGCATCCATGTCGCGATAGCTGACCTGCGTAATCTGGAAAATATCGGTGATGCGTTTATGCGCCGAACCGGCGGACCCCAGGGAGATCACCAGATCGGGCAGGGCGTCCATCGTCGCCAGTTCGCCCAACGTGCGCCCCATATGCAGGGCACCCTCAATCGGACCAACGCCGGTGATCAGGGGCGAAAACCGCGCCTGCAGGTGGGGGCCATATTCGGGCCGCGCGGCCATGACAAACAACACACGCATTTCGCCAAAATGGGTCAGATCATACATCACGGGGCCCTCATATCCTGTCCCGTTTGTCGCATCGCCCCCCGCAAAAGAAAAGGCCCCGCCGAGGCGAGGCCGATCCATCAGATTTTCGCGTAGCCCAGCGGGACGCTGAATTCCTCACACCAGATCCAGACCTCATTCACATGGTCCAGATCGATGTTGGCGGGCACTTTGTAAGAACTTTTGCCCTTGTTCTTTTCCAGCGGGGCCAGAATCCATTCGGTTTTCACACCGTTATAGCCCAGCGCGACCTTGGGGTCCGGCGCGCCATCCAGAATGAAATCGTCCAGCAGGTGCACCATGTCGCCCACGATTTCCACGGTGCCGCCCGTGACGTGACCGCTGCGGCCCGAGAACGTGCCCAGACGGCCGTGCCCACCGGCAAAAACCGGCCCAGCCACCGCGCCCGCAACCATTGCCGCACCAGCGGCCATAAAATTCCGACGTGTGATCATTATATCTCCCTCATCCAGAGCTGTGATCAAAACCACGGTTAAGATGAAACCGTTAAGCCAACCTGACTAGTGGCCCCACAGAGACGTTAGAGGTGGTGATCGATCCGTGTTCGATCTTGCGTTCTGGGCCCCATGGCTTACCTAGAAACCAAAGGAATGAAAGGCAGACCGACGTGACAGACCTGACCCCGCGCGAAATTGTTTCAGAACTCGACCGGTTCATCATCGGCCAGAACGACGCAAAACGGGCGGTTGCCGTAGCGCTGCGCAACCGGTGGCGGCGCAAACAGCTGGGCGATGATCTGCGTGATGAGGTCTATCCGAAAAACATCCTGATGATCGGCCCGACCGGCGTGGGTAAAACGGAAATCAGCCGCCGCTTGGCCAAACTGGCCCGCGCGCCGTTCATCAAGGTCGAGGCGACCAAGTTCACCGAGGTCGGCTATGTCGGGCGGGACGTGGAACAGATCATCCGCGATCTGGTAGACAGCGCGATTGCCCAGACCCGCGACTGGATGCGCGAGGACGTCAAAGCCGCCGCTCATCAAGCCGCCGAGGATCGCGTGATTGAGGCGATCGCCGGTGAAAACGCCCGCGAGCAAACCCGCGAGATGTTCCGACAAAAGCTGAAACGCGGTGAGTTAGACAATACCGAGATCGAACTGGACGTCGCGGATACCTCAAACCCGATGCCGATGTTCGACATCCCTGGTCAGCCCGGCAACGGCATGGGCATGATGAACCTTGGCGATATCTTCGGCAAAGCGCTTGGCGGTCGGACCGTGCGCAAAAAGATGACCGTCGCACAGAGCTATGAGGTTCTGATCGGCGAAGAGGCCGACAAAATACTGGACGACGAAACGGTGCATCGCGCAGCACTTGAGGCGGTTCAAGAGAACGGCATCGTCTTTCTGGACGAGATCGACAAGGTCTGTGCCCGCTCGGATGCACGCGGCGCCGATGTCAGCCGCGAGGGCGTCCAACGTGACCTGCTGCCGTTGATTGAGGGCACGACGGTGTCCACCAAATACGGTCCCGTCAAAACCGACCATATCCTGTTCATCGCCTCGGGCGCGTTTCATATCGCGAAACCAAGTGACCTGCTCCCCGAGCTGCAGGGTCGTCTGCCGATCCGCGTGGAACTGCGCGGTCTGACCGAGGATGACTTCGTCCGCATCCTGACCGAAACGGACAACGCCCTGACCCGTCAGTATCAGGCGTTGATGGCGACCGAGTCCGTGACCGTCTCCTTTACCGAGGACGGCATTGCCGCGCTGGCGAAAATCGCCGCCGAGGTGAACCGCACGATCGAAAACATCGGCGCGCGGCGTCTCTATACCGTGCTGGAACGCGTGTTTGAGGATCTATCCTTTGCCGCGCCGGACAAGTCGGGCGAAACGGTGACAGTCGATCAGAAATTCGTAGACGACAATCTGGGCGCGTTGACGAAATCCACGGATATGAGCAGATACGTCCTATAATCTGCCCCACGCGGATCGCCATTTGGATTAGGTCATGTTTCGTGCGCTTTGTTTTGTCTGTCTGGCGGTTTTGACCGGCTGTATCCCGCGTCCGTCCCTGCTGGTTAATCCCGACGCCGCCGAGGTTGGTGAGGTCACGCGCGTGTTTTTCGCCACCGCGCGTGAGCCCCTGACCGGTATTGATTTCGGGACCGAGCGTGCATTGGACGTACGGTTTGGACAAATTGGCGTCTCTGTTCCGCCTGAACACGAACCTGGACGGGTAGAGGTAACGGATCAGGTGCCCGATCCCACCCGCCATTTCGTCGCCGCCGAAAACGCCGCCTATGACACGGATGTGGCGTTCCGCACGGCCCTTGCCCGTGATCTGCGCGCTCGTCCGCGCGGTGCACGTGAGGCGGTGATTTTTGTGCACGGATTCAACACGAACTTTGCCGAGGGTGTGTTTCGCGTCGCGCAGCTGTCCCATGATTTCGGGATCACCGCGCAGGTTATCCACTATTCGTGGCCGTCTCTGGGCCATCCGCTTGGCTATGCCTATGACCGCGACAGCGCGCTGTTCGCCCGCGACGGGCTAGAGGATCTGATCCGCACTGTGAACGCCGCCGGTGCCGAAAGCGTGGTTTTGATCGGTCATTCCATGGGGGCCCACCTGTCGATGGAGGCGATGCGCCAACTGGCCATTCGCGCACCCAAAAGCGTGCCGAATTATGTTGATGGCGTGGTTCTGATCTCGCCTGACATTGATGTGCAGGTGTTCCTGTCCCAGACCAAACGCATTGACGTTCTGCCCGATCCGTTTGTGATTTTCGTGTCGAAAAAGGACCGCGCGCTGGCCCTATCTGCGCGCTTAAGCGGCGAGAGCAACCGCCTTGGCAACGTCGAAAACGCCCAGCGTATCGCGGATTTGGACGTAACCGTCGTGGATGTTAGCCAGTTCTCGCAGGGCTTTGACCTTGGCCATTTCACGGTCGGTAGTTCACCCGCGTTACTGAGCATTTTCGGACAATTGCCAAGCGTCGGCGCGTTGATTGCGGGGGATCAATCGGGGCGGACAGGTCTTTTGACAGGGACCGTTCTGACCGTGCAAAACGCGACCCAAATCATCCTTAGCCCGATTTCGGCGATCTCGGGCCCCTAACGCGTTCGGCGCAAATAAACGTAATAGGCCCCGCCGCCGCCGTGTTTTTGATGCGCCTGCGTCACCTGCAAAACCACACCGCGCAACGGCGGTAGGGCCAACCACTGTGGCACCTGATGTTTCAAAACGCCGTGGCGCACGGGGATAGGGCCGCCATCGTCCGCCGATTTGCCCTTGCCCGTGATCACCAGAACCAGACGCGCGCCGCGCCCATGGTTACGCATCACGAAATTCACCAGGGCGGGGTGCGCTTGGGACATGGTCATGCCGTGCAGGTCGATCTTGGCCTCGGGTACCATTTTGCCCTTGCGCAGACGGTCATAGTTCTTGCGATCCATCTGAACCGGCGCGGCGGCCACCGCATCCTCAATCGACGGGGCAAGGTGGTGGCGCGCACCCTTGGCAGGGCTAAGGGCGCCGACCTGAAACGCACCAATCGGATCACGCGGGGTCGGGGGCGTTTTGGACTTTTGCGGCGAAACAGGCTCTGTTTTCGGGGTGTCCGACATGCGGCGCGCGTGCATTGGTTGGGCTGTTTCAGCCACCTTTTGCCAGAGCTTACGCTCTTCAGAGTTCAGATTGCGGGGCGGGCGACGGCGCATGGATCACCCCCCGGGGACCAGCGCATAGGCGCGATCAATCGGCAAGAGAACCACCATGCGTCCACGGTCGCGCACGGTTCCCGCCGCCTGACCCGCCGCGTCGCCTGTGCCGAAAAAGATATCGGCGCGTTGGGCTCCCTTGATGGCGGAACCGGTGTCTTGGGCAATCATCAACCGCCGCATCGGGCCCTTACCGCCCTTTTCAATCCAGACCGGTGCGCCCAAGGGGGTGAACGCCGGATCCACCGCAATCGACCGCAACGCCGTAATCGACCGGTTCATCGCGCCAAGCGGACCCTTGTCCGCAGGGACATGCGTCACAGGGCGAAAGAACACATAGGACGGATTGTGCTGTAACAGAGCCTTTCCATCGGCCGGATTGCGCCGCACCCAGTTCTGGATCACCTGCGCGGAAACCTGATGCGGTTTGTAAATCCCGCGTCGCACCATTTCCTGTCCGACGGATTTGTATTCATGCCCGTTTGCGCCGCCATATCCCACGCGGATATAGGACCCGTCTTGCAATCGGATGCGACCAGACCCCTGAATTTGCAGAAAGAACAATTCGACCGAGTCATCGACCCAAGCGATTTCCAGACCGCGACCGGCCAGAACACCGTCATCTTCGATCTCTTGGCGGGTACGCCAGCGCTGGTTCGAGGCCAGTTCTGGCGGCTTGCGATAGACGGGGAACCGGAACTGACCCGTGCGGGTGCGTGATCCGTTCAACTCAGGCTCAAAATAGCCGGTGAACAACACAGGCTTTTCCCCGCCGATCAGGACGGGACGAAAGAACAGCTCAAAGAACGTCCGCGCGTTCGGCGTCGTTTTCGCCAGATTGCACAGAGGTGCCCATTCGGGATCTTTGAGGTCGCCACAGGTTTCCAGAAACACCGAAAGGGCCGCGTCGTGATCATCGGCGGCCCATCCGTTAAGGTCTTCAAATCGCAGGATTTCCATGGTCGCGGCCCATGCTGTTTGTACCGAGGTCGCGCAGACGGCTACCCCGACAGCCAATGCCGCGACGACCTGTTTCATTCGCCAGTGGCCACCAGTTGCCAGTTCGGATCGTCGGCCCCCATCACGCGGGCAAAGGTCCAGACGTCACGCTGGCGTTTGATCTCGTGGGGATCGCCCTCGACGATCTCGCCGGCGGCATTGCGCACAACCGAGGTCAGTTCGGCGATCAGACGCACGGTGATCTCGGCCTCACCCGTGCCGCGATCAAAGGTGGCGTCGTGCAGGTTCGCCTCTCGCAGACCGACAAAATTCGCCTCAATCGTCAGGCCTTGTTCCTGACGATGCGCGACACCTGCGGCGAATGAGTCATAGACCTCGGGCGATAGGAACGGGCGGATCGGTTCGATGTCGCCGTTTTCATAGGCCATCAGGATCATCTCATACGCGCCGCCGGCACCGCCGAGGAATTCACTGACGCTAAACCCGGGTTCGGCCATTTTCATCGCAGCCAGCGATTTGGCCGCGCTGGACCCGTCGGGAACATGGTCGATGATATCGCGGTCAGGACCACCTTCGATCACCTCAAACCGCGACGGGCGCGAGGGCTCGGGTGCGCTTGCAGGATCAATTGGCGGCTTTTCAAAACCTTCGCGTGTGCCCAACACCGATTTCAGCCGGATAATCAGGAATACGGCAATGCCGACCAATACAAGCAATTGGATAAAGGGTTGGCCCATATTCGTTAATGCTCCGTCTGGGGTTGGTATCTTGGCTCTTGTCCACATATGTAAGCCACGGGGTACGTCAAGTCCACCGACCAGCCCCGTAAAGGAAAGGATCGGCCATGTGGCTATTTGTACTGTTTATTGCGGTTCCGCTGATTGAAATCGCCCTGTTCATTCAGGTTGGCGGCGCGATCGGCCTCTGGGCCACGTTGGCCATTGTGGTGATCACCGCGTTGATCGGGACAAACATGATGCGCGCCCAAGGTGCGGCGGCCATGCGGGACATCAAGGGGTCGTTCAACGACATGCGCGATCCCAGTGAACCCTTGGCACACGGGGCGATGATTCTGTTCTCGGGTGCTCTTCTGCTGACGCCCGGGTTTTTCACGGACACGGTCGGTTTTCTGTTGTTGATCCCCGCGTTTCGGCGCGCGGCGTTCCAATCGCTAAAATCGCGGATCAAGGTGCAGACGTTTGAGACGCACACGACCTATCAATCCCGCCCCACACCGCGCGATCCCGACGTGATTGAGGGCGAGTTCCGTGAGGTCGATCAGACAAATAAGGGCGATAACACGCCTTCGGGATGGACACGTCATTGAGCCTATGGCGCGGGTCTGTTAAACCCCCTGCCGACGCTTTTGCCTTTTTAGGAAAATGAAATGACCGATACCCCCGAAGCTGGTGCCGAAACCGCGGCCCAACCGCAACAGCCCCCTGCCGTGAAAATGCAGATCCTGGGCCAGTACATCCGCGATCTGTCCTTTGAAAACGTGTTGATGCAAAAAGGCGTCAACGGTGAGGTCAGCCCTGAAATTCAGGTTCAGGTCTCGCTGGATGCAAAAAAACGTCCCGCCGATCATCAGTTCGAAGTGATCACCAAATTCACGGTGACCTCGAAAAACAAAGGTGACGGCGCGAACCTGTTCATGATCGAACTGGATTACTCCGGCATCTTCCACATCGAAGGTGTGCCCGAGGATCAGCTGCACCCGTTCCTGATGATTGAATGCCCGCGCATGCTGTTCCCGTTTGTGCGCCGCATCGTCAGCGACGTCACCCGTGACGGTGGTTTCCCGCCGCTGAGCCTTGATCAGGTGGATTTTGTGGCTCTGTACCGCCAGAATCTGGCGCGCCGTGCGGCCGAGCAGCAAGCGGCCCAGCCCACCAACTAAGCGCTATTCGCTAAAGCTGTTCCACAGAGCAGCCTCGCCCATGCCTTCGACGAATTTGGCATGGGCTTTTTGTTCGTCCTCGGTGAGGCGCGGGGGCAGGGCGTTTTCCCGCGGACGCGGACGCCAATCGTCGGCGGCGACGCTGGCCCCTTCGGATTTCGAGCCTGTTCCGCCCGAATTCCCCATCGACAGGGCGAAATCGGGCTGACGTCCGCCGATCAGTTCCAGATAGACCTCGGCCAAGATTTCCGAGTCGAGCAACGCCCCGTGTTTTTCACGGGCCGAGTTGTCGATCCCGAACCGACGGCACAGCGCATCCAGTGACGCGGGCGAACCGGGAAAACGGCTGCGCGCCATGGCAAGCGTATCCACCGCGCGTTCCCACGGGATTTGCGGCAGGCCCATCCAGCGCAGCTCGGCGTTCAGGAACTTCATGTCGAACGCGGCGTTGTGGATGATCAGTTTAGCGTCACCGATGAAATCGACGAAATCCTGTCCGATCTTTTTGAAAACCGGCTTGTCCAGCACCGTCACCTCACCCGGTTTGGCGGCGCGGGGCGGGTTCAGGATGTCGGGACCAATGCCGTGAACACCGAACGCCTCATCCGGCATCCCGCGTTCGGGATTGATATACTGGTGATACGTCTGGTCGGTCGGCAGATGGTTCCACAGCTCAACCGCCCCGATTTCGACGATCCGGTCGCCTGATTCAGGGTCAAATCCGGTGGTTTCCGTATCCAGTACGATTTCGCGCATCACAAAGTCTTTCGAATTTCGGTCAGGACATGGTGGACCGCCGCGCGGGCGGCATCAAGTGTCGTGGTCTCGACAATATAATCCGCACGGGCGCGTTTGTCGGCATCGGGCATCTGACGGTTAAGGATCGTCTCAAACTGTTCAACCGACATGGTGCCACGGTCCAGAACGCGGGCACTCTGAACCTCGGGTGGGGCGGTGACAACGACGATGGCGTCCACCTCTTGGTCGCCACCGGTTTCAAACAACAACGGGATGTCCAGCAACACAATCGGCGCATCCGCGTTTTCGGACAGGAAATCGACCCTATTCCGCCTGACAAGGGGGTGAATAACCGCGTTCAGGCGGTCAATCGCATCGGGTGTTTTCCCGACCCAAGCGCGCAAAACATCGCGGTCCACGCGGCCCTCAACCACCGCATCGGGGCACAGGCGCGCAATTTCGGAAACCGCCGCACCGCCCACGTCATACATCGCATGCACCGCCGCATCCGCGTCCCACACAGGAACGCCCGCATCGCGAAACATCGTGGCCGTGGTCGATTTGCCCATGCCGATTGATCCGGTCAGGCCCAATTTGAACGGCGTTCTGGTCATGCCTTTTGCACCGCCGCGCGGGATTGATCGGTGATGTCAGGTCGCACACCGAACCAGCGTTCGAACACGGGTATCAATTGGTGTTGCAGCATCCCCGCGCCATCGGCCACGGCACATCCCATCGCGCGCGACTCGGCCATCAGGCGGGTATCGTCGGCGCCGACGGAGACATCCGCAACCGCCATATGCGGCGCCAGTCCATCAAGGGGGACGCGAAATTCGGGTTGGTCCACCTGACCAAGGGGCGTTGTGTTCACGACGATGCCGGCGTCCTCGATCATATTGCCGGCCTGAACCCATTCATAAACAGTAACCTTGGCCCCGAAATCGGCGCGCAGGGCCTCGGCCCGTGCGCGTGACCGGTTGCACAAACGGATTTCGGGCACGCCGACCTCAATCAAGGACGCGACAACGGCGCGCGCGGTGCTGCCCGCGCCAAGAACGGCGGCAAAACGGGCGCGCGGATCCCAATGCGGGGCGGTCTCACGCAAGTTGGCGATGAACCCGAACCCTTCCGTATTATCCGCATGGATTTTGCCATCTTTGCGAAAAATCAGGGTGTTCGCCGCCCCGATCAACGCCGCGCGGTCCGTCACCAGATCGGCGATGCCGAGGACCGTTTCCTTATGCGGTTGGGCAACGTTGACGCCGCTGAACCCCATATGCGGCAGGGTTGTCACAACGCCGCGCAGGTTTTCGCGACCGACCTCCATCGGGATATAGTGACCCCGAATACCGCCGCGCCCCAACCAATGCCCCATCAGACGGGGCAGGGCGGACGTCGCAACGTCGGTCCCGATCACACCGGCCAATGGTATCGTCTGTGTCATGCGGTCAGGGTCCCAGTCACGGTCAGATGGTTCAAAAGCTCTAGCAAGGGCAGGCCAAGCACGTTGAAATAATCGCCCTCAATGCGCGAAAACAGGCGCACGCCCTCTTCTTCAAGCTTGTAACAGCCAACCGCAGATTGGACCGACGCCCAGTTCCGATCAAGGTAGTCATCCAGATACGCGTCGGAAAATGGCCGCATCCTAAGCCGCGTTTCGCCGACGTGCCGCCAAACGGGTTTGCCATCGTCATAGAGAACGGCGGCAGACATCAGTTTATGCTGATTTCCGCGCAGCTTTTTCAGTTGCGCGCGGGCGGTGGCGACATCGGGTGCCTTGGTCATGACCTGACCCTTGAACTCCAGCACCTGATCGCATCCGATCACAAGGGCGCTGGGGTTCTTATCACTGATCTTGCGGGCTTTGAACTCGGCCAAGGTATCGGCCACATCGCGCGGCGTTGCGTCCTCGGCCTCAAGCGACCGGCGGATTGCATCCTCATCAATGCGGGCGGGCATCACGGACACTGATACGCCCGCGTTTTCCAACAGCTCACGCCGGATGGACGAACCCGACGCCAAGATGATCGGTTTGGTCATGTTAAAAACCCTGTGGATAATTTGCGGGTATCTGCGGGGACAAACAGTGGGTGTTTCCGCACCCCTGTGGTGATCGTGGAAAACCCCGCGTTTTGTCAACCGATACCCACGTTTCATCCCTCGTGGAAAACGGGTTTTCCCGCCTTGGGATGATCTACATGCTTTCGCAAAAACCGCGGCTTATCCACATGCGGAAATGTCAAGTCATAAACAGATTAAATATCTGTTTATACACAGAAAAATACGGTTTTTCGCAAAGTTTCCCCGATGTTTTCCACGTCCAAACGCGCTGTGGATAAAAAGGTGAACGAAACATTAATCCACACTATCCACAGGGCCTACTAATTCATCATCTTTTCTTTTTATTTATTTTATATTTAGAAAGAGACAGAGAGAGCAGAGAAGGACAAAGACATGATTGGCGATTTTCTGGCATCGGCCTATCCGTGGACCAAGTCCCTGCACATCATGTCGGTCATCACATGGATGGCGGGTCTGTTCTATCTGCCTCGTCTCTATGTCTATCACACGGAACGTGTCCAAGCGGGCACGGACACCGATGATCTGTTCCAGACGATGGAATTCAAACTGCTGCGTGTGATCATGGCACCGGCTTCGATTGCCACGTGGATCTTTGGCTTGGCTTTGGTGTTCACACCGGGGATCGTCGATTGGGCGGCGGTCTGGCCCTATACCAAGGGCGCGTCGGTCATCGTGATGACGTGGTTTCATCATTGGCTTGTGAAACGGCGCAAGAATTTTGTGGCCGGTGACAATACGCTGACCGGAAAACAGTACCGGATGATGAACGAGGTGCCGACGATCCTGATGCTGATCATCGTGTTCTCGGTTGTCGTGAAATTCTGAGATCGTTGACTCAGAAAAGATTTCGGTCTATCTGGCGATCTAAGGGCCGTCCGGCCACGTATTTTCCCCTGATTGACATAGAACGGGCGCAACACTGACGCCGTTCGCAATGCAGTATCCCATTACATGACCCAAGACCGTCTGAACCTGTCCGACCTCAAAGCCCAGAGCCCCAAAGACCTGTTGGCGATGGCCGAAGAGCTTGAGATCGAAAACGCGTCCACGATGCGCAAAGGCGACATGATGTTCGCCATCCTGAAAGAGCGCGCCGAAGACGGGTGGGAAATCTCGGGTGAGGGCGTTCTTGAGGTGCTGCAAGACGGGTTCGGGTTCCTGCGCTCGCCCGAGGCGAACTATTTGCCGGGTCCCGATGACATCTATGTCTCGCCCGACATGATCCGTCAGCACTCGCTGCGTACCGGTGACACGGTTGAGGGCGTGATGGAGGCCCCGCGCGAGAACGAACGCTATTTCGCGATCACCAAGGTCACCAAGATCAACTTTGAAGAGCCCGAAAAGGCCCGTCACAAGATCGCGTTCGACAACCTGACGCCGCTCTATCCGGATGAGCGTCTGAAGATGGAAATCGAAGATCCGACCATCAAGGACCGTTCCGCGCGGATCATCGACCTTGTGTCGCCGATTGGTAAGGGCCAGCGTTCTCTGATCGTGGCGCCGCCGCGGACGGGTAAAACCGTTCTGCTGCAAAACATCGCGCACAGCATCGAAAAGAACCATCCGGAATGCTATCTGATCGTTCTGCTGATCGATGAACGTCCCGAAGAGGTGACGGACATGCAGCGCTCGGTCAAAGGTGAGGTGATCTCGTCGACCTTTGACGAACCCGCGACCCGTCACGTGGCCGTGTCCGAGATGGTCATCGAAAAGGCCAAGCGTCTGGTCGAACACAAACGCGACGTTGTGATCCTGCTCGACTCGATCACCCGTCTGGGTCGCGCGTTCAACACGGTTGTGCCGTCCTCGGGTAAGGTTCTGACCGGTGGTGTGGACGCAAACGCCCTGCAACGCCCCAAGCGCTTCTTCGGTGCGGCGCGCAACGTCGAAGAGGGTGGGTCGCTGACCATCATCGCGACGGCCCTGATCGACACCGGTAGCCGCATGGACGAAGTCATCTTTGAGGAATTCAAAGGCACCGGTAACAGCGAGATCGTTCTGGACCGTAAGGTCGCGGATAAACGCGTCTTCCCCGCGATGGACATCCTCAAATCCGGCACGCGGAAAGAGGACCTGTTGGTCGACGCCAAGGATCTGCAGAAAACCTTTGTTCTGCGCCGCATCCTGAACCCGATGGGCACCACGGACGCGATCGAGTTCCTGATTTCCAAGTTGAAACAGACCAAGACCAACTCGGAATTCTTCGACTCCATGAACACCTGATAGGTCACCCGACAGGGGGGATTGATGGACACGATCTATGCGTTGGCTACGGCCCGCGGCAAGGCGGGCGTCGCCGTCATCCGGCTATCCGGCCCGCAATCCCGTTCGGCCGTCACTGCACTGGGTGCGACATTGCCCAAGCCGCGTCAGGCGGGGTTACGGCGGTTGCGTGGCCATGACGGTGTGCCGTTGGATGAGGCCTTGGTCCTCCACTTTCCCCATGGCAGCAGCTTTACCGGTGAAGAGGTGGTCGAGCTGCACCTGCACGGCAGCACGGCCATTGTTACGGCGGTGTTGCGAGAGCTGTCGTTGGTCGATGGCTGTCGTATGGCCGAGCCGGGGGAATTCACCCGCCGCGCGTTGGAAAACGAGCGTCTGGATCTGGCGCAGGTCGAAGGTCTGTCCGATCTGATTGAGGCCGAGACCGAGGCACAGCGCCGTCAGGCCTTGCGCGTTTTGTCCGGCTCCATCGGTAAACGTGCTGAGGAATGGCGGTCGAACCTCATTCGCGCGATGGCCTTGCTTGAGGTGACGATCGATTTCGCGGACGAAGAGGTTCCCGTTGATGTCTCGCCCGAGGTGTTGGACCTGCTCGACCGTGTGCGCCATGACCTGTTGTCCGAGCAATCCGGGATCTCCAGCGCCGAGCGTATCCGAGAGGGGTTTGAGGTCGCCATCGTCGGTCCGCCCAACGCCGGGAAATCGACGTTGCTGAACGCGCTGGCAGGACGTGAGGCCGCGATTACATCGGAATTCGCGGGCACCACCCGCGACGTGATCGAGGTGCGGATGGATTTGGGTGGCCTACCGGTGACGGTTCTGGATACTGCGGGCTTGCGCGAAACCACGGATTATGTTGAGGGCATCGGGATCGACCGCGCCCGCGAACGCGCGCAACTGGCCGACCTACGGGTGTTCCTGTTGGATGGGACGGATGTGGACCTTGGCCTGACTCCGTCGGGCGCGGATATCGTCGTCTATGGCAAGGCCGATTTGGGGCATACCGGCGCGACGGTGTCCGGTAAAACGGGGCAGGGCGTTGGCGAATTGATCGACCGGATCACCGCGATCCTGTCCGAACGCGCCGCCGGAGCGGGATCCCTAACGCGCGAGCGGCACAGGATTGCAATCGTTCAGGCGCTGGCCTCTATCGATATGGCCGAGAATCATGTAAGAACGGCCCCTGATTTGACCGAGATCGCCGCCGAAGAGCTGCGCTCGGCTGTGCGTGCTCTGGATAGTTTGGTCGGGCGCGTCGATGTCGAACATATTCTGGATGAGATTTTCTCAAGCTTCTGCCTTGGGAAGTGAGGAGTGTTTCACGTGAAACATTTGGACTTTGATGTGATCGTTGTCGGGGGCGGGCACGCGGGTGCCGACGCCGCACATGCGGCTGCGCGTATGGGCGCGCGGACCGCTCTGGTCACGTTGCGCCGCGACGGCATTGGCGTCATGTCCTGTAACCCCGCCATCGGTGGTCTGGGTAAGGGCCATCTGGTGCGTGAGGTCGACGCGATGGATGGCCTGATGGGTCAGGTCGCCGACCGTGCGGGCATCCAGTTTCGTCTGTTGAACCGGCGTAAGGGGCCCGCGGTCCAAGGGCCGCGCGCGCAGGCCGACCGCAAAATCTATCGCGAAACCATGCAGGCCTTTATCGCCGCCACGCCGAATTTGGATGTGGTTGAAGGTGAGGCGACCGATCTGATCATGGATGGCGACCGCGTTGCGGGGATCGTTCTGGGGGATGGGTCCGAACTGCGCGCCGGTGCGGTGGTCCTGACAACGGGCACGTTCCTGCGCGGTGTGATCCACATCGGCGACGTGCAACGCCCCGGTGGTCGGATGGGGGACAAGCCGTCGGTCAAGCTGGCCGAGCGGATTGATGGGTTCAATCTGCCGCTTGGGCGTTTGAAGACCGGCACGCCGCCGCGTCTGGATGGGCGGACGATCAATTGGGATATCCTTGATGATCAGCCGGGCGATGACGAACCCGTACTGTTCTCATTCCTGTCCAAGACCCCCTTTGCGCGTCAAATCGCCTGCGGGATTACCCACACGAATGAGGCGACGCATGAGATCATCCGCAACAACCTCGACCGCTCAGCCATGTACGGCGGCCATATTGAGGGTGTTGGCCCGCGCTATTGCCCATCGATTGAGGATAAGATCGTCCGCTTTGCCGATAAAACCTCGCATCAGATCTTCCTTGAGCCTGAGGGGCTGGACGATCACACGGTCTATCCGAACGGGATTTCGACCTCGCTGCCCGAGGATGTTCAACATGATTATGTCCGGTCCATCGTGGGCCTTGAGAAGGCAGAGATCACCCAGCCGGGCTATGCGATCGAATACGACTACGTTGATCCCCGCGCGCTGAGCAACACATTGAACGTCCGCGACGTACCGGGCCTGTATCTGGCCGGTCAGATCAACGGGACCACGGGCTATGAAGAGGCCGCCGCGCAGGGCATGGTTGCCGGTCTGAATGCCGCCGCCGCCGTCTTGGGCCGCGATCCCGTGCATTTCAGCCGTACTGAAAGCTATATCGGCGTCATGATCGACGACTTGATCACCCGCGGCGTGACCGAGCCCTATCGCATGTTCACCTCGCGCGCCGAATTCCGGCTTAGCCTGCGGGCGGATAACGCGGATCAACGCCTAACGCCGAAGGCCGCCGAAATCGGCTGTGTGTCCGACGAACGCCTGAGCGCGTTTAACGCCAAGATGGATAAGATCGGCGCGGCACGAGACATCTTGTCGGCATGGGCTTTGACGCCCAAAGAGGTGAACGCGGGCGGGATCAATGTGAATGCTGACGGACAACGGCGCAGTGGTCTGGACCTTCTGGCCTTTCCCAACGTGACCTTTGCCGATCTTCACCCGTATGATGATCGACTGCGTGACGTAGACCCCGAAGTGGGCGAGCAAATCGCGCGAGACGCCCTATATGCCAATTATGTGCGTCGCCAAACACAAGATGTTGAGGCGATCAAACGGGATGAAGCGCAGGTCATTCCGGCGGACTTTGATTACGATGTCCTCCAAGGCCTGTCGAATGAGCTCAAGCTCAAGCTGAACCGCGCACGTCCAGCGACCTTGGGGCAGGCGGGTCGGGTCGATGGAATGACCCCATCCGCGATGACGCTGATCCTTGCCAAGCTACGGCAGCACAACCGAAAGACCGCCTAATGGGACATGAAATCGCGGGGCTCAATGTTTCACGTGAAACATTGGAGCGGTTGGAAACCTATGAGCAGCTTTTGCACAAATGGAATCCAGCGATCAACCTGGTCTCCAAAAACACACTCGCGGAAGCGTGGACACGGCACATTGCGGATTCCGCGCAGATCTTTTCGATGGCCCCATCCGCGAAAATATGGGCTGATTTGGGCAGTGGCGGCGGATTTCCCGGCATGGTCGTCGCCATTTTGGCGGCAGAGCTGAGCCCGGACCAAGAAACGGTTCTAGTCGAAAGCGATCAGAGAAAATCGGTATTTCTACGCACGGTGGCCCGCGAAACGGGGGTAAAGGCCCGCGTTTTGTCCGAGCGGATCGAGCAGGTACCCGCGTTGAACGCGGATGTCCTGTCCGCGCGGGCTCTGGCCTCTTTGACGGACTTGCTGGGCTTTGCCGACCTGCACCTTGCCCAAGACGGTGTCGCCCTTTTCCCCAAAGGCGAGAATTTTCAAATGGAAATCGACCACGCGCTTGAAACATGGCGCTTTGACGTCCAAAAATTACAAAGCGCCACCGATTCCGGCGCGGTCGTCTTAAAAATCAAAGGTCTTTCCCGTGTCTGAACAGAGTGCGCCGTTGGGCCCAAAAATCATCGCCATCGCCAACCAAAAGGGTGGTGTGGGTAAGACGACGACGGCAATTAACTTGGCCGCGGCTTTGGCTGAAGAGGGTAAGACGGTCCTGATCGTGGATCTCGACCCACAGGGCAACGCGTCAACTGGCCTAGGGATTGAGGCAAGCGATCGCAAAAAGACCACTTATGATCTGCTACTCGATGAGGCGCCCTTAAATGAGGTGATCCGTGCGACAGATGTTGAGGGCCTGTTGATTGCGCCCGCGACAACGGACCTGTCGTCGGCTGACATCGAAATGGTTTCCAACGAAAAGCGTAGCTATCTGCTGCATGACGCGCTGCGCCAACCGGCGATGCAGGCCTATGGGTTCGATTTTATCCTGATCGACTGCCCGCCGGCGCTGTCACTTTTGACGGTCAACGCGATGGTGGCCTCGCATTCCGTTCTGGTACCGCTTCAGTCCGAATTCTTTGCGTTGGAAGGTTTGTCGCAATTGATGCTGACGGTCCGCGATATCCGTCAAACCGCGAATCCGAACCTGCGGATTGAGGGCGTCGTGATGACCATGTACGACCGTCGAAACAACCTGTCGCAATTGGTCGAGGGCGACGCACGCGAATATCTGGGTGATCTGGTCTTTAAAACGGTTATTCCGCGCAACGTTCGTGTGTCCGAGGCCCCGTCCTATGCGATGCCGGTCCTGAGTTATGATCCCGCGTCGCGCGGGGCAGAGGCCTATATCAGCCTCGCAAAAGAAATGTTGGAACGGGCCGAACCCGTATCCGCGTAAAATTGGGGTGGAGTTATGAGCAAAAAGCCTGAACGTCGGGGCCTTGGCCGTGGGTTGTCTGCATTGATGGCGGACGTTGGTCCGGCAGAGGAAAAATCGACGGATGCGCCCGCGCGTAAGGCCGATCTGCGCGTCCCGATTGAGCGTGTTTTCCCGAACCCCGATCAGCCGCGCCGCCATTTTGCGGATGAGGCGTTGCAAGAATTGGCGGCCTCAATCCGTGAAAAAGGCGTGATTCAGCCCCTTATCGTGCGTCCATCCAAGGCCGGCGATGGGAAATACGAAATCGTTGCGGGCGAGCGTCGCTGGCGAGCGTCGCAGCTGGCTCAGGTGCACGACGTGCCCGTCATCGTGCGCGAATTCGATGATACCGAGGTCCTTGAGGTCGCGATCATTGAGAACATTCAGCGTGCTGATCTGAATCCCGTCGAAGAGGCGCAGGGCTATCGCCAGCTGATGGATCGGTTCGGTCATACACAGGAAAAGCTGGCCGAGGCGCTGTCGAAAAGCCGCAGTCACATCGCCAATCTGATGCGTCTTTTGCAGTTGCCCGAGGATGTTCAGGATCACCTGCGTGAGGGGCGTTTGTCCGCGGGTCATGCGCGCGCGTTGATTACTTGTGATGATCCCTCGGGTCTAGCCAAGGTCGTTGTGGCCAAGGGTCTGTCGGTGCGGGATACCGAAAAACTGGCCAAAGGGGACAAGGCACCGAAGGTAAAGGGCACCCCTAAGATCGGTGGCGGCGCTAAGGAAAAGGACGCCGATACCCGCGCGCTAGAGCTCGACCTGTCTGCGAACCTGAAAATGCGCGTGGAGATTGACCACCCGCCGGGGCAGGAAGCGGGCAAGATCACGGTATCCTATGACAACCTTGATCAGCTGGATGAGCTTTGCCGCATCCTGTCCTCGATTTAAATTTCGGGACGAGACCAGATAAACAGGGCGACCACGGATAGCGTGATCGCCTGAACCACCATGATCAATGGCCCGACATTCAGCAGATATGATATCCCGAATGTCGCCAAGATAGACATGGTCGCCGCCCATTTGATCTGGCGGCGAATTGCGCCGCGTTCATTCCAATCGTGGATTGGTGGACCAAGGCGCGGGTGGCCTAGCAGCCAGTCATGCATGCGGCGGGACGATTTGCTAAAGCAATAGGTCGCCAGCAAAAGAAAGGGCACGGTCGGCAATCCGGGCAAGATCACCCCGATCAGGCCAAGCCCCAGCGTGACCAATCCGCATATCAACCACACCAAGCGCATATCAGCCGTCCGGCAAGAGTTCCCTGATCACCGCGTTCAGAACCGCGATACCTTTGGGTGTAGCACGTACACGATCTTGGTCGAGAGCGATAAGATCAAGATCGCGTAAATCATTGATAACATTGGCGTTTAAAGGCGAGCCACCAATGGACGTGAACCGGTTTTGCGAGATTCCGGTCGATTTTCGCAAGCCCATCATCAGATATTCGGCCGCTTGCTCGGTCGGTTCGATGGCGATTGTTTTAAAATTGGAAAACGCCGAATTTTCTACCATTTCCAACCACTTAGTCGGAAAAAGCGGGGTTTCGGTGGCCATTCTCGTCCCGTTCAGCGTCAAACGTCCATGGGCACCAGGCCCAATGCCGCCATAATCACCGTATCTCCAGTAGATCAGATTGTGTTTTGACTCGGCCCCGGGTTTGGCATGGTTAGAGACTTCGTACGCGGGTAGGCCCGCACGCTCGCACAGCTCTTGGGTGATGAAGTACATATCCGCCGCGGTGTCGTCATCGGGTAGGCCGCGCAGCTTGCCCCGATCATAGCGGTCCCCGAATGCGGTGCCGGCCTCAATCGTCAACTGATAGGCGGACAGGTGGTCGATGCCCATCGACAGAGCCTTGGACAACTCGGCGCGCCACGCGTCGGGCGTCTGATCCTGCCGCGCATAGATCAGATCAAAGCTGACCCGATCGAAATGGGCGCGGGCGGTGTCATAGGCGGCAAAGGCCTCTTCGACCGTGTGTAGGCGACCAAGGCGGCGGAGGTCGTCGTTGTTCAGGGCCTGAAATCCCATCGACACGCGGTTGACGCCCGCCTGTGCATAACCGCGAAAACGACCGGCCTCGACCGAGGATGGGTTGGCCTCTAGCGTGGTTTCCAGATCGTTCGCAGTGGGCCAGCACGCGCGGATTTCATCCATGATCGCGTGAACGACATCGGGGTCCATCAGGCTGGGCGTGCCACCGCCAAAGAAAACGCTGTTGAGAACGCGACCGGGGGTCAGGGCGGCCAGCCGGCGGATTTCAGACAGATAGGCCGCCTGCCAGCGGGATTGGTCGAAGGTGGCGGCGACGTGACTGTTAAAGTCGCAATAGGGGCATTTGGCCTGACAAAACGGCCAATGGATATAGAGGCCAAAGCCCCCGTTTTGCCAATCCTCAGTCACCGAACACCTGAATCAGCTTTTCAAACGCGCGGGCGCGGTGGCTGATCTTGTTCTTTTCCCAGCGGTCCATTTCACCAAACGTGATATCATAGCCGTCGGGCTGAAAGATCGGATCATAGCCGTGCCCCTGATCGCCGCGCATGGGCCAGACCAGTTGACCGGGCATGGCGCCCTCGAACACCTCATCATGACCATCGGGCCACGCAAGGACAAAGGTACAGCGGAATTGGGCCGTACGGGGGAAGGGGGCGTTGACCGCCTCAAGCTCATCCCACGCGCGCGTCATGGCCATGACAAAGTCGCGACCAGTCTCTGTTTCGGCCCAATCCGCCGTATAAACCCCTGGCGCGCCGTTCAGACCGTCGATGGTGATGCCGCTGTCATCGGACAGGGCGGGCAGGCCGGTTGCCTTGGCGGCGGCGTGGGCCTTGATGCGGGCATTGCCGACAAACGTGGTTTCGGTTTCCTCGGGCTCGGGCAGGTTTTGATCCGCCGCCGAGGTGACCGTGATCCCGTAGGGGGACAACAGATCGGCGATTTCCTCAAGCTTGCCCTTATTGTGCGTGGCGACCAGCAACTGTTTCTCGGCAAATTTGCGCATGATCAGCCCTCGGTCGCGGCGCGTTGGGCGGCGACCAGTTCGGCCACGCCCTTGTCGGCCAGCGTCATCAGCTGATCCATTTCCGCGCGGGTGAAGGTTTTGCCCTCGGCGGACATCTGAACCTCAATCAGTTTGCCCGAACCGGTCATGACAAAGTTGCCGTCGACGCCTGCCTCGGAATCCTCGGGGTAATCGAGGTCCAGAACCGGCTGACCCGCGTAGATGCCACAGGATACGGCGGCCACCGGATCGACCAGAGGATCGGACGTGATATCACCGGCCTTGAGCAGCTTGTTCACCGCCAGACGCAGGGCAACCCAACCACCGGTGATCGAGGCACAGCGCGTGCCGCCATCGGCCTGAATGACGTCACAGTCGACGGTGATTTGGCGTTCACCCAATGCAACCCGATCCACACCGGCGCGCAGCGAACGACCGATAAGGCGTTGAATTTCAACGGTACGTCCGCCTTGTTTGCCTGCCGTCGCCTCACGACGCATCCGCGAACCGGTCGAGCGGGGCAGCATCCCGTATTCCGCCGTGACCCAACCCAGACCCGAGTTTTTCAGAAACGGCGGCACGCGCGGCTCAAGGCTTGCCGTGCAAAGCACATGCGTGTCCCCGATTTTGATCATGCACGACCCTTCGGCGTGCTTGGTGACGTTGGTCTCGATTGAAATCGGGCGCATTTCGCTTACATCACGACCAGAGGGGCGCATCGGGTTTCCTTCCTTATTTGGTTGATGTTTGCCTCCCACGATGTTGGGATTGATGCAACCCCGATTGACGTTCTGGGCGCTTGGTCTTTAATGAAAAGGCGAATGGAAGGTAGGCTGTTTGACCACCAAGGCGGAAATTCTAAGCGAGATGAACGACCGGAGCCGTGAGGTCTTCCGTCGTGTCGTCGAAGGCTATCTGGACACTGGCGATCCCGTTGGGTCACGCACCCTGACCCGCGATTTTAGCGAAAAGGTCAGCGCGGCGACGATCCGTAACGTGATGCAGGATCTGGAATTCCTTGGCCTGCTGGATTCCCCGCATGTGTCGGCAGGGCGTATTCCCACGCAACTGGGTCTGCGGATGTTTGTGGATGGTCTGCTTGAGGTGCGGGATCTGGACGCGCAGGACCGCGAAAAGTTGAATGCGACCTTGGGCAGCAACGAACAGGACGTCGGCAGTATGCTGGACCGCGTCGGTTCGGCCCTGTCGGGGGTGACGCATGGGGCCAGCATCGTTTTGGCGCCCAAGCATGAGGCCCCGATTAAACACATCGAATTCGTCAGTCTTGCGCCGGATCGGTCGCTGGCCGTTCTGGTGTTTGCCGACGGACATGTGGAAAACCGGATTTTCAACCCGCCGCCCGGTCAGACGCCCAGTTCCATGCGTGAGGCCGCGAATTTCCTGAATTCCCTCGCCGAGGGGCGCACGATAAGCGAGTTGCGCTCGGTCATGGCGACCGAGATGAAGCGGCGCAAGGCCGAGCTGGACGTTCTGGCCCAAGATATGGTCAACAGCGGTCTGGCGATCTGGGAAAATCAGGGCGAACAGAATGAGCGCTTGATCGTGCGCGGCCGGTCGAATCTGCTTGAATCCGGCACCGCATCCGAAGATTTAGACCGCATCCGCAATCTGTTTGATGACCTTGAACGCAAGCGGGACATCGTCGAATTCCTTGAGCTTGCCGAAAATGCCGACGGTGTGCGCATTTTTATTGGCTCAGAGAATAAACTTTTCTCTTTGACGGGTTCCTCTTTGGTCGTCTCTCCATATATGAACGCGGACCGAAAGATTGTTGGCGCGGTCGGTGTGATCGGTCCTACGCGACTGAATTACGGACGGATCGTGCCGATTGTGGATTACACCGCGCAATTGGTCGGAAAGATGATTTCCGATCAGGGTAAGGGGTAGGAAAATGGCTGAAGCAGAGAAAAAAGACGAATTGGACATCGAAGACATCCTTGCAAGCGTGGGCGAAGACGACGCGCCGGTTGAGGACGTTCTGGGCGCCGAAGACGAGTTGGACGCGCTGCGTGCCGAACGTGATGAGTTCCGTGACCGGTTCATGCGCGCGCTGGCCGATGCCGAAAACGCCCGCAAACGCGGTGAGCGTGACCGCAAAGAGGCCGAGCAATATGGCGGCAGCAAGCTGGCCCGCGATATTCTGCCCGTTTTTGACAACCTGAAACGTGCGATCGACGCCGTGGATGAGGAACAGCGCGAGGCGAACAAGGCGCTGCTTGAGGGGGTTGAACTGACCCTGCGCGAGCTGCTGAATATCTTTGGCAAACACGGGATTGAGCCCGTTGCACCCGAGGTTGGCGAGCAGTTCGATCCGCAAATCCATCAGGCGATGTTCGAGGCGCCGTTGCCGGGCACCAAGGCGGGCGAGATCATTCAGGTGGTCGAGGCCGGTTTCATGTTGCACGAGCGTCTGTTGCGCCCTGCCAAGGTGGGTGTGTCGTCCACACCGGCGTAAAAGCGGCACCGTCAGGCCGCCTTCGGCGAGAGTATTTTGACCAAGATGAAGAGGCGTTCCAGTTAGGTCTGGGACGCCTTTTTCAGATCATAGAGCACCTGAAGCGCCTGACGGGGGGTCAGGTCATCCGGTTGGATGTCGTCCAGCATATCGAGCGCGGGCGAGGGTTCTGGTGTTGCGGGGGCCGCAGGCGGGGGTGGCGCGGCCGCGAACAGCGGGAGGTCGGTCAAGAGGGGGGAGCCGCCATTCTGTGTGCGACCGCGTTCTTCGAGGGCGTCGAGGACAACACGGGCACGGTTGACCACCGCATCGGGTAGGCCGGCGAGGCGTGCGACCTGAACACCATAGGATCGGTCGGCCGCACCTTTGTGAACCTCGTGCAGGAAGATCACGTCGCCGCGCCATTCCTTGACCGCGACGGTGGCGTTTTGGACGCCAGCAAGCGTGTCGGCCAGCGTTGTCATTTCGTGGTAGTGGGTGGCGAACAAGGCGCGGCTGCGGTTGACGTCGTGCAGGTGTTCAAGCGTGGCCCACGCGATTGACAGGCCGTCGTAGGTCGCCGTGCCACGGCCGATTTCGTCAAGGATGACGAGGGCGCGGTCGTCGGCTTGGTTCAGGATGGCCGCCGTTTCGACCATTTCCACCATAAAGGTCGACCGTCCACGTGCGAGGTCATCGGCGGCGCCGACGCGGCTGAACAGTTGCGAGACGAGGCCGATGTGGGCCGATGTCGCGGGCACGAAGCTGCCTGCTTGGGCCAAGAGAGCGATCAGGGCGTTCTGACGCAGGAAGGTCGATTTACCGGCCATGTTCGGACCGGTCAACAGCCAGATCGCGGCGTCGTCTTGGGCCGAAAGGTTGCAGTCGTTGGCGACGAACGGTGTGCCGCCTTGCTTTTGCAGGGCACGTTCCACCACGGGGTGGCGGCCGCCCACGATATCAAAGGCGCGGCTATCGTCGATGCGAGGCGCGCACCAGTTCAGATCGCGGGCCAGATCGGCAAAGGCGCAGGTCAGGTCGATTTCGGACAGGGCGCGGGCGGATTGCGCGATCCGGTCTGCGTTGTCGAGCACCGCCGTGCGCAGAGTTTCGAACAGTGCCTTTTCGATCTCTAGCGCGCGGCCACCGGCGTTCAGGATACGGGTTTCCAGTTCGGACAGGTCCACGGTCGTGAACCGAACGGCGTTCGCGGTGGTCTGGCGATGGATAAAGGTTTCGTTCAGGGGCGCCGACAGCATCTTGTCCGCGTGGGTTGCGGTGCATTCGATGAAATAGCCCAAGACGTTGTTATGTTTGACCTTTAGCGACGAAATACCCGTAATTTCGGCGTACTGCGCCTGCATCGAGGCGATGACGCCGCGTCCCTCATCGCGCAGGGTGCGGGCCTCATCCAGTTCGTCGTGATAGCCGGGGGCGATGAAGCCACCGTCGCGCGTCAAAAGCGGCGGTTCGGCGACCAGAGCGTTGTCGAGCAGGTCCAACAGTTCATCGTGCCCACCAAGATCGGTGATCGCCTGCTGCATCAGATCGGGCGCGTCGCCGGGCATATCGGCGGCGATCAACAGAGCCTGTTCCAGCCCGTTTCGGATCGCGGTCAGATCGCGGGGCCCGCCCCGTTCAAGCGCGAGGCGCGATAGGGCGCGGTCCATATCGGGGGCCTTGCGCAGGTGGTCGCGCAACGTGGAACAGGTGCCCGATTGATCGACCATATAGCCGACGGCGGCCAGACGCGGGTGGATCACCGACAGTTTGCGCGCAGGACTGGAAATGCGGCGTTCCAACAGGCGGGCACCGCCCGAGGTCAGGGTGCGGTCAATCGCGGACAACAGCGACCCGTCGCGTGCGCCGGAGAGGCTGTGCGTGAGTTCGAGGTTTCGGCGGGTGGCGGCGTCGATCTGGATGTTTTCGTTGGCGAATTCACGCACCGGCGGGCGCAGCAGGGGCAATTTGCCCTTTTGCGTGATGTCGAGGTAATCGATCAGCGCGCCCATGGCTGACAATTCCGCGCGCTCAAACGTGCCGAACCCATCCAGCGATGACACTTGGAACAGGGATTTCAGGCGGTCCTCACCACTGGTGCTGTCAAAACTGCTGCGGCCCAAGGGGGTGATGGCCGCGCCGGATTCAGAGACTATTTCACCGTAATTCGTGTCGACGCCGTCGAGGACCAAGACCTCTTTGGGGCTGAGGCGGGCCAATTCGGGGGACAGGCGGACGGGCGAGATCGGCATCACGCGGAAGGCGCCGGTGGAAATGTCGACCCATGCCAACGCGGCCTCATCTCGCACCACCGCAAAGGCCGCCAGATAGTTGTGGCGGCGCGCCTCAAGCAGGGATTCCTCGGTCAATGTACCGGGCGTCACCAATCGCACAACGCCGCGTTTCACCACGGATTTCGAGCCGCGCTTTTTCGCCTCGGACGGATCTTCAAGTTGTTCACAGACGGCGACGCGGAACCCCTTGCGGATCAGGGTCAGCAGGTAATTCTCGGCCGAATGCACCGGAACGCCGCACATGGGGATATCGTTACCCTCATGCTTGCCGCGTTTGGTCAGGGCGATGTCCAGCGCCTCGGCGGCAGCGACGGCGTCGTCAAAGAACATCTCGTAAAAGTCGCCCATCCGGTAAAACAACAGGGCATCGCGATGCTCTGCTTTGATTTCCAGAAACTGCGCCATCATGGGCGTGATTTGTCCGGATGCGCCTGCCACGGTTTCCCCCTGTTGATTTGTAGGGCGGACCTTACAAAGCAGGCCCAAAGCATGAAAGACGCAATTCCATCTTTTGTTGTCCAAGGCGCATTTGGGCGTTAAGACGCGTAGGCCCGAAACAGGAGACTGCCCGCTTATGTCGTCGAAGAACCGTATCACGCCCGAAGAGGCGCTGGCCTATCACCTTGAACCGACCCCCGGTAAGTTCGAGATCACCGCATCGACCCCGATGACGACCCAGCGCGACCTGTCGCTGGCCTATAGCCCCGGTGTGGCCGTTCCGGTTGAGGCAATCGCGGAAAACCCCGAAACCGCCTATGATTACACGACCAAGGGCAACATGGTCGCCGTTGTTTCGAACGGCACCGCGATCTTGGGTCTGGGGAACCTTGGCGCGCTGGCGTCCAAACCGGTGATGGAGGGCAAGGCCGTCCTGTTCAAACGGTTCGCCGATGTGAACGCCATCGACATCGAACTGGACACCGAGGACCCCGAGGAAATCATCAAGGCGGTCAAGCTGATGGGGCCGACCTTTGGCGGCATCAACCTTGAGGACATCAAGGCACCGGAATGTTTCATCATCGAACAGCGTCTGAAAGAGGAAATGGACATTCCCGTCTTTCACGATGACCAACACGGCACCGCCGTGATCTGTGCGGCGGGTCTGATCAACGCGCTGCATATCTCGGGCAAAAAGATCGAAGATTGTAAGATCGTTCTGAACGGTGCGGGTGCGGCGGGCATCGCCTGTCTGGAACTGATCAAGGCGATGGGTGCCAAGCACGACAACTGTATCATGTGCGATACCAAGGGCGTCATCTATCAGGGCCGCACCGAGGGCATGAACCAGTGGAAATCGGCCCATGCCGCGAAAACCGATGCGCGTACGCTTGAGGACGCGATGAAGGGCGCGGATGTGTTCCTTGGCGTCTCGGCCAAGGGCGCGGTGACCCAGGACATGGTCCTCAGCATGGCCGACGATCCGGTCATCTTTGCGATGGCCAACCCCGATCCCGAAATCACCCCCGAAGACGCCCATGCCGTGCGCGCGGACGCCATCGTGGCCACCGGTCGTTCGGATTACCCGAACCAGGTGAACAACGTTCTGGGCTTTCCTTATCTGTTCCGTGGCGCGCTGGACATCCACGCCCGCGCCATCAACGACGAGATGAAGATCGCCTGCGCCGAGGCCTTGGCCGAAATCGCGCGGATGGACGTGCCCGATGAGGTCGCAATGGCCTATGGGCGCAAGCTGTCGTTCGGGCGCGATTATATCATCCCGACGCCGTTTGACCCGCGCCTGATCTACATGATCCCGCCCGCCGTCGCGCGCGCCGGTATGGACACCGGCGTGGCCCGCCGCCCGATTGTCGACCTTGAGGGCTATGAGGCCTCGCTCAAGGCGCGGATGGACCCGACTGCCAACATCCTGCGTGGCATTTCCGCCCGCGCCCGCGCCGCACAGGCCCGCATGATTTTCGCCGAGGGCGACGATATCCGCGTTCTGCGCGCCGCCGTGAACTATCAGCGTGCGGGGTATGGCAAGGCACTGGTCGTTGGTCGCGAAAGCGACGTCAAAGAACGCCTTGAGGGCGCAGGCCTTGGCGACGCGGTGCGTGAGCTTGAGATCGTCAACGCCGCCAACACCCGCCATTTGGATACGTACAAGGAATACCTGTACAACCGCCTACAGCGCAAAGGTTACGACCGCCACGATATCCACCGTCTGGCCGCGCGCGACCGTCACGTGTTCTCGGCGCTGATGCTGGCGCATGGGCATGGCGACGGCCTTGTGACCGGCGCGACGCGGAAATCGGCCCATGTGATGGAACTGATCAACCATGTGTTCGATGCAAGTGCCCAAGACGGTGCCGTCGGTGTCACCGCGATCTTGCACAAGGGGCGTGTGGTCCTGATTTCGGATACGCTGGTCCACGAATGGCCGGACGAGGAAGATCTCGCCAACATCGCCGAGCGCAGCGCGGATGTCGCCCGCGGCATGGGCCTTGACCCGCGCGTCGCCTTTGTCAGCTTCTCGACCTTCGGCTATCCGGTGTCCGAGCGCGCGACCAAAATGCACATCGCGCCTAAGGTTTTGGACAAACGCGGCGTCGATTTCGAATACGAAGGCGAAATGACCGTCGACGTGGCCCTGAACAAGGCCGCGCAAGAGGCCTACCCGTTCTCCCGTCTGACGGGACCTGCGAATATTCTGGTTGTGCCCGCGCGCCACTCGGCGTCAATCTCGGTCAAGCTGATGCAGGAAATGGCTGGCGCGACCGTGATCGGGCCGATCCTTGCCGGTGTCGATAAACCGATCCAGATTTGCTCGACCGTTTCGACGGTCAGCGACATCACCAACATGGCGCTCTTGGCGGCGTCCAAAGTGGGGTAATTGCGATGACAGT
Organism: Rhodovulum sp. FJ3; assembly: GCF_032918305.1. Taxonomy (NCBI): domain Bacteria; kingdom Pseudomonadati; phylum Pseudomonadota; class Alphaproteobacteria; order Rhodobacterales; family Paracoccaceae; genus Rhodovulum; species Rhodovulum sp. FJ3. The sequence continues at coordinate 423,277 of NZ_JAWJUU010000004.1, forward strand.
GTTCAACCTTGGCTCGATCAACGTGGACTATTTCTATTCGGTCCCGCACATGATCGCGCCGGGGGAAACGCTGTCCTCCACCGCAATGACCAAAGGGCTGGGCGGTAAGGGCGCGAACCAATCCGTCGCCGCCGCCCGCGCCGGATCGAACGTGGTTCATATAGGGGCCATCGGTCGGGACTCTGATTGGATCTTTGAAACACTGCGCGGTTATGGCGTCGACACCACCCATATCGCAGTGACGGACGCCGCGACGGGCCATGCGGTGATCATGGTCGAACCTGAACATGGTGAAAACGCGATCCTGCTGCACGCGGGCGCGAACCATGTTCAATCCGTGACCGCGATTGACGATGCTCTGGCGACCGGTGGGGCGGGCGATTACCTGCTTTTGCAAAACGAAACCACGGATCAGGTCGCGGCGGCCAAGGCGGCCCATGCACGTGGCATGAACGTCGTTTATTCGGCGGCCCCGTTCGATGCAGAGGCCGTGAAACAGGTCCTGCCGTATCTGTCCTATCTTCTGCTGAACCGTGTAGAATACGACCAACTCTGCGCCGCGCTGGGCGAGGTATCGGTGCCCAACCTGATCATCACCTTGGGCGGTGACGGTGCGCGCTGGCAAATGGCCGATGGTACCACGATCAACCAACCCGCGTTTCACGTGACACCGGTGGACACGACCGGCGCGGGGGATTGCTTTGCGGGCTCTCTCATCGCGGCTCTGGATGCGGGTCAGGACCCCCAACCGGCCCTCGAATTCGCCGCCGCCGCCGCCGCGCTGCAGGTCACGAAACATGGTACGGCCGACGCTATGCCCACGGGCGATCAAACCCGCGCGTTTCTCAAAGATCGCTAGTCACCGGCGCACCGGTCAACATCACGCGAACAACCGCAAAATGCACGCGTGCCTCGGCGGCCCCTTGGCACACCTCACAAACCTCAGGCTCGGCCGCGCTGATTTGCAGCCGCTCCACCGTCTGCGGGCAGTTCGCCAGAATACCCACGCCAATCGCCAACATCAGGGCGCTCGTCTTAATCTTTTGTTCAACAGGGATCAGATGGCGCATGATCGCCTCCTCTTTACCAACCTGTCCCCACAATAAATCGACCGCCTCGCGCCCTTAACCCACAAGAATGTGACCTCACCACACTGGGAAGCGTTGAAACAAATCCCTATCTAGGCGCGCGATTTTTCCCATCTTCATCTTGGCAAAAATACTCACGTCACACGGCCCGCCAACTTGATCACCGCAAATGAAAAATGCCCCGGCGTTTCCACCGGGGCATCCCATACATTTAACGGTGCAAGTACCGTCTTATTTTTTGACGCGACGGTCGCGCGCGGCCAACAATTTAAGGCGCAGCGCGTTCAACTGGATGAATCCAGCGGCGTCCTTTTGGTCATAGGCACCGGCGTCCTCTTCGAACGTCACATGCGCTTCGGAATAGAGGCTGTGATCGGACCAGCGACCCACGGTGTTGACCGACCCTTTGTACAGTTTCAGGCGCACGGTGCCCGAGACGTGTTCTTGGGATTTATCGATCAGGGCCTGTAACATTTCACGCTCGGGGCTGAACCAGAACCCGTTGTAGATCAGTTCGGCATAACGCGGCATGATCGAATCTTTCAGGTGGCCCGCACCGGAATCCAGCGTGATTTGCTCAATCCCGCGGTGCGCCTCAAGCAGGATGGTCCCGCCCGGCGTTTCATAGATGCCGCGCGATTTCATGCCCACGAAACGGTTCTCGACGAAATCCAGACGACCGATGCCGTGCTTGCGACCGTATTCGTTCAACTCGGTCAGGATGGTCGCGGGGGACATGGCGGTGCCATTGATGGCAACCGCGTCACCCTGCTCAAAGGTCACTTCGATGAACTCGGGCGTGTCGGGGGCGTCCTCGGGGTGGACGGTGCGCTGGAACACGTAATCGGGGGCCTCTTGGGCCGGATCTTCCAGAACCTTACCCTCGGACGAGGTGTGCAGCAGGTTCGCATCGACCGAGAACGGCGCCTCGCCACGTTTGTCCTTGGCGATCGGGATCTGGTTCTTTTCGGCAAAGTCCAGAAGCTTGGTGCGCGAGGACAGGTCCCACTCACGCCACGGCGCGATCACCTTGATCTCGGGGTTCAGAGCATAGGCCGACAGTTCGAACCGCACCTGATCGTTGCCCTTGCCGGTCGCGCCGTGGGACACGGCATCGGCGCCGGTTTGTTCTGCGATCTCGACCAGACGCTTGGAAATCAGAGGACGCGCAATCGACGTACCCAGAAGATACAGACCCTCATACAGGGCGTTTGCGCGGAACATCGGGAAGACGAAATCGCGCACGAATTCTTCGCGCAGGTCTTCGATAAAGATGTTTTCCGACTTGATGCCCAGCATCTCGGCCTTTTGACGGGCCGGGTCCAGTTCCTCACCCTGACCCAGATCGGCGGTAAAGGTGACCACCTCACAACCGTATTCGGTCTGAAGCCATTTCAGAATGATGGACGTATCGAGGCCGCCAGAATAGGCCAGCACAACTTTCTTGGGCGCGGACATGAGATTTCCTCTTGATCAGAACGACTGCGCCCTAACGCTTTTTTCGGGTAAGGGCAAGGTTTTCAGGGGTTGCCGCATGTCCCTGTTGCGATAGTGTCGGCGGGCGATGCAACTTTGGCGATAAAGGTGGGGTCAGGTGACAAGTTTCGGGTTAGCAAAGGCGTTGTTGGTCAAATCGGTCGCGATGCCGATCCAGAATTTCGGGGCGGTGATTAGAATTTTCGCAATCCCCATGTTGGTCTATGCCGCGTGCGTGACGTATGCCGCGCGCCTCTCCATGTCTGGGTTCGCACAAGACCCTGGGATCGAATATGGCGAATTTGCTGGCATGTTCTTGCGCGGATTTGTGCCAACCTTGGCGGGTCTGCTCTTTTTGGTGTGGGCTGTCGTTGGGTGGCACCGCTATGTCCTGAACGAGGGGCCCGCGAAATGGTTAACGCCGGTCGGCATGCGCAACTTTCTGCGCTATGCGCTCGACTCACTTGCCATAACTCTCCTCATGGCGCTCATCGCAATCCCGGTACTTTTTATTCTGTCCAGCGTCTTGTCGGCGGCGGAGGCTTACACAGCAATCGTCATATTAAATCCCTTCGCCACTCTGTTGATGTTCTGGGTTTTCCTGCGCCTGTCGCCGCTTTTACCATCCTCGGCCATTGATAAACGTACCGGCCTTGGGGGCGCATGGCGCGTAACGTCCAAGGGGCGATTGGCCCTTTTGTGGGTCGCGGTTGTGTGGCTGGTAATAAATAATCTTGGCAGGCGCGCTCTGGGTAATCTGGGAATGACCCAACTGATCACCGAGGGGAACCTCGGAGTATACGTGGCAGCAGAAATGGTCTCGATGGCGATCTTCGGCATGTGGGGCGTCAGTCTGATCACCACCATCTACGGCTATTTCGTCGAGGATCGCGCGCTCTGATCCATTGGGGGCGCTGGCCTGTTCGGGCGGGCGCCGCTGGTGACATCGCCTAGATGTTTTCAGGCGTCACAATTTCGAATGGGACCGTGTGTTGCGTGGTCGGGCGGGGTTCTTTGGCAGAAACCGCCTCAATCATGGTTTGGATCAGAGCATCCGAGGTCGGCCCAAGGGGATGGCAGAGCGCGGCGGTAATCAGCCCCTCGGAAAGCCCCTTTCTGGTTTCCGGCCCAAGATCTCGGCAAACCAGTTTAATGTCACGCCGCCGTTCTAGAGGCGTCTCGCGCAGCGCCCGAAGGACGCCGGAAATACCGCCCCCCACGATCAAAAGCCCGACGATATCGTCCGAGGTTTGCAGTAATTCCCGCACCATTTCGTACGCGTTTTGGGAATCCTCGTGTGTTGCGCGGCTTTCATCCACGGTCAGATTGGGCGCGTGCTCTCGCATGTAAGAGCGAAAGCTTGCCTCGGCGATGTCTTGGCATTGATAGCGTGAGTGACCGAAAAAGACCGCGACGCGACCGGGGCGGTGTGTTGTTTGGGCGATCAGCCACGCCGCCGTTCTGCCGAGTTTCCAGTTATCGGCCCCCACGTATCCCGCCCTTTCTGGGGCGGATTGATCTGTGATGTAACTGATGACCGGTGTGCCCTCGTTTTTCAGATTGCGAATCGTGTTTCCGATCTGGGGGTGGTCCGCGGCGATGACGGCAACCGCATCGCAATTCTCGCCGAGGGCTTGCAGGCGGCCAGCGATGTTTTCCGGCGTTAGAAGATCCACAAAGTCCACGACGGGCTGAACCACATCCAGCGGGCGTTGAAGGCAACAGTTCCGAATCTCCCGCGCCATCATCTGATAAATCTCACGCGTGGATTGCTGCATAAGAAAGCCAAGACGATAGGTCGGCGCGGATTGTTTGATCTGATCCTCGATCGTTCCGAGGCCATAAAACCCAATGTTCTCTGCCGCGTTCTGGATCCGCTGGGCGGTCGTGGAGCGAACAGTATTCGACCCAGACATAAGCCTGTTCACCGTTGAGACAGAGACTCCCGCCTCTTTGGCCAGGTCAGAAATGGTGGGTCGTTTCATATGTCTCGCCTTCTCGAAGTTTCATCATGAATGACATGAAATGAAACAAAAGCAACAATTAAATCAAAACGATCTGCTTTTCGTGTCACCATGGGTGTATAGATATGCGCGCCGGGTCTCAGACACGGACAAGACAAATGGGAGGAAATCACTATGACTAAATTCAGCCGTTTCGCGGCCAAAGCGTCCTGCACCCTGATCGCAGCATGTGCTGCGACTTCCGTAATGGCCGCCGATATTTTCGTGGTTGGTGGCAAGCCTGACGACCCCTTCTGGTCGCGCGTTAAAAAAGGCGCAGAAGACGCCGGTATCGTTGCCGAAGCACAAGGTGGCTCGGTCACTTGGCTTGGTCCGCAAAACTACGACAACTTGGGCCCGGATGCGGCGGAACTGATCCGTCAGGCGATCGACCAAGGCGCAGATGCGATTGTTGGTCCCGACTGGGTCCCCGAAGCTATGGATCCCGCCTTTGAAGCTGTTGTTGCTGCAGGCATTCCGCTTGTGATTTACAACGCCGGTGGTCTGGAAGCGGCTGATAAGCTTGGCGCGCTGAACTATGTCGGCGCTGTTGACTACAAATCGGGCTATGCTGGCGGCGAGTACCTGGGCAACGCGGGCCACAAGAACGGCGCATGCGTGAACACCCTGCCCGGCGCGGCCAACATCGAAGCGTTCTGTAACGGCTTTAACGACGGCATTGCCGCCGCTGGTGGCACCGGTTCGGTTCTGCAACTGCCTGCAACCGCATACGGCGACTCGACCGCTGTTGCACAGGCCGTCCGTGCGCACCTGCTGCAAAACCCCGAAATCGACGCAATGTTCGCCATTGGTGGCGGTGACACCAGTGCAACGATCTCGGGCATCCAGCAGTCTGGCAAAGCCGGCAAAGTGCATGTCTGTGGCATGAACTTTAACGAAACCGTTCTGGCAAACATCCAGCAGGGCAACCAAGCCTGTGCCGTTGACCAGCAGGGGTATCAGCAGGGCTTTTTCGCCGTGTCGATCCTGAACAACTACGTCAACTACGGTGTTACCATCCCGACCCGCGAAATCCTGACTGGCCCGGGCATCGTCGACGCATCGAACGTCGATCTGGTGATCGAGGGCGTTAAGGCAGGCGCGCGCTAAGCCTCCTCCCAGCCGGCCCAAGACCGCGTGTCTAGGGCTGGTCACCTGAGGCCGCCCCCAACCAGTGGCGGCCTCAACTAACCCCGCGCGTTCAACGGACGCGGGCGGGATGAATACCAACGGGCTTCACTACAGGAACCTGAAATATGTCAACACAATCCGTCAAAGGTCCGAGCGGCATATCGCTGGGCGGTCTTATCCGACGCCCCGAGACCGGGTCCCTGATCGGCCTGATCGTCGTCTACGTTTTCTTTGCCGCCCTCGGCGGGAAGGTCTTTATGGGCGCACCCGGCTGGTCGAGCTGGCTGAACATCGCAGCCGAAGTCGGAATCATCGCACTGCCCGTGGGACTGTTGATGATTTCGGGTGAATTTGACATCTCTGTCGGTTCCGTCGTTCCGGCTTCTTCGATGACGACGGCAATGCTGTCGGGGCATTTCGAACTGCCTGCTCTGATCGGCATCTTGGGCGGCCTGTCTGTTGGCCTTTTGATTGGCTTTCTGAACGGGTTGATCGTAACCCGCACGACCATTCCCTCGCTGATCGCGACGATTGGTACGATGTTTGCCGTTATGGGGCTGACGCTGGGCTTTGCGGTGCTGATCAAAGGCTCAACCAGCGTGTCCTATGTGCCTGACGCAACGACCAAAGCTCTGTTGGGCACCTTTATCAACGGCATGTTCAATGTCTCGATTTTCTGGTGGCTCGGTTTCGTCGCGATCTTCTACTACGTCTTGCATATCTCGCCCCTTGGCAGCTGGATTTTCGCGCTGGGCGGCGACAAGGAAAGCGCGCGTAACGCGGGTATTCCGACGGCGAAAGTCACCATTGGCTTGTTCATGGCTTCGGGCTTTGCCGCGGCCTGTGTGGGGGTCGGTCAGGTGATGACCTACCAGACCGCGCAAGTGGCGGGCGGTCAGGCCTTTATCTTTAACTCGATCATGTGCGTCGTCATCGGTGGCGTGCTGCTGACGGGGGGGGCTGGCTCGATCATCGGAATCGTTTTGGGCACGATGACCTTTGCCGTTGTGAACCAAGGCATCTTCTTTGCCGCGCTGGATCCCAACATCGGGTCGATCATCATCGGGGCTTTGCTGTTGGCTGCGGTTCTGTCGAACGACACCTTCCGCACGCTTGCCCTCAACTACTCCCCCAAAAAGAAGTGACGACGCGCTAATGGACCTGTTTGCAAACCTGCTTCGCCGCCCCGCTGCTGCCTCGATCCTCAGCCTTTTGGGTGTGATTGTCTTTTACGTCGTGATTGGCGGCGTGGACTTGGGCAAGCTGCTGCCCGCCGCCAGCTGGGTGAACTATGCCGCGCGGATCGGCATCGTGGCCGCCGCCGTCGCCCTTTTGATGATTTCGGGCGAGATCGACATCTCGATCGGGGCAATGATCCCTGCGGGTGCGATGACCACCGCGATCATCTCGGGCTATTACGAACTGCCGATGATCTTTGGCATCCTTGGGGCGCTGGGCATCGGCGTGCTGGTTGGTCTGGTGAACGGCATTCTGGCCGTGCGCACCGCTGTGCCGACGCTGATCATCACACTGGGCACACTGGTTGCGATGCAGGGCGTTGTTCTGGCCGGTTCCAAATTGCTGACCGGGGCGGCGTCGGTGCCGCTGACGGCTGCGCCTTGGGCCAAGACCGTATTCGGTGACTTTATCTTTGGCGGCAGCCACCAAGTGGTGATCCTGTGGTGGGTTCTGATCACTGTGATCTTCTGGTTCATCGTGCATCAGACCAAATACGGTAGCTGGATCTTTGCCATTGGTGGCGACAAGGACAGTGCCCGTAACGCAGGTATCCCCGTGGACCGGATCACTGTGCTGCTGTTCATCGGGACGGCCACGGCTGCGTCCTTTGTCGGGATGTGCCACGCCATCCTGTTCAACTCGGCCCAAGTGTCGGGCGGCATGAACGACATCTTTAACATCATCGTCAGCGTCGTCGTCGGCGGGGTCCTGTTGACGGGGGGCTATGGCTCTATCGCTGGGGTTTTCGTCGGGACCATCACCTTCGCCATCGTGATCAAAGGCATCGACTTTACCAGCATCGACCGCAACTGGGCCAACCTGATCATCGGGATCATGCTGCTGGCCGCCGTTGGGATGAACGAAAGCTTCCGCAAGCTCGCCATGCGCGCCGCGACCAAGAAGTAACCCCAGTCGCCCGACGAACGGGCACCGATCAAAGGCCGAATTCGGCCAAACCTATGTCGACCCGTCGGAGGAGGCGGGACCAAAATCAGGGAGGATATCGACATGAAACTGACCAAAACCCTTACTGCAGCTATGACCGCGGTCTTGGTGTCGACCGGCGCTTATGCCCAAGACATCGCCGTGATTGCAGGCTCGATCGAAGATGCCTTCATGGACAAGATCAAGAAGGGCGTCGATGACGCGACCCACATGGTCGAAGCCAACGGCGGCACCGTGCAGTACCTGCGCACCCAGAACTATGAAAACTTTGGCCCCGATCTGGTGACCCTGATCAACCAAGCCATTGCCCAGGGCGTTGACGGGATCGCGATCCCGGTATGGGTGCCTGATGCACAAATCCCCGCGCTGCAAATGGCGGCGGAAGAAGGCATCAAGATCATGCAATACAACTCGGGCCTACCGGTCAAAGCAGACATCGGTGCCATCAACTATTTCGGCTCTGACGAATATGCAGCTGGCTTTGGTGGCGGCAAATACATGGCCGAGAACGGCGCGACCCACATCCTGTGCCACATTCAGATTCCGGGTGCGATCAACCTTGAGCAGCGTTGCCAAGGCGTGTCCGATGGCGGTACCGAGGCCGGCGCGAAAGTGACCGTGATCTCGACCCCCGCCAACCTTGACGGCGACGTGACCGGCACCGCAGAGGCCATGAAAGCCGAGCTGATCGGTGATCAGTCCATCGACGCCATCATCTCCACCGCTGACTTCGGTGCCGCTGCCGCAGCCAACGCGGTCGAGCAGACCGGCATCGACCTGAAGATCGGCGCGTTCGATTTCTCGCCCGCCACTCTGGAGCGTATCTCCGGCGGTCTTCAGACCATGGCGATTGACCAACAGCCCTACCTGCAGGGCTTCCTCGCGACCTCGATGCTGTTTGCGCACCTCAAGTTTGGCACCGAGATCTCGACCGATCCGGTTCTGACCGGCCCTGCCATCATTGATGCCTCTAACGTGGATGCCGTCAAAGCAGGCGCAGAGCTTGGCGCACGCTAATCCAAACCATTGCTCCGGTCGGCACATGCCGACCGGGGCCCCAAGTTACACCCAGCGAAAAGCATCCCGAGGACGTTTCCATGGCTGACACTCAAGACAAAACCAACGCCGAGCCGGACGCGCGTTTTTCTCTGCTCGATCTTTTCCGGAACCCTGCCGCCGGCGCTTTTGCAGGCTTGGTTATCATCTTTATTTTCTTTTCTGTCTTTGGTTGGGAAAAGAACTTTCTGACCCCGTTGGGCGCGTCTACGTGGCTGAACTTTGCGTCCAAGGTTGGCATCATTGCCCTGCCGATCGGCTTTTTGATGATCGCCGGAGAACTGGACATTTCAGTCGGCGCACTGATCCCCGCAGGCGGTATCGTGTTGGCCATGTCGGTCGAGAATTTCGGTCTGAACATCTGGGTCGCCGTGGCCGTCACCTTTGCGGTGGCCGCATTCATCGGCTGGATCAATGGTGTTCTGGTGACCCGAACCGGCGTTCCGTCCCTGATCGTGACGCTTGCGACGCTGTTTGTGGTCGCAGGTCTGAACGCGTATTTCTCGAAACAGATCGCAGGCACCACGCAGCACAGCCTGCCTGATGTCGGTGTCGTGTCCGAGTTTATTCTGGGCGACTATCACTCGTGGATCATCGGTGAGGGCGACAGCCGCATCACGATTTTCCGCTCGCTGCAAAGCTCGTTCTTTATTTGGATCGTGGTCGCGGCGGCCTTCTATTACGTGCTGCACCTGTCGCCGTGGGGCAACTGGATCATGGCGCTGGGTGGCGATCAGGAAAGCGCCCGCAACGCCGGTATCCCGACCGACCGTCTGAAGATCGTCCTGTTCATGTTGTCGGCCATGGCCGGGGCCCTCGTTGGGATGACCGAAGGCGTGCTGGCGAACTCGGCGTCGACCACAACGCAGTTCGGTATGATCTTCAACTCGATCATCTGTGTGGTTGTCGGTGGTGTGCTGCTGACGGGGGGCTTTGGCACCGTCACGGGCACGGTCTTTGGCACGTTGACCTTCGGGATCGTGTTCCAAGGCATCAACTTCACCACGTTCGACAAAGACCTCAACATGCTCTTCATCGGTGTGCTGCTGCTTGCGGCCGTGCTGATGAATGACTCCTTCCGCAAATTTGCTAGCCGCGCGTCGACCGGCACGAAGAAAAAGTAAGGACCATTCCTATGTCTGATAACACTCCAGTCATCGAACTTCGCAATGTCGACAAGTCCTTCGGGCCCATCGACGTTCTGCATGAAATCAGCCTCAAGGTCGGCGCAGGCGAGGTGCTTTGCCTGCTGGGCGACAACGGTGCCGGTAAATCCACACTGATCAAAACCCTTGCCGGTGTGCATGCGCCGACCCGTGGTGAAATTCTGGTCGACGGCGAACCGGTTTCCTTCTCTGGGCCGCGTGATGCCCAAGAGCGCGGGATCGCCACCGTGCACCAGTTTGGCGGGACCTATCCGCTGATGTCGATTGGCCGCAACTTCTTTATGGGGGTTGAGCCGACCAAAGGTTTCGGTCCGTTCAAAATCTTTGACCGCGCCAAGGCCAACAAGATCGCGGTCGAGGAAGTCCAGAAGATGGGCATCACCCGTATCACTGACGGCGACCGTCTGGTTGGGGGTCTGTCAGGCGGTGAGCGTCAGTCGCTGGCCATTGCGCGCGCAGTGTATTTCGGTGCCCGCGTTCTGATCTTGGACGAACCGACCGCTGCTCTGGGTGTGAAACAGGCCGCGCACGTGCTGCGTATCGTGAATGAGGCCAAAAAGCGTGGTCTGGCCGTGATCTTCATCACCCACCAGGTGATGCACGCCATGGCCGTTGGAGACCACTTTGCCGTTCTGATCCGTGGTGCGATCGCGGCGGACTTCCGCAAGGGCGAGAAGTCGCGCGAAGAGATCGCCGACCTGATGGCGGGCGGTGAATCCATGGCGGACCTCGAGGCCAGCATCGAAGGCTACATGGAAACCCACGACGGCCATCCGCCCAAAGTGGGCCAAGAGGCTTCGGCCTAATCCACCCTTTTCAACCCTAGCTCGGGCTCCGGCCCGGGCGCTCAAGGATGACGCTCATGTCTCATTCATTCCAACTCGCCGCTTGCGCCGAGATGTTGTGGCAAGACAAGCCGATTGATTGGCGCGCCGCGCGTTTGCGCGAGATGGGCTTTGATGTCGGGCTTTGGTACTGGCAGCCCCACGATCATGACAAGCTGATCGCGACGGGTGCGACCTTTACCATCGTGAACGGCTATCTGCGCGGCACCCTTGCGGATGATGAGGGTGCGGACGAGCTGATCGCGACGGCGCGCGAAACCGTGCATGGCTGTCGTCGTCTGGGCATTCAGCGCTTTAACCTGCATGGCACGGGCCTGAATGAGAAGGGTCTGCCGGTCAAACCCTGTGAGGTGGTGACGGGCCAGATGTGGCTCAAGGCGCGCGACACGCTGTGCCGGATTGTGGAACTGGCCGAGGAAGAGGACGTGGTCTTTACCCTCGAAAACCTCAACCTGCCGGTCGATCACCCTAGGACGCCCTTTGCCAAAGCTGAAGACACGATCGCCTTGGTGTCGAGCATCGACAGCCCGCGTCTGAAACTGAACCTGGATCTCTATCACGCCCAAATCGGCGAGGGAAACCTGACCGAGCTGTGCCGCAAGGCCCAGCCTTGGATCGGTGAAATTCAGGTGGCCGATGTGCCCGGGCGCTGTGAGCCGGGCACCGGAGAAGTCAACTTTGCCGGTGTTGCCCGTGGTCTTGCCGCCATGGGCTACGACGGGCCGGTTGCGATGGAAGCTTGGGCCTCGGGTGACTCTGACGCCGCGCTCGAAGCATTCCGCGCCGCCTTTACACTTTGAAAAAGAACACAAATCGGGAGGAAACCCAGCCATGAAAATCGCACTCGACCCGTATATGCACCGACATCTGTCGCTTGAGGAACTTCCTTCTAAGGTCAAAGAGCTTGGCTATGACTGGATCGAACTCAGCCCCCGTGGCGATTTCCTTGAATGGTTCAAGGCACCGCGCGTATTTCCCGACCGCATCAAGAGCTTCAAGAAGGCGCTGAAGGATGCCGATGTAGGCATCGCCACCCTGCTGCCGATGTATCGCTGGGCCTCGAATGACGAGGACGAGCGTCAGGCCGCCATCAAGCATTGGAAACGTGCCATCGAGATCGCCGTCGAGATGGAAGTGGACACCATGAACAGCGAGTTCGGCCGTGGCCCGCATCCCGACAAAGGCACCTGCTATTGCTGTCACACGGGTTCGATGATCGAAGCCTGTGAAGACGCTTGGTGGCGGTCGATGGACGAGCTGGTCCCGATCTTTGAGCGTGAAGGGATCAACCTGCACATCGAACCGCACCCCGAGGATTGGGTCGAAACCCTGCAGCCGTCCGTGGACCTGATCCGGACCGTGAACAGCGATCGCGTAAAGTTCCTCTACTGCACGCCGCACACCTTCTATTTCGGGGATGACACCGTCGCGATGCTGCGCGAATGCGCCGACGTTCTGGCCCATGTGCATATCGCCGACACGTTCAACCACAAGGGCAGCTCGGGCCTGCGTTATATCCTGAACCCGCCGGGCACCGAGGCCCGTGTGCACCAGCACCTGAACATCGGTCAGGGCGAAGTGCCGTGGGATGATTTCTATCGCACCCTCGCCGAAATCGGCTTTGACGGCATCATGACCGCCTGTGTCTTTGCATGGGAAGAAAAGGCCGACGAGAGCGGCATCTTCATGCGCAATGAAATGCAGCGCCTCTGTGACAAGTACGGGGTGGGCAAATGACACTGAACGTAGGCGTCATTGGCACGGGTATGATCGGACAGGATCATATCCGTCGCCTCACCCAAGTTCTGTCGGGTGTAGCAGTTACGGCGGTCAATGACATCGACCGCACGCGGGCCGAGTCCGCCGCACCCGAAGGGGCCGAAGTGTTTGACACACCGCAGGCTCTGATCCGCTCGGATACGGTTGATGCTGTGTTGATCTGTTCTTGGGGTCCGGCACACGAAGAGCAGCTTCTGGACTGTATCGCCGCAGGCAAACCCGTGTTCTGCGAAAAGCCCATGGTCACCTCTGAGGCGGCCGCGCTGAAGGTCATGGAGGCGGAAGCCAGCTTTGGCCGCCGGTTGGTTCAGGTCGGGTTCATGCGCCGTTTCGACGGTGATTACCGCCGCCTGAAGGCCGTGATCGATGGGGGCGGTCTGGGGCTGCCGTTGATGTATCACTCCGTGCACCGCAATGCGTCGGTGCCGCCGGGGCTCTATACCTCCGAGATGCCGCTGAATGACACCTTGGTGCATGATGCGGATATCTCGCGCTGGTTGCTGTCGGATGAGATCACCGGCGTCGAGGTCCGTCTGCCGCGCCGGTCGCGTCAGGGCGTCGAATTGCGCGATCCGCATATTGTGCTGTTGCACATGGCACAGGGCGCGATTGTCGACGTCGAGATTTCGGTGAACATCGCCTATGGCTATGACATCCGCGGCGAGGTCAGCTGTGAAAAAGGCGTGGCCAGCCTGCCCAACCGTCCTGCCACGGTGATTTCCGATCAGTTCGGCATTCGCCAAGCGATCCCCGAAGATTGGCGTGAGCGTTTCATCGACGCCTACGACCAAGAATTCCGTGAATGGATTGATGCTGCCAGCAACGGCACGGCCACAGGGCCTTCGGCATGGGATGGCTATGCCGCCACGTTGACGGCCGATGCCGCGCTGCGCGCGGTGGACAGCGGTTCGTTGGAAAAAATCCACATGATCGAAAAACCCGCACTGTACGCGGCCGAGGCCCCATTGGCGGCCGAGTAGCTTTCTTAAGGGATTAAGAGAATGATCAACGGTGAAAGAACCATTCAGCGCCCCCTTCGCTGGGGCATGGTCGGGGGCGGCCGGACCGGTCAGGTAGGCTATAAGCACCGCACCGGCGCCTTGCGTGATGGTACCTATCAGCTTGTCGCGGGCGCGTTTGACCTTGATGCCGAACGCGGGCGTGACTTTGGCATGAACTTGGGCGTGGCAGAGGACCGGTGCTATGCGACCTATCAGGATCTGATCGCGGGCGAGAGCGCGCGCGAGGATCGCGTGGATGTCGTTTCGGTCGCCACGCCGAACTTTACCCATTACGAGATCACCAAGGCGCTGCTTGAGGCGGGCTTTCATGTGATCTGTGAAAAGCCGCTGTTTTTCACCGTTGCCGAGTGCGACGAAGTGGCAAAGCTGGCGGCGGACAAAGGTCTGATCGTGGGCGTGACCTATGGCTATTCGGGGCATCCGATGGTGCACCAGATGGCCGCCATGGTGGCCAAGGGTATGCTGGGCGACATCCGCATTGTGGACATGGAATACACCCATGGCTTTAACGCGGGCGACGATGACAGCGCCGACGCGGTCAAGTGGCGCACCAACCCCGCCACCGCGGGCTCGACATTTGTTCTGGGCGATATCGGCACCCACCTTTACTATATGTCCGAGGTGATCCTGCCGCAGCTCAAGATCGAAAAGCTGTTGTGCGACCGCAAGGCGTTCATCCCGTCGCGTGCACCTTTGGAAGATCACGCAACCGTCCTGACGCACTATGACAATGGGGCGCGCGGGCGGCTTTGGGTCTCGTCCGTGGATGCGGGCAACATGGGGTCCCAGCGTTACCGGTTCGTAGGCACCAAGGCCTCGGTCGCGTGGACAGAAACCCATCCTGATCAGATCGTCTATCAGGTTCAGGGCGAACCCGAACGCATCCTGCATCATGGCATGCCCTATCTTGCGGACGAGAGCCTTGCCTGCGACCGCATGGGTGCACTGCACACCGAGGGCTTGGGCGAAAGCTGGGCCAATATCTATCTTTGGATTGCCCAAGCCATCGACGCCAAGATGCGCGGCGATGAGGACTTCCTGAAAACCCACCACTACCCAGGCATCGAGGCCGGCACCGAAGGCGTGCGCTGGCTTGAGAACTGTGTGCGCTCGGCCGATGCCGGTGCCGCCTGGATCGACTACGCATAACCGTCTCTTTTGAGGAGTTCAGAGACATGAAACTTTCCATTTGCACCGATGTAATGGGCGATCTGTCCTTTACCGATATGCTCGACAAATGCGTCGACCTTGGGGTCGAGGGTATTGAGATGACCGGCGGCGGTTGGTCCCCTGCGCCGCATTTTCGCGCGGATGAACTGCTGGCGGACAAGGGCTTGCTCAAGCAGAAGATGGCGGAAATCAAAGCGCGCGGTCTTGAGATCGCCGCGCTGAACTGTTCGGCCAACCCGCTGGATCCCGGTGAGATGGGCAAACGCCACCTGCAAGAGGTGCAGGACACGGTTCGTCTGGCGGGTGAAATCGGCGTGAAAAAGATCGTCACCATGTCGGGTCTGCCCGAGGCGGCCCCCGGTGACACCGTGCCGAACTGGTTGGTGTGCACCAAGTCCTGGCCCGCTGAAATGCCCGAGTGGGACCGTTACCAGTGGGAAGATCGTGCCTTTCCCCTGTGGCACGATCTGGTGAAGCTGGCGACCGAAGTCGGCGTTGAGAAATACGCGCTGGAAAACTTCTCGGCCATGTTGGTTTGGAACCCGCGCACCCTGTTCCGTCTGCGCAATGAGGTTGGCCCGATGGTGGGTATGAACCTTGATCCCAGCCACCTGATGTGGATGGGCGCAGACCCGATTGCGTCGGCCCGTGCTCTGGGCGATGCGATCCACCACCTGCACGGCAAAGACACGCGGATCGAGCGCGTCAAAGCCGACATCGACGGCCTGCTGGAACCCAAAGAGGTCACCGACGTCAAAGATCGGACCTGGAACTACGTTGCCGTGGGTGCTGGGCGCGATCTGCAGTGGTGGAAAGAGTTCTTCTCGGTCTGTGGCATGGAAGGCTACGACGGCTGGGTCAGCCTCGAGATGGAAGATTTCACCATGTCGACCGAGGCAGGCATCCGCTCCTCCATCGACGCGCTGCAAGCAACAATCATTCGCTAAGGGGAAACACCATGAAGATCGGTGTTGTAGGTTACGGAACCGGAGGGCAGCATTTCCATACGCCCTTTATCGCGGCCGCCAAGGGTTGCGAATTGGCGGGCATCGTTGCGCGGGCGGAAAAGACCGTGGCAAAGGTGCGCTCTGATTGGCCGGATACACCGATCTTTGCCTCTTTGACGGATATGATTGATGCAGGCGTCTGTGACGCCGTGACCATCACCACCCCGCCGCACACGCGGCGGGAGCTGGTTCTCGAAGCGATCTCGGCAGGGCTGCATGTGATCGCCGACAAACCCTTTGCCCCTGATTACGACAGTGCCATTGCCTTGGGCCAAGCGGCGGAAAAGGCGGGCGTGACTCTGGCCGTCTATCAAAACCGTCGCTTTGACGCGGATATGCAGACCCTGCGCAAACTGGTTATGGACGACCGGTTGGGCAAGGTCTGGCGCGTGCATTCGCGCATGGATCAAAACAGCCCCGAAACCATCGAGGCCGGTCCGACCGGCGGCATGCTGCGCGATATCGGCAGCCACGTGGTCGATCAAATGATCTATCTGCTGGGGCCGGTGTCCTCGGTCGATGCGCAAATGGACATGTTCGATCTGCCTGCGGGCCCGACGGATGTCAGCTTTACCCTCACATTGCGCCACGAAAGCGGCGCGCACAGCCACCTCTCCTCGTCCAAGATGAACTATCTGGATGCGCGCGAATTCCGCGCCTATGGCGAAAAGGGCAGCTATCAATCGCTGACCACGGATGTGCAGGCGCAGGACATTTTTGCGGGCAAACGTCCCGCCGATGATCCGGAGGCTTGGGGATACGAGCCCAAAGAGAATTGGGGCATTTTGCGCGACGCGGATGGGGAACACATCATCCCGTCGGAACAAGGGCGCTATCACGACTATTACGAAGCCTTTGAAACGGCTGTGCGTACGGGTGTCGCCCCGCCGGTCACCGCCACCCAAGGCGCACGCACCCTTGCCGTGCTGGATGCCGCCCGGTTGAGTGCGCAGGAAAACCGGACCGTTCGCCTTGACGAAATCACCAAGGATTGATCGCCATGTACAAGTTCATCATCGCAATTCAGCTGCAACCGGGCACGCGTGAGAAAATCCTGAAACGCGCCCCTGTTGCACAGGCCGCGACCCGCGCCGAACCCGGTTGCATCGCCTATGATTTCTTTACGTGCACGGATGATCCGGACCGTCTGGTGTTTGTTGAAACATGGGTGGACCAAGCCGCGCATGATTTCCACATGGAGCAACAACACACCAAGGACTTCATCGCGTTTCATGAGCAGTTCCATGAATCGCTGGTCTTCGAAACCATCAACATCGCGTCCAACCAATGACCAAGCCGATCACGATATCCTGCGCTCCATGTTGCTGGGGTGTTGACGACGTGAACAACCCGCACCTGCCCAGTTGGGAGAAGGTGCTGGATGAGGCGCGCGATGCAGGTTTTGGCGGTCTGGAACTGGGTCCTTACGGCTACATGCCACTGGACGTGACGCGGGTTTCGGATGCGCTGGATCAGCGCGGTCTGTCGATTGTCGCGGGCACCATTTTTGATGATCTGGTATCGCTGGATAACCGCGAGAACCTCTTGCGGCAAACCCGCGAAATCTGTGCCCTGATCACACAACTGCCCAAGCCGCATTCGCATGATGGACAGCGTTTTGAGGCGCCCTATCTGACGGTCATGGACTGGGGTCACGGCGTGCGTGACTTTGCCGCCGGTCATTCTGACCGTGCCCCGCGTCTGGATGGAACGGCATGGTCGAACATGATGGAAACCATCCGTCAGATCAGCACCCTCGCGCGTGATGAATACGGTGTGCGCGCCACGATCCACCCCCATGCCGGCGGCTATATCGAATTCGCGGATGAGCTTGAGGCGCTGGTGCGCGACATCGACGCCGACACTGCGGGCCTGTGTCTCGATACGGGCCATATGGCCTATGCCGGTATGGATCCGGTTGAGACCCTGAGACGCTATTGGGACCGCGTGGATTACATCCACTTCAAGGACATTGATCCGGTTGTATTCGATCAGGTCATGGCCCAGAAAATCCGCTTTTTCGATGCCTGCGCCAAAGGGGTCATGTGCCCGATCGGTCGCGGAATTATCGACTATCCAGCCGTCCGCGCCTTGCTCAGTGAACTGGGCTATGGCGGCTATATCACCATCGAACAGGAACGCGATCCACAGAATGCGGGCTCTATCCTAGACGACCTCGCAGCATCGCGAACCTTCCTCAAACAAACAGGTTTCTGACTATGACCACACTTGATTTGATTACCATTGGGCGTTCCTCGGTTGATTTGTATGGGTCTCAGGTTGGTGGGCGCTTGGAGGATATGGGGTCCTTTGAGAAGTACATCGGCGGGTCCCCGACGAACATTGCGTGCGGGAC
>NZ_JAWJUU010000005.1:0-212325 GCF_032918305.1 Rhodovulum sp. FJ3
CTTGCAGGCATGAAAGACAGCAAGATCATCGTCGCCATCAACAAAGACGAAGAGGCCCCCATCTTCCAAGTTGCAGACTACGGCCTCGTCGCAGACCTCTTCGAAGCAGTCCCAGAACTCACCGAAAAGCTCTGACCTAGGTCGGGGCGGTTAGGCCGCCCCACCAAATAATGAACACCGTTTTTCCGGCTTACCTCCCACGACAAGGGCTTTGGCACGCCGGTTGCTAATTTTCCGACCGACGCCCGCGGGGGTTGCAGCTGCATGACCGTTGAGGAGGGGCGAGGCAAAACACAGGGAGAGAGTGTCGTGAGCGATACGTCAACACAATCACGCGGCAAAGGTCATTGGACACGCCATCTGACACAGGAAACGATCGTCTTGGCACTGACCGTTGCGATGTTCGCGATGTTCTCTTTCATTCTCGACAACTTCTTCTCTTCGGGGAACGTCATCACCCTGCTGCGCAGCGTCTCGGTTTTGGGCATGTTGGGTCTGGGCATGGCGATCACGGTTATCGGTCGGGGCGTGGACCTGTCGATGGTGGCGACCATGGTGGTTGGCATCGTGTGGTCCCTGAAGCTGCATCAATCGGGGATGGATTTTGTGACCGCCCTGATCATCGGTGCGGCCTTTGCCATTGTCATGGGCATGATCATCGGGATCATCGTCGCCTATGCGGAAATTCCTGCCGTGTTCACCACACTGGCCATGGGGCCGGTTATTTTCGGCATCGGTAACGTCGCCTTTTTCACCGAAGACACCCATAACGCACCCGCCGATGTGGAATGGCTGCGCGCCCTTGGGTTTGAGCGTTTCCTTGGTGTGCCCGCGTCGATCTATATCCTCGCGGCCTCGGCGTTCCTCGTGTTCCTGTTCCTGCGCTATACCCGCTATGGCCGCTCGATCTATGCGATCGGGGACAACATGCTGGCCGCGCGCCATACCGGTTTTCCGGTGCGCCCGATGCTGGTCGGGAAATACGTTCTGGCCGCGCTGATCGCGTTCATGGTCGGCCTGATCTTCACCGCTACCAACTCGGGCATCAACACGCGTCTGGTCTACACGACGCTGGTTTATGACGTGCTGTTGGTTGTGGTTTTGGGCGGCATTGGCCTGAGCGGCGGCAAGGGCGGTGTGCGCAATGTGATCGTCGGCACCCTGTTCGTGGGCGTTCTGCTGAACGGGATGACGATCATGAACCTCAGCTACACCACCCAGAATTTCATCAAAAGCCTTGTGATGCTGGTCGCGCTGATTGCCGAGACCATGCTGAACCCGCGCGACGAACAGACGTCGCAGTCGGGCGACATCTAAGACCGGATACCGCGGGCATTGCGACCCGCGGCACCCATCGCAGGCAAAGCCCTGCACCAAACCTGCGGGGGTAGCCCGCAATTTTCCAAGGGAGGAAAACCATGAAGAAACTAGCGCTTGGCCTTGCGGCCCTTGCCATGACCGCCGTTTCCGCCGGTGCCCAAGAGGGTCTGGAGAACGAGAAACGCTCGGCCTATATGAACAAACTCGAAGGCAAACGTGTCGTCTATATCCCGATGAACATGAACGCCGACCTGACCATTGCGTGGCATGCGTTCCTGCAACGTCAGGCCGAAGAGCTTGGCTATACCGTTGATCTGCGCGACCCGAACTGGAGCACCGAAGCCGGTGCGCGCGCCCTAACCTCGGCCATCTCGGAAAAGCCCGACCTGATCGTTCTGCAAAACCCCGACGTGCAATCCTATGCCCGTCTGATCCAGCAGGCCCAGCGTCAGGGCATCAAACTGATCCAGTTGAACATGGAGAGCCTGACCCCCTCCGACACCTATGTCGGTGCTGATTGGCAGGGCATCGGCTATGCCGCCGGTCAAGAGGTCGCCAAACATTGTATGTCCGACGGCGCACCGTCCAAAAAGGTTGCGATCACCATGGGTGTGCCGACCGCACCGGTGGACCTGTTCCAGATCTACGGCTTCCGTCAGGCCCTCGAAGAGGCCGGTGGCGGCTTTGAAATCGTGTCGCAACAGGCGGCCGGTTACGACCCGTCCAAGGCCAACTCGATCACCGCCGCCGTTCTGCAACAGCACCCCGACCTGTGTTCGGTATTCGGCATCTGGGACGGTATGGACGCCGGTTCCGGTGCCGCCGTCAAAGAGGCCGGCATGCAGGATAGCGTCTATGTCGTAACCTCGGGCGGTGCGGCGCAGGCCAGCTGTGAAAAGGTCGCTGATGGCACCTATGACATGTACATCGGCTATGACGCACGGATGCAGGGTGCTGCCCTGAACGTTCAGGTGTCGCGCCTGCTGCAATCGGACAAGCCTGCGGGCGATGACTCGGTTGTTTACTACACCCCCAACTACCGACTGACCGCAGACAACCTGAACCCGGGTAGCTGCTGGACCTACGAGTCCCTCGAAAACTAATCGCACGACGAAGAGGAGCACAGGCATATGAGCCTTTCCGAGACTTTTGTCCGCGCGCGGTCAAAATACTTCCCCGATCACATGATCGGGGAGGTCCTGACCAAGCGCTGGTCCGACAACGCCGTCCCTTTTGCGGCGTTGATCCTGGTGGTTGCTGTGTTTGGCACCATCAACCCGTCCATGTTCTCGTCCTTTGGACTCTTTGATCTGGCGGGGCAGGTGTCGGAATACGGGCTGATGGCCATTGCTCTGACCGTCGTGATGATTGCAGGCGGGATCGACCTGTCCATCGGGTCGATCTTTGCCCTGTGCGCGCTGACCATTCTGGCCGCACTGAATGTTTACAACCTGCCGCTGGGTCTGGCGGTGCTGATGACGGTTGGCGTCGGCGCCCTGTGCGGGGCGGTGAACGGGTTGCTGATCGGGTACATGCGGTTGCGGGCGTTTCTGACGACGCTGGTGACGCTGATCATGTTCCGGTCGGTCTATGAAATTATCATGCCGAATTTCGCGACCAAGATCGTGATGGGCCTGCCGGATTCCTTTATCTGGAACGAAATGGGGCTGGGGTCGCTGGGCGGCCTGCCCTATGCGGTCTATCTGGCCGCGATCATCGCGATTGTGTGGCACATCCTGTTGTCGCGATCGCGTCCCGGTTGGCAGATGGCCGCCGTTGGTGGTTCGCGTCGCTCGGCCTTTAACGCAGGGATCAAGGTCCGCCGCGTTGTGTTCATGACCTATGTCTATTCGGGCATTCTGGTGGCGCTGGCAGCGGTGTTCTACGGCGCGCGTCTGAACGGGATCGGCACCGACACGGGTGTCGGCATCGAAATCACCGTCCTGACCGGCGTTGTTCTGGGCGGCACCACCCTTGGGGGCGGGCGTGGCTCGGTCGCCAAGGCGTTGATGGGGACGGTGATCGTTCTGATCCTACAAAACGGCCTGTTGCAGATGGGTCTGCTTGGCACGACTTCGGCGATGATCCTTGGTCTGGTCCTGTTGTTCGGGGTCTGGGTCGATGTGCGCTGGCTGAAGAACCGCGAGAAACTGTTGAACAGCTCGTATGTCTCGCCCGCCTATCTGAAACTGCCCGATGCGCCCGACCCCGAGGACGGCGGCGTCTATGCGGTGAACGATGGTCTGGCCAATTCGAAACCTCTGGCGCTTGGCGATGTCGAAGGCCCCGAGGACGTCGCAATCGACAAGGACGGAAACCTCTATTCCGGTTCGCGTCACGGTGAAATCCATCGCTGGCTGGCCCCTGATTACACCCAGCACGAGATTTTCGCCCATATCGGCGGCGGCACCTACGGGATGAACTTTGACAAGGACGGGAACCTCTGTGTCTGCGTTGGCGGCATGGGTCTCTATATGGTCACGCCCGAGCGCGAAGTGGTCAAACTGACCGATGAAACCAACCGCACGCCGTGGTCGATCATCGACGACAGCCGCCTGCGTCTGGCGGACGACCTTGATATCGCACCCGATGGCAAGATCTTCTTCTCCGAGGCGACCTATCGCTATTCCGGTCACGAATGGCAGGTGGATATGCTGGAGAGTCGCGGCAACGGGCGGATCATCTGCTATGACCCCGCGACCAAGACGACCAAAACGGTTCTGGGCAACCGTATCTTCCCCAACGGGATCGTCTGTCTGCCCGACAACCAGTCGCTGTTGTTCTGCGAGACATGGGCGTGCCGCCTGATGCGGTTCTGGTACGACGGTCCGAACAAGGGCAAGGTCGAAGAGGTCATCGGCAACCTGCCCGGCTATCCCGACAACATCAACCGCGCCTCGGATGGCAACATCTGGCTGTGCCTGATCGGGATGCGTGCGCCGGTTCTGGACATGGCGATGACCCGCCCCGGGTTCCGCCGCCGCATGACGCGCCGCGTTGCGCCTGCGAACTGGCTCTATCCGAACATCAACATGGGCTGTCTGGTGAAAATCACCCCCGAGGGTGAAGTGATTGAGGCCTTCTGGGACAAGGATTGCGTCAACCACCCGATGCCGACCTCGTGCAAAGAAGACCGCGGTCACCTGTTCATCGGCGGCGTCTCCAACAACCGCATCGGCAAATGGCCGATCCCGGGGGCCGATCCCGAATGGTCCGAACACAGCAAATGGGAGCAGAACACATGATCCGAGCACTCCTGGATCGGACCGACAAATTTCTGGGACGCGGCAAGTATTCGATCGCTGTTCCGGTGATGGACGGTCCTCTGCACCCCAATCACAAGCTGGACCACGCCGAGCATCTGTTCGACGCCACGGACATCGACAACCTGACGCTTATCGGCACCGACATCTGGTGCAGCAGCGGCGCCGCGTTGCTGCGCGTGTCTGCGGACGGCACCCCCGAGGTTGTCGACACGTTCGACGCGCCCATCACCTGCCTGGCGGCCTCCGGTGACGGAGCAACGGCCATCGGCGTTGATGGCGGCGGTATCTACATCCGCGGTGGGGCCCATAACGGGCGCCACATCGAAAAGCTGGGCGGGAATGCCCTGAAATGCGCAACGGCGGTCGCGTTCGAGGATGACCACAGCCTTGTCATCACGGTCGGCGCGCGCGACCGCGTCCACGCGGAATGGAAGCGCGACCTGATGGCCCAAGGCCGCACCGGCGAGGTGTGGCGCGTCGACCTGACCAACGGCACGGGCAAGAAGCTGGCCGGTGGTCTGGGCTATCCCTATGGCATCTGCCCCAGCCCCAACGGCCTGGCCGTGTCCGAGGCATGGGCGCACCGCATCATCCTGATCGGCGAGAGCGGCCAAATCACCCCCATGCTTGAGGACCTGCCTGGCTATCCCGCGCGCCTCGTGCCCGATGCAGCCGGTGGCTATGTTCTGGCCGTGTTTGCCCCGCGCAACCAGCTGGTGGAATTTGTACTGCGGGAGCCAGAGTTCCTGCACGCCATGACAACCCAAGTGCCGTCCGATCACTGGATCGCACCGAAACTGATGTGGGGTCAGGGGTTCAAGGAACCCATGCAGGGTGCCGCCCTGAAAACCATGGGCATCATCAAGCCATGGGCGCCGACATGGTCCTATGGATTGGTTGTGTCGCTGGATGACGGGTTTGCCCCCGTGGCCAGCTATCACAGCCGCGCCGACGGCAACCGCCACGGCGTGACCTCGGTCTGTGCCCAAGGCGACAAGATCCTCGTCGCGTCCAAAGGCGCGGGCGTGTGCGTTGCCCTATCCCCGAATACCGTTGCGGAGGCGAACTGATGGATGTGATCCTTGAACTCAAACAGGCGACCAAACACTTCCGTGGCGTCTATGCGATCCGTGGCATCGACCTGCAATTGGCGCGGGGCGAGGTGCATGCGGTTCTGGGCGAAAACGGGGCCGGTAAATCGACACTGATGAAGGCCCTTGCCGGTGTGCACGAACTGTCGGACGGCGAAATCCACATGGAGGGCAAACAGGTCCATTTCCACAGCCCCAGCGACGCCCTAGAGGCGGGCATCGCCATGGTGTTTCAGGAAACCAACCTCGTGCCGTCCATGACGGTGGCCCAGAATATCTTTCTGGGGGATGAGAAGTTCCTGAACCGTCTGCGTGGTATGCACATCGACGCCCAGCAATACCTGCTGTCGATGAACTTTGACGTTGAGGCGACGGCGCTGGTCAACACGCTTGGCGCGGCGCAACGACAGATGGTCGAGGTCGCCCGCGCCACGCACCACAACGCCAAGGTCATCATTTTCGACGAACCCACAGCGACCCTGACGCCCGAGGAAAAGAGCTATTTCTTTGGCCTTGTGCGTCGTCTCAAGGAAAAGGGTATCTCGATCCTGTTCATCACCCACGCTCTGGAAGAGGCGCTGCAATATTCCGATCGCCTGACGATCATGCGCGACGGGTCCTTGGTCGAAAGTGGCGACACCAAGGATTTCGACCGCGATTCAATCGTGCGTGCCATGGTCGGTCGCAGTCTGGAAAATGAACTCTACGGCTCGCGCAAAGGGATTGAGGTTCCGGTGCGCAAACCCGGCAAAAAGCTGTTGAGTGTCGAGAACGTCACCAAGGGCAAGATCGTGCGCAACACCTCGTTCAGCATCTATGACGGCCAGATCACCGGCATGTTCGGTCTGGTCGGCGCAGGGCGGACCGAGACGATGCAGATCGTGTCGGGCGCAATCAAACGGGACTTCCTGAACGGCGGGGAAATTCGTCTGGACGGCAAACCCGTGCGCTATCGCGTACCCCGCAAGGCGGTGAATGACGGCATCGTTTACATCACCGAGGACCGCAAGCTGGACGGGTTCTTTGAGACCATGTCGATTGCCGAAAACATCTGGATGGGTGATCTGGCGGGTGGATCAAACCCCGCGTCCATCGTGACCATGACCAAGGCCAAGGAACTGGCCGCGCAATGGACCAAAAAGCTGTCGATCCGCGCGATCAACTCGTCTGCCAAGATGCTGGAACTGTCGGGCGGCAACCAGCAAAAGGTCGTCATCGCCAAATCGCTGGTGCAAAAGCCGCGTCTGGTGGTGTTTGACGAACCCACGCGCGGTGTGGACGTGGGGTCCATCGTGGAAATCCACGATCTGATCAACGAACTGGCCGATGCGGGCATTGCTGTGGTTCTGATCTCGTCCTACCTTCCCGAGGTGCTGGCCCTGTCCGACCGCATTCTGGTCGCCCGTCAGGGTCAGGTCGTCGAAGAGATGACCGCACATGACGCAACAGAGGAACGCATCATGTATGCGGCGGTTCACTGATCCATGTCTGAGACAGACGATTTGAAACAGCAGGTGCAGGCGCTGACCGACGAGGTCCGGCGCCTGCGCGACCACGAAGAAATCCGGCAGGCGATGTATGCCTATGCGCGCGGTGTGGATCGGGGCGACGCCGAGTTGCTGGATTTCGCATTCCACGCCGATTGCGACGACGATCACGGCAATTTCCGTGGGGATAAGGCGACCGCGCTGGCCGCTTTGGCCAAAAGCGCGGCAAACCCCGACGTCACCGCATCCATGCATCATCTGGGCAATATCCTGATCGACCTGAACGGGGATGAGGCCAATGTCGAAACCTATTTTATGGCGTCCCAGACCCGCGTCGAGGGCGGCAAGACGTGGACGCGGGTGCGCTCGGGGCGGTATCTGGACAAGTTCGTGCGCGAAGATGGACGTTGGCAGGTGATCAAACGCGTGGTCATCGATGACTGGAGCCGTCTGGATGAGGTCGTCACACCCGCGCGCGAAGTAGGGCCGGACAACAACCACGGCACGCGGGATCGCACCGATCCGTCCTATGGCGTGCCGGGATTCGCCGATCGGCATAAAGCCTGAACAAAAACGGGGGCCACGCGGCCCCCGATCTGTTTCATGCGCCCGCCCTTAGGCCGTTTCGCGCATCTCGGCGGCGGCGTTTTGCACCGCGCGAATGATCTTGTCATAGCCCGTACAGCGGCACAGATTCCCCGCCAGCCAGAACCGGATTTCGGTCTCGGTCGGGTCAGGATTGCGTTCAAGAAGGTTCTTCGCGGCAACCACGATCCCCGGTGTGCAGAATCCGCATTGCAATGCCGCGCCCTCTAGGATGTGGCGCTGCACGGGGTGCAGGTGCCCATGATCGGCAACGCCCTCAACCGTGGTGATCGTGCGCCCCTCGGCCTCACCGGCCAGCATGAGACAGGAACAGGTGACGCGCCCGTCGACCTCAACCGAACAGGCGCCGCAATCGCCCGAGCCACAGCCCTCTTTCGCGCCGGTCAGGTTCAACTCATCGCGCAGAACCGACAAGAGGGTCTGATCGGGGCGGGCAAGGAATTCCACCTCATCCCCGTTGATCGTTGTGGTGACATGCAGTTTCGCCATCAGACCTCTCCTTTGGCGCGGGCCAAGGCGCGGGTGGCTGCGCGCTTGAAAATGGTGCCCGCAATGCGGATGCGATAGGCGGCTGATCCGCGTTTGTCGTCAATCGGCTGGCATGCGGCCTGAACCGCCTTGGCCGCCGCATCCAGCGCAGCGTCATCAAGCGAAGTGCCAATCAGTGCGGCGGCCGCATCGGGCACAAGACGCGCCGTCGGCGCAACAGCGCCAATGGCCACACGTGCATCCGTACAGATACCCGCCGCGTTCAGGGTCAGGTTCACCGCGACGCCTACAACGGCGATGTCCATCTCGGTGCGCGGCGTAAACCGCACATAGGCGTCACCCGCGTGCACGCCGCGCGCGGGCAACGTGATCGCGGCGATCACCTCGCCCTTGGTCAATGTGGTGCGACCGGGACCGGCAGGAATGTCGGCGATGGGCATCTCTCGCACACCATCGGGCCCGATCACGGTGGCCACGGCACCTGCTGCGATCATCGCGGGGACGCTATCGGCCGCAGGAGAGCCATTGCACAGGTTGCCCGCCGGTGTTGCCTTGGACTGGACCTGCATCGACCCGATGAGGTCGATGCCTTCGCACACACCCGGCCATGCGGCGCGCAA
Organism: Rhodovulum sp. FJ3; assembly: GCF_032918305.1. NCBI lineage: Bacteria > Pseudomonadati > Pseudomonadota > Alphaproteobacteria > Rhodobacterales > Paracoccaceae > Rhodovulum > Rhodovulum sp. FJ3. The sequence goes on from NZ_JAWJUU010000005.1 coordinate 8,880, forward strand.
ATCGGCGTGCTCGTTGATCTCTGCCCCGCAAACCGCCGCGCCAATGCGAAACCCGCCGTCATCGGTGCGGGTAATCTGTGTCAGGTCGGGAATGCGTTTGATATCGACAACAAGGTCGGGCGCGCGCAAACCCGCGGTCATCTGGACCACAAGATCGGTGCCACCGGCCAGAACATGGGCCGGTCCCGCGCTGTTTGCCAGCATCGTGACGGCCTCATCCACAGTGGTAGGAGCTGAATATTGCATGGGTTTAGCGTGGCAGGTTTCGCGCGCGGGTCAATCCAAACCAGCCCTATTTAACATAGCCCCCACCTATGTCAGCCTTCGGGCAAAATCCATCGGCTTAGTCCGCCGTTTCGGCAGGGCCCGATCCGATCTATTTTCGCATCAAAACCGGAGGGATACATGCTTATCAAACGAAACGGCAGCCAAGCGTCCAGCATCGGACCCGTCGAGAACTTTAGCGGCCACGCGCGCCGCGATCCGATCCACACCGCGCCCGAACCGTCGCGTCTGGCCGCGGGTCAGGTGACGTTCGATCCGGCGGCGCGCACCGTGTGGCACACCCACCCCGTTGGACAGCTGTTGATCATCACCTCGGGCTGTGGTCGCGTCGGCACGTGGGACGGCGACATCCAAGAGGTCAAGGCGGGCGACACCGTCTGGTTCGAGGCGGGCGAAAAGCACTGGCATGGCGCGGGTCCCGACACCGCCATGTCCCATATCGCCGTGACCGAGGTCGTCGATGGGTCTGCCGTTGATTGGCTGGAACCCGTATCGGACGATCAATACACCACGAACTAGGCCTCCCACCCCGTGCCGCCGTTGCGGCTTGGGGGCAGACGGGGCAATGTCAGAGCAATTGGACGATGGGGGACGACATGGGACGTCTGGACGGGAAAACGGCGCTGGTCATTGGCGCGGGCACGGTTGATGGCGGATGGGGCAACGGCAAGGCCTGCGCCGCCGAATTCGCCCGCCAAGGGGCGCGCGTGGTCTGTGTAGATCTGGACGGAACCTTGGCCGAAGAGGCCGCCGAAACCATCCGCGCCGAAGGGTTCGACGCGACTGGCACCGCCGGAAATGCCACCGTTTCGATGGACATGAAGGCGGCGGTCGATCTGGCGGTTTCGACCTATGGCGGCCTAGATATTCTGGTCAACAACGTCGGTATCGTCGTACGCGGCGGGGTGGTGGACCTCCCCGAAGAGGACTGGGATCGCGCCTTTGATGTGAACCTGAAATCGGCGTTTTTGGCGATGAAGCACGCCATTCCCGCGATGATCGAAACGGGGGGCGGGTCGATCATCAACATCTCGTCCATTTCGTCACTGAAATACCTGAACAAACCCTATGTGGCCTATTATTCGACCAAGGCCGCGATGAACCACATGACCCGCGTCACGGCGGCGCAACATGCGCCTGATCAGGTCCGCGTCAACGCCATCGTACCCGGTCTGATGGACACGCCGATGGCCAAGGCTTCTGCCGAGCGGAACTGGGCCGATACCCCTGAACAGATGGACGCCTATTGGGCCGCGCGCACGGCACAGGTGCCGATGGGATGGCTGGGCGATGCATTTGATATTGCAAAGGCGGCGGTGTTTTTCGCCAGTGACGATAGCCGCTGGATCACCGGTCAGGCATTGGTGGTGGACGGGGGCACGACGCTGGGCCTTTGATGCGCTGACCCGCCTGAAATGAAACGCCCCGCACTGTAATGGTGCGGGGCGATGTCATTAGGCGATGCTGTCGGCGTAGTCTTTGGGGACGCCGATGGATTTCAGTTCGAGATAGGCCTCGAACCCTTCCCAACCGCTTTCGCGACCGGTGCCGGATTCCTTGACCCCGCCAAACGGCGCATGGAAACCGAAGGGCGATCCGTTGACCTCCAGCACGCCGGTTTTAATACGGTCGGCCACAGAGACGGCGCGCTCAACATCCTGCGAAAAGACCGACCCGCTTAGGCCGTAAACCGAGTTGTTGGCGATCCGGATGGCGTCTTCTTCGTCCTCATAGGCGATAACGGCCAGAACGGGGCCGAACACCTCCTCCTGTGCCAGACGCGACTCCGCATCGACCCCCGAGAACAGGGTCGGCTGCACAAACCAGCCGTGGTTCAGGCCCGCCGGACGACCAAGGCCACCGGCCTGCAAGGTCGCGCCCTCTTTGACGCCAAGATCGATGTAGTATTCGACGTTATCGCGTTGCTTTTGACTGACCATCGGGCCGATGTGGGTCGCCTCGTCCAGAGGGTCGCCAACGGGCATGGATTTGACCATTTCCGCCAACGCCTCAACCACCTCGGCCTCACGTTTCTTGGACACAAGGACGCGGGTTTTCAGCGTACAGATCTGACCCGAATTGCGGAACGACAACAGGCGCATCGCCTCGACCGCCGCCGGAATGTCGGCGTCGTCAAGGATGATCCCCGCCGATTTCCCCCCCAGTTCCAGCGTGATCGGACGCAGCAACTCGCCGCATTTCGCGGCCAGATGGCGCCCCGCGCCGGTTGAGCCGGTGAACGTCACCTTATCCACACCGGGGTGCAGGGCCAGATATTCGGCCTCGCCACGGTCACAGGTGATGACGTTGACGACACCCTCGGGGAAACCGGCCTCATCGATGAACTCGGCCAAGAGATAGGCGCTGAGCGGGGCAAGCGAGGCGGGTTTCAAAACCACGGTGTTGCCCGCCATCAAGGCCGGACCCAGCTTTTGGATCACGGTCATCATCGGCGCGTTCCACGGCGTGATCAGCGCGGCCACGCCTTTGGGCTGACGTCGCACCAACGCATTGCCCGAGGGCGATTGGCGCAGCTCGGTCCATTTGACGGTGTTCAGGGCAAGATCGCTGTGCTCATCCATCATCATCAAGGGCACGGTGGTCTGGATCGTGCGGGATTGCGTGATGGGGCTGCCCATTTCGGCGGTGATGGCTTGGGCCATGTCCTCTTGGCGGGCGGCAAAGATGTCGCGCAAACGGCCAATGGCGGCGACCCGTTCGGCCACGGGCATCTTGGGCCACGGGCCATGATCAAACGCCTGACGCGCGGCGGCAACGGCCGTGTCCACATCCGCGCGCGACACCTTGGGAACCTTGGCAAAGACCTCTTCGGTAAAGGGCGAGATCACGTCCAACTTGGCGCTAGAGTCCGGCGTGATCCATTTGCCGCCGACGTAAATCGTGTCTCTGGAATAATCTGTACCCATATCTGACAATCTCCATGTCTTTATCGCGACACACGTCGCGGTTGCCCCAAAGGGCGCAATCCCTGTGCCAAAACGGCCCTGTGGATCAGTACCGACCGCCCGTCACGTGCAGAACATCGCCGGTGATATAGCTGGCACGTTCCGAGGCCAGAAACGCGACCGCGTCGGCCACATCCTCGGCCTCACCCACACGGGGGATCGGGGTGGTCTTGATCGCGTTGTCGCGGATTTTCTCATAGGCGGGGTGGCTGCGGACAAAGGGCGTGTCGATCATGCCCGGTGCGACCGCGTTGGCGGTGATAAAGTTGCGCCCGTTCTCAAGAGCCATTGCCTTGGTGAACCCGATCAGGCCCGCCTTGACCGCAGAATAATTCGCCTGTCCGGGGTTGCCGTTGTGCGCACGTGAAGACATGGAAATGATCCGCCCCCACTTCTGGTCGGTCATATGGGGCAGGACCGCGCGGGTGCATAGAAACGCGCCCTTCAGGCCCGTATCCACGACCAGATCCCAGTCGCTTTCGCTCATCTTGGTGATGCGCCCGTCACGCGCCAAACCGGCGTTGTTGATCAGGATATGAACGGTCCCGAACGCCTCGACGGCCTGCTCGACCATGGCCGAAACGGCGGCCTCATCGGTGACATCGGCAGCCACCCCAAGGGCCGACCCGCCCGCGTCGGTGATGTCGCGCGCGACGGCGGCGGCACTTTCTTGGTTGATGTCGGACACGACGACATGCGCGCCCTCGTGGCCAAACCGGCGCGCGATCGCGGCGCCAATACCACTGCCCGCGCCGGTGACGATTGCGGTCTTTCCGCTTAGCCCAAGGTCCATTCTGCGCCCTCCCGATAGCATCCACTTGCCGGTCCACTGACCGGTTGTTCATCCGCTATAGCCGGTGAAAACACCGCGCGGCAGGGGGGCGTCCCCTGCCCTAGCCACGGACGATAGAGGGCATAGCCCGAGGCTGTGCTCAGGTGGTTTCGGGCGGGTTTTTCAACAGCATCAGCCCCGTGCGTTTCAGAACGACAACGATCTCGTCGCGTTGGTTCACGCCGCGGGTTTCAAATTCGACCAAACCGGCATTGGGGCGCGATTTCGACAGGCGCTTGGAGACGACCTCGGTCTCGGTATAGATGGTGTCGCCGATGAAAACGGGGTTGGGGAATTTCACGTCGCTATAGCCCATATTGGCCAGCGTCGTACCAAGTGTCAGGTCCATGACCTGCACCCCTGCGACGAGAGACAGGGTAAAGTTCGAGTTCACCAAGCGCTGTCCGAACATCTGGGTTTTGGCGTATTCCTCATCCAGATGCAGCCACGCCATATTATGCGTCAGGGCCGAAAACATCAGGTTGTCGGTTTCGGTCACCGTGCGGGTGATCGCGTGTTTATAGACGACACCGGGTTCGAGTTCTTCGTAGTATTTGCCGGTCGCCAGTTCTTTGTAATTCGCGGGCACGGTGCCTCCTTGCAGGGGTATTCTTGGGAAACCATAGGGCGGTCCTATCCAGGTTTGCGCCGGTGATCTCTGCTGCGTAATAGTTTCAAGTAACGCAGCTTTTTCCAGTCAGGCAATGGACCCAAAACCATGAGCGACAATAGTCAAAGCCTTGAGCGCGCCGTGGCGCGTTTCGTGGTGAACTACAAATTTTCGGATATCGATGAGGCGACGCTGAACGCGGCCAAGGGTCTGATCAAGGACCAATTTGCCATTCAGGTCGGCGCCTCGGTCCTGCCTTGGTCACAAAAAACACTGGCGTTTCGCAACCCGCGTCCGGGCAAGGCGACCATCGTCAACCACGACACACCCGCCGCCGCCGTAGACGCCGCCTATGTCAACGCCAGCTATGGCCACGGGTTTGAATACGACGACTTTTTCGGCAACGCGCATCCGGGTTGTGCCGTTGTACCCGCCGCCTTCGCCATGGCCGAGGAACTGGGCGCAGACATCGAAACCACGCTGACGGCGATGGTTGTGGGGTATGAAACCTATGTGCGGATCGGCAAATGGGGCTCGCCTGCGGTGTTGAACCAAGGCTGGCAGCCCCATGCGATCTGGGCGGGGTTCGGCATCGCCGCACTTGCCGCCAAGATGTATGATCTGGACGAAGAACAGACCTTCCACGCCCTTGCCATTGCCCTGTCCCATGCAAGCGGTCCGACCGAATATGCTTCATCCGGCGGGTCGATCAAACGCATCCACGCCGGTATCGCCGTGCGCAACGGGATCGAGGCCGCCGAGTTGGCCCGCGCAGGCATCACCGGTCCGCGCAATTTCCTGACCGGCAACCGTGGCCTTTACAAGATGTTCTGCGATCTGGACGTGGGTGCCGAGGCGATTGCCGATTTCGCCCCCGATGCGCCGAACCTGATGCCCGGCCTCAGCTATAAGGCCTATTGCTGTTGCGCCTGTACGTTCTCGTATATCGAGGCGATGCAAACCGTTCAGGACCGCGCCTCCGACATCACCCGCATCGACGCCCGCCTGCAGACCATGGTCAACAGCATCGTCGGCACGCGCAACGCCAATATCTATACGCCCTCGAACATCGAAGAGGTGCAGTATTCCCTGCCCGCGCAGATGGCCCTGTCGGTTCTGGGCCACGGCAACGGGTTTCAGGCCCACCATGCGATCCTAGAGGGGGCGCTTGACCTTGGGCCTGGCTCGGCAGTGCGTGAAATGTTGGAAAAAGTGCATATCGAAATCGACCCCGCGCTGGACGAAAAATACAAATACTTCGTCGCGGATGTGACCGTGCATTACGCCGACGGCACCACGCAGGATATCTTTCAAGAGCAATCCACCGGTTCGCCGATGAAGCCGTTCACACCCGAGGCGCATCTAAAGAAACTGGATGATCTGACCGAAACCGTGATCGGTCTGAAGCAGGCCCACCGCCTGTGGGATCTGGTGGACGGGATGCAACCCGCCGGTGCGGTCACTGATCTGACCGCCCTGTTGGTGCCTGGCGCCTAAGGTGTCACGCGTCCACCCCCAGAAACGGAAAATGCCCGCGGCCTATTCGGGCGCGGGCATCTTGGCATCAGGTCGGATCGGTTCGATCAGGCCTGAGCGGGAACGCCGTGCTTGCGTGCAAACAGACGGGCAAAGATGCTCTTCAGCATTTCGGCGCGTTCTGCTTTGGCGGCTGCCACGACGGACTGATCAACATCAGCGTACATATCGTTTTCCTCATTCATCCAAGACATCGTCTCTGCAATGCAACATAGTTTTGCTGCGCCGCAGAGACAAGGCGCAGGCAGGCATATCCGCTATGCGTCTGCGTGAAGTGCGACCGTTTGGCGCGCGCATTCCCCGTCCCCACACAACCGAAAGGCCCCATCATGTCCGGTATTCTTGAGGGCATCCGCGTTCTGGATTTCGGACGCTGGATCGCCGGTCCCTATTGCGCGCATATTCTGGCAAGCTTTGGCGCCGAAGTGACCCGCGTCGAGCGTCCCAAGGGCGAAGATGACCGGTATTTGATGCCTGTGACCGCCCATGGCGAAGGCGCGCAGTTCCTGCAATGTAATGGCGGGAAACGGTGCCTGACGCTTGCCATGACCTCGGATGAGGGACGCGCGGTCATGCGCCGTCTGATCGAACAGTCCGATGTGGTTGTGGCGAACTATTCGCCCGGCGCGCTGAAGTACTTTGGCCTTGATTACGACACCCTGAAATCCATCAAACCAGATATCATTCTGGCCAGCGCATCCGCCTATGGATCTGAGGGGGATCTGGCCGAACGGATCGGGTTCGACGGTGTGGGGCAGGCCGTGTCGGGCGCGATTTACCTGACCGGAGAGCCCGGATCGCCCACCCGCGCGGCCACCGCGCCGATTGATTTCTCGACCTCTCTGTCACTGGCATATGGGACGTTGGCCGCGATTATCGGGCGGATGAAAACCGGCGAAGGTGCCCATGTCGAGGCGTCTTTGGTCGGCACATCGTTAAACATCACCAACCAAATCCTGATGGAAGAGGCGACCGGATTTCGCCACCGCGAACCCACCGGCAACCGTAGTCCGATGTCCAGCCCCTCGGACATTTTCCGCGCCCGCGACGGGTGGTTCATCATGCAGGTGATCGGACAAAAGGTCTTCGCCCGCTGGTGCAAGGTCATCGGACGCGAGGATCTGTTGGACGATCCGCACTATGCCAATGACGATCTGCGCGGGGAAAATGGCGCGGACCTGAGTGCGATCATGCAGGAATGGTGCGCCCTGAAAACGCGCGACGACTGTATCGACATCCTGAACAAGGCCAATATCGGCTGTGGCCCCGTCCTGTCCCCCGCCGAGGTGATGGGCGGCGCGATGGATTTGCGCGCGACCTACATGCGCGAAGTGGACTTCCCCAACTCTAACCCCGTGCCGATCGCTCCGCCCCCTGCCCGCCTGTCACGCGGCGCGGTGCCGGTGTCGCGTCCGCCTCTGCTGGGCGAACATACAGATGCGGTTCTGGCCGACTACGGGTTTAGCACGGACGAAATCGCCGCCCTACGCAACGGGGGAACGGTGTAATGCCCACGGTTGAGCAGATGGTGACGGACCTCTGGGACCGTGAGCAAATCCGGCAATGCCTGCACCGCTATGCACGCGGGGTGGATCGATTTGACCGCGACCTGATCCGGTCGGCGTTTCACGACGATGCGCTGGACGAACACGGGAAATTCGTTGGCACACGGGACGAATTTGTCGACTGGGCCCTGAACATGCACGAAACCGCGCAACAGTCCCATCAGCACTGTTTGCTGAATCATTGGTGCGATCTGGACGGGGACACCGCCCATACCGAGACCTATTTCATGTTCACTGCGATGAACCGCGCGGGCAAGCCCCTGACGATCGGGGGTGGGCGCTATATCGACCGGCTGGAGAAACGCGATGGGATCTGGCGCATCGCCGCGCGGGTCACCCTGCGCGATTGGTCGGACCTTGATCACATTCCCGACGCCACCGACCTGTCCGCGATGACCTCGACCGCCGCTTCGCTCAGCGCCGAGGAACGCGCCTTTATGAACGCCGGTCGTGGTCCCGCGCGGGGTCCCGATGACCCGTCCTATGACCGTCCCTTGACCGTTGATCCCGCCCGTCGCGCCGCCTATCGCGCGCTGATCGGGGCGGATGACATTTCCCGAAAGGATTGAACAATGCACGCTATTACATTCACCGAATTCGGCGCCCCCGAGGTCCTGAGCATTACCGATCTGCCCGATCCCACACCTGCGGCGGGTGAGGTGGTGGTCAAGGTCTCGGCCACGACGGTGAACCCCACCGACCTGATGATGCGCAACGGCGCGCAGGCGGGCATGATGACCGACCTGACCCCGCCCTATATCGCGGGAATGGAGTTTTCCGGCACAATCCTGAACGGCGGGGACAGCGGCATGGCCGAAGGCACGCCGGTCATTGGCGTTCTGAACCCGCGCACGCCCAGCGGCGGCTCCTACGCCGAGCAAATCGCTGTGTCGGCAAAATCGGTCGCGCCCCTGTCCGGCGATGTTGACCTAGAGGGGGCCGCGACGGTGCCGATGAATGCCCTGACCGCGGCGCTTGCCCTCGACTTTCTGGACCTGAAGCCGGGTCAGAGCATCCTGATCACCGGCGGTGCGGGGATGCTGGGCGGCTCAGCGATACAGTTGGCCAAGGCGGCGGGCCTGACGGTTCTGGCCAACGTCGCAGATAAAGACGCGGACATGGTCGCGGGCTTTGGGGCCGATCACATCCTGCCGCGCAACGATTTCGAGGACGCCCTGCGCGCAATCGCGCCGGACGGGGTCGACGGGATGATCGACGGCGCCCTGATCGGCCAAGAGGTCAGCCCCCTGATCCGTGATGGTGGCGGCGCGGTATCCCTGCGCGGCACGTATAAGATCGACGATCCCCGCCTGCGGGTTCTGAATGTGTCCGTCCTGAAAGGGATGGAGGACACCGCGACCCTGACCCGTATTGCAGACCTGATCGGATCGGGTGGCCTAAAACCCCGCGTGGCCGAGATCCTCAGCTATCGCGACGCCGTCAAAGGCCACCAGATGACCGAGGCGGGCGGCATGCGCGGGCGCGTGGTCCTCAGCTTTGATCGCTAAATCCCTCCGATAAACGCAAAAGGCCCGCGCATCACCGCGCGGGCCTTTTCATTTCCGGTGCGCGGACGCTTATTTCCAAGCGTCTTCGAGGAAATCGCACATCACATCCAACACCGCGACAACCATCGCGTCGCCATCGGCGGTTTTGCAACCGGCAGCCTTGGCAGCCTTGATGATCTTGGTATCGCCATGACCTGCGATGACATCGCCCACGAACATGTCTGCGGTCAGCTTATCGCCATCAATCGGCATCGGGTCATTATCGTCCATGCCCATCGACGTCGCATTACAGACCAGATTGAAACCGGCGGGATCGTTGGTGTCTGCAACACGCACGCGATCGCCGACCTTGTCCTTCAACAGGCCCACGATGCGTTCTGACCGCGCGCGATCCAGATCGTAAACGGCAACCTCGGCCGCGCCCTGTTCCAGCATGGAAATCACGATGGCACTGCCCGCGCCGCCGGCCCCCATCACCAGAACCTTGGCCCCGTCGACCGTTGCGCCATTGTCGATCTGCGCTTTGACAAAGGCATCACCGTCGGTGGTGTGCCCGAACCATGATCCGTCCTTATTACGGCGGATCGCACTGACCACACCCAGCATTTGCGACGTTTCCGACAAGGTCGCGCAATATTCCACGCCCGTGATTTTGTGCGGCATCGTCAGGCTAAGGCCATCCACGTTCATCGACGCGGCCAGACCGTCCATCACCACCTTGAGCTGCCCCTCGGGCACCTCCATCGGCAGGGAAATACAGTTCATCCCGCGTTTGGCCATGTGCTTGCTCAGCCAATCGGGCGAACGTGCGTATTTGATCGGATCGCCCAACAGCGGATAGAGACGCGTTGCGCCGTTCAGGTTAATTGTCATCGTTGACCTCCCTCTGGGTCAGGACCTGCACGTTTGGTGCCGTTAGTCCTTACGTTTGAAATCCGGTTTGCGTTTTTCTTTGTGGCTGAGCAAACCCTCCCGCACATCAGGACCACGGAACCCGAGGAATTCCAGCCCCAGCGACGCGTCAAAAATCGCCGCGTTCTGTTTGTAGAACAGGTTCATCGACCGCTTGGTCCACTGGATGGCCTCTTGGGCCCCGTTGTTCAGCTTGCCAGCAACCTTGCGCGCGGTGTCCAGCAGTTCGTCATCCTCGGCACACATCGAGACCAGACCGATCCGCTCGGCCTCTTCGCCGGTGATCGCCTCACAGACCATCAGATAGTATTTCGCCTTGGCCATGCCGCACATCAACGGCCAGACCATCGCCGCGTGATCGCCCGCCGCAACGCCCAGACGGGTGTGGCCGTCCACGATCTTGGCCGACTTGGCCGCAATCGAAATATCGGCCAGCATCGCCACGATCAGACCCGCCCCGACGGCGGGGCCGTGGATTGCAGAGATCACCGGCTTCGGGAAATCGATCATTCCGTGGACCAGATCCTGACATTCGCGCAGAACGCGGGTCAGGGTCTTGTAGCTCTCAAGCTGATCCTCGATCAGATCAAAGCTACCGCCCGCCGAAAACGCCTTGCCCGCGCCACGGACCAGAACAACGTTCACATCGTCGTCGCGGTCAATCACCCGCCAAACGGCGGCGATGTCGGAATGCACATCCGCATCCACCGCGTTCAGGTTCGGACCGTCAAAAATGATTTCAAGAACACCCGGTTCGTTCATTTCGAACGACATGGCAAAGTGGCTGTATTTATCGAGTACACTCATCGTCAAATCCTATGTCGTCCGTTCGAACACAGCGGCAAGGCCTTGGCCCCCGCCGATGCACATGGTTTCAACCCCATAGCGGGCGTCGCGACGTTCCATTTCACGCAAGAGGTTGGCAAGGATACGCACGCCCGTCGCCCCGACCGGATGACCAAGGGAAATCCCCGAGCCGTTCACGTTCAGGCGGCTGTCCTCGGGCGAGACATCCCACGATTTGAGACAGGCCAGAACCTGTGCGGCAAAGGCTTCGTTCAGCTCGATCAGATCAAGATCACCCATGCCCAAACCGGCCGCGTTCAGCGCCTTTTCAACGGCGGGGACAGGGCCGATGCCCATGCGTTCGGGCCCGACGCCCGCCAAACCCCAGCTGGTCAAACGCGCCAAGGGCTTCAGGCCCAGCGCCTCGGCCTTTTCGCGCGTCGTCACGATACAGGCCGCGGCGGCGTCGTTCTGGCCGGACGCATTGCCCGCCGTGACGGTCGCATCGGGGTCGTTTTTACCAAGGATCGGACGCAGGCCCGACAGGCTCTCGGCGGTGGCATCGGGACGGATATGTTCGTCGGTGGCGAACTCAACCTCGCCCTTGCGGGTCTTGATCGTGACCGGCACCATTTCGTCGGCAAACTTGCCCGACGCCGTCGCCGCAGCCGCCTTGGCATGCGAACGCGCGGCATATTCGTCCTGTTCGGCGCGGCTGATCGAAAAGTCGCGGCGCAGGTTTTCCGCCGTTTCAATCATGCCGCCCGGCACCGGATAGAATTTCCCGCCCGATGTCACGCGCCCGCGCCCGATGCGACAGTGGAATTCGCTGTCGCGCCCTTTCAGGCCCCAACGCGCGCCCATGGTATAGTATTCCGCTTGGCTCATGCTTTCGGCGCCGCCCGCGATCACCAGATCGGCCGCCCCGGTTTGCACATACATACAGGCGTTGATCACCGCCTGCAGACCCGAGCCACAGCGCCGGTCGATCTGTGTCCCCGGCACCGAGATATCAAGTCCCGCGTCAAGCGCCGCAATCCGCCCGATCGCCGGGGCCTCGGACCCCGGATAGACCTGTCCGAAAATCACGTCATCGATCATCTCGCTGGTGACGCCGGTCCGGTTGACCAGTTCCTTGACCACAGTCGCCGCCAGATGGGCCACCGGCACATCCCGCATCGTGCCGCCATAGCCCCCAACGGGGGTGCGGATCGGTTCGCAAATTACTGCGTCGCGCATAGTTTTCACTTCCTCATTAATACGACCGCGGCAGGCCCAGCACCTTGTCCGAAATGAAATTCAGGACCATTTGCTGGCTGATCGGGGCAATTTTCAGATGCCGCGCCTCCATCCAGAAGCGCGAAACGTGGTATTCGGTGGACATGCTGAAACCGCCGTGGAACTGCATGGCATTATCAGCAGCCTGAAAGCCCGCGTCGCTGGCCAGAAACTTGGCGGCGTTCGCCTCGGGGCCGCAGGGCTGACCGGCATCAAACAGGCGCGCGGCCTTTTGAGTGATCAGATCGGCGGCCTCTAGGCGCATCCAGCTTTCGGCGAGGGGATGCGCAACCGCTTGGTTCTGGCCGATGGGCCGATCAAAGACCACGCGATCCTTGGCGTATTGCGTCGCAAGGTTCAGCGCCCCGCGCCCCAGCCCGATACAGGTCTGGGCCACCGCGATCCGTTCGGGGTTCAACCCGTCAATCAAACAGCGAAAGCCCTTGCCCTCTTGGCCGACGATTTCATGTTCAAAGACCTCGAAATCCTCAAACACGATCTCGTTGCTGTCCACGGCATTGCGCATGATCTTGTCGATGCGTTTGATATCGACACCCGCCTTGTCCTTTAGCTTGGTCAGGAACAGGGTCATGCCGTCAAAGGGCCGTTCTGGATCACGCGGCGCCGTACGTGTCAGCAACAGGATACGGTCGGCGTTTTTCGAGTTCGAAATCCACACCTTGCGCCCATTCACCAGATAGCGTTCGCCGTCTTTCTTCGCAAAGGTCTTCAGGCGGGAGGTGTCCACGCCATTGTCCGGCTCGGAGACACCGAAACACATCATTTCGCTGCCTGACGCCAGTTTCGGCAGGAATTCCTTTTTCATCTCGTCCGAGCCGTGGTGGATCACCGGCCCCGGCGGAAAGACATAATACTGGAACACCGAATTGGCGTTGAACCCGCATTTCTGGCCCAGTTCGTCCAGCACAATGCCGCATTCCACAAGGCCCAGCCCCATGCCACCATAGGCCTCGGGCATCAGCATGCCCAGCCACCCGCCGTCCGCCAGCGCGTCCTTAAAGTCCCAAGGGTATTCCTTGGCCTTGTCCATCTTGCGCCAATATTCCAGATCAAACCGCTCGGCGATTTTGCCGATGGATGCGCGGATCAGATCCAGTTCAGATTGGTCCAAAGCCATTTCAAACCTTGCTTTCTTGTCGGGGCTGAACCGGTATCAGGTCCAGCGGGGTTGCAGCATCCAAGGCAGACATGTCGCCCGCCTCTTGGCCCAGATACCGCGCGCGGATCGCACGGCGCATGATCTTGCCGTTTTTGGTTTTCGGCAGCCCCTCGACCGGAATGATCTGGGACGGGATCATGGCCTTGCCGACCAGCCGCGTCACAGACGCACGCGCCGTGCCAAGATCAAAGGCCTCGGGGGTTTTCAGGGTCACAAAGGCCACGATGACCGAGCCCTTGTCGGGATCGGGCACGCCAATGACGGCGGCCTCGGAGATCTGGGGATCGGCGACGAGGGCACTCTCGATCTCGGCGGGACCGATGCGGCGGCCCGCGACCTTGATCGTGTCATCGGACCGGCCACGAATGTGCCAATAGCCGTCCCCATCAATCGCGGCCAAATCGCCATGCACCCAGACATCGTCCCAGCGATCCCAGTAGGTGGCGAAATAGCGGTCGCGATCGCGCCAGAACGCATGCGTCATACCGGGCCATGTGTTCTTGACCACCAACTCACCAATGCCTTCCGTGGCCGCGCCATCCGCGTCCAACACATCGACATCCTGCCCAAGGATCGGTCCTGCAAAACTGGCCGGTGACATCGGGGTGATGGTGTAGTTCGTCAGGATACCACCGCCGGTTTCCGTCCCGCCGGTATAGTTCAAGATGGGCAACCGCCCGCCCCCGACTGTGTCAAACAACCAATGCCACGTGGGCACATCCCATGCCTCGCCCGTGGAGGTAAACGCCCGCAAGGACGACAGGTCCTGCTCTGGCGCGCGCCCGTCCATGGCCGCGCGAATGCCGCGCGCCGCCGTCGGGGCCATGCCCAAAACGGTCACCGCGTTACGTTCGACAATCTGCCACAGCCGCGTGTCGTCGGGATAGTTCGGCAGGCCCTCGATCCAGACAATCGTCGCACCGAATTGCAACGTGCCAAGGATCATCAACGGCCCCAGCATCCAGCCCATATCGGCGATCCAGCCCAGCCGGTCATCCGCCTGAATGTCGAACCCGTACCCGAAATCCATACCGGATTTGGCCAAGAACCCGCCGTGGGAATGAACGATCCCCTTGGGCGCGCCGGTGGTGCCTGACGTATAGATGATCATCACCGGATCGTTCGGATCACAGGCCACGGTCGGCACCGGATCACACCCCCGCCCCAGATCGGCCCAGTCCAGATCGCGGGCATTGCGTGCGACCGGCCCACCGTCATGGCGGATGGTGATCACGTGTTGCAGCGACGGTGACAACTCGGCAGCGGCATCGGCGACATCTTTCATCGCGACACGCTTGCCCCGCCGTGTGGTGCCGTCGACCGTGATCAACACCTTGACCTCGGCGGCATTCAGACGCGCGGCCAAAGGTTCAGGCCCATAGCCGGAAAACGACGGAACACCCACCGCACCGATCTTGGCACAGGCCAGAACGGCGGCGGCGGCCTCGGGGATCACCGGCATGAAGAACGCAACGCGGTCACCACGTGTCACGCCAATGGACACCAGCCCTGCCGCGATCCTCTCAACCTCGGCATTCAGGGCGCCATAGGTCATTTCGGTGCGGGTGCCGTTGTCGCCCTCGTAGATCACTGCGGGCCGGTTGGCCGAGGCGGGATCGGCGGCGTGACGGGTGACACAGTTGTCCGCAACATTGATCAAACCACCGTTGAACCAGCGCGGAAAGGCATGGCCGTCGGTCGTGTCGATAAAGTCTGTCCAAGGGCGCGAAAACGCAATCCCCAGATCCTCCATCGCGCGCCGCCAGAAGTCTGCGGGCTGATCCACCGAGTACCGGTGCAGCGCGGCCAGATCGTCAAAACCCCATGCGCGCATTGCGCGGGCAAGGCGGCTACGCTCTAGCTCGGTCTTGGACGGATGCCACACGGCCGCCGACGCCGCCCCGAATGATGCACGCCCCTTCATTTCGAGGACAGTGTTTCATAAAGGGTGATGACCTCTTTGGCGGTCTTCACATGAGCCAGATCGATGTGCATACCCTCATAATCGACGGCGGCGACGCCACGGGTCAGCCCCTCCTCAAACGCATCAATCATACCCTGATAAAAGGCGACCTCCCCCTCGGTCGGCATGAAAACCTGATTGGCGATTTCGACATGTTTCGGGTGGATCGACACCATCCCGCGAAAGCCCAACCTCTTGTTTGATCGGGCGAATTCCCACGCACCGTCATCGTCCTTGAGGTCCTGCCAAAGCCCGACAATCGGGAAATCCTTGCCCGCCGCACGCACGGCCAGAACCGCCCGTGACCGCAAGTACAGCGTTTCCAGACCCTCAGGCGTGAATTCGAACCCGATCGAGCGCGACACATCCGCATCCCGCGCCGTGCCGGCAAACAGGGTCGCACAGCGCGGGCTGGCGGCCAGCATCGCCTCGCATTCGGCATAGGCTTGGGCGGTTTCCAGAGACAGAACGAATTCCATCCTGCCCGCATCGACACCATTGCGTCGCTCGTAATGGGTCAACAGGGCGTCGGCCTGAATGATGTCGCGCGCACCATAGGTTTTCGGTGGCAAAAACCCGTCGCATCCCGCGACCGCAACCACCTCTAGGTCGTCGCCCATCATCCCTGTTTCCAAGGCATTCAGACGGACGTAAATCCCCAGATCGGGATTGTCCTTGCGCAGGGATGAAATGGTTTCGGCGACCATGTGGCGGGTTTCGGATTTCATGTCGGCGGGCACCGAATCCTCAAGATCCAGGATCAACGCATCCGCACCGGCGGCGACGCCCTTTTCTGCCCACCCTTGGCGGTGCCCCGGAACGAACAATAGCGATCTGGTAGGTTTCATATAGGCGTCTCCTCTTTGTTTCTGAGTGGCAGATCGACTTAACTGCCGTCAACGCGTGCCATAGGCAAACGAGGCCAGACCTGAGAAAGGCAAAGGAGAAACCGATGACAGACACCAAGCAGCCGCACAAAACCCCGCAAGAGATTATCGACGCGACACCGCGATTTGCCGCCTATACCTCCGAGCTTTTGTTCGGAGATGTGTGGGAGCGCACGGCGCTTTCGAACCGCGACAAGAGCCTTCTGACCTGTGCCGCCCTGATCGCGGTGAACCGTGCAGGATACCTCGCGTTTCATGGCGCGCGGGCATTGGACAATGGGCTGACCCCGCGTGAGCTTAGCGAGACCGTGACCCACCTGTCCTTCTATTGCGGCTGGCCGATGGCCACGGCGGCGGCCTTTGAGTTGGACAAGATTTATAAGGAACGTGGTGTGTCTGCGGCGGATGTGGCGGCGCTTGATGCGCCCATGCTGGAGTTTGAGCCCGATGCCGAGGCCGCACGAAAAGCCGCCGTTGCCACCCATGTCGCCCCGACCTCGGCGCAACTGGCCGCGGATACAGACGATGTCCTGTTCGCCGACCTGTGGCGCCGCCCCGATCTCGCCGCCCGCGACCGTAGCCTCATTACCGTTGCGGCCTTGATTGCCATGGGGCAGCCGGAGCAAATGACGTTCCACATCAACCGCGCGATGGACAACGGTTTGACCGAGGGCCAATTGGGCGCGGCGATCTCGCATTTGGCCTATTACACCGGCTGGCCCCGCGCGGTATCGGCGGTGACGGCGGCGCGACAAATCCTTGACGCCCGAAACTGAACGACGTTCAAAAGGCGCATATAGCGTCCCCCTATCCCCCGCCAAGGCCACTGCGATTAGCGCGGCGGGGGCAACCTGCATAGACTGAACCGGATCGGCCGAACTGCTTGGCCAAAGGGAGGATCGCTGTGCAACCGTTGGATCGGCTTATCGCCAAGTCCGAGATTGAGGACTGTATGAAGCGCTATGCGCGCGGTGTGGACCGGCGCGATTGGGAAATGGTGAAAGGGTGTTTTCATCCCGATGCAATGGACCATCACGGCGAGTTTCATGGCGATAGCGCGGGTTTTGTCGATTGGGTCAAGGCGCGCCACCAAAACCTGCCGTTTTCAATGCACTATCTGCTGAATTGTCTGATCGAGTTCCGTTCGGGCACGGTTGCGTTTGTCGAAACCTATTTCTGGGCTCTGCAGCGGCGCGAGCAGGACGGTGCGGTCGCGGGCACCGATCATGAGGTGTTCGGACGCTATGTTGACCGGTTTGAAAACCGCGACGGAGCATGGCGCATCGCGGATCGCAAGGTCGTCTACGATTCCACCCGCCAAGGTACATCTAGCAATCACCTTAGACCGATGGTTGGCGTGATCGGCAAGCGCGACCAATCGGACGCGGTTTTTGCCCTTCTAAATTCGGAAGACTAGGGTTTATGGAACCGAACCAATGGCTTGAGCGTCGCATTCGCGGGCCTATCACACAAAGCACCGCCCCCCTCATTTCCCCTATTGACATAGGTAAACCCTATAGCAAGAGTACCCCCGGGAAGAGGAGGGTGCCATTTATGGCTGGAAATGACGAAGCAATTGACGTCCTGAAACTCAAACAACTGTCTTATTTTCTGACGCTTGCAGAGTACGGGTCGATCTCGGCGGCGGCGAATGCGTTGAACATCGCGCAGCCGTCTCTATCGGAAAACGTGGCCAAGCTTGAACGGCAATTGGATGTACAGCTTGCCATTCGCGGATCGCGCGGCATCCAGATGACCGAGGCGGGCACGATGCTTGTCGAACGCGGGCGCGATATCCTTGGGTCGGTTGATCAACTGGTGCAGGATTTGCGCCTGTTGAACGGTGAGCCGCGCGGACCTGTGTCCATCGCCTTTCCGCCCTCGATCAGCATGCTGCTTAGTGTGCCGTTACTGGAGACAATCCAGTTTGAGCATCCCGACATCCGCCTCCATATCGCCGAGGCCATGTCGGGCGATATCCTTGAATGGCTGGCCAATGACCGGATCGATGTCGGATGGGTCTATGAGATTTCCGACAGCACGCCCTATTCGTTTGAACCGCTGCTGACCGAGGAGCTGTTCCTTGTGGCCGCGCGTGACAACTGGGACGATGAGTTTGGCGAGGACGGTGTCGCCCTGAACCCGATTCCCGCAAGCAAGCTTGAGGAATTGCCGCTGGTCCTGACCAGCCCCACCCACGGCGCGCGCAAGTTGCAGGACAAGTATGCCCGTTCTGGCGGATTCAGCCTGAACGTGGTGGCGACCATCGACGCTCTGCCCCACATCGTGGAAATGGTCAGCCGCGCCAGTGGCTATTCGATCCTGCCCCATGGCGCCGTCATCCGCGAAGTCGAGAGCGGCGTGCTGGGCCTTGTCCGGATTGAGGAACCCACCATTCGACGCACCGCCTATATGGTTCGCAAGCGCAGCCGCCCCGTATCAAACGCCAGTTCCGTTGTCGAACGCACGATCCACGCGATCATCCGCGAACTGGTGGACCGCTATGGGATTCAGGCGACGCTGCCCGACCGGGAATAGGCCATAGGGGCGCACTTGTGTCGCCCTAGGCCAACACGCGGGTCAATTCTCTGTGCGAGGGTGCGACCGAAAGGTACAAGCGACTGAGGGACTATTCAGCGCATCGGCACGAAAAGTGCGGGGGCAAAAACGTCTCATTGCGCACAGGGGAGGAGACATGAAGAGAAACCCACTTGTATGGCTGTCTGAGGTGATGCTCACGATCACAGCCATTCCGGTCTTGGCAATGATGGTCCATGTGACCCTCGATGTTGCCCTGAAATATATCATCAACACGCCAATTCAGGGCACGCTTGAGATCACCGCCTATTATTACATGGTGTCGATCGTGGTCCTGCCCATGGCGTTTGTCGAATTGACGCGCCAATCGATCGCCGTTGATCTGTTTTACCAGATGATGCCGAACAAGGCCCAGATTGTCGTGACCGCGATGGTCTTGACAGTGACGGCCTTGGGCTATGGCGGTCTGGCCGTGATCTCATGGCCTGACGCGTTGGAATCGCTTGAGAAAAACGAAATCGTAATGGGCACGGTGAATATCTACATCTGGCCCCCGCGGTTCCTGTTGCCGATAGCCTTGGCCGTGGCGACGGCGGTGTGTGTGTACCACCTGATCCGTCTGATCATCAGCCCCAAGGCGCGAGAAGAACTGACCGCCATCCACCAAGTCGATCCGGAAAAGGAGGCGATCTAGGCCATGTCTATGTTAGAAACCGGTTTTGCCAGCATCGCAGTGGTGTTGGTCCTGATCGCGCTGCGCGCACCCATCGGGATTGTTCTGTTGCTTGTGTCCTTTGGCGGCATCTGGGCGGCGCTTGATTTCAACGTGGCATGGGGCATTGCCCGCGCCATCCCATTCGATTTCATCGCGAACTGGAGCTTTAGCGCGGTCCCGATGTTCCTGTTGATGGGCTATGTTGCCTCTAACGGGGGGCTGACGGACGGGTTGTTCCGTGCGCTCAAGATCCTGCTGCGGTGGTTGCCCGGCGGTTTGGCAAGTGCGGGCGTCGGTGCCTGTGCCCTGTTCTCGGCCGCGTCGGGATCGTCGGTTGCGACGGCGGCGGCCATGTCGCGGATCGCTGTGCCCGAGATGCTGAAGCAAGGCTATGACAAGGCCCTTGCCACCGGCGCGATTGCCTCGGCGGGGACGCTGGGGTCGCTGATCCCGCCCTCGATCCTGATGATCGTCTACGCGATTTTCGCAAATGTCTCGGTGGGCAAGCTGTTCATGGCGGGCTTTATCCCGGGTGTCCTGTCTGCGGTCATGTATGTTCTGATGATCACCATTCGTGTGAAACTGAACCCGTCGCTTGCGCCGCGTGACGTTCAACGTCCCGCACCGGGCGAAACATGGGCGGCGATCCGTGAGGTCTGGCCGCTGCCGACGCTGATCCTTGGGGTTTTGGGTGGCATCTTTGCCGGTGTCATGACCCCGACCGAGGCCGGTGCGGTCGGCGCGTCGCTTGCCATTCTGTTGGCCGCGGTCCGCCGCAGCCTGACGTGGGACGTTCTGAAAACCGCCGTGCGTGACGCGGCAATCGGGACCAGCACGGTGTTTGTGATTGCCGTTGGCGCAACGATGTTCACGTCGTTCATGGGTCTGGCGGGCGTACCGCGTGCCGTATCTTCGACCCTGCTGGCGCTGGGTGGGGACAATCCAATCATGCTGATCATTATGATCGGGGTGGTTTATGTCCTGTTGGGGATGTTCGTGGAATCCATCGGGATCATGCTGCTGACGCTGCCGATCTTTTTCCCGATGCTGCAAGCCGCGAATGTCGACATGATCTGGTTTGGTATCATCGTGATCAAACTGCTTGAAATCGGGATGATCACGCCGCCTGTGGGACTGAACTGTTACGTGATCAGTTCCTCGCTCCGGGGGTTGGTGTCGCTGTCGACGATCTTCCGCGGGGCCCTGTGGTTCATAATGACAGACATTGTCACGCTGGCCCTGATCATTGCCTTCCCCGCGATTGCCCTGTGGCTGCCATCGGTGATGATCAACTGATCCACCGCCTGCACATTAAAACCAAAACCGCCGGTGGCCCCGTGTCACCGGCGGTTTTCTTTTGCCCCACACCCAAACGCAGGCATTAAAAAACCCCGCCATTGGCGGGGTTTCAAGGTGCGGCCCTCTCCTGGAAGAATAAGACAGGACCGCACCGGTTCGGCAGAGGGGACAGATCAGACGCCCGACGGGCAATCAAAGCGTCGTGGCCGTGCCCCCGTCCACCGGAACAACAGCACCCGTGACATAGGATGCCGCGCGCGAGGCCAGATAGATCGCCGTGCCCGCCATATCATCCGGACCGGTCAGGCGGCGCATTGGGACCTTTTCGACCATCTTGTCTTCACCCACACGGTCCAGCGTGCCCTGCATCATCTTGGACGGGAACATGCCCGGTGCGATGACATTGACCGTGATGTGGCGCGGGGCAAGCTGATCTGCCAAGTGGATCGACAGTTGGTGCGATGCGGCCTTGGACGACGAATAGGCATAGGTTTCGTGTTTCGGAATATGGAACGCGTCGATGGACCCGATATTGATGATGCGCGACGGATCGGCCTTGGACCCCGCCGCCTCAAGCAACGGCACCAGATCGCGGATCAGAAAGAACAGCCCCTTCACGTTCAGATCGAACACCTTGTCCCAGCCGTTTTCGGGATACTCGGCCAGCGGAGCCGCCCATAATGCGCCCGCGTTATTGATCAGAATGTCGAGGCGCTCCTCACGCTCTGTCATGGCGGTGACGATGGCCGTGCGGCCCTCGGGCGTTGCGATGTCCCCAGCCACCGGCAAGGCGATACAGGTACCGAATTCCGACAGGGCCTTGGCCGTTTCGGCGCAGGTTTCGGCGCGTCGTGAACAGATATAGACCTTGGCACCTGCGCGCACGAACCCTTCGGCGATGGACGCGCCAATGCCGCGACCGCCGCCTGTGACCAGAACGGTTTTACCGGCGACGCCGAAGATATGATCGAGATAGCTCATGCGGGTTCCTTGACTTGGTGCTGAAGCAAAACCCCATCGGCGATCAGACGATCTGCTTCTTCGGGGCCACAGAATTCCGCCGCCAACTCGCGGCTGTGCTGGCCCACCTCGGGCGCATCAAAGCCGCGCGTCGGGCGTTCGCCCTGAAACCGCATCGGCGGGCGCACCAGAAGTTTGCCATCGCGTTCCGGTTCCAACAGCTTGAGCCATTCGGTTTGCGGATGCTGGGCCAGTTCGGACATGGTCAGGACGGGCGCAAACGGCACATCCTCGGCGATCAGACGCTCTTCCCACTCGGCGCGGGTGCGCTTGGCGAACTCGGCCTCGATGATGGGTTTCAGATCGAAATAATGCTCCATACGGTCGTAATAGCCCGTGAACCGCGTATCCGCCGCCAGGTCGGGGCGCTCAATCGCGCGCGTCAGGGCCTGCCAGAACTTTTGCGACGACGACAGGTGCAGCGTCACCGCATCCCCGCCCTTGCACACCAGACAAAAGTTCTGGGCCTGCGGGTGGCGCGACTGACGCGTGGGGGCAGAACCGATTTCGTTATATTGGGTCATCGCATCGATGGTCAGGGACGACATCGCCTCCATCAACGAGGTCTGGGTCAGCGTCCCCATCCCCTGCGGGTCCAATCCGCGCCCGACCAGACCGGCCAGAATGCCGACCACGGCGGTGATCGCTGTGATCAGGTCACCGACACAGGTGCCCGACAGTTGCGGTTTGCCGGCCTCGCTCATGACAGAATAGAACCCGCCCATGCTCTGCCCGATAGAGTCATAGGCCGCGCGGTCACGCCATTCGCCGCCGTCGCCAAACCCGCTGGCCGAGGAATAGATCAGGCGCGGGTTGATCGCATGGCACACCTCGGGCCCAAGGCCCAGTTGCGCGGTTTTCCCCGGACGGCTGTTTTCGATGAAGACATCAAATTCAGGCAGCATGGATTTGATCAACTCGACCCCGCGCGGGTCCTTGAGGTTCACCGCGATGGACCGTTTGCCGGCGTTGTACTGGACGAAATAATGGCTGTCCGTGCCAACCCCGCGCCGGAACGCATCGCCGCTTGGGGCTTCGACCTTGACCACATCCGCACCAAGTGACGCCAATAGCCCCCCCGCGTAAGGCCCCGAGATATACGCGCCTAGTTCTAGAACCCGTAGTCCCGTCAGTGGTCGTGCCGTTTGCATAATGTCCCCGTCCGCGTCTTTTCGTTTCGACCATCTTAGTTGCGGGCCGAACGCGGCTCTACTGCGACTGGGGAACGGCCCGCCTTTACGCCACATCGGCAAAGGCTTTGGCACAGGCCAATCCGGCGGGCGGGATATAGCCTGATGCTATTGCGGGCAGGGATTTCTACAATATTGCGGGCCTCTGACGGGGGTGGCCAGATGGGTTTTCCTACCGTTTAGGACAGGATTCGGGCACCCAAGCCCGATGCTGCAACGCGAAATTTCCGGCAGCAATCCCGGTGATTTTTCCCTCCGAACGCCGCTCCAAACCTGCCGAAACGCGAGACTTTTGCACCATTCTGCGGCGCGGCATCCGCATTGAACGCACATCGCATCGCCTCACACAATTGCAAAAATTCCTATGTGTATTGGCGATTTTGCACATAACATCGACGTTATCGTCACCAAATGGGAGGATAGTGGTGCTTCGATATCTGGCTCTGGCGCTTGGCCTAGCGACGGCTGTGCATGCCGAAGAGATCGCCGTGGACATCGGCGACGCCGACAAGGGCAAAGAGATTTTTCGCCGCTGTGCAAGCTGTCATCAGGTTGGCCCCGACGCGCAAAACCGTGTCGGCCCGCATCTGAACGGAATCTTTGGGCGCGTTGCAGGCGATGTTGACGATTTCAGAAATTACTCGGACGGCTTGGTCCGTGAGGGCAAGGACGGTCTGGTGTGGGAGGCCCGCACCTTGGACGCCTATCTGACCAACCCGAAATCGCTTGTCAGTGATACGCGGATGAATTTCCGCGGCCTCAAGGACGCCGAGGACCGCGCGGACGTTTTGGCGTTCCTGCGCCAATTCTCGGACAACCCCCAAGACATCCCCGAGGCCCAGCCCACCGCCATCCCCAAAGAGGTGGACCTACCCCCCGAGATCCTCGCGATCGTGGGAGACGCGGCATACGGGGAATACCTGTCCTCGGAATGTCTGACCTGTCATCAGGCCAGCGGCACGAACGACGGCATTCCCGCAATCACCGGCTGGCCGAATGAGGACTTTGTCATCGCCATGCACGCCTACCGCACCAAACTGCGTCCCCATCCGGTGATGCAGATGATGGCAGGCCGTCTGAGCGACGAAGAGATTGCGGCGCTGGCCGCGTATTTCGCCGAACTGGAATAAGTTTCAAATCACTTAGGGAGGAAGAGAAATGAAGCTATCACGTCGGAAGTTTCTAGCCACAACAGGGGCCGTTTCCCTTGCCGCGCCGCATGTGCGTGCGGCGGGAATGGGCCGTCCGCGCGTTGTGGTCGTCGGTGGCGGCGCAGGGGGCGCGACGGTCGCGCGCTATCTGGCCAAGGACAGCAAGGGCGAAATCGACGTCACCTTGGTCGAACCAAGCCGTCAGTATTACACCTGTTTCTTCTCGAACCTCTATATCGGCGGGTTCCGCACGATTGAGAGCATCGGTCACAGCTACGGCACGCTGGCCGCCCAATACGGGATCAATGTGGTGCATGACTGGGCCGTGGGGATTGATCGCGATGCCAAGACGGTCAGCCTCGCCTCAGGCCACGCCCTGCCCTATGACCGGTTGGTTCTGTCGCCCGGCATCGACTTTATTGACGGCGCGGTGCCCGGTTGGGATCAGACCACCCAGAACGCCATGCCCCATGCCTATAAGGCCGGTTCGCAGACCGAGTTGCTCAAGGCCCAGCTTGAGGCGATGCCCGAGGGCGGGGTGTTTGCGATGATCGCGCCGCCCAACCCCTATCGCTGTCCGCCGGGACCGTATGAGCGCGTGTCGATGGTCGCGCATATGCTGAAACAGACCAACCCGACTGCCAAAATCCTTGTGGTCGATCCCAAGCCCAAGTTCTCGAAACAGGGCCTGTTTGAAGAGGGTTGGAACACGCATTACGCAGGAATGGTCGAACGGATTGGCCCCGATTTCGGTGGGGACAAAGTGTCGGTAAATGCCGATGACATGACCGTGGATATCGATGGCGATGTGCAAAAGGTGGATGTCTGCAACGTCATCCCCGCGATGAAGGCGGGCCGCATCTGTGAAATGGCGGGTGTGACCGACGGCAACTGGGCCCCTGTCACGGGCCACACGATGCAGTCCAAGATCGACGAGAACATCCATGTGCTGGGCGATGCGTGCTCACAGGGTGACATGCCGAAATCCGGCTTCTCGGCGAACTCGCAGGCCAAGGTCGCGGCCATGGCTATTCGCGGCGCGCTGACGGATTCGCGTGTGTTCCCCGCCAAGTTCTCGAACACCTGCTGGTCCCTGATCAGCACGGATAACGGGGTCAAGGTCGGTGCCACCTATGAGGCGACCGATGAAAAGATCGCCAAGGTCGACGGGTTCATCTCGGCCACCGGCGAAGACGCCGCATTGCGCCAGACGACCTATGAGGAATCCATCGGCTGGTACGAGGGCATCACCACCGACATGTTCGGGTAATCCTCCTGGTGACGCGCCCCCACCGTTCGCGGTGGGGGCTTTTTTGTGCCTGTTAGTTCAGGATGGCGGATACCGCCCCGATCAGGGCAAGGACCTCACGCGTTTCGCGGTCCACGCGGTAGACATAGTCGCCCACACGGTAATAGGTGCCATCGCGGTCCAAACCGAACCGGTCGGGGCGTTCGATGATGATGTACTCACCATCCACACGCTCGCCCGTGCCATAGATTTTCTTGGCCTGCCCCGGCGGCAGACACCCGTTGTCCTTTTTGGCCAGCCCCGACGGACAGCCGTGCCCGTTCCCCGGCGCGCCATAGGCCATGGGGGCGGCCAGAACGGCCACGCCAAACACTGCGGATGTGATGAGATTTTGATGTTTCATACGTCTCTCCTTCACCGAAAAAACGCGCGCCCGGCAGATTGGTTGCAGGATCGGAATCAGAGCCAGCTATAAACCGCCGACAGAACCCGCTCGGCGGCCTTACTGGGGGGGCGGAAACGGTTTTCGATGATGAAACAGGGCGAGACCGAGATCGGCGTCGCGATGTCCAGAACGGCGATATTCGCGCGCAACGGTCCATTGGCCAGCATCGCCGCCACCTCACGCGATTGCGGTGCGATGGTGCCCGTGTTTTCCAACAGGGACAGCACCACCAACAGGGATGAGGAATTGGTGACCTTTTGCGGGGTCTGCAATCCCTCTTGCAGGAACGCGGCCTCAACCGCCTGCCGAATGGGCGAGCCCAATTCCTGAATGACCCATTCATAGTCCAGCGTATCGGTCAGAGAGATATCAGACCTCTCCACCAGATCATGATCGGGATGCGCCAATAGGGATACCTGTTCACTGCGCGCGGGGTGCAGTTTGAAATCGCGGCTGTCGTATTCGGGGGGCAGGCGCGAGATGACGAAATCAAACCGCGATTCACGCAGACCCCGCACCAGTTCGGTCGAGGGGCCCACCTCAATCGTCAGTTCGACATCGGGGGTTTCGGCCTTGATCTGGCGCACGGCGGGCATCAGGCACCCCACCGCCGGCCCCGTCACCGCACCGATGCGCACATGACCCGCATCACCGGTGGAAAAGCGACGGGTCTCGGTTTCCAGTTCGTCCAGCGATTCAAGGATGATCTTGGCGTGGCGGATGAACACCTTGCCGATCAGGGTGGGTTCCATCCCCTTGGGGTGACGCAGGAAAAGCGGGCTACCGACCAGCGTTTCCACATCGCCAAGGATACGCGACGCCGCCGGTTGGGACATCGCCGTCATGTGCGCGGCCTGTTGTAACTGACCGGTTTCGGCCACCCGCAAGAGCAGTTGCAACTGGTTCGGCTTTAGTCGTCGTGCAAGGTCCATAGGCATCTACATAACCCAAATGATATGCAGATTACCATTAATACGAATTGAATGATATGCAAACCATCGGTTACGCCTGTGCCTGAGTTCGCATGAACTTATCAGGGAGACGCGCCACCAGAGGAGATGGCGCAGCCATGTGGAGGAACATCATGACTTTTAAAACGCTGCTGGCCACGGCCGGCACCGCCTTTTTGCTTGCCACCACGGCTTATGCCGATGGCACCGTAGGTATCGCGATGCCGACCAAGTCGTCCGCGCGTTGGATTTCCGACGGCAACTCGATGGTCGAGCAATTCACCGCCGCAGGTTACGACACTGACCTGCAATACGCCGAGGACGACATCCCCAACCAGCTGGCCCAGATCGAAAACATGATCACCAAGGGTGTGGACGTTCTGGTCATCGCCGCGATTGACGGCACCACGCTGTCCAACGCGCTGGAAAACGCGGCCGCATCGGGCATCAAGGTCATCGCCTATGACCGCCTGATCCGTGACAGCGGCAACGTCGACTACTACGCGACCTTTGACAACTTTAAGGTCGGCGTGCTGCAGGCGACGAACCTCGTCAACGGCCTGAAAGAGCGTTACGGCGACCAGAAGCCGTGGAACGTCGAACTGTTCGGCGGCTCGCCCGACGACAACAACGCCTACTTCTTCTATAACGGTGCGATGAGCGTCATCCAGCCGCTGATCGACGATGGTTCGATCAACATCGTGTCGGGCCAGATGGGCATGGACACGGTTGGCACCCTGCGTTGGGACGGCGCGGTGGCACAGGCCCGCATGGATAACCTGTTGTCGGCGCATTACACCGACCAAGAGATCCACGGCGTACTGGCCCCCTATGACGGTCTGTCGATTGGCATTCTGTCCTCGCTCAAGGGCGTCGGCTATGGCTCGGGCGATCTGAAAATGCCGATCGTCACCGGTCAGGACGCCGAAGTACCGTCGGTGAAATCGATCCTTGCGGGCGAACAGTATTCCACGATCTTCAAGGACACCCGCACCCTTGCCGGTGTGACCGTCGGCATGGTCGACGCGGTCCTGAAGGGCGGCGAGCCCGAGATCAACGACACCTCGACCTATGACAATGGCGTCAAGGTGATCCCGTCCTACCTGCTGGAACCGCTTCCTGTGACTGCGGCCAACTGGGAAGAGCGCCTGATCGACACCGGTTACTACACCATGGATCAGATCAAGTAATCCTTTCCGCAATCCTCCTGGCTTGCCCGAACTGCGGTTCGGGCGGGTCAGGCCAACGAACAGGGTTTGGCAATGTCCACGCTTCTGGAAATGCGTTCGATCACCAAGACCTTCCCGGGGGTCAAGGCGCTTGATCAGGTGAACCTGAGTGTCAAGACCGGTGAGATCCACGCGCTTGTCGGCGAAAACGGTGCTGGCAAATCCACCTTGATGAAAGTCCTGTCGGGTGTGTACCCCGCAGGCAGCTATGACGGCGAAATTCATTACGACGGGCAACTGGCCCAATTCCGCGACATCGCAGACAGCGAAGAGCGCGGCATCATTATCATTCACCAGGAACTGGCGCTTGTGCCGCTGTTGTCGATTGCCGAGAACCTGTTTCTGGGCAACGAATGTGCGGCGGGTGGCGTCATCAACTGGCCCGATACGTTCAAACGGACCGAGGCCTTGCTGCGCAAGGTCGGCCTGAAAGAACCGCCCAGCACGCTGGTCGACAAACTGGGTGTTGGCAAACAACAACTGGTCGAGATCGCCAAGGCCCTGTCGAAAAAGGTGCGCCTGCTGATCCTTGACGAACCCACCGCCGCCCTGTCCGAAAGCGACAGTCAGGCGTTGCTGGACCTGATGCTGGAACTCAAGGCCGAGGGTGTCACCAGTATCATCATCAGTCACAAGCTAAACGAGGTGCGCCGCGTTGCCGATAGCGTGACCGTCATCCGTGACGGCACCACCGTGTCGACGATGGACGCACGCACGCAACCCATCACCGAAGACGCCATCGTGCGCGACATGGTGGGCCGCGATATGGCGCATCGTTACCCCGAACGCGAACGGCGTTCAGGCGATATGCTGATGGAGGTCTCGGACTGGAACGTCTGGCACCCCGAACATGTCGAACGCCAAGTCATCAAGAACGCCGCGTTCAACGTCCGCGCGGGTGAGGTCGTCGGCATCGCCGGTCTGATGGGTGCGGGACGCACCGAATTGGCGATGAGCATCTTTGGCCGGTCCTACGGGCGCAATATCTCGGGTCAGGTCGCGATCAACGGTGAACGCGTCGATGTCTCGACCGTGCCCAAGGCAATCGACGCGGGCCTTGCCTATGTCACCGAGGACCGCAAAAGCCTTGGCCTGATCTTGGACGAAACCATTCAGCGCAACGTGACCCTCGCCAATCTCGCAGGTGTGTCATCGGGCGGCGTTCTGAACGAGAACGAGGAAACCGGCGTTTCCGAAAAATACCGCAAGGCGATGAACATCCGCACCCCCAGCGTGTTCCAAAAGGTCGTGAACCTGTCGGGCGGTAACCAGCAAAAGGTCGTCCTGTCCAAGTGGCTGTTTGCGGAACCGGATGTCCTGATCCTTGACGAACCCACGCGCGGCATCGACGTCGGCGCGAAATTCGAAATCTACGGGATCATCAACGACCTGTCCGCACAGGGCAAAGGCGTGCTGATGATTTCCTCTGAGATGCCCGAGCTGTTGGGCATGTGCGACCGCATTTACGTAATGAACGAAGGCGCCTTGGTCGGGGAACTGACCGCCCAAGAGGCCAGCCAAGAGCGCATCATGTCGCTCATCGTGACCGAATAAGGAGAGCCCTGGTATGGCAACGGCTGAGACCACGGATATGCAACCCGAACCCAAGGGGATCGGTGAATACCTGAAATCGCACCTGCGGGAATACGGCCTTTTATTCGCGCTGATCGCGATCATGGGCTTCTTTCAGGTCGTCACCAACGGCACGCTGTTGCGACCCGTGAACATCACCAACCTGTTGTTGCAAAACAGCTATATCATCATCATGGCACTGGGGATGTTGATCGTCATCGTGTCGGGCAACATCGACTTGTCGGTGGGGTCTGTGATGGGGTTCATCGGGGCCTTGGCCGCCGTGATGATCGTGAATTACGAGATCAACACCTACCTGACAATCGGGATCTGCCTGATTGCGGGGACCTTGATCGGCGCGGCCCAAGGCTATTGGGTGGCCTATTGGAAAATCCCGTCGTTCATCGTGACGCTGGCGGGGATGCTGGTGTTTCGCGGGCTGTCTCTGTGGCTGCTTGAGGGGCAATCGGTCGGCCCCTTCCCCAAGGAATTCCAGGTCTTGGCCAACGGGTTCGTGCCCGACGTCTTCCCCGCTGGTATGGGCGAAACGCTGGCCCCGGTTTTTGATGCGCGCAAGGTGAACGTTCTGGCCCTTGGGACCGGTTTGATTGCCGCGTTTGTCATCGTCTGGATGGGCATGCGCAAACGCGCCCGCAACCGTGCCTATGGCATCGTGGATGAACCGCGCAGCTTTTTCATCGCCCGCAACTTTATCATCGGTGCGGCCCTGATCTTTATCATGTTCAAACTGTCGACCTTCCGTGGTCTGCCGAATGTTCTGATCACCATGGGCGTGCTGACGATCATCTATGCCTTTGTGACCGAGAAAACCACGCTGGGCCGTCGCATCTATGCGCTTGGCGGCAATGAAAAGGCCGCGAAACTGTCCGGCATCAAGACCGAGCGTCTGACCTTCCTCGCCTTTGCGAACATGGGTCTGTTGGCCGCAGCCGCCGGTCTGGTGTTCGCGGCACGTCTGAACACCGCAACGCCCAAGGCGGGCTTTGCCCTTGAACTGGACGTCATCGCGGCGGTGTTCATCGGCGGGGCGTCAATGTCGGGCGGCGTCGGGAAAATCGTCGGGGCCGTGGTTGGCGCCTTCCTGATGGGGGTTCTGAACAACGGCATGTCGATCATGGGCATCGGCATTGACTTCCAGCAGATGATCAAGGGCCTCGTCCTGCTCGCTGCTGTGATCTTCGACGTCTACAACAAATCCAAGCAGAGCTGAGCCATGACCTTTACCCCTGCAAAATGGCCCCGGAAACTGCGCAGTCAGGAATGGTACGGCGGCACCTCGCGTGACACGATTTACCACCGTGGCTGGCTAAAGAACCAAGGCTATCCGAACGACCTGTTCGATGGCCGTCCGGTGATTGGCATCCTGAACACGTGGTCCGATCTGACGCCCTGTAACGGGCACCTGCGTGAACTGGCCGAAAAGGTAAAGGCAGGCATCTGGGAGGCCGGTGGCTTTCCGGTCGAGGTACCGGTGTTCTCGGCCTCGGAAAACACCTTCCGCCCGACGGCGATGATGTATCGCAACCTTGCCGCCCTTAGCATCGAGGAACAGATGCGCGCCCAGCCCATCGACGGCGCGGTGTTGCTGGTCGGTTGTGACAAGACCACGCCGTCCCTGATCATGGCGGCGGCCTCGACCGATATCCCGTCGATCGTGGTGACGGGCGGTCCGATGCTGAACGGGTATTTCCGTGGCGAACGCGTCGGGTCCGGAACCCATCTGTGGAAGTTCTCCGAGGCGGTAAAAGCCGGCGAGATGACGCAGGACGAGTTCCTAGAGGCCGAGCAATCGATGTCGCGCTCTTCAGGCACCTGCAACACTATGGGCACGGCCAGCACGATGGCCTCGATGGCCGAGGCCTTGGGCATGGCCCTGTCCGGCAACGCGGCCATTCCCGCCGTGGACAGCCGTCGCCGCGTGATGGCGCAACTGTCGGGGCGGCGCATCGTTCAGATGGTCAAGGACGACCTGAAACCGTCCGACATCATGACCAAAGAGGCCTTTGAAAACGCCATCCGCACCAATGGCGCCATCGGCGGATCAACCAACGCGGTGATCCACTTGTTGGCCATGGCGGGGCGCGTCGGCGTGGACCTGACGCTGGACGATTGGGACCGCTGTGGGCGCGATGTGGAAACCATCGTGAACCTGATGCCGTCGGGCGATTACCTGATGGAAGAGTTCTTTTACGCCGGTGGTCTGCCCGTTGTCCTGAAACGTCTGGGCGAGGCGGGCAAGCTGCACAAAGACGCCTTGACCGTCTCGGGCAGCAGCATCTGGGACGAGGTCAAGGATGTCCTGAACCACAACGAAGACGTCATTCGTCCCATCGGTCAGGGTCTGACGCCCCAAGGCGGGATCGCGGTTCTGCGCGGCAATCTGGCCCCCAAGGGCGCGGTTCTGAAACCCTCGGCGGCGTCAAAACATCTGCTGAAACACCGTGGCCGCGCCGTCGTGTTTGAGGACATCGACGACTACAAGGCCAAGATCGAAGATGAGGCGTTGGACATCGACGAGACCTGCATCATGGTCCTGAAGAACTGTGGCCCCAAGGGCTATCCCGGTATGGCCGAGGTCGGCAACATGGGCCTGCCGCCCAAGGTCCTGAAAAAGGGCATCACCGATATGATCCGCATCTCGGATGCGCGGATGTCGGGCACCGCCTATGGCACCGTGATCCTACACACCTCGCCCGAGGCCGCCGCAGGTGGGCCGTTGGCCGTGGTGCAAAACGGCGACATGATCGACGTTGATGTCGAGGCGCGCCGCCTGCATCTGGATATTTCCGATGCGGAACTAGAGGCGCGGTTGGCCAAATGGGTCCCGACCCACCCTGCCCCCGATGGCGGGTATGAATGGCTGCACCAAGCGCATGTCGAAGGGGCCGATACCGGCGCCGATCTGGATTTCCTCAAAGGGTGCCGTGGCGCAGCCGTTGGAAAGGATTCACATTGATGCAGGTGGCCCTCGTTGGAATTGGCAAAATCGCGGTTGACCAACATGTCCCCGCGATCAACGCCAGCGCGGATTGGGAACTGGCCGCGACGGTCTCGCGCCATGGATCGGTCGAGGGCGTCCCTGCCTACGACGATTTCGACGCGATGCTGGCCGAGCGCACGGATATCCGCGTGGTGTCCCTGTGCCTGCCGCCCGTGCCGCGGTTTGATTATGCGGCGCGCGCGATTGCGGCGGGGCGTCATGTGATGCTGGAAAAACCGCCGGGCGCGACCCTTTCGGAATGCCATACGTTAGCCGATATGGCACGCGATGCGGGCGTCGCCCTCTACGCCACATGGCATTCGCGACAGGCGGACAAGGTTCCGGCGGCCAAGGCATGGTTGCAGGACAAACGCCTGATCAGCCTGACCATCACATGGCGCGAGAACGTGCGCCAATGGCACCCCGGTCAGGACTGGGTATTTGAGGCAGGTGGCCTTGGCGTCTTTGATCCCGGCATCAACGCCCTGTCGATCCTGACCGAAATCCTGCCCGATCCGGTACACCTGACGGCGGCAGAGTTACAGTTCCCCGAAAACCGCGACACGCCGATTGCAGCGCGTTGCCGGTTTCACCACCCCCACGGCGCGGATGTGTCGATGGACCTCGATTGGCTTGAGCCCGGTGATCCAACTTGGTCGATTGAGGCCGTGACCGATCAGGGCCGCATGCGGATGGAAAACGGTGGCGGCCACCTGATCATCGACGATATGCCTGATGACAGCCTGCCGGGTCTGACGGGGGAATACCCCCGCCTCTATGCCCAGATGGCCAAGCTGGTCGAAACCGGCGCGGTGGACATGGACCTTGCCCCGATGCGGCATGTCGCCGACGCCTTTACATTGGGAAGGCGCGTCAGTGTCGCGCCGTTTGAATGGTAATGCAAAACTCCACGATTACAACCGTCGCCACCACCCGTGATGGCAGTGACATCCAACAGGTCACCATTGCACGCGGCGACGTCACCGCCACCCTGATCACATGGGGGGCCAGCCTGCAGGACCTTCGCCTGTCGGGTGTGGCGCACGGGTTTGCGCTGGGGTCACCCGACGCGCTGGATTACACCGGACCGATGCGCCATTTCGGGTCTATCGTCGGCCCCGTCGCCAACCGGATTGCGGGCGGGCGTTTGGTTCTGAACGAACAAGAGATTCAGCTGGAGCAGAGCGAGGCGGCGACCGGCAACTGTCTGCACGGCGGATCGACGGGGTTCAGCAAACGGAACTGGACCTTGGTTGAGGCCGATGCACAAGCGGCGACCTTTGCCATTACGCATGACGACGGGCTGGGCAATTTCCCCGGCACGATTGAGGCCCGCGCGCGGTACGAGATTGCCGAGGACGGCGCGCTTGTTCTGGAACTGACCGGTACGGCGGATCGCCAGACATGGTTCGCACCCGCGTTTCACGGCTATTGGAACCTTGACGGATCGAACGATCTGTCGGGCCATCGGTTGACCGTCATGGCCGACACGTATCTGCCCGTCGACGCGGCGCAAATCCCGCTGGGCGCACCGGAACCTGTGGCCGAAACCCAGTTCGATTACCGCACGCCCCGCGCCCCCGAGCCTGATCTGGACCACAACTTTTGCCTAACCGATGAGCAAGGTTCAATGCGCACCGCCTGTGTGGTTGAGGCAGGTGAATTCCGCCTGACCGTTCAGACGACCGAAGTCGGCCTACAGGTCTATTCCGGCGGCAACCTGAACACAGCACCGACCACCGGCCACCACGGCAAACCCTATGCCGCAAACGCCGGTATCGCGATTGAGCCCCAGTTCTGGCCCGACACCCCGAACCACCCCGATTACCCGTCCGCCGCCATCGCGCCCGGACAGCCCTATAGACAGGTGTCGCGTTTCCACGTGACCCGCACCCCATAAGAGAAAGATGATGAAACAGCCATTGACCGGAATCCTGCCCGTCGCGCCAACGCCCTTTCATGCGGACGGCACCATTGACCCCGACGGGATGCGCCGCGTTCTGGATTGCATGATCGACCAAGGGGTCGACGCGATCTGTATCCTTGCGAACTATTCCGAACAGTTCCTTCTGTCGGATGAGGAACGCGCGACACTGACCCGCGTCAGCCTAGAGCACGTCGCGGGCCGCGTTCCGGTCATTGTCACCATCAGCCATTTCGCAACCGATATCGTGGTGGCGCGGGCGCGTGAGGCACAGTCGCTTGGCGCGGCGATGTTGATGATGATGCCGCCCTATCACGGCGTGGGTCTGGTCCCGGCTGAGGCAGGCATTTTCGAACATTTCGCCGCCGCGTCGGATGCGGTGTCGATCCCGATCATGGTGCAGGACGCGCCGCTGTCTGGTGTGACCCTGTCCGTGCCGTTGTTGGTGCGTATGGCGCGCGAAATCGAAAATGTGTCCTATTTCAAAATGGAAACGCCCTTTGCGGCGGACAAGCTGGCCGCGCTGATCGAGATGGGCGGCGATGACATCATCGGCCCGTTTGACGGCGAAGAGGCCGTGACCCTCTTGGCCGATCTGGACGCGGGATGCACCGGTACGATGACCTCGGCCCTACAGCCCGAAAAGATCCGCCCGATCGTGGTCGATTACCGTGCGGGCAACACGGATGCCGCGTTGGATCAGTGGAAACTGTGCCTGCCCCTGATCAACCACGAGAACCGCCAATGCGGCCTGCGCGCCGCAAAAACCGTGATGATGGAGGGCGGCGTGATCGGATCGGATTACGTGCGCCATCCCCTAAAACCCATGTCGCCGCGCACCAAAGATCGCCTGATGTCGCTTTCGCGCGAATTGGATCTGATCGCGCTGAACTGGGGCAAGTGAGGATTTACAGATGACATATGAACCACATGGAAAACACCTGATCGCGGGCGCTTGGGTCGGCTCGGAAAACACATTTGCGTCCCAACCGGTCAGTGGCCCCGCCCATCACACCGCCAACGGTGGCGCGGCCGAGGTCGACGCCGCCTGTCAGGCCGCCGAAGAGGCGTTCTGGACCTATGGCTATTCCACCCGCGCCGAGCGTGCCGCGTTCCTAAACGCCATCGCCGATGAGATTGAGGCGCGCGGCGATCAGATCACCGATATCGGCACCCGTGAAACCGGCCTGCCCGAGGCCCGCCTGCAGGGTGAGCGCGGCCGCACCACCGGTCAATTGCGCCTGTTCGCGTCCCATATTCTGGACGGTGCTTATCTGGATCAACGCCATGACGCGGCCCTGCCTGACCGCGCGCCCCTTCCCCGTCCCGACCTGAAAATGGTGCAACGCCCCATCGGTCCCGTGGCCGTGTTTGGCGCGTCGAACTTTCCCTTGGCGTTTTCCACGGCGGGCGGCGACACGGCCAGTGCCCTTGCCGCCGGATGCCCCGTGGTGGTCAAAGGTCACCCCGCCCACCCCGGCACCGGCGAAATCGTCGCCGAGGCGATCAAGGCCGCGATTGAAAAGACCGGCATGCCCGCGGGTGTGTTCAGCCTGATCCAAGGCAACACGAACGATCTGGGTGCGGCATTGGTGAACCACCCGTTGATCAATGCGGTCGGGTTTACCGGATCGCTGGGCGCGGGCCGGGCCCTGTTTGACATGTGCGCCACCCGTCCGACCCCGATCCCGTTCTTTGGCGAATTGGGCAGTGTGAACCCCATGTTCCTGTTGCCGAGCGCAATGTCGGAACGCGGCGCAGAGATGGCCGCCGGATGGGCCGGATCCCTGACCATGGGCGTCGGGCAATTCTGCACGAACCCCGGCGTGGTTGTCGCGATAGATAGCCCCGAGACAGACGCATTCATCGCCGCCGCGACCGAGGCCCTGTCGGCGGTCGGCGCGCAAACCATGCTGACCGAGGGCATCGCGAACGCCTATCGCGCGGGCCGCGACCGGATCGCGGACACCAAAGGCGTGCGTGAGGTCCTGACCTCAACCTGTGATCTGCGCAACGCGACGCCCTATCTGTTCGCGACCACGGGTGCGGAATGGCTGGCCAACGATGCCTTGGGGCATGAGGTCTTTGGCCCCCTTGGCCTGATCGTTCGGGTCGCCGATGCCGATGAAATGCGCGCCGTCGCGCGGTCGCTGGACGGGCAATTGACCTGCACCCTGATGATGGAGGACGCCGATACCGATCTGGCCCGCGCGTTGATGCCGGTTCTAGAGCGCAAGGCCGGCCGCGTGCTGGTCAACGGCTATCCCACGGGGGTTGAGGTATCGGACACCATGGTCCACGGCGGCCCCTATCCGGCCTCGACCAACTTTGGCGCAACCAGCGTTGGGACACTGGCCATCCGCCGGTTCCTGCGGCCTGTGTGCTATCAGAACCTGCCGGATGCACTTCTGCCGACGGACCTGACCTAACCATGTCGGGGACGGCGTGGATCGCTGCGGATTGGGGGACGTCGAACCTGCGCCTCTGGGCGATGGGGGACGATGGCACGCCCGTTTCTGAACGTCGTTCAGATCGCGGCATGGGCACGCTGTCCCCCGATGAATTTGAGGGCGCGTTTTTGGACCTTGCCGGTGATCTGATCGGCGATGGTCCGTGCGACGTCGTGATTTGTGGCATGGCGGGCGCACGGCAGGGATGGGTCGAGGCGGCCTATACCACCACGCCCTGTGCTCCGATTGCAGAAACGGCAACCCGTGTTCCCACACGTGACCCGCGCCTGAACGTGCGCATCCTACCCGGCCTGTGCCAGATGTCCCCACCCGACGTGATGCGCGGTGAGGAAACCCAGATCGCGGGATATCTGGCCGGTGCGCCCGATTTTGACGGCGTTATCTGCTTGCCCGGTACGCATAGCAAATGGGCGCGAGTCTCGGGCGGCATGGTCCAGACATTTCGCACGTTCATGACGGGCGAGTTGTTCCATCTCACCGCCACCCAATCGATCCTGCGCCACAGCATCGGCAAGGGGTGGGATCACGACGCATTCCCCGACGCGGTGGCCCAAGGGTTCAACACCCCCGGACGCGTGACCACTGACTTGTTTTCCCTGCGCGCGGCGTCTTTGGTGGGCGGGACGGATGGTGCCACGATCCGCGCGCGTCTGTCCGGTCTGCTGATGGGCATTGAACTGAACGGCGCGCAGGATTTGATGACCCAAGGCGACGTCGTGTTGATCGGCGCGCCGGACCTGTGTGACCATTACGAACAGGCCATCCGCGCCATCGGGGGCCGCGCCCAACGCGCAGAGGCGACGGCGATGACCCTTGCCGGTTTGATCGCGGCCCATGACCGTCTGAAGGAAGACCAGACATGAGCAGAAACATCATCGCCATCCTGCGCGGCATCACACCGGATGAGGCCCCGATGATCGCAGGCGTGCTGATCTCGGCGGGCATCACCAAGATCGAGGTGCCGTTGAATTCCCCCGATCCGTTCCTCTCGATCCAACTGATGACAGAGGCGTTCGGCGATCAGGCCCTGATCGGCGCGGGCACGGTTTTGACGCCCGCGCAGGTGGCCCAAGTGAAAGACGCAGGCGGGAAACTAATCGTGTCGCCCAACACCGACCCTGCGGTCATCACCGCGACCAAGGCGGCGGGCCTGCTGTCCTATCCGGGCGCAATGACGCCAACGGAGTGTTTTATCGCGCTACAGGCCGGGGCGGATGGTCTAAAGATGTTTCCGGGTGAGCTGATCGGCCCCTCCGGCCTGCGTGCCATACGGGCCGTCCTGCCCAAGGGGACCGAGGTTCTGGCCGTCGGCGGCGCAAACCCCGACAATTTCGCGGCTTGGGTTGCGGCGGGCGCGGACGGGTTCGGCATCGGCAGCGCCCTCTACAAACCCGGCGATGATGCCGCCGCCGTCGATCAAAAAGCCCGCGCGATCGTCGCGGCCTATGACGCGGTCATGCACAATGATTAAGGCCGAGGTGTTCGATACCCGAACCTGCGAATTGGGCGAAGGCGCGTTTTGGCATCCCACCCAAAACCGGTTCTATTGGTTCGACATTCTGGGGGACCGGTTGCTGTCGCGCGACGGGGATAAGGCGATCGAATGGGCAATGCATGAACATTGTTCGGCGGCGGGGTGGATCGACGAAACCACCCTGTTGATCGCGTCGGAAACGGGCCTTTGGCGGTTTGACACGACGAATGGATCGCGCGAGCTGATCACGCCGCTTGAGGCCGATGATCCCGCCACCCGTTCCAACGACGGGCGTGCCGATCCGCATGGCGGGTTCTGGATCGGGACCATGGGCAAGAACGCCGAAACGGGGCGCGGCGCGATCTATCGGTTCTATCTTGGTACGCTGCGCAAATTGGTGTCGGGAATCACGATCCCCAATTCGATCTGTTTTGCACCGGATGGGCGCACGGCCTATTACACCGACACGACGGCGGGTCAGATCATGCGCCAACCGCTGGACGAGGCGGGCTGGCCCACGGGCGAGGCCCGCGTGTTTCTGGACCTCGGCGCGCGGGGCATTCACCCCGACGGATCGGTGGTGGATGCGGAAGGCGCGCTCTGGAATGCGCAATGGGGGTTGGGCCGCGTGGTGCGGTATATGCCCGACGGGACCGAGGACATGATCGTCACCGTCGGCGGCGCGCATTCGTCCTGTCCGGCCTTTGGTGGGCCGGACCTGCAAACACTCTTCGTCACCACGGCATGCGAGGGGATTGAAACCCCCGATGCGGCCCAAGGGCGCGTGTACGCCGCCCGCGTTCCAATCAAAGGCCGGCCAGAGCCGCGCGTGATCCTCTAACCCTTTGCGGCGGCCAGTTGCGTTGCCGCGCCGCGCAGCATTGATTGATCCGACCCACAGACGAACAAGGTCACGCCACGCGCGTGCCAATCGGCAATCTGGGCGGGGTTCCCGACGAACAACCCGACCGCCGTTCCGGCCTTTTGCCCCGCCTCAATCACGCGCAAAATAGCCGCGTCCAGTTCAGGCGACGGATAGGTCACCCCCATTGATTGCGCCAAATCCGCAGGCCCGATGAACAGCATATCGACATCCGCAATCGCCGCGATGTCGTCGAGGTGATCCAAGGCGCTTGCGTCCTCAATCTGAACCATGACGACGTTGTGGGCGTCGCTGTGTTCGCGATAGGTCGGGATGTTCATCCCGCTATAGTTGCCCGCGCGCGGGGACGGGGACAGGCCGCGCTTGCCCCGCGAAAACCGCACCGCATCGCAGACCGCATCCGCATCAGCCGCGTCCATCACATGGGGCACCATCACCCCGTTCAGGCCAAGATCCAACAGAGGCGCGATCCAGTCCCGCGATGCCCCCCACCGCCGCGACAAAATCGGCAAGCCCGCCGCGCGCGAGGCCAG
Source organism: Rhodovulum sp. FJ3 (assembly GCF_032918305.1). Taxonomy (NCBI): domain Bacteria; kingdom Pseudomonadati; phylum Pseudomonadota; class Alphaproteobacteria; order Rhodobacterales; family Paracoccaceae; genus Rhodovulum; species Rhodovulum sp. FJ3. Next base: position 48,832 of record NZ_JAWJUU010000005.1, read on the forward strand.
CGCCATCATATCCATCTGAGCGATCCCGATCGGGGCGTGCTCCTGATCGATCACGGCGAAATCCAACCCCGCCAGCCCCAGAATTTCGACGTTATGGGGCGCAGGCGTCTTGATAAAGGTGCCGATCAACAGCTCACCCGCCTTGATCCGTGTGCGCAGGTCGTTTGTCATCGCCGCCCCCTACCCGTTCAGGCCGATAACATCGGCGGCGTTCGAGGCGATCATCTGACGGATCTGCGCATCGCTATAGCCCAGCCCGATGCAGGCGGCGATGCCGTTCTGGAAGCCCTCAAGCGGGCTGATCGTGCCGGTCTGCCCAAGGTCCGAAGCAAGGATCGTACGCTCGGCCCCGACCAGATCGATAAAGTCGCGCAATTCTTCATCCGTGCGGTTCTTGAACTTGGACCCTTCGACAAAGAAGGCCAGCGAATGTTCGACATAGGCGCCCATATCCGCGATCTCTTTGGTGTCATCCATCGAGGCCCCTACGATGTCCTCGGGGTGGGTGAAAATCAGACGCTCGACCCCGCGTTTGCGCGCCTCGGCGAAGACAATCTTGGTCTCGGACACGTGGATGTGCCCACTGGCCAGCGCCATGCCCGTCGCGGCCATCACGTCGAGCAGGTCTAGAACCTCAGGGCGCAGCCGATCCCCGTCAAACAGCGGAACCGCCGAGGCCGCGCGCATTTTCTGGGTCGAGGCGGGATGCGCCCAGCCAGACGTCTTTTCCCAGTTCAGATGGTTTTCCGCCGCCAAGGTCGGCAGCCACACGATCCGCCCGTCCATGGCCGCCGTGTGTTCGACCGCGTAGGGGTTGATGCCCCCCACCACGTTGTTCAGAACGATGCCCGAATAGACCTTGGTCTTCAGGTCGGGGTGGTGATCGGTGATCATCCGCGCGCACATCACGCCGGAATAATCGTGGTCCTTGCTGACCATCGCGGCGAACCCGTTGTCGGAGTAAACGCGCGCAAGGTCCAGATGATCGACGGCACGCGGCGCGATGGACGGGCCGCTGTGCACATGCGGGTCGACCGCCCCGACCAAGAGATCGGCAATCCGCGCGGCCTGATCGGTTCGGATGGTTGCGATGTCTGTCATTTTGGACCTCTTGATGCGGGTTTCGTGGGATGTGGCATGGGTCAGGTTTTGCGCGCCCATGCGCCGTCGGGAACGGTGTCTATGGCGGTGCGCCAATCGTCGGTCGGGTCTACGGGCAGCGCGGCAAGGGACAGGGCAGCAGACGCCGCAGCGCGCAGGTATTCGGCGCGCGCGTCTCCGTCTGTGCGGGGGACGCCATAGCTGATGACCGGCTCGGCGACCCCAAACCCCATGTATTCAAGGGCAAGTTTGCGGATCGGCATCAACAGCGGGCCGATGGGACCATAGACACCCGTGTCAGAGAACCGTTCGGGCGTGCCGCCGGTTGTCACGCTGATCATGGCGCGGCGTCCTTTTAAGATGCCGCTGTCAAACCGGCGACCATCGACATAGGCGAACCCATAGCTGAGGACGCGGTCGATCCACCCCTTAAGCAACGCAGGCGGCCCACCCCACCACAGGGGAAATTGCAGGATCACATTGTCCGCCGCCGCAACCCGCGCCTGTTCCCGCGCGATGTCGGGGGCGAATGTGCCATGGCGTGCGGCGTGGGCCTGTTCGCCCTGCACATGAAACTGTGCGGGATCGGCGGGATCGGTCATGTCGTAGCGGCCAACATCGGCGCGAAACTCCTCGGCCGCGAGGTCGGAAATCGTGACGGTGTGACCGGCCGTGCGCAATGCATCCGCCATTTCCCCGGCCAAAGCATGGTTGAATGAACGCGGTTCAGGATGCGCCACAACGATCAGGACATTTCGCGTATCAGACATCAGGAACCTCAGAACAACGCACGCGGAATGAACAGCGTCAGTTGCGGGATCAGGGCGATCAGCGCCAGAATAGCCAAGCAAATCCCGACCAGCGGCAGCGCTTCACGGATCACCCGCGTGACAGGTTCGCCCGAAATCGCCGAGGCGATGAACAACAGGATACCCACCGGCGGCGTCGCCATCCCGATCACCACGTTCAGTACGACGACCGTGCCGAATTGCACCGGATCCATTCCGATGATCGCCTGTATCTTCAACAGGATCGGCATGGTCAGGATCAGGATCGAAATCGGCTCGAGGAACATGCCCAGAACCAACAGGAACAGGTTCAGGAACAACAGGATCAGCCACGGGTTTTCCGTCACCGACAGCATCGCGTTGGCGATCAATGTCGGCACCTGTTCCAGCGTAAAGACGAAGGACACGATGCTGGCCATCGAGGTGATGAACAGGATCGAGGTCGACACAAGCGCCGTCGCGATCAAGGCGTTCCACACGCGCGTGACGGTCAGGTCCTTGTAGATGAACCCGATGATCAGGGCATAGGCGACGGCGACGGCTGCGGCCTCGGTCGGGGTGAAAATCCCCGCCTTGATTCCCACCAGAATGATCAACGGCAAGATCAGCGCGGGCAAGGTGCGGCGCGTGGCCGACAGACGATCAGCCAGACCCATCTTCTCGGTCACGGGAAACCCGTCGCGGCGCGCGCGCCATGTGCCATAGGTCAACAGGCCCGTCGCGATCATGATCCCCGGCACGACACCGGCCAGAAACAACTGACCAATCGACGCGCCCGACAACACGCCATAGATGATCATCGTGATTGACGGCGGGATGATCGGCCCCATGACCGAACTGACCGCGATCAGGGCGGCGGCATAGGCGGGCGGCATCCCCTGTTTGGACATGGTCGGGATCAGGATCGTGCCCAGCGCAGACGCCTCGGCGGTCGCACTGCCCGAAATGCCCGCGAAAAAACCCGAGGACAGGATCGACACGGACGACATGCCGCCACGTCGATGACCGACCATGGCTCGGGCGAAATTGACGATCCGATCCGTCACGCCCCCGACGTTCATCAACGTCCCCGCCAACAGGAACAACGGAATGGTCAGCAGAACAAACTGGTCAATCCCCGCGATCATCCGCTGCGGCAACAACAGCGCCATCATCCCGTTGCCCGAAAGGTACAGATAGATCGTGCCCCCAATCCCAAGGGCCAGCGCGATGGGAATGCCACTGGCCAGCAGACCGGCGAAAACAATAAAGAAACTGCCCATTAGCCCAGCTCTCCGGACGGGGTCGCACCCGCGCCTGATAGGTCGATGTTATTGCGGAATTCGGGGCCGAAACGGACGATCAGATCGGCAATCACATGCACCCCCATCAGGGACAGACCAACCGTCACCGACACATAGACCCAGCGGATCGACAGACCCAGGGGGTCGCCGGTCAGGGATTCCCAGATGAAATCGAGGGCGGGGATCGTCTGACTCTCAAACCGTGCGGCATAGCTATAGCCGTGCATCGCCATCAGCCCCAGAAAGAACAGGATCGGCCCCGCCATCATCGCACTAAGGACCCAACGTCCGCGCGGCGGCAATTGCATCGGAACAAAGTCCAACGTGACGAACTCACCGCGCTGATAGGCAAGGCCAAGCACCAGAAACGTCTGCCAGATCAACAGGTAGCGGCACAGTTCCTCGGCCCAGATCAGTGAATCCCCAAGAACATAGCGTGCAAAGACCTGCGCAATCATGATCACCACGATCAACGCCATGCAAATCCCCGCCAGAACGCGCACAGTCATCAAATAGCCGCGCACGATTAAGGGCGGCGGCGATGGGGAGACAGAGGTCATGACCTACCTTTCAGAAAAGCCCCCGCGCGGTTTTGGCCCGCGCGGGGAATGGTTCGTGGCCGGATCAACCGGCGGCGGCGACCAGTTCCGCGATCAACGGATCTTTGGCGGCCCATTCGGTCGTCATCGCCGACACCTTGGAGCGCATCGCGTCCAGATCGGACAATTCCAAAACCTCGACCCCTTTGGATTTCAGGGTCTCGCGGCCCTCGGCGTCCTGTGTCTTGGCATAGTCCAACGTGGCGGACACCGAGCGACGACCGGCCTCAGTCACGACGGCTTTTTCCTCGTCATTGAGGTCATTCCAGTACCGTTCGGACATGATGGTGGTCATGTGCCACGGATAATGGCCGGTCAGGGTAAAGTTCTTGCCGACCTCCCACAGGTTTTCGCCCAGCATCGAGGACACGTTGATCTCAACCGCGTCCAGAACACCGGTTTCCAGTGCGCCGTAAATCTCGCCATAGGGCAGGCCCACAGGCGCGGTGCCCAAGGTTTCCCAGATCTGTTTGTGCAACGGCACGGGCACGATCCGCGTCTTGAGACCCGACAGATCATCCAGCGACGTCACCGGATCCTTGATCGACAGGAAATGACGCTGACCGGTGTCGGCGGTGGCAAGGCTGATCAAACCGGCGGCGCGTAGATCGTCCTGAATTTTCTGGCCGACCGGACCAAGAGCCAGTTCGCCAAAGTGGTCATAGTCGCGCACCAAGAACGGCAATTGCCATGCGTTCATCGCCTGACGACCGGTGACCAGCGGGATCAGTACGCCCGAGACGGCGGTGACGTCCATGCTTCCGGCCACGGTGCTTTCCAACAGTTGTTTGTCATCACCCAATTGACGGTTGGGGAAGATGTTGATGTTGAACCCGCCGGGCATCAGTTCCTCAAGCGCGACGGCAAAGCTGGTCGCAAGGATATGGCCCGGATGAACCTCGTTCGCGGCATGCGCGATCTTCATCGATTTCCCTGCGGCGCGCGCCACATGCGGGGCCATCAACGTCCCCGCCACGGCGGCGGTGCTGGTCTGTAACAGGTGTCGTCTGGTGATCATCGGTTTCTCCTCCCAAGTGATCGTAAGAGTGTCTCCTTGGCCAAGCGGTCCTTGGCGTGCTTTGTCGTGCGTGGGATTAGCCCTCGGGCATGGGGTAGTCGTCGGCGTTCAGAACCCAGCCCGGCTTCATCGAAAAATCGACGCGCGGCGGGCTGAAGATATCGACCAAGACATTGCTGCCCTCACCCGTGGCGCGGGTGGTGTGGATGACGGGCGGCGGAATGATCAGGGCAGATGGCGCGCCCATCTCAACCGCGCGGTCATCGCGCCAGTCGGCCATATCGCTGGTCCATGCCCAGCGCAGATAGTGGGTAAAATTCCCCGACAGGGCCAATGAACCCTGTTCAAAATCATCGTGGTGATGCGGCGACATCTTGGATGGATCGCGCGGCCCGTCAAAGGGCTCCAGCACATTCACCATCAATGTCGTACACCGGAAGATACGGCCAAACCGCCCCTCTTGGCGCGGCACGTCCAGATCATAGGACCGGATTTTCCAGCCACCCACCGGCTCCGGCCAAGGTACAAAATCGGGAATATGCGTGCGCGGCGCGTCATAGCCCCGCGCGTTGCCACAGGCCTCGGCCAGATCGGAGTTCTGGGTCGAAAACAGGCGCACGATCACGCCGCCCTCGGGCAAGGTAACGGCACTGTTTCCGGGCGGAACAAAGGTCAAGCTATTGCCGGAAACGTCCTCACGCGCGCCGTCCCATTCGATAATCGCAGCGGCCTCAGGCAACAGCACGGCATATTCATCCGTCTGCCCGATCCGACCGAACACCGCCCCCGGTAGGGCCTCGGTGTAGGCGATCAGAAAATTATGCCCGCGATGCAGCCATGTCTTGCCCGTCCCGTCATCAATCTGCGGCGCGGTGTCGTAGAAATACCCCTCTTGCGGCTCCGCGACGAGGCCCGTCACACCGATCATGCTGGCCGCCGCTTGGGGCGCCAAAGACGCACGCGGATCGGATTTGTCATACATGGCATTCTCCCCCCTCAAATCGTGTGCCCCGCGACGGAAACGGTAAATGCCAATATGTGGCGCCGTCGTTTCCTATTGCATTTGTTTCGCTAGGCGATACGATGTTTCTTTAGATAAAACATAGAGAGAGTTTTGCGACGCTGTCAAGCATTGCATCCGAGGACCGTTTGAGGGGATGTAAGACGACAGACGACACAGGGAGAGACGCGCGTGACACCGGCGAATGACGACAAATCCGACGTGATCCAGAGCGTGGCACTTGCCCTGCAGCTCCTTGAAACGCTTGCAGAAAGTGACAGTGACATCGGCGTAACCGCCTTGGCGACTGCGCTTGGCACCACCAAAAGCCGCATCTATCGCCACCTGCGGACATTGGTGACGCTGGGCTATATCTCGCAATCCGAAGAGACCGAGCGCTATCGAATCGGTGCGCGTCTGATCTCGCTTGGAAAGGCCGCGTCTGGTTCGGCTGATCTCAGCTCGGCCGCTCTGCCCCATATGCGGGCGCTCAGGGACGCGACCGGGCACGCGGTCAGTCTGGGTCAGGTGCAGGACACCGGCATCCGCATCCTGAACACAATCGCCGGCACCATGGAGATTGAGGTCGGCGTCCGCCCCGGATCGCTACTTGGGTTCACCAACTCGGCCCAAGGCAAAATGGCACTGGCCAAGATGCCCCCAGAGGCGCGTCAGGCCACCCTGCCCACCGTTTTGCCCGCAACCACCCAGTTCACCATCAAAGACCCAGCGGAATTCGACGCCCATCTGGACGCCATCGCCACACAGGGCTGGGCCACCGCGCCGAATGAGACAATGCTGGGCCTGAACGCGCTGGCCTGCCCGATCATGGACGCAGACGCCAAGGTGGTCGCGACCATCGCGATCGTCAGCCTGACCCAATATATCGAAACCCCGCCCGATCCCGCTCAGATAAACGCGGTCATTTCGGCGGCTAAAGGCATTTCGATTGACCTAGGCTGTCCCGCAGGCGTCCTGTAGCGATCTTTTTCTTTGACAGAATGCGTCCAAAGCGGAAATCCTTGATCGAATTTCGACAAAGGAAATGCGCCCAGGTGACCAAAGATATTCTTTCACAGATCAACGATTTGATGCAAAGCGGGTTTGATTTTTGGAACGCGGGAAAAATTTCAGACAGTCTGAATTCGTATCGCAAAGCCGTCTCACTTTTACCCGAGGATGCACCAATCAACATTGTGGTGTGGGCAAAAAAAGAATTGGCCAACACCCTGCGTGAAATGGGGCACATTCAGGAAGCTCTGGAGATCCTTCCCGAATTAGAGCAGCTCTGTATAAAGCATGACCTTGACCCGACCGGCGTCATCCGAACGTGGGCCATTGCCCTAAGCACGGCGCGGGACCATGAGGCGGCGCTTACCCTATACCAACGCATTGCGCCGACCGAAAAAACACCCCCACTTGAGCGGCTACAATGGCACCACGCCGTAGGTGTCCTACACTGGGAAAACGCCCATATAGAGGATGCAAAGGCCAGTTTCGCGGCGGCGAAACAGAACATCCCTGACGACATGGCGCAGGCCTCTATGTATCTGCCCGTCCTCGGGAATTATGCGGAACTGTGTTTGCGGACGGGGGATATGGCCACGGCTCAGCGCCAAATCGAGCGCATGATCGAGATCCGCGATCATGTCGACACGGTCCCTCTGGCTGGGGACACTTCGATAGCGAACACTCGGGCACTGTTGGCACAATACCAGAAAGATTTTGCGAAAGAGGCCAAAATCCTCTGGGATTTTTTAAACCTGCTCGAAAAGCAAGATCCAGACAATTGGGTCAACAAATTACACATGGCCGGATGTTATGCCATCGCCGCCCAAAAAGTCGACGGGGGCGCAAAGGCCATTTCCAATCTAAAACGTCTGTGCGATCAAGCCCCTCTCGACATGAAATGGGTCGGAGTATTTCGTCTATCCCAGCTTCAGCAGATCGTAAAAGACCCGCCTGGTGCCAAAGAAAGTGTCGCGATTTTGCTTGCCACCCACGGGGGCAGCAGCGATGCCGCCGCCGAACACGAACTGCTTTCCACGCTACCAGGTATGTTGGAAATAAATGGCAACCCTGACGCGGCCGCGTTCATTGCAAAACTGGTTATCAAACTGTTCATTCGCGCGATCGAGTCCCTAAGCGCGGCAGAACAGCGTGCGGTATGTGAGACGGGGGATACGTACAACGAAAAGGCGGCGACACTCTTGCGCAGCAGAGGGCGATACCAAGAGGCGGCCATCGTCGAACGCCTGTATGAACGCATCCGCCACTACGTGTTCATCCAGAAGCGCCCTGCATCCGAAATCTTGCTTCTTGACCCGATCCCGTTTGACGCGGCGGAAAAACAGGCCGAGGCAGAGTGGCTGATCTGGCGGGCGGAACTGGCTGATATGCGCGCTGCGGGTCATCTTGGACAGGCCGTTGAACGGGCCCGTGAGATTATTGAGGACCTGTTAACCTTCAAAACCCGATCTGGTCTGCTGCACCGTCTAGAGCTGCTCCCACCTCCGCCCAAGGACGTTTTGCGCCTGTGCTTTGTGCCGGCGGAGGATCATTGCGAAATTCATTACCTGTGGGCCGACCGCGCCGAGGTGGTCCGCCTCGACGTTGAGGCGCAGAGCTTTTTCCAACGCGTGGGCGAGCTGCGTCTGGCGGCCACGGACACCGATGCATGGGTCGAGATTGCCAAGCGCCTTTACAGCGACATCATAAAACCCGTTGAAAACGAACTGGCCGCGATTGACTGCCTTGAAATCGACGCGCGGGGGGCTTTGGGGCGTATCCCCATCGGGCTTTTGTCCGACGGGGATACCTGCGTCATCGAACGTGTGCCGGTGCGCTATGTGTTGAACGTCGCCAGACCGGCGCACAGCCCTCCGCGACGACAAGGGGGCGCCCATTTCGCGGCCTTTGACACCGGCCCATTGTCGCACGCACCGCGCGCCGGACCTGACACGCCTGTCCCCTTTAACGCCCGTACTGGCACGGCGTTCACACGGCAAGCCGTGTTGGATGGGCTTGCACAACGCCCTGTAGTCCTGACCATCGCGACCCATCTTGAAACTGAGCCGACTCATCCCGAAGCCTCGGCGTTGCTACTCGGGGACCAATCCCATCTCTTGCTGTCGGATCTGGCTGATGCATCGTTTGATCTGAACGGGGTCAGGATCGCCCTATTCGCGACCTGCTCTTCGGGAATTGGCGACAGCACGGATCAACGCGAGACCTCGCTTGTGTCGCTGGCTCTTGAAAAGGGCGCAGGCTGTGTGGTCGGGACGTTGTGGGACATTTCGGAAACAGCCGCTGCACGTTTTGTGCAGGATTTTATGGATGCATTATCCGCAGACCCCAACCGAAATGCTGCACAAATCCTTGCCACCATTCAGGCACGCCACGCGACCGAATACTGGCATTCCCCGCGCAGGCAAACGACCTCTGGCGGGATTGGCAGCGCGCCGCATCTGCACACGCCCGAAGACTGGGCAGCCTTTGCGATCTTTGAAAACTGCAACCCCCTGCAACCGACGGAGCAAACCACGTTGGACAATCTTGATAGCTAGCAGGCGGTTACAAGGAGGCACCGCAATGTATTCGGAATTTGAAAAACACACGATTGAGGATCTTGGGCAAAAACTGGCCCATATAGAGGGCATCTTGGGCGCCTATCTGCCGCAAGAGGTCTTTGACAGCGAAGTGCAGCAGGCCCGCCTGAAGTGTACGAAATACTCTTTTTCAAGGATGAAGTCGGGCATCCGACGCGCCTCGAACTGGGAGCTGTCCAACTTTGTCGAAATGTTCGACCTTGCACGCTATGGATTGGATTATCGCGTCTTTCTGTTGGCAATGGATGCGTTCAATGCCGAACTTAAGGACCGTGGTGTCGGGACCTATGGCGCGACGGCCGCCGAGCAGTTTCGCGAGGTGCTGCGCGCGCAAATCGATCACACCGCACCGATCACCATCCACCGCGACAAGACGATGAACGTAGGCGGTATCGGCCATAGCGACCCTGACCCAAAAGTCGTCACCTTGACCGCGCGGGATCGCGTCTCCCTGCGCGTGCCGTTGTTCCCAAGTCCTGATCCGGTGCGGTATCTTTTGCTGCTGCATGATTTCCCCGCGCGGCGCTCAACCTCCTGCCTCATGCCGTCCGAATACGCTCCTGATGAAATCGGTTCTGGCCAGACTGTGACATTGCCCCAGCATGCGTCGGGACTCTTGACGTTTCCGGTTGGGGGCGAGACCGGCTACCGTTGTATGTACGGCATCCAGTCAAGCGTCGATCTCGGCACCTATGTCGGCCTGAAAGACCCAACCGACACCGTACCCGATTTCACCCCTGCGCATATGGCCGCACTGGTGGACTTTCTCAAAAATGCATCTGGGGACCTAAAGGCGGCGACCCACGTCACCTTTGGGGAATACCTTTTAAAGTGATCACCCCTAAAAAAAATGGGGGGCAGACGCCCCCTCACTAGCCACGCTCGCGCGTCAGTTCGTGCAAAAGTGGCAAACCCTCACGCAGTACCGGAATTTTCTTCCACGACGTGATTGCACCTTTGCCCTCAGACAGGCGTTCGACGACCAGCTTCTGGTCCATCTGGAAATACAGCCCGTCCTGATCGACCACACAAATCCGCAGCGGGAACCACGACATCGACGTCAGGAAAGGAATTTCGAACGTGACCAGAACATCGTCGGGCATTTCGTCGAACAGGACGTGCCGGCGATACGCCGCAAAGACCTCATGCGTCCAGACAGCATAGGTCTGGCCGATATCCGAGGCATAGTTGGCGACGTGATCAGGCGCGAAATAGGTGTCGCGATACCACCCCACCAAATCGCCGAATTCATAAAACGTCAGGAACGGATACCCCGACGTCCCAAAGGTGCGCACCGAGGCCGCAGTCACGCGGTAGGCCACTGCGCGGGGGTTTGGCGTTTCGACAACACCTTCGGGCAGGCAAAATGTCGATCCCTGATCGCGTCCTTTTACCGGCGTCCAAGGCGTCTTCCAGTTAGAAAAATTGAAGTGTTTCATCGGGCTTCCTCGTACTGTCTAAAGACGTCGCACGCCCGAACAGGCATGCGGACAAGAAAGCTCTAGTAAGAAGGCAACCCCGTTTTTGATCCGGCGGTTGCGCACAGTTGCGATTTTCAAATTTTCTGCAAAATGGCGCGCAGCATCACGCGCCCTGTGTCAGGCACGCAGTTGATGCGCGGTTTTGATGCCCAGTTTGTCCTTGACCGACGACCAGACCTCAAAGCTTCGCGAGCGTTTGAGCCGAATTGACCTTCCGGCCTCTTCGACCGACATCCCTGCCGCAATTTTCGCGTAAAGGTCCTGCTCTTGTCGCGTCAAAACGTTCAGATTGATCCCGCCCAGTTTCGGCAAGATCGAACCGGCGGTGTTTCCCGGAATATAGGTCAACAACCAGTGCTTTTCGCGTTTACCCGCGAAAATCGGATCCGGGTCTAGGGCTGTTGCCGTGACCGTAGCCTCGCCACCCTCGTCACCATGGCGCAACAGGTCGTGCTGCTCCCAGCGGTCCAATCCCACAATCCGAACGCCTTTGCCAAAGCTCAGCTTTCTTTGCTGCCCCGACACACGGACCGCGCCGCTTTGCACGGCTGCTCGGAACTTTTCGTTACACTCAAGCAACTCTCCATTCGGACCCACGATACATGTCGCCGCATTCGATCCTGCGGCGCGGTCAAGCAACGCGGCATTGGACTGGCGCGTTTGCGACATGCACTGCGATGCCACCCATGCCTTTCGCATCAAGTCATAATATTCGTTCGCGAAATTCATAACGCGCTTCGACTCGCGCGAGTCTGATTTTTCCAGGAAAAGATTGATTGCGGTCCAATAGCCCGCCATGCGGTCCAGTTCGAACACGACCGTGTCCTCAAAACCCAGCGTATCAAGCCAATCGAAGAACCGGCTGCCGGGTACGCTGTCCTTGGGACAAACCTTGGACATCTGCGTCGGGCGATACGGGTAGCTGGTCCTCTGATACTCGGCCCATGGATCGATAGTGCGCAAATTGGTGAGGTAGTGAACAATCGCCTCGGTTGAAAATCCACGGATGAGAGGTGAGTGATATCTGGCCTCAAGCTCAACGTCATTTACGATCTGGCAAGTGTATTTGTCGCGCAGGGTTATAATTGCCGCCTTTGCTCCCGTCATGTTCATGATAATTTCAAGAACGTCTCCCCATTTCCGCACATCCTGAATTGCACCCATCAACGCATTGGGCAGTTCCTTTTCCCAAAAAATCGGACTTTCTTTGTTCAAGACCTCTTCCCTCATCCCAAGTCGAAAAACGAATCCTTGTGCAAAAGGTTCGGCGGAAACTTTTGACGGAAAAACTCTACATTAGAAACCTCTCAAAACAAGATCATTAAAAAACAAAACATTATCACATACTTAAACGCAATATCGCGTTTCTCCGGACTCAGGTCCGGAGTCAAGCCGCATCAATTTCCATTACTCATTCGCCCAAGAGTTATACTTTTGAGAGCGGAAAAGTGCGTCGATTTAGCAGAATTACCTCGGATACGAAAATCCGCCTAAAGCCTGAAAATATTGGACTTTTCGTCTCCTCCATTCTTGCCCTTTCGTCTCCTGCTTGGCCTCAATCCGATGTCACCTTCCAAAGTGTCGAAAATGCTCTCCTCGCGCTTGAGAATTCTCTATCCGCACAGGAGATCGCCTCTCCAGCCGCACCTATCCCGCCCCAACAGGATCAGGTTACGCCCACAGACCCGCAACCACCGATTGCGCCACCCCCAGTAAACCTGACCCAGACACCTCCGGGCTTCTCAAACGGCGGCGGTCAAGAGCAGGCGGCGACAAACGGCGACGACTTTGCCTTTTTGCCGATCCTCGAAGATCAGGAATGCCCACGCAGCATCAGCGAAGTCGCCGAAAGCGCCAAAGCCTATTCGGTCTCTGTCTCAAGAATCGAAAGTTCGATTGCCGAACTAGGCGAGCGGTTCGAAAAACTGGAAAAGCTCGACCGTGAATATGCGTTTGACCAGAGCATCACAGAATGCCCCAAGCGTTTCGTCTCGGATGTCGAGAAAATGATCGCGGATCTTTCGGCGCTGGAAATCGCGTCCACGGTTCAGGGGGCAGAAACCCTGTCCGTATGCGCCCAGGATCGCCGACAGGACGTCGACAACCGGATGTCCGAACTTGCCCAAAGCAGTGATCTGAATGCCGCCCGCGAGCGACTGAGCCTAGGGGGCGTTCTGAACCGCTGGTCACAAGCAGACGCAGATTTGTCTGCGGCTGTTGGCAGCCTTGTTTTCTATGACCGTCGCCGCGCGCGTCTGACGACCGCAGCCGAAGGCATCCGCCAACGGTGTCAACTTCTCAAGGGAGATTATGAATAGTGATGCACCCCACGAAAAAACTGATCGCCTGTGCAATGATTAGCGCGCTCTTCGCCGCGACACCTGGGCACGCTCAAGAAGGTCTGGCCCGTCAGGATCAACTGCAAGAACTCACCGTTGATCTAAGCGGGATCTCGACGCGGGTGAAGACGGCCGTAAATCAGACAATGCTGTCGATGCAGAACCTGCAGGACTACTCGGGCGACGAACAGACCGCACAGGCATTTGCCGCGCTTGATACGATTGAGGCCGAAACGCGCGAGGTAATCGACAAGATCAAGGTCACCTCCCCCTTCATGAGCGCCCTTGATGACGCCCGCGCAACCGTTGTCGTCTTGTTGCGGAAAAATGAACGCGAGCCCCCTAGCCCCGCACGCGACGCCCGTATCGCCGCGCTGACAACCTCGTTGGCCTCCATTGACGAGCAGTCACAAAAGATTTTGGCCGCTGAGGGGACTTTGACCTCGCTCCTCGCCTCGCATGCTCAAATGCGGGCCGAACTGATCCAAAACGGGGCGGTGCGTGCCGTGCAGGGGTTTGTAGATGACCTCAGCACGCTGACCGACGGGCTTGAGGATATGGCCAATGTCCTCGCGGAAATCTCCGATTCAATCGTTGAGGTCCCGCCTGAAGCCAGCCTCGCCGCCAACTAACACTCAAACACATCAAAGGAAATCCAGATGAACTTTGTAATCCGCACGGCATTGGTCGCCCTGTTGGCAACCACTGCACCCGCGTTCGCGCAGACCCAAGAACCGGACATGGCCGAACTGGTCGATAGCGTCACCACGATCGCCACCGGACTGTCCACCCGCGTTTCGACCCTGAGCGAGGTCATTGCCGCCTCAACCGATGGCGATGCTGCTGCCAAGGCGCTGGACGAGATGTTGGAGGCCGCGCGCCAGATGCAAACCGACCTCGGCCGCGACAGTCAGGTCTGGACCGACATCAACGACATGCTGACGGTCTGGGGTGAGCGTCGCGATGATCTTCGCAAACGCGCCGTCAGCAACCCTGCCTTGGCGCCCGTTGCCGAGACATGGCAGGCCCGCATCGACGAGGCCCTGAAACTGCGGGAACAGATCCTCAAGCAGTCGGCGGAATCCCAAGCTCTGATCGATCAGATCAAAGCCCAGCGCGAAGTCGTGCTCGCCTATTATGAGGCCGCGTTGGCGGATCAGGCTCTGGCAACCATGCGCGCGATTTCGGACGAGCTTGGCCAGATGAATGATCAGATGACCTCGATCGTCAATCAGGCTGGCGTCGTTGCCGACCCCGCCAACGTTGCGACCGAATAAAACGATGGTACGCGCGTCCATTTTTGCAGTGGTTTTGATGATCGACGGCACAATCGCCGCCGCCGAGCCTGAAACCACGACCTACAACCTGTCCCAGATCGCGACCGTCGTCACCTCTGCCGAAGCGCATGTTGCGACACTGGATGAGTTGATCGAGGCACAAGAGGCAAAATTGGACGCGCTTTACGCTCAGCGCGATGCCGCCTTTGACGCAGGCCAAAACACGCAGGCCGAGCAGTTGGATCTGGTGATCGACCGATTGAACCTGACCCTGACCGAGCTTGAAACCGAACGCGACGGCATGACCGCGACCCTGACCCTGCTTCGGGAACAACTCGACAGCCTCCAAAGCAACGCAAACGGCAGTACCGACCAATGACCGAACTCCCCCGCATCCCCAGCGCAAACCTGATCATGCCCCTTTTGTTGTCCGGCCTCTTTGCCATCGGCTGTGTCGCCGCAGGAGGCTGGGCCTTTCCAGTAACCGACGAGGAGAACGCGCTCGGTCTGGCACAGCGCCTTTTCGGGAACCCATTTGTTGTGATGATCGGTGTTGTCGGTCTGTGGGCGGTTTTCTTTGGCCTGATCCAACTCTGGGCCTTTCAGGCACCGAATGCAGGCCTGATGGCGAAACTGGCCGGACACAATGGCACGCCCCGCCCGGCCATTTCCACGGACGAGCCGACCCTGTCTGCCGGCCTGTTCACCGAACGCTGGGATCATCTGGCCGCGATCCGGATGTCTCCGCTTTCCTATGCGACGTGGGTACTGCCGCTGCTGGGGTTTATCGGTACGGTGATCGGTATTTCTGATGCGATCGGCGATTTGGGAGATGTGTTCGCCAACAGCAACCGTGAAGAGGCACTGTCCTCGGTTCTTGCGGCACTGCGCTTTGCCTTTGACACCACGTTTGCGGGCCTTGTCCTTGTGATCCCCGTAATGGCGCTTGCGACCATCGTTTCCCTGAAATCGGACGCAGCGCGGGACACCGCCCTTGCCGGCACCTTTGCGCCCAAGCAAGGGGCCTAAGGGGTGAAGGTCTCACGCACCATAAGCCATCAAGCGCAGTACACAGCGCTTGTTGATATCCTATTCGCCACGATCGGGGTGTTTGTCATCGTGTTCGCGTTGCAGGATCTTGATCCACCTCAGGACCTGCAACCCGCGCCCTATGACCACCTGATCCTCTGCGAAACTGCCGACACCGTTGCCTACTATGGCGCGGGACCAGATCAACCACTCACGTTGAACAAAGACGAGCTGCGCAATGGCCGTCTGGGCACACTCATCCAAAGCGGTCGCGTTCTGATCGCCTTTGGGCGCGATTGCCTTGCGCAGTCCCAACAGGGCGGCCTTTACCGGATGCTCGTCGATCTGGAAGAAGAACTCACGGAACGACCCGCGACCGAAACGTCACCACTCACGCTCTTTGAATTTGCGCCTTTGGGTACCACTCACGGAACCGACGCCCTCATCCAGCGCTTTCAGCTTGGAGGCGCTTCATGAGCCTCCTCGCGATTTCCAAAAAGCGGCCGGTCGACTTTCCCGACGCCGAGGTCGGAATGTTGGATGTGTCGGCGAACGCTCTGGCCGTGCTGATCCTTGCGACCATGATGGTGTTGACCGTTGCGGCCCCGCCCGTCCCGCGCGGAGAAATCCGTACAGACGCGCGTCCCGACCTGTTCTACCCGTCGCCGGTTGACTTGGTGGTGACACCTCAAACCGACTATTGGCTCATCACCGAGGGCGGCATTACCCGCCTTGATATCGACGCCTTCGCCTCTGGTCTGGCCGACGGTTCGACACTTGCCCGCACGTCTCAGGGCGAGGCGACCCTGATCGTGGATCGTCGCAATTACCGCGATTTGAACGACCACCGATTGCTGATCACACCCGATTGGGGCGCGATCCGCACAACCGGTACCTCCCTGACAACGCCAGAAGGCATCGCGACAGCCACGGAGGTCATTCAGACGGCCTATGAACGCGATGCCATCCTGCCGACCCTCGTCGTTCTCACCGAAGGCACCGAGAGCTTTTCCGACCTCTACTGGTCCCTGCGCGAGACCGAGGTGCCCATGCGCTGGGTTCCTATTGTCGAGCAGACCCAACTGACCCTGTCGCGACGGGTTTCGAACTTTGAATCCCGGAGGATCAAATGGCAATGACCCTCCAGAACCTTGCGCGGCGGGGCACATCTTTGGCGATCCTCGGGCTTGCCATTGTTTCGCTGACCGACCTGCCGCCCGTCGACATGTCAGATCCCGATACACAAGAGTTGCAGGAGCTGATCGAGCAGATCCAAAGCGGCGCCGCAGAAGAACAGGCCGAAGAAACGGCCGACGAGGCGGGGCTTGCACCCTTCGCAACCCCCTGCCTGATGCGGCGCCCGCGCATGGCAGCCGACGTAGATCAGAAATGGCGACACGGCTTTGCGGCGGCGACCCTGAGCAACAATCCAGAACAGCGGGTCGCCCTTTTACAAGAGCTCCTTAAGACGGCTCCGGATGATCAGACCCGTTGGCGGATCGACATCGCGCTGCTTGAGGCCGCGCTGCGCCTCGACGACAAGGACGCGGCCCGTCAACACCTGTCGAACGCCGCAACCCGCAACGTTCCCGCGACCTGCCGCGCGGATGAGGCTGTGTTCGCGGCATCTCTGGCCGAAAATGCGCAGACCGCCGCCGCATTACTTGCCCGTGCTGTCGAACTGGATCCGGGCCTGTGGATCGCGCAAGAGCAACTTGCCGTTCTCTCCACGCAAGGCACGGGAACCGATGCGGCCACCTGCGAAACCGACGCGGTCCGCACCTTGGAAACCGTCATCCAACTGGGGGCTCTGGCCCAGAAAGACTCCCAGTTTCAGCGCCTCAATCGCGCGCTTGAGGCCATGCCGATCAGCGGCAGAACCGCCCTCTTGCGCGGGATGATCCTGCGCCAAACCGGTGAACCCGCCGCCGCATTGACCGCCTATCACAACGGGCTTGCCACCTTGGGCCAATCGGCCTGTGACGCCATCATCCGCCAAGGATTGATGGGAATGATTTCAGCCACGGAAAGCAACCTATGACCTCTCCCAAGATCCTGCGGCTCTCGCTTGCTGCGCTATTTCTCGGCGCGATGCCGGTCGCCGCGACGGCTCAGGAATGCACCCTGAAACTCTCCGCCTTCGAAGAGGCAACCAACAGCTACACCGCAAAAATCGGCCAGCTGTCCCGCGATCTGGCCAGCCTTTTCGACACGTATGAGGACCTTGACGCGCGCATCGCAAAGACGCCCGATGCCTGCCCCGCCGACCTCAGCGCCGAGAGCGCAGCAGCGCAGTTGATCATAGATCATCTCGACACCGCTCAGACAGATCAGCTTTTGGCCTGCGGGCAAAGTTTCAATCAGCGCATTCTAACCGACATCGAGACCGCCCGCAAAAGCAACGACAGTCAAATGGTCCTGCGTCTGGGCGCGGTCCAGCAACGTATCTTTGCAGTCGAGACAGACGCGGTCGAGATTTCCAAACAGGCGCAGTTCCTTGAATTCCGGGCCAAACGCCTGATCGAGGAATACGCCACCCTTGAAAGCCGCTGTTCAATTCTGGGGGGGATCTATGACTGACCTCCGACTGCGCACCAGTTTGCGGAGGGCACCATGATCCCTCTCGCCGCTGGCCTGATCGGCGTATCTGCCGCCTATCTGACATGCTCGTTCCGCCTTGCACGTATGGCCGAAACCCTTTGGACTATGGCCGCCGCCGGGGCCGTGAGCGTGTTCTTGATGCGCCCCAATCCCTTTCCCGAGGTCGCGATATGGGCAGCGATAACCTTTGCCGTTTGCGTTTTGGACGGACGTGATACCCGCGGCGCACAGCTGGTTTATGCGGGGATCACGGGGTTCCTTTCGGGGCACACGAACCCCTATCTGCACCAATTCCTGACGGAACACGCGCCGACGGGCACAGAGGGCGCGCCCTATGTGATTGTCGCGGTGACTTTGGCCTCGGGCCTTGCACTTGCGGGCATCTCGGGCGCGGCGGTGGCCTTGGCGGCCTGCACGCTGGCGCTGGGGGCGATCGGGACGCCGGTGATCGGCGGCGCCATTCTTTCCCTCTGCATTCTGGCCGTGGTGGCGGGGCGCGCGCATGTCGCCTTGCCCGCCCTTGCCTTACTCACCCTGCCCTCTCTCGATTTGATCGGACAGATGACATGACCCCCACTTTCAAACCCTTTTTGATCGCTGGTGCACTGTTTGCCGGTATGGCGTCGGCGCAATCTGACCCGACCCCTTTGCCGCCCGCCGCGGCCGCGACCGCCACCCCGACGCCACCAGCTCAGGTGCAGCCTCCGGTCGTTGCACCGCCAGTTGTCGCCGCACCGGTCGTGACGCCACCAGTCGTTGTTCCGCCTGTTGTGGAGGCCCCCGTCGTCATAGCACCGGTCGTTACGCCGCCCGTTGTCGCCGTGCCCGTCGTTCCGGCACCTATCAATATCCCGCCCGCACCGGGAAACGCCGCGCCTGCGCCCTCCCCCGCTGCGGATCCTGCTGTCGTCGCCGCGCTGCGCGCACAGTTTGAGGCGCTCAAGCTGCGGGAGGCGCAGAACACCGCAATGCGCCAGACAGCCTCGCAAGACACGCTCTCTCAAATCGCGACTGTCGAACAGACCATCACCGCGAATGAAAGCCAGCAACAGTTGATCGCTTGGAAAGCCGAAAGTCTCACCGCCCTGTCGGCCGAGCTTGCGGCTGAACCGACGCTGGGCTTACCCGACGGCCTCCCCGATGGGGTCACGCCAGACATCGCGCTCGCCTATGTGCAGGCGCAGACAACGCTGTACGCGCAACCCAAGGTCAGCGCCGAGTTGACGATCAGGACCATCGACACGGCAACGACGGTCCTACGGATCGCCGAAACCGGCGCATTCACCCTGATTTGGTCTCCGACCGACAAATTCGCCTTTGTCCTTAGCCAATCCCGAACGGTGTACTGATGATCATTCGCAAACTTATGACCACATGTGCCGCCTTGGCCCTGACGGTTTCGACACAGGCATCGGCACAGGCCACGGACGTCGATAGCGTTGCCGCAATGGTGGCCCAGCTAGAGACACAGGTCCAATCCGCCGAGGCCATCCCGTTCCCAGAGGGCAGCGAGGGCGCGGCACAGGCCAAGCTGACCGACCTTAACGCCGCTCTGCAAAACCAGGAAACGGTCATCGCCAACGGCCAGTCCCAGATCACCACGGCCGTCGCCCAGATTTCAGACCTGTTGCCCGCATTTCCCGTGGCGCCGCCGAAACCGGAACCGACTCCGGCTCCCCCCGCTCCGGAAGTTGCAAAAGACGAAACACCGTCCGTGACGCCGTCCCCTGTCGAACCAGCTGTCGCACAGGTTGATCCCACGGATGCGCCCGTCACCGAACCGACCCCCGAAAACCAGACCGCCACCATCGCGCAGACGGCAGACCTGCCCGCCCTGTCGGGACTGGACACGCCGCTGGCCTTTGGCGACCGCGCCCGCCGCGTGCTCAGCCGGCCCGACGCCACGATGGTAGACGATGCAGGCAAGTCGACCCCCTTGCCCGCGTTTTCGGTTCTCTATGTTTTTGCCGAACACGGCGACGGCGATGATCAGCTATTGGCGGTCGGGCGTGGCACCAAGGGCGCCGAGGGTTGGATCAAGGCCAGCCGGACCGAGGATTGGCGCACCATGCTGGTGATGTCTTACGCGCCCAGCACCGGTCGGGACCGCACCGTCTTTTTCGCCTCTGAGGACGATGTCTTTGACGTGCTGGACCAAGAAGAAGGCGCCGCGCAGGCGATGCAGGACATCCACGCCCAGATCGCGGACGGCACCTATGATCCGTCCCGCATCGTGGCCATTGAGCCCGCCCTGACCGTCAACAGTGTCGAGCGCCCCTATCTGATGCCGGTCCTGGATTTCATCCAGACCAACACGGACACCCACGGCGAAATCACGATCCTACAATTGGCGGCCCTCAATCGCGACAGCACCGATACCGCGAATGCGGGGGAACAGCCGGTCGGACAGGACCGCGTCACTGTTGAGGCGGACGCGCGCGATTTCCGCGTCGGCGTGGCCTTTGTGATCGACACGACGCGCTCAATGGGGCCCTATATCGACCGCGCCAAAACCTTTGTGCGCGATATTTCCTTTGGCCTTGCCGAGCGTGGTCTGCAGGATCGTTTCGACTTTGCCCTTGTCGGATACCGCGACAACACCTCGGCCGCACAGAACGTCGGTTATCTGCGCCAGGTCTTTCGCGATTTCGGAACGTCTAGCGAACAGGCCGCCCTGCTGTCCGAGGTGGACGCGATGCAACCCGCAACCGCATCCACCGCGAACTGGCGCGAAGATGCCTTTGCCGGCATCGACCTTGCGATCGACGGCCTGAGTTGGGGGGAGGTCGACACGCGGCTTGTGTTCCTGATCACGGATGCCTCGCCTCGGTCCGTTGGCGATAGCCTTGCCTCGGACAGCCGCATGGGTCCCGAGACGATCAACGCCCTCGCCGCCCAGCGCAATATCTCGCTGTTTGTGCTTCACATGCAGACGGACGAGGCCCAGTCGGTCAGCAACGCCACCGAAGGCTATGACGACACCGCGCGCGGCCAGACCCTGTACGGGCGCATGGCCCAGACCGGCGATGCGGCCATTTCCAAATACTTTAGCGTCCAAGGCCACACCGAACAGGCGTTTGGGGACTCTCTTAACCTTGTGGCGGGTCTTGTGATCGACCAGTTGAGCCAGCTTTCAAGCGCGGGGCAGTTGGCCAGACCTGACGACGTGCTCGACGATCCGCTGCTTGAGGCCATCACGGCAGGCGGTCCCGTCGTGGTGAACGACGACGCGGGCGCGCCCTTGGTCGCCGCCGCAGTTGCGGGGGAACTGTTCCGGTATCAAACGGAATACCTCGGCTCGAAATCCGGCGTCGAAGCCCCCGATTTCTATCGAGGCTGGGCCGTCGACAAGGACATCGCACATCCCGACCGCCGTGCCCTTGAGGTCAGTGTTTTCGTCACCCGCGAACAGTTGAGCGACCTTGCGAACCGGCTGGGCGACATCGTCACGCGCCTCAACGAAAAAGAGGTCGGTATGGGCGATTTCTTTTCCTCGGTACAGGCCGAAGCGGGATCGACCGCCGTAGACCCCACTTTTGGCAGCTTTCTTCCCAGCTATCTGGACGAACTGCCCTACGGGTCAAAATTCATCAACATGACGCCCAGCACATGGGACAGTCTGGGCCAGTCCAGCCAAACCGAGCTTTTGCAAGAGGTCGAGGCCAAGCTTGCCTCTTACACCCGTATCTATTCCACCGAAGACGGCTGGATCACCCTTGATGAGCGCTCATCCGAGGATCAGGTCTATCCCTTGCCCCTGCGAGATTTGCCATGATGACGGTTCTCGACATCAAGGATATGCGCATCTCGGCGGGCGGGGACGGCGAAGACGCCTTTCATCTGTCGGTGCCCGACCTTTTCTTGCGCCGTGGGGACTGCATCGCTGTGTCCGGACCTTCGGGATGTGGCAAGTCCACGCTGCTTGAGGTGCTCGCACTCTTGCGCCGTCCCGATGATGTCGCGCGCTTTCGACTGCACCCCAGTGCGGGTCGCACGCCGATTGACCTGAACACCGGTCGCGATCTGTCCGACCTGCGTCAGGGCCCTATCGGCTATGTGCCCCAGATGGGCGGCGTGCTGCCCTTTCTGACGGCGCGCGCGCAAATTGATGCCGTGATGTATCTGGCGCAGTCGAACAACCTGCGCCCTACCCGAAAACGGCGGGACCGTTTTACCGAGGCACTTGGCCTACTGGATCACATGAACAAACGGCGCACCGAATTGTCCGGCGGTCAGCGCAAGCGCGTGGCCCTGTTGGCCGGTCTCACCGTTCCCCGTACCCTTTTGATCGCCGATGAACCCACGGCCGGTCTGGATGAGCGCGCCGCCGCACGCGCCCTCCATGCGCTGAGTTCCGTCGCCGCCGAAGAGGGCAGCGCGGTTTTGATCGCGACACATGATGTGGTCGCCGCTCGTTTTGCCGGATTCACGGTCATGAGCATCGACAACGGGCGGTTGGCCCCGACCCCGATTGGCAAAGAGGCCTTCCGGCATGACACCTCGGTCGCATAACGCCCCCCGCTGGGCCGGGGCAAAACTTGCCATGCGGTTCGCCATGGCGGACCTGATCCATGATCGGTTCCTGACCATTATAGGTATCGTTTTGCTGGCCGCGCTCATCGCGCCGCCGGTGGTCTTGCACACGCTGCGGGTCGGTCTGGTCGAAACCTGGGCACAGGATCTGTCACGTGACATTCGCAACCGCGAAGTGGTCATCGTCGGCGAGAACAAGATTTCGCAGGACGATCTGGTGCAAATCGGAGACTGGCCTGAAACGGGGTTTGTCATCCCTGAACCCTCGTTCTTCGTATCGACCCAGCGCGCCCGCAAGGCAGAGGCGCGCGGCGTGGCCATTGACCTGAACCTGCGGACCACAGATGCACGCGACCCTGTCATGCAGGGCATGTTGCAGATGCCGCTGGGCCCGACGGAAACAGTCCTGTCCGCGCGCGCAGCCCAGCGTCTAGAGATCACGGCAGGCGACAGCGTGACTATTTTGCTGGCCCGCACACCAACCGGTGCCAGTCCGGAACGCGTTCCTGTCACTCTGCGGGTCGCGGCGGTCTTGCCCCCCGAAAGATGGGCGGGAACGGACGGCTTTGTTCAGGCTGAAACGCTGTTGGGGTTTCGCGAATGGCTGACCTTTGCGTCCGAAACACCCGACGACATTCCCCCGTTGGACGTGGTCACATGGCAGTCGTTGCGCGTCTACGCCCCCGAGGTGTCACAGGCGACAGCACTACGCGACAAGCTTGACCAACTCGGGTTCGAAACGCGACTGATGACCGATCAGGTGGACCGCATTCTAAAGCTGGAAACAGGTCTGCGGCAGATTTTCACGATCGTTCTGATCCTGTCGGCTACGGCCTTTGTGATCACCACTTGCCTGCTGCAATGGCTGAGCGTCGTGCGCAAAAAACGCGACTTTGCCCTGATGTCCGTGATCGGGATGAACGCATCGGACCGTGCGGTGTTTCCCTTGGTGCAGGGCAGCTTGATGACGGCATGCGCCTGCGCGATCGCCCTGTTCTTGGCCGCAGCCGCACAGGCCCCGATCGAAACCATCGTCCAAGGGTATCTGACCACCCCGACCGACATCCAGACACCCGACGCCCTGCCCTTTGCCTTGGGCGCGATCGTCGCGATCACGCTCGGCGCGGTGGCGGGGATCGGCGCGGCTTTCACCCTGCGGCTGGACGACATTTCAACAGCGCTGCGCGGAGATTAGGCATGCGAACACTTCGGATCAACGTCCCGGCAAGCGCACTGGCATTGCTTTTTGCCTCTCTGGGTGGCGGGACCGCCGCATCAGCGCAAGAGGCCGTACCCCCGTCGGTCCCCGAGGCTTGGTGCGAGCTTGATGCACCAGGTGTCTACCGGTCGATGCGAGGCAGTGACACCCCAACCTGTCCCGCGGCCGTTCCCGCGGCGGACCTGCCGGATCAACTTGTCATCCCCTTGCCCTGCGGGCGCAGCCTTGCCCTGCGCCGGATCGACACGCCGGCCGGCAATGTGCTTGACCATGTGGTCGGCAGCTTTGGCGGCGCAAGCGATGGCGGTTTGCGGCAACGGTATCTACAGGGGAGCCGAACCGCCGCGATCGCAGGGGGATATACGATCTCGGGCAGTGACGGGCAGGCCCTGTTGGCGCGCGCGATCTATGTCCAGAGCCACGAATGGACCGAACTGCAGGACAGCCTGTTCACCAGTGGCGCCCTCGCCGCATGGTCCGGCGACGAGGCACCCTCGGCTGAGGAAAACGCGGCTGTCTGCGCGGAACCGGAACAACTTGCCAAGGGAACCAGATGGCGCGACGTCGGCCCAAAGACCGGCCTGAGCTATTTCGATGCCCTTGACCGCATCCGCGCGCTGAACGCATATCTCTCCGCAGAAAGCCGTCGCCGCATCGCGCGAGGCGACGGCCCGCTGGTTCCATGGCAAGGTGGCTCGCCCGGCTTTATGCGCCTCCCGTCCGAGGCCGAATGGGAATTCGCCGCGCGGGGTGGATCAGTCGGCATCGGCGTCAATGCGCAGATCCCGACCTACCTCATCAAAGACGCGGACACAGGCGCAGTCCGCGCCGCCGAGATCGACGAAATCGCTGTCATTAGCGACGGCACATCGCGGCGCACCTTCGGGTCCGTCGGCAGCAAGGCCCCCAATCTGGCCGGTCTCTACGACATGGTCGGCAATGCGTCGGAAATCACACAGGACCTGTTCCAAATGGTGCGTCCCGACAGCTTGCACGGGGCGCGCGGCGGGTTTGTCCTGCGCGGGGGACATGCGTTGACGCCCAAGGCCCTGTCGGGGGTCGCCCATCGCGCCGAGGCCGCCTTTTTCGATCTAGATGGCGAGGTCGCTCCGGCGCCAGCGGGGCTGCGTCTGGTCCTCAACCCGCCGATCCTGACGGCGGGCACCCCGAAACCCGGAGAGTTCCGCAGCGATCTGCAAAACACCCAGTTCGAGCATGATCTCGAAACCGCCCACAGCGCGCTTGTCGAAATCCGCGAAACTCCCGGCGCGGCGTTCCGCGAAGAGGCCCGCGCCCTATTGGCCGCTGTGGGCGAGAGCGGGGCCAGCGACGCCGCGCTCCAAGAACAGCTCCAGCGCGTGGAAATCGCCCTTGAGCAATCGGAAAGCGCGATCAACGAGGCCCGTCGCGCGGAACTGGCCGCGACTGTCCGCTCGGCCACGACCGGCATTCTGAACATCCGCGTGAACGGCGTGATCGGGGTGACGTTCCTACAACGTCTTGCCGAACTCCGCGAGACCGCCGAGGCGAACCGAGAGGTGGCCGAACATTCCGTCGGCGAACGCATCCGCGAGGCCATCGCAACCTCCGAACGTGAGTTGAATGCCCGCCTAGCCATGATCGACAGCCAGACCCGCACGGTGCTGAGCTTGATCAGAGCCGTCTCTCTCGAAGATCCCGATCTGGTGCGCGAGGTGGTCAATCAAGTCCGCGATGACATCAGTGCCGAGGGCCTGTGGCTCTATGAAGAGCGCGCATGGCCCTTGTTCAACCAAGCGCTGGCCGAGTTTCAGGAAGATCCCAACGCGGACCTGTTCGCGGCCTACCTCCCCCTCTTTGACAGCGCGCGCGCAACACGGGCGCGACTGCGCAATCAATCCCAATAATCCAGTTAGCACACATAGGAGAACAACAATGAAAATCGGGAACTTTCTGGGGCGATCCGCTAAGGCCGCAAATGTGGTGGTCCTCTCTGCGGCATTGGTCATTTCAGGCTGTACCGTCGCGCCGACGGCTCAGGAACTGGCCGAGACACAGGATGAATGCTCGCGCTATCGCACCCCGTTCACCAAGCTGTCCAACGAACGTGACGCCCGGATCGAGAAGTATGCAACTGCGGGCGCAGCCGTCGGCGGAGCCCTTGGTCAGAACATCGCGAAGAACCGTGGCGACAGCCAACTTGAAGGTTTGGTTGTCGGGATTATCGCGGGGGCGGTCCTTGGCGCATCGGCGGGTTATCTGGCAGATTTGAACAAACGCTCGTCCTCGACGGCGGGCCTGCAACGCGCAGTCAACGGTGATGCGTCGCGCGACCTGCGCGAAACCGACAAACTTGTCTCGGCGATGACTTCGTTGAACAAATGCCGTCTGGCGCAGATCGACAAGGTCGAACGCTCGGTTCGGGCAGGTGGCGACAAAGGCAGCGCCAAAGCCGAAATCAACCGCATCCAGAAAAAGGTCGACATCGACAACCGTGTGATCAAGGCCGCCGTCGGCGATCTGACGCGGACGCGCAACCTTTACATTGGTGCGCTCAAACAATCCGGCGCAGACACCGAAAACTATGTGGAGTCGATCCAACAATACAAACCCAAGGTCAGCAACGCCCAGCAAACCTCGCTTCAGGTCAGCAAGTCCAGCCGCCCGAAAACCTCGAACGCCGTCGCCAACCTTGGCTATGCGGAAAAAGAGCTGAGCGCTGGCGCATCGGCCCACGTCAAGACCATCGACAAGGCCTTGGATGAGCTCAACGCGCTGCTGATCTAACCCCGTTTCTGCGTGTCCCCAGCACGCAGAACGCCCTTGCGGTTGCCCCACTGCAAGGGCCCGCCCCGCGCGGTTGCCCATCCGCGCGGGGCCCATTTCAAGTTTGGATAGACCCTATGATACGACCAATTTCGTTTGCCATTGCGACACTTACAACCGGTTGCGCATTCGTGCCGTTTACCGACACCCAAGCGACGGTCGCATCGCAACTTCGTGCGCCGCGTCCTCTGTTGTTACAGACCGACCAAGGCCAAACCTGCAACGCGGTTCGTCTGGACGATCAAACAATAGCAACGGCGGCGCATTGTGTGCATGATCAAACTGGCATCACCGTTTTCGAGGACGGCAAGGCCCTGTTTGCGCCCGACCCGCTTGAACATCCGGGATACGAGATTTCCGCGCCAGACACCGCCGCGCGCTGGGATCTGGCGAAACTACGTGTTCCCGCAACCGATGCGTCCACGGGTGTCCTTGCGGCCCGTCCAGCGGACCCTGCACCCGTCGAAATTCTTGCGCTAACACCCGAGGGCGAATTGCAAAGCGTGCCTTGCGGGTTTCTTGGCAGGTCCGGCGCCCTTGTCGAACTGTCCTGCGCCGTGAACCTCGGCTGGTCGGGCGCACCGATTGTCCAGAACGGTGCGCTTGTCGGCATCCTGAGCGCCCGTGGCCAAGGTCAAACATCCGGCGTCGCCCAAATGTCCGACGCGACCGGTCTTTCGAATTTCTGACCCATCCTCAACCGTCAACCATCCAACCCGGAGAAACCAATGCGGATCAAAGCAACATTAGGTGGCTTGGCCACCGTCCTAATCCTTGCGG
Organism: Rhodovulum sp. FJ3; assembly: GCF_032918305.1. Classification (NCBI taxonomy): domain Bacteria; kingdom Pseudomonadati; phylum Pseudomonadota; class Alphaproteobacteria; order Rhodobacterales; family Paracoccaceae; genus Rhodovulum; species Rhodovulum sp. FJ3. The sequence continues at coordinate 76,293 of NZ_JAWJUU010000005.1, forward strand.
GCTGTCAGTCCGAAGAGGACAAGGCACGAGAGGTCCTTGCAGAGGCCCTGCAAAACTATGCCCAGATGCAAGATACCGCGGGCGACACGCAGGCGCGTCTTGAGGCCGGCAAAGCCGTTGAGCAAGCGCTGACCCTGATCGTTCAGGACTATGGCAAAACCGACCTCGGCCTCGAAATCGCGGCGGGTGGATCGGTAGGTGCCTTTTCGTCTACCAGCCTCAAGCAGCAAATCGTCGAACTCGAAGCCCAGCGCGAATACGAGCTGTGCGATCAGGTCCCGACCCCAACCTGTGTCATCGAACGTCTGGCCCGCGACAGCGGGTACGAAACCCGCAAGGAATTCTTGCTGGATACGGACCCGTCAATGGCAAGCGCCTTGGCAATGGCGGCGGGCGATACGGACCTTGTGAACGCGATCTTCAAGGAAAACCCATCGACCGAACCAGCGGCCGAACTGTTGTCTTTCGGCGACGCGTCTGTCGTTGCGCCGTACCTAAAGAACCTCGACACCGCGTCATGGGACTACCACACCACCGAGATGATGTCGGTCCTTGCCGCCTTTGACGTGATTGCCGGCGACACCAGCGACGAGGCGCGCGAAATCGTAAAGCTTGGCCAGTCGGGTCAATCCTTGCTCGGGCTTTCGGACAACGCCGAAAATCTAGAAACCTTCGTTCAACACATCGACAGCCTGGGTGAGGATCAGATCGACTGGGACATTTTCCGAGGCGCCGAAGAGTTCCTTGCGTCTACGGGCCAAGTCACGTCGGAAAACATGTTCATCACGATCCTCAAACACAAATTCGGGGATCAGGCCGCGCTGGATTTCTATCTCGCGGACTACGGGGACAAGGGATATGAATATATCTTTGGTCTGTTCGCCAAAGACGCGGTGGGCAAGCACCTCTTGCAGATTGCTGCCGCCCCCGAAACCGAGGCGCGCGACCTGAGCCTGTTGTTGATGGCGGGTGCGGTTCACCTGACAGGGCCGGATCTGACGGCGCTGATCGATACCCTTGGCGAGCGCGAGGTCATGAAATGGGACAACCTGCGCGTCTATGCTCCCCTGATCGCGGTGGCCTACGAAGGAGATCGCGCGCAGTTCGATAAGGTCAGGGCCATCCTGACCCCCGTCGAAATCCACGAATACCTAGAGGACGCTTGGGCGACGGGCGTGGCATTGTCGCAAGGCAAAATCGCGAATGTGACTTTGGAAGATGACCGCCAATTTCGCGCTGCGGTGTCGGTTGCCAGTGCCCGTGGCGCCAGCGAAAACCTGCAGGGGTTTCTGAGCGACGCCGCCGAAAAACTCGAACCAAATGCCGAGTCCTATGACCGTCCAGTCGGGCGCGATGATGTCGTCAACGCCGCCGCAGCCTGCGGATATCCCCAGATCATTCCTACGATCAATGGCTACCAAACCGTAGGGATTGAACGTCCGAATGGATCTTGTGACCGGACCAACTTGAAAACGCGCCTGCACGAACTGTCTGCCGAAGCGTTCGAAACCCTTGTTGCGAATGCCGACCAGATTGTGAAGGCCGATCCAATGCTGATTGTAGAGGGCTTGGAGTTCGCTCCGGAGCGCGTGTTTGAGATCACGAATACCGTGACCAACTCCGATTTGCGTTCAGTGCTGACCACGATCTTGGCATTTGGTTTGGCGGGCAAGCCGCAAGCCACGGTTGACGGGTGAACTAGCCTCCTGTCTCTGGCCCGAACAGTCGGGCCAGAGACCCGATCGATCAATGAAATCTCCACGAAAATCCAACGCATCTCACTCAACGCGATCCACATTCCGACAGCCCCAAATCGCACAAAGTGTGGGTGCTGATATCCGCGCTCAAGGAACGGTGATTTAACACACGCAACTGTTATTAAACACCGCCTGCTCAAGCGTGATTAAAGAGCCCTGTACAGAACGTATGTCCGTGTGTGATCCGACTAGAGGCGATCCCCATGGCCAAGGTGTAGGGAATATCATGTCGCAAAATCAGATTGTTGGGCCTGAGGCCGCCGGACAGACCGGCACGCGCGAAAATCACAAGACATCGCGCAAGTCACATGTCGCAACATCGGCTCTGGCCTCTGCTTTGGCCGCGTCGCTGGCAACACAGGCGCAGGCGCAGGACGCCCAGTCGACTGTGACCAGCACCAATCAACTTGCGAATGGCGACCTACAGCTGGTGCTGTCGGATGGCCGGACGGTTGTTGTGAACGCTGCCGACTATCAGATCGTCGATGGCCAGATCGTCCTCAGCCAATCGGTTGTCGCGGACCTCAATCTGGCGGGTGCGGAAACGGTTGCCGCTGAGGGGGGCGTTGGATCCCTGCCTGCGATTCTGGGCGGGGTTGTTGCCCTTGGCGCGGCCGGTGGTGGCGGTGGTAGTTCGGGCGATAACGGACTGTCCTTTTCCTCTGGCCCCGTGGCGAGCGTCGCCGAGAACCAGACGGCCGCGTATAACGCCGTTGCCACCGATATCGACGGCGAAACGGTCACCTACAGCCTGTCGGGTCGAGATGCTGCGCTCTTTGAAATCGACAGCTCGACCGGCGAGGTCACCTTTAGAGACGCGCCCGACTTCGAGGCCCCTGGCGACGCGAACGGGAACAATGCCTACGACATTGTGGTAAGAGCCGCGGCTGGTGGGCGAACAACCAACCAGAATGTCACGATCACCGTCACCAATGAAAATGACAACCTGCCGGTTTTCTCCTCGGGCACCACGGCCAGTGTGGCCGAGAACCAAACGGCGGCCTATACGGCAGTTGCCACAGACGCGGATGGCGACGCGGTCACCTACAGCTTGTCGGGCACCGATGCCGCGCTCTTTGAGATCGACAGTGCAACCGGTGTCGTCACCTTTATAGCTGCGCCCGATTTCGAAGCTCCCGGCGATTCTGGCGGGAACAATACCTATGACGTGGAAGTTGTCGCTAGTTCGGGTGGGGCATCCATCAGTCGGGCCGTTACGATCACTGTCACCAACGAGAACGATAACACGCCAACCTTTTCGTCCGACACAACGGCAAGCGTGATCGAAAACCAGACGGCAGCCTATACGGCAGTTGCCACGGACGCGGATGGCGACGCGGTTACCTATAGTCTGTCGGGCACCGATGCCGCGCTCTTTGAGATCGACAGCACCACCGGAGCAGTGACCTTCGTTTCCGCACCCGATTTCGAGGCCCCCAGCGATGCAGGTGGCGACAATGTCTATGATGTTGTGGTCACCGCCACGGCAGGCGGGCAAACAGTCGATCAGAACGTTGCGATCACTGTAACGAACATGATCAGTGAAACTGTCGACCTAAGCACACTGACACAAACGCAGGGGATTATCATCGAGGGCGCTGCCTTTTCGGACCGGCTGGGTTCTTCTGTTTCGTCTGCAGGGGATGTGAATGGCGACGGATTCGACGACTTTATCGTTGGCAGCCCGAATAGCGACAATGGCGGCGGTGTTGCTGGCGATGCCTATGTGTTCTATGGCAGCGCGACCGGTGCCAATATCGATATCAGCACGCTGACAAACGCCCAAGGTTTCAGAATCCAAGGCGATGAGGCGTTTGATCGGGCGGGCTATTCCGTGTCCTCTGCGGGGGATGTGAATGGCGACGGGTTTGATGATCTCATCGTTGGCGCCCCTTTTGCCAACGGCACTGAGGGCGAGGCCTACGTGATCTATGGCAGTGCGACGGGGGTGGACATCGATCTCAGCTCGCTGACAAGCGCGCAAGGCTTTGTTTTCATCGGCGATCGGAATGCTGATTTTGCAGGTATCTCAGTTTCCTCGGCGGGGGATGTGAATGGTGATGGCTTTGACGATCTCATCGTTGGCGCCAGAGCTGCCAACCTCGGTACGGGCGCGGCCTATGTGATCTTTGGCGGTGAGACGGGGACCAACATTGACCTCGGCACACTGACATCTGAACAGGGCTTTATTATCCAAGGAGATGAGGCGGGTGATCGGGCGGGCACGTCTGTGTCCTCGGCGGGGGATGTGAACGGCGACGGGTTCGACGATCTCATCATCGCCGCAGACCGTGGCGATGACGGGGGCACTGATGCTGGCGAGGCCTATGTGATCTACGGCAACGCAACCGGGGCCAATGTAGACCTAAGCTCGCTGACACCTGCGCAGGGCTTTATCATTCAGGGTGATATGGCGGGTGATTTGGCGGGTACGTCTGTGTCCTCGGCGGGGGATGTGAACGGCGACGGGTTCGACGATCTCATCGTTGGTGCATACGTAGGCGATGACGGAGGAACCAGCGCAGGCGAGGCCTATGTTATCTATGGCAGTGCGTCCGGGAGTAACATCGATCTGACCACGCTAACTCCTGAACAAGGATTTATCATTCAAGGTGATACGTTCAGTGATTTCGCTGGTGACGCCGTGTCCTCGGCGGGGGATGTGAACGGCGACGGGTTCGACGATCTCCTTATCGGCGCTCAAGGAGGCGATGACGGAGGAAACAATGCGGGCGAGGCCTATGTGGTCTATGGCAGCGCGGCGGGGACCAATGTCGACCTCAGCACGCTGACACAGGCACAAGGCTTTATCATCCAAGGTGATGTAGCGAACAGTCGAATTGCCGTTTCTGTGTCCTCGGCGGGGGATGTGAATGGCGACGGATTTGACGATCTCATAATCGGCGCCCCATTTGATGTTGATGATGGCGTTGTTACGGGCAGGGCCTTTGTGATCTACGGCGGCGCGACAGAGACCGAGAGCACGGAGGTCGTTTCGCAGACCGGCACGGCGGCGGCGGATAATTTTACCGGCAATGCGGGCGCGGACAGCTTTAGCAACATCGGGACCGATGATGTGGTGCGCGGCGGCGCGGGCGATGACGTGATCACGATCACCTCTCTTGATTTCGCCGACGTTGACGGGGGCCACGGCACGGACAGCCTGATCCTTGACGGCGCGGGGCTGAACCTCGACCTGACTGGGGCACGCACCGATGTGGAGAACTTTGAGCTGATCGACCTTACCGGCACGGGCGACAACAGTCTGACCCTCGACCGGCTGTCGTTGCTGGATCTGTCCGAGGATACCTCGGGCGGGATCACCACCTTTACCGTGCGCGGCGATGCGGGGGATGCGGTCATCCTCAACGATCTCAGCGACTGGACAAGCAGCGGCCAACGCGACGTTGATGGCGACACTTTTGACGTGTTCACCAATGGCGCGGCGGAACTGCTGGTCGATGACGCGGTTTCGGTCATCAGCATCGCTGTCTAGTTTTGACACCGAAGCAAATGCGCGGCGTCGGATCGATCCTTGTTCTTGGTCTGACGCTGACCGCCTGTGCCACCGCACCCCTTCCCGCCCCTGAAACCGGGGGCGGCACATTAGAGGTCCCGGCGCCGGTCACACCGGCCGCCGATCCGCTTGGCGCGCTTGCGGCCAAGGCTCCGGCGGCTGAGGCCGCGTTCCTGCGTGATCTGTCCCTGCTCTATGCCCAAGACCCGCGCCTGCGGGCGGGGCAGCTCAGGGGGCAGGCGATTGAGGCGCGCGCGCAATCCCTTGCCAATCCCTTCCGTCCGGATTTCAGCATCATCGGCAGCACCATCGGTGAGGGCAACCTGACCCTGCGCGCGACACAGCCCCTGATCGATTTCGGCAAACGCAACGCGGAAATCGCGCGACTGTCTGCGACGCGCGGATTGACCGAGCAAGAGACCGCCGCCGCGCGCTCTGCCCTGCTTGCGCAGGCCCTTGCCGCGATCGAAGAGGCCCGTCATGCGCGTGCGCGGATCGCACTGCACCGCCGTCAGATCGCCGAATACCGAGAGGCCGAGCGCGCAGCGCAAGATCTGGTCGATCTGAACCTAGCCTCGGCGACCGAGCTGCGTTTGGCCGCCGTCGAGGGGCAGCGCGCACAGGTCGATTTGACCAGTGCCGAGGCCGACCTGACCGACGCAGGGCTGAGCTGGTCCGCGCTGATGGGCGCGAAACCCGTACCAAGCGCGGTCGATGCCAGCGTGCTGCGCCGTGTGGCCGGTGTCGAGACGACGACCGCCGCCCAAGAGGCCGCCCTATTCCACGGGGCGAGCATTCGTCAGCTTCGCGCGACGCGTATTCTGCAACAGGCCGAGGTCCAAAGCGCGCGTTTGCGCCGCCGTCCGACGATCTCTGCGGATGCGGCTCTGGCGCTTGATGGCAGTTCGGACGCGACGGGCATCGGTCTGACCCTTGACGTGCCGCTCCACCGTCGGGACCTCGACGATGACTTGGCCGAGGCGCGCGCGCAACTGCCCGCCATCGACGCCGAAATCGACAGCGCCGGTCGCGATGCACAAACGGCCATCGCCCGCGCCGCCAGCCGTGCACAATCCCAACGCCGCCTTGCCGCCCAACAGGACAAAAGCGTGGCCCTGCTGCGCATGCGGATCGAAGATGTGGGGTTTCAGGTGCAGAACGGGCTGGCCCCCTATACCGACGTGATCGAGGCACGTGTGGACATGTTTGAGGCAGAGCTTGCCGCGCTAGAAAGCCGCGCCGCCGCCCGGACAGCCGAGGCCGAGATCCTACTGCTCAGCGGTGTTTTGGTGCCGTAGACGCCTCAGGACCGCATCCCGAGGCGCATCATTTCCGCAATCGGCTCGATGAAATAGGACAGCGGCGTGCGCGGCGTGCCTTTGTCAAAGAACACCTCCAACGGGATGCCCGCCGTGATCTCGTACTGCTCCAGCTCGTCCCAGGCCTCGGGCAAAATCGACACCGTGGCGAGGTAATAATAGCTGCCCGTTTGCGGGTCTTGGGTCGCATCCGCCGCGATGCGTTCCAGAACGCCGCCCACTTGGGGCGGGTTGATCGGGTCCAGCGTTCCAAAGCGCAGATTGACCGCCCGCCCGATCCGCAGATCGTCGCGATCACCGGGCAAAAAGCGCACCTCGACATCCTTGGTGCTGTCCGAGGGCACAATGTCAAACAGCCGCTCGCCCGGCCCGACCACACCGCCCTCCGCCGCAAAGGCCAGATCGATCACCTCGCCATCGACGGGCGCAACCACACTGCTGCGCAAACGGCGATCTTCTAGCGCGGTGACCTCCTCGGTCACGACGGCCAATTGGCGCGTTGCCTCTTCAAGCGCCTCGGACTGATCTGCGCGGGCGCGCAGGTCGATCTGGCGCAATTCCAGTTCCGCCTCGATCACGGCTTGGGCGTTCACGCGCTCATCCTCGTCGATCTCGGCCAGCGCGGTTTCCGCCACGGCCAGCAGACGTTCCAGTTCGTTCACGCGGCTGACATTACCCAATTGCCGGTCCAGCGCCTGATTTTGCACCGATTGCTCTTCGTTCAGGGCGGTGATCTCGCGCCGCTTGCCCGCGCGGCGCACGTCCAGCACGGCCCGCTGGGCATCCAGCCGCGCGATTTTGGCACGGATCAGCGCGCGTTCGCCCTCAAGCGCGGCGGTTTCATCCTGAAACAGGCGCGTGTTCAGGGCCTCAATCTCTGCGCGGGTCTCGGCATCGGCGTTCTGGCGCAGGCGTTGGAAATCCAAGCTGTCCGCGTCGGTGATCTGGGCCGTCAGCCGGTCGATCAGCGCCAAGAGGCCCAACATCTCGGCCCGCGCTTGGGACAGGCGCGCCGCCGATGTGGCGTCGGTGATCACCATCGCAACGGACCCTGCGGACACCGTATCGCCCTCGGTAATGGTTATCTCTTGGATGATCCCGCCTTCAAGATGTTGCACGGGATAGCGGCGCGTCTCGGCGATCAGAACCCCGCCCGCGGTGATCCCTTGGGCCAGCTGCGCGGTGGACGACCAATAGACAAATCCCGCCATGCCGATGCCCACCAAGGCCATGCAAAAGACGACGAACGGATCGCGCAGATATCGGGTCTCGGACGGGCGGGAGACGGTCATGCGGCGGTCCCTCTGTTCGGGGTGGGCGCCGCGGCAATCGCTTCGGCGGCTTGGCGCTGACGTTCGGCGAGATAGGCGAACACGTCCTGTGTCGGGCCCAGCTTGGCCACCCCCGACGCGATATAAAGGAGCCGCGGCGCAGTCGCCAAAAGGTCGCGATCATGGGACACAAAGACCGTGATCAGCCCCGCTTGGGCGCGGGCGGCAATGGCGCGCGCGACGGTGGCCTTGCCCTCGGCGTCCAGATTGGCGGTGGGTTCATCCAGCAGGGCCAGCGCGGGATCGCCGTAAAAGGCCCGCGCCAAGCCAAGCAACTGAGTCTGGCCCGCAGACAGACGTTCGGCCCGCCATTGGGTGCCCATGCCCTCGGGCAACGCCTCGACAAAGCCAAGCGCGCCGACCAGCGACAGGGCCGTTTGCACCCGCGCGCGCGTCTCTGCCCCGTCGGGCGCAAAGCGCGAGATGTTTTCAAGGATCGTCCCCGGCAACAACTGAATGTCCTGCGGCAGATAGCCAAATGAGGTTTGCCGCGCGCTTTCGGCGAACAAATCCACAGGGGTGTCGCCCAACAGAACACTGCCTGTGCGCGGACGGTGCAGACCCGCCATTGTGCGCAGCAACGTGGTTTTACCCGCCCCCACGGGGCCAAGCACGCCAAGGGTCTCCCCCGCCGCGATCCGGAGCGAGGCGTCCTGCAACATCGCATTGCGTTGTCCCGGAAACACCAGAGTGACCTTGTCGAGGCGAAGAGACGGACTCTCGCCGATCATCGTCGCAGGCCGCACTGGCAAGGCGTTCACCGCATCGACAATCCGCATCAGATTGGCGGCGGCTGCACGGGCCCGCACAAAGCGTTGCCAGACGCTGATCGATTGATCAATCGGCGCAAGGGCGCGGGTCATGATGATGGACGATGCAATGATCGCTCCCGCCAGAAACCCCTCGGACGTCAGGACCAGCCACGCGCCAATCCCCAGCACAGCAATCTGAACCACCATGCGCGCGGCACGGGCAAGACCGCCAATTGCGCCCACGATGGATTGGCTGCGCAGGCTCAGCGCATCGGCCTCATCCCGGTCCGCATCCCAGCGTTGATAGAGATTGGGCGCGATCCCCATGCCCGCGACCGCATCGAATTGTCCCATCAGGCGTTCGATCCGCGCCTGCGCCCGTCCCTCGGCCTTGTTGATCTGCGCGTTTGAATCGCGTGCGATGACCTCGGCCAGAATGGCAAGCGACAGGATAAAGACCGCCGCGCCCAGTCCGATCCACCCCAGAAACGGATGCAGCAGAAACAGCGCCAACAGAAACACCGGCGCCAGCAACGCGTCGAAAAACGTGTTGATCGCCCCAGAGGCGACAAAGCCCGACAAGGTACGCAGATCGAGAACCGCCTGACTGCGGGCCGTGGTTTCCGAGCGCTCACCGTTTTCGGTGGTTTGCAGTGCATCGGCCAGAACGCTTGCAGGTCCCGAGACGACCGCCTGATACACATCGGATTTCAGATAGGCCGAAATCCGTTTGGCCATCATGGCAAGGATGCGCGAGCGCGCCGTTTCGGCGATCCCCAAAACCAACAGCAACCCCGCCGCAATCAACGAAACCGCCTGTAGCGTCTCAAGCGATCCGGTCTGCAAAATACGGTTGTAGATCGTCATCATATAGAGCGGCACAACGAATTGAAGCGCCGCCACAACCGCCGAAAACAGCGCAAGCAGGCCCATCCCCCGCCCACATTTACCAAGCAGACGGATCATCGGCGCGCTAACCTGTCGGCAACGTCCGGCGCGATTTCGGGACGGATTGAATAGGCGATCTCGTCATTGCGGAACCCAAGCGCCATCGGGCGGATGATCTGGGGCAGGACGGCCACGTCATAGAGTTCCTCCACGATCCCCTCGATAACCAACTGATGTTCCAACGCGCCAGTCTCAAGGTTCACAACGGCAAGCCCGCATTTGGGCCGTGCCCCCTCTCGCGCCAGACGGTCATCCAGAGGCAGGCCGGTGAACGTCCGGTTCTCGCGCGGGCGGGACATGCCGATGACCGCGTAATTGCCCATAAAGGAAATCCCGCGCGCAAAACCGGGGATAAAGCAGATCGGTTCGAACCGACCGGTCGCAAGATCGACCCGCCCGAATTCCCCCGTACCACTTTGCACCAGCCAGAGCGCGCCCCTATGCAAACGCGGGGAATGGGGCATCGACAGACCCGCACAGGCGGTTTCCCCCGTGGCCACATCGATCAGCATCCCACCGCCCACACGGTGATCGCGCCACCCGTCCGACACGTTCGAGCGGCCCACACAGGTGACAAAACGCAGCTGATCATCCTCAACCGCCATGCCGTTCAGGTGGCACCGGTCTTCGGCGACGACACGGTCGATGAACGGCGGCATCCACACCACCTCGAAACTGCCCCGCTGGGCAAGCGTCGCAATCGCGTTGAAACGGGTCACCACGAACAAGGGCGGCTTGTCAGCACGCAGATGCACGTCATGCACATCCACGTCGCCGGTCGTATGCCCCGCCACCGGCACAAAACGCGCATCATAGCCATCTCTCTGGGTCCCGGGTTCAAGATAGTCCTCAAAGCGCCACATCTGCGTGCGCGTCGCCATCCACAGCGACCGATCACGCGCGCCAAGCCCCATACAGCGGTCGAAACTGCGCTCAAACACCGACAGTTTGCCGTCGGGCTGGAGGCCGACAAACAGCACCTTGCCCGCCTGATATGTCGTAAAGGCGAGGCTGGCGCGCGCATCGGCAAGCCAACGCGCAAACAAGCGCGACCCCGAGATCATGATCTGTGGCTGGGCGCTCATTTCAAATCCCTCTTCTAACCTTGCAAAAGAGGTATCCTACGCCCCACGGGAGCACCAATCACAGCGCCGTTAAGATGTTGTGAAATGGACCAAAAATGCACCTTTACGAGCATCAAGGCCCCGCTTGACACCCGTTTGTGCCGTTGATGCGATGACCCCGCCCAGACCGGCCAATCAAGACGCAGAACCGGTCTGGCCTAGGTGGTGGCGCAAGACCTCTAGAACCTCGGCGGGCCGCTCTTCGACAAGGAAATGGCCCGCATCAATCGCGTGCCCTGAAGCGTTTGGAAACCATGCCTGCCATGTCGCGACAGGATCAAGGTGATGGTCCACAACGCCCTTGCTGCCCCACAGGACGAGGCACGGGATGGGGTTGGTGCGCCCCATATCCTTCCGGTCATGGTCCAGATCGATCGATGCTGCGGCCGAATAATCACCGCACCATGCCGCAACCACAGACGGGTTGCTGGCCGCCCGTTCATAGGCCGCCATCGCATCGGGGTGGAACAGGTCAACCGCGCCCGACAACCCGATCAGGGCCGAGTGCAAAAACAGGATCGGATCACCACAGATCAGGCGGTGCGGCATGTCGCCAAGCTGGGCCAGAAACATCCAGTGGTAATAGCGTTTTGCCAACCAGTCATCCATCGTCCGCCACACGTCCAACGTCGGCAAGATGTCGATCAGAGCAACCGACCGCACCGCATGGGGATGGTCCAGCGTCATTCGGTGGGTCGTACGCGCGCCCCTGTCATGCGCGACGACGTCAAAACGTGAATGCCCCAGCGCGTGCATCAGTTCGACCTGATCGCGCGCCATCGCGCGGAAACTGAAATCCGTGTCATGCGCGATTGAATCGCCATAGCCGCGCAGGTCCGGCACAATCACCCGATGGGTTTTCGCAAGCTCATCAGCGATGCCGTGCCACATGACATGGGTCTGCGGATAGCCATGCAACAGCAAAAGCGGCTCACCCGCCCCGCCAACGCGCGCATGGATGGTCGCCCCCGTCAGCGGGATATCGATTTCTTCAAATCCACTGAACATCGCATCCTCCACTTAATGCCCCCAAGGGGCATTAGTGTCGATTTGTATGACGCGATCAATCAGTCACCGCCCCATGCGCGACGGTTCAGGTGACCAAATCGCGCGTACTAAAGATTTCGATGATCATGGCCGCCGTCCACGTGAAATGCGCCCCCCCGCAGGGTTCGGCGGTGATCGGGTCGTGATATTCGGCAAAGCCACTTTTGACGATCAGACGGGCACAATCCTGCATGATCCGTTCGGCCGTTGCGCCCTCACCCGCACGGATCAGGCCATCCGCAATCATATAGTTCACGATCAACCACACAGGCCCGCGCCAATAGCGCAGCCCCTCAAATTCGGGAGTGGTTGGGGCGTGGCTTGGGACCAGATAGGTGCAGGATTGAGCAAGCGTTTCGATCCGCGCGCTCAGGGCTTGAACGCGGTTCACGGGCAGCGGCGCAAAGGCCGCCAGAATGCCGCCAATCGACAGGCTGGGGATCAAGCTGCCAAGGCGACGGTCAAGGCACAGGTACTGGCCTGCCGCCTCGCTCCAGAGCGTGTCCATCGCCGCCAATGCCTTATCCGCAAGCGCACGTGACTGGGTGGCGATATCGGGCAGCTTTAGGGTCTCGGCCAGATCGGCAAGGTCGGCGCAAGACCGGATCAGGATCGCGTTGAACCCCGGATCGACCACCTGAAACGGCGACGCATCGTGCAGTTTGCTGTTATCCCAATCAAGGCTGCGGAACTTTTGCACCAGCCAGATATAGCGCTTGTACTGATCATCTGTGGGACGGTGCGCGGGGTTGGCGTGGGTGGTGTCGCGGCGGGTAAAGGTGCCAACGCCGTCGGTCGGCACCCGCGCGAACGCGTCGTCCCAATCCGCCGAATTGTCACGGCCGGATTCCCACGGGTGCAACAGCGCGACAAGCCCCGTCCCCTGTGGGTCGCGACATCGATAGAACCATTGATGCCACGCGTGGATTTTCGGGACCAAGGCCCGCGCCATCCGCTCGGCCAGATCACGGTCCGTGGCGCGCGAAAAGATGCGGTTCACCGCAAAGCCCGCGACGGGCGGCTGGGTAATGCCCGATGTCGGCGTGGGCCGGTTCGTCCCCCACACATCCGGGCCCGGGAAATAGCCGTCATCGGGTTCGTGAAAGATGATATGCGGGACCATGCCGTCGTCCCACTGATGCGCCATCAGGGTGTCGATTTCGGTCCATGCGCGTGCCTCATCGAAATGGGAAAACCCCAGCGCACTCAGGGCCGAGTCCCAGTTCCATTGAAACGGATACAGGCCATGGGTCGGCACCGTATAGGTGCCACGATCGTTGTCACGCAGCACGGTGCGCGCGTGGTTCAGCATATCGGATTTCTGCATCACATGCCTCAGGCGACAGCGCGGGTCGATACGGGATCGAACCAGCGGATACGGTCGGGTTGCGGCGTCAGGGTCAGGGTGTCACCCCGCTTGACCGCCAGATCACTGTCCAGAACCGCGCGGAACAGGGTGCCGTCCACCTCACAGGTCACAAGCAGATGCGCGCCAAGGGGTTCCACGATCTTGACCTTGGCCTGCATGCCCGTTTCCGACAGGCGCAGATCTTCGGGCCGGATCGCAAAGTTCAGGGTCTCGGCCCCCGATTGCGGCCCGTCCAACGCCAATCCGGCGACCTGCCATTGCCCCGCACCGGCGGGCGTGGCGGTCAGGAAATTCATCGGCGGGTTACCAATGAAACCGGCCACGAATTCGGCGGCGGGATTGCGATAGACCTCAATCGGCGATGCCGCCTGAACAATTTTGCCCTGATGCATCACACTGATCCGGTCGGCCATCGACATGGCCTCGACCTGATCATGGGTGACGTAGATGGCGGTCGTGTTGCTTTCGGCCAAGACGCCCTTGAGTTCGGCGCGCATTTCCATGCGCAACAGCGCGTCGAGGTTTGACAGAGGTTCATCCATCAGGATCACGTCGGGCTCCATGGCCAAGGCGCGGGCGACCGCGACGCGTTGGCGTTGCCCGCCCGAAAGCTCTCCCGAATAGCGTTTCAGCAACGCATCGATATGCATCAACTCGGCCACGCGTGTGACGCGGCGGGTCACTTCGTCATTGGGCAGCTTTTGCATCCGCAGGCCAAAGCCGATGTTTTCAAACACGGTCAGGTGGGGAAAGACGGCATAGTTCTGAAACACCATCGCGATGCCACGATCCTTGGGCGGCAGGTGGTCGATGCGTTTCCCGCCGATCCAAACCTCGCCTTCACTGGCGGTCTCAAGGCCCGCAATGATCCGCAGCAGGGTCGATTTCCCGCACCCCGATGCGCCAAGCAAAACCATGAATTCCTGATCTTCGATGGTCAGGTTGATGTCTGACAGCGCTTGGTAATTTCCAAACCGTTTGGCGACGTTCTTGATTTCGATAACAGCCATTGTTTGTCCTTTCACGCCACCGCCTAGCGGTTGGCGATGCCCCACATGGCAAAGAGATATTTGCGCACCGCAAAGATGAAGATCAGAGCAGGCACGACCAGAATAAAGCCGCCCGCAAATTTCAGATGCAGGGGCGATGTATCCAGATTTTGCAAAAGGAACGCGGTCAGGGTGCGGTTTTCGATGGTCAGCACCGCCGCCGCGAACACCTCGTTCCACGAGATCACAAAGGCAAAGATCGCGCTGGCCGTGATGCCCGGCAGGATCAGGGGCAGCACCACCTTGGTAAAGGCCGTCAGGCGGGTACAGCCAAGGGTCCACGCCGCCTCTTCCAGCTCCATCGGGATGCCGGAGAACAGGGAAAAGGTGATCAGAACGGCAAAGGGCACCGCCAATGTCGTGTGCACCAAGGCAAGACCGAACACCGTGTCATCCAGACCCGTGCGAATGAACATCACCGCCAACGGGAGCGCCAGCAACGGCAAGGGAAAGGCCCGCGTCAGCAGGATCAACAGGCGAAACACCTCTTTGCCGCGAAAGTCGAACCGCGACAGGGCATAGCCCGCAGGCGCACCAATCAGGATCGACATGATCATGGTCATCCCCGCCACAAGGATCGAGTTCTTGAGCGCGCTCAACATCCCCGCAAAGCCCGCGAAAAACGCCAAGGATCCCGTATCGAACTCGGGCACAAAGGGCTTGGGGAAACTGTTCACCGTATCCGGTGAGGACAGCGTGTTGATGAACAGAAAGTAGAGCGGCACCAACACCCATGCGCAGAGCAGAACCACCGCCGCGACATAGACTGTACGGCCCGCCCGACGGGTGTCAGGGGCTTGGGTCGTGACGGCGGTCATATCGTGGCTCCTTTCGGGACACGCAGCAGGCGCAGAATGATCAGGGTAAAGCCGATCGAAATGGCCAGAATGATCAACGCCATCGCCGCCGCCGCGCCGCCGTTCAAAAGGTCAAATTGATAGGCATAGGTTTCGCCCATCAGCACGGGGAACAACGTCCCGCCAAGGGCCGCGACCACCGCGAATACCTCAAACGCCAGAATGACGCGCAATACCAAGGCGGTCTGCAACGACGGACGCAGCAGAGGCAGGGTAATACGCGTGAACCGTTTCCACGGTGAGGCGCCAAACACCTCGGCCGCCTCGTAATATTCTTTGGGGATCAGGCCGATCCCCGCGACCAAGATCACCAGCATGATCGCCGTCGCCCGCCAGATTTCAGCCAGCGCAATTGCAAGGAAGACAACGCCCGGATGCTGATAGCTGAGGAAGTTCACAGGCCGATCAATCAAGCCAAGCCCGTGCATCATAGAATTCAGAAAACCCGACTGTTCAAAAATCGCCAGCCAGATAATCCCCGCCGCCAGATCGGAAATCCCAAGCGGGATCGTCCAGACATAAAGGACCAGATCCCGACCCCGTTTCATCTTGTTGACCATGGTCGCCATCAACAGCGCCAGTGCCAGTTGGACCGGCACCACCGCCGCCGCCAACAGCAGCGTGTTCTTCATCGAAATCGGGAATTTCCAATAGCTGACCACGTCACGAAAATTGTCCATCGTGAACCCTGCGCCCGTCGAAAACGCCTGTTTGGCGACCAAAACGAACGGGTACAGGAAAAACAAACACAGGAACAACGTGACCGGCGCGATCAACACATATGGCAAGAACCGAGCGTTCATGGCGAACACTCCTTTGACCTAGCGGGACAGAAGAAAAATCCGGGCCACGTCATGCGCCGCCCGGACCAATACGTATCAGATGCGTCTTATTCGACGGGGCAAGCACCCTCGGACGGGGCATCAGGGGCCCAGCACGGTGCGCCGGTTTCCTGCATGATCGCGGCAAGGCGACCTTTTTGGTCCTCAAGCACCTGTTCAATCGGCTGATTGGCCAGAACGATCCGCTCAAACGTGTCGACGAAGACGCGGTTGAAATCGCCGCCCTTGTCACCCAGACCCGCAGGCAGCAGACCGGGGTTCGCATCCGCCGATCCCGACATCTTGGCGACCGCGTCACCGGCGGCCTTGACCGACGGGGGCAGATCATCCGGCAGTGCTACGTCCACCACGGGGAAGAAGTTCGTCGCACGCAGGGTCGCGATCTGCGTTTCGGGCTTCAGCATATAGGCCACCAGTTCCTTGGCCGCATCCATATCCGGCGAGGTCTTGGGAATGGCGACACCGGCCAGAACCGGCATGAACCCGCGACCGGTCGGACCTGCAGGTGCGGGGAAGGCAACAAAGTCATCGGGGCGTTCGTTAAACGCCTGTGCCAGACGCGAGGTGTGGTCGAACACGATCCAAGCATCCCCCGACAGCAACTGTTCCTGCATGAACGAGAAGTTGGTCGAGGACGGGTTGGTGTGGGTCCACAGTTCCTTGAACTTGGTCCATGCGGTCACCGCCTCGGGAGAGGCAAAGGTGCGCACCACCCCGTCGGTGTAGGACGGGTACAGGTATCCTTGGAAGAACCGGTGTTTCAGACCCTTGGGACCAGCGGGAAAGCCGAACTTGGGCTCACCGGCGGCCTCATGGGCATTGGCGGCCCATGCGATCAGTTGATCATAGGTCAGGGCGTTGATGTCCGCGCCCTCGGGCAGATACTGAAGTGCCTCTTTGTTGGCCGCCATGATATAGCTGGCCTGCATCCACGGGATGTACTGCAGGCTATCGGTGCCCAGTTTCGCCAGACCGTTGAACGTGTCCGACGCCGAGGCGACGCCCAGATCAGACAGATCGACTAGATCGGCAGGGTCCATCGCCGAAAAATCACCATGCAGCGCGCCAAGCACCCCGATCGAGCCCGATCCGGCCTGCAATTCCGCCTGCAAACGGGTCAACCACGGACCGCCATCGTTGGGCTGATAATCCACCCCGCCGCCAAAGCCCGACAGGACCTGCTCACGCATGGCTTGGGCTTCTTCGACAGGTTTGGCCTGTGTCGACCAGAAAAGGGTCTCGGCCTGCGCGGCAACAGCGGCACAAGACAAGGCGACAGCAGAGGCCGCGCCCAGAAATTTGGAAAAGTAATTCATGTGTCCTCCCAGACTATGCACTCGGGGCGGCTTGGGCCGTCACCCGGTTTTCGCCTCTGCGGGCGATTTCCGAACACATGCGCCAACAGGCCACGCGGCCGCAGACGAATCTGTTCAATATACGAAAGTTTGGTATATCGTTATATCGAACGTCAATCGAAAATAACTGCTTATTTTTCGGGTGTTTATGGGTAATATAGGCAACGCCGTTGCCCTGCCTGGCGATCTTTGGCTGGCAACTGCGATAACGTTATAGCTATGCCCAGAGGTCATTTTGTCCCGCAAACCCACCTTGGAAACCGTCGCACGCGAGGCCGGAGTTTCTGTCCCCACCGTCAGTCAGGTGATGCGGGGCACGGGCCGGATTTCCGAGAGCACGCGGGAAAAGGTTCTGCGCGCGGCCCAGCGGTTACACTACGTGCCGGATTCACGGGCGGCGGCGATGCGTTCGGGCGAGAACCGCGAGATCGGGTTCGTGATCAACCGCCTGCAAAACCCGTTCAATGCCGAGGTGGTCGCGGGGGTTGTCGACCTACTTGAAGCCGAGGGATATCTGGTGTCGATCGTTGACACCCGCGATGACCCCGAACGCCAAAGCCGCCAGTTGAACACCTTTATCCGCCATGGGCGCGGGGGGCTGATCTGGGTGCCCGCCCATGACACGCCGTCCGAGACATTCGATCTGTTGAGGGCCCAGCGTATTCCCGTGGTGACCTTCCTGCGCCATGTGCGCCGTGACGTGGATCACGTGGGAATCCGCAATGCCGAGGCGACAGGCAACGCGACCGCCTATCTGGCCGACATCGGGCACCGCAAAATCGCGTATCTCGGGGGCAATGACCGATCCAACGTGCGCATGGAACGGATCGCGGGCTATCGCGCCAAGATGGCGGAACGGGGCCTGGCGCATGATCTGGTTTGGGATTGCGAGGACAACAAACGCGCCGCAATGGAGGCCACGATGTCCCTACGCAACGCACACCCCGACATCACCGCCCTTGTATGCAACGGGGATACGGTCGCTTTGGGGGCCTGTCTGGCCCTGAACCGTTTGGGCCTGACACCGGGACGGGATGTGTCGATCATCGGCTTTGACGATATTGAGGACGCGGCGGTCTCAACCCCGCCCCTGACCACGATGGCGGTCTATCCGCAAAAACTGGGACGCAAGCTTGCCCGCGTACTGCTGGACCGGATTGCAGAACCAGATATGCCCGCCACGGTGTCCGAAGTATCTGCGGATCTGGTCATCCGCGACACCACTGCGGCGCGCATTTGCGACTGATCCCATGACAGGGTGCATCGAGCATGCCCGCCATCTCTGCACCAGTTTGCAATATATAAGAAACAAAGCTTCAAACTTCCCGTTCAGCGTAGAAAAGTGTGTAAGGTCAGATTGTCGGCAAGCTCGAAAGTTATTTTGAGACCTTAAAGTTTGCCTGAATGTCGCGTGCAGAAACTCGGGCGCATTGTTGCCAGCCCTTGGCTACTGCCTGAAAACTAATTTGAGCTGATTTTTTCCGAGATGTCGGCGCGGGGGTATTTCCCTGGGATGAAGCGTGCAGATCCCAGCGAATTCGCCCCGTTCAACCAGCTTTCGGACTTCTCTGACGAGAAATATTTCCACCTGCTGCCCGCTGAAGGCTCCTGCGGGCGATGCCTTTTGGGAAACCTACGATCGGATCATTGTTGTGAACGTCCTGCTCGACGGCCTGTCACGCCGCGCCATCCAAGGTGGTTGGACCGTGCTGCACAATGTCGAATTTGTCCTCGCAAAGGGGCTGAACGTCTGGCTGGTCCTGGGTGATGAGACACTGAGTGCCCCTATGGCGTTTCAACCGACGGCTTTGCTAAACGGCGTGCCGCTTACACAGGCAAAAGATAGATCGTCGCTGCATTGGGTTTTGCCGCAGGGGATTTTGTTCTGGGCACCAACGGACATAGGCCTTTCGCTTTCGATCCTGCAATAGAGATACGCCATTGCGGGGCACTTATGTCCGCCGCCGGGATCCGAGTCGCGTGGAAGCGGTGGTTCGCCCTTTGCGGATAGACCTGCAAATTAATCGCGCAACTCAAATCCATCCCGATTCAAAACCCAAACAGCGCCGCCTGCTTCATAACAACTCTTAAAACAGGCCGGGCCCTGGCATTTACGTCACCCAAGCACAGCCAATCATACAAAAATTGCGTAATTGATCGGAAAATTGATGCTCAAATTGCATTCGCGCAAAACTGTTACTTGCCCTCCATGAGTTACCCATGTGTAACATGGCCAAGTCACGCACTTTGAAATAAAGGCGTATTGCGCGTAGTAAGGAGTGAAAATGAAAACCAGCGTTATTTTTAAATCCGCGTCATTGAAAAAAACGCTCTTTCTTGCCGCGCTTCTTGCGACCACGTCTCCATATTCCGCCACAGCCCAAGTCATTTTTGCCGGCGTAGAATACAGCTCTATGTGTGATGCGTTTTCAGCGACCCTTTCCTCGGTAGATCAGGACTGGATCACACCAGAACGGCGCCAAGAACTGGAAAATACACTAGAAGAAATCACGGCAAAAATGGTCGACGGCCTTGCCCAAAAAGGGGTCGAAAAATCGTTTGGCTCACTACTTGGTGGATCAGCCTACGAGGTCATCGTCGACGAAAAGATAGAGCTCCTTGCAAAACGCGCAATCCAACACGCGCGATCACAACCCATTGATTGCGAACAAGTATCTCATCTGGTCGCTCAGGTCGGATTTTCGATTCCTGGCATCAATTCGATCCTGCCTTCAGACAATGAACCCGCAGAACTACTTGGACAAGATACGACGTTCCTTCAGAAAATCCAAGGTCAGTTAACACTTAATCCGACACCAGATAACCTTCGCGCGGCTTCAGACATTTTGCCGTCCAATGAAAACTGGAAGCTGGAGGAAGGTATTCGCAACCTGTGGCACTTGGCACAGCAACCAGTGCCAAGTGCCACGGGTGATGTCGAAGGCTCTTGTCTCACGAACGAGAGCGACCTTTTCAAATATTTTCTGCATAAGTCAGAGGGCAGCACTGCCTATGCCAACACTTCGGTGATTGGCGTTATTAACGCAAGTACCACCGAATATTTGGGACAAAACAATTCGAGCGGACTCTATCAGTATCGCGTTAGAGATATAGAACTGTGCGAAGCGCTTGAAAAACAAACAAACAGGGCTCAGAGCGACTTAGATAGAATGGTTCAACTGCGAGTTTCCGAAGCGATTGATTATGCTTGCATGGGTGCCGGTGGCGAAATGTCAGAGGCCTCAACCTATGTCAAAGACCTTGATGGCGACGGCGCTCAAGATTTGATACTGGATCACGGCGGCGTGAAGTGCACAAATGGCAGAAATATCAGTTGCGGGGCACAAGTGTGCACCACAGAGTTTTTTCTGCAACGCGACGGAACCCTTGCGAAAGAAGTCGAAATTCTGGGCACTATTACTGACCTAAGCAACGATCCAATCCCCCTCATCAGCATTTGGGGCCATGGAGGAAATCAAGGGGAAATTCGGTGGAACGGACGGGCCTTTCAACCCTTCTGATCACCCCCGGCCATCGGGTCATGCTCCGGATATCGTCTTTGACGGATCCCCCAAGGCCCCTCTACCGATGCACTCAAAAGGGGCTCAAGGAAAGAACATCGTGCTATGACGATGGCACAGTTCAGGATGGTAAATGTAAATACTTTGGGCATGTCCCGGACGGGGTAAGCTCTCACACATGATCGATATGTTCAAAACCTTCCGGTACGCCCCACTGGACCGAAACATTCAACTCGCGATCAACACGCCTGCAGCTTTTCCAATCAGCTAAAATGGTGCCCGGGGGCGGAATCGAACCACCGACACGAGGATTTTCAATCCACTGCTCTACCCCTGAGCTACCCGGGCACGGGAGAATGATGTCTCATTCGGGTGGGCGCGTTCTAGGCGAGGTGGCGGGCGGTGTCCAGAGCTTTTTTGCATCTTTTTGACATTCGCCTCACGCCCCCCTCAGAACCGGTTGGCGCGGAAGGGGTTCAGGTCGAATTGCGGCCCCGATTGATCGATCAACGCGGCCACCAAATCCCCCGTTCCCGACGACTGTGTGAGACCCAAGTGCCCGTGACCAAAGGTATAAATCACATCAGGCGCATGGCGCGCGCGGCCGATGACGGGCAGGCTATCGGGCAAGGACGGCCGATAGCCCATCCATTGCGTACCACCCGTTTTTTCCAACCCGGGCAGGAACGCGGCGGCCTTGTTCAGAAGCGTTTGCGCCCGCGCGTAGTTCGGTGGACAGTCCAAACCGCCAAGTTCAACCGCGCCGCCCACACGCAGGCCGTCGCCAATGCGCGATACGACAAAGCCGTGCTCGGAAAAGGTGAGATGCGTTTTGATGTCGACGCTGGCCGTGGGGAAGGTCGTGTTATAGCCGCGCTCGGTCTCGAGCGGGATGCGGTCGCCCAGATCGCGGGCCAATTTATGCGACCACGCGCCCGCCGCGACCACGACATTGGGGGCGCGGATCGCGCCGCGTTCGGTCAGGACTGTGGCCCCTGCCCCGTCACGGCGCAGGCCGGTCACCGTGACCTGCTCAAACGCAGCTCCGCGTTCCAGCACCTTGGCAGCGAGGTGGCGCGCCCAGAGGGCCGGATCGGTGACGTTCATCCATGTGGGCGTGAAAATCGCGTGGGTAAAGCGCGGGCTGAGCCCCGGTTGGATCTCGGAGATGGCCTCGGGGCCGTCCAGAACGTCGAACGGAATCCCCAGTTCCTCCCGCCGCGTGCGGGCGCGTTCCGTGGCGGCAAAGGCGCGTGCACTCTCGAACAATTGCAACTGCCCTTCACGGCGGATGAAGGCCTCGCCCCCGACATCCGCGACCACACGGTCCAGCGCCCTGCGCGAATGGGTCATCAGGGCGGCCTGCGCGGTGACCGAGGCGTCATAGCGGTCACGCCAGCTTGCCCGCCAGAACCGCAACATCCACGGCGCGATCTTGGGTGCATAGGCGGGCGGGATCGACAGCGGCCCGAGCGGGTCCAACAACCACTTCGGCGCCTTCAACATGATGCCGGGCGTCGCCAGCGGTTCGACCTCGGGGAACGCAAAGGCACCGGCATTGCCACTGGACGTTTCAACCGCGATGCCGCTGCGGTCCAGCATCAGAACACGTTTGCCCCGCGCCTGTAACGCCAGCGCGCAGTTGATGCCGATGATACCGGCACCGATGATCACAACGTCGGGGTTGGGCATGGACGGGAACGACATGGGCGGACACCTTGGCGCAAATCACCGGCGCAGTCTGTCACGTTTGGCGCAGGGTGCAAGGGCCCCGATCAGCCGCGATAGGCCATCACATCCGACATCGCCTGCACCCGCGTGTGGATGAAATCGGCAACGCGGCGGATACGTTCAAGATCGCGGTAATCCTCGGGATAGAGCAGCCAATAGGTCCGCGTGAACCGGATGTCATCGGGCAGAACCGGCACCAAATCGTCATCGGCCATAAAGCACGGTAGAACCCCCAGCCCGACATTGGCGGCGACCGCATCAACCTGTGCCTTGACCGTTGCGGCCTTATACACGATCCGCAAACCGGGCATCAGGATGCGGTTGAAGTCCAGCTCGGGCGTATAGAGCAGATCGTCGATATAGCCCACGAACGGCAGGGTCTTCAGATCCTCAAGCGCGGTTGGCTGCGTCCCACCATGCCGGTCCCAGAACCCCGCGCCCGCATAGAGTCGCAGGTCGTAATCCGTCAGCTTGCGCATGATCAGACGCCCGCGTTCGGGGCGATCAAGGCTGATCGCGATGTCGACGTCGCGCCGCCAAAGCTTGTGCGTGATCGGCACGGGGACCAGTTCGACCTCAAGATCGGGTTCGTTCTGCAGCAGTTCGGGCAAGAGGCGGGACAGGATCGCGTTGCCAAACCCGTCAGGCGCACCGACACGTACGCGCCCCGCCGCACGCCCGCTCATCGCGGACAGGCGGTCGGTGATGGTGGAGGCCGCGCGCTCCATCCCGCGGGCTTGGTTCAGGATCACCTGCCCCGCCTCGGACAGGGTCAGACCGTTTTCCCCATGATCGAACAGGGAAATCCCAAGGCGCGCCTCAAGGTCGCGCAGACGCCGCGCCACGGTGGTGTGCGACACGCCCAAACGTCGCCCAGCCGCGCTTAGCCGACCGGTTTGGGCAATCGCCAGAAACACCCGCATATCGTCCCAGTTGAAATCCATCGCCCCACCCGCGCACATCCATTGAACGTTTATAGACATAATATGTGCAAAACCGTTAGTTCAAATCGCCCCCCGATTTCTATTTTGATCACGTCAAAGCGGGAGGGTGTGATGAAAGATTTCGGCGCGTTTGATTATGTGATTGTCGGGGCAGGTTCGGCCGGTTGTGTTCTGGCCAACCGGTTGTCCGAGGACCCGAAGACCAAGGTCCTGCTGCTTGAGGCGGGCGGGCGCGACAATTACCACTGGATCCACATCCCCGTCGGGTATCTCTATTGCATCGGCAACCCGCGCACCGACTGGGGGTTCAAAACCGCGCCTTGTGACGGGTTGAACGGTCGATCCCTGCTCTATCCCCGTGGCCGTGTTCTGGGTGGGTGCTCGTCGATCAACGGGATGCTTTATCTGCGCGGTCAGGCGGCGGACTACGACGGCTGGCGGCAGATGGGCAATGACGGCTGGTCGTGGGACGATGTCCTGCCCTATTTCATGAAATCCGAGGATTACTACGGCGGCGCGGACGACGAACACGGCACCGGCGGCGAATGGCGGATCGAGGAACAGCGCCTGCGCTGGGACATCCTTGACGCGTGGCGCGATGCGGCGGTTCAGGCGGGCATCCCCGAAACCGCCGATTTCAACCGTGGCGACAACTATGGCGTCAGCTATTTCAAGGTGAACCAGCGTAAAGGCTGGCGCTGGTCCACGGCCAAGGGGTTCCTGCGCCCCGCCAAGAACCGCCCGAACCTGCATGTTGTGACACACGCACAGGCCGAGGAAATCCTGTTTGACGGCATGCGCGCCAGCGGGGTCAAATTCCGCCACAAGGGCGCACCGGCCACCGTCGCCGCGAATGGCGAGGTCATCCTGTCGTCGGGCGCGATCGGCTCGCCCCAACTGCTTCAACTGTCGGGGATCGGTCCGGCGGATGTTCTGGGCCAACACGGGATCACTGTGCGCCACGGCGCCCCGGATGTGGGTGGCAACCTGCAAGACCATTTGCAAATCCGCTGTGCCTATAAGGTGCAGAATGCCCTGACCCTGAACACCATGTCCGCGACCCTGTTCGGCAAGGCCAAGATCGGTCTGGAATACGCCCTGCGCCGGTCGGGCCCGATGTCGATGGCCCCTAGCCAACTGGGCGCCTTCGCCTATTCCTCACCCGATGTGGCGACGCCCGATCTGGAATACCACGTACAGCCCGTCACGCTTGAGGCCTTTGGACAGGCCCCGCATGACTTCCCCGCGATCACGGCAAGTGTCTGCAACCTGCGCCCCGAAAGCCGCGGCCATGTGCGCATCACCTCGACCGATCCGACCGCGCAGCCGGAAATTCAACCCAATTACCTGTCGACCGAGGGCGACCGCATCGTCGCCGCCCGCGCGATCAAACTGACCCGCGATATCATGGCCCAACCCGCGCTGGCCCAATATACGCCCGAGGAATTCAAACCGGGCCCCGCGTTTCAAACCGACGCCGAACTGGCCACAGGCGCGGGCGACATCGCCTCGACCATCTTTCACCCCGTCGGAACGGCGCGGATGGGCACGGACGCGAACGCGGTGGTGGACCCACGCCTGCGCGTGAACGGGGTACAGAGCCTGCGCGTGGTCGATGCGTCGATCATGCCGCGCATCACCTCGGGCAACACAAATTCGCCAACCATCATGATCGCCGAAAAAGCCGCCGATATGATCAAGGCCGACGCGCGGACCTGATCATTTTTTGCGGAATAGCCCCAGCACACGCGACCACAGACCGCGGGCGCGGGCCTTGGCCTGATCGGCCTTTTGATCGACCGCGTCCATCGCGTCCTCGGCGTCGTCCCAGAGGGGGTCGATGGTGCGCTCACGGAACTGGACCCACGCGCGCCAGACAAAGATCAGGGCAATCGCCAGTACGGACAGGATCACCACATTGCCCCACGGGAACAGGCGCACATCGGGACCGGCAACGGGTTTCACACCAACCGCATTGGGAAAGATCGACAGGAATTCGTTGCGCCACCCGTAATGGCGCACAGCCACCCACTTCGGCGCCTCGGATGTCGAGACCAGATCGCGCGCCTCGGCCTGCAGGTTCGAGCTATCCAGCTTGAAATACGGCGGCCAGCCCCAACCGGTGTCCTCATTGCGGTAAACAATCGGTTTGCCATCGGGGTCGATGGTTTCGATGAACCGCACGTCGCGGTTGACGGTCGTGCCATCCGCGCCCGTGTCCGAATTCGCCCAAAAGATCGAGTTCGCCCCGAAATCCACGCGCCGCACCTCGGTGTTGACGATGCGCACGATATCGCGCTGGGGCAACGTATAGTGGAAAAACCCCAAGATCAGCAGCAGCACGCTGATCACCAAACCCCATTTCACATAGCGCATTCGCCAAACATCCCGTCAAAAGTTCATCACAAAAATCAACGCCGCAACCACCCCGACCGGAATGGCCGCCACCATCCACATCATCCGCCACAGGATGGATCGCTTCGCGCTGCGCCGTTGTTGTTCGATATAGTCCTCGCGCGCCTCGGATGCGAGGGTGCCGTTGGCAATCCGCTCATCCGCGATGTCCTCCCACCGCTCGGTCTGGGTGGACGCCCAGAACAGGCGCACCGCGAAATACAAGGCCGCCGAGATCAAAATCAGGATCAGAACAAAGCGCATATCGCCCCCGTGTACTCAATTCGTCCCGACCATAGCGCGGGATCACGTAAGGGACATCACAAATGCCCGTGGGGCGCGCACGGGGCGATAGACGCGCGGCAAATCGGTGACTAGGGTTGGCATCATGACCGCCCCCACATCCGCCTTGCATGCCGCCATTGACGCCCGGCGCGACGATCTGATCGCGCTGACACAGGATTTGTTGCGTATTCCGACGCTGAACCCGCCCGGTGCGCGGTACCGCGAGATATGTGAGATGCTGGCGGCGCGGTTCGAACCACTGGGCTTTCAGGTCGATCTGATCCGCGCGCATGGCGCCCCTGCCGATAGCGAGACCTACCCGCGCTGGAACATCGTGGCGCGTCATACGGGGCCGCGCGCGGGGGATTGCGTGCATTTCAACAGCCATCACGACGTGGTTGAGGTCGGCCATGGCTGGACCACCGATCCGTTCGGCGAAACCGTGCGCGACGGGCGTGTTTACGGGCGCGGGTCCTGTGACATGAAGGGCGGATTGGCCACCAGCATCATCGCCGCCGAGGCCTTTATCGCCACCCATCCCGATTACGCTGGCGCGATTGAAATCAGCGCGACCGCGGATGAGGAATCCGGCGGCTATGGCGGGGTGGCCTATCTGGCCGAGCAGGGCTGGTTTTCACCCCAGCGGGTCCAGCACGTGATCATCCCCGAACCGTTGAACAAGGACCGCGTTTGTCTGGGCCATCGCGGCGTCTGGTGGGCCGAGATCGAGACCAAGGGCCGTATCGCCCACGGGTCCATGCCGTTTCTGGGCGATTGCGCCGTGCGCCATATGGGGGCGGTGATTGACGAGATGGAACAGACGCTGTTCCCGCTGTTGGCCACAAAAACCACCGCCATGCCCGTGGTGCCCGAAGGGGCGCGGCAATCGACGCTGAATATCAATTCGATCCACGGGGGCGAACCGGATCAGGGGCCCGACTATACCGGCCTGCCCGCGCCCTGTGTGCCAGACCGCTGTCGCATCGTCATCGACCGGCGGTTCCTGATCGAGGAAGACCTGACCGAGGTGAAGGCCGAATTGACGGGAATGTTGGAAAAGATCAAGAAAACGCGCCCGAAATTCGAATATGACATCCGCGATCTGTTCGAAGTGCAACCCACGATGACCGATCAGGACGCCCCGATCGTGCGCACGGTCGCCGGTGCGATTTCCAAGGTCCTGTCGCGTGAGGCGGAGTTTGTCGTCTCGCCCGGCACCTATGATCAGAAACATATCGACCGGATCGGGCGGCTGCACAATTGCATCGCCTATGGTCCG
This sequence comes from Rhodovulum sp. FJ3, assembly GCF_032918305.1. NCBI lineage: Bacteria > Pseudomonadati > Pseudomonadota > Alphaproteobacteria > Rhodobacterales > Paracoccaceae > Rhodovulum > Rhodovulum sp. FJ3. The sequence continues at coordinate 103,714 of NZ_JAWJUU010000005.1, forward strand.
GGCATTCTGGATCTGGCGCATCAGCCCGACGAATATGTGGGGATTGATGACATGGTGGACAGCGCCAAGGTCATGGCCCTGACGCTGGCCGAATTGTTGTTGCCCGAAGGGTCCGAGACGCCCTAGGGCGCGACGGGGATGTTGTCGATCAACCGCACCCCGTCCAGCCACGCCGCCACCAACAGGCGCGCGGGCCGATCCAGAACCGTCGTCGGGGTCAATCCATCCTCGGCGCGCAGTTCCAGATATTCGACCTCGGAAAAACCGGCCAGTTCGATACGGGCCTTGGCGGTATAGATCGCGGCCTCGGCGGTGGCCCCACGGCGCAACTCATCCGCGACATCCTGCAGGATCGCATAAAGACGCGGCGCGGTGTTGCGCGCGGTTTCGGACAGGCGGACGTTGCGCGACGACAGGGCCAGACCGTCCTCTTCGCGCACGGTGGCACAGCCGACGATTTCGGTCGGGATGTCCAGATCACGCACCAGACGTTTGACGACCTGCAGCTGTTGGAAATCCTTTTCCCCGAAAAACGCGCGATCCGCACCGGTTTGCAGCAACAGTTTGGCCACAACCGTCGCCACGCCATCGAAATGACCGGGGCGATGCGCGCCGCACAGGCCCTCGCTGACGCCACTGACGGACACGTTGGTGGAAAACCCGTCGGGGTAAATCTGATCCGGCGTCGGCAGGTACATCACATCCACATCAAACGGGGCCAATGCCTCGGCATCGGCGTCCTCGGTGCGGGGATATTTGTCCAGATCCTCGGCATTGTTGAACTGTTTGGGGTTCACAAACACCGTCACGATGACGCGGTCACAGGCGGCCTTGGCCTGTTTCACAAGGCTGAGGTGCCCCTGATGCAGCGCGCCCATGGTCGGGACGACCCCCACCGTTGCGCCATCACAACGCCACGTGCGGTTCAGCGCACGCAGTTCGCTCAAAACGCGGATGCGTTTCATTTCTTGACCTCGTCGGCAAAGGTATGTTCGGGGCCAGGGAAGGTGCGCGCGCGCACTTCTTCGGCGTATTCAGCCACGGCGCGTTCGCCCTCGGCACGGACGGTGGCATAGCGTTTGACGAACTTGGGTTTAAAGTTCGTGAACATGCCCATCATGTCATCCACAACCAGAACCTGACCGTCACAACCGGCACCCGCACCGATGCCCACGGTCGGGATAGAAATCTCGGCGGTGATTTTATCGCCCAAGGACGCAGGAACCTTTTCGATGACCACCGAAAACGCACCGGCCTCATCCACGGCGCGGGCGTCCGCCATCAGACGGTCGCCATCATCGCCACGGCCCTGAACCTTGTACCCGCCAAAGGTATTCACCGCCTGCGGGGTCAGACCGATATGCGCCATCACGGGGATGCCGCGTTTGACCAGAAACGCGATGGTCGGGGCCATATCGACACCGCCCTCCAGCTTGACCGCGCCACAGCCGGTTTCCACCATCAAACGCGATGCGTTTTCGAACGCCTGCTCGGGGCTTTGCTCGTACGAGCCGAAGGGCATATCCACGACAATCAGGGCGCGCTTGGTGCCACGGGCAACGGCCTTGGCGTGCATGACCATCATGTCCATCGTCACGCCCAAGGTCGAGGGCAGACCATGCAACACCATACCCACGCTGTCCCCGACAAGGATCAGGTCACAGGCGGTGTCCGCGATTTCCGCCACGGGCGTGGTATAGGCCGTCAGGCAGACAATCGGCGTATCGCCCTTCATGCCGCGGATGTCCGAGGCGGTCAGGGATTTGATCACATTGGTGGCGCTCACAGGCTGTCCTCCCATCCTTTTGCGTCGGCGTGTTATAGCGCTGCGTTGCAGAAATAACAGCCCTTTCGCATTATCCATAGGTTTCGAATGGGGGTGCAAGCGTGACGTTAGGCGCATTCGGGGGCGCCGAAACGCCCCCACGCAGGGATCAACCTACGACGTTGAAATCGGGACCATAGGGATAGCCTGTGATGTTCTCGGCCCCGTCTTCGGTGATGATCAGGATGTCATGTTCGCGGTAGCCCCCCGCGCCCGCCTGCCCCTCGGGAATGGTCAGCATCGGCTCCATACTAATGACCATGCCGGGTTCGAGGGTGGTGTCGATATCCTCGCGCAGTTCAAGCCCCGCCTCGCGCCCGTAATAGTGGCTGAGAACGCCAAAGCTATGCCCATAGCCAAAGCTGCGGTATTGCAAGAGGTCGCGCTCGGCAAAGAAATCGTTGATCTTATGCGTGACCTCGGCGCAGGTCGCACCGGGTTTCAGCAGCGACATGCCCAATTCATGCGCGCCGATATTGGCCTGCCAGATGTCCAGAGAGGCCTGATCGACCTCGCCCACGAACATCGTGCGCTCCAGCGCGGTGTAATAGCCCGAAATCATCGGGAAAGTGTTGAGGCTGAGGATATCACCGCGTTCCAGCGCCCGCGCGGTCACGGGGTTATGCGCGCCGTCGGTGTTCAGTCCCGATTGGAACCACACCCATGTGTCGCGATATTCGGCATCGGGAAAACGGCGCGCGATTTCCAGTTCCATCGCGTCGCGACCTGCCATAGCGACGTCGATCTCACGGGCGCCCACGGCCACCGCATCGCGGATCGCATAGCCGCCCACATCCGCCACATTCGCGCCCGCGCGGATCAGGTCCAGTTCGGCGGGGGATTTGTGCATCCGTTGGCGCATCGTATCGGGCGCGATGTCGATGACTTGGGACGGGGACAGGAACTCATCCACCAGCATCCGCGCAGCCATGGTCATATGATCGCCCTCAACCCCGATCACGCGGCCCGTGCCAGCGACCGAGCGCACCGCGCGCCAGAAATTATTCCGGCCCCAGTCAGTATAGGTGATGTTGTCCCCGTAACAGCGGCGCCACGGCTGACCCGCGTCGATACCGGCACTGATCGTTACGGCTTCGGTGGCCGTCACCACAAGGCCATAGGGGCGGCCAAAGCTGCAGTAGAGGAACCCCGAGTAATAGGCGATGTTGTGCATGGACGTCAGGACCACGGCCTGAACGCCGGTGCGGTCCATAATCGTGCGCAGCCCCATCAGACGGTTTTCATATTCCTGATCGGCAAAGGGCAGCGGCACCTTTTGCCCGTTGTGCAAACGATAGAATTCAGTGCGGGTTGAAACGGTTGGTTGTGTCATCATGACCTCCTGAAACGGGCGCCTTTTGCGGCGCACCGCGAAAAAGGTCCCGGCGTTCAGGACGACAGGCAGATACCTCTGCCAAGCGGGGGTGCAGGGACCCCGTGGCGACGCCATCGCCACAGCTTGGGGCGAGATTTGCCGAAGGCGTGGAGTTTGGCAAGGAATTTTGCATCGCGTGAGGCCCATTGGCGGAGGTGGAATTTCGGTGCACAGTTTCAGGGCCTTTGCCGCGCGGCGCGCCGTTGGTCAGGTCTGGGCCGTTGAGTATTTTTGCCAAGATGAAGAGAGGAGTGTGCGATGGGTCCCGGGCCACGGAATGCGATTACGGATGTTGGCGGGTTTCTGGTCGGTCACGCGGGGGATGCGCGGGTCAAAACCGGGGTCAGTGTGTTGATGTCGGATGCCCCGTTTGTGGCGGCGGTCCATGTGATGGGCGGCGCACCGGGGACGCGTGAGACGGACCTGTTGGCACCGGATCGTTTGGTGCAAAAGGTCGATGCGTTGGTGTTGGGGGGCGGTTCGGCGCTTGGGCTTGAGGCGGCGAGCGGGGTTGCGCATGCCCTGCGCGAGATGGGGCGCGGCTATGCCGTCGGCGACATGCGGGTGCCGATTGTGCCTGCGGCGATCCTGTTTGATTTGCTGAACGGCGGGGAGAAGGATTTCGGTGACGGGTTTTACGCGGATTTGGGGCGGCGCGCCGTGTCCTCCGTCGGGGCCGATGTCGCGATTGGTAGTGTCGGTGCGGGGTTGGGGGCGACCTGTGCCGATGTAAAGGGCGGGTTCGGGACCGCGTCCGTGGTTTTGCCAAGCGGGATCACCGTTGGGGCCATGGTGGCGGTAAACGCAGTAGGCAGCCCGTTGATGGGTGGCGGGCCGGAGTTTTGGGCCGCGCCGTTTGAAATCGGGGGCGAGTTTGGCGGGCGTGGCATCGGGCGGAACGACCCGCTGGCCGAAACTGTGATCAAGGGCGCGCGCCCTGAGAACACCACCATCGCGATTGTGGCAACCGACGCCGATCTAACGCAGGCGCAGGCGCATCGCGTGGCCGTTGCTGCGCATGATGGATTGTCCCGCGCGATTATTCCCAGCCATACGATGTTTGACGGTGATTTGGTGTTTGCGGCGGCCAGTGGGCGGCGCAAAGTGGCCGCGCCGGATTACGATGTTTTACGCATTGGCGAGGCGGCAGCGACCTGTTTGTCGCGCGCCGTGGCGCGGGGTGCTTATGCCGCGACACCAGCAGAGAACGATGTTCAACCCGCATGGTCCCAGCGGTTTGGCGGATGATCTGCGCGGAAAATGACCTAACGTAAAAATGACCCCATGCGGTTCGCATGATCATATGGACATGGCGGGCCGCGCGTGATTTGCCTTGGCCCAAAGGAAGGGAACACCATGACCGCTTTGATCGATCGTCTATCTGATAAAACGCTGCTGGTGCAGGACGCCTATTCGGCGGGGAAATGGGTGCAATCGCAATCGGGCGCGACGTTCAATGTCGATGATCCGGCCACGGCTGAGGTAATTTGCGCCGTTCCGGACATGACCCGCGACGACACCGCCGCCGCGATTGAGGCCGCCCGCATTGCGCAAAAGGACTGGGCCGCGCGTACGGCCAAGGATCGCGCGGTGATCCTGCGCCGCTGGTATGATCTGATGATGGCGAACCAAGAGGATCTGGCGATCATCCTGACCGCCGAGATGGGCAAACCTCTGGCGGAATCGCGCGGCGAAATCGCCTATGGCGCGTCGTTCATCGACTGGTTCGCCGAGGAAGGGCGCCGCATCTATGGCGAAACCATTCCGGGCCATCAGGCGGACAAACGCATCACCGTGATCAAGCAACCCATCGGCGTTGTGGCCGCGATCACGCCGTGGAATTTCCCCAACGCGATGATCACGCGCAAGGTGGGGCCCGCTTTGGCCGCCGGATGTGCCGCCGTTGTGAAACCCGCGGCAGAGACGCCCCTGTCGGCGCTGGCCCTTGCGGTCTTGGCCGAGCGCGCGGGCCTGCCCGCCGGTCTTCTGTCGATCCTGCCCACCACCGACGCGATCGGCATGGGCAAGGAGTTCTGCGAAAACCCGACCGTGCGCAAACTGACCTTTACCGGGTCAACCGGGGTGGGTCGGATCCTGTTGGAACAAGCAGCGGCGCAGGTGATGAAGTGCAGCATGGAACTAGGCGGGAACGCGCCGTTCATCGTGTTTGACGACGCCGATCTGGACGCGGCGGTCGAGGGCGCAATCATGTGCAAGTTCCGCAACAACGGCCAGACCTGTGTCTGCGCGAACCGCATCTACGTACAGGCGGGGGTCTATGATGCCTTTGCCGAGAAACTGGCCGCCGCCGTCGCCGCGATGAAGGTCGGCAGCGGCTTTGACGGTGCGGATTTGGGCCCCCTGATCACGCCCAAGGCCGTCGACAAGGTCGAAGAGCACATCGCCGACGCCACCGCCAAAGGCGCGACCGTGATCCAAGGCGGTAAACGCCACGACCTCGGCGGGACGTTCTTTGAGCCGACCATCGTGACCGGCGCGACGCAGGACATGCAATTTGCCACGGATGAAACGTTCGGCCCCCTTGCCCCGTTGTTCAAATTCGACACGGTGGATGATGTGATCGAAATGGCCAATGACACGATCTTTGGTCTCGCCTCGTATTTCTACGCCAATGACCTGAGCCGCGTTTACAAGGTCGCCGAGGCCTTGGAATACGGGATTGTCGGCGTGAACACCGGCATCATCTCGACCGAGGTTGCGCCGTTTGGCGGCGTCAAGCAATCGGGTCTAGGGCGCGAGGGATCGCACCACGGGATCGAGGATTATCTGGAGCTGAAATACATCTGCATGTCGGTCTGACGGGCAGAGTGAACGCACTTCAAAAGGGCCGGGCATCGCACCCGGCCTTTTTCACATCATGTCTGCAATCACACCGGCCAGACGTTCAATGCCGGTGTTGATCGTGTCCTCGATCGCCAGTGAAAAGTTCAGGCGCAGAGAGTTTTCGTTCGACCCGTCCGCGAAAAACGCTTGACCGGGGACAAAGGCGACTTTGGCCGCTAGGGCGTTTTGCAACACCACCTTGGCGTCCATCGCGCGGGGCCACGTCACCCAGATGAACATGCCGCCATCCGGATCGGTCCACGTCACGCCCTCGGGCATGGTGCGGCTGAGCGCGGCCAGCATCGCCTGCATCCGCGTGCCATAAGCCTCGCGCAGCACACGGATATGCGGGTCAAACACGCGGCGCGCTACATCGGCGATCGCGATCTGGTTCAACGTCGCGGTTTGCAGATCGCCCGCCTGTTTCAACAGAACCATCTGTTGGATCACCGGTTTCGCCGCCACGGCCCAGCCCACCCGCAAACCGGGCGACAGGGTTTTCGAAAACGACCCAAGATACACCGTGCGCGTGTTTTCGATCCCGCCCGAACGCTCGATATCCATCGCCAACAGGGGCGGAATGTCATCGCCGCGATAGCGCAAGGATTGGTAGGCCGCGTCCTCAATCACCGCGCAATCCATCTGCGCGGCCATGTCCAAAATCGCGCCGCGCTGAACGGCGTTCAAGGTCACGCCGGTGGGGTTCGCGAAGTCAGGTGAGACATAGGCGAATTTCACCGTGCCGCCCCCCGCCGCCGCATCGGCCATGATGTCGGTCACAGGGCGGTTCGCGCTTGGGTCCAGTCGGTCATAGCGCGGCTGATAGGCGTTAAACGCCCCTAGCGCGCCCAGATAGGTGGGCCAGCCCACAAGCGCCGTGTCGCCCTTGTTCAGGAACATTTTGCCCAGATAATCCAGCGCCTGTTGCGAGCCCGCCGTGATCAGGATGTTATCCGCATCACAAGGAATGCCCAGCGTGCCCATATGATCCGCGATCCATTGGCGCAGGGGCAAATACCCCTCGGACGGCGCGTATTGCAGGGCCACCCGCCCCGTCGCCCCAGTCAGTGCCGCCTGCATCGCGTCCTGAAACGCCTCTTGCGGAAACAGCGCCGGATCGGGGATCCCGCCAGCAAAAGAAATGATGTCGGGCTGATCCAACAGCTTGAGCAGCTCGCGGATCTCGGACGCTTTCATGCCCGATATACGACTGGCAAAAATGGATTGCAGATTCATGGCATCCTCCGATGGCGTATCTGTGCCGATTCCGCAAGGTAAGTCAATCATGCTGACATAAATTCAGGATTTCATAAATCCGAAACATTTCCGTCACCAAACCGAAACGTCCCGCGTGCACCTGCAAGACGGATTTACCATTCGCAACCCACGGGGACATATCATGCATCGTCTGCTGATGGCGTGTTCGGCTCTGGCGCTTGGCGCTGGTGCGGCACATGCCGAAATGAACTTCAACCGCATCTCGGCCTTTTCGACCGTCGAAAACATGGCCGCTGGCGAGGATCACGAACGTGAAAGCTCGGCCGAGATCATCGACGTCACCGCCGACGGCATGATGCTTGTCTATACCGACAGCCCGCTTGAGGTTCTGGGTCGCATCGACATCACCGATCCCCACGCCCCCAAACCCGCCGGCAACATCGCCCTGCCGGGTGAGCCCACCTCGGTTGCCGTTCTGGGCGACGTGGCCTTTGTCGGCGTGAACACCTCGCCCGACTTTGTGTCGCCCTCGGGGATGCTCAAGGCGATCCACGTCAAATCGGGCGAAGAACTGGCCTCTTGTGCCACCTCGGGTCAGCCGGACTCGATCGCCCTGTCCAAGGACGGCTCGTTCGTCGTGGTCGCCATCGAAAACGAGCGTGACGAAGACCTGAACGACGGCATCATCCCGCAGGCCCCTGCAGGGACGCTGGACATGTTCCGCATCACCGACGGCAACCTGACCTGTGACGGACACGTCGCCGCCGACATGACCGGTCTGGCCGACGTCGCCCCCACCGACCCCGAACCCGAGTTCGTGGACGTCAACGGCCTTGGCGAAACCGTCGTCACGATGCAGGAAAACAACCACCTTGCGGTTGTCGACGCACAGGGTCACGTCATCAACCATTTCTCCGCCGGTGCGGTTGACCTGACCGGCATCGACGCCACGGATGAGCGCGGCGCGCTGCGTTTCACCGAAACCCAAGAGGGCCGCAAGCGCGAACCCGATGCGGTCAAATGGATCGACGACAACCATTTCGCCACCGCCAACGAAGGTGACTATGAGGGTGGCTCCCGCGGCTGGACCATCTTCAACAAGAACGGCACCGTGGTCTATGAATCCGGCACCTCGTTCGAGCACGCCCTGATCCAGATCGGCCACTACCCCGACAAACGCTCGGACAGCAAAGGGGTTGAGCCCGAGTCGATCGAAACCGCCACCTTTGGCGACACACCCTATGTGTTCGTCGGGTCGGAGCGCGGCTCGGCCGTGGGCGTTTATGACGTCACCGATTTGGCCAACCCAGTGTTGAAACAGATCCTCGCCTCGGGCATCGGACCGGAAGGCTATGTCGCCATCCCCGAGCGTAACCTGCTGGTTTCCGCAAATGAGGTCGACCTGATTGAGGATGGCGGCATCCGCAGCCACGTCATGCTTTTCGAATATCAGGACGCCGCGCCGGTCTACCCGACGCTGACCTCCGCCGGCGCCGAAACCCTGATCGGTTGGGGCGCGCTGTCGGGCATGGTTGCCGACGAAAACGGCCTGATCTACGCGGTCAACGATAGCTTTTATGGCTACCAGCCCACGATCTTTACCATCGATCCCTCGACCAAACCGGCCCGCATCACTGCCGCAACCGAGGTGACGCGCGCAGGCTTCCCCGCCCAGAAACTGGACATGGAAGGCATCACGCTGGACGGCAAAGGCGGGTTCTGGATCGCTTCTGAGGGCCGCCCCGACCGCCTGGTCCCCCACGCGATCTATAACGTGAACGCCAAGGGCCAGATCAAAAAGGAAATCCCCTTCCCTGCCGAACTGTTGGACGTGTCCAAGCGTTGGGCGTCCGAGGGCATCACCCGCGTCGGCGACACCCTCTGGATCGCTATTCAGCGTCAGTGGAAAAACGACCCCGAGAACACCGTGAAACTGGTGTCCTACAACATCGAGACCGAAGAATGGGGCGCCGTGCGCTATCCCACGAACGCGGCCGAAAAGGGCTGGGTCGGTCTGTCGGAAATCGTGGCCGACGGTGACTGGTTCTACGTCATCGAACGCGACAACCAGATCGGCGCGAACGCCGCCGTGAAATCGGTCTACCGCATTCCGGCGACTGACATGGTTGCGGCCCCGCTGGGCGGCGATCTGCCCACCGTGTCCAAGGAACTGGTCCGCGACCTGATCCCCGATCTGGCCGCCTACAACGGCTATGTCGTGGACAAGGTCGAAGGCCTCGCCATCACCCCCGCCGGTGAAATGTTCGTCTCGACCGACAACGACGGTGTCGACGACAGCTCGGGCGAAACCTTCTTCTGGTCGATTGGCGCCGTCCGCTAATCAAGCGCGCCAATCCAACAAAAACAACAAAGCGGGGCCCCGGCCCCGCTTTTCCTTTTGCAAACCGGCCCGCGTCATCCCGAAACACGCGACGCAGCCATTGACCGCTTTGAGCCCAGAGTGACCGATGCTGCGGGCTGCCGGAATGGCAGGTCTGAAACCGCAGCTAGCTAACGTCAAAGCCAGATGATGCTCCGGCGAATTTCGCCACAAACGCCGCCGTCTTCTTGTCAATGTCATCTGGAAGAGCGTCAGCGCTGATAAGTCTCGTCAGGTGTTCGCAGATCGCAGCCGCCTCTGACGGGGTCACTTGTGTACCTAGATGGTACGCAAGCGTCTGTCCTCGCTCGTCGTCTATAATTCCTGCCCGAACAATTTCGGAAGCTACGGGCCGCCAGTCTATGTTCCTGAGTTGAAGGTCGCTGGAACTGTTTGCCATGCTGGTCAGAATAAAGGTCATTGAATACTCGTACTGGCGGGGAGCTATTACAGCAACAATGTAGTGTTCCGTTAGCTGTCATTGCCATTGCGCGGATCAACGGCGGTTTTGTCAGCTCAATTGAAACGCTCGTTTATGCCACGTATGTACTGCAGCAACTCTTCGACTTGCGGCCCCGATTTGACGGGCAGTGTGTTCGACGCAAGCACGACTTCGCAAGCACCAGCCAAAATTTCTTTCTCGGGGGGTGTCAGAAAATGCGTATCTTTGGGGTGCCTTGAAATGGCGTCCAGCAAATCCCCCTCATAAAAGTCACCATCGGCAAACGGATTTTCCTTTAAAATCTTTATCGCCATCGGAAGCAAATACTTTGCACCAATGGATTGACCCAGCATGATGCGCAGATCTTCCACCGTGAACTTGGACAGTTCCTTTTTGCGTAGTTCGTAGCAGGTCATGGTCAGGTTTGATTGGAAACCAGGCTCTGGCCAAACGTCTTTTTCCAACTGTTCCAAGGTCATGTGTTCAATATTTTTCATGGCCACACGTTCTCAAACGAGCCGGAAACGGTCAACGCCAAGCTGATCGGAATGACGGCGCGTTGACAAACAAAGCAGCCCCCAAAGTTTCCTTTGGGGGCTGCGTTTCATTTCCATATTTCGCAGCTATGCGATTAGACCTCGGCGGTCTCGACGGCTTTGCCTTCGATCTGACCGCCACGGGTGATTTCGATGCGGCGGGACTTGAGCGCTTCGGGCACTTCGCGCACCAGATCGATGTGCAGCAACCCGTCCTTATGCGTCGCGCCAACGGCTTTGACGTGATCGGCAAGGTGGAACCGGCGTTCGAACGCGCGGGTGGCGATGCCACGGTGCAGATAGCTGTGGGGCGCGTCGTCCTCGGCCTTTTTGGCGGCGATGACGAGGGCGTTTTCCTTGACCTCGACGGTCAGGTCCTCGGCCGAAAAACCCGCTACGGCCAACGTGATACGATAGGCGTCATCGGCGGTTTTTTCGATGTTATAGGGGGGATAGGTGGGCTGGGTGGTTTCACCGGCCAGCACGCGGTCCATCAAATCGGCCACACGGTCAAAACCGACGGTGGCACGGTAAAGCGGCGAAAGATCATAGTTTCGCATAGGTCATCCTCCATTGAGCGATGTATGGTACGGCCCCTCCGCATGGACGGGACCTTGGTCATTTCGCGGGCCCTATTGGCGCCCGCATCCTCAATGTGGGAATGGATTTTCGGGGTTTCAAGACCCCGGTGCGCGCGTTTAGGGACGCACGAATTTCGCCCCGCCAGAGGTCTGTGCCGACGCACCCTGACCAAACCGGCGCACGACCGGCGTCGCCGTGAAAAACACGTTTTCGCCCATCTTTAACCGGTCCAGCAACAGCGGCAGCGATCCTTTGGTCGCACTGCCCAGCGCGACCTGACGATCATCGACCGTCGCTTTGGACGACACCACCGAAACGATGCGCCATTCGCCGTCGTCATGCATGAAAATCGGCGCGCCAGAGGACCCGAAATTCACATCGCACGACAACATGTACACCCCCGGACGACCGGCCAGCACATCACAGGCCTCTTCCAACGCGGGGCTCTCAGATCGCTCTTGGGCATAGGACACGACACCGACCTGATCGCCTTTGCGCGGGCGGTCGCCGATGGGATAGGGCGTGATGCTGGGCAAACGGATCGGGCGATCAAGGCGCAGAATGGCGATGTCATTGGCCACCCTCGAAATCGTATCGTCGTTATTGCCATAGCTATAGCGCGGGTGGATCACGGCCTGCTTCACACCGCGAAACGCCTCGGCGCGACCATTGCGCCAGCCCGCGCGAAATTCCAGATCAGACGCCTGAACCAAGCCGCCAGTGCGTTCGTCATAAAGACAATGCGCCGCCGTCAGGACCAGATCCTCGGCGATCAGCGCCCCTGTACAAAACCCCCAATCGCCCAGATTGAGACGCCCGACGGCGTTCCAGCCCTTGCTGTCATCGCCCGTCGCCAGATCGCGCAATCCCTGCGCACTGGCCGCCACGCCGGACAACAGCGTGGCGCAAACAACAGTCATGATCAGGCGTCGCAGATGCATTCGGGGTCCCCTTGTTGCCCCCGTCATAGCGCGCCTATGGGGCAGGATTATGGCTGAACTTCGGTGATCGCGCGCGGTTTCGGCCCGCCCGTCGCCCAATCCAACAGCTCTACCGTATGCACGATCGGCACCTCTGTGCCAGAGCCGATCTGCATCATACACCCGATATTGCCCGCCGCGATCACGTCCGGCGACTTGGCCTCCAACGTGCGCACCTTGCGCGCCTTGAGCTGACCCGAGATTTCCGGCTGCATCAGGTTATAGGTCCCCGCACTGCCGCAACACAGGTGGCTGTCGGCGGGCTCGACCACCTCATACCCTGCCTTGCGCAACAGGTCCTTGGGCGTCGTCTTGATCTGTTGCCCGTGTTGCAGGGAACAGGCCGCATGATAGGCCACCCGCATCTTGGGCGCGACATCGGCGGGGATGTCCAGTTTCGCCAGAACCTCGGACACATCCATGGCCAGCGCGGACACCTGCGCCGCCTCATCCGCCAAGGGATCATTGCGGAACATATGGCCGTAATCCTTGACCGTCGTGCCGCAGCCCGAGGTGTTGATCACAATGGCGTCCAGACCACCGTTTTGTGCCTCGGCCATCCACGCCTTGATGTTGCGCGCGGCGGCGGAATGGCTGTCGTCCACCTTGCCCATGTGATGGGTCAGGGCACCACAGCACCCCATGTCCTTGGCGATCACCACGTCACAGCCCAGCCGCCGCAACAACCGGATCGTGGCGTCGTTGATATCAGTATTCAGCGCCTTTTGCGCGCAACCGGTCATCAGGGCGACACGCATTTTGCGTTCACCAATCGCGGGGAACACTTGGGCATCGTCATTACGGCTGACCGGCGGGATCTGTTTGGGTGCCATGTCCAGCATCGCCCGCAACCGCGCATCGGGCATAAGGGCGCGGAAGGGACGCGCGATTTTCGCGCCCAACAGGGCCAGACGGAACCGCGTGGGATAGGGCAGAACCTTGGCCAGAACCCAGCGCAGCGCGCGGTCACTGAACGGGCGGCGATAAGTGGCCTCGATATGGGCGCGCGCATGATCAACCAGATGCATGTAATGCACGCCCGAGGGACAGGTGCTCATGCAGGCCAGACAGGACAGGCACCGGTCCACATGTTTGACGGTCTTTTCGTCCGCAGGCCGACCGCTCTCCAGCATATCCTTGATCAGATAGATGCGGCCCCGCGGACTGTCCAGTTCATCGCCCAACACCTGATAGGTCGGGCAGGTCGCGGTACAGAACCCGCAATGGACACAGGCGCGCAGGATTTCGTTTGCCCGCGCGATACCGGGGTCTTGGAGTTGCTGTTCGGTGAATTCCGTCTTCATGCCTTATCCCATCAAACCGGGGTTAAAGAGACCCTTGGGGTCAAATTGCTGTCGCACGCCACGGGTCAGGGCGGCCACGGGCGCGGGTTCGGGATTGAACATGCCCAGTTGCGTGCGCGTCTCGGCAGATGCCCGCACGATGGTCGCGTGCCCCGCGATCCCGCTTATACGGGCGCGCACATCCGTGCCCGGTGCCACGCGCAGCCAGACCAGACCGCCACCCCAATCATATAGCGCCCCGTTCGGGCGCGCCGCCGCCGCAACCGCCGGACCGTCCGAGGGTTTGACCGACACGCGCCAGATATCATCGCCGCCCTCAGACAGCCCGCGCACATCACGCACCCACGCCCAAATGCGGTCGTGGGCCGCAGTATCGTCGACCACCTCGACCGTGCCAAAGTCGGCCAACAGCGCGCACAGCTTATCCGTGCGATAAGCAACCGAACCGGCGAACCCCTCTAGCCGCAACAGGGTCTCGGGCGCGCCGCCCATGCCCACCGGCGCATTTGCCGCGCCGTTCACCTCAAACGGAGAGCCCAGCGCGCGGGACAAGGCCGCAACCGCCGTGACATCGTCCAATCCCCGCAGGATCAGGGTCACACCGGTTTCGGGCATCGGCAGGACCTTGAACGCGACCTCGGTCAGAATGCCCAGCGTGCCGAAACTGCCCGCCATCAGCTTGACCAGATCATAGCCGGTGACGTTTTTCATCACGCGCCCGCCGTTGCGGATCACCTGACCCCGACCATCGACAAAGCGCACGCCGATCAAACTGTCGCGACAGGCACCGGCCTGAAACCGGCGCGGACCGGAGACATTCGCCGCCACCATACCGCCAACCGTGGGCGTGCCGCCCTGCCCCGTCAGAACGCGGTGATCCATCGGCTCAAACGGTAGACGTTGGCCGGACTTGGCCAACAACGCCTCGACCTCGGCCACAGGCGTGCCCGCCTTGACCACGATGGTCAGCGCGCCGGGTTCATAGAGTTCAACGCCGGCTATCCCCGCGACGGACAGCGCGCCGTCCATACCAACAATCCCACGCGTTCCCCCGCCAATCACGCGGATCGGATCGGTGGCCGCCGCCACATATTGGGCCAGTTCGGCCTCGGTCTTTATCGTGCTCATCATCTTGTCCAGTTCTGGGGCGGCTCAACCCGCGGTACGGCGGGTTTCGGTCGAATGCAGCGGGAACACCTTGGCAGGGTTCAACAGCCATTTGGGGTCGAAGACGTCCTTGACCCGCAACTGCGCCTCGATGTCCTCGGGGTCGAATTGCGCGGTCATCAGGTCGCGCTTTTCCACGCCCACGCCGTGTTCGCCGGTCAGGCATCCGCCAACCTCGACACAGAGGCGCAGGATGTCGGCGCCAAAGGCCTCGCATTTCTCCAGATCGCCGGGCTTGTTCGCATTGAACAGGATCAGGGGATGCATGTTGCCATCCCCCGCGTGAAACACGTTGCCGACGCCAAGGCCGTACTCGGCGCTCATCTCTCCGATCCGGCGCAACACATAGGGCAGTTGCGACACGGGGATCGTGCCGTCCAGACACATGTAATCGTTGATCTGCCCCATCGCGCCGAACGCCGATTTCCGCCCCAACCAGATGCGCGCGGCCTGATCGGCATCGGCGGCCTGACGGATCTCGACGGGGTTGTGACGGTTGGCGATCTCGGAAATCAGGTCCAGTTGATGCGCGATCTCATCAGGCGACCCCTCGACCTCGACGATCAACAAGGCCTCGCACATGGGATAGCCCGCCTTGGCGAATGTCTCGGTCGCCTCGATACAGGGGCGGTCCATGAATTCGATCGCGACGGGCAGGACACCGGCCTGAATGATGTCGCTGACGCATTGGCCGGCGACCTCATTGCTATCGTATCCGATCAGAACCGGCAGCGCGCCCTCAGGTTTGGGCAGGATGCGCAACGTCGCCTCGGTCACGACGCCCAACTGTCCTTCGGACCCGCAGACCACCCCCAAGAGGTCGATCCCGCCCGCATCCATATGCGCGCCGCCCAGATCGACAATCGTGCCATCCATCAGAACCATCCGCACGCCAAGCAGGTTGTTCGTCGTCACCCCGTATTTCAGGCAATGCGCCCCGCCCGAGTTCATCGCGATATTGCCCGCGATCGCACAGGCCAACTGCGACGACGGATCGGGCGCATAGAAAAACCCGTCCGTCTCGACCGCGCCGGTGACACTCAGGTTCGTGCGGCCTGTTTGAACGCGCACAAACCGGTTGTCGTAATCGGTTTCCAGAACATCGTTCATCCGCGCCACGCCCAAGATCACGCTATCCGCCGTCGGCAAGGCCCCACCGGCCAGAGACGTCCCCGCCCCGCGCGGCACGACCGGCACGTTTTCCTGATGACAGATCCGTAACACCGCCGCGACCTGCTCCGTCGTTTCGGGCAGAACCGCACACAGCGGCGGGCATTTATACGCGGTCAGCGCATCGCATTCATAGGCCCGCGTTTCCATGACATCGTGGATCACCGCATCGCGCGGCAAGACCTCTTGCAAGCGGGCGACGATCCGGTCCTTGCGGCCTATGACCATCTGATCGGGGGCTGGCATCTGCATGGCGGGCTCCTGCGTTTAATTGGTAACCTATTATAACCAATTTTTCCGTATGGCAAGTTTCCTGCACGCGGCATAGTGTGCGCCCATGGAAATTCTGGATCGTCTTTCGCATTTTGGCCCGATGGATTTGGGCGCTGTCCTGCTTTGGGGGCTGTCGTGGCTGTTGATCGGGGTCGCGATTGAAAAGGCCCCGCCGTCGCGCCCATCCGTGTCGACCCTGATGAAACAGTTCCGCCACGAATGGATGCGCGAGCTGATCACGCGTCAGCCAAGGATTTTCGACGCCTCAATCCTGTCCACGCTGCGTCAGGGGACGACGTTTTTCGCCTCGGCCTCGATGCTGGCCATCGGGGGCGGATTGGCCTTGATCGGGAATACCGAGCGTCTGCTGGGGATTGCCAAGGATCTGACCCTGAACACCGCGCCCGCCGTCGTGTGGGAGGTCAAGATTTTGGCGGTCCTGCTGCTGGTCACCAACGCGTTTCTGAAATTCGTCTGGTCGCACCGGTTGTTTGGTTACTGCGCGGTTCTGATGGCCGCCGTTCCCAATGACACCAGCGACCCACGCGCGATCGAACGGGCAGATCAAGCCGCCGGTCTGAACATCACCGCCGCGCGCAGTTTCAATCGCGGGATGCGGTCGCTGTACTTTGCCCTTGGCGGCTTGCCGTGGCTGCTTGGGGCGGTGCCGTTGATCGTTGCGACGCTGGCCACCGTTCTGGTCCTGTGGCGGCGTGAATTCGCATCCGAATCCCGTCGCGCCTTGATGGGCCAAACGAAACCGTGATCTCATCCGGCTGAAAAGCGCGGTATGATGGGCGCATGTTTAGACCTGTTGCCCTGATCGCCTGTTTCGCCGCCCTGCCCGCATTTGCCGATGCGCCGGTTGTTGAACACGTCACCCTGTCGTCCAGCGGCGATAGCTGGCGGATCAACGTCACCCTGTCCCACCCCGATACGGGTTGGGATCATTACGCGGATGGCTGGGCCGTTCTGGACATGGACGGGACAGAAATCGGGTTTCGCGAACTGGTCCATCCGCACGTCAACGAACAGCCCTTTACCCGCAGCACGACCATCACCATCCCCGAGGGCGTGACCCGCATTCAAATCCGTCCGCGCGACAATGTGGATGGTTGGTCCGATGTGACCTATCCGGTCGACGTGCCGCGTTAACGGCGTCCCTCGCGCAGCCATCCCCACAGGGTCATCGCCGCCACCAGCATCAGCATCAGCCACGCCGGTGCCAACGGGAACAGCATCACATCGGTGGTCACAAACGCCTGTCGCGGCGTGATCCCGATCCATCCGCGTCCAGATGCCACGCGCCCCTCTCGCACCTGTCGGATGTCGGGCATCCCGTCCT
The DNA here is from genome assembly GCF_032918305.1 of Rhodovulum sp. FJ3. Lineage (NCBI taxonomy): Bacteria > Pseudomonadati > Pseudomonadota > Alphaproteobacteria > Rhodobacterales > Paracoccaceae > Rhodovulum > Rhodovulum sp. FJ3. Next base: position 121,155 of record NZ_JAWJUU010000005.1, read on the forward strand.
CTAGACGCAGGGAGCCGCCCCGCGCCTGTGCCATAACAGGTTCCAGAATCTCGGTGCTGGCGATGGTGTTTTCGAACTCTTTCGGGGCCGCCGGACCAACCGCAACAACCGTTTCCAGATCGGCGTCGCGGATGCGGTAAAGACCGATTTCGGCGTCCTCGATCTGGGCGGTGAACCGTCCCGCCGCCTCCTCGGTCAAGGGCACGATCACCACCTCACCCGAGGGCGTCGTCAGGGTCACGTCGCGCGCCCCTTGGGCCAAGGTGCGGCGCGTGATTTCGATGTCGCGCCCGTCTGAAATGGCGGTCAGCGCCTCTTCTTCCAGTTCGGGTTCCTTCATCATCCAATGGGCCAACCGCCGCAGCAGGTCCAGTTGCGGACCACCGCCCTCAAACCCGCGGCTCCACAGCCACGCGTGATCGGACCCCAGCAGGGCGACGCGCCCCTCCCCCTCGCGGTTCAGAACCAACAGGGGGCTGTCGCTGTGGCCGCTCATCACCACGTCACCGGCACCGGCGTCCAGTTCCACCTGACGCACCCAACGGCCCCACGGTTCATCCCCGTTTTGGCGCAGCCAATCGTCCTGCATCCCCGCGGTCACAGGGTGGCGCGCGCCGGTGTCGGTAATGGCGGGCAGATACGGGTCCTCAATCACCCGCGACGTCGGCGCGGCGGGCAGGATTTCCGACAGCGGGGAACGGAACAGGCTATCGGCACTGGCGAAATCGGGACCGGCCGCAATCAGAACGGCACCACCGTTTTCAACATACTGGCGCACGTTATCCAGATAGACCGAGGGTAAAATCCCCCGCCGTTTGTAGCGGTCAAAGATGATCAGATCGAATTCCTCGATCTTTTCAAGGAACAGCTCACGCGTCGGAAAGGCGATTAGGGACAGTTCGCTGACCGGCACGCCGTCCTGCTTTTCCGGCGGGCGTAGAATGGTGAAATGGACAAGATCAACCGCGCTGTCGGATTTGAGCAGGTTGCGCCACGTCCGTTCGCCCGGGTGCGGTTCGCCCGACACCAACAACACGCGCAGACGATCCCGCACGCCATTGATGCGCAGGGCGGCGGCGTTGTTGCGGTCGGTCAGTTCCCCCTCTTGGGCGTCAATCGCGATCTGCACCACATTGATGCCCGCGTGCGTCACGGTCAGCGGGATCTCGATCTCACGCCCCACGGGCACGTTGAACGTCTGTGCCGCCGCGCCATCAATCGCGATGGACAGGCGCGCGTTCGGGGACAAATCGGCGGGCAAGGCGCCTTGATCCTCAACCCGCAGGGTGATGGTGGTTTCCTCGTCCAGAATGGCGAACGCGGGCGTGTCCTGAATGAACAACCGGCGGTCCCAATCCGTGTCCCGACCGGTCAGCAACACATGTGTCGGCGCGTCGATCACGGGGGCGCGGTCGATGTCGTGCACCTGTCCGTCGGTGATCAGGATCGCACCGGCCAGACGTGCGGCGGGTTCCTGCGCGACCGCCTCCGCCATGGCGGCCAACAGGGCGGTGCCGCTGTTATCCGCGCCATCGGGAACGCGAACGACGCGCAGTTCGGTCCGGTCCATGGCGGCGATTTCTGCGCGCACGCGGGTCAGGGCGGCATCAGTCTGTGCGGCGCGATCCGATAGGGTCTGGCTAGAGCTCTCATCCACAACCGCGATGACGATATCGGTCAGGCCATCGCGCTGTTCCCGCTGAAACGACGGGTTGGCCAGCGCGGCCAGCAAACACACCGCCGCCACCGCGCGCAGGGGCCAGCCCAACAGCCGCCGCCACACCGACACGCCCAGAACCACAGCCATCACCACGGCCAGCGCGATCAGCACGCCAAGGGGCACATAGGGATCAAACAGAATACCGCCCGTCATTGTCCCAACCTGTCCAGCAGAGCAGGCACATGCACCTGATCCGATTTATAATTGCCCGTCAGCACATGCATGATCAGGTTGATGCCGAACCGGATCGCGGTTTCGCGCTGACGCTCACCGGCATAGCCGCGACCGACCGGAAACAGGGGCACGCCATCGCGATCCACCGCCCAAGCAGACGCCCAATCGTTGCCGCCGATGACCACCGGCGTCACGCCGTCGTTGAGGTTTCGGAACGGCAGGCCATCGACCTGTTCGGCGTCCTCCGGCGCGGCCTCAACCCATGGGGCGCGGCCCGCGTGACGACCCGGAAAGTCCTGCAACAAGTAAAACGTCCGCGTCAGCACGTGATCGGTCGGGATCGGCTCCAGCGGTGGAATGTCCAGCGGCCGCGCGAGCTCTTGCAACCGGCGCCCCTCACGCGTGGTGCCGCCCGCACCGGCGACCGCGCCATCACGGGTGTCAAAAAGGATCATGCCGCCACTGCGCAGATACCGGTTCAGTTTCGCATAGGCATTGGCCGAGGGCGTCGGTTGGTCCAGCGTGATCGGCCAATAGAGGAACGGATAGACCGAGATTTCGTCGGTTTCGAGGTCCACGCCAACAGGATCGACCGGTTCAATCGACGTGCGTTGGGTCAAGCGCCGCGACAGGCCGGACAGACCCGCGTTGGCCACATTATCTACGGTCCTATCACCGGTCAGGACATGGGCCAGAACCACCTCGGACGTGGCCAACAGAACCTTATCGTCCAACGTCTGGGCCACCGCGCGATCCGCCATCGGGGTCAATGCGATCAAACCCGCCACAATCACCGGCATCACCCGCGCCCCACGCAGACGCCCCCCTACCCAGAGCGAAGCCAGCGCGTCCAACGCCAAGGCGATCACCGCGATGCTCAGGAACAGGCCCAACAAGCCGCGCTCGGGCTGAACGCTCAGGCCCGTGACGGGCACCGAGGCGGGCCATGCGGTCGGAACCAACAGATCGCCCTCTTCAACCACGTTCACCGCCAAACGCCGGTCATCGCCCGCGTACAATCCCGGCGGCACCTCGGCGGAGGCGCGGGCGGTCGCCAGAACCTCACCCTCGATCCCGCCCATGGTGCCGGCGGGTTGCAGATCGCCGAACCCGTCCAGAATATCCTGCGCAACCCATGTTGTGCCCGCCAGATCGGCGCGCTCGGGCCGCGTGGCATTGGCGGAAATCGCCAGCCGGTCCAGCATTTGCACGAACAGACCCGACAAAGGCAGGGACGACCATTCCGTGTTGGCCGTCACATGGAACAGCAACACCTGCCCCGCGCCCAGTTCCGCGCGGGTGACCAATGGCGTGCCGTCGCTTAGGGCGGCGATGGTCCGCTCGGCCAGATCGGGACCGGGTTCGGCAAGGACTTGGGACGTGATTTCGACCTCTTCGGGGACGGGCAGACCGGCAAAGGGCGTCTCGGCCTCAAACGGGCGCAGGGTCTTGGGCTCACCCCAGCTCATCGCGCCACCGACCGACCGCCCGCCAGAGCGCAACCGCACGGGCAGCAACGGATCGCCGTCCAGCAATTCCGCCGCCGCCATCCGTGGCCCCGCGAACCGCACCAGCATCCCGCCGCCATCGACCCACGCCTCCAGCGCGTCCCGTTCCGCCGCCGCAAAGGTCGCCACATCGGCCAGAATGATCACATCGGGATTGGCCTGCAGCACATCCAAAAGCGCACCGGGCACCAGATCCGCCGTCAACTCCAACGCGCGGTTCAAATAGTGTAGGGGCGAGAGCAGTTCCAACCCCTCATCCGCGCCGCGCCCCGCGATCAGGGCGACCTTGCGCCGTTTCAGGCGATCATCGGTCAGGGTGACGGCCCCGGCGGTGCGCTGACCGTCGATTTCGAACCGCGTGATACGATTGCGCAGCTCGGGCGGAACGTCCAATTCGATCTCGACCACATCTTGAGCGGCCTCAAACACGGCGGGAACGGACAGCAAAACGCGTTCCACCCCGTTCGGGTCCGGGCCCACGGCGCCAACGGTGATTTCGTCGCGCACACCCGTCTGGTTGCGCACGGCGGACAGCCGGACCTGACCGCCCTCAAACCGCGCGGGGCGCAGGGCGTAAACCGCGCTGCCGCCTTCAAACACGGTGACCTGACCACGGGCCGACAGGATGTCCAACAGATCCGCGCGATAGGGCGTATCGACACCGGACGACAGCCACAGCGTATCGAAATCGCCCTCCAATCCGGCGGCCCAGTCCACCACCTGATCCCCGCCCACATAGGGACGCGGGCGCAGGCCTGACACACGTGGCAACACCGCATCACCCGTCTGGAATTGCACCCCATCGGCGGGCAGATCGGTCGCCAGAACCACGGCCACGGGGCGACCGCTGCGCGATGCGGCCTCTACCTCGGCCGCGATGCGGTCTGTACGGCGCGTCCAATCGCGGGCCTCGGCCCATGTGCCATCGGCAAGGATCAACAACGGTCCCGCCCCGTCCACCCGCGCGGCGGGGTTCAGAACCGGACCGGCAAACCCGATGATCGCAGCGGCCAGCGCCAGCATTCGCAGGAGCAGCAACCACCACGGCGTTTTATCCGTCTGCGTCGTGTCATCCGTCAGGCCCAGCAACAAAACCACGCCCGGAAACCGGCGACGCACCGGCGCGGGCGGCGTTGCCCGCAGGATCAGCCACAGAACCGGCAACCCCAACAGGCCCAGCAACAGCAACGGCGATGTAAACCCGATCGCGCCCAGCGTCAGCATCACCGCCCCCTTTCCAGCGCGCCAAACAGCCACATCAGGGCCGACTGTGCGCTCTCACCCGTGTGGTGACAGGTGTAATGCCACCCCGCGTGGCGGGCCAGATCGCGCAGACGCGCGCGGCGGTCGTTCAGACGGTCGATATAGCGGCTGCGCAGATCGGCGGCCTGATTGGTCTCGAACTTGATCGCGCCGGCCATGCTCTGGAAAATCGTGCGCCCGTCAAAGGGAAACGCCTCTTCCTGTGGGTCCAGCACCTGAAGCAGCGCGCCGCGCACACCGCGATCTGCGGCCTTGGCCAATGCGGCCTCGACCGGGGCAAGGTCACCCATGAAATCGGACACGAATAAGGCGCGCGATTGGGGCAGCATGCCGCGTGCCTCGGGCGCACCGAAATCGGTGTCGGCAGCGGGGGTACTGAACGCCTCGGCAAGACGCAGCAGTTGCATGTTGCCGTGACGCGGTGGCAGGTCAAACCCACTGAGACCGACCCGTTCGCCCCCGCGCATCAGCAACACCGCAACGGCCAGCGCCAACAGACGCGCGCGTTCGGATTTCGTGCCGTGCGATCCGTCGCCCGAAAACTCCATGGACTGGGCATCATCGACCCACAGGATCACGCTTTGGGCCGATTGCCATTCCTTTTCCCGCACGAATGGCGTGTCCGTCCGCGCGGACCTGCGCCAATCGATATTGCGGGCCTCATCCCCGATGGTGGCGGGGCGGTATTGCCAGAACTCGTCGCCCGTGCCCGCGCGCCGCCGCCCGTGTTCGCCCAACAGGATCGTCGCCGCCAAATGCTCGGCCTCGGCCAAAAGCGGCGGTAGCGGTCCGGCAAGCGTCTGGGCCTGCGCGCGGAGATGGGCGGGCGAACTCACGCCGCCGAAACCCCGCGACAGGTTTGTTCGGTCACGGCTGCGATGATGTCATCCAAGTTCTCGCCCCGCGCCCGCGCGGCAAAGCCCAGCGCCATACGGTGTTTCAGAACCGGACCGGCCATCGCGGCCACATCATCGATGCTGGGCACCAAACGGCCCTGCAGCAACGCCTCGGCCCGCACGGTCAGCATCAGCGCCTGCGCCGCACGCGGCCCCGGACCCCAAGCGACGTTCTCGCGCACCACGGCGGGCGCATCCGCGTCACCGGGACGACAGGCGCGCACCAGATCCAAGATAGCGGCCACAACGGTTTCACCAACGGGCATACGGCGGATGGTTTCCTGCGCCTTGATCAACTCGGCGGCAGAGAACACCTCATGCGCCTCATCCTCGGCAATGCCGGTGGTCGCGATCAGGATGTCATGTTCGGTCTTGCGGTCGGGATAAGGCACGTCGATCTGCACCAGAAAACGGTCCAACTGAGCCTCGGGCAAGGGATAGGTGCCCTCTTGTTCCAGCGGGTTTTGCGTGGCCAGAACGTGGAACGGCGGGGACAGTTCATGCGCATGGCCCGCGATGGTCACCGACTTTTCCTGCATCGCCTGTAACAGGGCCGATTGCGTTCGCGGACTTGCGCGGTTGATCTCATCCGCCATCAGCAGCTGACAAAAGATCGGACCTTTGACGAACCGGAAGTTGCGCGACCCGTCCGTTGCGGTTTCAAGAATTTCCGAGCCCAGAATATCGGCGGGCATCAAATCCGGCGTGAACTGGATACGCGAGGAATTCAGGCCCATCACCGTCGAGACCGTGCTGACCAGCCGCGTTTTGCCCAGCCCCGGCAGACCGATCAGCAACCCGTGTCCGCCGCACAACAACGCCGACAGCGTCAGGTCCACAACGCGGGGTTGGCCGATGAACCGCTTGGTGATGCTGGCCTTGGCTTCGGTCAGGCGCGCGCCAAGGGTTTCAATGTCGGCAACCAAGGTGGCATCGTCGGTCATGACAAACTCCAATTCAAAACTATATGCTGCCATTAAAGACATCTATGCCTCTGCGCACAAATGGCAAAAAGAACTATGGCACAAATGATCGTGAAACCCACCGTCGACAATCTAGCCGAGGCCGCGCGCGCCGCTGGCAAAAAAGGCCCGCCACCGGTGCATCTGTGGAACCCGCCGTTTTGCGGGGATTTAGACATCCGGATTGCGCGCGACGGGACATGGTTTTACCTCGGTACACCCATAGGACGACAGGGTTTGGTGCGGTTGTTCGCCTCCATCCTACGCAAGGATGATGACAGTTTTTTTCTGGTCACGCCGGTCGAAAAAGTGGGCATCACCGTCGAAGATGCGCCGTTTATCGCCCAAGACTTTGAGGTGACGGGCGAGGGCGATGCCCAAAAGATCACCTTTTTCACCAATGTGGCCGATGCGGCGACCGCCGGAGCCGATCATCCGATTCGCGTTGAGATTGACCAGACGACCGACGAACCGGCCCCCTATGTCACCATCCGCGCGAACCTAGAGGCACGGATCGACCGCAAGAGTTTCTATCGCCTGATCGATCTCGCCGTGATGGCCGAGCATGACGGCGCGCCGTGGTTGGGCCTGTGGTCGGACGGGGTGTTTTTCCCAATCACGCCCGAGGCCGATTTGCCCTAGGGCGCACAGGCCGCACGGTCGGCGCATCCGGTTTGCGCGGTTTCGATTTCCAATGTCACGTGGGTCAGGTCGAAATCCGTCGCCAGCCGTGTTTTGATCTCTGCCGTGATCGCGCCGCCCTCTGCGCCCTCTTGGATGACCACATGGGCCTGATAGGCGTTCTTGCGTTCATCCATCTGCCACAGATGCGCGTGATGGATGTCGACCACACCGTCAATGTCGCGCACCGCATCCCCAATACGGGTGCGGCACAGGTCGGGCGGGCTGCCCAGCATCAAAATCCGCACCACCGGCCCCACATCCGACCACGCGTGCCACAGGATGTACCCCGCAATCATCAGCGTGATCACCGGATCGACCCAGCGCCAGTCGAACAACAGGATCAGCGTCCCTGCCACAATCACCGCCACACTGCCCAGCGCATCCGCCAGATTATGCACAAACGCGGCGCGGATGTTCAGGCTGTCCTTGGACATCGCATAGGTCAGCGCCGCCGTCACCGCGTCGATGATCAACGCCACACCGGCAAGGATCACCACCGTCCATCCCTGAACCGGCGGGGGGTCAAGCAGACGCATCACCGCCTCGGCAATCAGGTAAAACGCCACCACAAACAGGGTCGTATAGTTGATCATCGCCGCCACGATCTCGGCGCGGCCATAGCCGAACGTCATCCGGTCATCCATCGGGCGACGCGCAATCCGGCGGGCAAAGAACGCGATGATCAGGGACACAGCGTCGGAAAAATTGTGGATCGCATCCGCGATCAGCGCCAGTGAGCCCGACAAAACCCCGCCCACAATCTGGGCCACGGTCAACAGCATGTTCACGGCAATGGCCCAAACAACCCGCCGGTCGCCGGTCGAGGCATCAATGTGATGATGGTGGTGGTGGTCGTGGGGCATGATGGTCACCCTTGATTTACCGCCACTATAGCCTTGGCGCGGGCGGACACAACGAATGCGGTGAAAACTGTCGCCTCTTTCTCATTTTTGGGCGAAAGACTTCTGATAGTATCCCCTAGACTTTAGTTAGGGGCATTCGATGGCTGCGGTTTTATTTGGGGTTCAGGGCAATATCCTGATGTCGGTGGCGAAATGCCTGCGCGCGGCCGATGTGCCGTATTCCATTGTGTCGACACCCCAGACCCTGAACCGGATGGACGCGGACCTCTGCCCACCACATGCGCGTGCCCTGCCCCGTAACGTCTTTGCCCAGTCTGAACACGAGGCAATGAACGCCGTTCAGGAACACGCGGCAAACCTTGGCGGGGCGGTTCTGGTGCCGACGGATATGCGGGCAACGCGGATGTTGTCCAATGCGGGCGGCGCGCTGCATTCGATGTGCGCGGGGTTCGCCACGGCCACGCCCGATCTGATCGACACGCTGGACAACAAATGGTCGTTTCATCGGTTGCTGGGCGATCTGGACCTGCCCAGTCCGGGGGGCATGTTGATCCAATCGCTGGACGATCCTGCCCTGAACGCCGTGCCCTTTCCGGCGGTGATGAAACCCTTGGCGATCGGGGGCGGGATCGGCATCCATTGCGTGTCCAACCGCGAAGAGATGGCCGCCGCCCTTGCCCAATGGCCCGCCGTTCAGGTGCCGTTCCTGATCCAAGAATACCTGCCCGGCAAAGACATCGACATCAGCATCCTTGCCGACCGTGGCCGCATCATTGCCCACGCGGTTCAGGCATGGGACGGTCAACACCGCCTACGGTTCTTTGACGATCCCGACGCCTATGACATGGCCCGCCATCTGGTCGCGCAGACGGGGTTCAGCGGGGTCGCCCATTTCGACATGCGCCGCGATGCGCGCGACGGGGTGCTGCGGTTTATCGAATGTAACCCGCGTTTTTGGGCGACGGTGGATGCGGCGATGCACGCGGGGGTGAATTTCGCGGCCCTTGGGGTGCAGATGGCGATGGGCCATGACGTCGGCACGGTCACCCCGCAGGACACCACCCTGACCCATGCACGCGACACCGCGCCCGTTCAGGGGTTCAGCCCGCGGGGACGGATCATCGCCACCCCCGCGTGAGGGTCAGTGCGCCTCGGCCCAGTTCGCGCCGGTGCCTGCATCCACGACCAACGGCACGTCCAGATGCACGGCAGGCGCACTGGCGCCCTCCATCACGGTGCGCACTGCGTCGATGGTGGCGTCAATGGCGTCCTCATCCACCTCGAACAGCAATTCGTCATGCACCTGCAACAGCATCTCGGCAGGCAGGTCCGCGATCACGTCGGGCATACGGATCATTGCGCGCCGGATGATGTCGGCGGCAGTGCCTTGGATCGGGGCGTTGATCGCCGCGCGCTTGGCAAAGCCCGCGCCCGGCCCCTTGGCGTTGATCTCGGGCGTGTTGATCTTGCGCCCGAACAGGGTTTGGACGTATCCGTGATCCTTGGCGAATTTCACGGTGTCATCCATGTATTCGCGAATACCCGGAAAGCGTTCGAAATAGCGTTCGATGAACCCCTGCGCCTCGGCGCGCGGGATACGTAGATTGCGCGCAAGGCCAAAGCCCGAGATGCCATAGATGACGCCAAAGTTGATCGCCTTGGCCTGACGCCGGATGTCCGAGGTCATTTCGTCCAGCGGCACGTCGAACATCTCGCTGGCCGTCATGGCGTGGATGTCTTGCCCATCGCGAAACGCCTGTTTCAACGTGTCGATCCCCGCAACATGGGCCAAGATGCGCAGCTCAATCTGGCTATAGTCGAGGCTGAGGATTTTGCGTCCTGGTGCGGCGACGAACGCCTCGCGGATTCGGCGGCCCTCTTCGCTGCGCACGGGGATGTTTTGCAGGTTCGGATCGGTGGAGGCCAAGCGCCCCGTGTTCGCGCCGGTCTGCACATAGGACGTGTGCACGCGCCCCGTTTCGGGGTTGATGTGATCCTGAAGCGCATCGGTATAGGTCGATTTTAGCTTGGATAGCTGTCGCCAATCCAGAACCCGCGCAGGCAGGTCATGCCCCTCGGCGGCGAGGTCTTCAAGGATATCCGCACCGGTCGCATAGGCACCGGTTTTGCCCTTTTTCCCGCCGGGCAGCTCCATCTTGTCAAACAGTATTTCGCCCAACTGTTTGGGCGATCCGACATTGAACGACTGACCAGCTAGTTCGTGAATCTCGGCCTCTAGCCCCGCCATTTTCTGGGCAAAGGCGTTCGACATCCGCGACAGGGTATCGCGGTCGACCAAGATGCCCGTACGCTCCATCGAGGCCAAAACGGGCGACAGCGGACGCTCCAACGTCTCGTAAACCGTTGTCACCTGTTTCTGGTGCAACTGCGGCTTGAACAACGTCCACAGGCGCAGGGTGATATCCGCGTCCTCGGCGGCATAGGCGACGGCCTGATCAATCGGCACCAGATCAAAGGTGATCGCCGATTTCCCCGTCCCCAGCAGGGATTTGATCGGGATCGGTTCGTGGTTCAGATACCGTTCGGACAGAGCGTCCATGCCATGCCCGTGCAGACCCGCATGCAACGCATAAGACATCAGCATCGTGTCATCGAACGTCGTCACATTGATCCCATAGCGGAACAGGATCTTGGCGTCGTATTTCATGTTCTGCCCGATCTTCAGGATCGCCGGATCCTCAAGCACGGGTTTCAACATCGACAAGGCGCGGTCCATGTCCATCTGCCCCTCGGCCAGTGAACCAGACCCGAACAGATCATCCGCGCCGGATTTATGCGCCAACGGGATGTAACAGGCCCGACCGGGTTCGACTGCCAGACAGACCCCGACAAGGTCCGCGCGCATGTCGTCTAGACCGGTGGTTTCCGTGTCCACCGCGACAACGCCCGTGTGCCGGATCGCGTCGATCCAGACCTGCAACGCCTCGGCGTCGCGCACGCATTCATACGCCTCTGGGTCAATCGGCGGGAATTCCGGCGCATCGGCGGGCGTCGCCGCGTTCCCACCCGTCGCCGCAGGCGTGTCATCAATCGCGGGCGCCTCGGCCCCCAAACTATCGGCGACACGTTTGGTCAGGGTACGGAATTCCATCTCGGCCAGAAACGGCAACAGCGTCTCGGCCTCGGGCGCGCGCAACTCAAGATCTTCCAGCGCCACGTCAATCGGCGTGTTGCAATCCAGCGTGACCAGCTGTTTGGACAGCTCAATCTGCGCGCGGTGTTCGATCAGGGTCTGACGGCGCTTGGGCTGTTTGATCTCTTCGGCGCGGTCCAACAGGCTTTCCAGATCGCCGTATTCGTTGATCAGCAATGCCGCAGTTTTCACCCCGATCCCCGGCGCACCCGGTACGTTATCGACGCTATCCCCGGCAAGGGCCTGAATGTCGATCACACGGTCGGGGCCAACGCCGAACTTTTCCTCGACTTCTTCGACGCCGATGCGTTTGTTCTTCATGGCGTCCATCATCTCGACGCCGCCACCGACCAGTTGCATCAGGTCCTTATCCGAACTGATGATCGTCACGCGACCACCAGCATCACGCGCCTGCACCGACAGGGTCGCGATGATGTCGTCGGCCTCATAGCCCTCAAGTTCCAGACAAGCGATGTTAAAGGCGCGCGTCGCCTCCCGCGTCAGGGGCATCTGCGGGCGCAGATCCTCGGGCATGGCGTCGCGGTTCGCCTTGTACAGATCATAGAGGTCGTTGCGAAACGTATGCGATCCCTTGTCAAACACCACCGCCACATGGGTCGGAGCGTCGGGACCGCGATTGTCCTCAACCATCTTGAAGATCATGTTGCAGAACCCCGCAACCGCCCCAATAGGCAGCCCGTCGGACTTCCGCGTCAGCGGCGGCAGGGCGTGAAAGGCGCGGAAAATGAACGCCGACCCGTCAATCAGATGCAGGTGACAGCCCTTGCCAAAGCTCATGGATGGCTCCTTTGGCGGGGCCGGTGACGTTCAGAGATCCGCCGCGCCCCGCAACAGCATCCACCGCTCGGGGGATTACTTGGCCGCGTCGACCGCGCTCTCATGCACGAATTTCTTGTCGCAATAGCCACATTCGACAAAGCCCTTGTCGTGGTCGATCTGCAGCCACACGCGCGGATGCCCAAGGGCACCCTCGCCACCATCACAGGCAACGCGCCAAGCGCTTACAACTTCGGTTTCAGGGGCTGCAATCGTCATTCCGTGGCTCCATATCTTGCCGCAAGACGCGGCGCGCGATAGATCAGGGCGCATGATACCAAGTCCCGCCGCACGGACAAGGCCAGAAGGGCACAACATGACCCAAAACGCGATCGAAATCCGCAACCTGCGCAAAACCTACCGCGCCGCAGGGAATCAACCGCCCAAAGAGGCCCTGCGCGGCATCGACCTCGACATCCCGTCCGGTTCGATCTTTGGCCTCTTGGGGCCGAACGGCGCGGGCAAATCGACCTTGATCAACATTCTCGCCGGTCTGGTCGTCAAAACCCAAGGGTCGGTGAAAATCTGGGGGTTCGATCAGGACGTAAACCCACGCCAATCCCGCGCGGCCATCGGCGTCATGCCACAGGAACTGAACCTCGATCCGTTCTTCACCCCGCGCGGCGCATTGGACGTACAGGCGGGCCTCTACGGCGTGCCAAAGTCCCAACGCAAAACCGAAGACATCCTCGAACTGATCGGCCTCACGGACAAGGCCGAGGCCTATGCCCGCTCCCTCTCGGGCGGGATGCGCCGCCGGCTCTTGCTGGGCAAGGCGCTGGTCCACAGCCCGCAAATACTTGTCCTTGATGAACCGACCGCTGGCGTCGATATCCAACTGCGCAACATGCTCTGGGCCAATGTGCGCCGCCTGAACGAACAGGGCATGACGATCATCCTGACGACCCACTACCTCGAAGAGGCCCAAGAGATGTGCGATGAAATCGGCATCATCGACAACGGCCAACTGATCGCACGCGACACCACCGCGAACCTGATCGGACGGATGGACCAGAAAACCCTCGTCATCACCCCAGAGGGCGACGCGCCCACCGCCGTCCCCCTGCCCGATGGCATCACGCACACCATCGGTCACGATGGCACCCATGCGTTTACCTACAGCCAATCGACCATCACCACCGGCCACCTGATTGAGGCGATCCGCGCCGCTGGCATGAACATCCGCGACATCCGCACCCAAGAACCCGATCTTGAGGACGCCTTCCTCGCCCTGACCGCAAAACACCCCGCCTCCTGATCCGGAAACGGGGTGTCTTCATCTTGGCAAAAATACTCAATTCCGACGCTTAGGCGCGCTCCAACATCCGGCCCAACGGACGCCCCGCTAACACATGCACATGCAGGTGCGGAACCTCTTGGACCGCCGCCTCGCCCGAATTGGCAATCAAACGATATCCGCCGCCGCCATTACCGGGCTCAACCCCCAGCATCGCGCAGATCTTGCCGATGGTACGCGTGAAATCGACAACCTCGGCATCGCTGGCCTCAGCCGCGAAATGGTCATAGCAAACATAGGGCCCTCTGGGGATCACCAGCACATGGTTCGGGGCCTGCGGCGCGATATCCTCGAACGCCAGACAATGCTCAGTCTCCAGAACGGATTTACAGGGGATTTCGCCGCGCAGAATCTTGGCAAAGATGTTTTGCGGATCATAGGAATAGGCCATTTTGGTCCTCAATCTACGTACAGATAATCGGTCGCCGCGACCTCTAGCGCCTGCTCGGGTGTCACGTCCAGAAACTGCGCCAATGGCACGGCGTTTTCCTCGGCGCTGGCGCTTTCGCGGATGCGGTGGAAATGCGGGAAATCGGCGTCACGAATGCGGTCGCTTTCAAACACCACGTCATAGCGGATCGTGGGCAACAGACGCTCAATCACCTCTGGCGGGGTACGCTCGCCCGCCAGACCCACACGCCGCGCATGGCCCAGCAGATAATCATCCGTGAACTCGGTCTTGATCTCCAGCAGTTTGGTCGTGCAGCGGTCGGCGTAAAAATCCTGCATCAGGTCCAGACTGCTGGGGTCCAGACAGATCAGCAACCGATCAGTTTCATAGTAATCAAACAGCATCCGCATCAACGCCCGCCGGTGCCGCGTGCGTTTCTCCAGCGTCGTCTGAATCCCGCCCAGATCCGGCAGTTCGGTCGCGTCCTCATTGAACAGATATTCGATCGCGGGCAGGTTCGTCACCTGCCGCGTCTTGTCGACCAAACGCTTGGCCACGTGCCATTTCTTGCAGGTCACGATCATCAATTCACGCTCGCGCCCTAGACTGGCCTCAGCCTCCCAGAATCGCGGGGCATAGCGACGTCCGATCCGCCCGCGTCCCGTCAGGAACTTGAACAGGCTGCGCCCCTCGTTCGAGATTTTGAACTCGACCCCCTTGCTGGTATAGAGCGCGCCCAAACGGCGTTTCAGCTCCTTCGCGTCGGGCGAGATTTTGCGCGCGAACAGGAAATCCTGTGACAGCAACAGATCGTACTGATCGTTGTAGAAATTCACCGGCATCCCGTAGTCCGAGAAAATCAGGAACGTCAGGGTCCGCGTATTGATCTCGGACTCGGGCACCAGATGGCGCACAAGCGTCTGAAAGAACGTCTCATCCGGAATCCACGTGGTGCTAAAGAACCGCAGCACATCGGGACGCTGCTCACAGAATTCGAGGATCGCCTCAATCGTGCGACGGCGCAGGCACCACCACTGGCTGCCGATCATGACCTGAATGTCCGACGGCACCTTGCGGTTCAGGCCCAGCTTTTTCTGCAACTCATAGGACGTGTAAAACAGCCACTTGTGCGTCCGCTCATTGAAATAGTGGCGATAGTACAGCCGGTCCTCCTTCATCCCGGTCTTGATCCAGTCCGAGTTGAAAAAGTCAAAGCTCTCGACATAGTCGATGTCGGTGCCATCAAGGAAATCGTGGACATATTCCGCCGATTTGATCGGCATGCAATCCCCCGACAGCATGTAAAAATGCGTGGCGCGCGGAAACGCCTGTTCGGCGGCGCGCACGGCATGCAACGTCGCCTCAACCAAAGACCACGCCCCCCAACCGCATTTGATCCGCTTTTTCGCGAAAACGACGTGCGGGTTGTCCTTCAGGGATTCGCGGATCATCTCGAACTGGGCCTTGTCGGCACGTGCATCGAAATGGATCGACAGATAATCGCCCGCCGCCGACAGGCGTTCCGCCTGACGGATGATGGCCTCAGGGTCTTTGTGGCACAGCAGGATATAGGCGATTTTAGCCATTTCGCAGGGGTGGTCCCAAGTTTGTCGACGATACGTCTTTACTAACGTCTATGCTCCATTGAATAAACGCACTTTATTTGCTTTGTTTAAACAAAGTAATACGCCTAATCAAAGTGTTGCGTAACGGAGGCAAAGGCAGATGGGGTTTCCCGGCACCTGGATGACCGAGAGTGAGAGCGTCGTGTACCGCGTGGTGCCGAAATGTGCGTGCTCGACCATCGGTCAGATCATGTTTTATTCGGACCACGGGGAATTCTTCGACGGGGACATCCACGATGCGACCTCGGGCCTGCATAAATGGTCGCTGGAACACAGCCAGCAACCGATCACCGACAACGTCCTGAACCATAGCTCCTACGCCTTCACCTGTGTGCGAAACCCGTATACGCGCATCCTGAGTTCGTTCTTTGACAAGATCTGCGGGATCCAACGCAACGGTCGTCGCTATCGCGGGAACCTTGTGCCGTTGTTGATCCAGAAATACGGGATTGAAGTCGGCGGCGATGAGGGCAAGGACGATTTCGACCAGATCCAGAGCTTTCGCCGGTTCCTGCTATTCGCGCGGGATACCATCCGCTGGCGCCGCCCGATGGAGCCCGACATCCACTGGTCGGCCATGTCGGGCCATATCTCGACCTTTATCGTGAACGGCGGGCGCTACGACAAAATCTTTTACACCGAAACGTTCAACGACGGGATGCAAGAGGTTCTGGACGCCATCGACACGCGCCACGACGTCGACCTCGCCTCCATCCCGCGTTTCAATGAATCCGAGGGCCACGGCCCCAAACGCGCCCATCCGGTCGAAGATTACTTCGACGATCTGTCGATGCATCTGGTCTATGAAATCTACAAACGCGATTTCAACCTGTTCAAATACGACTTTGAAAATCCGGGGAACAAATATCCGATCGGTGAAATCGATCTGGATGAGGTGCACGCCAAACTCGGCGACTGACCTCCCCACCCTGCGGGCCCGCCGCCGCGTATGCGGCGGCCACGCCCAACAAAACCGACGCGCCTTGGCGCGGTGGGTTTTGGCGGGAGCCCCCCCCGCCAACCGTCCTTACAGAACGCCGCCTTCGCGGAACAAGGCGCCCAGATCCGTTTCGGGGCGCGCGCCGAAATGGCCGATGACCTCGCGCGCCGCGATCACGCCCATCTTGCCCGCCACATCCAAGGACGCTCCGGTTGCCAGACCGTACAGGAAACCGGCCGCGAACTGATCGCCCGCTCCGGTCGCATCAACGGGCGTTACAGGGGTCACCGGCACGATGACCTCTTCGTCACCGCGCACGATCACGACATCCCCGCCCGAGCGCGTGCAGACAATCGTGCCACATTCCGCCGCCGCCTGCTCCAACGCTGCCGACAGGTCGGTTTCATACAGGGACGACCATTCGTGCTCATTCCCGATCACGAAATCCAGTGTATTAACCAGCCGCCGGAAATCCGCGCGGTGACGGTCGACACAGAACGGATCGCTTAGGGCGATGCCCGCCTGACCGCCCGCCGCCTGACAGGTCTTCGCGGCCTTCTCGAACGCTTCTTTGCCCTTGGGCTTATCGTAGAGATACCCCTCAAGGAACAGGAATTCGGTGTCACCAACCACCGCATCATCGACGTCCTCGGGACCAACCTCGGCCGAAATCCCGAGATAGGTGTTCATCGACCTCTCGCCATCGGGCGACACGAAGATCATCGACCGCGACGTCGGCAACTCGCCCCCCGCAACCGGCGGGTTGATAAAGGCGGTGCCATCATCCTCGGTCTCGCGGGCATAGAACTGGCCCAACTCATCGTCATGCACACGACCGATGAACCCTGTTTTCAGGCCCAGATTCCCGATCCCCGCAACCGTGTTCGCAACCGAACCACCCGCGGCCAGCGTGCGCTCTCCCATCGCATCATAGAGCAGCGCACCACGGCTCTGCTCGACCAGTTGCATCACCCCCTTCTGGATGCCCATCTTGTCCAGAAACGCATCGTCGCTCTGGGTCAGGACATCGACCACGGCATTCCCGATGCCGACAACTTGGTAGGTTTTGCTCACAGGTTCTTCTCCTCGAACTGGCACAGATCGCGAATGATACAGGTGCCGCATAGGGGTTTACGGGCCTTGCAGGTATAGCGCCCGTGTAAAATCATCCAATGATGCGCGTGCTGTTGGAATTCCACGGGAATGTGGTCCTCAATCGCGCGCTCAACGGCGTCTACATCCTTGCCCGGCGCGAGGCCGCTGCGGTTGCCAAGGCGAAAGATATGCGTATCGACCGCCTGCGCCGGATAGTGGAACCACATGTTCAGTACGACGTTCGCGGTCTTGCGCCCCACCCCCGGCAGGGATTGCAGCGCGGCGCGCGACGACGGCACCTGACCGTCATAGTCATCGACCAGAATGCGGCTCAGCTTGATCACGTTCTTGGCCTTGTTGCGGAACAGGCCGATGGTCTTGATGTGTTCGATCAGACCTTCTTCGCCCAGATCCAGCATCTTTTGCGGCGTGTCGGCGATTTTGAACAACGCTTTGGTCGCCTTGTTCACGCCCGCATCCGTGGCCTGCGCCGACAGGGCCACCGCCACCACCAAGGTATAGGCGTTGACGTGGTCAAGTTCGCCCTTGGGCTCGGCCTCTTGGGCCTCAAACCGCGTAAAGATCTCGTGGATCGTGTGATAATCAAGCTGTTTTGCCATATCACGGGGTATGCCCAAGGGGGCCACATCCGGCAAGGCCCTATTCGCCCTCGTCCCATCACATTGCGCAAGTTTCGGGTCGCAAATACGCACGCCGCCCCCTAGCCTAGGATGGAAAGGAGCCCCGCCATGGACACCCCCGAACAGCACTACCATTTCGGCGTGATCCGCCGCGCCATCGAACAGATCGATGCGGCGAGCGGGATGCCCCTAACGCTGGACCAACTGGCCAGCGACATGGGGATGAGCCCCGCCCATTTCCAACGCGTCTTTACCCAATGGGCGGGTGTATCCCCCAAACGGTATCAGCAATACCTGACGCTGGACCATGCCAAGGACCTCTTGCGCCTCAATCACACCACGCTGGAAACCGCACAGGCGATGGGCCTGTCGGGATCGGGGCGGCTGCATGATCTGTTCGTCACATGGCAGGCCATGACGCCCGGCCAATATGCCCGTGGGGGTGAGGGATTGACGATCTATTGGGGCTGGTTCGACGGGCCATTTGGCGACACCTTGGCCATGGGTACGGACAAGGGCCTATGCGCCATGGGGTTTGCGTCCGAGACGGGGCGCGACGCGACACTGGACGATCTGAAACGCCGCTGGCCCGCCGCCGACTATGTCGAGGATCCGTCGCGCATTGCCGGTTGGGTCGCCGCGTCCTTTGGGGCCGAGAGCGGTCAGTCGGGCGATATGCCCCTGCATCTGATCGGGGCGCCGTTCCATCTGCAGGTCTGGCAGGCCTTGCTGAACATCCCGTCGGGCCATGTGACCACCTATTCCGACATCGCACAGGCCGTCGGAAACCCCAAGGCCGTGCGCGCCGTGGGCACCGCCGTGGGGCGCAACCCGATCAGTTGGATCATCCCGTGTCACCGCGCGCTGCGCAAATCCGGCGGGCTGGGCGGCTATCACTGGGGGTTGCCGGTGAAACGCGCGATGCTGGCATGGGAAGGCGCACGCGTCGATTGTGACAGCGTATCGGCATAAAGACGCCCATGATGCGCGGTTCATCGCCCGATACGTAAAATACCGGAACCAAACCATTCCGGCGCGTGTTTCCTCACCATATATATTGCCGCAAAACACGCCCCGACGGGGCCGCGAGCAGAACAGAGGACAACATGCCTATTATGAAAACCACCGCCGCCACGGCCCTTGCCGGTCTGGTCGCCCTGTCGGCCTGTACCGACGTCAACACCGCAACCGACAACCCGCGCCAGCGCACGATTGAGGGTGCCGCACTTGGCACGGCTCTGGGCGCTGCGACCGGCGCGTTGCTGGGTGACAATGACAAAGACACCAAGAACGGCGCCCTGATCGGCGCGGTTGCCGGTGCCGCGATTGGCGGTTTGATCGGATCGCAGCTTGATCAACAGGCGCAGGACCTGAAGAACGACTTTGACAACGGCCAGATCAAGGTGGTCAACACCGGCAGCGAACTGATCGTGACCATGCCCCAAGACATCCTGTTCGCCGTCGATAGCGCCGTGGTCAGTAGCAGCCTGACCAGCGACCTGCGCGTTCTCGCCAACAGCCTGAACGAATACCCCGACACGACCGTGGATGTGATTGGCCACACCGACAACACCGGCTCGGCCAGTTATAACCAACAACTGTCGGCCCAGCGCGCCCAGTCCGTGACCAGCATCCTGATCAACTCGGGTGTGTCGTCCTCGCGTCTGCGCGCCATTGGTCGCGGCGAAGCCGAACCCGTTGCCTCCAACCTTGATGAGGCCGGTCGCGCCCAGAACCGTCGCGTGGAAATCATCATCCGCCCGAACGCCTAAGCGATCCCGACACCCAAGACCAAAAGGCCAGCCTTGCGCTGGCCTTTTTTGATTGGCGGCACGGCGCTTTGGTCATATGATCCGACCAATTACGGAGTGAGCCATGCCCTTTCAAAAGGTCAACCCTGAACGCCTGTCCCAGTCGGTTCAGAAACAAATCGAACTGTTGATCCTAAAGGGTATTCTGCGCCCCGGTGAACGTCTGCCATCCGAACGCGAACTGTCCGAACGTCTTGGCGTGTCGCGCCCGTCCTTGCGCGAAGCGGTCGGCGAGATGCAGGAACGCGGCCTTTTGGTTAGCCGCGCTGGCGCCGGTATCTTTGTAGCCGAGGTGTTGGGATCCGCCTTTTCGCCCGCGTTGATCAAACTGTTCGGGAACCACGATGAGGCCGTGTTCGACTATATCGCCTTTCGCCGCGATATGGAGGGTCTGGCCGCCGAACGTGCGGCGCGTTTGGCCTCTGACATCGACCTACAGGTGATCGACACCGTGTTCGCGAAAATGGAGGCCGCCCACCCCAAGCGCAACCCGACGGATGAGGCGCGGTTGGACGCGGATTTCCATATGGCGATCATCGAGGCGTCCCATAACGTCGTGATGCTGCACATGATGCGGTCGATGTTCGAACTGCTGCGCGAGGGCGTATTTTACAACCGTCAGATCATGTTCAAACAGCGCACGACGCGCGGCGCACTGCTGGATCAGCACCGCGCGATCAACACCGCCCTTCAGGCGCGCGATCCCGCAGCCGCCCGCGCGGCGGTCGAGGCGCATATGGATTATGTGGCCAACAGCCTGCGCGACCAACTGACGTCCGAGCGCAACGAAACCGTCGCCCGTCTACGTCTGGAACATGAGCAGGGCCGCGGATAAGCGCGGATGCGCTGTTTTCCTTGACTCTGCCGATCATCGCGCCTAAACGCGCCCCAAACCCCGGAAGCGTGAAACCTTCCGGTCCCTTTGCATGATGCAGGGATCGCCACCAGTCAGCGCGTTGCGCCCACTGGTGCCGTTGGTGTTTTGGGCGTTCGGTCTTATCTGGATCGGGCAAGGCATAACCGGTCGTTGGAGGGCCAAGGCATGTTTGAAAATCTATCCGAACGCCTATCTGGCGTCTTTGATCGTCTGACCAAACAGGGCGCCCTGTCCGAAGATGATGTAAAAACCGCCCTGCGCGAAGTGCGCGTCGCGCTGCTTGAGGCCGATGTCTCGCTGCCCGTCGCGCGCGATTTCGTCAAAGCGGTCCAGACCAAGGCGACCGGCCAAGCCGTCACCAAATCGGTTACACCCGGCCAGCAGGTCGTCAAAATCGTTCATGACGAGCTGATCGGCGTCCTGTCGGGCGAAGGTGAGCCCGGCACGCTAAAGGTCGACAACCCGCCCGCGCCGATCCTGATGGTGGGTCTGCAGGGGTCCGGTAAAACCACGACCACCGCGAAACTGGCCAAACGTCTGAAGGACGTGAACGGCAAGCGCGTTCTGATGGCCTCGCTCGACGTTTACCGTCCGGCGGCGCAGGATCAGTTGGCCGTGCTGGGCACCCAGATCGGGGTCGACACCCTGCCCATCGTTCCAGGCCAGTCGCCGGTCGATATCGCCAAACGCGCCAAGCAACAGGCGACCATGGGCGGCTATGACGTCTATATGCTGGACACCGCGGGTCGTCTGCACATCGACGATGTGCTGATGCAAGAGGTCGAGGACGTGCGCAACGTCGTCACCCCGCGCGAGACCCTGCTGGTGGTGGACGGCCTGACCGGTCAGGACGCGGTGAACGTCGCCGAACAGTTCGACGGCCAGATCGGGATTTCGGGCGTAGTCCTGACCCGTATGGACGGTGACGGGCGCGGTGGTGCAGCCCTGTCGATGCGCGCCGTAACGGGCAAGCCGATCCGCTTTGTCGGTCTGGGCGAAAAGATGGATGCGATCGAAGAGTTCCATCCGGAACGGATCGCGGGTCGTATCCTTGGGATGGGCGACATTGTCTCGCTGGTCGAAAAGGCACAGGCGACGATCGAGGCCGAACAGGCCGAGCGCATGATGAAGCGCTTTCAAAAGGGTCAGTTCAACATGAACGACCTGAAAATGCAGCTTGAACAAATGATCAAGATGGGCGGCATGGAAGGCGTTATGGGCATGATGCCCGGCATGGGCAAAATGGCCAAACAGGTGCAGGACGCAGGGTTCGACGACCGCATCCTGAAACAGCAGATCGCCCTGATCCAGTCCATGACCAAGCGCGAACGCGCCAACCCGCAACTGCTGCAGGCCAGCCGCAAAAAGCGGATCGCCAAAGGTGCGGGTCTAGAGGTGTCGGACCTGAACAAGCTGCTGAAGATGCAGCGCCAGATGGCCGACATGATGAAGAAGATGGGTAAGATGGGCAAAGGCGGCATGCTGAAACAAGCCATGAAGGGCATGTTCGGCAAAGGCGGCGGCCTGCCTGCCGGAATGGACCCGTCGCAAATGGACCCCTCGCAGATGGACCCCAAAGCGCTTGAGGCGGCAGCCAAGGCGATGGGCGGCAAGCTGCCTGGTGGGTTGCCCGGTCTGGGCGGTGGTGCCCTGCCGCCGGGTCTGTCGGGCTTCGGGAAGAAGAAGTGATCGTTTTTGGCACATATACCTCGGCGGCTGTGGTCGCGTGCGGGAGCGAGGGGCTGTCTGCCCCTCGCGCTCCCCGAGAGTATTTGTGCCAAGATGAAAAGGGTGCGGGTTTGGTTGCACGGAGGGCTGTGTAATGGGCCATCGTGACATTCCCGTTCTGGAGACCGAGCGCTTGGTCCTGCGTGGCCCCGAGCCCGAGGATTATCCCGATTTCAAGGCGACGTTCAGTTCGTATCGTTCGCGGTTCATGGGTGGGCCGTTGAACAAATACGAGGCGTGGATGCTTTATGCCGCAGAGATCGGCCATTGGGAGATCCGTGGCTTTGGCATGTGGATGATCCACGACAAGGCGACCGACGAGACTTATGGCATGGCCGGTGGATGGCAGCCCGCAGGCTGGCCCGAACGCGAAATCGCGTGGATCATCTGGCCTGACAAGGCCGGTAAGGGCTATGCCCTTGAGGCGACGCATGAGGCGCGGCGGTTCTTTTATACCGAGGGCGGTTGGGACAGCGCGGTCAGCTATATCGACCCCAAGAACCTTGATTCCATCCGTCTGGCCGAGCGTCTGGGCGCGACCAAGGATCACGGCGCGGCCACGATTGACGGCAACGATGCGGTCTATCGCCACCCGACGCCCGAGCAGTTGAAGAACAGCCAGATTGCCGACGGCATCGCGCTTGAGATCAGCCACTATTGCGACCCTTTGTTCAAACCGAAAGGCTTTGCCATTGACTGATACCGCCGCACGCGCCGCCGAGCTTTTGAAAGAGCATCGCGAAAGCATCGACCGTCTGGATGCGATCCTCGTCTATACCTTGGGCGAGCGGTTCAAGCACACGCAGGCCGTTGGTCGTCTCAAGGCACAACACGCCTTGCCGCCCAGCGATCCGGCGCGCGAAGCAAAACAGATTTCCCGGCTAGAGGACTTGGCAAAACGCGCCGACCTTGATCCGGAATTCGCCAAGGCCTTTCTGAATTTCATCATTCAGGAAGTCATCAAACACCACGAGAAACATCAGGAATAAACGGGTCCGCCCGTTATCGCCAATTCAAGGAGAAAACCCATGGCACTTAAAATTCGTCTGGCCCGCGGTGGCTCGAAAAAACGTCCCTTCTATCGCATCGTTGCAACGGACTCCCGTATGCCCCGCGATGGCCGTTTCATCGAGAAACTGGGCACCTACAACCCGCTGCTGGCCAAAGACAGCGAAGAGCGCGTGAAAATGGACATGGAGCGCGTCAAGTACTGGCTGGACCAGGGCGCTCAGCCGACCGACCGTATCGCACGTATGCTGGAAGCTGCTGGCGTTCTGACCAAGAAAGAGCGCAACAACCCCAAGAAAGCTGTTCCGGGCAAGAAAGCTCAGGACCGTGCTGAAGAGAAAGCCGCCAAGGCAGCTGAAGCAGCAGAAGCTGCTGCAGAAGCACCCGAAGCAGCCGCCGAAGAATAAGGCGATGGCCGCAGGGAACGGGGAATTTGACGGCGCATTCCGGCAACAGCTGGACAGCCTGATGCAATGGCGGCGCGATGTGCGCCGCTTTCGCACCGATCCCGTTCCCGCGCCTTTGCTGCAGGAATGCCTTGATGCGTTCCTGTTGGCGCCGTCGGTCGGATTGTCCGAACCGTGGCGCGTTGTTCAGGTGAACAGCGGGGCCGCCCGTCAGGCGGCCCTGACCAACTATCAGGCGGCGAATGAACGCGCGCTGGATGGGTATTCGGGCGACAAGGCCCAGATGTACGCCGGTCTGAAACTGTCCGGCATGCAAGAGGCCCCCGTGCAACTGGCGGTCTTTTGCGACGAAGAAACCCCCAAAGGCAGCGGTCTTGGCGCGCAATCCATGCCCGAGATGCGCCGCTATTCTGTGGTCTCGGCGATCAACCTGTTCTGGCTTTCTGCGCGGGCGCGTGGGATCGGCGTGGGCTGGGTGTCGATCTTGGACCCCGAGGCCCTGTGCCGTGATCTGGATGTGCCCGAGAACTGGCGTCTGATCGCCTATCTCTGTGTGGGCTATCCCGAAACCACAAGTGACACCCCCGAATTGCAAAAAGTCGGCTGGGAAGAGCGCCGCGGCCACCTGCCGTTCGAGACGCGCTAGCGGCGATTGCCCCGCCGTGTCTGGTGCGCTATCACATTGACAATTCAAGCCCAGAACAAGGCGATCCCCGAGAGATGAGCGACAAACCCGATCTTGTGTGCGTTGGTGCGATTGCCGGATCTTTCGGTGTGCGCGGCGAGGTTCGTCTAAAAAGCTTTTGCGCTATTCCCGAGGACATCGCGACCTATGGTCCGCTGTTTGACCAAGAGGGCGGGCGCGAGTTCAAGGTCAAGATTTCCCGCCAGATCAAAGGCGGCTATGCCGCGCGCCTGACCGGTATCAGCACCAAGGAACAGGCCGATGATATGCGCGGCGTGCAACTGTTTGCACCGCGCGACAAACTACCCAGCCTGCCCGATGACGAATATTACCACGCCGATCTGATCGGGCTGGAGGTCTATGACACGGGCGGCAAGCATCTGGGCGTTGTGCGCGCCGTGCATGACCATGGCGCGGGCGATCTGCTTGAGGTGTTCGGACCGGGCCTGAAGACCACGGCCCTATTGCCGTTCACCAATGCGGCGGTGCCCACGGTTGATCTGGACGCGGGGCGCATCATCGCCGATCCCCCCGAAGGCGTCTTCCCCGACTGATATGCCGCCGCAGCGTATCGTCATACACGCAGGCTTTCACAAGACGGGCACGACCAGCGTACAGGCGGTGCTCAAGCGTAATCGGCGCGAATTATGGCCGGTCATGGCGATCGGCCTACGCGACAAGTTCGAAAGTACGCTGCGCGCGGCGCGGACCTATGCGGAAAAGCGCGATACGTTCAACCTGCACAAGGCGGCCTATCTGTTTGGCAAATACGTCGACGACCTGAACCTTTCGCCCAAGCGACAGCTGTTGGTCTCGGCCGAGGACCTGTCGGGATGCATTGCCGGTCGTCTTGGCACGACGGATTATTCGGCAGCGCCGGATTTGTTGCAGGGGTACGCCGAAGAATTGCAGGCCCTGTTCGGCAGGCGGTTGGAACTGACTTTTGTGCTCGGAACGCGCGCCGCATCCTCGTGGTATCGCAGCGCCTATTGGCAACATATCAAGGCCTCGCGCATGACCGAGAGCTTTGACGCCTTTGTCGAACGCTGTCCGAACGCCGCCGATTTTGCCACCGTACTTTCGGATATTCGCGATGCCGTTCCGGACCACAGGGTCCTGTCCAACGACCTTGATGACTGTCGCGATCTGCCCTTTGGCCCCGCGACGCCCATCCTGAACCTGATGCGCATGCCGCCCGAACGGCGCGCCGCATTGAAACCCGTTGACCTGCGCAACGCCCGTGGCGATGACGCCCTTTTACGCGCCTATCTGGACCTGAACCGGTCCGATCTGGACGATGCCACCGTCGAGGCCCGCAAGAAACAGCTGCGGGCCGAGCGCGCCGCGCATGGCTCGGGGCTTTTGGGCGGCAAAGAAACCGGCTAAGAGAGCGCCATGAAAGCACCCACCAAATCCCACGGTCGCCTGTCGATCAGCGCCTCGATGACCCCGCGTGACCTGATGTCGCCCACCCCGCGCCTGCGGGGCGCATGGACGGCCAAGATCATCACCCTGTTCCCCGACGCCTTTCCGGGCGTGCTGGGACAGTCCCTGACCGGCAAGGCACTGGATCAAGGGTTGTGGGCGCTAGAGACCATCGACCTGCGCCGGTTCGGTGAGGGCAAGCATCGAAACGTCGACGACACCCCCGCCGGTGGTGGTGCTGGCATGGTGTTGCGCCCCGATGTGGTCGGCGCCGCCATGGATCACGCCGCAAAGGGCACGCCGCATGAACGTGGCGATTGGCCGGTGATCTACCTGTCCCCGCGCGGTCGCCCCTTTGATCAGGCCACCGCCCAGCGCCTGTCGCAGGCCCAAGGTGCCACGTTCCTGTGTGGCCGGTTTGAGGGCGTGGATCAGCGCGTTCTCGACGAATATCAGGTCGAGGAAATCAGCCTTGGCGATTTCGTCATGACCGGCGGCGAACTGGCCGCGCAGGCGATGATCGACGCGACCGTGCGCCTGTTGCCGAACGTTCTGGGCAATCAGGCCTCGACCGAAGAAGAGAGCCATTGCAACGGCCTTTTGGAACATCCGCAATACACCCGCCCCACGAATTGGCGGGGCCGGACGATTCCCGATGTCCTGTTGTCCGGGAACCACGGCAAGGTCGCAGAATGGCGCCAAGAGCAGTCCCACGCCCTGACCCGCGCCCGTCGACCCGACCTCTGGGCCAAATTTTGCGAAAAAAACGACAAAGACTAGGGTTTTCGGGCGATTTTCGCGTGCAAACCGCTTGATTGCCTGCGGTGGCGGGCCTAAAACCCGCGCCATGTGTCCGTGCTGGCGAAGATTCCATTCGTCGGCATTGTCGCATTTACCGATGAGAGATGCGCTTGACGTTGAACCGGTTGCTCTGCCGGGGAAACCCAAGGGACCGCATGGATCAAAGGATACGGAAAATTCGACCTGATCTCGGGCGGGCGCACGGCGGACCCGGCAAGAGACCACGAGCTCTGGGGCGATCGAAAACTTCGCGGGAAAAACCGTGAGCATATAGGAGAAATGCGATGGACCTGATCGCACAGCTGGAAGCCGAGCAAGTCGCAGCGCTTGGCAAAGACATCCCGGATTTCAAGGCCGGTGACACCATCCGCGTCGGTTTTAAAGTGACCGAAGGCACGCGTTCGCGTGTTCAGAACTATGAAGGTGTCTGCATCTCGCGCAAGAACGGCAGCGGCATCGCTGGCTCGTTCACCGTGCGTAAAATCTCGTTTGGCGAGGGCGTAGAACGTGTGTTCCCGCTGCACTCGACCAACATCGACAGCATCGAAGTTGTCCGCCGCGGTAAAGTCCGTCGCGCGAAACTGTACTACCTGCGTTCGCGTCGCGGTAAATCGGCACGTATCGCCGAAGTGACCAACTACAAGCCCAAAGCCGACAAGTAAGGATCCGTCGATATGAAAAAAGATCTGCATCCCGACTACCACATCATCGACGTCAAAATGACCGATGGCACCGTCGTTCAGATGAAGTCGACCTACGGCAAAGAAGGCGACACCCTGTCGCTGGACATCGACCCCTCGTCGCACCCCGCATGGACCGGCGGTTCGTCGCGTCTGATGGATGCCGGCGGTCGTGTATCCAAGTTCAAAAACAAATACGCTGGCCTGGGCTTCTAAGACCCGCCACGCGCAGTTGTTTAAAACGCCGTCCTTCGGGGCGGCGTTTTTCGTTTCCGCCCCCCGAATAAACCCGCGCCACGGGCACACCGGAAAACCACACTCACGCATTGATTATCGGTCTTGTCCATCGGCACCGCTTTCTTTACGCGGAAAGCGCACATAAGGTGCAGACCAACAAGTAGCGGAACAAAATCCGCACGGGGATCAGGGTTATGGCGCATATTATTGTTGTCGGAAATGAAAAGGGCGGCGCGGGCAAATCGACCGTCTCGATGCATGTGGCGACCGCCTTGTCGCGGGCCGGAAAACAGGTCGGCGTTCTGGATTTGGACCTGCGCCAACGCAGCTTTGGCCATTATGCCCAGAACCGCCGCGCCTTTTGCGAACGTGAAGGTCTGGACCTGCCGACGCCCGACTACCGCGAACTGCCCGAAATCGACAAAGACGAACTGGCCCCCGGTGAAAACATCTTTGACCGCCGCCTGTCTGTCGCCGTTTCGGGAATGGAGCAGGAAAAGGATTTCATCCTGATCGACTGTCCCGGCTCGCATACACGCCTCAGTCAGGTCGCGCATTCGCTGGCTGATACGTTGATCACGCCGCTGAACGATAGCTTTGTGGACTTTGATCTGTTGGCGCAAATCGATCCGCAAACCAACAAGATCCTTGGCCCGTCGATCTATTCCGAAATGGTGTGGAGCGCGCGTCAGTTGCGCGCCCAAGCGGGCCTGCCCGCGATCGACTGGGTCGTGTTGCGCAACCGTCTGGGGGCCCAGCAGATGCACAACAAGAAAAAGATGGGTGACGCGTTGGAAAACCTTGCCCGTCGCATCGGGTTCCGCGTCGCCCCCGGCTTTAGCGAGCGGGTGATCTTTCGCGAACTCTACCCCAATGGCCTGACCCTGCTGGATCTCAAGGACATCGGGGTCAAAGGCATGAACATCAGTAACGTCGCCGCCCGTCAGGAACTGCGCGACCTGATGACGGCACTTAACCTGCCTGACGTTCAGACAAATTTCTAAAAACGGCTGCTGCGGGGCGTGCGGGTTTCGCGGGCGCCGCTTCGGTTTTGGCCAGACGTTGCAAACGGCGCTCAAACGGGTCCGATGCGCGGGGCTTTTCGGCGGCCACGACGGCGGTCTTGTCCGATTTGCGCAGCCGGTTCAGCAGCTTTTTCATTGCGTGGGGTCCTTGGGGCTTGTTGCGGTACACCCAAGGTTGTGGTGGCCCGATGGGGCGCGGATGTGTCGAATTCGGGCCAAACCGGGGCCGTTCCGCCCCCAAACGGAAACAGTGCGTTACCGCGCGGGCGACACCGGATGGCGATAGCCGACCCCGTGCACGGTTTCAATCAAGCACGGCTGTTTCGGGTCCCATTCGATTTTGCCCCGCAGGGTCGAGATATATTGGTCCAGCGCGCGACTGTTGGGAAAATAGTCCCGTCCCCAACAGTGATCGAACAACTGGTTGCGGCTGACGGCCTGCCCCGCATGGGTATAGAGCAGCCGAAGCAGGCAAAGCTCGCGCTGGGTCAGGCTGATCTCTTCTCCATCACGGATCGCGATCAGGGCGGCGGGATCGATCCAGACATCGCCCATCTTGAACCGCGCATCGGCCGACGGCACCGCCCGCGCCCGCCGCGCCATGGCCGAGAGGCGCGCGCGCAATTCGGACGGGTCGAACGGTTTGGCCACATAATCGTCCGCGCCCAGTTGCAGCCCCCGCGCCTTGTCAAACGTTTCCCCCCGCGCGCTGAGCAACATGATCTGCGTCTGGGGCGCAATCGCGCGCAAGGTCCGGCACAGGGTCAAACCGTCCTGACCCGGCATCACGATGTCCAGAACGACAATCGGAAAGGGATCGTCGCGAAACGCAGCCTCGGCCGCGCGACCATCGCCCACCAGCACACATTCAAACCCGTCGCGCCCCAGCAGGTCCACCAGCCCCGTGCCAAGGGACAGGTCATCTTCGGCAATTAGAACCCGCATCAGTCGGCCCTTTCATAGGGCAGGGACAGTTCGAACCAACTGCCCTGCGCGGTGATGTCATAGGTGAACCGCCCCCCCGCCGCACGGGCCAGCCCGTCGCAGGTCCGCAGCCCAAGACCAAAGCCCCCCGCCCCCGCGACCGGCACCTGTGCGCCATCGTCCGACACACGGATCACAATCCGGTCCGCACGCCGCGCCGAACACAGACGCACCGCCGCGCTCGGCGCGTATTTGCGTGCGTTGTCGAGCAGGTTCAGAACCACCTGATCCACGCAAGTCCCATCCATCCGCACAACATCCGGTGTGTTCAGATCCAGCGTCAGGTTCAGGTGATCCACAACGCTTGGCCCGAACCGCGTCAACAGATCGCGCAGGCGCGCATCCACAGACAGGGTTTGCAGCGCGGGCGCGGATGTTTCGGTCGCCAAAGCGTTGTCCACGATCCGGCCAAGGCGCGTGGCCTCTTCGGCGATGACCTGACCATAGCGCGCAACACGCGGCGCATCCCCCGCCGCATCCGGCAACATATCCGCATAGAGACGCAGGTTGGCCAGTGGCGTGCGCAACTCGTGGCTGACCATTGCCAAACTCGCAACCCGCGCCTGTGCCGTTTGCAAATGCGCGCGATAGGCCGCCGCAAACAGGCCCAGCGCCCCAAGCGTCGCCAGAACCGCCGGTCCGATCAGCAAAACCAAAGCCCAGCCACCATAGGCCGGTTGCAGATCGTACTCCAACGCCACCGCAAACCCCGCATAGGGCGCGGGCAAAACCGCATGGACGCGCGTGACCTCGGCCCGCAAGGCCTGTGCCCCCAGATCATAGAGACGCAGATCACCCGCCTGATCCATGAAGAACTCGGGCAGGAAATAGACACAGACCGCGCGCGCCTCGATCCTTTGGCATCCGATCACCGGCAGGGCCGGATCGCGCAGCGACCCCGCCCAAGTGATGCGCGCGTCCGTGGCCTCGGCCTGCGCCTGTTCCAGACGCGCGCGGCCCTGATCCAGATAGGTCAGTTCGGAAAAGGTCGAGAGCGTTTGAGGATCGGGAAAGACCTGCGCGCCCTCGGCGTCGAAAATCGCCATGGTCGCTACGTCTGATCGCCCCAGATAGAACCCCCGCGCCGAAAGGGCCCCGTCGTCGGCAAACACCTCTGCCCCCTGCGCGATCAGGGCACTGGCCGCGGCCTCGGTTCGCGTGGTCAACTCCGCCGCCACCTCGTTGACGGCCTCAAGGGCCGCGCGGCGCTGGGTGCTCAGGGTTTCGACCTGTTTTGCGTCCAGAAACCACAGGCTGAGCAGGGCCAGCGCGATCAACAAGGGCAGAACCACCGCGCCCGCCGCGATGATCCAAGGGCCCCGCCCCGCCGCCGTGTTAAACCAACCCGTTGTCATCCCCGAAATATCGCACGCGCCGGTGGCGTCCCATAGACGACTATGGTCCCGCCCCTGCGCGCAAGAACTTACATTTTTCTTACATTTGCCTGACCCATTTGCGGCCAAAGGCGCCCAGATTTGCACGCATCAAACAGATGGGAGGAACCACATGCCTTGTTCATTGCATGGTTATCATATGTCACGCCGCGCGGTTCTGCGCGGGATGGGGGCGGCCGGTCTGGCGGCGTCCGCCCCGACACTTGCCGCCGCGCGCCTGTTCCCCGAGGGCGGGTTTGCCGAGGCGGTTCTGGCCGCGTTCGATGACGCGGGGGGTGCGGCGCTTGGTCAGGCGCAGGCGTTCACGATCACCGGTGCGACCCTGCCGTGGGATACGGTCCTGATGCCGGTCAAAAAGGGGCAACAGGTGACGCTGTTGGTCAGTGGCCGGTGGTATCTGGCGCGTCCGCTTGATCTGTGGATTGAACCGGGGATGGTCACCTTTGCCCGCGTCGGCACCGGCCCCATGTTCAGCCCGACAGATAACGCAGGGACCATGATCGCGGATGGGGACGGCCCGCTAACCATCGCACGATCCGCCGGGGAATGGGCCAATGCCGAGGGCGATCTGTGGCCGCCCCTCGACGTCTATACCGCCGCCGATGGCCGGATTGAGGGCGTCGCAATCGCGTGGGAGGGGGACGCCCTGTCCGGTCTGCAGCGGCTGCGCGCGGCAGGCGATCCCGCCGGCCTGATCAGCGCGGCGATTGAGCGCGAACTGTCGCCCCACATCACGCCCGAGGGTTGGACCAACCACCACAGTTTCGGCGAATCCGGCGTGTTCCGCCAGACGGGCAATGAAATGGCCTGTGCCACGCATAAGAACGTCGCGATCCTGCGCCGCGATGTGAACCTGCCGCTGGATCAGGATCAGGTGTTGAATTGGGAGTGGCTGGTGGATGAGCTGCCCTCCCGCGTGGCCGAAGACACGGTGCCCACCCATGATTACCTGTCTATCGGGGTCGAATTCGATGACGGGCAGGACATCACCTACCTCTGGAGCAGCACCCTTCCCGTGGGCAAGGTGTTCCGCTGTCCCCTGCCCGGTTGGAACGCGGTTGAAACCCATGTGGTTCAGCGCAGCGGCTTTGACGATCTGGGCAAATGGTTAGGCGAAACCCGCAACGTATCGCAGGATTACCGCGACATTATCGGGGGCGAGGCAACACAGGTGGTGCGTGTCTGGCTGCTTGGGGTGTCGGTGTTCCAACGTCAAGCCGGTCACTGCCGCTATCGCATGGCCAGCATCGGCACAGCGGATGGCGACCGGATCGCATTGATCTGACAACGGGTGCCGGACGGGGTACCCGTCCGGCGTCCGCGCCTACAGCGTCGCCAGCCAGAAATACAACGGCAGGCCCAGCGTCAGGTTGAACGGAAACGTCACGCCCAGCGCCAACGACAGGTAAATCCCCGATTTCGCCTGCGGCAGGGCAAGGCGCATCGCGGCCGGCACCGCGATATAGGAGGCCGAGGCCGACAGAACCATCATCAGGAACACGCCGCCATCGCTAAGCCCGACCAGATGACCCGCCCCAAGGCCGAACAGCGATCCGATCAATGGCATCACACAGCCAAACAGGAAAACGCCCCCCGACAGGTCACGACGGTTTTTCATCACGCTCTTGCCCGCCGACAGGCCCATATCCAGCAGGAACAGCGCCAGCACACCGGTAAAGGGCACCACGATGAACGGTTTCATCTGCTCAAGCCCGGGTTGCCCCGTCACCGCCCCGATGACGAACGCCCCGACCAGCAACACAATGGACCCGTTGCCGATGATATGGCGCATCAGGGAACAGCCCATTTCGGTCTGCCCACCCTTGCGCGCCGCCAACCACAGCGCAGACATGATCGCGGGCACCTCCATCACGGCGGCAACGGCGACCATATACCCCTCGGCGGGGACGCCACGGGCCTCAAGCAAACTGGATGCGGTGACAAAGGTCACGATTGAGATCGACCCGTAATGCCCCGCCACCGCCGCCGCGTTCAGCGGGTCCAGACGGGTCATCGCCCGTACCAAGCCATAGGCGACAAACGGCAGAACAAAGGACAAAACGCCCCCCGCCACCAACGCAAGGAGGAGCCGCGCGCTGATCCCTGTTTCGGCGACACCAGCGCCGCCTTTGAACCCGATGGCCATCAACAGGTAAATCGACATGATTTTGGCCGCGCCCTCTGGAATGGACAGGTCGCTGCGCGCAAAGGCGGCCACCAGACCAAGGACAAAGAACAGGATCGTAGGCGCAAGAAGATTGCCCGCCAAAGCGGCCAGAGACAGGTCCATCGTGTATTTCCCTTTGGTGGCACCGGACCTGCGATGGGGGCGGGCCAGCCGCCCGCGCACCTAGGCCATGTGCCGATTTCGATTTGCGCGCTTATCGGTTGATTGGGGCATTGCTTCAAATATATGTTAATCGTGATTTCCATAGCTTTGGACTATGCAATGCGCCCGACCCTTCGACAGCTGGAATACCTGATAGCCGTGGCCGATACGGGCCGCATCGGCATGGCTGCGGCACAGTTAAACGTCAGCCAGCCCAGCCTGTCCGCCCAAATCGCCGAGGTTGAGGCGACCCTTGGCGCGACCCTGTTTCTGCGCGGACGGACGGGCGCAACCCTGACCGCCACAGGCGAAGAGGTCGTGCGCCGCGCCCGTCTGATCCTGCAGGAACATCAGGACCTGTGCGCCGTGGCCAAGGGGGCGGGGATTTTTGGCGGACGCCTGCGTCTTGGGGTGTTACCCTCCATCGGCCCCTATCTGTTGCCGGGCGTCGTGCGGCGTCTGCACGCCGAACACCCCAGCCTGCGCCTGTTGGTGCGTGAGGAAAGCACGCGCGATCTGGATCAGGGGCTGCGGGCGGGGCGGTTCGATATGATCATCTCAACCCCCGAAGATCATCCAGGCACGCGGAGCACGACGCTGTTTACCGAACAGCTCTGGCTGGCGACCCCGCTGGATCATCGGCTGGCCAGTCAGGGCGCGCCGGTGCCGTTGGACCAGTTGCGCGGCGAGACGCTTTTGACCATCGGGGCGGGGCACCGGTTGTCCCATGTGGTTGCGGGTCTGGCGGCCCAATCGGGCGCGCAAGTGTCTCAGGAGTATGAGGGCACCAGTTTGGACGCAGTGCGGTTGATGGCCGCGTCGGGCACCGGTCTGGCCATCCTGCCCGAGGTCTATGCCCTGAGCGAGGCCAAGCGCGGCACCGATCTGTGCCTGCGTCCGCTGGCCGGAGCGGGCACGTCGCGCACCCTGTCCCTGATCCAACCGGCGCTGCCCGATCCACGCACGGGCAGCGATATTTTGATCAACGTCCTGCGCGCCGAGGCCGCGCGCATCCTGCGTCCCTAGCGGATGGCCAAACGACGTCCGAACAGGCTGGTCCCGATGAAAATCACCGCCGCGACACAGACGATTGACGGCCCCGCAGGCGTGTCAAACACATAGGCCGCGCGCAGACCGACCACCGCCGCCAATGCGCCCAAAGCCGCTGCAATGATCGCCATGCCTTCGGGCGTGCGGGCCAAGGGGCGCGCCGCCGCCGCCGGAACGATCAGCATCGCCGCGATCAACAAAACCCCCACGACCTTGATCGCGACGGCCACGGTCACGGCCAATGCTACGGTCAGGAACATCTGTTCGCGCTTAGGGTCGATCCCCGCGCTATACGCCAAATCCTCGTTCAACGTGGACATCAGCAACGCCGACCAGCGCATCCCGATACAGGCCACGACCAAGGCCGCCCCGCCCCAGATCACCGCCAGATCGGTCTTCGACACGGCCAAAATATCGCCAAACAGATAGGCCATCAGATCGATGCGCACCCCCGACAGGAACGACACCGCCACCAACCCGAACGCCAACGCCGAATGCGCCAATACGCCCAGAACCGTGTCCATCGCATATCCCCGACCCGATAGGGCTGTCACGGTCAGGGCCATGATCAACGCAATCGCCAAGGCCCCCGCGAACACCGACAGGTTCAGCGCCAACGCCAAGGCCACCCCAAGGATCGCCGCATGCGATGTGGCGTCCCCGAAATAGGCCATGCGCCGCCAGACAACAAAGCTGCCCAATGGGGCGGCGGCACAGGCCACGCCCACACCGGCCAGCGTGGCGCGGACCATGAAATCGTCCAAAATCATTCTGCGGCCTCAGTCGGTTTATGGTCGTAATGGTGGTGGTCATGCCCATGGTCGTGATCGTGGTCACATCCATCGTCATGCGTGTGGTTGTGATCATGGCGATAAAGGGCCAATGCCCCGCCCGTCCCCGTCCCGAACAAGGCGCGGTATTCCGGTGCCGAGGACACGATTTCCGGCGTCCCCTCGCAACACACATGCCCGTTCAGACAGATCACGCGATCCGACGCGCTCATCACCACGTGCAACTCATGGCTAATCATCAGGACCGCGCATCCGGTGTCGCGGCGCACGTCCTCAATCTGGCGATAAAATGCTGCCGATCCCGGTTGATCCAAGCCCTGTGTCGCCTCATCCAGCAACAGGATCTGCGGCATGTTCATCAGGGCGCGGGCCAGCATCACGCGCTGAAACTGTCCGCCTGACAGGCCCGACATCTGACGGGTGCGCAAATCCGGCACACCGGCCTTGTTCAGGGCGGCGGCGCAATCGGCGCGGCTGTGCCCGCCGGGCAGGCGCAGGAACCGTTCGACCGTCATCGGCAAGGTCGGATCAACGTGCAGCTTTTGCGGCACATAGCCGATCCGCACCCCGTCCTGATGCGTCACCCGTCCCGAGGTCGGCTGCACCGCCCCGATAATCGCGCGCAACAGGCTGGTCTTGCCCGACCCGTTCGGGCCGACGATCGTGACAATCTCACCCGGTTCAATCGACAGGTTCACCGATCGCAAAACCGTCTGTGCCCCGTAGCCGATGGTCAGGTTCTCAACGCTCAGCAGGCTCATTTCGCATCCTTTAGCGCGCAGGCGGGGCAGACGCCCTCGGCCTCGACCACGGTTTGTTCAACATGGAAACCGGCAGCGCGGGCAGCGTCCCCAAGGGGACCGGCCTCTTGCGAGGATTGCGCTTCGGCGACGCTTTGGCACAGGCGGCAGATCATGAACGCGGGCGAATGGCGCGCGCCGGGATGGGCGCAGGCGACAAAGGCATTCAGACGCTCGATCTTATGCGCAAACCCATGGGCCACAAGGAAATCCAACGCGCGGTAGGCCACCGGCGGCTGTGAGCCGAACCCGTCCTCGCGCAGAATATCCAGCACCTCATAGGCGCCCATCGCGCGATGCCCTTGCAGCAATATTTCCAATACCTTACGGCGCACCGCCGTCAGGCGCAGACCTTCTTGGGCGCATTGGCGGTCGGCCTCTTCCAGCGCGCTGTGCACACAGGCGGCGTGGTCATGATGCTGAAATCCGACGGGATCGGGAGAGGTGGGGCTTGTCATGTTATATTATATCATATAGGTGCTCATTATGTTATAAAATCACATGAGAGAACGGATGTCCACCAAGCTCTATTTCAGCACGGCCCTGACCGCCCTTTTTGCCGGTTCCGCAATGGCCGCCCCGCCCGAGGTCAGCGTCGACATCGCCCCCGTGCACAGCCTTGTCGCGCAGGTCATGGGCGATCTGGGGGAACCCAATCTGATCGTGTCAAACGGTGCTTCGCCGCATGAATACGCCCTGCGCCCATCACAGGCAGGCGACCTGCAAAACGCGGGGCTTGTGTTCTTTGTGTCGCCTGATTTGACCCCGTGGCTGGTGGATGCGGTCGACAATCTGGCCACGAATGCCAAGGTCATCGAGTTGATTGAGGCCGACGGCACCGCGACCCTGCCCTTCCGTGAGGGTGCCTTGTTTGAGGCGCATGACCATGATGATGACCACGATGAACATCATGAGGGTCACGACGACCATGAGCATCACGACGAGCACCATGATGAGCACGAAGAACACCACGACGAGCATCACGATGATCATGAGGACCATGAGGCGCACCATGATGAGGACCATCACGACGCACATGACCATCATGGCCATGATCATGACGGCGTAGACCCGCATGCGTGGCTGTCGCCCGCGAATGCGGCTGCATGGATTGATGTCATCGCGGCCGAATTGATCGCCGCAGACCCTGATAACGCGGTCTCCTATCGTGCCAATGCGGCCAAGGCAAAATCGGGTCTGGATGCCCTGAACGCAGACATCACCGCGACCCTCGCTCCCGTGCAGGGCAAAGGCTTCGTCGTCTTCCACGATGCCTATCAGTACTTTGAGACGGCCTTCGACATTCCCGCCACGGGGTCGATCACCGTATCCGATAGCACAGATCCCAGCCCCGCGCGCATCCGCGACATCCAGACCCGCGTTGCCGAAAACAACGTGGCCTGCGTCCTGTCCGAACCGCAATTCGACCCCGGCATTGTAGATGCCGTGATGCAGGGCAGCCCTGCAAACACCGGCGTGATTGACCCCTTGGGCGCGCATGTGACGCCGGGGCCCGATCACTATGGCCAGATGATGCGCGACATGGCCGGATCGCTAGCCACCTGCCTTAGCGGGTCCTGATTACAGAACCCGCGCCAGTCGCAGACCATCATAGATCGCGGCGTGCGTATTGCGCGCCGCGACCGCATCCCCGATCCGGAACAGGCGGAACGCGCCATCGGGGTTCGGGGCGACCTCTTGGGGGGCGCCATTGGCAAAGGCCTCATAGTCCACAGCACCAAGGTTGCGTGAGCGCGGTTTCAGGTCGAAGTACAGATCATCCAACGGCCGCGTGCCGTTGTTGACCACCACCTGATCGACCAGCCGGTCCTGTGTCATTCCGCCGTAATCCGAGCCAAGCGTCGCGCGCAGTTGGTTCCCCTCCCGCTCGACCGAAATCAACCGCCACGTCACGGTAAAGGTCACGTCGCGGGCCTGCAGCGTGCGCATATAGGGCACAAGGTTCATCGCCATGACCTCGGGCGCAAAGGACCGGTCGGGGGTGACGATTTCGACATGCGCACCCGTGGCGGACACCACATCGGCGGCCTGCAACGCGGCGTGATCGCCCGCATCGTCAAAGATCAAAACGTTCTGCCCCGCCGCGACATCCCCCGACAGGATATCCCACGCCGACACGACCAGATCATTGCCCGAGGCCAAAACATCCGTATGCGGGAAACCACCAGTGGCGATGATCACCTCATCGGGAGTAGTGGCCAGAACGTCCTCGGCCTCGGCAAAAGTGTCGAACCGGAACTGCACGCCCAGCTTCTGACATTGATCATAGCGCCATTGAATGATCGACATCATCTCACGCCGACGTTCCTGAAGCGCGGTCAGACGGATTTGCCCGCCCGGTTGGTTCGCAGCCTCAAGCACCGTAACGCTATGCCCACGGGTCGCGGCGACGCGCGCGGCCTCAAGCCCCCCGGGCCCAGCGCCCACAACCGTCACCCGTTTCGGGGTCTCGGCGGGGGCAATATCGTGGGGCTGTTCGATTTCGCGCCCTGTGGACGGGTTGTGCAGGCACAGGGCCATGCCCCCCTGATAAATCCTGTCCAGACAATAGTTTGCGCCGACACAGGGACGAATGTCGTCCTCACGCCCCTCAAGAACTTTGCGCATCAGATGGGGATCGGCCATATGCGCGCGGGTCATGCCGACCATGTCCAGCTTGCCCGAGGCGATGGCGTGACGCGCGGTCGCCACATCGGGGATTTTCGCCGCGTGAAAAGTCGGGATCTGCGTTTCGGCGCGGATTTGCCCCGCGAAATCCAGATGGGGCGCGTTGCGCATGCCTTGGATCGGGATCACGTCGGTCAGGCCCGCGTCAGTGTCGATATGGCCACGGATCACGTTCAGGAAATCGACCATCCCGCAGTCCCGCAAACGGCGCGAGATTTCCATGCCATCCGCCGCCGTCAGACCGCCCACCAGATCCTCATCCGCCGTATATCGCACCCCAACGATGAACTGATCGCCAACCCGTTCGCGGATGGCCGACAGCACGTCAAATGTGAACCGCAACCGGTTGTCCAGATTGCCGCCATAGGGAGCGTCCAGATCGTTGGTCAGGGGCGACCAGAACTGGTCCATCAGGTGGCCATAGGCCTGAATTTCCACACCATCCAGACCGGCGGCCTGCATCCGTTCGGCGGCATCGGCATAGTCGGTGATGATGCGGGCGATATCCCAATCCTCGGCCCTTTTCGGAAAGGCACGGTGGGCGGGTTCGCGTGCGTGACTGGGCGAGACGACCGGCAACCAATCCGCCTTGTCCCAGCGCGTCCGGCGCCCAAGATGGGTCAACTGGATCATCACCGCGCAGTCATGGTCGTGGCATTCATCGGTCAGCTGTTTCATCCAGCCGACCACCTCATCCTTCCATGCGAGAATGTTGTTGAACACCGGCGGGCTATCGCGGGCCACAGACGCAGACCCGGCGGTCATCGTCATCGCCACACCGGCCCGCGCGCGTTCGACGTGATAGGCGCGATAGCGGTCCTTGGGCATGCCGTCCTCGGGATAGGCGGGTTCGTGACTGGTGATCATCACGCGGTTTTTCAGGGTCAGGTGTTTCAACTGATAGGGCTGCAACAGGGGATCGTTGGACATGGCGCACCTTTAGAGAATCAAATCTGTTGCCAGTAGGATTTGCAAAATGTACAGTTGTGTCAATTATTAGATCACACATGAACATTTCACGGATTGGCGATGACTGAGGACACGGATCAGGATCGAGGGTGGCGCGGATCGCCGGACCTGTGGCTGAACGCGGCCTATGAGATGCTGATCGACAAGGGCGTGGACGGCGTGAAAATCATGCCTCTGGCCACGGCGCTGAACCTGTCGCGGACCAGTTTTTATTGGTTCTTCAAGGACCGAAAGCAATTGCTGTCGGCCCTTTTGGACCGGTGGGAGGCCACGACGACCGCCCCCCTGATCGCCGCGACAGATGCCTATGCCGCCACCAAGTCCGAGGCGATGCTGAACGTTCTGGCGACGTTTATCGGACCGGACGGGTTGGACGCGCGTCTGGAATACGCGGTGCGCAACTGGGCGCAACAGGACGCGAACACCATGGCGCGAGTGCAGGCCGCAGATGCCGCGCGACTGGGGGCGCTGCGCGCATTGTTGGAGCGGTGGGGGCACACACCGGATGACGCGGATGTGCGGGCGCGGACGATCTATCTGGTGCAGATCGGCTATATTTCCATGCAAAGCGACGAGGACATCAGCCTGCGTATTTCCCGCGTGCCCAGCTATGTCGAAATCTATACCGACAACCGCCCCACAGACGGGGAAATGGCGCGGTTTTGCGCCCAGATCGGGACGGGCACAGCGGCCCTAAAACACGCGTAAAAGTCGCAACAGGTCGCCTTGCCCCCCAGTAATGTCGCAATCCGTTCAGACGGGTTCGGCGCAACTGGGCCAACTGGTCCGCAAGTCAGCCCGTTTTGGTCCGCCAGCTCGGTGTCTGCGATTCACACCAACCGTTTTGATCTGGCTCTCCTCCCGCCTGCCGGATCGCCTTATAGGAGCCTTCCATGTTGCGCGAACCCGAAGTCCTGTCCCTGTTGATGCGCCGCACCCCCGGCTATAGCTTGGCCCAAGATTTCTACTGCGACCCCGGTGTCTTTCAGGTCGATATGGACCAGATCTGGTACCGCGACTGGGTCTTTGCGATTCCGTCCTGTGAAATCCCGAAAACCGGCGATTTCGTGGTCTATGATCTGGGCGTCTATTCGGTCGTGATCGTGCGCGGCAGCGATGGCAAAATCCGTGCTTTCCACAACTCGTGCCGCCACCGTGGGTCGGTCCTGTGCAAAAGCAAAAAGGGCAGCAACCCGAAACTGGTCTGCCCCTATCACCAGTGGACCTATGAACTGGACGGTAGCCTGCTTTGGGCGCGCGATATGGGCCCCGATTTCGATGCGTCGAAACATGGTCTGAAACCGGTGCACTGTGAAAACCTGTCGGGCATGGTCTATATCTGTGTCGCCGATCAGGCCCCGCCGATCGAAGAATTCGCCGCCCAGACCGCGCGCTATCTGGCGCCGCATGATCTGGAAAACTCCAAGATCGCCTATGAGAGCACCATCGTCGAGAACGGCAACTGGAAGCTGGTCTGGGAAAACAACCGCGAGTGCTATCACTGTGCGGGCAACCACCCGTCGCTGTGCCGTACCTTCCCCGAAGATCCCCGCGCCATCGGCAACGACGAGAGCGGCGAGATGGCCGAACTGTCGAAAAAGCACTTTGACAAATGCGAAGCCGCTGGTGCGCCCTCGGCCTACCTGATCTCGGAACTGGGCGATTGGCGGTTTGTGCGCACGCCCCTGCTTGGCAGCGGCGAGAGCTACACGCTGGACGGTAAGGTCGCGGTGACGATCCCGAACTCGAACCTGCCGTTCCGCGATGCGGGTTCCCTGTTGAAATTCCGCTATCCGGCGACGTGGAACCACTTCCTGTCGGACCACATCCTGTTGTTCCGCATCACCCCGATCAGCCCGACCGAAACCGAGGTTTGCACGAAATGGATCGTGCACAAGGACGCCGAAGAGGGCCGTGATTACGACCTGACGCGCCTGACCGAGGTCTGGATCGACACCAACGACGAGGACAAAGAGGTCGTGGAAAACAACCAACGCGGCATCCTGTCCCCTGCCTATGAACCCGGACCCTATTCGGAAACCCACGAGGGCGGCTTGATCCAGTTCTCGGACTGGTATGCCGACACGCTGGTCCGTGGGATCACCGGCGTCACCACCATCGCGGCGGAATAATCATGGCGACCCAGACCACCCCTTTTACCGCATCGGCCGATAGCGAAATCTGGACCGACATCGAGGAACTGGAATGCTGTGCGGTGGTGCCTGAGGCACCAAACACCGCGACGTTCAGCTTTGTCGCGCCTAGTGGTGCCCTGTTCAAATACCTGCCCGGTCAGTTCCTGACGCTGGAACTGCCGGTGCCGGGGGGCACGGTGTGGCGGACCTATACGATCTCGTCCTCCCCCTCGCGCCCCCTGTCGATTTCGGTGACGGTCAAGGCCCAGCCCGACAGTGTCGGCACGCGCTGGATGCTGGATCACCTGAAACCCGGCATGCGGATCAAGGCGACGGGTCCCGCAGGTCTGTTCACACTGGACACCAAGGCGCGCAACAAAAAGTACCTGATGATCTCGGCAGGCTCGGGCGTCACGCCCACCCTGTCGATGCTGACCTATCTCTATGACCGTGGCACGGATACGGACGTGTCCGTCATCAACTGCGCCAAACGCCCGATGGACATCATTGGCCGCCGGTCCCTTGCCGCAATGGCTGCGCGGGTGCCGTCGATCAAGCTGACGTTCATCGTCGAAGAGGACGATCCGTTTCAGGTCTGGACCGGCTATCGCGGACAGTTGAACCAGATCATGATCGGCCTGATCGCCAGCGACTATCTGGAACGCGATGTGTTCTGCTGTGGTCCCGAGCCGTTCATGGACGCCGTGCGCGAAATGCTGATCGCACTTGGCTACAACATGGACAACTACAACCAAGAGAGCTTTGTCGCGCCGGTCAAGGCCGAGGAACAGGTCGAAGCCCCCGATGACGTCATTCTGGACGAAACCGCATCGGCCAGCATCACCTTTGCCAAGTCCGATCTGACCGCCGATTGCACCGAGACCGACACGGTTCTGGCGGTTGCGAAATCGTCGGGTCTGAACATCGCGTCGGGCTGTACCTTTGGCGTTTGCGGCACCTGTAAGGTCAAGAAACTGAACGGGAATGTCCACATGGTGCACAACGGCGGCATCTCTGAGGACGACATCGAAGCAGGCTATATTCTGGCCTGTTGTTCAAAACCGATCGGCCAAGTCGAAATCGACATCTAGGGGCCGATCCTCCCTCCGCCCCCGCGCGCTGCGGGCTCCACATTCTCTTTCGTGTGGGGGCGGATTTAACGGGTCGCTTTGCGGTATTCGGCGGGCGACGTGCCGCGATTGGCCTTCATCACCCGCGACAGGTGCGAGGCATCGCAAAACCCGCAGGACAGCGCGATTTCGGCAATTGAATCCGTGCCTTGGCGCAACCGCGTGCAGGCCTTTTCCAGACGCAGATCGACATAGACCTTTTGCGGCGTTTGGCCCAGATCCTCAACGAACCGCCGCTCTAGCGTGCGCCGCCCGACACCCAATCCCGCCGCCAGATCGTTCAGGGTTTTGGGCACCTCGATGTTCTGCACCATTGCGTGCACCGCGCGTTTGACCAACGGGTCACGGGCACGGCGCGACGGAACTTGGGCGGGTTGCGGACGTTCGCCCCCCATCGCCTCATCAATCATCATGATATTCAGGCTTTTGGTCGCGGCCGCCTGCCCGATGTGACGCGCCACCAGAAACGCCGCCAAATGCGCCGCGCCCTGCCCGCCCGAACAGGTCAGACGATCCCGATCCACCACGAACAGCTGATCCGAAACGGGGCGTTCCGTGTCGAACCGGTCGACAAAATCCTGATGGTGGAACCAACTGACACAACAGCGATATCCGGCCAGCAACCCCGCCTCTTGCAGGATGAAAACACCGGTACATAGACCGATCAACGGCACCCCCGCCGCCCCCGCGCGACACAGGTAATCGGTCATTTCGGCGCTGATCACGCTCTGGTCCCCGATAAGGCCGCCCACCACCACGATATAGTCATACCGTCCCGCATTGCGCAGCCGCGTTTCGGGTTGCAGATGGATGCCGCTGCTGGACCGGATCGACGCCATATCGCCCGACAATACGGTCCAGTCACAATGGATGCGCCGCGATTTATCCGCGTCATCGGCGGCCAGACGCAAAACATCCACGAAATTGGCAAAAGCCGACATCGTGAAATTGTCCGCAA
The DNA here is from genome assembly GCF_032918305.1 of Rhodovulum sp. FJ3. Taxonomy (NCBI): domain Bacteria; kingdom Pseudomonadati; phylum Pseudomonadota; class Alphaproteobacteria; order Rhodobacterales; family Paracoccaceae; genus Rhodovulum; species Rhodovulum sp. FJ3. The sequence continues at coordinate 165,117 of NZ_JAWJUU010000005.1, forward strand.
GGACAAAGGCGACATTCAGGTGTTTTGCAGGGCGATCTAGCATGATGAAATGACGTGAAAGTACCTCTATTGTGTCGTTATTATACCAATGCCGCAGGCGCGAACAGGTCAATATAATTTAGACCTCATTTGATTCTGCGGTGACCCAATGACGAATTTCAACGCCTTCAGCCTGTTGAAAAACGCCCTTAGCGGGCACAAAAACTGGACCGAGCAATGGCCCGATAGCCAACCCAAGGACGAATATGACGTCGTCATCGTGGGCGCGGGCGGCCATGGTTTGGGTGCGGCCTATTACCTTGCCAAAGAGCACGGCATCACCAATGTCGCCGTGATCGACAAGGGCTGGCTGGGCGGTGGGAACACCGGTCGCAACACCACGATCATCCGCTCGAACTATCTCTATGACGAGAGCGCGCGACTGTACGATCACGCGGTCGATCTGTGGCAGGACCTCAGCCAAGAGCTGAACTATAACGTCATGTATTCGAACCGCGGCGTTCTGATGCTGGCGCACAACGTGCACGACGTCCAAAGCTTTACCCGCCACATCCACGCCAACCGGTTGAACGGGGTCGATAACCGGTGGCTGACGCCCGAAGAGTGCAAAGAGTACTGCCCGCCGTTGAACATCGACAAGAACGCCCGCTATCCCGTGATGGGCGGCGCGCTGCAGGAACGTGCAGGCACCGCTCGCCACGACGCCGTTGCATGGGGCTATGCCCGTGCCGCCGCCGCGCGTGGGGTCGACATCATCCAGAACTGCGCCGTCAACGCGATCCGCCGTCACCCCGATGGCTCGGTCGCCGGCGTTGAGACCGCCAAGGGCTTCATCAAGGCGAAAAAGGTTGCCGTTTCAGCCGCCGGTCACACCTCGGTCGTGATGCAGACCGCCGGTGTGCGCCTGCCGCTGGAGAGCTATCCGTTGCAGGCGCTGGTCTCGGAACCGGTCAAACCGATCTTCCCCTGCGTGGTCATGTCGAACGCCGTTCACGCCTACATCAGCCAGTCCGACAAGGGCGAGTTGGTCATCGGCTCAGGCACCGACCAATACACCAGCTATAGCCAACGCGGCGGCCTTCCGTTGATCGAGCACACCGTGGCCGCGATCACCGAGGTCTTCCCGATGTTCAACCGGATGCGCATGCTGCGCAAATGGGGCGGCATTGTGGACGTGACGCCCGACCGTTCGGCGATCATCTCGAAGACGCCTGTTCAGGGTCTGTACGTCAACTGTGGTTGGGGCACCGGCGGGTTCAAAGCCACGCCGGGCGCCGCGCATACCTTTGCCCATACCGTGGCCAAAGACGAGCCGCACCCGATCAACGCCCCCTTTACCATGGAACGGTTCCGCACCGGCCGTCTGATCGACGAAGCCGCCGCCGCCGCCGTGGCCCACTAATACGGATTGAGGACGCCCAGATGCTTTTGATCCACTGCCCCTATTGCGAGGAAACCCTGCCCGAGGCGGAATTCGCCTATGCCGGTCAGGCCCATGTTATCCGCCCCGAGAACCCCAGCGGCGAAACCGATGAACAATGGGAAGAGTTCCTGTTCATCCGCGAAAACCCCAAGGGCCCGCATTACGAACGCTGGCGCCACATCCACGGATGCGGCCGGTTCTTCAACGCCCTGCGCGACACGGTTAGCGACCGTTTCTACACCACCTACAAGGCCGGCGAACCGCGTCCGGACCTGTCCGACTTCTTGGGAGATGACGCATGAGCACCTATCGCGTCACCGGCAAAGGCCGCGTCGATACCTCGCGCGCCGTGAACTTTACCTTTGATGGCAAGACCTACACCGGTGCGGCGGGCGACACGGTCGCCTCGGCCCTGCTGGCCAACGGCGTTCACCTGATGGGGCGTTCGTTCAAATACCACCGTCCCCGTGGTGCCATCGCCGCCGGTTCGGAAGAGCCTAACGCCCTGATCGGCACCCGTCGCGGCGCAGGTCGTTTCGAACCCAACACCCGCGCCACCGTTCAGGAAATCTGGCCGGGTCTGGAAACCGTCTCGCAGAACAAATTCCCCAGCCTGAAGTGGGACGTGGGTGCCGTAAACGACGCGGCCTATATGCTGTTCTCGGCGGGGTTCTATTACAAGACGTTCATGTGGCCCAAATCCTTCTGGGATAAGGTGTATGAGCCGTTCATCCGCGCCGCCGCCGGTCTGGGCGTGTCGCCGACGGAAAACGATCCCGACACCTATGCGTCGCGCTATCTTCATTGCGATATCCTGATCGTGGGCGCGGGCCCCGCCGGTCTGGCCGCCGCGCGCACCGCTGCGGGCAAGGGCCTGTCGGTTGTGATCGTGGACGAAAACGCCGAAATGGGCGGCAGCATCCTGAGCGAACCGCAGGCGACCATCAACGGCACACCCGCATGGGATTGGCTACAGAGCGAACTGGCGGACCTCAAGGCCGCTGGGGTCAAGCTGATGACGCGCACGACCGCGATCGGCTATTACCACGAGAACATGATCGGCATGGTCGAAAAACTGACCGATCACCTGACCGATCTGCCCAAAGACACCCCGCGCGAACGGATGTGGCGTGTGCGTGCGAAACAGGTCGTTCTGGCCCAAGGTGCGCTGGAAAAACCGCTGGTCTTCCACGGCAACGACCGTCCGGGCGTGATGCTGTCGGGGTCCGCACAGACCTATCTGAACCGCTATGGCGTTCTGGTGGGCAAGCGTCCCGCGGTCATCACCAGCCACGATAGCGCATGGTTCTCGGCCTTTGATATGCAAGACGCAGGTGCCAAGGTGCAGGCGATTGTCGACACCCGCCACACCGTCCGCGACGATCTTCTGGCCATGGCGCGAGAGCGTGGCATCACGGTCAAGACCGGCCACACCGCCACCGCCACCGCCGGTCGTCTACGCGTGTCGAAACTGCGCGTGAACCCCGTCAACAGCGGCACGGTCGGTGCCGGTGAATGGATCGGGTGCGACTGCGTTCTGATGTCGGGCGGCTGGACACCGTCCCTGCACCTGTTCTCGCACACCAAAGGCAAACTGACTTGGGACGAGGATATGACCACGTTCCTGCCCGACGAGACGCCCGAGGATTGCGTGATCGCAGGTGCCGGTCGTGGTCTGTGGGGGATTGAGGCCGTCCTGAACGACGGCGCGACCCGCGCAAGTGAGGTTCTAAGCGCGCTGAGCGCCGCCACCGATGCGCCGACGTTTACCGTGGGTGAGGATCGCACCGGCAGTGGCATCACCATGCGCGAACTGCCCACCGACCGCAGCCCGGGCAAGGCCAAGGCGTTCGTCGATTACCAAAACGACGTGACCGCCAAGGACCTGCGTCTGGCCGTGCGCGAAGGCATGCGTTCGATCGAGCACGTCAAGCGCTACACCACCAACGGGATGGCCACCGATCAGGGCAAGATGTCCAACATCAACGGTCTGAACATTGCCTCGGACGCCCTTGGCAAACGTCAGCCCGAGGTGGGCCTGACCACCTTCCGTCCGCCCTATACCCCGACCACTTTCGGGGCCTTTGCGGGCTATCACCGTGGCGATCATTTTGAGGTCACGCGCAAGACCCAAATCGACCCGTGGGCCGAGGCCAACGGCGCGGTGTTCGAACCCGTTGGCCAATGGCGCCGCGCGTGGTATTTCCCCAAAGGCGGGGAAACCATGGATCAGGCCGTCAGCCGCGAATGCGCCGCAACGCGCAATTCGGTCGGGATTTTTGATGCCTCGACCCTTGGCAAGATTGAGGTCGTCGGCCCCGATGCGGTGGAATTCATGAACCGCATGTACACCAACCCGTGGACGAAACTGGCCCCCGGTCGGTGCCGTTATGGCCTGCTCTTGGGCGATGACGGGTTCATCCGCGACGATGGTGTGATCGGTCGCCTGTCGCAGGACCGGTTCCACGTCACCACCACCACCGGTGGCGCGGCGCGGGTTCTGAACATGATGGAAGACTACCTGCAGACCGAATGGCCCGACCTGAACGTCTGGCTGACCTCGACGACCGAGCAATGGTCGACCATCGCCCTGAACGGTCCGAACGCGGCAAAACTGCTGGCCCCGTTTGTTGAGGGGGTTGAGCTGACCGAGGCCGCCTTCCCGCATATGTCCTGTGTGGAATGCACCGTCGCGGGCTTCCCCGCGCGTCTGTTCCGTGTCAGCTTTACCGGCGAGATCGGGTTTGAGGTCAACGTGCCCGCCCCGCATGGCCGCGCTCTGTGGGAAAAACTGTGGGAGGCCGGTCAGCAATACGGCATCACCGCATACGGCACCGAAACCATGCACGTTCTGCGCGCGGAAAAGGGCTATATCATCGTCGGTCAGGACACTGACGGCACGGTTACGCCCTATGACTGTGACATGGGTTGGGCGATTGGCAAGGCCAAGCCGGACTTTGTCGGCAAGCGCGGTCTGGCCCGTCCGGACCTGATGGATCACAGCAACCGCAAGCATCTGGTTGGCCTTCTGACCGACGACAACAGCAAGCTGGAAGAAGGCGCACAGATCGTGTTCGACCCGAACCAGCCCCTGCCGATGACGATGGTGGGCCACGTGACCTCGTCCTATGACACGGGCACGATGGGCCGTCCGATTGCACTGGCACTGGTCAAAGGTGGTTTGGAGAAAATGGGCGACACCGTCTATATCCCCATGCCCGACCGCACCATTTCCGCCAAGATCACCGGGACCGTTTTCCTTGATCCCGAAAACAGCCGCCTCAAGATCAAAGAGGGTGACGCATGAGCATCTCGATTTCTCCTCTGAACCCGACCGTGATCGGGGACACCGCCGCCGTGCGTGTGGCGCAAATGGCCCCTGTTGGTCGCCTGTCCCTGCGGGCACGCGGGGATCTGGCGGCGCTGAATGGCGCGCTGGGTCTGACCCTGCCAACCAAGATCGGCACGCGCGCCACGGCGGGCGATCTGACCGCGGCCTGCCTTGGTCCGGACGAATGGGTTCTGACCATGCCCGAGGGCGACGTTGCCGGTGTTGAGGCCGCTTTGGCAGGGGCCTATGACGCCCTGCCCCATAGCGTCACCAATATCTCCGCCCGCGAGGTCACGTTCGAGATCACCGGCCCCATGGCCGAGACCTTGATGACCATCGGCTGTCCCCGTGACATGGCGTCGATGGGCGAAGGCGCGGTGCGTCGGACCATGTTCGACACCGCAACCGTGGTTCTGTGGCGTGACGGCGCGGATGCCTTCCGCATGGACGTCTGGAACAGCTTTGCAGGCTTTGTCGCGCAAACGCTGGAAACCGGTTGCCGCGAGTTGGCGGCGGATATGGCACGCGCAGGCTAATCGGCCTGCGCCCCACCCTGAACGGCGAGAGAACGGATGTTCCTATCGGTCTTTGACATTTTTAAGGTCGGTATCGGCCCGTCCTCGTCGCACACGATGGGGCCGATGCTGGCCGGTGCGCGGTTCGTTGACGAACTGTCGCGCGGCTTTGGCAAATATCCGGGCTGTGGTCCGTTGGCGCGGCTACAGGCCACGCTGCACGGCTCGCTTGCCTTTACGGGCAAGGGCCATGCGACTGATCGCGCCGTGATCCTTGGCCTCTGCGGTCTGCGTCCTGATACGCTTGACCCCGACAGTGTGGATGATCTGGTCGCCAAGATCGAAGAGGTCAAACAGATTGAGGTTCCCGGTTTTGAACCCCTGCTGTTCGATCCAGCGACCGATCTGATTTTCGACTATGGCCCCCCGCTGGAGGGTCACGCGAACGGCATGGTCCTGCGCGGTTTGGACATGGACGGGAACACCTATTACGCCCAGACCTACTATTCGGTTGGCGGCGGGTTCATCGTCACCGCCGAGGAACATGAGGCCGCGCAAAACGCGACCTCGCTGCATGACGAAAAGCAATCGCTGCACTTCCCCTACCCGTTCGGCACCGCATTCGAGATGCTGGAAATGGGTCGCAAGTCGGGCAAATCCATCGCCGAGATGAAGCGCGCGAATGAAGCCACGATTCACGGTCATGACCTTGACCGCAAGCTCGACAATATCCGCGCGGTGATGGACGAATGCATCGATCGCGGCCTTACCCAAGAAGGCATCCTGCCCGGCGGCCTGCGCGTCAAACGCCGCGCCAAGTCGATCCACGAACAGCTGATGCGCGAGCGCGGCCTGAACCAACCCGCACCCCACGTCGCGAATGACTGGATGAGCGTCTATGCCATGGCGGTGAACGAGGAAAACGCCGGCGGTGGCCGCGTCGTAACATCGCCCACCAACGGGGCGGCGGGCGTTGTGCCGGCGGTCATGCGCTATTACCGTGACCATTGCGCCGGTGCGTCGGATGAGGGCGCGCGCGATCTGTTGTTGGTTGCCGCCGCGATTGGTGGTCTGATCAAACACAACGCGTCTATTTCGGGCGCCGAGGTCGGCTGTCAGGGCGAGGTCGGCTCGGCCGCCGCTATGGCCGCCGCAGGTCTTTGCGCCGTTTTGGGCGGCACGAACGAACAGATTGAAAATGCGGCCGAAATCGCGCTGGAACATCACCTCGGGATGACATGCGATCCGGCGGCAGGCCTCGTTCAGGTGCCCTGCATCGAGCGAAACGCCCTCGGCGCGATCAAGGCGGTCTCTGCGGCCAGCCTGTCTCTGCGCGGAGATGGGACGCATTTCATGCCGCTGGATAACTGTATCCGCGTGATGATGGAAACGGGTCGCGATATGGACGTGCGTTACAAGGAAACATCGCAAGGTGGCATCGCGGTAAACCTGCCCGAGTGCTAGCAGCTACGGCGAACGACGGGCGAGAGTGGACACCCAAGATCCCCTTCCCCGTCGGGATACCCACCAGGATTCAGGGTGATATGAACGCGGTTCATGATCCTCGGCAAGGCCGTGCTAGGCACATGTAGTAGAGCCGCACAAGACGACGGTTCCCGACAAAAAGGCGTCGTGCCCGCTGGCCAAGGTGAACCCACAGTTCCGCGCAGGTGCGCCGAACATGCTCTGGGTCAACAATTCCACCAACCTCGTCACAGTACGTCTGAAAACGGTTCTACAGCGAGCCCACTTGCAGCTTTCTGTTCGGGTGGAAGTGACTTAGGCTGATCCCATGGTGATGGACCTGAATCTGAACGCAATGAACCACTTCGAAGCGGTTGCCCGTCTGGGCGGTGTGTCGAAGGCTGCGCAGGAGTTGGGGGTGTCACCCTCGGCGGTTAGCCAACAAATTCGCCAGTTGGAGCAACAATTCGGGGTGCGCCTGTTTCGACGCGAAAAGCGTCGTCTGGTTTTGACAGGGGATGGGGAGCGTCTGTTCCAAACCACAACGCAGGCGTTCCGGATGATGCGTGATGTTCAGTCCGCCATTAAACGTCAGCGTAAGAACCGACATTTTATTATGCGGGTGTCTCCGTCCTTTGCGGTGCGCTGGCTCGGGCCTCGGGTGAAATCCTTCCTCGATGCTGAACCCGATTGGGATCTTCGGATCGACGCAGCCCCCGATTTCTCGGACTTCGAAACCGAGGTTGTCGATCTGGACCTTCGTTACGGCGAAGGCGGCTGGCCGGGGCTGCATGAAGAATGCGTGATGAGCGACTACGTGCTTCCGATGTGTTCGCCTGACTATCTGGCAAAACTGCAAGAACTGTCCGACAATCCCATTGGGCAACTGCTCAACGCGCGGCTGATCGACTCTGTGAAAACCCACTACCGCTGGGACTTCTGGCTCGCGCGGGCGGGGATCATGGGCGAAAAGATGGTCTATCCGTTGCGCTTTGACCGCTCGTCGATGGCCCTTCAGGTGGCGCGCGACGGCGGTGGGGTTGTGTTGGAAAGCACAACGCTTGCGATTAACGAGCTGGAAAGCGGGGCGTTGGTGCCGCTGTCCAACGCCTTTGAGGTGATCCGCTTTCCCGCCTATTGGATCGTCTGCCCGCCGCGCCATACGAGCCGCCGGATCGTGCGTCTGTTTACGGAATGGATCCGTGCCGAAGGTGAAGCGCATGACACCCGGGTGCAACAGCTCCTGAACCGTTTGGATTGTCAAATCCGCGATGTGGTCGGCCGTCAGGTGCCAGGGGTTGAATTCGTCCCCGCCCAAGAAAATTGACCCCCGAACGTTCGGGGGCCAGTTGCATTAGTAGATGGTGAGGAACGGTAGGTAGGATATGAGCAACAAGACGGCTATCCCTACCGCGTAGAACGGCAACAGCGCCTTCACCACTGAATCGATCCTCGCTTCGGCTATGGCCGCTGATATGAACAATGTCGTGCCCACAGGCGGCGTGTAGAGGCCGATGGCGAGGTTTACGACCATCATCAGACCCAGTTGCACCAGATCAAGTCCGATGGCGTTGGCGATGGTCACAAACAGCGGGCCGAGCAGCAGAACTGCGGCGGGCAGATCGAGGAACGTGCCGACGATCAGCATGATCACGTTAAGTGCCAAAATCACCATCCAAGGTTCGCTCAGGGCGCTCGTGACCCACATGGCCAATGCTTGGGGCGTGCGTTCCGCCGTCAGAATCCACTGGATCGCGCTCGACGCCATGATGATGATCATCACCGCCCCCGTCATTGCACCCGTGTCGATCATCGAACGCCAAATGTCTTTGAACGTTAGGTCGCGATAGACGACGCCCGAGATCAGAAGCGCATAGCCAACGGCCATCACAGAGACCTCGGTCGGGGTGGCAATGCCAAAGCGCAGTGTCCCAATGACGAAGATCGGCATGATCAAAGCGGGCAGTGCGTGGATCAGTTGCGATTTATATGCACGAAAGCCGCCAGGTAGCTCTGCGGTCGGCAGGTTCAGGCGCTTGGACATGAAATGGACCGCGCCGAACATCCCGACACCGAGCATGACACCGGGGATAATGCCTGCAACAAAGAGGTCAATGATCGAGGTGTTTGACACCAGACCATACAGGATCAGCGGAATCGACGGGGGGATCAGCACCGACACGGTTGACGACGAGGCGTTGACCGCAGCGGCGAAGCCTGCTGGGTAGCCTTCTTTTTTCTGAACGGGGATCAGGGCATTGCCCAGAGCCGAAGCATCCGCCACGGCCGAGCCGGAGACGCCGCCAAACATCACTGAGCCGATGATCGAAACCTGTGCCAGACCGCCCTTGAACCGCCCCACGAAAAGCTTGGCGATATTCACAAGATACTCGCCGAACTTGCCCGACATCATCAAGTTACCCGCAAGGATAAAGAACGGGATCGCGAGCATCGGGAAACTTTGGGTCGGCGAATAGAGACGCTGTGCGATGACGGCCATCGGCTTGCCATTGGCCCACAGGGCAATACCCGTCGCGCCCAACATAGCCTGAGCCACAGGCACGGAAATCAACAGAAGGACCGGAAACACCCAGATCAAGAGTTTGACCATCTCGGGCTCCTTTATTTAGCTGTAGCTGACGGGGGAATTGTCTGCCGCGTCTTGACCGCTCAAGATCAGACGCACGACATTCATCGCCGCGTTCAAAGCCATACAGGTGAAGGCGTAATACAGGCTGATGTAGCCCCAGTATTGCGACACGGGAATTTCGGAGAGACGCTGAAATTTAGAAGCGTTCACGATCGGTTGGCTGGTGTAGACCACCGTCACGGCAATTGCGCAGATCAAAGCGTTGACCAAGATCGCAACAGCGGCTCGAACGGGCGCGGGAAGAACGGACACCAGCACATCAACCGAGATGTGATGCGCGCGGACGCTGGCCACGGCAATGCCACCGGCAACAAGCCACGGAAACAGGATCGAGTGGATTTCATAGGCCCATGCCAGACCATCGCCCATGATGTAGCGCAGGAAGACATTGACCAGCAGAGCAAAGAATGTCGCCGCCAGAGTGCCGACGATGATGGCTTGCCCGGAAACTTCGATCACCCGATCGACAAGCTTGAACAGCGAAAACAGGGGGCGACCAACGCCGCCCCCTTTTTTAGTATCCCCAGCGGGCATCACTGAGCGGCCTCACGCAGGGCGGAGATCAGATCGCCGAACTGTGCTTCGTAGGTCTCATAAACCGATGCAGTGGCGTCGATGAATGCCTGACGGTCTTGGACCTCGGCAAAGGTTGCGCCTTCGGCTTCCATGGTCGCACGCAGCTCGTTGCCTTGGGACAGGGAGAGACCACGCTGATACCAACCAGCTTCTTTAGCAGAAGACTCGATGCAGGATTGGGTGCCTTCGTCCAGCGACGACCACCATGCCAGCGAAGCGACAACGGGGGTCGATTCATACTTGTGGCCGGTCATGGTCACATAGGAGGTGATCTCGTGCAGTTTGGCCGAGTAGATGTTGGTCAGCGGGTTTTCCTGACCTTCGAACACGCCAGATTGCAACGCGGTCGGCAGTTCGGACCATGCCAACGGAGCAGGCGAAGCGCCCAGAGCTTCGAAGGTCGCGATGGTCACTTCATCGGACGGGGTGCGGATTTGCATGCCGCCGAGATCGGCAGGGGTCGGAACGTTTTTGCCCGTGTGAGTTACGTGGCGGATACCGTTGTCCCAGAAGGTCAAGATTTTCAGGCCAGCGTTCTGCGCCTTGGCATCGAGCATCTCGCCGACTTCACCGTCAACCACGGACCACACGGTCGGCAGGTCTTCAAACAGGAACGGCAGGCCAAGCATGCCGGCTTCGGGGACGATCTGTGCCAGCGGGCCTTGGCTGTTGGCGGACATCTGGATCACGCCTGCGGCGGTCGAGGTCAGCATTTCGACATCGTTGCCCATGGTCGCCGAGGCGGCAACGTTGACGGTGGTTTCGCCGCCGGTACACGCGGGAACCAGAGCGGCAAACATTTCAGCCGCCGCGTAACGCGGGTTGCCGGGGTTGGCGCCGTGAGCAAATACGATTTCGTCGGCAAAGGCAGGCGCCGCGGCGCTCAGAATCGTTGCGCCGAGAATGGTGGATTTGATGGTGGCTTTCATGGTTTTCCTCCCAATAGGTTCGGACGGTTTCCTCCCCGTCCTGCCGGATGATCCGGCGGTAACCCGACATGTTTTGACATGACGGAATTTCTGTCTGACTGCCACCCGTGTGGCGGCAGTCAGGTAATTTTGTCAGTGAATGAGCGAGCCGCCGTTCACATCGACCTCGGTACCTGTGCAGTAGGACGACAGGTCAGAGGCAAGGAACAGGGCACAGCCAGCTACATCATCAGCAGTGCCAGCGCGGCCCATCGGGATGCCTTCAAGCACCATGGCGCGCATCTCGTCGGTCAGTTTGCCTGCGGTGATATCGGTCGCGATGAAGCCGGGGCAGATCGCGTTGAAACGCACGCCATCAGGCGCACATTCGCGGGCCATTGCCTTAGTCAGGCCAAGGATGCCTGCCTTGGCCGCCGAGTAATGCGGTCCGCCGAAGATACCGCCGCCGCGCTGTGCAGAGACCGAGGACAGGTTCACAACCGAGCCGGTTTTGCGACCGCGAAAGTGCGGGATCAGCGCTTGGCTCATGTAGAGCGTGCCGCGCAGGTTCACGTCGAGGACGGCCTCGTAGTTTTCGGGCTGGATGTCCATGATCTTGAGCGGCTGGGTGATGCCTGCGTTGTTGACCAGAATGTCAACGGCACCCCATTTGGCGATCAACTCATCAGCCACTTTCTGGCAGGCATCCTTATCGATCACGTTACAGGCGAGACCGATGTGACCCGACCCGGGCAGGTCGTTTGCTGCGGCCTGTGCTTGCTCGGCGTTCAGGTCGAGAATGGCAACCGTTGCGCCGTGTTCAGCAAAGAGTTTGGCCGTTGCCTTGCCCAAGCCGCGCGGAGAGGCCGCGCCCGTGACGATAGCAAATTTGCCGTCGAGAAGTCCCATTTTTCTTCCTTTCGTTAGTGCCGCGCCGTTAGAGCCAGCCGCGGATTTGTTCGGCGACCTTTGCGGTGCTCAGGCCGTACATGTCGTGCAAGGTGGGCAGCGCGCCCGCCTCGAGGAATTGATCGGGGAGGCCGATTTGGCGAAAGGCGGGAGTCACCCCCGCCCGCAGCAGGGTGGCTGCCACGGCCTCGCCCAGACCGCCGATCACCGTGTGGTTTTCGGCCGTCACCAGAAGCCGCCCTTTGGCGGCCTCATCGAGAATGGTTGCAGTATCGAGCGGCTTGATCGTCGGGCAGTGCAGCACGGCCACATCAATACCGTCCTTGGCCAGAAGTTCCGCAGCGTCGAGCGCCCGCATCGTCATGATGCCGGAGGTCACGACCAGAACGTCTTTGCCCTCGCGGATCATTTGCGCTTTGCCCAGTTGGAACCGGTAGTCGGGCTTGTAGCGGGTCAGGACGGACGGCACGTTGCCGCGCAACAGGCGGGCGTAGACGGGGCCGTCGTGATCCACCATCGCAGGCACCATCTGGGCGACATCTGTGGCATCAGCGGGGTCGATGATCGTCATGTTCGGCAGTCCGCGAAAGATTGCTAGATCTTCGGTCGCTTGATGGCTCGGGCCGTAACCGGTGGTCAGACCGGGCAGACCGCACACGATTTTGACGGGCAGGTTCTCTTCCGCAATCGCCATACAAATAAAGTCATAGGCGCGGCGAGACGCGAACACAGCATAGGTTGTGGCAAAGGGGATATAGCCCTCATGCGCCATCCCAGCAGCGGCAGAGATCAGCAACTGTTCGGCCATACCCATCTGATAAAAACGGTCGGGGTTGGCCTGTGCAAAGATGTGCAGGTCGGTGTATTTCGCCAGATCGGCAGAAAGGCCAACGATACGATCGTCCTGTGCGGCAACCTCGTTGAGGGCATGGCCGAAGGGCGCGGAAATGGTGTCATAACCTTCTGCCGCCAACGAGGCGATCATCGCACTCGTGGCGACCTTTTCGGTCGGGGCTTTGCGGGGCTCATATTTGCGGGCGCGGGCGTTCGCAGTCATGCCGGTGCTCCTTCGTCGAGAATGGCCAGCGCCTGATCCCATTCGTCGGCTTCAACGCGTACGAAGTGGGTGATCTCGCGGCTCTCAAGAAAGGGCACGCCCTTGCACATGGTGGTGTTGCAGATGATGACACGCGGGCAATCGCCCTCGTGGTTGCGCGCCGCGTCAAACGCCGCGACCAGCGCGTCCATATCGTTTCCGTCCACTTCCTGCGCGAACCACCCAAAGGCGTCCCATTTCGGCGCCTCGGGACCGACCGCCAAGGCCTCACGGCTGGGACCGTCGGCTTGTTGGTTGTTGAAGTCCACGATGCAGATCAGGTTGTCGAGTTTCCACTGGGTCGCGGACATCACCGCTTCCCATGTCGATCCCTCGCCGAGTTCACCGTCCGACATCAGATTGTAAACAAACTGGTCGCCGCCCTTGCGCTTGAGGCCCAGAGCCATGCCGACCGCAATGCCCAGACCGTGACCGAGCGATCCGCCTGTGATCTCCATCCCGGGGGTATAGGAGGCCATGCCAGACATCGGCATACGGCTGTCATCCATACCGTAGGTGTCGATCTCGTCCTCAGGCAGAACACCCGCCTCGATCAGCGCCGCATAAAGTGCGATGGCGTAGTGTCCGATCGACAGCAGGAAACGATCGCGCCCCTCCCATTCGGGATCGTCCGCCCGCATGCTCAGCGCATGGAAGTAGGAAACCGCCAGCACATCGGCCACGCCGAGGGCTTGCCCCACATATCCTTGACCTTGAACTTGCCCCATCAGGAGCGCCTTGCGCCGGATACCCCATGCGCGGCGCTCCAGTGACACGTTGGTCAGCTGTTTCGCTGTATCGATTGTCATATTTCCTCCCGTCGCAGCACCGAGATGCCGCGGTTGAGGGAGAGGATGGCCCTAAAATCTCGGGCAAAACAATCAAGCAAACTTAAATTTCTGTGAAGTATTTCTTCACAACTTTCAGCGTGGTTTTCGTTTTCAGCTTCCAGCTTTTTGTCTAGCCCTAAGAGGCTATTGCGCCGTGCGCCGAAACGCGTCGGCTTGGAGGAGACGGAGGAATTCATGAAAATCGGCTTGGGCAGTTACGCTTATCGCTGGTCCATCGGCATCAAGGACCAGGTGCCAAGCGAACCATTGAACGCATTCGACCTGTTGGATCGCGCGGAGGCACTCGGGCTGAAGGTCGTGCAGTATGCCGACAACATGCCGCTGGACCGCTACAGCGAAGCGGACCACCATCGCCTTTATGAAGTGGCGCAGGAGAAGGGCCTGACGCTTGAACTCGGCACGCAATGTTTCGACGCCGAAGAAGTGGACCGTTATCTGGAAATCGGCCAACGCCTGCATTCCAAAATCATGCGCGTCGCGCTTGACGAGGCGGATGGGCACATTTCCGTCGCCGATTTGGCCGAGCAGTTGCGTCCCCGCGTGGACAAGGCCCGCGCCGCAGGGATGAAGATCGCCATCGAGAACCACTTCAACTATCCCTCGCCGCGCATGGTCGAATTGCTGGACACGGTGAACGACGATCACCTTGGTGTCTGTTTGGATGTGGCCAACTCAATCTGCGCAAACGAATGGCCCGAAGAGACCATTTCGATGCTCGCCCCCTACACGATCAACCTGCATTTGAAGGACTACGAGATCACGCCAGATCCCTACGGTGTCGGTTTCCGCATTCACGGCGTTCCGTTGGGGCAAGGTCGCGCGCCCATCGAGTGGACGCTGGATCAGCTCAAACATTGCCCCGCCGATATGAGTGTCATTCTCGAGCACTGGCTGATGCTGGACGAGAACGGGCTTGAGGCTGCCATCGCCAAAGAACAGCCGTGGATCGAACAAACCACTGCCGCCGCCAAAGATTTCCTCAAAGGACGCTAAGATGACCGAAGATATTCGTACCAAGAAACTGATCAACGCGCCCGAAGAGATCGTGAACCACGCGCTGGAGGGGATGCTATCTGCGCACCCCGATATGCTGACGCTTGAGGGTGCAACGGGCCGCGCTGTGGTGGCCAAAGACGGGCCGCGTGACGGCAAGGTGGGCATCGTTATTGGCGGCGGGTCCGGACACGAGCCCGCCTTTGCGGGATACGTCGGGCGCGGTCTGGCGGATGCGGCGGCTGTCGGCAACGTCTTTGCCTCTCCGTCGCCCGAGCAGATCATGGATGCCGCCCGTGCTGCCGATGGTGGGGCGGGTGTGATGTTCCTTTACGGCAACTACACAGGCGACGTGCTGAACTTCGATATGGCCGCCGAAGAATGCGAATCCATCGGCGTGCCCGCACGCTCCGTGGCTGTGACCGACGATGTGGCCTCTGCCCCTGCCGACCGTATCGGCGAGCGCCGGGGAATCGCGGGCGACTTTTTTGTCTTCAAGATCGCAGGCGCTGCCGCCGAGCAGGGCCGTGATCTGGACGCCTGTTATGCCGCTGCCCAGAAAGCCAACGACAACTGTCGCTCCATGGGCGTAGCCCTGACCGCCTGTTCGTTGCCGCAAACGGGGAAGCCGAATTTCGAGATCGGTCATGACGAGATGGAAATCGGGATGGGCGTCCACGGTGAGCCGGGTATGCGCCGAGGCAAATTAGAGACCGCCGATGAGGTGACTGACGAACTGGTCGATGCCATCCTCAAGGACATGCCGCTGGGCACGGGCGACGAAGTGGCGTTGCTGGTCAATGGTCTGGGCGCAACGGGTCCGCTGGAACTCTACATCATCCACCGCCGTGTGGCGCAAATTCTGGCCCAGCGCGGTGTCTCGATCCACTATTCTTGGGTCGGTGAATATTGCACGTCGCTGGAGATGGCGGGTGCCTCCGTCACTGTTCTCAAGCTGGACGACGATTTGAAGTCGCTGCTCGACATGCCCTGCCGCACCCCTGCCTTGACCGTAACAGGCCAGCTTGAGCCGAAAGGCACCCGAACCAAGCGCCACCACGAGCAAGCCGTCAGTGCCGCAGACGTCGATCTGTCCACGCTCGCCAGTGATGGCGATGTGACGCCCGAAATCTTCCGCGCCATGATGCTCTCCATCGCCGATGCAATCCGCGAGAACCGTGATTGGCTATCGGAACTCGACGGCGTGATTGGCGATGGCGATCACGGCATCACCATGGACATCGGCTGGACCGCCGTGCGCGGCAACATCGAGACCCCGAAAACCGAAACCATCACTGCGATTTCCGAGACTATGGCAAAGTCGTTCCTAGATGCGGTCGGGGCGTCTTCGGGACCGCTTTATGCGTCGGCCTTCCGCAAGGCAGGCGAGGCTGTGTCGGATCGCCGGAACCTCGATGCGGCAGCGCTTGTCGCTTGGGTCGGGGGCATCTGTCTTGGCATTCAGTCCCGAGGCGGGGCGCAGGTCGGCGACAAAACGATGATCGACGCATGGGTGCCCGCGGTGGCCAAAGCCAAAGAGGCGTTACAAGCCGGTAAGGACACCGCCGGGTGTCTCGATGCCGCGATCGCAGGCGCGGCCAGCGGACGAGACTACACCGCGACGATTGAAAGCAGCCGTGGCCGCTCGGCCAAACTCGGTGAACGCTCTATCGGACACATGGATCCCGGCGCGGCCTCTGCCGTGGTCATGCTCAAAGCTATGCGCGCCGCATTGGCATAGCGCAGCGCCACGCTCAAAAATGGTCAAAGGGGGGCGTTGGGTCCCCCTTTTTTACGTGCGTAGCTCTCGCGTGTGATTATTGGACCGTGGTTGCCGAGGGCATACCCCGATCCGTGCAGGTCGTCTCTAAAGGGCCAACCGTGAAATTACCGCCGCACCGCTCCCCGACGCAGCCTTCCGCGCCTCGCGCGCCGGCATAGATCAGCGGTCTCGGTTCCTCAGTGGAGGTTCATTCAGCACTTCGCCGATATTCGGAATTTGTGCGACCATGCTAAAGGCAAGGAGCCCACAAAGGATGAGATTGAAGACTTGCTTGCGGGAATAGAAAAAGTTCTCAAAACGATTTTCTGAGTTCCCAATCCAGCCATGCGAACCCAACTCTTGAGGGCGGCCTTGGCCAAGGGTTCCGCCCTTCCCGTGATCCGTACCCGGCCTCGAACAGGGGGCCCGCGCATCTCGCTTGCCTTTATCGAACCTCACGCAGGTCTGACCTGCAAAAGGTCAGGCATTTGGGCCCCGCACGTGGGGCAAAAATGCCTGACGACGACCGCTTAGGCCGAGTGGTATTTCGCGTCGACCTCATTGATGGCCCGCACGTTTCCAGCGGACCGACCGGCGGGGTCAAAGCTAGCGGTCAGGAAAGCGTCTGCGATGTCTTTGGCCAGTTCGGCGCCGATCACACGTGCGCCCATTGTGATGATCTGGGCGTTATTAGAGGTTGCCGCCTTGCCCGCCGAGTATGTGTCATGACACTGGGCGGCGCGGATGCCTGGCACTTTGTTGGCCGCGAGGCATACACCGATGCCCGTGCCGCAGACCAAAATGGCACGGTCGAAATCGCCCGCCACAACGGCCGATCCGACGCGGTCGGACAGGTTGGCGTAAAAGGCGTCGGGGCCTTCCGGGGTTTCGGACAGGTTTTCAACTTCATAGGTTCCGGACAGGTAGTCCGAGAGAGCCTTGGCGAGGTCTTTACCGGCGCTATCGCCTGCAACTGCAATTTTCATGGTGTGTCCTTCCTAGGGTTAGATGACGGCTGCGCAGCGATTGAGGATGTCGAGATAGCCCTCGACGTTCCAAGCCGAGCGCCCGATGAACAGTCCGTCGATATGAGGGCAGCCGATCAGCTCTTCGCAGTTCTCGGGATTAACCGAACCGCCGTAGAGGCATGGCACCTTGCGGCCCAGCACATCCTCGGCGACCGCAATGATCTCGGCCTGACGCGCATCAGCGTAGTCAGAGGTCGCAGGGATACCGTTCACGCCGATGGCCCAAACGGGTTCATAGGCGAGCAGGATCGGAGCGGCTTTCTGTGTCTCGGACAGTTTGCCGAGCGCGCCGCGCACTTGCGCCTCAAGCACCTCGGCCGCGCGGCCCGCGTTGCGTTCGTCGAGCGTCTCGCCGATGCAGATCAGCGGGATGAGACCGTGGCGCACGGCTGCTTCGGTTTTCAGGCCGACGGTTTCGTCGGTTTCGCCGAAATGCTCACGACGCTCGGAATGGCCGAGTTCGACAATGTCGAGACCGCAGTCGGTGAGTTGAAGCGGAGAGACCTCGCCCGTCCAAGCCCCTTGATCGTCCCAATGCATGTTCTGCGCGCCGACGAGGACGTCGGACTGGGCGAGCAAGGATTTAACCTCTCGCACGGCGGTGAAGGAAGGAATGACAAATCGTTGAATCCGCGACGACGGGCTGGTGGTTTCACTCAGCTTGGCTGCAAAATCCTGCGCCTCGCCCAGTGTCTTGTTCATTTTCCAGCTGGTCCCAACCCAGAAGTCGCGGTGTGTCATGTGTGAGTCTCGTGTGATTTTGTGATCGTGAGTGTGATGCCTGCCGCATCAAGGGCCGCTTTGGCCACGGGTGCGGGGGTGGCATCGGTGATGATGTGGTCAAACTCGGACAGATCGGCGAGGTGGTGCAGCGCCGCCTTGCCGAAACGGGCATGGTTCACCAGCAGGCAGGTGACCTGCGCCTGATCCATCATCGCCCGCTTGGATCGCAGAACGTCGTCATCCATGTGATAGACTTTCGTGCCCGAAACGGCGGGTGTGGAGATAAAGGCGATGTCGGCGTGCAGGCGCGACAGGGCGTCCTCGGTGACCTTGCCGAGGTAGGCATTGAACTTGCTCGAATAGAGCCCGCCGAGTGCCAGAAGTGTGATGCCGGCTTCGGTCTTTAGCGCGTCGATAACCGCACAATTATTGGTGATTACGGTCAGGGGGCGCTTTGCAGTGCAGGCTTTCCCAAGGATCGCAGCAAGCGAGCCGTCGTTGATCATCACCGTCATTCCCGGTTCGATCAAGGCAAGCGCGGCATTGGCCATTGCGGTCTTTTCCGCAGCGCCTTGGCGTTCGCGAAACCGGAAATCGCTTTCAAAACGGGTGCCCGATTGGATCGTCGCGCCACCACGGATTTTGCGCAGCAACCCCTCGCCTTCAAGTTCGTCGAGATCACGGTGGATCGTCATTTTTGATACGGCAAAGCGCTCGGCCAAGCTATCGAGCTCGACCTCTCCTTCTGCGACCAGAAGGTCCATAATCGCTTGTTGCCTATCATCGCGTTTCATATCGCGCTCCTTTGTTCGTAACATTTCATATCACACAAATCTCGTCAATAATGTTAAATTGAGATTTTATGTTGTGACAATTCAGGCCTCCCGTTATCACTACCGCAAACTGGAGGAGGACAGAATGACCATCGATTCGAGTGTTTCACTGATTTCTCAGGCTCGTGCCCGCGATCCGCAGGGCTTTGATCTGGCCAACTGTATACGTGCGCTGTCGATTGATGCGGTCGAGGCGGCCAACTCGGGCCACCCGGGGGCCCCCATGGGCATGGCTGATGCCGCAGTCGCGCTGTTTCGAGACCACCTGAAATTCGACGCCTCCAACCCCGATTGGGCCGACCGCGACCGTGTGGTGCTGTCCAATGGCCATGCCTCGATGCTGCTCTATGCGCTGCTTCACCTGACGGGCTATCAGGACATGACGCTTGATCAAATCCGCAACTTCCGCCAACTCGGCGCAAAGACGGCGGGTCACCCCGAATTCGGCCATGCGAAGGGCATCGAGACGACCACGGGGCCACTGGGCCAGGGCATTGCCACGGCGGTCGGCATGGCCATGGCCGAACGGGCACTGGCCGCCGAATTCGGCAACGATCTGGTCGATCACAACACCTATGTGTTCCTTGGCGACGGATGTCTGCAGGAAGGGATCGGGCAAGAGGCGATTTCGCTGGCGGGCCACCTTGGCCTCGGCAAGTTGATCGTTCTCTATGATGATAACCAGATCACCATCGACGGGCCGACGTCTGTGTCCTTCTCCGAAGATGTCCCTGCGCGCCTTCAGGCCTGTGGCTGGCACGTGATTAGCTGTGACGGTCACGACATTTCCGCCGTGTCAGAGGCAATTGCACAGGGCAAGGCAGAAACCGACAAGCCCACGCTGATCGCCATGAAGACCACCATCGGTTTTGGCTCGCCGAACAAGGCAGGCAAATCGTCCTCTCACGGCTCTCCCCTCGGTACCGAAGAGGCCGCGGCAACGAAGGCCGCTCTGGGCTGGACGCATGCGCCGTTTGAGATTCCGGCTGACCTCGCTTTGCAGTGGCATGAGATCGGGGCGCGCGGGGCAGAGGTCCGTGCCGCTTGGGAAGGTCGTTTGGCCGTGTCCGACCAGAAAGCCGAGTTCGAGCGCCGGATGAGCGGCGATCTCCCCGAGGGCTATGAAAAGGCTGTTGAGGCTGCCCGCGCCGCACTTTTTGCCGAGCCGCAGAAAGTCGCCACCCGTAAGGCCAGCCAGATGGCGCTTGAGGCACTGGCCCCTGCCCTGCCCGAGTTGATCGGTGGTTCCGCAGACCTGACGGGGTCGAACCTGACCCGCGTGCCAGCCGTGGACAGCCAGTTCTCGGCCCGGAGTGGCGGGCGGTATGTCGGCTATGGCGTGCGTGAGTTCGGCATGGCGGCCGCGATGAACGGGATGAACACGCATGGGGGGCTAAAGCCCTATGGCGGCACCTTCCTCGTGTTCTCCGATTATGCCCGCAACGCGATCCGCCTGTCGGCACTCATGGGGGTCGGCACGATCTATGTGATGACCCACGATTCCATTGGCCTTGGCGAGGACGGCCCGACACACCAGCCTGTCGAGCATCTGGCCTCGCTTCGGGCTATTCCGAACCTCTACACCTTCCGCCCCGCCGATACGGTCGAAACGCTGGAATGCTGGGACATTGCGATCCGCGCCTCTAACACGCCCTCCTTGCTGGCGCTCTCGCGCCAAGGCGTGCAGCAACTGCGCCTTGAAGAGACCGGCGAGAACCTGTCGGCCAAGGGCGCCTATGTGATCCGTCGCTTTGGCGAGACCCGCGATGTGACTCTCTTGTCCACGGGCACCGAAGTGAGCCTGTGTATCGAGGCCGCCGAGGCACTGGCGGCAGAGGGTCTTGGCGTCGCCGTTGTCTCTATGCCTTCGTGGGAATTGTTCGAGACGCAATCGGCCGCGTATCGCGCCGATGTTCTCGGCACTGCGCCACGCATCGCGGTCGAGGCGGCCGGAAAATTCGGCTGGACCCGCTATGTCGATAGCGAAGCCGATGTGATCGGCATGGATGGTTTCGGCGCGTCGGGTCCGGCCGAGCAGCTTTATGAAACCTTCGGGATCACACGGGACGCCATCGTGGCCAAAGCGCGTGATGCCGTTCGGGGGCAGGACTGAACTATGGGCCAGTTTGCCATGCCCCTCAAAAGCGATGGTGCGATGACCGCGCCGTCGCTTGCGGGCTACCTTGACGGGGCTGTGGCGCGGGGCGAAGTCGATCAAGAATTGGCCGATTTGATCACCGTGTTTGCGGTGGGCTCGATCCCGATTGCTGCGCGTCTGGCGCAAGGCCATCTGACGGGCGACCCCACGGCCAAAATCGGCGAGAACACCTCGGGCGATGTGCAAAAGGCGCTCGATTGGGGCGCGCATGAGCACTACCTCGCCGCCTTTGAAAATGCCTCGGTCGCGCATGTGCTGTCCGAGGAAGAAGAGGGCGTCCTGACCTTGGACCCTGCTGCGCTCTATGACGTGGCGATGGACCCGATCGACGGATCGGGCAGCATTGGTATCGGGGCGCCTCTCGGCGCACTCTTCGGGGTCTTTCCCAAAAGCGGCAGTTTCCTGCGCCAAGGGACAGAGATGATCGCGGCGGCCTACGTGTCGTTCGGCCATAGCCTAGACTTTGGCTTCAGTTTCGGCAGTGGTGTCGTGATCGCGACCTATGATGCGGCAACTGGGCAGTTCTACGTCGAAGATGAAGGCGTGACGCTCAAGCCTCAGACAAGCACCATCGCCTTCAATGCCTCCAACACGCGGCGCTGGTCGCAGGGGCTGCAAACCTATGTGGCCGACCTGTTGGCAGGCAAGGACGGGCCGCGGGCGCGTGATTTCAACATGCGTTGGATCGCCGCCGCGGTGGGTGATTTGCACCGCATCCTGCGCCGCGGCGGGGTGTTCATGTACCCAGCCGACCCGCGCCCCGGCTATCAGGACGGTTTTTTACGGCTCGCATACGAAGCCTTTCCGATTGCCTACCTCATCGAGCAGGCGGGGGGACGCGCCAGCACCGGCAAGACCCCGATCCTACAGCTGACCCCCAGCGAGAACCATTCCCGCGTGCCGCTGTTCTTTGGCAGTTGTGACGAGATGAAGACGCTCGAAACCTACCTGAATTCAGACGACTAGGAGACCCCTATGGCTAGAATTACCCTTCGCCAGTTACTCGATCATGCTGCTGAAAACGACTACGCCGTACCCGCGTTCAACATGTCCAACATGGAGCAGGGTCTTGCCATTATGGCGGCCGCGGACGAGACCGGATCGCCCGTGATCTTGCAAGCCAGCCGCGGTGCGCGGGCCTATGCCAACGACATCGTTCTGGCGAAACTGATCGACGCGTTGGCCGAAATCTATCCGCATATCCCGCTGTGTATGCACCTCGATCACGGCAATAACCTCGCTACCTGCGTGACCGCCGTACAGCATGGGTTTACCTCTGTGATGATGGACGGCTCTCTCAAAGAGGATGGCAGCACCCCCGCCGATTTCGCCTATAACGCGGGGATCACCCGCAAAGTGGTCGAGATGGCGCATGCGGCGGGTGTCTCGGTCGAGGGCGAACTCGGTGTGCTCGGCTCGCTAGAGACAGGCATGGGCGATCAGGAGGACGGCCACGGCGCGACCGAGAAACTGTCCCAAGAACAACTGCTGACCGACCCCGAAGAGGCTGAACGCTTTGTGGCCGAGACGGGTGTGGACGCGCTTGCCGTAGCTATGGGCACCAGCCACGGCGCCTATAAATTCACCCGTCAGCCCGACGGTGACGTTCTTGCGATGGATGTGATCGAAGCGATCCACCAGCGCCTGCCAAATACTCACCTTGTGATGCATGGCTCATCCTCCGTGCCGCAGGACCTGTGCGCGCTGATCAACGCGTTCGGGGGCGAGATCAAACCGACGTGGGGTGTGCCGCTTGAGGAAATTCAGCGCGGCATCCGCCACGGGGTGCGCAAGGTGAACATCGACACCGACCTGCGTCTGGCTGCCACCTCTGCTATTCGCAAGACGCTGATCAATGACCCGTCCGAATTCGATCCGCGCAAATACCTCAAACCCGCAATGGCAAGCATGCAGGATCAATGCCGGATCAAGTTTGAGGCCTTCGGCACCGCCGGACAGGCGGAAAAGATCCGCGTCAAATCCCTCGCCGCGATGGCGGCCGGATACTGACGTTACAACGCAAGCAAAGCGCGGGCGGTTCGCTCATCGGTGATCAGACCGGAGAGCCGCCCGCTGCACAAAACCGCGCTGATCGCATCGACTTTGGACGGACCGCCAGCAAGCGCGATGACGCGGCTTTCGCTGGCCGCATCAAGTGACACGGCCAGCGTGCGTGCCGTCAGGGTCGTCTCGATCGGGGTTCCGTCCTTGTCAAAGAAGTGGCCCAGCATTTCGCCCTTTGCCCCTGCTTTGCTGATCTGCGCAATTTCGTCTGGTTCGATCATGCCCGAGGTCACAAGTTGGGTTTCCGTTTCAACGCTGCCTATTCCGACGATCTTGAGCGGTGCGGCTTCGGCCATGTCAAAGATCTCAGCCACGCCGCGCTGTGACAAAAGCACCTCGCGGTCATCGGCGGTATTGGCAAAGAACGGCACGGGCATGACATAGGCCTGTGCGCCCGTCTTTTCGGCCAGCAAGTGCATCACGTCATGGGGGTTCGCGGCGAAATTTCGGGTCAGCCCACCAAGCAGCGAGACAAAGCGCAGCCCCTTGGTCGTCATGCTCGGCATGGTGCGCACCGCCTCTGCAAGCGTCCGCCCGTGGCCGATGCCGATGGTCAGTTGATCGTCGGACTCAAGCCATTGCTGGATACGGGCGGCCCCTGCAAGCGCGAGCGTGCGCAGGGGTAGTCCTTCTTCTTCGAGATCAGGGGCGACGTTGCAGGTCTCCAACCCGAACCGTTCGGAGAGCTGGTCCTCAAGCTCGATACACTCGACGATATCGCCCTCGATGCTAACCTTGACCGCGCCTTCGGCGACGACTTTCTGGATCAGGCGGTGGGCTTTGACCGACGGGACGCCAAGACGTTTGGCCACTTCGGTTTGACGCAAGCCGCCGACGTAATAGAGCCACGCGGCGCGGATCGCCATAGAGTGTTCGTCATCTTGATGTGCGCGGTCGCGGGCCATTCATGTTCTCATTATTTCTAGTCGGCTGCGATACTTAATCAGTTTTGAGCGTCCGAACACAATAGTTTTGGAGTGTAGGTTTCCGTTCAACTTCAGAATGAAATTGGCACGGGTTTAACGTGGTCAACTCTGTCGGGACGTGCGTTTTTATTTTCACAAGTATCCAGTCATATTTGATAGTCGCGGGCCAGTCCGGGGCGTCAGATGTTCAAATCCTCCGCGCCGCTGTCGATATGCGGCGCCCAGAACGCAACGCTTTCTGCGATCTGTGCGATCACTTGACGATCATTGGGTTCGCGCTCCTTAAAGCTGAGTTCGAGGCAGATTTCGTTGTCCACGGCCCCACCTTCGGCAAAGGCCGCGAGCAAGGGGGCGGGTTGAATCGCGCCTTTGGCGTTGAACTCGGCGGTGAAGGGGCGGTGGCCGGATTTGTCCATCATCGATTGTTTGATGTGGATGATCGGACTGACGGGCGGAACGGCCCGCGCCCAAGCATAGGGATCTGTGTCGTCGGGGTTGGTGGAGGTCACATCGCCGTGGTCGATGTCGGCCATCATCCACATCGGGATCGCCATATCTGCGGCGGTGAGACGGTCTTGCAACGCCATGCTGGCCGCAATCGTCTCGCCGAATTCACGGCCCACGCTCATCGGCTCCCAGAACACATAGTCCAGCCCTGCTGCCTTGGCGTGCTCGGCGACCTCGGCCCAGCAGTCGATCGCGATCTGGATCAGCTCTTCGCGGCGGGCGTCATCGTCGAAATCCTTGTAGGTGAAGATCGCGAACTGGGTGCCGACCGATTTTGCTCCGAGATCCCCGACAATATCGGCAAAGGTTTTGAACCAGTCCACGTAATAACGCCGCACATCCGCATCGGGATGACCGAAGTGGTTCAGCCGCCCATAGGGTCCCGTCATCCCCGAGGTCACGCGCGCGCCCGTACGGTCCAGCGCGCGGTCCATCTCGCGGGTGAGGCGGCGGATCAGCGGGGCAGGCCAGCTTGGGTTGATGAACTCGTGTGTCAGCTGGATGTCGCGGATACGGATATCGCGAGCGATTGCGTCGATCAGGTCATCGGGCTCTGCAAAACGGTTGACCAGCGGATTGGTGTTGAGTGAGAGGGAGAGCGCCATCCTATGCCGCCTCCGCCAGAGTTGCCTCGAACCACGCCGTGAAGGCGGCGATTTCGGCCTCCGTCATCACAAGACGGTTTTTGGTGCGCCGCCAGATCACATCCTCTGCGGTTTGCGCCCACTCGTTTTCCACCAGATAACGCACCTCGGCCTCATAGAGGAACCCGCCGAAATGCTGGCCGAGGCCGCTTAGATCCTTGGCCCCGCCCACGACCTGTGACGTCAAAGTGCCATAGCGCCGACCGTAATATTCCCGCAATTCGCGGCCCATCCACGGAAGCTGCGCCTTGAGCGTATCGCGGAACTGATCATAGTCGGCATTCGCCATATCCCCACCGGGGAGCGGGGCTTGCTCCGTCCAATCGCCACCCATCTGCGGGAAGAATTTGTCTAGGCGGTGGATGCCACGCTCGGCCAATTCGCGGTAGGTGGTAATTTTGCCGCCGAAGATATTGAGCAGCGGCGCGCCACCCGTTTCATCTAGATCGAACACATAGTCGCGGGTTACCGCCGAGGGGTTTCCCTGACCGTCGTCAAAGAGGGGCCGCACGCCCGAAAACGTCTCCAGCACGTCCTCGCGGCGCAGCTTTTCCTTGAAGTAGCGGTTCACGGCGCCGAGTAAATAATCGACCTCGCTGTCGTCGCAGGTCACATCCTCGGCGCGCCCGTCATAGGAGATATCCGTGGTGCCGATCAGCGCCTTGTCGCCCTCGTAGGCGTTGATGAAGATCACGCGTTTGTCGTCGTTTTGCACCAGATAGCTGTGCGGACCGTCCCAGAATTTCTTGGTGATAATGTGCGAGCCTTTGACCAAACGCACGTTGCGGGCGGAATTGGCACCCGCCACACGGGTCAGCACATCCGTCACCCACGGGCCTGCGGCATTCACAAGCACCTTGGCGGTAAACTCCCGCGTCTCGTCCGTCAGCGTATTCTTGGTCGTTACATGCCACTGTCCGTCTTGGCGGCGCGCCGAGACGGCGGGTGAGCGGGTTAGAACGAGTGCGCCCTTTTGTGCGGCATCCACGGCGTTGAGCACCACAAGGCGGGCGTCATCAACCCAACAGTCCGAATACTCGAACCCGCGTTTGTATTGATCCATGATCGGCGCACCCTCTGGATCGCGGCGCAGGTTAAGCGTGCGCGTACCAGGCAGTTTCTTGCGCCCGCCGAGGTGGTCATAGAGGAACAAGCCGAGACGGACGAGCCACGCGGGGCGGTCCTGCGGGCTGTGCGGCAGCACAAAGCGCAGCGGCCAGATGATATGCGGCGCGGCGTTCATCAGCACCTCGCGCTCGATCAGCGCCTCCCGCACCAGACGGAATTCGTAATATTCGAGATAGCGCAGCCCGCCATGGACCAGCTTTCCCGAGCGCGACGAGGTGCCTTCGGCCAGATCGTCCTTTTCACACAGGGCAACAGACAGTCCGCGCCCCGCCGCATCACGCGCAAAGCCCGCCCCGTTGATGCCGCCGCCGATAACAAAAAGGTCGACGTGTTCGGGTGTATTCATTTCTTTACTTCCTTGAACGCGGAGCCGCTGTCGCGGCTGTTTGCATCTGGGCCACTTCGGTGGGCGGCCAACTCGTGCCAGACAGGCACAAGGGCGCGGCGCGAAGACTGATAGGTTTGAAACAGCGAGCCATAGCTGCGCACGAGGCCTGCGTCGGGCACCTCGGCCTCACCCAAAAGCGGGGTCACCCATGTGGCGACACAGTCCTCCATGGTCCGGTAGGCGCCGATGGCGACGGCGGCCATCATCGCGGCGCCCGCCGCTCCCGCCTCCTCACGGAAGGACACGCGCACGGGGGTATCCAGTGCACCTGCGAGCACCGAGCGCAGAGCAGAGGACCGAGCGGCCCCGCCCGTCAAACGCAACTCCGATGGCATCGCGCCCATAGCGGCATAGCAATCGCGGGCCGCCATCCCGAGGCCTTCGATCACCGCGCGCAGGATGTCGGCAAAGCGGTGTTGTGACGTCATGCCGATGAAGCCCGCGCGGGCCGTTGCATCCACAAAGGGGCCGCGCTCACCCGCGTCCGAGATATAGGGGTGATAGATCAGTTGCCCGACCTCAGAGGCGGCCATCCAACCGTCGATCCGCGCCACAAGCTCGGCGTGGGAAACGGTCGTACCGAACTCTGCAAGCAGATCAGCGGCCATGGCCAAAACCCAGTCGAGGTTCAGGGTCGCGGCCATGTTGGTCTGGACCTGCGTCACCATATTGTCCGCGGGCAGGCAGATCACATACCCGGTGCCTTCGTCGTTCAACACCACCTGATCCGAGGTCACGGCCCGCATGTGAACACCGGTTGAGCCAACGGTGG
The DNA here is from genome assembly GCF_032918305.1 of Rhodovulum sp. FJ3. NCBI lineage: Bacteria > Pseudomonadati > Pseudomonadota > Alphaproteobacteria > Rhodobacterales > Paracoccaceae > Rhodovulum > Rhodovulum sp. FJ3. Next base: position 192,766 of record NZ_JAWJUU010000005.1, read on the forward strand.
AGCATGCCGCGCCCGCATCGCCCGTATGGACGCCTGCGCCGAGGGCCGTCATCACCATATCGACATAGCCGAGTGAGACCGGCGTGCCTGCAAGCAGACCCGTTTGAGCGGCGGCCTCGTGTGACAGCGGATGGGTGACCTCGGTCCCGTCCACAATGTCGGGCAGTAGGGAACGGCGGTGTGCCAGTCCAAGCGCATCAATGACAGCTTCACTGTACTGACGTGTGCGGAAATCGCCGAAGGTAAAGGACGCTTCTGACGGGTCGGTCGCCCGTTCTCCGGTCAGCTTGAAATAGAGCCAGTCCTTGCAATGAAGGGCGGTCGCGGCGCCATTCAGAATCTCGGGATGATGCCGATCCATATGCGCCAGTTGCGCCCCCTGCTGGCAAGTGTTGAGCCCCGTTCCCGTCCGCTCAAACCGCGCGCGATCGTCAGGGGTGCCTGACAGCCGCGCCACTGTGGGCGCAGCACGCGCGTCCAGCCAAAGCCAGGCGTCGGTGACCGGATCGCCCTTGCCATCGATCAGCCACGTCCCATCACCCTGAGCCGTCACGGACAGCGCGGCACAACGCGCGGCCAGCCCATCGACCTTATCCCCGAGCGCCCGAAGAGCGGTTGCGCAATCGTCCCATGTACGCCCCAAGGGCTGGGTCGCCCCGCCATCGGAATGAGACGTATAGGCATTGCGCACGGCAGCACTGGCGAGTTGGCGGCCTGAAAAATCGAATGCGACGGCTTTGATAACGGAGGTCCCCGCATCAATCCCCACAATAATGTCGCGCGAAACTCCCACGACGTTCCTCCTCCAATTCTTCGCCCTGCGCGTGGCGGGCGGCACCCCTCCTCAAGGGCGTATTTGCAAGCAGCACGTGAGTCTCCTCACTCGCTTGCCCTTTCAAAGGTTCTAGCAGAAAAAAATCACAGTGTCTGATTTTTTTTACAGACACGGCAATTTTTTTCACCTAAGGTCATTCCAGACGCTGAGGCAGTCGGGACACCCGATTTGCGGACAGCGCACTGAAAACGCACAGATTTTCGGAGGAGAATCGGAGCGTGGGTTTTCAGATGAGGGGAGGAGACGTTGCACGCTCGCTTACGCGGTGCTGCGAAATGTCTGCCAACATATTTGTCGCTCCAGCGCTTTGCGCGGGGCGAAATCAGTACTGTTCCTCGCGGCTCACTGCCGCGCGGAGCGACCGGTCCTTTGCGCCATGAAGATGCTTCATGGGCGGGACGGCGGAGAATGGGAAAGCGCAATGACGACGGGTAGTTCGATGAAAGCAGTCAAGCAGACACGGTCCAAGGCAAAATGGATTCTACCCCTTTGTGCGGCAGTCGTGATCGGTGCGATGGCGCTCGACACCAAGGTCGTGCGCATCGGCTCCCAAGAGGATCTTCGCCAGCAAGCATTCAATCCCGACCGTTTCGGGACCGAAACCTTTCCACGTGTGCGCGACTATGTTGTGGGAAAGGCGCCCGAAGCCCCCGCGCTATATGAGGCACTAGTCGCCGACAAGGACGCCGCCATTGCCGAATTCGGCACCAAAGCGGGCATTGGTGCCGTCATGCCCGTTACTTTCACTGGAGTACTTGGTGAGGCGAAGGGGGGTATCTTCAACGTCAGCATCGACGGCCTGCCCGACAACGTCCGCGTGCGCCTGCAATCTGGCCCCGCGATCAACGGCACGGACCTGCGCGATGTGACAGGCGATATCGCGTTCGGCGCATTCAAAAACCAGATCGAGTATCAGGACGCGGGCTCGGGCATCAACCGCGCCATGTCGGCCGAGGTGCTTGCGGGTCTCGACCGCGACGCCCTGACGGGCAAAACGGTGACGGTGACGGGGGCCTTTACCCTGATCAACCCGCGCAATTGGCTGGTGACACCCGTGGCATTCGAGGTGACGCAATGAAGTCGCCCATCCACGAAGAAACGCCGACCGAGACCCCGGATATTGCCGAGGTCGTTCTGGCCGCGCGCCATGTGACCAAATCCTTCGGCCCTGTGCGGGCGCTCAAGGGCGTGAACTTTGACGTCCACCGCGGTCACGTGACGACCCTGTTCGGGGAAAACGGTGCGGGCAAATCCACGCTGATGAAGATCCTGTCGGGCGTGCAAAAACCGACCACGGGGGAGATCATTCTCGACGGTCAGCCCGTCGAACTGGGCAGCACGACCGAGGCGCAGGAACTTGGCATCTGCATCATTCACCAAGAGCTGTCTCTGGCCCCGAACCTGACGGTGCGCGACAATATCTTTATGGGCCGCGAAATCCGTGGGCGCTTTGGCGTCGACTACGCCGAAGAAGAGCGTCAGGTCCGCAAGCTGATGGAGGATCTGGAAGAGGACATCGACCCGCTCGCCAAGGTCGAAGACCTGCGTTTGGGTCAGCAACAGATCGTCGAGATCGCTCGCGCTCTGTCTGTCGATGCCCGCATCCTGATCATGGATGAGCCGACCTCTGCGCTCTCTGCCGCCGAGGTTGAGGTCCTGTTCAAAGTCATTCACGACCTCAAGGCGAAAGGCGTGTCCATCGTCTATATTTCGCACCACCTCGAAGAGGCGCTGACGATTACCGATCATGCGGTTGTTCTGCGGGATGGCACGATGACCGCCTATGCGCCGCGCGCAGAAATCGATCTGGAATGGATCGTGCGCAATATGGTCGGTGAGAATTTCGATCTCGGCAGCCCCCCCGACGGCTACGAGTTTGGCGCGCCTGCCCTGTCGGTCAAAGGGCTATCGGTGCCCTCGCACACAGACGGCGAGTTGGCCGTAGACGCGATGGACCTCGATGTGAAAGCAGGCGAGATCGTTTGTATCTACGGGCTGATGGGGGCAGGACGCACCGAATTGCTCGAATGCGCTGCGGGACGGATCAAGCCGATGGCAGGATCGGTAGAGCTGCACGGGCAGGATGTGTCCAAGCTCTCGATCTCCGACCGGATCCAGTCGGGTCTGGTACTGGTGCCTGAGGACCGTCAACGCGACGGTCTGGTCCAGACGATGACCGTGGGACGCAATCTATCGCTTGCCTCGATCCAGAACTTTACCCGCGGGCTGTTCACTTCGCGCAAGGAAGAGGCGGTGATCGTCGAGGACTCGATCCGCGATGTGACCGTCAAAACCGACGGCCCCGGGGCGATGATCGGCTCGCTGTCGGGCGGCAACCAGCAAAAGGTCGTCATCGGCAAGATGCTGGTCACGGACCCCTCGGTGATCATGCTCGACGAGCCGTCCCGCGGGATCGACATCGGGGCCAAAGCCGAGGTGTTCCGCATTCTGGCCGAGCGCGCCCGCGAGGGTCTGGCGGTCGTCTACACCACATCCGAAGTCAGTGAATGTCTGTCGATTGCCCACCGCATCATCGTGATGCGGCGCGGAAAGATCTCTGCGGAGTTCTCACACGACACAACAAAAGAAGCGATCATGGCCGCCTCGGGCGAGTCACTGGTCCATTAACGCAGGGAAACAGAGACCATGTCGGCCACCAGTACAAACGGCACTGTCAAAGCCAAGCAATCGAACTCCTTCAGTCTTATCAAAGTCCTTCTCGAGGGTCGGGCGTTCTTTGCCCTGATCGCTATCATCCTCGCGTTCTCGTCCATGTCGCCGAACTATGCCTCGGTCGGCAACTTCCTGATTATGGCCAACCACGTGGCAATCTTTGGCCTTTTGGCCATCGGGATGCTGCTGGTCATCCTCAACGGCGGGATTGACCTGTCGGTCGGCTCGGTGCTTGGCCTGTCTGGCGTGTTCGCGGGATGGTTGATGCAAGGCGTCGAGGTCGGCAACGTCATCGTCTACCCGCCCGTCTGGGCCGTGGTTGTGCTGACGCTTTGCGTGGGGGCGACTGTGGGTGCGGTGAACGGCATTCTGGTCGCCGTATTCAAGGTGCCCGCCTTTGTTGCCACCCTCGGCTCGCTCTATGTCGCACGTGGCATTGGCCTGTTGATGACCAACGGCCTGACCTACAACAACCTGTCGGGCGATCCATCGCTCGGGAACACCGGCTTTGACTGGCTCGGCTTCAACCGCATCGCCTCTGTGCCGATCGGGGTCATCATCTTTGCCGTGATCGCCGTGGCCACCGCGCTGCTGCTCACCCGCTCTGCCTTCGGCCGCTGGCTCTATGCCTCTGGTGGCAACGAGCGCGCCGCGCAATTGTCGGGCGTTCCGGTGAAACGCGTGCAGGTCATCGTCTATATGCTGTCGGGTGTCTGTGCCTCGGTCGCAGGTCTCGTGCTCAGCTCGCAGCTCACCTCCGCTGGTCCGACAGCAGGCACCACCTATGAGCTGACCGCCATTGCGGCCGTCGTCATCGGCGGCGCGGCATTGACGGGTGGTCGCGGCACGGTTCTCGGCACGGTCCTTGGCGCATTCGTCATCGGCTTTCTGTCCGACGGCCTCGTGATCATCGGCGTCTCGGCCTACTGGCAGACCGTCTTTACCGGTGCGGTCATCGTTCTCGCCGTGCTGCTGAACTCGATCCAATACGGCGGCACCCGCCGTAGCTGACCCCCATCCACGACATTCACTTTCCATTCGGGGCAGAGGAGGCCCCGGAGGTGAAAAACCGCCCGTAAACGGGCAACCAATCCAAAAGGGAGACTACCACATGTTGAAATTCACCAAACGCGCGTTCCTTGCCGGCGTTGCAACCCTTCCGCTCATGGCGAGCACCGCTTGGGCCGATGGTCTGATCTCGATCATCATCAACGATCCTGCTAACCCCTATTGGTTCACGGAAGGTGAAGTGGCAAAAGCGACCGCCGAGGAACTGGGCTATGACGCAAACGTTGCGGCGCACAAAGGTGACACCAACGCCGAAAGCACCCTGATCGACACCGCGATCACCAACAAGGCGGCCGCGATCATCCTGGACCCCGCGAACGCAGACGGCTCCATCGGTGCAGTGCGCAAGGCGATTGACGCGGGCATCCCCGTCTTCCTCGTCAACGCGGAAATCAACGAACCCGGATTGGCCATCGCGCAGCTGGTATCCAACAACGCTCAAGGCGCGGCTATGGGCGCGATCCAGTGGCTTGATTACGTGAGCGCCTCGGACCGCTATGCAGACTCCGATGCGGCCAACTACGTCGAATTCTTCGGCAACCCCTCCGACAACAACGCGGCCACCCGCTCCAACGGCTATGAAACCGTGATCTCGCAATACCCCGAGATGACCAAGCTGGCCGAAGAAGTGGCCAACTGGGACCGTACCCAAGGCTACACCAAGATGCAGTCCATCATCCAAGCCAACGACGACATCGACGCAGTGATCGCAGGCAATGATGAAATGGCTCTAGGCGCAATTGCAGCCCTCAAGGAAGCAGGCAAGCTGGACGGCGTGGTCGTCGGCGGTTTCGACGGCTCCCCCGATGCGGTGGATGCGGTCAAAGCAGGCGAACTGGCCTACACCGTATTGCAGCCCGTGGCGGTGTTCTCCGAAGCAGCCGTGCGCCAAGCCGACTATTACATCAAAAACGGAACGCCGATGGTCGCAGACGAAAAGCAGCTTTTCGACTGCTTGCTGATCACGGCAGAAAACGCAGCCAACTACACGGCGCCCTTCGTTCTGTCCGAGTAATCAAGACACCTTCCCGGAGAGAGGCGTCCAATCGGGCGCCTCTTTTTGTTTGGCTCGACGGCTTGGGAAATACATGGCTGCAGCTTGCAAGCGCGACACGCATCCCATGGGGGCGTACCGCGACTTGCACTTGGCGTGGTGCTTCTAGTCGCAGTCAGACCCGACACACATTGGCCTATAGAGTCACGGTATGCCCTGTGTCCGACCTCTGCCCTGAATACGGGCACACCCATTCACCAACGCTTTCAGAGAGAGGCCGATCAGATCAACGCAACATGTGGTCTAAATACATTCTCCCCGAACTTCAGTTCGTTGAGGTTTGAGAGTTCTCCAGCAAACATGTTGATCGCCCGCAAGTCAGAGTAAGTGTTTCCAGCACCACTCTCGCGAGAGGTATCTGACGCCTGCAGCCTAAAACCTGGCAGTCTCAACCTGCTTTTGGAGGGCCTGCGGGAATAACGGGAGATTGGCCCGGCAATGCCTGATGGCCTCAAAGAGGAAATGGCTAAGTTTGTCGTATCTTCCGATATGGTTGCTGCCACTCTTCAGGATGAAACGGAAGCGCTCGCAGTTGGAACAGTCGGTGGGCTTGAGATCAAGGTCTCAAGCCATATCCGCCTATGTACTTACGTCCGAGCCAAGGTCGCCCTCTCTACTACCAGTACCGCGCCATTCGGACCTGGGCCGCCAACACGCTCGGGATGGCTTATGGGTTCGAAGATCAGTGCATGGATGTCTTTCGGGAGGTCTGTCCGATGTTATGCGATTGGACCGGCAGCACTCAGAACCGGTTCCCCTCAAAACTACAGCCACCGCCCCCAACCAACGCGGCGATCATGCGAAACTCTGAGCCTCAGGGGCGGCGAGCGGCCATTCGCTCAGCGGCTATTTCCAAAGTGCTCTCGGGCGCTCGGCCTCCAGTCGCGAGACATGTGGGTGTCAAGATTGATCAGAGGACCCAAAGGCCGCATCAGGTGAACTGCAGATAGGACGGGAAATCTTGCGGCGGGGGTAGGATAGAGGTGATCTTGAGCTGTGCGATCGTTCTGTCGCGGGCCTTTTGCAGATGCATTGTCAGCATGCTTTCGGCCGCGGTGATAGACCCTGCGAGCGCCAGTTCAATGACCTGACCCAATTCGAGGATGGACTGGGTGTCGGCGGGCAGACCAAGGGAAAAGAACGCGGCCTGACAGGCCTCTAGCGCCAGCCTGTTGTTTTTCGCGTAATTCGCAAGATCTTCGTTCGGCGTGGTCAGGACGACCATTTCGAAGAACCGCTTGTCCAGAGAAGACCACTGCGCAGGGGTCGGGGCGCTTTGCATCGACAGGGCACGAATCTCATCGGCCAGTTCGCGCAGCTCTTCGGTCGGAAGGTTCGCCGAAGATAGGGCGGCGACCTCTAAGATGCCGCGCAACTCGTACTTGTCTTTGATCTTTTTCGACGTCAGCGGCTCGACGATCCAACGCGACGTGCGGCTTTTTTGGATGAGGCCCCGTTCCTGTAGGCGGCCCAGCACATCGCGGACGATTGTGCGCGAGACGCCATATTCCTCGGCCATCTGCGCCTCGAAAATACGGTAGCCACCGAACACGGGACAGCGCGCAACGTAATAGGCGACGTCATCATAGACCCGTAGCCAGCTTGGCTTTCCTGCGCTGCCATCGAGGGTGGTCAGGTCCAGTTCGATCTGGCGAAGGTCTTCGCGTTTGGGAAGGATTTGCTCTGTTGACGTCGGTTCAGCAACCACAAATCCCCGACCCGAAAACCGCTTAACCCCGCCTTCTTCCTCAATATTTTCTAGGGCACGCTTGACGGTTGCACGCGACATGTCGAGCCGTTCGGACAGGGCGCTCTCCTGCAAGACGAGACCCGGATAGAGAAAACCCTTGGCGATGTTGTCGCGAATAAGCTCTGCGGCCAATTCGAACAGAGGCGCACGCTTGTCACTGTCGTCGCTGCTGCGGGGCGCGGCTTCTGAAACGGTCATTCTGGCCTCATCTCGAAAAACTTCTGTCGACAATAAGTCGCTGCTTGGGCGGTTGGAAGCAATTTGTTTTTGAATACAGAAAATCAATAAATCCGCAGGCCCGACTCACATCGCCCACTTTTCAGGCAAGTTTCATCACGCCCTCTCCATATTTTTGGCAGCTTGAGGACTTTTAGCTCGCGCATCGGTTGTTAAAAATGACTTTTGTGATGCAAAAGTCATTTTTTGCTTTGCCGAGCCGGATAAAATGATGTTTGTATCAAGAAAATCGAAAATGACGCGAGGGATGCTCAGTGCTCACACTCAATCAGGTAAGTCGCCGATATGGCGGATCGACCGCCTTGGATGGCGTCGATTTCGTTGTTCCGGAAAACACCTACATGTCCCTGCTCGGCGCCTCAGGGTCGGGCAAGACAACCTTGTTGCGTCTCATCGCAGGCTTTGAAGAGCCTGACCAAGGCACAATCAGTTTCAATGGTGAGAGGATCGACGGACAACCGTCACACCTGCGCGACATCGGGTTTGTGTTTCAGAACTTTGCTCTGTTTCCTCATCTGACAGTGTCAGAGAACGTCGCCTTTGGCCTACGGCACCGTGCGCACGCGCCTGTGACCAATGAGACCGAAATCAAGGATCGCACCGAAGCAGCGTTGGAACTGGTTGGCCTGAGTGGCTTTGGGCACCGCGGTGTTAGTGCAATCTCTGGCGGCCAGCGCCAGCGCGTCGCCCTCGCAAGAACGCTGGTCTGTGAACCGAAAATCGTTTTGCTGGATGAGCCGCTCGGCGCGCTTGACGCCAACCTGCGCTCGCGGATGTGCGATGAGCTCAAGGCGATCCGCGAACGGCTCGGCGTCAGCTTTTTGCATGTCACAGGCTCGGAGACAGAGGCCCTTACTATGGGCGACAAGGTCTCTGTCCTCGCGAATGGGCGGATTATGCAGTCTGACACGCCCGACAATCTGTTCAGCCATCCCGTCAATGCCGAGTCCGCACGCCACCTCAATGCGTGGAACATTCTGGACGCCGAGCTTTTTGATCGCGATGCCGCGCGCGGGCTGATTGCCGTGCGCTTTGACCAGATTGACGTCAGCCCCACGGGGACCGTGCCCGCGGACCGCCCCTCACTGAGCGCGACCTACCTCACGGGTGAATTCAACGGCCCTACCGCTTTGTCCTTCTTTCGCGCCTCTGACGGGACCCTCCTGCAGGTGGTCGACCACCTGAGCCAGCCACGCCTTCCCGAACTGGTCGAAGGCCAAACCTATGACCTCCATTTCGCAGCCGACGCCCTGCGCCAATTCCACGGAGCCGCCTGATGACTGCCCTATCGACGGAAACACCGTCCGCCCCGTCCCTCTCTCCCGCCGAACTTCGTGAGAAAAAGGATCGCCGCCGTGCAATCACCCTTTTGACGCCTGGTCTGGTGTGGATGGGGCTGTTCATGGTCCTGCCGATGGCCATGGTCATCTATGTGTCCTTCTGGACACAAACCACATTCTCTGTGAACTCGACGCTAACCACGGCAAGCTGGGAACGGTTCCTGAGTTCCTCGACCTACCTCGGGGCGATCTGGACGACCTTGCGGATCTGGCTGATCGTTCTCGTTGCGACGATCGTCGTCGGCTATCCGGTGGCCCTGTTCATCGGGCTATTTGTGCGGAACAAGACGCTTCAAACAGCCCTCCTCGTTGCTTGTGTGATCCCGTTCTGGACCTCGTTCCTGATCCGCGTGATCGCGTGGCGTCCGATGCTCGGCACCGAGGGTGCGGTCAACATGATCCTGATGAAGCTGGGGATCATCTCCGAACCGTTGACCTTCTTGCTGTTCTCCGAGTTCTCGGTCCTCGTTGGGATGACCCAGATCTATTGCGTTTTCATGGTCGGGCCGATCACGTTCATGCTGGGGCGTATCGACATCTCTGTCCTTGAGGCTGCACGCGATCTCGGGGCGTCCTTCGGCACGATTTTCCGCCGTATCATCCTGCCACTCTCGCTGCCGGGGGTCATGGTCGGATCGATCTTCGTCTCGGTCATGGTGCTTGGCGAGTTTGCCACAGCCGCCTCCCTGTCGGGCCGTAAAACGAACCTTCTGGGCAACATCATCGTAAGCCAGGTCGGATCCCTCAAATGGGCCTTCGCCGCCGTGGCAGGCGTTGTTCTTACCATCATCATCACCGCCGTGATCGCACTTGCCCTGCGTCTCGTCGATCTGCGAAAGGAAATGTGAGCCATGGAATCCCGTATCCTGCGCCCGACTCTTGCCGCCTACACCGCGATCTTTCTCCTGTTTCTCTATGGTCCGATGATCGTGCTCGCGATCCTGTCGTTCCAGAGCATAGACGGAGGCCCCCAATTCCCGATCCGCGACTGGTCGATCTACTGGTATGAGCACCTGCTCGGACTGGCCGAGACCTCCCGCGTGTCTCAGCTTCCTGTCGGGGATAGCCTTGTCCGTTCCATCGTCTTGGCCTTCATGACCACTGTGGTCTCCACCACTCTGGGTGTGATGAGCGCCGAAGCCTTCCGCACGCGTTTCAAGGGGTCTGGGCCTGCCTTCTACCTGATCATTCTCGGGATGATGGTGCCCGGTGTGCTCGTCGGTCTTGGCATGGCGCTATTGTCCAACACCCTCGGCATTGCGCGGGCGTGGTGGGGGACGTCCTTTGTGCTGCACGTGGTGTATACCTATCCCTTCGCCTTCCTCGTCATGCTCGCAATCTTCAACCGCTTTGATCGCACGGTAGAGGAAGCCTCGCTCTCCCTCGGTGTCAGCCCAGCGCAGACATTCCGCCGCGTGACGTTCCCGATCATCTTCCCCGGTGTGCTGTCTGCGATGCTGTTCTCCTTCACGCTCAGCTATGACGAATTCGCGCGCACGCTGTTTACCGCTGGCCGTGATTTGACCCTGCCGTTGGCGATCTACGGAACATTCTCGGTCGAAATCTACCCCAACATCTTTGCCTTCGGTGTTCTGACCACCCTGTTCAGCTTCACGCTGCTCGTCATCTACGGCCTGTTGATGAAGCGTTTCACCGCCAAGGCCTCCCGCTACACCGGTCAGGAGGACGCATAATGATCGCGCTTGTCACAGGAGCCGGAAGCGGCATCGGCGCCGCCATTGCCCAGCGTCTCGCCGCCGACGGACATACGGTTGCGGTGAACGATCTCTCGCTAGAGGCGGCCAAAGCAACGGTCGCGGACATCCACGCGGCTGGTGGCACTGCTGGTGCTTATGCCGCAGATGTCAGTGATGAGGCTGCCGTCAACGAGATGGTCAAATTGATCACCCAAGATTTCGGCGCGCCCGAGATCCTCGTCAACAATGCGGGCTTTGGCCATCAGGCGCTCTTTACCGATATCGAGCCTGCGATGTTCGACAAGATTTTCGCGGTCCACGTGCGCGGCAATTACCTGTGCACCCGCGCGTGCCTGCCAGCGATGCTCGAAAAAGGGCAAGGGCATGTGGTCAATATCGCCTCTCAGCTTGGCCAGATCGGCGGTGTGGAACTTGTCCACTATGCAGGCGCCAAGGCCGCGATCATCGGCATGACCAAGTCGTTGGCCCGCGAGGTCTCTGCCAAGGGTGTGCGCGTCAATGCAGTGGCACCTGGACCGATCAACACGCCGCTTGTCGAGGCGCTCTCGGAAGAATGGAAAACCGCGAAACGGGCGGAGTTGCCGCTCGGTCGGTTCGGCGATCCCGCAGAAGTCGGGGGCGTTGTCTCCTTCCTCGTGTCCGACGATGCGGGCCTATTTGTGGGTCAAACGCTCGGGCCGAACTCCGGCGACGTGATGCTCTAAGCAACAGAAAATGGGACTAAATCAGATGGATAAGCGTATCGTTCTTATCACCGGCGCAGGTATCGGTATCGGCCGCGCGTCGGCCTTGGAATTCGCGGCACAGGGCGACCATGTGATCGTCACCGATGTGCTCGAAGACAAGGGCCAAGACGTCGTCACCGAAATCAATGCCGCGGGCGGCTCCGCCGAATTCCACGCGCTCGACGTAACCTCGACCGAGGCTGCCGACGCGCTGGTGGCCGACTTGAATGACCGCTTTGGCGGCATAGACGTAATCGTCGCCAATGCGGGGATCGCCCTGCGTGTGCCGATGTCGGAAATGACCGACGAGACGTGGCACAAAACATTGGACGTCGACCTTTATGGCATGTTGCGGGTGATCCGCCCCGCGCTGCCTGCGATGAAAGAGGGCGCGTCGATCATCTGCCTCTCGTCGATTATGGGCACGAACTACGGCTGGGACGAACACGTCCATTACTCCACAGCCAAGTCGGGTGTAATCGGCCTTATTCGCGGTCTGGCTGTCGAATTTGCCGACAAAGGCATTCGCGTCAACGGCGTTGCCCCCGGCTACATCCGCACCGCGCAATTGCTCAATCCGGGTCACAGCCTTGGCCCCGACGCGGCCGATATCGCCTCACCCTACATTCCGATGAAGCGTCTGGGCGAGCCTGCCGAGATTGCGAACGTCATCAAGTTTCTCGCCTCCTCTGATGCCTCTTACCTGACGGGTCAAGTCATCACCGTGGACGGGGGGCTGACCCCCGGTCGCTACTGAGGGCGCCAACGAGGGGCGGCGAACGCCCCCAACTCTCACCATCAACTTTCATCAAGTCAGCAAAAACAGGGAACCATTCCATGACTTTGAAAACCAATCGTCGTAGCTTTTTGAAATACGGGGCTGCCGCCGGCGCTGCTGCTGCCTTTGGCGCGGGTATGCATCCGTGGTCGCGTATGGCCTATGCCGCTAATCTCTCGGAGCAGGAACTGCGCACCACCGGTCTGTCCGTGACCGTACAGGACCGCATTCTCGAGATGTTCAAAGCCGCCTCCGGCGTCACCTCCACCTCCGGGACGCCGTCCACCTATCCGGACGCGCAGACCAAAATCCTGTCCGGCTCCTCTGATTACGATGTCTGGGAAATCATTGCCGAGCGTCTTCCGGCCCTGATCGCCACCGACAACGTTGAAACGATTCCGGCAGCTGAACTGAGCAACTGGGCGGGTATCCGCGATACCTTCACCAAAGTCGATCCGAAGTGGGACCCGAAAGCACAGATTTCCGGCCAGATCTGGGCCGACGACGCCCAGACCCAGCTCTACATGGTGCCGGCCGTCTACAACTTTGACTCCATCGGCTATAACCCGGACGTGCTCTCGGACGAAGAAGCCAACACCTGGACCGCTCTCTTTGACGAGAAGTGGAAAGGCAAATCCGGCCTCAACGTCGACCCGCTGATCGCTATTGGTCAGGCCGTGATCGCCATGAACTCGCTCGGCCTGCTGGAGGCCAAGAACCCCGGCAACCCGACGCTGGCTGAGATCGACGAAGCCGCGAAATTCCTGATTTCCAAAAAGAAAGACGGCCAGTTCCGCGCGCTTTGGGGTGACTTCGGTGAGCTGGTCAACCTGATGGCATCGGGTGAAATGGTTGTCTGCGACGCATGGCAGCCCGCCGTTATGGCCGTCAAAGCGCAAGGCAAGCCCGCCAAATACGCAACGCCGAAAGAAGGCACGCGGGGCTGGGCCATCGGGCCGTCGATGCTCAAGGGTACGCCGAACCGCGAAGCCGTCATCGCCTATGCCAACTTCTGGCTGTCGGGTGAGCCGGGCATCGCTGTCACCGAGCAGGGATACTACTCCCCCTCGACCAACATCAAAGACGTGATGGACCCCGATGCCTATGCCTTCTGGTACGAAGGCGCACCGTGGAAAGGTGAGCCCGAGCGCGGCATCAACCCCGGTGATCTGCGCGATGGTGGATCGCTCGAAGAGCGCGCCTCCAATGTCGCTTACTGGCACCAGTGGCCCGATGAGTATGACCACCTGATCATGCGTTGGGATGAATTCCTGAACGCCTGATAAGCGCGATTGGGCGGCCCCTTTCCTCCACTTCAGGGCCGCCCATGTTCTCTACTTCAAATACGAAAGCTGATCGCATGATCTACGATCTCGAGCTGATTTCTGTCGGCAAAACCTATTCCGATGGCACCGTTGCTGTTTCCGACTTCGATCTGAAGGTGGAGAAGGGCGAATTCGTGGCCTTCCTCGGCCCATCGGGCTGCGGGAAATCCACCACGCTGCGGATGATTGCCGGCTTTGAGGATATCACCAACGGTGAGGTCATGATGATGGGGCGCAACGTGACCCACGTCCCGCCCGAAAAGCGTCCGACCTCGATGATTTTCCAAAACTACGCGCTGTTCCCGCATATGACCGTGCGCGAGAACGTGGCCTTTGGTCTGGACGTCAAAGGCACGCCGAAGGCCGAGCGCAACCGCAAAGTCGACCGCATTCTGGATATGTTCGATCTTGAGCAATTCGCGGACCGCAAGGCGGACAATCTCTCGGGTGGTCAGCGTCAGCGGATCGCTCTGGCGCGCGGGCTTGTGGTGGAACCTGAAATTCTCCTCCTCGATGAGCCTCTGGGCGCGCTTGATGCCAACCTGCGCCGCATCATTCAAAACGAATTGAAGCTTTTGCAGCGGGAGTTGGGGATCACCTTTATTTTCGTGACCCACGCGCAATCAGAGGCCCTTGGCCTATCCGACCGTGTCGTCGTGATGTCGAACGGTGTGGTTGAGCAAATCTCCCCCCCGCGCGAGTTGTATCGCCGCCCGCAAACGCCGTTTGTTGCCGACTTTATCGGCTCGAACACGGTGTTCGAAGGCACAGCCAAAGGTGCGGGCAACGCGGGTTTTGGCCTGATCGAGACCCCCTATGGCACGATCCAAGGCGTGGGACAGGGCGACGAGACCCTCGCAGTTGTTCCTGCCGAGGCCTTCCGCATTGCGCCTCTCAATACGCCTGACGAGATCCGCATCGAAGGTGTTCTGGCCGAACGCCATCTGGTCGGTGCGGTCGGACACCTGACCGTTCGCCTGCCCGGCGAGCGCGATGTCGCCGTCGAGGTCAGTGCAGACCGCCCCGAAGTGCGCGCCCTGACACCTGGGGCGCCCGTCACCCTCGGAATTGACCCCTCTTCCGTCACTCTCATTCACGCTTAATCATCCAACAGGAGACTTATCCAATGACAAAAGAAATCCTCGTCGGCTTCGGGATTGATGTGGACGCCGTTGCCGGCTGGCTCGGCTCTTACGGCGGCGAAGATAGCCCCGATGACATCTCCCGCGGTATGTTCGCAGGTGAGGTCGGCTCGATCCGTCTGCTCGACCTGTTTGACAAACTGGGCATCAAGACCACGTGGTTCATTCCCGGTCACTCTGCCGAAACCTTCCCCGAGCAGATGAAAGAGGTCGCCAAACGTGGCCACGAGATCGGTATCCACGGCTATAGCCACGAGAACCCGATCGCCATGACGCCCGAGCAGGAAGAAGCTGTTCTGGACAAGTGTATCGACCTGATCACCGAACTGTCGGGTCAACGTCCGACGGGCTATGTGGCGCCGTGGTGGGAATTCTCGCCCGTGTCCAACGAACTGCTGCTCAAGAAGGGCATCAAGTATGACCACTCGCTGATGCATAAGGACTTTGAGCCCTACCGCGTGCGCGTTGGCGATAGCTGGACCAAGATCGACTATTCGGCCAAGCCCGAGGACTGGATGAAGCCGCTGGAGCGTGGTGAGGAAACCGATCTGATCGAGATCCCCGCCAACTGGTATCTCGATGACCTGCCGCCGATGATGTTCATCAAGAAGGCCCCCAACTCCCACGGTTTTGTGAACCCGCGCGACATCGAGCAGATGTGGAAAGACCAGTTCGACTGGGTCTATGAGAACATGGACTACGCGGTCTTCCCGATTACCATTCACCCTGATGTGTCGGGTCGCCCGCAAGTGCTGCTGATGCTTGAACGCCTGTTCAAACACATGGCCTCGCATGAAGGCGTGAAATTCGTGACCATGGACGAAATGGCCAACGATTACGACAAACGCTTCCCCCGCGGCTGATCCCTAGCCGTGGCTCCGGCGGGCGGTGTCCGTTGTTCGCCCGCCGGTTTTTGAATTCAAAGGAGAAGGTTATGTGTTCGCTGTGCGGAATTCTTGGATGTGACGACCATTGGACCAGCGCCATCGCGCGTCCCGGTGTTTTCACGCGAAACCACGATATGCCTGCGCGCCGTGCCGAAGCCGCGCGCCGTATGAAGGCCGCGAATGACATCCTCTCCTATCGTCGCGTCAAACTGGATGTGTGGCAGGGGCGCTCTTACGTCGTGGCCTCTCCGACGGGTGCCTCAAGCGTATTCGAGGCCCTGTCGCACCTGTGGCCCGAGGCAGAGGCGCTTGCCGGGCGTGACTTTGACCCGCTCGACGATGATTTGATTTCTTGGATGGCCGCACGAGGTGACGCATGATCCCTGTTGTATTGCTCACAGGATTTCTCGGTTCCGGTAAAACCACGCTGCTGCAACGGCTGCTCAAAGACCCGTCGATGGCGGGCGCGGCTGTGCTGATCAACGAGTTCGGCGAGGTCGGCCTGGACCATCAGTTGCTCGACCGGATCGACGATAATGTTGTGCTGCTCAAGTCGGGGTGTATCTGCTGTACTGTGCGCGGCGAGGTGGCGGACGCCCTGTCGAACCTCGACAGCCTGCGCTCGCGGGGCGAGATCGCGTTTGATCGCGTCGTGATCGAGACGACGGGACTCGCCGATCCCTACCCTGTCCTTCAGACCCTGACGGCCCACCCTGTCCTGCGCTCGCATTTCACCAATGGCGGCGTGCTGACGACTGTGGACGCGGTCAATGCACAGCTTCAGGTCGAGCACCGTGCCGAGGCCGTGCGCCAGATCGCAGCGGCGGATCGCATCGTTCTAACCAAAACCGATCTGGCCGACGCTGGTGAGGATCAAGCATTGCGCGCCCGTCTGGCGCGGATCAACCCTGCCGCGACGATCTTAACAACGCAAGAGCCCGTCGAGACCATCCTCAGCGGATTTGAACCCGCTGCTTTTGCCGCCGCCTTGGTGACCGATGACGCGCATCACTGTGGACCCGACTGTGACCATGAAGGCCACCACCATCACCACGCGCATTCCCACGGGACTCATGGTCATCACGACGAGGACCTCGGCGTGACGAGCTTTTCGCTCGTCATCGAGGACGAGATAGATTGGACTATGTTCGGAACCTGGCTTACACTCTTGCTGCATAAGCATGGTGACAGGATTTTTAGGGTGAAGGGTATTTTGGCGCTAGAGGGCGAAGACAAACCCATTGCGATCCACGGCGTTCAGCACCTCGTGCATGCGCCCACTCACATGACCCATTGGCCGAACGGACCGCGCCGATCCCGTATCGTTTTCATTCTCGAAGGGATTTCCCCTGACCAGATCCGCCGCAGCTTTGCCGCGTTCACAGGCTGTTCTGCAGTCAGGGCTGCCGCCTGATGACCGAGCCGCTTCGCATTCTCACGACGGAAATTCAGCCTTGGCGCTTTCTCAAGGATCAGGCCGAGGCAGATCTCGGCTTCCCGCTTGAATTCATCGAGACGGATTTCAACAGTGCACAGCGCACGGCGGCGCTCGATCCGTCACGCTATGACATCTACGACCAGTGTTTCCACAACCTCGACATCGTTTGGTATTGGCGCGCGGTGCAAGCCATCGACACCCGTCGGATCACCTATTGGGACGATCTCGACGAGCTGTCGCGAACCGCTGGTGCGGGAGGGCGTCAGGCCTTGGGCGATGTGCCTGCCTCGCGCCTGTTCGTACAGCATGACAGGACGCTATCCGACAGCCCGAGCGGTCAGATTTCGATGCTGCCGACCTTTTACAACTTCGACAGTTTTGCGGTCGCGGCCGAGGGTCTGGACGTCGACCGTGATGTGCGCAGCTGGGCGGCGCTGCTTGATCCGCAATGGGCGGGCCGCGTGTCTTTGGTCGATGAACCCGCGATCGGCCTGTTTGATCTGGCCATGGCGCTATCCGCGTCGGGTCAGATGGAATTCGAGAATATGGGCAATATGTCCGTTGCCGAAATCGACCGGCTGATCGAACACGGGAAGAGCCTTATCCACGCGGGGCATCTGAGTGCTTTCTGGCTGCGTGCGGATGAACCGGTCGAGCGTTTTTTGCGCGGCGAACTGAAACTGGCCTCGATCTGGTCCCCGACGCTTGTCGATATGAAACGCCGCGGTGTTGACGTTTGCCAAGCTCGTCCTGTCGAGGGCTATCGCGCGTGGCACGGCGGCATGTGCCTGTCGCGCCTTTTGCAGGGCGAGAAACTCGACAAAGCCTATGAATGGCTGAACTGGTATCTCGACGGATACGCTGGGGCCGTTGTCGCCCGTCAGGGCTATTACATGTCCGTCCCCGACCGCGTCAAAGCGCACTTGTCTCAGGCGGAATGGGATTACTGGTATGAAGGGCTTCCTGCTGCGCAGGAGCTAAGTGATGTCGCAGGACGGCCTGCAATCCGCGCGGGCGAAACACGCTCGGGTGGGTCACGCAAAGACCGTGCGCATCACATCGCGATCTGGAATTCGACCATGGACGAGCACAATTACGTCGTGCGCCGATGGAATGAGTTGGTCGATCTTGCGGCCGCAAAGGGCCGCGCGCACAGCCGCGCCAGCTAGGGGCCGCTTCTGCGAGGCCTCTCACACACATTGAAAATACAGAAAGACACCGATGAAACATGTTGTTTTGATCGCCACGGGCGGGACAATCGCGTCCGCAGCAGATAAATCAGCAGGAGCCGTCAATGCGGGACTAAGCGGGGAAACCTTGCTCGCAAGCCTGCATCAACCGCTCGAAGGCATCACAGTGACTGTCGAAAATTTCGAAGCGGCAGGCAGCTATGCGCTCGATCTGGCGACGATCCACAGGCTCTGCACCCGGATCGACGAGGTGCTGGCAGGCGGCGATGTGGACGGCGTGGTTGTCACCCACGGTACCGACACAATGGAAGAGAGCGCCTTCCTCGCGTGGCTTTTGGTGCAAAGCGACCGGCCCGTGGTCTTTACGGGCGCGCAACGCCACGCGGGTCAGCCCGACACCGATGGTCCGCGTAACATTTATGACGCCATTTGTGCTGCGGCCAGTGGTGCGCTGACAGGTGTGGGGGCTGTGATCGCCTTTGAGGGCGATATCCACGGCGCGCGCTACGTCACAAAGGCACATACGTCGCGCGTCGATACCTTCCGCTCTGTCGGGTTGGGCAAGTTGGGCGAGGTCGATCACGGGCAGGTCTTTGTCTACACCCGTCCTGCACACCCGCGCTTGCCGCTTAAAACGCCTTCTCTGAACCCCGATGTCGAGCTGATCGCGCTTGGACTTGGCACAGGTCCGCGCGTGATGGAACTGGCCCACAAAGCGGGCGCGAGAGGGATCGTGCTCTCCGCTTTTGGACGCGGCAATGCCCCCAAAGGGTTCGCTGATGCATCCAAGCGTTTGATCGACACAGGCTGTCCCGTTGTGGTGGCCTCACGGTGTCACGAAGGGCGCACGCATGCGATCTATGGCAATGACAGCGGTGGCGTCACTCTCGTGAATAACGGCGCGGTACTTGCGGGAGATCTTTCAGCAGTCAAAGCCCGTCTTTTGCTGTCCGCACTTCTGGGCAAAGGGCTGGCAGGAGACGCGCTAACTCAGGCATTTGTGGCATATACATAATCGTTTGGGAGGTCTTCAGGCACGATGCCAAAACGATCCCAGCACTCGCGTTTAATAACCATGCTCCGGCGATGCTCGAGACGAATGCTTAGTAAGGGCCGAAAGGAGCGCCGTCCCAGAGGAAGGCACCAAAGAGACGCCTAGATTTCGCAAATGGTCCGGTGGTCCAATCTGGAAGTGCGGAGCCACAAAAAAGGTGTACCGGGCTCGGTCGGGCATGGGTCGGAGAGCATGAAGACCGCGGTGTTATCGGACACTTGCCGGACACAAACAAAAAGGCCTCGAGCGGATTAACGCTTGGAGGCCTTGTTTTATTGGTTGCGGGGAGAGGATTTGAACCTCTGACCTTCAGGTTATGAGCCTGACGAGCTACCTGGCTGCTCCA
>NZ_JAWJUU010000006.1:0-161206 GCF_032918305.1 Rhodovulum sp. FJ3
CCCTGTGGCGCGCCCTATGGTATCGAAATGTACTACCTCAACGTCATGGCGGGGCCGCGCAGAAACTGGCGCTTCGTACCAGCTCCAGAGCTCGAACACCTATTGTAAAGGGGGAGGGGAGACAAAGTTTGACGACCAGAACTCGGCAAACCGGTCGAGTTTCTGGGCGTCCAGTGGCACAAGCAGTGCCGGGGACAAGGTAATGAAACGGCGCGCGCTGGGGATCAGGCCGGTGTCGCCTGCATCCTGCGGGAAAGTCAGGCCCGCCTGTTTGATTTGTGCCTGTCCCTCGGGAGATAGGAGAAAGTCCAGCAGGCGCGTTGCCGCCTGCGGGTTTTGGGCGCGTTTGGGGATCATGAAACCGCGCGACAGGAAGAGCGTGTAATCCTCAGGCAGGATCAAACCGACCGTCGAATGAACGCCGTTCGCGACGTAGGATCCCAGCACGTTATAGGCCAGCGCGTAGGTGCCATCGGCAACGCCGTTGATGATCTCGGCCGAGCAACAGGTGGCGACGGCGTCCGTGCGCGCGAACCCCTCAAGCAGCGCGCCGAACGTAGTGGCCTCAAGGCTATCGCTGTAGGCGAACAGATAGCCCAAGCCGGATTGTTCGATGTCATAGGTCGCGATTTTGCCACGCAGCATTTCGGGCTCTCGTCGCATCAGATCGAGGAGCGCGAAACGGTCACGTGGCACGTCGGCAGGATCGATTAGATCACGGTTGTAGATCATGACCGCGGGTTCCTCGGTCAGGCCCCAGAGTTCGTCCCGCCAGCGCCGTGAAGGCGGCAAAGAGGCCGTTAAATCAGAGCGATAGCGATAGGCGCAGGCCGCATTGACCAGATCGACCATCTGCTGTACCGCCGAGGAAAACACCACATCGGCGGGGGTGTCGGTTCCCGCGCAACCCGCCTTGGACTTGGCGTAGAGCGGGTTTGAGTTCCACTGCTCATAGGTGATCGTCAGGTCGGGGTTCATGTCCACGAAGCGTTCCAACGCGGGGCGGATGATCGCGAAATCGGTGGTGGAACGGATCAACAGGGGCTGGGACCCTGTGCCTAGGGTCGCAAGGGCCTCTTGGGCCGTTATGGGTGTGGCTAGGGCGATCAGCGCGGCCAAGGTGGTGATGAACTTACGCATCTGTTTTGTCCGTATGTTGCGCCAGCGGAAAGACCATTGTGATCCGGAAACCAGCCTCGTCACGGGCCATTTCGATCCGCCCGTCAAAGGCCGTTGCCACCGCATAAACGATCGACATCCCCAAACCACGGCTATCCTCGCCGGACGTATTGGACCGTTCAAACCGGCGGCCCAGTTTCGCGGCAATCTCGGGGGGCGGTCCGTCGCCTGCATCCTCAATCCACAGCCGCGCGGTGCCGTCCGTTTGACTGACCCCGATGCGGATCGGCGCGCGCCCGTGGGTCATCGCGTTCGAGAGCAGGTTGCTGGCCGCTTGGGTCAGGGAAAACGGGTCGGCAAGGACACAGATCGGGGCCTCGCCAATCACAAGTTGAACATCGTTCTCGGGCGATAGGACCTCATGGTCGCGCTGCTCCAGAACCTCAAGCGCGATGTCGCGCAGGTCGATCAATGTGCGGGGCAGGTTGTCGGTGCGGTGAATGACCATGGCGCGCGACAGCAACTGATCCAGCAGCCGGCCAAGGGTCCGTGTGCGCGCCACCAACCGGTCCACGGTGCGCCGTGGGGAATCGTCGGTCGGGGCGGTCAGGATGCTCTCGGCCTGAACACGGATGGCGGCGACGGGCGTGCGCAACTGATGCGCGGTGTCGGAGATCAGGTTGCGCATCACCCCCATCTGTCGATCCAGCCGCCCCATAAACCGGTTCATGGCGGACAACATCACCTCAACCTCGCCCGGGACATTGTCGGTCGGGATCGGGGTCAGGTCATAGGGATCGCGGTCGCGCAAGTTGGCCGCGATGGTTTCAAGCGGGCGCACCGCCGCGCGGATCGCGAAATAGGAGGTCAGCAACAAAACCATCCCCGCCGCCAGAATGGGAACCAACGCATCCAGCATCAGATCAAGCGCCATCACCTGACGCGCGCGCAGGGTTTGGCCCACGCTGATCCGGACCGCGCCGCTAAAATCCCGTTCGGCAAAGCGGCGGGTGACCTCGACAAAGCGCGCGGGTTCACCATGCATGGTGCTGTCGAAAAACGGGGAGGTCTGCGCGCGGGGATTGGAGACGGGGTTGAACTTGGCGTCCTCAAACCCCGTGATCAACACCCCGCCCGGTCCGCGCACGGCATAAGAGACGCGATCGTCAGGGGCCTGCGCCAGTAATTCGAACGCGGATACGGGCAGGTCGACCACGGCCCGACCGTCGATGATGCGCACGGATTCCGCGATGTCACTGGCCGCGCCGATCAGGATGCGGTCATAGGCGTCGCGCGCGGCCTGTTGGCCGTTCACCCACGCGGTCACCCCGACCAAAACGCCACCCAGCAACAAGAGCGCGATCACGATGCTAAGTACCCGTGACTGCAGCGACATGGTGGAATGGGCGCGGGTGTGATCAGTCATTGATCGCGATCCGGTAACCAATCCCGCGCTGCGTCGCGATGCTGACCGTGCTGCCCGACAGTTTGCGCCGCAGACGCGCGATATAGAGTTCAATCGCATTCAATCCGACATCCGCGTCGTTGAAGGCAAACAGCCCGTCATAGAGACGCTCTTTGGACAGGAAATGCCCTGAATGACGCATCAACAGGCCCAGCAAAGCGGCCTCGCGACGGGTCAGCGACAGGTGCTGATCGTCCAAGGTCGCGGACAATCGCGACGGCGAAAACCGCAAGGGACCAAGGATCAGTTCCTCGCCCTTTTGGCCGCCCTCACGCCGCATCAGGGCCCGTAACCGCGCCTCTAGCTCACGCTGATCAAACGGTTTCACAAGGTAGTCGTCGGCCCCCAGATCAAGGGTCTGCACACGGTCATCCACAGAGTAGAGCGCGGTCAGCATCAGCACCGGAACCAGATCCCCGCGCCCCCGAATACCGCGCAGCAAATCCGTCCCCGACCCGTCCGGTAGATTGATGTCCAGAATGATCGCGTCATAGGTTTGCACGCCCAGATAGTCCTCGGCGTCGGCGACACTCAGCGCATGGTCACAGGCGATTCCCGATTGCCCCAAACGGGTCACAACCGTCTCGGCCAGATCGACAGCATCCTCCACCATCAGCACGCGCATCAGTGATTCCTTTTCCCACAACCCATTGCCATCACGTCATTTTTTCCTGTGACAGGTTGATGACAGCTTTCCTGCGTAGAACGCTGTCATACCCCGCGAGGAGAAGGACGCAAAGAATTTCGGTCCTGCGGGGGCAAGGTGTGTGGCGCGCAAAAAACGTGCCACGCGGAAAATTCGTGGAGGAAAAATCGAATGATCAACGCAACCCGTATGGCGCTGGCCGCGCTGGCCCTTGGTGCATCCAGCATGACCGCTATGGCCGATGGTTTCACCCCTGAAAACCCCGAGTGCATCGCGCCCGCCAACCCCGGTGGTGGCTGGGACTTCACCTGTCGTCAGGTGGGCAAGTCGCTGCAGGATCTGGGTCTGCTGGACAAGACCATGCAGGTCGTCAACCTCGCCGGTGGCGGCGGTGGTGTGGCCTTTGCCGAGGTGGTCAACAAACGCGGTGACGACAACGATCTGATCGTCGCGGCAAGCTCGGCCACCGCAACCCGTCTGGCCCAAGGTGCATACCCGGGCAACAGCATGGATCAGGTGCGCTGGCTGGCGTCGATCGGCGCGGACTATGGCGTGATCGCCGTTGCTGCCGATAGCGACGTGACCACGCTGCCCCAACTGCTGGACAACATCAAAAACGACCCGACCTCGACCTCGGTCGCCGGTGGTTCGGCTGTTGGTGGCTGGGACCACCTGAAGGTGCTGATCGCGGCAAACGCCTATGGCATCGACGATGTACGCAGCGTCAAATACATCGCGTTTGACGGTGGCGGTGAGGCCGTGACCCAGCTGCTGGCCGGTTCGGTTCAGGCGTTTACTGGTGACATCTCCGAGGCCAAAGGCTTCGTCGACAGCGGCGACATCCGCGTGATCGCCGTTCTGTCGCCCGAACGTCTGGGCGGTGAATTCGCCGACATGCCGACCGCCAAAGAGCAAGGCGTTGACGCAATCGGCGCAAACTGGCGCGGTTTCTACGCCCCCGCCGACATGAGCGACGCCGCTTATGACGCATGGGTTGGCAAAATCTCGGACCTGTACGCTTCGGCAGAATGGAAAGAGATCATGGCCGCAAACGGTCTGGCCCCGCTGGACCTGCAAGGTGACGCCTTCCAATCGTTCGTTTCGGACAGCGTTGCCCAGATTCAGTCGATCTCCAAAGAAATCGGCATCATCAAATAATCACCACGCCTGTGGTAACGCCAAGGGCCGCCAACCGCGCGGCCCTTGGTCATTCCCTGCGCGACCAAGAGGAACCCACACATGAGTGACCGTATCTTCGGCATCTTTGGGGTCTTGCTGGCCATCGGTTTTGCCGCAGCCGCCCTGACCATCGAAGAGAGCTTTCTGTCCGACGCCGTTGGCCCCAAGGGCTTTCCGCTGATCATCGCGGTGGTTCTGGGCCTGTCCAGTGCCGTCATCGCCCTGAAACCCGATCCCGAACCCATCTGGCCCGCATTGCCGCGTCTGGTCGAGGTGATCGCGGCCATTGTTGTGATGATCCTCTATGCGCAGCTTTTGCCGGAAATCGGCTTTGTTTTCGCGACCGCCTTTGCCGCAAGCTATCTCAGCTGGCGCTTGGGTTCGGCCATCATCGGCGCGGTTCTGACCGGCGTGGGCACCTCGGTCGGCATCTATGTCATTTTCCATCTGGTTCTGGGGCTGTCGCTGGCCCGTGGGCCGCTGGGTTTCTAGGGGGACATCATGGAAACTTTGGCAAACCTAGGCGACGGGTTTCTGATCGCACTGACGTGGCAGAACCTGCTGCTGGCCCTGATGGGCTGTTTTCTGGGGACCATTATGGGCGCGCTGCCGGGTTTGGGCCCGTCAAACGGCGTGGCCATCCTGATCCCGCTGGCCTTTACCTTGGGTCTGGGCGCGACGCCGTCGTTGATCCTGCTGACCTCGGTCTATTACGGGGCGATGTACGGGGGCCGGATTTCGTCGATCCTGCTGAACATTCCGGGCGATGAGCCTGCGATGATGACCTGTCTGGACGGCCACCCGATGGCGAAGAAAGGCATGGCGGGCGAGGCCCTGTCCCTGTCCGGTATCGCCTCGTTTGTTGGCGCATTCCTTGCGACTTGGGGTCTGATCGCGCTGGCACCGCAGTTGGTGAAAATCGCCCTGCTGTTCGGTCCGGCGGAATATTTCGCCCTGTTCGCGCTGGCGTTCATGACGTTGGGCGGGGTGTCCTCGACCAATCAGGCGAAATCGGCATTTGCCGCCGCTCTGGGCCTTGGCCTTGCGATGATCGGTGTGGACACGCAAACCGGCGTGCCTCGGTTCACCTTTGGCGAGGTGCACCTCTACGACGGCCTGGACTTCCTTGTTGCTATCGTCGGTCTGTTCGCCCTGTCCGAGGTATTTATCTTCCTCGAAAACCGCCACGGTGGATCCGATGCGACCTCGGGCAAGCTCAAGATCGGGCGCCTGACCCCGCCGATGAGCATGATCAAAGAAACCACGCCGACGATGCTGCGGACCTCGTTCCTTGGGTTTATCGCGGGCGTTCTGCCGGGTGCGGGTGCATCGCTGGGTTCTTTCATCAGCTATTCGATGGAAAAGCGTCTGGTGGACAAGGACAACACCTTTGGCACCGGTGATCCCCGTGGCGTCGCCGCGCCTGAGGCTGGCAACAACGCCGCCGCCGGTGGTGCCCTTGTGCCGATGCTGGCGCTGGGTGTGCCCGGATCGGGGACGACGGCGGTTCTGCTGGCGGTTCTGCTGTCGCTGAACATCACGCCGGGGCCGTTGCTGTTCACCCAGAACCCCGATGTGGTTTGGGGCCTGATCGCCGCGCTGTTCATCGCGAACTTTATGCTCTTGGCTATGAACATCCCGATGGTGGGTCTGTTCACCCGCCTGTTGCTGATCCCGCCGCGGGTTCTGATGCCCATCGTTGCGATGGTGTCCTTTGTCGGCATCTACGGGATTTCGGGCTCCAGCTTTGACCTGATGGTGATGATCGGCTTTGGCATCATGGGCTGGGTTCTGCGCAAGCTAGACGTGCCTTTGGTCCCGATTATCCTTGGGACGCTCTTGGGCAACTCGATGGAAAACAACCTGCGCCGTGCGATCACGATCGACAATGGCAACTGGTGGACCCTGATCGATAGCCCGCTGTCGATTGCCCTGTGGGCGATTGCGCTGATCGGGTTTGTGTTGCCCCTGATCGTAGGGGCACGGGTCAAGGCGCGGATGCACGCCCGCCGTGACGAAGAAGGTTCGATCGCCGACTAACCGGCCATCCACACCACGTACCGCATAAAAACGCGCCCGCCGGACCCATGTTCGGCGGGCGTTTTCTTGACCCTCCCCATCGGCCCTGCAAGGCGCTATGCTATCGCCCAAGTTGCAGGGGGCCGCGCGATGGGTGTCGTCACAGGGTTATTCGCACGCAAGGTGATTGAGGCCGCCGGTCCGGGATTGGACCGCGCGTCCCTGTTTCGAGACCTCGGCCTGAACCCCGACGATCCGCCAACGGTGAAAACCATGGTGGCCGACGTCGATTACTATGCGTTTCTGGAACGACTGGCCCATCTAGTGGACGACCCCACCGGATTTCCCCTGCGCGTGGGGCAGAGCATGCAGTGCGACGATTACGGGGCCTTTGGCCTTGCGTGGAAGACCGCACCGACCCTGCGCGGTTCGCTTGAGCGGGCGGTGCGTTATGCGCGGTTGCTGACATCCGTGGCGGAATACGAGGTGCGCCCACACCCCAAAGGCGCGTTTTTCCTGCTGCACCGTGACGGGGTTCGCAAACTGGGGGTGCGCCTATCCAATGAGGCCACATTGGCCAGCGCCACGTCGATTATGCGTCAGGTTTCACCGGCCCCCGTGATCCCCCTTGCCGTTCATTGCAAACACGCCGCGCCCGACGATATCGCCCCGCACCACGCCTATTTCGGATGTGAAATGATCTTTGGCTCGGACAAAGACGGTGTGCTTTTGGATCACGCGACACTGGAGCGGTCCAACCGTCTGGGCGATCCGGCCATCGCGCAGTTTCTGGAACCGCATCTGCAATCCGAACTGGCCGCCGTGGCCGAAGAAACCTCGTTCCAGCAGACCTTGCTGCGCCGGATTTCCGATCGGCTTAGCGACGGCGCGCCACGCGCAGCCGAGATGGCCCGCGACATGGGGATGAGCGAACGCACGTTGCAACGCCGCCTGTCAGACGAAGGCACCACTTATCAATCTGTTCTGGAAAAAGCGCGCCGTCGTCTGGCCGAGGGATTATTGACCCAGAGCGGTCATTCCCTAGCGGAAATCGCCTTCCTCACAGGGTTCTCGGAACAAAGCGCGTTCAGCCGTGCCTTTAAACGCTGGACCGGTGATACGCCCGCCACATATCGCGACACATTCGACGGCTGATCCGTTCGCCGCCTCCGGCACGTTGCCCCGACCTTAGGCGCGCAGGGCCTTTAGCCGGTGTCCCACCTGAACAATCGCATCCAGCGCGGGGATCAGTTCCTCACCCAACGATGTCAGTTCGTATTCTGTCGACGGGGGCGATGTGCGGCGCACATGCCGCACCAACACGCCCCGCCCTTCCAACTCGGACAGGCGCGCAGAAAGGACCTTGGCCGAAATCGGGGGGATATCGGCGCGCAGCTCGCTGAACCGGCGCGGTCCCGCCCGCAGCGACCAGATAACATTGGGTGCCCATGCCCCCGCAATCACCGACATGCATTCGGTCAGCAGGCAGGGTTCCGGCGGCTCCGGGCTTTTGTTGTGACGCATTTTAAGGGGCATCGGGGTTACCTGGTTTCTGTGGAGTAACTCGTTTCTTTTGGTAACCATCGGAAACCACGTTGTCAACGGAAACTGCTTTGCCCATCTATCGGGTCATCGACAACCCTATAAGGCCAAAACACGATGAAACTCTTTTACAAACCCGGCGCCTGTTCTCTCGCTAGTCACATTGTCCTGCATGAGATCGGTAAGGCGTTCGAGATCGAGGCGGTAGATACGTCCGAGGGCAAGACCGCCGGCGGTGCCGATTTTCTGGCGATCAACCCCAAGGGCTATGTCCCCGCATTGCAAATGGATGACGGCGGTGTCCTGACCGAAGGTCCGGCAATTCTGCAATTCCTGTCCGACACCGCCCCGCAGGCTGGCCTCGCGCCCGAAGCTGGCAATCTGTCGCGCGCCAAAGTGCTAGAGCACCTGACCTATGTGGCGTCCGAACTGCACAAATCGTTTGGCCCGCTGTTCCGTTCGGCTTCGACCGACGAACAAAAAGACGCCGCGCGGGACCTGGTCGGCAAGAAATTCGATCACATCGAAAGCCTGTTGTCCGACGGTCGGGACTTCTTGGTGGATGGCGCATTTTCGATTGCCGACGCCCATCTCTTTACCATCTCCAACTGGGCGAACTTTACCGGTATCGACCTTGCGAATTGGCCGAACCTTGCCGCCTATGTGAACCGCATCGCCGCCCGTCCGGGGACACAGGCGGCCATGCGTGCCGAGGGTTTGATCCAATGACCCGCAACGATCATGCCGCAATCGTCGACCTGATGGAGGCCTATTTCGCGGGCCTTCATCACGCGGACAGCACCACACTGCGCCGTGTGTTTCACTCCCGCCTTGCCTATGCCTGCGCGACCGAAGGGGATGAACTGTACCTCGATCTGGAAACCTACATGGCGCGCATCGACAAGCGCGAAGCACCCGCAAAACGCGGTGAGCCGCGCGACGAAGCCATTCTGGAAATCGCCTTTGGCAGCGATCGTTTGGCCCGCGTCACTGCAAAGATGACGATGATGGGACGCAGCTATCTGGATTTTCTGACCCTTGTGCGCGAGGGTGCAGAGTGGCGCGTCATTACCAAGGTTTTCACCTTCATTCCCGATAAGGATCACTAGGATGCCCTATGTAAACATCAAGATCACACGCGAAGGCGGCCCCGAGGGGACCGGCCCGTCGCCCGAGGAAAAAGCGCGCCTGATCAAAGGCGTCACCGACCTGTTGACCGAGGTTCTTGGCAAGAACCCCGCCACCACGGTTGTCGTGATTGACGAGGTCGCCCTTGCGGATTGGGGGATCGGCGGTCTGCCGGTGCTGGACTACCGCAAGGCCGCCACATGAAGACCCGTCTGACAGAACGGCTTGGTATCGAATACCCCTTGATACAGGCACCCATGGCGTTTGTATCGGGGGGTCTTCTGGCGCGAACCGTGTCTGATGCGGGTGGTTTGGGCATGATCGGTGGCGGCTATGGCGACGATAACTGGCTGCTCCAACAGTTCGCCCTTGCACTGGGGGCGCAGGTCGGGTGCGGGTTCATCACATGGGCGCTTGCCCAAAAACCGCACCTGTTGGACCTTGCGCTGGAGCATGGGGCGAGCTCGATATTCCTGTCGTTTGGTGATCCCGCCCCGTTCGCGGAAAAGGTGCGGGGTCACGGCGCGACCCTGATTTGTCAGGTGCAAACGCTGCGCGATGCCCGCCGCGCGATTGAGGTCGGCGCGGACGTGATTGTGGCGCAAGGCTCCGATGCCGGTGGCCACGGCGCGGTGCGCGGCACGATGGCCCTTGTCCCCGAAATCGCCGACGAAATCGCGCGGTCAGGTCATGACGTAGCCCTTTGTGCAGCCGGTGGAATTGCCGACGGGCGCGGCATTGCCGCCGCATTGATGCTGGGGGCCGATGGGGTCGTGCTGGGCACTCGGTTCTTGGCCACGGCAGAGGCCCTGATCCATCCAAATATCTTGGCCAAAGCGTTGGACGCGGATGGCGACGAAACCCTGCGCACCCGTGTCGTCGATCTGGCCCGCCAGATTGACTGGCCCGAAGGGTATTCGGGGCGCGTTCTGGTCAACGACTTCATCACCAAGTGGCACGGCCAAGAACAGGCGTTCGAAGCGTTGCAAAAACAGGAACCCGTGGCCTGGGCCGCCGCCGTCGAAAATGGCGACACCACCATAGCCACCCCGTTCGTGGGTGAGGCAATCGGGCTGATCTCTGATGCGCCCTCGGCCAAGCAGGTCTTGCAATCCCTGATGGACCAGACACGGGAACGTCTCGGCGCCCAGATCGCGCGATAACCCGCCCGCGCAGAGCGACCACTCAAGAGCGCGCGTTCAATCTCGCGCTTTTGAAACGGACCCCTAGATGACGTGCGCTTAAATTCAATTCGGCACGCGTCGCTCCATCTGCAGGTCGTAGCGCCCTGCCTTTTGATACATCTCGCGGTAGTAGGGTAGTAGCCGTGCCATGCGTTTGTCGGCCTCGTCCATGGCCGATTTCTTTTGCGAGAAAAGCTCGGTAGCTTCGACCAGAATGTCGGCCTCACTGACGGTTGTCAGCTTTCCGGCTTGGACGACGATTTTTCCGGCAACCATGGTAAGCAGGACAGACTGTCCGAGTTCGCAATGTACCAGTTGCCGCGGAAGATCATTGAGCGGCACATAGGGCAGAGCGGCGAGATCGATCAACATGAGATCTGCGGGGGCGCCGATCGCAAGCGTGCCCAGACCCGCCTCGCGCATCGCGATGCCGCCGCCCACAGTTGCGGCACGGATCACTTCGCGGGCCTTTGGCCAACGCTCAAAATCCCATTCCGTGAGGTTGTGAATGACACCTGCGGTTTTCATCACCGACCACATATTAATGGCATCATCCGCGATTGCCTCATCTATCCCAAGGCAGACGGGGATGCCGCGGTCGTGGATGTCCCGCCACCGCATAATGCCGCTGCCGAGCCGCAAATTGGAGTTGGGATTATGCGCGATGCTGACGCCCGTCTCGGCCATCAGGTCGAGATCTCGGTCACTCACCCAGATCGCATGGATCACATTCATCCGATCACTGAGCAAACCGAGGTCATGGGTGTACTCCACAAGTGAACGCGCGTTGAGGCATTCCTCTCCAAAGACACGTTGCAGACGGGTTTCGAGCATATGCGCGTAAAACGGCAAGTCGTGGCGAAGGCTGAGATCATCGAGGCGTGCGAAGTAGTCTGGAGACACGCGTTGCGGTGCAGAGCACGAAACGGCCGCTTTGATACGCCCATCTTGGGCACCATGCCAGCGATCGATCAGGTAGTCATAGAGTTCGAGCAGTCGAGTGGCCGGAACGCCAGTGGCAGAGGCCAATGCGGGGCGTAGGTCATCAGGAACCAAGTCGCGCAAGAAGGGCAGTTTGTCCAATTCCGCAAGTTCCGGCTGGTCGAGCGCAAGGCGGGCGCGGATGCCACTGTCGGCATAGGCCTGCGCCACGGCGTCGATGATCTCCGGATCTGGTTCGGGGACAAAGAAACAGTCGTCTTGAACCGAGGTGGTTCCACACCGGAGCATCTCGATACAGCCCAGCATGGTGCGCAAATAGGCCTCACGCGGTGTAGGGCGCAGGACCTCCAATTCAGGACACTCATAGAGCATGAAAATCTCGAGCGGCAACGAAGGCAAGCGCCCTTTCATGTGGTTGACCGCCGAATGAAAATGCCCGTTGATCAGTCCGGGCATGACGAGGTTGCCATTGCCCTGGACCACGTTGTCGGTCGGCTGCGCGGCGATTGAGGGCGAAATTTCTGCGATGCGCCCGTCCCTGATTTTAAGGTCGCACGGGGCGCCCATGCCATCCGGGTGCTCTAAATCCAACAGTCGAACGTTTTGAAAGACCGTTGCACTCATGTCCGCGACGACGCCTTGTAAAATGGGACGCGGGCGCCTGTGTTTTGCAGATAGCCGTCATAGAAGTCCTCCACGACGGGAAAGACGTTTTCGCGCAGCCAGTGACGCTCACGCTCATCGCCGTCGCGTGGGGCCGACAGGGCCTCGGCGATTTGCGCAAGGATCGCGTCGCGGTCGATCTGCGTAAAGGTTCCGTCCTTGTAGACAATCTGCCCCTCGATCATGACGGTTTTGACGTCTTTGGTCTTGGCGCGATGGATCAACGCATCCAGCGGGGCAATGTCCGTGTCCTGAAACGGGAAGGTCGCGCTGTCATAGTCAAAAATGACCGCATCCATGCGCCGACCGACGTCCAGTCGGCCGATTTCCGAACCAAAAGCGGTCGTCAGGCCGCCGTGCTCGCTCGCCATTCGCAGGACTTGAGCGGGGGACGGGACATCTGAAATATCGAGCCCTGGCGTGCGGTGAACGGTAAGCGCCATCCGCATCTCTTGCAGCATGTCTCGGTCATCGTTGATCCCTGCCTCGTCCATGCCCATGCCCACAGTCATGCCGCGCTTTTGCAGTTCCATAAGCGGCAAGACTCCCGAGCGCAGTCGGAAGTTTGAAGAGCAATTGTGACAGATGCACGTGCCTGTCCCAGCGCAGATTTCGATATCTTCTTCTGTCATCCAAACCCCGTGACCCAAAGTCATATGCGGCCCGAGCAAGCCCAGCTTCTCGAGGTGTTTCACGGCGGTGGTGCCTGTCCTTCGGAAGGCGTATTCCTTTTGCAGTGGCGTTTCCAAAAGGTGCATATGCATGGGCACCTCTGCGGCTTGGGATTTCTCCTGCAGCGCAAGAAGCCCCTCATCCGTCATCCAATGCAGGTTTGCAGGCGCAAGCTGAATGCGCGAGCGGGCACTGGTGTTGTTCCGCGTCAGGACGTCGAAGAGTTGCAGAAAATCACTCAGTTGCAGCGTTTGGGCTGCAAAATGCGCCGCCATGACCTTGGCGACGTCTGCAGGCAGGCGCGCACAGAAATCTTCATCCGCCTCATAGACAAACCTGTTCTGCTCGCGCACGGCATAGCAATAAGAGACCCGCATGCCGATGTCGTCATAGGCACGCAGGACCGCACTTGCCGAGGCAACGACCTGATCGAAGTCTCCCGTCGCCCAGCCCTGAATGTGCTGCACGGTGGTCACGCCTGATGCGATCATTTCAAAGGCAGAAAACAGTGTGTCGAGGTAAGGGTCGATTTTGCGCATCGCCAAACGGGCCGCGAACCATAACTCAAGCGGATAGTCCGGTGCGCCCAGTTGAAGAGGCGTGAGTCCCAGATGGTGATGGCTGTTGACCAGCCCGGGCATGATCAGGTGATGAGGGTGACTGCTGACCCCCGCCTCGGGATAGGTGGCTTTGATCTCGGACAGGGTCCCAACGGCCACGATTTCGCCGTCCGTGTACGCGATTGCACCGTCGTCGATGATCTGCGGTTCGCCCTCTTCGGATACGCCTGTGACAATCCAGCGGGCTGAAATGATTTCGACTTGTGTCACAGCGACTCCTGCTCTTTGAAGGATTTCTCGACCTCTTCGCCCAAAAGGGCCTCACACTGACGCGCAAGGGCGATCATCTCGTCACTGCGCATGTCGCGCGGACGGGCAGCCTCAATCGGAATTTCGGCTTTGATCTGACCGGGGCGGGCCGTGAACACGATGACGCGGTCGGCAAGGGCCAGAGCCTCCTCAATGGAGTGCGTGACAAGCAGCACCGAGGCTTTGGATTTCTCCCAAGCGTTGAGGAGATGCGCCTGCATTCTGGCGCGGGTCTGCACATCAAGCGCGGCAAACGGCTCGTCCATCAGCAGAACTTTGGGTTCAACGGCCAAGGCACGGGCAAGAGCCGCGCGTTGCCGCATGCCACCAGAGAGCTCATGCGGACGTTTGTCCCCTGCGCCGTTCAGGCCGACGAGCCTGAGCAGGCGTTCGGCGGCCTCGTCCATCTTACGCGGGCTATCTCCCGCGATCTTTAGGCCAAAGGTGATGTTGTCGCGCACCGTCAGCCACGGATAGAGCGCGGCTTCCTGAAAGATCAGGCTACGCTCCGGCGAAGGATCTGTGACCTCAAGACCGTCAAAGGTGACGGCGCCTTCTGTCGCGTCCTCCAGTCCGGCTACGATGTAAAGAAGCGTACTCTTGCCGCATCCCGAAGGGCCAAGCAGGACCACGAACTCCCCCAATTCAACATCTAATGACAGGGACCGCACAGCAGGGACAGGTGAGGGCCCATCGGGGTTCCAGACCTTGGACACGTTTTTGATTTTCAAACCGGTTGCCATGTTACAACCCTCCCACGCTGGATGGACCAACCCACCACAGCACTTTGCGTTGTATGTATCGAAGCGTCTGATCGAAGGCGAACCCCGTTAATCCGATCAACGTCATGGTGAAGAAGACAAGGCTGGCGTTGAACGTATTGCGTGCCATCATCGTAACCTGCCCAAGCCCTGATCCGACCCCAACGGCCTCTGCGATCAGGACCACCATCCATGCTGCAAACAGGTTCATGCGCAGTGTCACGAACAACTCGGGCAGGATCGCGGGCAGGATGACATGGCGGTAGATCTGGCGCTTGTCGCACCCCATGACGCGGGCCAATTGGATGTAGTGAACGGGCACATTGTCGATCTGTGACAAGGTCGCCAGCGTCATGATGAAAAAGATCGCGATAAAGACCAAGAAGATCGCAGGGGGATTGCCAATCCCGAATATAAAGACTGCAACGGGCAGCCAAGCGACGGGTGAAATCGGCGCGAGCATCGTCACCAGCGGCAGCATCAGCTTGCCGAAAATCCGGAAATAGCGAATGCCCAACCCGACCGCCAAGGAAAGGGTAAACCCGAGAACAAGCCCTGCCGTGACACGGAACGAAGACCACGCGATCACGCCCAAAACAGAGAAAATCGAACCCCCAGTCGCCAATGCACCGGCCCGGGTCCCGCCCGGATCGAAAAAGCGGAATTGATCTGTCAGGTTCGCCAGAAAGATATGTGGTGGCGGAAGCAAGAGCGGGTTCGCCCACCCCCGCCACCATGCAAATTCCCAAAAGCCGACGAAGATCGCCAAAGAGGCAATCACCCACAAAGCCGGCTCCAAACGCGCGAGCAGTTTCTTGCCAAAGGTCTTGGTTTTCGGTTCAGCCACAGGCACGTCGAGAGTTCCGTCGGTCATGGGTCTATTGCTCAGGCTGTTTTCAGTTCAAGGCTGTCGTAGAGATCGCCATTTTCGGCGATGACTTCCTCAAGCAACGTCCAGTTCACGGCGGTGTCAGGCAGGGTGTTTTTGACGTACCCCATCTTCTGCATGGACACCGAGCGCTCGACGAAAAAGTCGGTGTTGTTGCGCTGGTCGATCATGACGGGCTGGCGCGATTGCGCGAGGGTCAGAGCCTCGAGAGAGGTTTTGTAATAGGTGCCTTGGGTTTCAGCCAGCGCGGCCGCGGTGTCCTGTTCGGACTGCATCTGCGCCGTCATCATGGCCTTGATCACTGCTTTGACGGCTTCGGGGTTTTCGTCAAGCAACGGAGTGCGCGCAGCCAGAACGCAGTCGGAATAGCCTTTGCCGTAGAGATCAAGCCCGTCGCTCAGGACCGACGAACCCGCTCGCTCGGTCAGACACTGGGTCGCATAGGGTTCGATGTGGCTGACCGCGTCGATCGCACCGTTGATGAAAGCAGCGGCAAGCTCAGGCGAGGAGTTGAAGTATTTGATCTCTGCATCCGCGAATTCCAATCCGGCGGAGGTCATGTAGTCATAGGGCAGAACTTCGAGCGTGTCGGCCTGGAAAGTACCGATGGTTTTCCCCTTGAGGTCGGCAGCCGAGGAAATCCCTTCAGAGCCGATCAAGATACAGCCTTCGACACCTGCCCCAGCCACGATCTGCACAGGGGCGCCTGCATCGACCAAAGTGATGAAGTTCGAGTAGGGAATGACCGAGACATCGACCATGCCCGCCCCGAAAAGGGTCACGACATCCGTCGTGGTCGGGGTTACGACGAAATCCAGTTCAACCCCATCGGGTTCGGCCAGTTGGCGTTCCTTGGCGAGGAAAATCCCAAGGTTACACAGGCCGCCGCCGTGTGTCGCCTTGATCGTTGTCATGCCGGCCGCCGAAGCTTGTCCGGGAGACAGCAGGCCAGCCGGAAGGGCAAAGCTTGCTGCAGCTGCCGCACCGCCTTTGAGGAAGCCGCGGCGGCTTGCCTGTTGAATACTATGATATGTATTTCCGCATCTTTCGCACATGTTATGTCCTCTCTGTCGGGACACAAACGAAGATTTCGGGCCAGTGAATTGAGCAGGTCGACCCCGTCACTCCGCTTGTGACAGTTTCGGCACGCCAACCAAAAAAGCAGTTCGGCAGTTGTGAGGAAGGAGATGCCACCCAACCGCTTTGCGCTGTGCTTAGGATTGCGAGAACACAGAGGTTCGGCTCATTAAAAAGCGCCAAGATGGCCAAAGTTAGATTGGAGATGCCTGTTTTTTGGCGAAAAATTCAGTCAGCTGCCATGAAACTGGGCGCCACATGTCCCTGTGAGCTGACATTGCTGCGCGCCGCAAAACTTAGAATCGCCGCACGACAGGTCACATTGAATGCCCCAACCATACCGCTGACGATGTCCTCAATGAGCCATGGAAAGGACAAACGCGGGACGGATGAGACGACGCTAACCGGAAGGTATGGTGGGGCCCAAGTCTGCGGTTCACCGGCCCATCACTCCGCCCATCTTGCCCTTTGGTCGGCCCCACTTGCCCGAGCATTCGCCCTTTTTGACACGACAACAGATGGTCATTCCTCGGCGCAGAGCGTTCTGAGCGTGTTCAAGGCATTGATCGCGGCAGGCAGGCCACCGTAAAGCGCCATTTGCCAGATCGTTTCCGCGATTTCCGTCTCTGTCAGCCCAACCTGTAGAGCCGCCTGAATGTTGATCCGAAGCTGGGGCGCCGTTTGTGCGCCCATCGCCGTCAGGGCCGCAATCGTCGCAATATAGCGGCTTTTGAGATCAAGGCCGGGGCGCGCATAAAACCGGTCATAAGCCATGTCGATAACCGTATCCGCCATGCCCGGCAAAAGATGCCCATAGCGTTCTTCCAGAACATCCCGCACCCCCGGGTTCAGCTGGTCTGCAAGCCGTGCGCCATCCGACTGTGTCATCGCGACACCCTCCCAAGGGTGAAACCCCCTTCTTCGACGACCCCGCCCCGCATCATTGCAAGCAATCCTGCGTTGGACGCGGCATAGGCACCGGCTACGATCGCTGCTTGGTTCTCAAATCGTCGTTCCATGAAGGTTCCTCGTGATGGACTGATGGAACAACTTGTAAACCACCAAGGATTCTATGATAATTTTCTAAATTTCTTCCAGTTTAAAAAGGATTTCTTTTTAATGGACCTTTTCACGGCCATGAGAACCTTTGTTGACGTCGTCGAGGCAGGGTCCATGAACGCGGCTGCACGCAAACGCAATGTCACCAGCGCGCTGATCGGACAAAGGATTGCCGCACTCGAAGATCATCTGGAGGTGCGACTGCTGAACCGGACGACCCGTCAACAAAGCCTCACCGATTTTGGCGAGAGATATCTGGAACAATGTCGGGATATCCTTGAACTGGTGGCCCAGTCCGAGGGCACCGCCAGCGACCAACAGACATCCCCCAAAGGTCGCTTGCGCATTGCCGCCCCGCACAGCTTTGGCAGTGAGGCCTTGATGCCCGCACTCAAGGGGTTCAACGACCATAACCCCGACGTCGAGATTGATCTGGTGCTCTCGGACAGTAATGAGGATCTGATCGCAGGCGGGTTCGACGCCGCCTTTCGCATCGGGACGCTCGAAGACAGCACCCTGCTGCAGACCAAGCTCAGGCCCTATCGAATGATGGTCTGTGCCTCGGACGCGCTGCTGACCGAAGTTGGCACGCCCCAATCTCCATCGGATCTTGATCAGTTTTTAGCAGTTCTCTTTTCAAGGACCGGACGCAGGGACTGGCGCTTTGCGAAGGATGGCGAGACGCGTCACTGGTCGCCCAAGGCGGCGATTTCGGTAAACTCTAGCCAAGCCGTGCGCACCGCGGCCAAAGCGGCGATGGGCGTCGCCATGCTTCCCGAATGTCTGGTTGCGCGCGACATCGCGGACGGCTCTCTGGTTCGGATTTTGGCCGACTGGCGCCTACCAGAACAACCAATGTCGCTGATCTATCATCGCGACCGCTATCGGCCGAAACGGCTCCAAGCGTTCATCGCCTTCGCCAGCTCTGCCTTTGGAACCGCAAAATGAAGCGACCTTTGACTTTGCTCTTTTCGCCGTACTGAGGCGGTTTCCCAGACCTGTCCATTTTCCGTCAAAACGCCACAAGCACCGCACCTGCAAGCGCAAACTCGACACAGGCGAAGCCGCCGTCGCGCAGGGTGTCGCGAGACGTTGGAGAGTTGCATATCCGTCATTCTTTCATAGACAATGGAAGACGGGCGCATGGCACGCCCGCCTCCGCCCGTTGGTTATTCGATCCCTGCACGGGCGAATAACTGCCCTTGGAAAAACGCGAATGCAGGGGGCGCGATGTAGGGGGCGACGTGACTTTTGGTGTTCAGGTGCATCGCCTGACGGGCCTGCGGATCGTACTGCGGCCACTCCGGCAGGTCGGGTGCTGCGGGCCTGCCGGTTTTGGCAAAGCTGACCCATGCCTCAGAGACGGTTTTTGCCAGCGTCGCAACCGCATCGCCGCCTTCGGTCATGATCACGCCCGCCTCCGTCGTCGCGTTGTCAAAGGCAAACGGAATTTCGATCGTATGCGGCGAGAAGAGTTTGCCGTCCATGATCGGGGTCATCCAGTCAAAGCGATAGGCATAGACAGGCGCATTTCCCGTCGCAGCCCGCACATCTAGGATCGTGTTCGACAGCGCGCCCATGGCGTAGTCAGAATACAGGCGGAAATAGAGCGCGGACGGCACATAATCGGGAAAATCCGCGCGGTAGGTCTCGAGCAGCCACGCCCCGTCCTCAGAGCCGAACATCTTGGTGACCCGATCCTCCAGCCCCTCGTCGGTCAGGTCATAGGCGGCCTGATCTTGCAGCATGAACAGGGTGAACTCTGTGCCGGTCTGGCCGAGCAGCAGAGGCACATCGGCGTTGGCCGGTGTGGTGTCGGGGTCGTGGACATGGCGCGTGATGAACTCGCCGTCGATCACCGGCCAAAAACCCGTCGGAAAGCCAGGGGCGGCGAAAGACATCGGGAACTCGGACATGACTTTGCGCTCGGCGTCGAGCACCTGCTGCATGCTCAGATTGGCCAATGCGGCGGGCGCGGTCTCTTCGGTCAGGTCCAGAGCATCCAGCATCAAACGCGCGACGTTGTCGGCCGCCTCGGAAGTGTGGAAGCGAGTAAGAGGGCCACTTTGTACGATGGCGCGGTGAAACAGGCCCTTGGCCGAGGGCACGCCGAGCAACGTGTTCACCTTCCAGCCGCCGCCAGATTCGCCAAAGATAGTGACGGTCTCGGGATCACCGCCAAAGGCTGCGATGTTGGCCTGCACCCATTTAAGGGCAGCGACCATATCCTTGACCGACAGGTTGGAGCTATCGGCAAAGTCCCCGCCCAAAATGCGCGAGAAATCGGTCAGACCGTGCGCGCCGAGGCGGTGGTTGATCGTCACGACGACCACGTCCCCGCGCGAGGCGAGCCGCGTGCCGTCATAGATCGCGCAGGAGCCAGAACCCGATTGCCAGCCACCGCCGTGCAGCCAGACCATGACCGGCAGGCCAGCGGCTCCTTCGGGGGCCCAGACGTTAAGGGCGAGGCAATCATCGCCCGCCTCAACGTAATCGGGCGGCGCAAATGCGGGGGTCACGGACGTTGCGTCCACGGGCTCGGGGCCTTGCGGGGCGGTGTCGGCGTGACGGTCGGCGACAAAGACCTCGGTCCACGGTGCGGGCGGCTGCGGCGGCAAAAAGCGGTTCGCGCCCGATACCGGCTGCGCGTATCGAAGCCCGAGATAGCGGGACACGCCGCCCTCTGTCACACCCTGAACGGGGCCATATTGCGTGGTCACAACGGGCGTAGCCTGCGCAAAGACAAAGCGCGGCAGAGAGGCAGCTATCATCGTGGCACCGCCGCTCATCAGCAGGGTTCTTCGGGTCAGGGAAATAGACATAAGGTGTCTCCTTCGGGAAAAAGGCGCACCCGTTCGGGTGCGCTGAAAACCTTAGTTGGCCATACAGGCGAAATTGTCCGCGATGTCGGGGTCGCCGCCTTGAAAGAGGGCTTCGAGCGGGTAAGCACAGATCGGCATTTCGCGCTCGGGCATCGACGGGGCGCGGGCCACCATCGCGGTCGGCACCTCGTCTGTTGCGGCCCATTCTTCCAGCACAGTGAGAGGGTCAAAGTCCTCAAAGGTGGCGTTTCCGCCGCCGCAATGGGTCATCCCCGGCACCATGAAGAGCTGGGCAAAATCCGCGCCCGTGTCCTCTTCGGCCTGATCATGCCATCGTGCGATATCGGTGGCGGAGAAGATCGGATCGGCGAGCCCTTGGAAAATCACCATCTTGCCGCCCTTCTGGGCAAAGGTGGTCAGGTAGGTCTCGTCGGCGTCAAAGTAGCCACCCACATCGGAGACCTCGTCGGCCATCTCGGCAAAGTCGGGATCAAGCGGGACCTGCTGCGGCGGGGTCATAAAGACCGCACCCGTAGAGGGCACCGTCAGAATCTGGTGCATGGCGGGCATCGTCTCGGTGCCCAGCTTCCACGCGCGCCACCCTTCGGCGGCGACACCCGGATCCCACGGCCAATCGGTATAAACGGCGTTGCCGTCGGCGTCGGTGGGTCCAGCCATCACGGCGATCAGCGCGTCGAGCTTGGCGTCATCCAACTGGCCGCGCAGCGCTTCGGGGGCGAACTCGCACTGGCGATAGGCGGCCACCACACCGTCCTCCAGCCCGTCGAGTGCATCGCACTGGCGGTTGATTTCCTCGGCCACGGCATCAAGGTCTTCGGGCGTTAGCGCACTATACATCGCATCGCGCGGCGCAACCTTGGCCCATTGCGTGACGTCCCACACACCGCCCAGCGCGGCCCGCGACAGGTGAAAACCCGGGTTGCCGGCGACCACACCATCAAACTCCAGCGGAAAGCGCTGTGCGGCCATCATCGCCTCGCGGCCGCCGTTGGAGCATCCCATGAAGTAGGACTGTTCGGGTGCCGCAGAATAGAAGGTCGAGATAAGGGCTTTCGCCGTGTTCGACACCTTGCCAATCGAGGCATAGGCCAGATCGAGCCGCGATTGCTGATCGGCGGTGAAATCGAGCGTCATACCGTCATGGCCGCCATCCATGCTGACCACCGCATAGCCGCGTTTGAGCGCGGGGGTGGCGGTGGTGCCGGTCGATGGAATGGTGCCGATAGCAGGTGCGATAAAGCCGTCCGTGCCGCCGCCACCTTGGAACAGGAACTTACCGTTCCAATCCTCGGGCATACGCAGTTGGAAGCGGATGCCATAGCGGCCATTCACGCCTTCGCGGTCTTCGATCTTGCCTTCGACGAGGCAATGCGCCCCGACCCCGACAGGGGTGGGCGAGCCGCCTGTCATTGCACTCATCGGGTCGGCGGGAACGGTGCCCGCGCCCACAGTGGCGGCCCCGTCGATCCGCACGTTATAGAGCGTCAGGCCCGTCAGGTCAGAGCAGCTATCTGCAAACACAGGGGATGTGAGCGCCGTCGTCAGGAACGCGGCGGTGAGAGTGAGTTTCATATCGTTGGTCCGTGGTTAAAAAGAGTGGGAAACGCCCGTGCGCGTTTGGGAAATCTCCCACAGCTTGGCGGCAAGCTCGGGATCGCGGGCCAGTGGCTTTGGCCCGGCCTTCCCGAACCAGCAATGCAGCGCTGGTCATTTCGGCGGTTCACTCATATAAATGACTTGCGGTTATTTATCTACTGACTTCGCGTCAGTTATCAAGGGGCAAACCGCGCTTGTGGAGGAGAATTCGCGTATGTCATTGCCGGAAAACAGAAAACGGGCTCGGTCAGATGACGAGAAAGAGGCCCGCCGCCGTGCGATCCTGCGCGCGACTCGGGTGATGATTGAGGAAAAAGGGTTCGAGTCTCTCACGATGAACGCGATTGCGGGTGAGGTCGGCGTGTCCAAGGGCACGCTCTATCTATACGCCCGCAACAAAGAGGAGTTACTCCTCGCCGTGTTCTCCGATGCCATGGAAGAGGTCGTCACCCTTATCGAACAAGCACCGGCCGACACACTGGCGCAGAGCCTCGTCGATGCCCCTGCCGATGTGCCCCTGTTTCTGCCGCTTCTGGCGCGGCTTTTCACCGACTTGGAGCAAGCTGTTGGCGATGAGGTGCTGTTTACCGAGAAGCGCCGAATGCGTGGGATGGGCCTGCGCGTGGCGCAGGTGATCAGTGATCGAACCGGTACTCCGCTGGAACAGACCCGAGAGGCCAGCATGGTGTTGATGCTTGCCATGCAAGGAGCTGCCCAATTTGACCTCGCCTCCCGCCGCAAGCCTGAAGACGTTCCCGAAGATCTAGAGACGATGTTCGCGAAAGAGAGTTTCAGAACCTCCTACGGCATAGCCGTTCGGCTGGTGCTGAACGGTCTGACGCCGCCCGTGGAACGTTGAAAGTAGCAAAAACAAAGGGGGCTCAGAGTGCGGATCAAGCATGCTGAAACATTTCAGATTTCACCAAACCGACCACTCGCGACCCGCCACATGAAGGCGAATGCCTGATCCTGAGCGGGCATAAATCACTGGCGTCAGTAGCGAATGGCGACTCACCGCCCCTACGTTGCCGGTCGTCGCGGAGACCGGCACCATTGACGCAAAGGCCGCAGCTTGTGTTCTAAAACCGGTGAGGTCAGCATGGACACGATCGAAAGGGCGCGATGGCGCGCATCTCATCGGTCTTCAAGCCGTCTAAAAAATTGGGGGATGCTTGGTAGCGGAGGAGGGACTTGAACCCCCGACACGCGGATTATGATTCCGCTGCTCTAACCAACTGAGCTACTCCGCCGTAAGCGAGGGGCTGAATAAGAGAGCACGGGCCAACCGTCAATAGGGAAAGCGGCAAAAACCGGATTCTTTTTCGCCCTGCCCGATCAACCGCCCAGCACGCCCTTAACGGCGCGAGCAATCACCCGTTCCTCATCGGTTTTCAGGGCCAGAACGCGCACCCGTCCGGCACCGATATCCGCCTGCCCCTTAGCATTGGCTGTGTGGTTCAGATGAACGCCCAGCCACCCCATCCCGTCACAGATCATCTGTCGGATGGGGGCCGCGTTTTCACCGATCCCGCCGGTGAACACCACCGCGTCCAGACCGCCCATATCCGCCGCCATCCCACCAATTTCATGGCGGATGCGGGTGACATAGGTGTCAATCGCCTGTGCCGCTGCTGGATCGTCGCTGTCCAAAAGGGTGCGCATATCATGACTGATCCCCGACAGGCCCAACAACCCACAATCACGGTACAGCATATTGGACAGCGCCCGCGCATCCATGCCCCGGTCCGTCATCAGATACAGCATCACGCCCGCATCTAACGCACCGGGTCGCGTGCCCATCACCAACCCGTCCAGCGCGCTGAACCCCATGGTGGTTGATATGCTCTGCCCGCCGATCATGGCGCACATGGACGCGCCATTGCCCAGATGCGCAACAATCACACGACCCGCAACCACCTTGGGAAAATCGCGGCGCAACTGATCCGCAATGTAGGTATAGGACAGGCCGTGAAACCCATAGCGACGCACACCCGCGTCGAAGAACGCGCGCGGCAGGCCGAATTCATCAAACCGCCGCTCGTGCCCACGGTGAAAGGCCGTGTCGAAACACCCGACCTGAACCGCGTTTGGAAAGGCCTCGATTGCCGCACGCACACCGGCCAAGTTGAACGGCTGGTGCAGCGGGGCAAGCGGGGAGAACGTCGCAAGGGTGCGTAATGTCTCTTCATCCAACACCTGCGGTGCGGCATAGTGATCGCCGCCATGTACGATCCGGTGCCCAACCCCCGTCACCGCGCGCCCGTTCAGAACCGGCCCGAGATGATCCAGAATGGCCACCATGGCGGTGTTGTGATCGGCCTTGCCAATGTCTTCGCGACAGGGGTCGATCCCGTCGCCCGACATTTTTAGGCGCGCCGCATCGCCAAGGTTTTCGATCTGGCCTCGGGCGATTTCGATAGGGTCCGTGCCCGCCGCATAGACCGCGAATTTGACCGAGGACGAGCCCGCATTCAGGGTCAGGAACACCGCGTCACTCATACAGTGCCCCGTGTTTTCGCCTGATGCAGAACCGCGATGGCACAGGACAATAGACGCGCCTTTTCGTCGTCTGCACGGCTGGTCAGAATGATCGGGCACGCCGCGCCCAGAACCACCCCACCGGCCAGCGCATGGGCAACGAACGTCAGTTCCTTGGCCAACATATTCCCCGCCTCGAGGTTCGGCACGATCAGGATATCGGCATGACCCGCAACGGCGGACGAAATGCCCTTGGTTCGCGCGGCCTCTAGGTCAATCGCGTTGTCCATGGCCAAGGGGCCGTCGACCATCCCGCCGGTGATCTGTCCTCGATCCGCCATCTTGGACAGGATCGCCGCGTCCAAGGTGCTGGGCATATTCGGGTTCACGGTTTCGACGGCCGATAGGATGCCGACCTTGGGCATGTCCTGCCCCAGAGAATGCGCCAGATTGATCGCGTTCTGAACGATGTCCACCTTGTCCATCAGGTCGGGCGCAATGTTTATCGCCGCGTCGCTGACCATCAGCAGATGATCGACGCCGGGCACATCCATCACAAACACATGCGACAGGCGACGACCGGTGCGCAGGCCGTCGGTTT
Source organism: Rhodovulum sp. FJ3 (assembly GCF_032918305.1). Taxonomy (NCBI): domain Bacteria; kingdom Pseudomonadati; phylum Pseudomonadota; class Alphaproteobacteria; order Rhodobacterales; family Paracoccaceae; genus Rhodovulum; species Rhodovulum sp. FJ3. The sequence goes on from NZ_JAWJUU010000006.1 coordinate 24,733, forward strand.
TGCTGAGAACCGCGCGCAACAGGTCATCGGTATGCAATTTACCCTTCATCAACGCCTTGGCGCGGCCCGAACGGACAAGATCCACGGCCAAGCGCGCGGCCTCGGCCCCATGCCCCGCCACGTCGATGATTTCCAGATCGCTGATGTCCTCGCCGATTTCATCGGCAGTCGCCAGAATGCGGGCGCGTTCCCCAATCAGGATCGGGGTCAACAGCGTGTGCCGCCAGCCCAAGATCGCACCTCCAAGGGACGCCGCATCCTGTGGCATGACAACGGCGGTGGGCATGGGCGGTATCGGCTCGGCCTCATGCAAAAGGCGGTCGAAATGCGGATGCGTTTGCACGGTGAGGCCCGGCACGTCGCGCAAATCCACGGTGACCTTGATCGCGGGGGCGGTGACCTCGGCCTCGCCATGGGCGACGGGGGTGCCATCGGCCAGTTCGACCTGTGTTTCAAACCGCGCCAGACGGTCCGCGCCCTTGTCGATCAGGCGCACACGCACGACGACCGTGTCGCCCGCATGGGCGCGCCCCGTAAACGTCAGGCTCTGGCGTTGATACAACGTCCCCGGCCCGGGCAGGGTATTGCCCAGAACGCCGGAAATCAGCGCGCCCAGCCACATCGACGGTGCAACCGCCTCGGGCGTGCCATCGCCATCCCCGTCTTCACGCGGCAGGTGCATGGGGTTCATATTGCCCGACGAATTGGCAAAGACGTAAAAGTCCTCGGCGCGGCAGAGATGGGTGATCTCGGCGCTCATCCCTGCTTGCAGGTCATCCCATGGTACATTGCTGTGGAGGGTCATGCGCCACCTTTCGTTTCTGGGGCGGTTTTGCACCTGCAACATAACGCCCTTATGACGAGGCGAAAAGCGGTGGCTCGGATGTCTCTTTCACAATTGCGGGCGTGCGCGTATCAAGGGCTATGCCCCAGACATTGCGCCACCTTTCTGACCTGAATGCCTTAAAATTCGACACAGTGATCGATGTTCGTTCCCCGTCCGAATACGCCGAGGATCACATCCCCGGCGCGATCAGCCTACCGGTCCTCAGCGACGCCGAACGCGCCGAGGTCGGCACGATCTATGTTCAGGACAGCCCGTTTCTGGCGCGCAAGATCGGCGCGGCCTTGGTTGCACGCAATGCCGCGCATCATCTGGAAACAGCGCTGGCCGACCGGCCCAAGGGGTTTACGCCGCTGGTCTATTGCTGGCGCGGGGGTCAGAGGTCAGGGTCCTTTGCCCTGATCCTGAAACAGGTGGGATGGCAGGCCGATACGGTCGAGGGTGGCTATCGCGCGTTCCGGCGTTTGGTGAAGTCGGCCCTGTATGATGATCCGTGGCCCTGTCCGGTGGTGGTGCTGGACGGCAATACCGGCACGGCCAAAACCGATATCCTAATCCGTGCGGGGCAGATGGGCGCGCAGGTTCTGGATCTGGAGGGCATGGCGAACCATCGCGGGTCGGTATTCGGGCCGATGGCGGGCGGGCAGCCATCGCAAAAGGCGTTCGAGACGCGCCTTGCCATGGCGGCGGCGGCACTGGACCCTGCGCGGCCGGTGTTGGTTGAGGCCGAGAGCACCAAAATCGGCGACATCAACCTGCCCCCGTCGTTGTGGGCGGCGATGAAAACCGCCCCGCGTGTGGTGATCGAGGCCCCCATCGCCGCGCGGGCCGAGTATCTTGTGTCGGCATATGCGGAGATTGCGGCGGATCGCGATGCCTTGGCCGAAACCATTGCGCGCCTGTCCAGCATGCACAGCGCGGACCGCATTGCCGCATGGGCCGAGATGGCGCGGACGGGGTCGGTGGTTGATTTGGCGGCAGAGTTGATCACGGATCACTACGATCCGCGCTATCGCCGCCAACGGGCCCGCCACACGCCCGAGGTGATTGGGTCCATTTCTCTATACGATCTGTCAGAGGCACAGCGCGCGGAGGCCGCCGCGCGGGTGGCAGAGGTCTTGGCGCGCTAGGTCAGTGTGATGTCCTTACCGGTCATTTCACCGATGTCCGCCGCGTCATAGCCCGCGTCGATCAGGGCGCGCAGGGTCGCGGACACCTTGTCCGCAGGAACCGTTGCCAGCAGCCCGCCCGCCGTTTGTGGATCGATCAGAAGGGCATGTTCGGAGCGGTCCGGATCGAACCCGTCGATCCCGCCACACAGGCGCAGGTTCTGGGGGAACAGGGAGGAGCGCACACCGTCCGCCGCCAGTTCCCGTGCGCCCGCCATCAACGGTACGCGCGCCACGTCGATCCGCGCGCCAACACCGGAGCCGCCCACAATCGTGCGCAGGTGCCCGATCAAGCCGTACCCCGTCACATCCGTCATCGCATGGGCAACGGGGGACAGGATGCGGGCGGCCTCGCCCCCCTCCTGTCCCATCCTGCGCAGGGCCTCGACCACCACCGCGCCTGGGGCGGCGGCGCGCATCTCGGCGGCCATGATGGTGCCACTGCCAATCGGTTTGGTCAGGATCAGACGGTCGCCCGCGCGGGCCTGATCGACGCTGTGCCCCCGCGCATCGCCCGCCAAAGTGCCCGTGACCGTGTACCCGATCGACAGTTCCGGCCCGACACCGGTGTGCCCCCCGATCACCGCCGCACCGACCCCGTCAAACACAGACGCCGCGCCCGCCGTGATTTCGCGCAGGACCTCGCCCTGCATCCGGTCGCGCATACGGGGCAGGATGATGTTGGACAAAACCGCCTGTGGGGTCGCGCCCATGGCCCAGACATCGCCCAGCGCATGAATGGCCGCGATCCGCGCCATGACATAGGGATCATCCCAGAACGCCCGCAGATGATCGACCGACAGCACCTGCAGCCCGTCCCCCGCGCGCAGGATCGCCGCGTCATCCCCGCCACCCAGAACCACATCGGGCCGCAGCGCACAGGCACCGTCCGCAATGCCGGTCGCCAGAACATCCGCACCGGGTTTCGCTGCACAGCCACCGCACGGCATCTCACCCACGGTGAGCAGATCGGACAGACCTTCGGCCAGTTCTCCGTCCGGCACATCGGGCGCGCCCATCACCGGTAGGTCGCGGAATTGGTCCATGAACTTGCGGTCGATCTTGTCCTTCCATCGCCAGAGCCAATCGCCCTCCAGCCGGAGCGAGAGCTTATCCGCGACGGCATGTTTTCCGCCGGTCGAGATCAGTTTCAGGTAGTCCTTTTGCGGATAATAGGGTTTGCGCGCCCCGCCCTGTCCGGCCAGATCTGCACGCAGGTTGTGAAACAGGATCGGGGCCTGACGGACGGCAAACACACCGGCCTTGGGGCGCGGATCGTGGGTCATATGGGCACAATCCCCGACCGCATAGAGACGCGGATCGGTTTCGGTGCGCAGATCGGGCAGCACCCGAACAAACCCGTTTTCAAGCGCCAATCCGGTGTCCGCCAGCCAATCCTGTGGCCGCGTGCCCGCCGCACCAAGGGTAAAGTCCAGATCGACACGGCTCTCGGTCAACTGCACCCCGCCCGCATCGACCGCCGCGATCCGCGCGTTGGTGCGCACATCGACGCCCAAGGCCTCTAGCCGCGCCATGAGCGCCCGCCGCGCACCCGAACCAATCCCCGGCAGGGGCGTCGCGCCTGCCTCAAACAAGGTCACGCGCGCATCCCGCCCCATGGCGCGCAGACGATGCGCGCAGGCCATGGCAAGCTCACACCCCGCGACGCCCGCGCCGATGACGCCGACGCGGGGCGCATCCCCGCAGCTGTCCAGAAACGCGGCCCACCGATCGGCAAAGGTGCCAAGGGGTTTGGCCGGAACCGCGTGGTCCGTGAACCCCGGCAGGGCGGGCAGGTCCGAGGTTATCCCGACATCAATCGACGCGATGTCGTAAAACACCGGCGCGTGCCCCGTGACCGTGATCCGGCGCGACATGCGATCAATCCCCGTGGCGCGCCCGATGATCACCCGCGCCCCCGCCGCGCGGGCCAGCCGCACTAGGTCAATGTCCAGATCGCCCCGCGCATAATGGCCCGCGACCATACCGGGCAGCATCCCCGAATAGGGCGCGGTCGGACCGGGATTGATCACCGTCACCCGCACCCCTGCCATCGGGGCCATCGCCCATTTGCGCAGAACCAGAGCATGGGTATGCCCGCCCCCGATCAGGACCAGATCACGCGTCAACGGGTGGGGGGCTGTTTGCATCATGCACCTATGGTTGTTGCGCTAGACTAGACGCTAATACCCCGTCATTTCCAGATAGCCCTTACCATTGTGCGTTCCCGTGATGCGCACCGGCCCCTCCCAATAGGCAAACAGGGTGTCCATCCATGCATTCGGGTTCAGGGCGGTGATTTCCACGTCCACGCCGCGTTCAGGGACCTCGACGCGCCATTTGATCGGCACCTCACGCCCCGCAACGGGTGCGCGTGCCAGCGGGGTCAGGATCACGGACCCATCGGCCATCGGCGCGGCGCCCCCGTCGGGTGTAATCCACGTGCCCGAGGTATAGGCGTCCCCGTCCTCTTGGCGTAGCTGAAACCCCATCATCCGCGTGTCATCATCGAAATGTAGCGACACCCAGTCCCATCCGCGCTGACCCGGGTCCAGAGGTTGCGACGACCATTCACGGTCAAGCCACGCCTGCCCGCGCACCTCAACCGGCCCATCCGGCAGGTTCAGCGTACCCGTCACCTCATAAAACGGCTGGGAGTAGTAATAACTGGCCTGACCGCTAGCCGATTTGACGGAATAGCCCGCATCGCCATGGGCCACCAACGGACCATCGGCGGACAGGCGCAGGTCATAGGAAAACTCATCACCCCGCGCGCGCAGGGCCACGTCCGACACATCCGCCCCCGCCATGGCCCAATCGTCAATCCAGACCTCATAGGGGTCGGCAATTGCGCCCGCCTGCCCGACGCCATCGCGCGCGAACCGTTCGGCCACGAAATGCGCCTCGGGCGTGGTGATCGCCGCGTGGCCCATCCAGATTTGCGGACTGTCCCAGCCATCGGTCGATGCGGGCGCAAGAGCCGAGCGGAACAAGGTCCATTGGATGCCGTAATCGCGTCCGTCGGCCCCGCGCAGGTTGGCGGTCACATACCACCACTCGATCCTATATTCGGGATGCGCGCCGTGATCCGTGGGGAAATCCAACGCCCGTCCGCGTGCGGGCACGGCAAACCCGTCGGCCTGTTCGCCAAGGCCCGCGAACCCTTGTGACCACGCAGGCGCGCCGATCAGACAGACCAGACAGATCAGGATCATCCTAACGCTCATTCGCGAACACCTTTAGCAAATCGGACGGCGAAATCCGCGACATCCGCCACGCGGGCCACGCCGCCGCCGCCACACCGGCCAGAACCGCCCAAATCGCCAGCCACACCCAATCGGCGGGGAACAGGAACATCGGCAATTTCCACCCAAAGGCCGCGACGTTCACCACGGCCAGCAACCCCCACGCAAGCCCAAGCCCCACGGGCAGAGCATAGACCATGGCGAACAGGGCCAAAATCGCGCTGCGCAGCACCTCTAGCCGCGCCAGATCGCGCCGCGTTGTGCCCACCGCCCAGACCGGCGCAACCTGCGGCAGGCGCATGGACGAGAGCGTCAGCAGGCTCATGAACATGGCAACCGCCGCGACCCCAAGCGTCAGAATGTTGAGCGCCGCAGTCACCTGAAACGTGCGTTCGAAAATCTGCAGGGACACGCGCTTGACCACCGCCTGATTGTTCACCGCATCCTCGGGCCAATCCAGATCGCGCAACAACGCCGCGCGGATCGCCGCCGACTGATCCGCATCAACGCGCAGGGCATAGCGCAGGCGTTCCACATTCGGGAATCGCGTGATCAGGGCGTCGATCCCGATCATCGCCTGCCCCAATGGGTTGCCATAATCGCTATAGACCCCAAGGACGGGCATTTGCGTCCCGTCGGGCAGGCTGACCATATCGCCAAGGTCCAGAACATCGCGGCGATACATCTGTTCGTTGATCAGCACCCCCTGCCCCGCCGCCAGACGGTCCCATCCGTCCGGTGCCAGCGCCAGCATGGGCCAATTGTCGCGATAGGTCGCGTGATCGGCCACGCCAAACACCTGTCCCGGTGCGCCGTTCAACATGCCCTCCACCGACCAGATCGGAAGGGCGGCATCGATGTCCTCCCGCGCGGCCATCCATGCGCGCAGGTCCTCGGCGGCCTCGGCGCTTGGGGCGGTCACGTACAGTTCCGACGCCAACCGTTGATCCAGCCAACCGGTGAACGTCTGGCGAAAGCTGCTGACCATGGTGCCGACGCCGACGTTAACGGCCAGTGCCAGCATCAGCGCCATCAGGGCCAGCGACAGCCCCGGCAATTGTTGGCGCGTATCGGCCCAGAACCAATGCGCCATCGGCGCGTGGGCACGCCCCGAAATGAGATAGAGCGCAATCGCCAACACCACGGGCAACAGGATCGCCGCCGCAATCATCCCCGCGCCCAGCAAGACAAACCCGCCCGCAATCCCCGGCAAAACCCGCAGCCCAACCGCGCCAATCACCGCCAGACCGACCGCCGCCCCCACCGGCATCACCCAGGCGCGCGGACCCGCGTGGCCCCACGCACGGGGTTTGGCCGCGGCAAGGATCGGCAGACGTGCCAGCCGCCACAAGCTCTGCGCCGCCGCGACAAGGGTGCCCAGAACCGCAATCGCGATCCCGCCCAGCCACCAAATGGGCGGCAAGGCCAAAACGCCCCCCACCGACGCGCCGTAGAGGCCGCGCAGGGTCGCCGCCACATCGGGCAACAGGGTAGCCGCAATGCCGTATCCCAACACCACGCCCACCGCCCCCGCGATCAGGGCAAGGACCAGAACCTCAGCCACCAGAACCGCGAACAGCGTCCGCAGGGGCACCCCGATCGCGCGCAGGGTGCGAAAGGTCGTGCGGCGTTGCTCAAACGCCAGACCGATGGACGAATGCACAATGAACAGACCCACCGCAAAAGACAGCAGGCCAAAGGCGGTTAGGTTCAAATGAAAACTATCCGTCAGGCGGGCGATATCCGTGCCCTGTTCCCCCGCGCGCAGACGCAGGTCGGGGGCAAGATCGAACAGGGGCAAAAGGCCCGCAGGTTGATCCAGCAGCACGATCAGATAGCTGAGGCGCGCGCCAAGGTTCAACGCGCCCTGCGCCACGCCAACGTCCATCAGAACGGTGTTCGGGGGCACTTGGGCGTCCTCGACCACGCGCAGCTCGGGAAACCGCGCGGCGGCAACTTCGGCCACGTCGGGGGCGGCAAAGATCACCCCATCGCGGGCGAAAAACGCGCTCAGGTCGAAATCGTCCTGTTGAATTTGTGCAGGCTGGGCGGCCATGGGCGCGGTCACCGGATCAATGCCCAGAACGCGGATCGGGCCATCGGGCGTCTCAATCTGTTCCGACACAACCGGCGACACCAACCACCCCGCACGGCGCAGGGCAATGTACCGCGCCTGATCAACCGTGCCGCCATCGGTGGCCAACAGACGGTCAAACTGGTTCTGCTGCACAAGGCCCGCCGCCTGATCATAGCTCTGGCGGGCTTGGGCGTTGATCGCCTGCACCCCCGTCCACAGGGCCGTGGCCAGCGCGAGACCGGCAAGCAGGCTGATCAACTGGACCAGATGCCGCCGCCAATGGCCGATCAGCGCCTGAAACACCGCGCGCGTCATTGCGCCAAACGCCCGCCGGACAGGTGCAAGCGATGGGGCAACATCCCCGCCAGACGTTCGGAATGGGTGACCATCAACAGGGTCGTGCCCGATTGCGCGACAAGGTCCAGAAACACCTGCATGACCGTGTCCGCCGTCGCCTCGTCCAGATTGCCGGTGGGTTCATCCGCGAACACGACGGCGGGACGCGTGGCCAAGGCGCGGCCAATCGCGACGCGCTGTTGTTGCCCGCCCGAGAGCTGCTCCGGATAGCGCGCGACCATCCCCGACAGACCCAGACGGTCGATCAGATAATCGCGCCAATCGCCGTCGACACCGCCATTCAGGCGCGCCTGAAACGTCAGGTTATCGGCCACGTTCAGGGATGGGATCAGGTTGAATTGCTGAAACACAAGACCCACATGTGCGCGTCGAAACGCCGCCGCGCGCCGGTCAGGCAGATTGGTCAAATCGGCCTCGCCCACATTGACGGTCCCGCCATCGGGACGTTCCAGACCCGCGCAGATGTGCAAAAGGGTGCTCTTGCCACTGCCCGATTCACCGGTCAGAGCGGTCGCCGTTCCGGTCACCAAATCGAAGGACACCCCGTCAAAGACCGTCAGGGTCTCGCCCCCGCTGTGGAAACGTTTGGACAGGTGGGACGCGGTGACCTGCATGGGACCTCAACCGGTTAAACTACGGGCGCAGCACAACATGGAGCAAACCGTCCCGCAATCAATCGGCGGCGCGTAATATCCGCGCAGGTCGGGCGCGCAACGGCGCCCACGCAAATCCGATCCCCGACAGCAAGGTCACAAGGCCACCCGCCCCGATTACCACAGCCGCCGAAACGGGGTCGAACCGGAAATCGCCATCCATCACGAATGTGATCACCGCCCATGCCGACGCCCCGCCCGCGACCACGGCCACAAGGCCCGATGCCGCGCCCAAGATGCCCGCGCGCAGGGTCAGATAGGTCAGGATCATCCGACGCTCGGCCCCGAGAGTTTTCAGGATCGCGGCCTCATACATACGGGCATTTTGCGCGGCGGCGGCGGTGCCGATCAACACAAAGACACCGGTGATCAAGGTCGCCCCCGCCCCGAATGTAATCGCGGCGGCCATGTTGCCGACAAGGCCCGCCACACGTTCAATCGCATCGCGCACCGAGATCAGGGTGATATTGGGATATGTGCGCGACAGGTCACGGACCAGCCCCGCTTCGGCCTCGCGATCCGCATAAATCGTGCTGATGAAACTGTGCGGCGCGCCCTGTAGGGCGGCGGGGTTCATTGACATGACGAACCCGATCCCAGCAGTCGAAAAATCAACGATGCGAAAGCTGCTGACCGTGGCGGTGATATCGCGGCCAAGGACGTTGACGGTGATCGTGTCGCCAATGTTCAAACCGATCTCGCGCGCCTCTTCGTCGGCGAAACTGACCAAGGGCGGACCGCTGTAATCGGCGTCCCACCATTCGCCCGCCGTGATCACTGTGCCACTGGGCGGTGTCGGCGCATAGGTCAGACCACGGTCGCCGCGAATGACCCAATGATCGCCTGCGACCTCTTGGGCCGGACGGTCGTTGATCCGCGTGATCACCCCGCGCAGCATGGGCGCGGTTTCGACGGTTTTGACCCCCTCATCCCCCGTGACACGGTCGAGATAGCCCTCGATCTGGGCGGGCTGGATATCGACCACGAAATAGGACGGGGCCACATCAGGCAATTCCCCCGCGATGGCCAGTTGCAGGTTGCGATCCACCTGCCCCACCGCCGCCAGAACCGACAGGCCAAGGCCAAGCGACAGGACAACCGACCGTGCCTCCCCCCCCGGTGCGGAAATCCCGCTGAGGGCCAGTCGCAGCACCGGTCGCCCCTGTACGAACCGCGCGCGCATCATCGCCCGCGCACCGCGCCGCACCGCCCATGCCGCGCCGGTCAACAGGATCAGCGACCCCGCCACCGCGACGGCGGACCCGATGGCGATGTGGGGCACGCCGGACAGGATCGCGGAACTGGCCACCAACATGGCCGCCAACAGGCCCAGCACAGCCGCAATACGCCACCCCGGCAAAACGCGGGTTGGCGACACGGCATCGCGAAACAACGACGCCGCGCGGATCTGCCCCGCCCGCGCCAAGGGCCAGAGCGAAAACAACAACGCACACAGCGTCCCATAAAGCGCCGCCTCGCCCAGCGCGGCGGGATAGACGCCCACCTCAACCGACAGGGGCAGGTTCGCCGCCAGAACCGGATAGGCGGCAATGGGCACTACCGCACCAATCGCAACGCCAACCGCAATCCCGATGACGGCCAGCACGCCGATCTGCATCAGATAGATTTGAAAGATCAGACGGTTTTCCGCGCCCAACGTTTTCAGGGTCGCAATCACCGGCACCTTACCGTCCAGATAGGCCCGCACCGCCGCCGCAACACCGACACCGCCAACGGCCAGCCCCGCCAGCCCGACCAGCACCAGAAACGCGCCGATCCGGTCCACGAACCGCGTCAATCCGGGCGCGGCGTTGCGACTGTCGCGCCACCGCATGCCCGCATCGGCAAACCGTGCCTCGGCCCGCCGTTTCAGGGCGCTGAGGTTCGTGTCCGGCGGCAGGGTCAGCTTATATTCCGTCTCAAACAGGGTCCCCGCCCCCAACAGGCCAGAGCCCTCCAAGGCCTCCCGCCGCACAACCATCGGCGGCCCAAGCGTAAACCCGCCCCCCGCATCATCGGGCAGCTGGTCAAACACACCGCCAAGGGCAAACGCCTTGGTCCCCAGTTGAACCGTATCGCCGACGTTCAGCCCCAGCCGTTCAACCAACGTGCGCGCCATCACGACGCGATCGCCGCGCAACGCCTCAGCCAAATCCGCACCACCCAGATCGACCGTGCCGTACAGGGGATAGGCCCCATCGACCGCCTTGACCTGTGTCAGCGCGCGGTCCTCACCGGCTACCACCATAGACCGGAATTCCACCACCTCGGCCACACGGGTGGCGTTGCGGGCCATCCAGCCGCGCTCTTCCTCAGTGGCATAGCGATAGGTGAACTCCATCTGGGCATCCCCGCCCAGCAACACCGCGCCCTGATCGGCCACCGCACCCTGCACCGCATCGCGCACCGACCCGACAGTCGCAATCGCCGCGACACCCAAGATCAGGCACAACAGAAACACCCGAAAACCGCGTGTGCCCGACCGCAATTCCCGCCGCGCAAGGCGCAGAGCGACGCCAAACCTCATGCCGCGCCCTCGGCCATCTCGGGCGCAATCGACCCATCGACCAAACGCACCACACGGTCACAGCGCGCGGCTAAGGCATCCGAATGGGTCACCAAAATCAACGTCGCCCCATGGCGGTCACGCAACCCGAACAGCAAATCCATAATCGCCGCCCCGTTCGACCCGTCCAGATTCCCCGTCGGCTCATCCGCCAACAAAATCCGTGGCCGCGTCACGGCGGCGCGGGCCAAGGCCACACGCTGTTGCTCGCCCCCCGACATCTGACCCGGAAAATGATCGACCCGCGCGCCCAAACCAACGGCGCCTAATTCTTCGCGCGCCCGTTCAAACGCATTCCGTACGCCGGCCAATTCCAACGGCACCGCCACGTTTTCCAGCGCCGTCATCGTCGGGATCAGGTGGAAAGACTGAAACACCACCCCCATATGTTCCCTACGAAACCGTGCAAGCGCATCCTCATCCATCGCGCCCAGTTCTCGCCCCATGACCGACACAACACCGGAACTTGCCTGCTCTAACCCGCCCATGACCATCAACAATGACGACTTCCCCGACCCCGATGGCCCGATCAGGCCAAGGGTCTCTTCCGCCCCCACCGTCAGGGAAATATCGCGCAGGATATCGACCTGCCCCGCATTCCCTGCCAAACGTAAATTCACATGTTCCAAGCGGACGACAGGATCAGTCATGCAAAACCTTCTGAAAATTGGGGCACATGGTCGATATGGGGCCTTCGCGCGCGCCCGCAACCGGATTATCGCGATTGCCACCACATTCATGATGCTGACCGGCGCGTCCTTTGCCGAACCCACAGCCATCGCGGCCCTCGGCGATAGCCTGACCCAAGGCTACGGCCTACCCGCCGATCAGGGGTTCGTGCCACAACTGGACCGCTGGCTGACCGCTCAGGGCGCCGATGTCACGATGATCAACGCGGGCGTTTCGGGCGACACCACCGCCGGGGGCCTCTCGCGTATCGACTGGACGCTGACCGACGACGTGGACGCCCTGATCGTCGCGCTTGGCGGCAACGACGTGCTGCGCGGCATTCCCCCCGAAACCGCGCGCGCAAACCTCACCGGCATTCTGGACCGCGCCGCCGCCCGCGATCTGCCGGTCCTGCTGATCGGGATCACGGTGCCCGCGAACTATGGCCCCGACTACCAAACAGCCTTTACCGCGATCTATCCCGATCTCGCCGCCGATTACGACGCCCTGCTCTACCCGAATTTCCTAGCGGCACTGACGACGGATACCGACCTCGACACCGCGTTCAAAACCCTGATGCAATCCGACGGCATCCACCCCAACGCCGCCGGCGTCGCCAAAATCGTCAACGACCTCGGCCCGCATGTGCTCACGCTGATCGAACAGGGGCGCTAACCCCCGTTTTCATCTTGGCAAAAATACTCGAAATCCCGACCCCGACGCCTTAGCCACGCCAGTCGAAAAAGCCCTCACCGGCCTCGCTCAGCAACGCCCGCGCCAGATCGCGCCCCATCTCGGCCCCGTCAGCAATGCTGCCCCAGCGTTCGCCTTCATAGCACTGACCACCATCGGGGCGCAAAATCTGCCCCCTCAGCCACAGCTGATCGCCCTCCAGCATCGCCAGACCGGCAATCGGCGTCTCGCAAGACCCGTCCAGCTCGGCTAGAAACGCGCGCTCGGCCGCCAGACGCTGACCGGTCTCGACGTGATGAATACGCGACAGCATCTCGGTTGCACGCGCGTCATCCTCGCGCCACTCAATCCCGATCGCACCCTGCGCCACAGCGGGCAGCATCTCTTCATGCGCAATCGGTTTCGTCGCGATCTCATCCATGCCCAAACGGTTAAGACCCGCCATTGCAAGGAACGTCGCCGCCGCAACGCCATTTTCCAGCTTGCCCAGACGGGTCTGCACATTGCCGCGGAATTCCACGACCTGCAGGTCGGACCGGAAATGCAACAACTGTGCCCGCCGCCGCAGGGACGAGGTCCCCACAACCGTACCTTCGGGCAGTGTCGTCAGGCCATCGAACCGCATCGACACGAACGCATCGCGCGTGTCCTCTCGCGGCAGGTAACAGTTCAACGTCAGACCACCGGGTTGTTCCACCGGCATGTCCTTCATCGAATGCACAGCAATATCGATGTCGCCGCGCAGCATCGCGTCTTCGATCTCTTTGGTGAACAGCCCCTTGCCGCCGATCTCTTTCAGCGGGCGGTCGATGATCTTGTCCCCCGTGGTCTTGATCACCACGATTTGAAACGCCTCATGAGGCAGGTTCCACGCCGCCGCCAGACGGTCACGGGTTTCATTCGCCTGCGCAAGCGCCAAGGGCGAACCACGGGTCCCAATTTTCAGGGGCGAAGCGGGGGTCGGAAGCGAAATCGTCATACCCGTTCTCTAGCGCCGTGCGCGACCTCTGGCAATCCATCACGCTTGACATGGGCGCGGTGGCGGGCGACCACACAGCAGATAAATTCCGAAGGGGGACGATATGGCCGAACAGAAAACCTTGCTGCGCGCTTTGGCGGGTGAAAAACTGGATACCCCGCCGGTATGGATGATGCGTCAGGCGGGGCGGTATCTGCCGGAATATCGGGCCACACGCGCACAGGCGGGTGATTTCCTGTCGCTATGCTATAACCCTGATTTAGCAGCCGAAGTCACCCTACAACCGATCCGCCGCTACGGGTTTGATGCGGCGATCTTGTTTGCCGATATTCTGTTGGTGCCTCAGGCGCTGGGGGCCGATCTGTGGTTCGTCACAGGCGAGGGTCCGCGCCTGTCCACCATCACCGATCAGGCCGGTTTCGACGCCCTGAAAGGCGTCGATGACATCCACGAAACCCTGTCCCCGATCTATGAAACCGTGAAAATCCTGTCGCGCGAATTGCCGCAGGAGACCACCCTGATCGGGTTCGCAGGCGCACCGTGGACCGTCGCCACCTATATGATCGCCGGTCGCGGCACCAAGGATCAGGGCCCTGCCCATGCGCTCAAGGACGAAAACCGCCCCGTGTTCGAGGCCCTTTTGGACCGGATCACGGCGGCCACCATCGAATACCTTGCCGCGCAAATCGACGCGGGCGCCGAAGTCGTGAAAATCTTCGACAGTTGGGCGGGCTCGCTCAAGGGCGACGATTTCACCAAATACGCGCTGGAACCCGCGAAACAGATCATTGCGGCCCTCAAGGCGCGCTATCCGCATATCCCCGTCATTGCCTTCCCGCGTGAAGCGGGCGATGGCTATATCGGCTTTGCCAAGGCGACCGGTGCGGATTGTGTCGCCATCGACAACTCGGTCGATTCCGACTGGGCTGCGGCCAATGTACAGGTCGACGGCTGTGTCCAAGGCAACCTTGCGCCCCACCACATGGTCACCGGCGGTCAGGACCTGATCGATGAGACGCGCCGTATCGTAAAGGCGTTCAAGAACGGGCCGCATATTTTCAACCTCGGCCATGGGATCACACCCGATGCCGATCCGGAAAACGTTCACGTGATGCTTGAGGCGATCCGGGGCTAAAGCGCGGCGCGGCGGACCTAACTGTCCGCCGCCCGCCACTCACCGTTGGCCAAACCATCAATTGACCAATTCCCGATGCGATAGCGGATCAGGCGTAGGGTCGGATGCCCTACGGCGGCTGTCATTCGCCGCACCTGACGGTTGCGCCCTTCGGTGATAGTCAGCTCTATCCAACAATCAGGCACGGATTTGCGATATCGCACCGGCGGGTTTCGGGCCCAGAGACCATCTGGCTCATCCATGCGGCGCACCTTGGCCAGGCGGGTCAACCCGTCCTTCAACTCAACCCCTTTGCGCAACGCCTCAAGCGCCGCGTCATCGGGAATACCCTCAACCTGCGCCCAATAAGTCTTGGGCGTTTTGTAGCGCGGGTTCGAAATCTTGGCCTGTAGCGGACCATTGTCGGTCAACAATAACAACCCCTCGCTGTCCCGATCCAACCGCCCTGCCGGATAGACCTTGGGAACATCGATATAGTCGGAAAGGGTCTGACGCTCAGACCCTTCGGTGCCGCGATCCGTGAACTGCGACAGGACATTGAACGGTTTGTTGAACAGGATCAGCATCTCACCGGCTCACCCGAAAAATCTTCGACGAAGATTTTTGCCCCGCGAATTTTCGTCGAAAATTCGCGCACCCTCAGACCCATTTTGCCAGTGGCGGCAGGCTCATCAAAACCGCATTGGCGTCGTGACCGGTTTCCAAGCCGAACTTGGTACCGCGGTCATAGACAAGGTTATATTCGGCATAGAGACCGCGGTGGACCAGTTGTTTGTCCTTGTCCGCCTCATCCCATGGCTGTTCCCGATGAAGATCCACCAGCGGCACGTAGGCGGGCAGGAACGCGCGTCCGACATCTTGGATAAAGGCGAAATCCGCCTCCCAATCACCCGTGTTATGATCGTCTAGAAAAATACCGCCGACACCCCGTGCGCGGCCACGATGAGGGACAAAAAAATACTCATCCGCCCACTCTTTGAACCGCGGGTAGTAGTCCGCATTGTGGCGATCACAGTGCTCTTTCTGAACCGCGTGGAAGGCCGCCGTGTCTTCCTCATACTCGATACAGGGGTTCAGGTCGGACCCACCCCCGAACCACCACGCGTTCGGGGTCCAGAACATCCGCGTGTTCATGTGAACCGCCGGACAATGCGGGTTTTGCATGTGCGCGACCAGAGAAATCCCCGACGCCCAGAACCGCGCGTCATTCTCCATTCCCGGCACACCGCGAGCGGCCATCGCTTTTTGCGCGCGGGGGCCCAGCGTGCCGAACACGGTGGACACGTTCACGCCGACCTTTTCGAACACGCGTCCGCCGCGCATTACGCTCATCAAACCGCCACCGGCGTCTGATCCGTCCTCGGAGGTGCGCTTGGTCGGGGTGACCTCAAACCGGCCTGCGGGTTGACCGGACAGGGGCCCGTCCACCTGACGGTCCTCCAGCCCCTCGAACGCCGCGACGATGTCATCCCGCAGCTGCCGGAACCAGTCGGATGCACGGGTTTTGCGGGTGTCGAAATCGTCGCTCATCTTGGTCTCCTTGGCGCTTTGACGATTGGTTATCAGTTTTGATCTATCGTCACCAGAGCCTGAAGGGGCTATGCTCTGCGTGTATTTGTCCGGTGGAGGTTTCATGCGGTTACCCATCCTTGCGCTCGTCCTTGCCCTGACGGGATGCACCAGCGCGCTGCAGAATTGCGAAACGGCGGCGCAGGCGGAATTCAACACGGTGTCGGCCCTGATCCTTGAGACCCGCCAGAACATTGAGCGCGGCTATGCGATCGAGCGCACATCGGACACCAGTATCGGCGTCCAATTCTGTATCGCGGACCAGATCGGCGGGAACTTTGGCGTCCAGTTCTGCAATGAAACCGTGGTTGAGGAAACCGAGACACTTATCCCGATCGACCCTGCGGCCGAGCAACGCAAACTGGCCACGCTAGAGGCGCGGCTGGACGTCCTGCGCCCTGTGATGGAACGGGAACTGGCCGCGTGCCGCGCGGAATTTGGAACCTAGGCCCTAGTGCGCGGGGGCGGCGACCGGATCGATTAGGGTCCGGCCACCGTCGACCGTCATGATCTGACCGGTGACAAAGCTGGACGCGTCCGAAGCAAGGAATTGCACGGCCTCGGCCACCTCACCCGGCTTGGCGATGCGCGACAGGGGCGTGTGGCATTTGATGTCCTTGCGGAAATCCGAGTTCTCTTTCAGCGCGTCCTTCAGGCTGGCCGACAGGACCGATCCGAACGCCACCGCATTCACGCGGATGCGGTGCGGCGCCAAAGCCACGGCCAAGGACCGTGTCATCTGATCCAGCGCGGCACAGGAAATCGAATAGCCCAGCAACTCAGGCTGGGCACGGCGCGCGGCGATGGAGGACAGGTTGACGATCGACCCGATATTGCCCTCTTCCTGTCCGTCGGCCTCGGCCTGTTTGATCATGCGGCGGGCGACATATTGGCTTAGGCGCAGACTGGTCAGCATGTTTTGCTGCATCAGGTCCATCACCGCATCATCCTCGGCGTTCAGGGGATCGGACGCCATGATCTGACGGCTGGCGTTGACCAGAATATCGACCCGTTCGAAGGCATCAATCGTGGCCGACAGCAGGTTCGCGATGGTCAATTTTTCGCGCAAATCACCGACGAAATAGCGCACGTTGCCCTCTTGGGCACCGGGATCACCCAGTTCATTGGCCAGCTTGCCTTCGTCCATGTCGGCAAAGACCACATTGGCGTCATGAGAGGCCAGATGGCGCGCGATGGCCAGACCGACCCCATTGGCGGCACCGGTGACAATCGCCGTTTTACCTGCAACCGAAAACGTCATGACCCAATCTCCTGGTTCAAATCTATCGCCCGCGCGCCGGCGGCTTGGTGCCTTTCAGGACGCGGCCGGCGTGCAAGACCTTAAATCCGCTGGTCCCGCCAATCTCTTCTACATCGCGGAACAGGTTTGTCAGGTCTTTTTCATAGGGCAAATGGCGGTTCGCCACCAAAAAGAGCTGACCTGTCGGCGTCAGGGCGCGCGCGGCGGCCTGTAAAAACGCGATACCGATGTCAGGGTCCCCCGCGCGGGACACGTGGAACGGCGGGTTCATGATGATCGTATCAAACCGCATTGGCGCGGTGTCACGGGCCACATCGAACCAGATAAAATCGGCGCGTGGATCGGTGACATTCACGCGCGCACAGCTCAGCGCGGCGTGCTCGGCCTCTAGCAGGAATAGACGCTCAATCTTGTCATTCTCGGCCAGAACATGGCGGGACAGATACCCCCATCCGGCGCCGAAATCGGCCACCGCGCCCTTTAGCCCGCGGGGCAGCGCGTCCAGCAATGCGGCCGAGCCTTTGTCGATCTTTTCGGCGGAAAACACGCCTGCGACGGTGGTGAACCCATCCGCGATTTCGCGCGGGGTCTGGTGCCAATCGGCGACGGCATCCGCCTCGCCGCGCACCACGAACACCTTGCCATGGGCCTTGGAAAAGGCGGGATCGGCGCTCAGATGTTTGCGGCAATCCTTGAGCAGGCTGTCGATCCCGTCGGTCTTGTGCCCGTCCACGATGACAGGGCCACCGTTGACGCGGCCAAGGGCATCGTGGATTAAATGGCGCGCCTCGGCCTTGGAGCGCGGCACGCAAATAAGTGCGGCATCGAACGCGCCCTCCGGTTCGGGCAGACAGGTGAACCCGCGCGCGGACAAGGCGTCGAAATCGGGTTTAAACCCCTGAAATACGGTGATTTCCCCATCCGAAAAGGCGGACAGATCGGTGGTCGAACGCGCACGATAGACCGCAATCCGCAGGCCAGACGTGACAGGGATCAGGCCCGCAGAGGCGGCCAGAGTGAGACGGCTATCAGACATAGGCGGGCGTGTGCCCTATTCCTTTTCCATGGTGCATTGCAGCGGATGTTGATGGCGACGCGCGAAGTCCATCACTTGGGCCACCTTGGTTTCGGCGACCTCGAACGAGAACACGCCGACAACCGCCAGCCCCTTTTTATGCACGGTCAGCATCAATTCAAATGCCTGACTGTGGCTGAGGCCAAAAAACCGCTCAAGCACATGCACAACAAATTCCATCGGCGTGTAATCGTCGTTCAGGATCATGACCTTATACATCGGCGGGCGCTGGGTTTTCGGACGTGTTTTGGTCGCGATCCCGCTTTCGCCGTCGGTCTGATCATCGTCGCCAGACATGATATGTTCGATGACAGTCACCAAAATGACGCCCCATGTGCTTGGAATTGTTGAGCTTGACGATCAGTATATAGGCGAAGCGTCGCCCGTGAAAAGGGTCGTATCATCACACAAACGCGTTGTTGAGGCCTCAAATGCACAAACTTCTTACGACTATTGGCTTTGATGCCGACGATACGCTTTGGCAGAACGAGCAGTTCTTTCGCCTGACCCAAGACAGATTCGCGGAATTGTTGGCCGATTATGTGGATGCCGACCACCTGTCCGAGCGTCTGTTGGCGGCCGAGAAACGCAACCTTGGGCATTACGGATTCGGGATCAAGGGGTTCACCCTGTCGATGATCGAAACCGCGCTGGATGTGACCGACCACAAGGTGCCCGGTGAGGTGATCCATGACATCCTGATGGCGGGGCGCGATATGCTGCGCCATCCGATTGAGCTGTTACCGGGGGTGCGGGAAACCATCGCCGAACTGGCCGCCGATTACCGGATTTTGCTGGTGACCAAGGGCGATTTGCTGGATCAGGAGCGCAAACTGGCCCAATCGGGGTTGGGCGAGATGTTCGACGGCGTGGAAATCGTGTCAGACAAGACCGCGCAGGTCTATCGCCGCATTTGGGACACCCACGCGGACGGGCCGGAACGGTCCATGATGGTCGGCAATTCGATGAAATCGGACGTGGTTCCGGCGATCGAGACCGGCGCATTCGGCGTCTACGTGCCGCATGAAGTGACGTGGGAATTGGAACACGCGCCTAAACCATTGGCACATCCCCGCTATCACGAGATCACAACCCTGTCCGAATTGCCCGCGCTGATCGCCGAGATCGGATAACATGTAGTGGACCTTGTCGCGGCACCCGCAACATATAGAAAACCCCCTACTTTTGAGTCCAAATACCTATAAAATAAAGTGTTTCCGGCCTCGCCCCCCTGTGCTAGTCTTGGCCTAATAATTACCGACCGGGAAAACTCGGCGGATTGAGGCAGTAAAAGGCAAGCGTTGTGCGCAACATTGGGCAGTGCGTCCGTCAGGGACTCATCCTTGCATTTGTGGGTTTATTTGCGGCACTTGTGCCGTTGATGGCCGTTTCCGCACCCTATGCGGCGATGGTGATCGACGCGCGCAGTGGCGAAATCCTGCATGCCGAAAACGCCGATTCCCGTTTGCACCCCGCCTCTCTGACCAAGATGATGACGCTCTACGTAGCGTTCGAGGCCATCGAGAACGGCGAAATCTCGCTGGATACCATGGTCACCATTTCGAAAAAGGCCGCCGCCGAGCCGCCGTCGAAACTGGGCATGCGTGCGGGGCAGAAAATCAAACTGCGTTATCTCCTGCGCGCTGCGGCGATCAAATCCGCCAACGATGCCGCCACTGCGATTGGCGAGGCGATTGAGGGTAGCGAAGCCGCCTTTGCCCGCCGCATGAACCGCACCGCCAAAGCCATGGGGATGAGCCGCACCACATTTAAGAACGCCCACGGCCTGACCGAGGCGGGGCACCTGTCCACGGCGCGCGACATGACCCTGCTGGGGCGGCACGTGTTTTATGACTATCCCGACTATTACAACCTGTTTTCGCGGATCACGGCGGATGCGGGCGGCAAGACCGTGGCGCATTCAAACCGTCGCTTCCTTGGCAGCTATAAGGGCGCGGACGGGATCAAAACCGGCTACACCCAAGCGGCGGGTTTCAACCTTGTGGCCTCGGCCGTCCGTGGAAACGAACGCATTATCACCACCGTCTTCGGTGGCCGCTCGACCACATCGCGCAACGCCAAAGTGGCCGAACTGATGGATCTCGGGTTCAAACGCGCGCCGTCGCGTGTGGCCGTCAACCGTCCTGCGCGTCCGCCCTATTTGGGCAAATCCGGTACGCCCGGCGGTGTTGGCAAAACCATCCGCGTGGCCTTTGGCATGAAAAAATCGCTGCTGCCGCGCCCGCGTCCGGGTGCCGATCCCGTGGCCGAGCCGCCCGCCGAACTGCTGTTGGCGATTCAGGACGGCATCCAAGAGGCCGTGACCGCCGCGAATGACGCGGCACCGCAAGACACACCCGAAGCCGTCGAAACGGCGGTTCAGCCTGACACCGTGATCGTCGCCCAGACCGACCCCGCCCTGCGTCCGCGCAAGCGGCCCGCCGCCCCTGCCCCCGTTGTGGTGGCCGAGGCCGAGGTCGCGCCGGACCTGACCCCGCCGGATCGCCCCGAGAACCTGACCCTTGCCGCACTGCCTGCGGGTGGCACAGAACAGGAAATCGTCACCCGCGCCTCGTCCTCGGGCGGGCGCCATTGGGGGATTAACGTCGGCAAATACGGGTCCCGCTATCAGGCCGAGCGCGTTCTGCTGCAAACCGCGCTGTCGGAAATCGGCACGCTGGACGGGGCACTGCGCAAGGTGCGTCAGTCCAACAAAGGGTTCGAGGCGAATTTCGTCGGGATGACCCAAGAAGAGGCCGCGCTGGCCTGTCGTCGGCTAGAGGCACGCGGCAAGGACTGCGCCCCCATCGGCCCGTCCTAAGCGACCTTAGGGACGCGGGTGGTCGTCCCAATCCCCTGTCAGAATGCGTTGGCTATCGCCCTCGGGATCGTCGTATTGGCGCGACCGCAGGGCCCAGAAAAATGCGGCCAGACCCAGCCCCCCAAGCAACAGGGAAATCGGGATCAGGTAGGCAAGCATTTCCATCGGCAGGGTCCTATTTGCGCAGACGCAGGGCGTTCAACGAGACCGTAATCGAACTCGCCGACATGGCCAAGGCCGCCGCCAAAGGCGTGGCAAAACCCACAATCGCGATCGGCACGGCGATAACGTTGTACAGAGACGCAATCGTGAAATTCTCGTGGATGCGTTTGGTCGCCTGTCGGGCGATGCCAATGGCCGCGCCCACGGGTTTCAGATCCCCGCCCAGCAGCACGATGTCCGATGCCACACGCGCCGCGTCCAGCGCGGATGCGGGAGAAATCGAGACATAGGCGGCGGTCAGGGCGGCGGTGTCGTTCAACCCGTCCCCGACCATCAGGACATGACGTCCCTGCTCGGTCAGGTCTTGCACCACGGCGGCCTTTTCGGCGGGCAGGACACCGGCGTGAAAATCATCAATCCCGACCCGCGCGGCCAGATCGGCCACCGGCGCGGCACCGTCACCGGACAACAGTTTCACGTCGATCCCGCGTGATTTCAGATCGGCCACCAGTTCCGCCGCCCCGTCGCGCAGGTGATCGGCAAAGGTGAATTCGACGGCGGGCGTCGCGCCCACGCGCATCCAGACAGCCATGGTCGCGCCTTGGCTTGCGCCGACCCATTCAGCGCGGCCAAAATGAACCATGTGCTTGTCCATGATCCCCTGAACGCCATATCCCGGCACCTCTTGGATGTCGCGCACGGCGGCGGGGGCGATGCCCATCGCGCGCACCTCTTTGGCGAATGCGCGGGCCAGCGGGTGGGATGAGCTATCGGCCAGAGCCAGACCAACGGCCAGTGTTTCGGCGTCAAAACCGGTCAGGTTGGTTGGCGTCGGCGCGCCCTTGGTCAGGGTGCCGGTTTTGTCGAACACGACCGTGTCGACCTCGGCCAGACGCTCCAACGCGGTGCCGTTTTTGATCAGCATCCCGTGTTTGAACAACCGCCCCGAGGCCGCCGTCGTCACCGCAGGAACGGCCAAACCTAACGCGCAGGGACAGGTGATGATAAGAACCGCCACGGCGATATTCATCGCCTGACGCATATCGCCCCATGTGTAGATCAGCCAGCCCACAAAGGCGAGCGCGGCAAGGATATGCACCCCCGGCGCATAGAGTTTCGCCGCGCGATCGGCGAGAGACGTGTATTTGTTCTTGGCACTTTCGGCGACGGCCACAAGATCAGCCATTTGATGCAGCGAGCTTTGCTCACCCGCCGCCGTGACGCGCACGTCCAAGGGACCGGTCAGGTTGACCTCGCCCGCAGAGACATCCCCGCCCACACCCGCGAACACCGGCAGCGTTTCACCGGTCAGCAGGGAGCGGTCAACTTCGCTCTGCCCCCGTACAATCACCCCATCGACGGGCACACGGCCACCGGGTTTGACGCGGACGATGTCGCCCACGACCAGTTCGGCAATCGCGACAGTTTCCTCGCCCGATGTCGTCACACGCAGGGCGCGCGGCACCTCAAGCGCGGCAAGCTCTTCTGCGGCGGACCGCGCCACGGCGCGGGTACGGAAATCCAGATACCGACCGGCCAGCAAAAAGAACGTCAGCGACACCGCCGCGTCGAAATAGGCGTGCTCACCCGATTGCAACGTCTCCAGAACCGAGGACACAAAGGCCAGCAGGATCGCCAAGGAAATCGGCACATCCATGTTCAACCGCCCAGCCCGCAACGCGGCATAGGCGTTTTTGAAAAACGGCTGACCGGAAAACGCGATGGTCGGCAGGGCGATCAGCGCAGAAATCCAGTGAAACAGATCCCGCGTCGCATCCGCCGCGCCCGACCATACGGCCACGGATAACAGCATGATGTTCATCATCGCGAAACCCGCCACGCCAAGGCGCATCAACAATTCGCGCCCTGCCTTTTCCGTCGCGGTGGTCGACAGGATGCTGGCGTCCAGTTCATGCGCCTCATAACCCAGACCGTCCAGCACACCGATCATATCGGCGGCAGTGACGCCCGGATTGGCGGCGATGCTGACGCGCTTCATCGTCAGGTTCACCCGCGCCGAATGGACCGCAGGATCGGCGTTCAGCCCCCGTTCAACCGTGGAAATACAGCCCGCACAGTGGATCGTCGGCAGGGCCAACAGGATCGTTGCCTCGGCGTCATCGGCCTTGGCCGCGATATCCTCGGCCATGGGCGCGACGGTGCAAGCAGGACAGGCAGACACACGGGCGGGACTGGCGGTCATTCGAATTACCCCCGAACGATCAGTTCAAGACGTTGCAAAAACGGCGTGCCGTCGGGCGCGGTGGCCTGAACCCGCATCATCCACTTGCCACGGCCCAGATCGGCATCTGCGCGGAATTCCCCGCCCGCCAGAACAAAAACCGGCGCGATGTCATCGCGGGCCTCGGTCGTGCGCCCGATCAGAACGTCGAGCGTTTCAGGCGCAACCGCGCGCCCGTCCTGATCCCGAAACACCAAGGTCACCGCGCCGTCGGCATAGGACGCCTCGGCCTGCCAGCCCAGCGCCAGTTGCGCGTCGCGCTTGGTGTTGAACTCTTGGCTGGCGACATAGGAGTTCTTGGTCTCGAGGCCCGGGAAAGTCCGGACCGCCTGAACCGCCATGAACACGTTGACGGCGATGATGACCGCAAAGGCACCGGCGGTGATAAAGAACACATGCCGCCCTGTCAGTTCACGTTCTGCCATGATCAGTTCTCCGTTCCATTGAATACGGTATCGGCAAAGGTGCGATCGCCGTTGGTGTTGTCCTCAACCCAAAAGCGGAATTCGGTGCGTTCCTCACGGGCGGCGTCCGATCCGGGGGCTGCAATAACATACACACGTTGCAGCAATTGGGTATCGGCAGGCACGGTCACGGTTTCATAGGGCGTGCCCTCAATCTGGACCCGCATGGCCGGATCACCCGAGATCGAAATGTGGAACGGGCGGTCCTCACCGTGCTTGTTGCGCAGGCGTACGTCATAGGTGTTGCGGATCGACCCGTCGGACAGCGTCACATAGGTCGGGTTACGGACCGGCGACACGGTCACGTCCAGATCGGGACGGATGAACAGGGCCACGACAAGGCCTACGCCAACCAAGCTCCACAATGTCGTGTAAAGGATCGTGCGCGGACGCAGGATGTGTTTGATGATCGGCTTGGGCTCTTGGCCCGCACGTTCGCGGGGTTCATCCGTCAGAGCCATGTAATCGATCAACCCGCGCGGCTTGCCGATTTTTTCCATCACATCGTCACAGGCGTCGATGCACAAGGCGCAGGTGATACAGGCCAATTGTTGACCGTCGCGGATGTCGATGCCCATCGGGCACACGTTCACACAGGCCATACAGTCGATACAATCGCCCAACTGGTCCGCGTTTTCGGCCTTGCGGTGTTTGCCGCGCGGCTCACCCCGCCAAGTGCGATAGCCAACGGTCAGGGTGTCCTCATCCATCATGGCGGCCTGAATACGCGGCCACGGGCACATGTAGATACAGACCTGTTCGCGCATGAACCCGCCAAACACAAAGGTCGTCATCGCCAGTACACCGATGGTCGTATAGGCCACGGGATGCGCGCTAAAGGTCAGCAGATCCACCAACAGCGTCGGCGCGTCGGTGAAATAGAACACCCATGCCCCGCCGGTCGCCACGGCAATCAGGAACCACAGCACCCATTTCGTCAGACGCAGGCGGATTTTCTTGACGTTCCATTTCTCACGCCACAGCTTGACCCGCTTGTTCCGGTCCCCTTCAACCCAGCGTTCAACAAGGATAAACAGGTCGGTCCAGACGGTTTGGGGGCAGGCATAGCCGCACCACACCCGCCCAAGCGCCGAGGTGAACAAAAACAACCCCAGCCCCGCCATGATCAACAAACCGGCCACGAAATAGAATTCATGCGGCCAAATTTCGATCCAGAAGAAGAAAAAGCGCCGGTTCGCCAGATCGACCAGAACTGCCTGATCGGGCAGTTTCGGCCCACGATCCCAACGGATCCACGGCGTCAGGTAATAAATGCCCAGCGTAAACGCCATCAGCCACCATTTCAGGTTTCTGAACTTGCCGCTGACACGACGCGGAAAGATGGGCTCACGCGCGGCGTATAGTTTTTCGGGGGTCTGATCGGTGGAACTCAAGGAATCAACTCCGGACAACCTTTTTCGGATTGTGGCCGTTTTTGCATTCCACGGGCGGCGCGGCCTTGACCTAGGTCAAAACCTACATCGGAAAGTCATCAAGTAACTGTGTCGATATCTTGGGGGTGTTGCGCCGCCTGTTTGCGCAGCCAGCTCACAAAGGCGCGCGCCGCTGGACGCAGGGCGCCCTCGCGGTAGACGATGAAATAACCCTTCATCCGTCGGTCTTCGTACAACAGTTGCAACCGCCCCGCCGTCAGATCGGGTTCGACAAAGGCCCGCGCGATAACCGCAATCCCCTGCCCGTTGCGCGCGGCGTCCAGCATCAGGTTTCCGGGCAGGTGCGTCAGACGCCTGGGCACCGCCACATCCACCCCGTGACGCGATAGGAACTGGGACGCCTCAGAGGTGCCAAGTTCCTGTAACCACGGGAAATCCACCAGATCGGCGGGCGCGTAGGCGTCGCGTTCCTCGACCACTCCCGGCGCGGCGACAATCGCAATGGGCGTTTCCACCAACAGTTCGGATTTCAACCCCACCCAGTCGCCCGTGCCGTGGCGGATGCCAACGTCGATACCGCCCGGCCTAAACTCTTTCAACTGCGGCGTCGGGTCCAGCATCAGGGACAGGCCCGGATGGCGGTTCTGGAAATCGGGCAGGCGTGGCATCAACCACGTCGCGGCAAAGGCGGGGGTTGCCGTGATCATCAACGGACGCGCCTCATCCTGACCGGTCAGGGCGGCCACCGTTCGCGCAATACCGCCAAGCCCTTCGGTCACCGCATCGGCCAGCATCTGACCATCAGGGGTCAGGGCCAAGCTGCGCCCGCTGCGGTCGATCAGGTTCAGCGACAGGTGATCCTCTAGCGCGCGCAACTGTTGGCTGATCGCGGCGTGGGAGACGTTCAACACCGCCCCTGCCCGCGCCGTGTCACCGGTTTGCGCCAAAGCCGCCAGCGCCCGCAGCGCCGTCAGAGGGGGAAGAACAGACCAATCAATCATGTAAGCACACCTTACAAGATAGAATTATTCCTGAATAGGAGATTCCCGCGTCATCCACTTAATAAGGGACATACCGAATGAATGGAGCAACCCGATGCTGAACATATTTGCAAAAACTTTCACAACCGCCACCCGTACCAACGGCCAAGGCATGGATCGCCGCCGCCATGAAGAGATGCGCAAACGCAATCAGGATGAACTGTTGCGGTGGGCGCCGGAGGTCTGGAAAGAAGAAATCGCGCGTCATCGCGGCGAATGATTGCCCGCGAAATAAAAGGTGCGCCGCCCCCAGGAAACGCGCGAACAGGACGGGGGTCGGCGCACAGCCAGTGGCCCGAGGGGGCCACCGGATTCACATGTTACTCACCACCGCCAAGGCCGTGGACATAGGCGGCAACGGCGCGGATCTCGGCCTCGCTCAGACGCGAGGTCCACGACGGCATCACACCGAAACGGGCGTTTTCGACCGTATAGGTGATGTCATCCACCGACCCACCGTAGAGCCAGATCGCATCCGTCAGGTTCGGCGCACCTTGGAAACGGTCGCCCGTGCCATCTTCGGCGTGACAGGCGGCGCAGTTGTCCAAGAAGACAGTCTCACCAGCGGTCGCCAGTGCGGCGTCGGCCTCTTGGCCGGAAATCTGGCGGACGTATTGAACAACGCCTGCGATTTCCTCTTCGGCCAGAATTTCACCGAACGCCGGCATTTCCGAATAGCGCGCATCGGGATCTTCTTCGTTCCGGATGCCGTGCGAGATGGTCAGGTGGATGTCCTCAATCGAACCACCCCACAGCCAATCGTCGTCCAACAGGTTCGGATAACCCTGACCCTGAACACCAGCGGCACCGGCGCCGTGACACTGGGCGCACCACGTTTTGAACACAGCCGCACCCGCGTTCTGGGTGTAGTTGGCCAGTTCCGCATCCGCCGAAATCGCAGTCAGATCAGCCGCCTCAAGCTTGGCCTCAATCGGCGCGTTCAGCTCTTCAAAGCGGGTGATGTCCTCGGCCACTTCGGCCCGCGTGCTATAGCCCAGAACCCCCGGCGTTGCGCCGGAAATCAGAGGCCACGCCGGATAGGCGATCGTGTAAAGCACGCCCCAGAAAATCGTGGCGTAAAAGGTCCACAGCCACCAACGCGGCAACGGGTTGTTGAACTCTTCGATCCCGTCCCAGGAATGACCCGTCGTTTCGACGTCACCCGGTTTTTTGGTTGGTTTGTCAGTCATGTCCGCGCCTCCTTGGAAGGCGATACTGCGTATTCAGCACCGCTGGCGGGTTTCTTTTCATACCGAAAGGGAATGTCTGCGGTGTCTTGGTAGGTGGCGGTGCTGCCCGGGCGAAAGGCCCAGACAACAATCCCCAGAAAGAACACCGTCATGCAGAGCAGAACCCAGCTATCGGCAAATTCACGCAGCAACGAATAGGTATCCATGATCCCCTCCGTTACCGGCTTGCGACGGGTTCGAAGGTCGAGAAATCAACCAGCGTCCCCAGCATTTGCAGATAGGCGATCAGGGCGTCGGCCTCGGAGATCCCCGGTTGGCCGTCAAAGTTACGCACCTGCGCACCCGGATACCGCTCAACCAGACCGTCGTAATCGCCCCACGGATCGGCCTGCACCTTAAAGTCGGCAGCAGCATTTTCGATCATCTCGTCGGTGTAAGGCACACCAACCAGAGCGTGGGTTTTCATCAGGTCCTGAACGTATTCGCCCTCGATCAGCTTGTCTTCGAGGAAGCCGTATTTCGGCATCACCGAGGCAGGCACAACCGACTGCGGGTTGCGCAGGTGGTCGACGTGCCATTCGTCCGAATAGCGACCACCAACGCGGGCCAGATCGGGACCAGTGCGTTTCGACCCCCACTGGAACGGGTGGTCGTACATCGATTCCGCAGCAAGGCTATAGTGGCCATAGCGTTCGACCTCATCGCGCATCGGACGGATCATCTGGCTGTGACAGACATAGCACCCTTCGCGGATGTAGATGTCACGGCCCGTCAGCTCCAGCGGCGAATAGGGGCGCACGCCTTCGACTTCTTCGATGGTGTTTTCCAGATAGAACAGCGGAGCAATCTCCACGATCCCACCGACCGTTACCACCAAGAAGCTGAAGACCAGCAAGAGCGTCGCGTTCTTTTCCAGAACTTTATGTTTGTCGAGAATACCCATTTTCGACACCCTCCTTATTCAGCGGGAACCGCAGTCACAGCTTCGGACTTGGCCGAAACCGACGAGACGGTTTTCCAAAGGTTAAAGCACATGATCAGAGCGCCGCTGAGGTACATGACACCCCCAAGACCGCGGACCACATAGTAGGGGAACTTGGCTTCGACCGTGTCGGCGAACGAGTTCACAAGGAAGCCCTGTGCGTCAACTTCGCGCCACAGCAGACCTTCGGTAATACCCGACACCCACATCGAGGCGGCGTAGAGAACGATACCGATGGTGGCCAGCCAGAAGTGCCAGTCGACCAGTTTCAGGCTGTAGAGACGTTCGCGGTTCCACAGTTTCGGCACCAGGAAGTACAGCGCGCCAAAGGTGATCATACCGTTCCAGCCCAGAGCGCCCGAGTGCACGTGACCGATCGTCCAGTCCGTATAGTGCGACAGCGAGTTGACAGCGCGGATCGACATCATCGGACCCTCGAACGTGGACATGCCGTAGAAGCCGATCGAGATAACCATCATACGCATGATCGGATCGGTGCGCAGCTTGTCCCATGCGCCAGACAGCGTCATCAGACCGTTGATCATACCACCCCACGACGGCATCCACAGGATGATCGAGAACACCATGCCCAGCGTCGATGCCCAGTCAGGCAACGCGGTATAGTGCAGGTGGTGCGGACCGGCCCAGATGTACAGGAAGATCAGCGCCCAGAAGTGGATGATCGACAGTTTGTACGAGTAAACAGGGCGTTCAGCCTGTTTCGGCACAAAGTAGTACATCATCCCCAAGAACCCTGCGGTCAGGAAGAAGCCCACAGCGTTGTGGCCGTACCACCACTGCGTCATGGCGTCCTGAACACCGGCGAACACTTGGACCGACTTGGAGCCAAAGATGCTGACGGGGATCGACAGGTTGTTCACAACGTGCAGCAGGGCCACCGTGACGATGAACGACAGGTAGAACCAGTTGGCCACATAGATGTGCTTTTCCTTGCGCTTGAGGATCGTGCCAAGGAACACCGCCAGATAGACGACCCAGACGATGGTCAGCCAAAGGTCAACATACCATTCGGGTTCGGCGTATTCTTTGGACTGCGTCGCGCCCAGCAGATAGCCAGTCGCGGCCAGCACGATCACCAACTGAAAGCCCCAGAACACGAACCATCCGGCGTTGCCGCCCCAAAGGCGCGTGGCCGAAGTACGCTGAACCACATAGAACGAGGTCGCGATCAACGCGTTCCCGCCGAATGCAAAAATCACCGCCGAGGTATGCAGCGGACGCAGACGGCCAAAGTTGGCAAAGCCCTCGGCCCATTCAAAGTTCAGCCCCGGAAAGGCCAACTGAAATGCGATGAACGTGCCGACCAGAAACCCGGCCACACCCCAAAACGCGGTTGCAATGACACCGGCGCGCACGACGCCGTCCATATAACCGCTTTTATCAACAACTTTTTTCTCATCCGCCGTCCGGACGACCCAAACAAACATACCGGCCGAAACCGCCATGATGATCAGGGCGTGTACCAGATAGGCGACATCACGGGCATAGTTCGCGGCGATCGCGGCAAGCACCGCAATCACGCCGAACACGGCCATTTTAACGTAATCCCACATCTTGCGTCCCTTCGTCATTCCCGTGGCGATTCGATTCGGGGGCCACGGGTCTATTTCCGACGCTTGGGATATGCCTTTGGGCCGGTCACGCCGCCTTGATCCATGTCAAGAGTTTGGGAATGCCCCCTTGATCCGCGTCAAAGCGCACCACCCCTCGCCCGCCTAGGATGGGATCAGAACAAGTCGACCGAGACGGAGGTTTCTCATGGCTTACAAAACGATTCTGACCGTTGTCACTGACACTGACCTAAAATCCAGCGCGCTTGACGCTGCTATCACCCTTGCGCGGCGCGAGAACGCCCATTTGGAAATCGTCTGTCTGGGCGTGGATCGCACCCAGACGGGCTATTACTATGTGGGGGCAAGCGCGGTGATCATGCAGGAAACCCTGCAAAAGGCCCAAGAGGACGCCGAGGCCATTGAAAGCGTCATCCAGACGCGGATGGCGAATGAGGATTGCGTCTGGAGCAGCGAGGCCATGGTCGCCCAGATCACCGGCATCACCCAATTGATCGCAGGCCGCGCGCGGTTTGCCGATCTGGTGGTTCTGCCCCGCCCCTATGGCGCGGAGCGCGGTCTAGAGGATGAGGCCGTGATCGAGGCCGCGCTGTTCGACGCCCATGCGCCGGTTCTGGTCGTACCCGATTCCGACGCCTTCACCGGTTTTGGCACCCGCCCGATCCTTGCATGGAACCAGAGCGCCGAGGCGCTTGCCGCGATCCGCGCCTCCCTGTCGGCGCTGTCGGATGCGCCCAGCGTGAACATCGCCATTATCGATCCGCCTCAACACGGGCCAGACCGGTCCGATCCGGGTGGGATGCTGTCACAGATGCTGGGCCGGCATGGGGTGCGCGCCGAAATCTCGGTTCTGGCCAAAACCATGCCGCGGGTGTCGGATGTTCTGATGCGCCATGTGCAGGACATCAACGCAGACATGATCGTGATGGGCGCCTACAGCCATTCGCGGTTCCGTGAGGCCCTGATGGGCGGCGCAACGCGTGACATGTTGGAAAACACGACGGTTCCGATCTTGATGGCGCACTGACGGCAATCATGGGTGGGCGCGTCTTCGCGCCCGCCGACACCCCTTAGGCCAGCATACCGCCGTCGGTGTCATCGCCCGTTTCATCCAACAATTGTTGCATGTCGGGGATGGTGATATGGCGCTTGCCCTCAAGCTGAATAACGCCATCGCGTTTCAGGGCGGAAATCTGACGGCTGACGGTTTCAAGCGTCAGGCCAAGGTAATCCGCCATCGCCTCACGCGTCAGGGGCAGGTCAAACACCACGCGTCCCGTCACCGACGACAGTTTCAACGTCGCATCGCGCCGCGCGATAATCGCCAACAGCGACGCAATCTTTTCACGCGCGGTTTTACGCCCCAAAAGCAGCATCCATTCCCGCGCCGCATCCAGTTCGTCCAATGTCATTTCCAAAAGACGCTGACCAATATGCGGGGTGTCCTGCATCATCTGCTCAAACGGCTTTTTTCGGAAACAACAGACCGTCAGACGGGTCGTCGCGACCACGTCATAGGCCGCCGAATCTCGCCCCGGACGCCCGACAAAATCGGACGGCAACAACAGGCCAACCATCTGTGTGCGGCCATCTTCCATCGTTTGGGACAGGGTCGCGATGCCTTCGACCACCGAAGCGACGAAATCCATCTTGTCACCTGACCAGACGACGGTCTGACCCGCGTCATAGGTGCGATAGTATTTCATCTCTTCGAGCAAGCGCAGCTCATCCCCCTCACAGCGCGCACAGACCGCGCGGTGGCGGATCGGGCAGTTTCCGCAATCTACATGGGCAAGGGCTTGGTCGTTCGCGGCCATGGCTGTCTTCGTCCGAAATTGATTTCGATCAAGGCTGATCTGTTATGTCATCGGTAACGCTACGCCAATGAGCACTGAATCGCAACTTGCCAAGTTCGGCCTTTTTGACGCGCGGGTCCCTCGTTACACGAGTTACCCGACCGCACCGCATTTTTCGTCAAGTGTCGGAAATTCCCAGTTTTCCAGCTGGATTCGCGCAATCCCCGAGGGGGCGCAGATATCCCTGTATCTGCACGTGCCCTTCTGCCGCAGGTTGTGCTGGTTCTGTGCCTGCCGAACCCAAGGGACGCAAACGGATTCGCCCGTGCGCGCCTATATCGACACGTTGTTGACGGAAATCGCGATGCTGGGCCGCACCTTGCCCAAGGGCGTGAGCCTGTCGCGGCTGCATTGGGGGGGCGGGACGCCGACCCTGTTGTCGCCCGACATGATCCGTGAGGTCGCACAGGCCGTGTTTGACGTGGCCCCACTTGCCCCGAACGCCGAATTCTCGGTCGAGATCGACCCCAACGAGGTCGATCAGGCGCGTATGGATGCGCTGGCCGAAATGGGCATGACCCGGGCCTCGATCGGGGTGCAGGACTTCGACCCCGAAATCCAGACCGTCATCGGCCGTATCCAGAGCTTTGAGACCACCAAGCGCGCGGTCGATATGATCCGCGATCATGGCATCCAGAGCCTGAACACAGATATCCTGTTCGGCCTGCCCCACCAGACCAAGGAACGCATCACCGAAAGCGTTCAGAAACTGCTGGCCCTGTCGCCGGACCGCGTGGCCCTTTATGGATATGCGCATGTGCCGTGGATGGCCAAGCGCCAACAGATGATCCCGTCCGACGCCCTGCCCACCCCACAGGAACGTCTGCGCCTGTTTGAAACCGCGCGGCGTCTGTTCCTGTGGGATGATTACACGGAAATCGGCATCGACCATTTCGCGCGCAAGGGTGACGGGTTGGACATCGCGGCACGCACCGGTCGTTTGCGCCGGAATTTCCAAGGCTACACCGACGACACGTCGGAGGTTCTGATCGGTCTGGGCGCGTCCGCCATTTCGCGTTTCCCCCAAGGGTTCGCACAGAACAACGCCGCCACCTCGGCCTATACCGGTCACATCCAGAAGGGCGAATTCGCCACCCATCGCGGCCATGCCTTTGCGGGTGAGGACCTGTTGCGCTCGCGCATGATTGAGGCGCTGATGTGCGATTTCCGCATTTCGCGCGACGAGATGTGCGACAGCTTTGGCAGAACGCCCGAGCAGATCACCGCGATGTTCAAACAGGTTGCCGATGAATTCGCCGGATACGTCAGCCTAGACAGCGGTGATTTCGTTATCCGCCCCGAGGGTCAGGCCCTGACGCGCATGATGGCGCGGGGGTTCGATGCCTATGACCTTTCCAAAGCAGGCCACAGTTCCGCCATCTGATCACGCCCCTGCGGTTTCCACAAACTCGATCAGCTTGGGCAGGCACACGGTGCGCAGATCATAGTTCTCTTTGATCAGCGCCCGTGCACCTGTGCGCAGGTGATCGAAATCGCGCGGATTGGCAAGGCCGTTGACCAAGGCCTCGGACCACGCGGGCACGTCAAAGAAATCGACCAACTGCCCCGTCTGGCCATCGTGGATCACCTCGGCCACGGGCGGCGTGTCCGATCCGACGATGTGGCACCCCGCACTCATCGCCTCCATCAACGACCACGACAGGACGAACGGATAGCTGAGATAGGCGTGCACGCGGCTGATCTGAAGCAGGCTGATGAAATCCGGATAGGACAGTTTGCCGGTGAAATGAACACGGTTCATGTCGAGCCCCCCGCCCACCTCGTTCAGCATATGTTGCTTCCAACTGACCCCGTCTGTGCGGGCGCTGCCATAGCTGACCCCGTCGCCACCGACGATCACCGCATGGGCGTTGGGACGGCGCGCCAGAACCTCGGGCAGGGCACGCATGAACGTGTGGTAGCCACGATAGGGTTCCAGATTGCGCCCGACATAGGTCAACACCTCATCGCCCGCGTTGAACACCTGCCCCGTCTTCAGGGTCAGGCGCGCGGCGAACTTCGGGCGGGCCAGATCGGTGTCGATCCCGTCATGCACCACATGGATACGGTCGCGGTATTCTGGAGGAAAGGTGCTGGCCTGCCATTTGGTCGGGGACAGGGCGGCATCGGATTGCTGAAGCGCCTGTAACAGATGCGCCTGACGGCTGATCAAGCCCACGCGACTGCCCAAAGTGTCCTGGCTGAACTCGGGGTCGAACCCCCAATCGCGCCCTTCGGTGCCGTAATAAAACTCGGCATAGGTCAACAGGCGCGCGCTTGGCCAGACCTCGCGCAGGAACAGGGTCTCGCCCCACCCCGGATGGCCGAAAATCACGTCAGGACTAAACCCGTGTTTGTCGCGCAGGGCCTGTGCCGCCCGCGCCGCCGAACCGCCCCGCGCGGCGTGTTTCATATAGGACGCACCGGGACCGGTCGGATTGATATCCTCATGCTGGTACCGCATGTGACGCATGGAAATCTGGCGGGTGTTGTCACTGCGGGTCAGGGCCATCACCTCATGCCCGCGTTGCTCCAGCGCCGGAGCGATGCGCAGGAATTGCCCCGGATAGTTCTGATGGACCAGCAGAATGCGCATGCCCTAACCCGCCATATCCCGCGCCCGCAGGTCCAGCGCGGCGGCCAGCAATTCCTGCGTATAGGGGTGGCTGGGCGTGTCAAACACCTGATCCGCGCTGCCCGCCTCAACGATGTCGCCATTACGCATGACGACGATCTTGTGGCTCATGGCGCGCACGACCTTGAGGTCGTGACTGATGAACAGATAGGCCAGCTTGTATTTCTGTTGCAGGGTGCGCAGCAGGTCAACGATCTGCACCTGAACCGTCATATCCAGAGCCGAGGTCGGCTCATCCAGAACCACCAGACGCGGACGCAGGATCATGGCGCGCGCGATGGCGATCCTCTGACGCTGTCCCCCCGAAAATTCGTGCGGATAGCGGTGCATCATCGCAGGGTCCAACCCCACCTCTTGCATGATCTCGGCGACCTCTTCGCGCACGGGACGGCCCGATTGCACACCATGCACGCCCAGACCTTCGGCGATGATCTGCTCGATGCTCATCCTCGGGCTGAGACTGCCATAGGGGTCCTGAAACACGATCTGCATATCACGGCGCAGCGGACGCAATTGACGCGGGCCAAGGCCCTGAATATCGCCCCCCGCAAAGGTGATCCCGCCTTGCGAGCCGATCAGGCGCATGATCGCAAGGGCAAGGGTGGTTTTGCCCGATCCGCTCTCGCCGACGATGCCAAGGGTTTCGCCCTCACGCACGGTCAGGGTGGCCTCGTTCACGGCCTTGACGTGACCCACGGTTTTGCGCAGGAACCCGCGCTGGATCGGAAACCAGATGCGCAGCTTGTCCGTGCTGACCATTTCGGTGGCGTCTGCCGGAACGGGCGTCGGGTTGCCGACGGATTCCGCATTCAACAACATCTGCGTATAGGGATGGCGCGGGTTCGCGAAAATCTTGGCGGTTTCGCCGGTTTCCACGATCTCGCCGTCCTTCATCACAACAACCCGATCCGCGATGCGCCGCACCACACCCAGATCGTGGGTGATGAACAGCAGGCTCATGTCTTCGGTCTGTTTCAGCTCGGCCAGCAGCTCGAGGATCTGCGCCTGAATGGTGACGTCCAACGCGGTGGTCGGTTCATCGGCAATCAACAGGTCGGGCCCGTTGGCAAGGGCCATGGCGATCATCACGCGCTGACGCTGACCACCGGACAATTGGTGGGGATAGGCGTTCAGGCGGCTTTCGGCGTCGCGGATGCCGACCTTTTCCAGCAGTTCGATGATGCGCGCGCGCACCGCATCGCCGCGCAGACCTTGGTGCAACTCGATGGATTCGCGCAGCTGCTTTTCCAGCGTGTGCAGCGGGTTCAGGGACGTCATCGGTTCCTGAAAGATAAAGCTGATGTCGTTTCCGCGCACCTTGCGCAACCGCGTCTCATCCGCGCCGACCATTTCCTGTCCGTCATAGGTGATCGAACCGGCAATCGTCGCGTTATCGCCGAGGAGCGCGACCGACGACAGCGCGGTCACGGATTTGCCCGATCCGCTCTCGCCCACGAGGGCCACGGTTTCCCCGCGTTTGACCTCGAACGACACGCCCTTGACCGCCAGATGATCCTGACCGTCCTGACGGAAACTGACCTTGAGATCGCGAACCTCTAACAGCGTGCTCATTGAAAGGTCTTCCTCGGGTCGAATGCGTCGCGCACACCTTCAAAGATGAACACCAACAGCGACAGCATGGTCGCAAAGGTGAAAAACGCGGTAAAGGCCAGCCACGGCGCCTGAAGGTTCTGCTTCGCCTGCAGGGTCATTTCCCCAAGGCTGGGCGCCGAGGACGGCAGGCCAAAGCCCAGATAATCAAGGCTGGCCAGACTGGCGATGGTGCCGGTGATGATAAAGGGCAGCATGGTCAGGGTCGCAACCATCGCGTTGGGCAACATATGGCGGAACATGATCGTCGCGTTGCCGACGCCCAGCGCCCGCGCCGCGCGCACATATTCGAAATTCCGCGCCCGCAGGAATTCGGCCCGCACAACGCCCACCAAAGCAGGCCAGCCAAACAGGATGGTCAACCCGACCAGCAACCAGAAACTGCGCCCCAAAATCGCGAACAGGATGATGATGATGTAAAGCTGTGGCGTCGACGTCCAGATTTCCAAAACCCTCTGGAACAACAGATCGGTCCAGCCCCCGAAATAGCCCTGAATGGCCCCCGCGATGACCCCGATGATCGTGGCAGAGACGGTGACGATCAACGTGAACACAATCGACAACCGGAACCCGTAGATGACACGCGCCAGCACATCGCGCGCCGTATCATCCGTGCCCAGCCAGTGTTCGGCGTCCGGCGCGGACGGGGCCGCCCCGTCGATGTCGTTCACGGTTTGATAGCTATAGGGAATCAGGGGCCAGATCACGCGACCCTTTTCGATCTCTTCGCCCGCAACAACCCCGTCCTCGGCATCCGCGATTATGCCTTCGGGATCGTCCCAACAATCCAACAATCCACCCGTCACAATCAGGCATTCGATCTCAATATCGCGATACACAGCCTCGGTCCGCAGATCGCCGCCGAATTGGGTTTCGGGATAGAAATTGTAGATCGGGAAATAGCTTTCGCCGCGGTATTGGACATAGATCGGTTTGTCATTGGCAAGGAATTCAGCGCACAGAGACAGGCCGAACAGAACGCCAAAGATGATCAGCGACCAATAGGCCCGACCGTTGCGGCGAAAGTTGCGCCAACGGCGTTTCGCGAGAGGGGACAGGGTCATCATGGCTTAGGTCCTCCGGCTCTCGAAATCGATGCGGGGATCGACAAAGACATACATCAGGTCCGACAGGATGCCGACCAGCAGGCCCATCAGGCCGAACACGTACAGCGTGCCGAACACCACGGGATAGTCGCGATCAACCGCCGCCTCAAACCCGAGACGTCCCAGCCCATCCAGCGAGAAGATAGTCTCGATAATGATCGAGGCACCAAAGAACACGCTAAAGAACACGCCCGGGAACCCCGCAATCACGATCAGCATCGCGTTGCGGAACACATGGCCATATAGGACCCGCCCCTCGGACAGACCCTTGGCGCGGGCGGTGATCACGTACTGCTTTTTGATCTCGTCCAGAAAGCTGTTCTTGGTCAGCAGGGTCAGCGTCGCAAAGCTTGAGATCGTTGTCGCGGTGACCGGCAGGGCGATGTGCCAGAAATAGTCGGCGATTTTGCCAATCGCGCTCAGCTCATCCCAATTGTCCGAGGTTAGACCCCGCAGCGGGAACCATTGGAAATAGGACCCGCCCGCGAACAACACCAACAAAAGGATCGCAAACAGAAACCCCGGAATGGCATAGGCCACGATGATCGCGCCCGACGTCCACGTGTCAAAGGACGAGCCATCGCGCACCGCCTTGCGAATGCCCAGAGGGATCGAAATCAGATAGGCCAACAGGGTCGACCACAGGCCCAGCGTGATCGACACCGGCATCTTTTCCAGAACCAGATCAACGACGGAGATTGAGCGGAAATAGCTCTCTCCGAAATCAAAGGCGAGGTAGTTCCCCATCAGGTTCACGAACCGTTTCAGGATCGGAATGTCCTCTTTGACACAAGAGGGATCGTCCAGATTGGGTTCGCCGACGTGATCGGGGCCACAGACGATACGGGCAAAGCCCATCTCGATCTCAAGCTGATCCAGAAATTCAGGCGGCAGGCCGCGCGCGCCGATATAGCGTTGGTCCAGATCGGCCCCTTGGTCCGCGCCGGCATCCCCGCCCCCAGAAATCCCTTGCAGCGAGTCGCCCTCGCCCTGAACACGGGCAATCACCTGTTCAATCGGGCCACCCGGCACGAATTGGGTCAGGGTAAAGTTGATCACCATGATCCCGATCAGGGTCGGGATGACCAACAGCAACCGCCGGAGGATATAGGCACCCATAACGCTTGGCCTGCTTTCTTATTATAAGGCGCCTTCGGCCTTGAGTTTTTCTGCCTTTTCCGCGTTGTACCACCAGAAATCCAGTTGGCCCAGCGAATAGGGCGGCAGGGTCTCGGGATGCTCGTACATGTCGAAATAGGCGACCGTATAGACCGGCTTGAACCACTGGGGCACCCAGAACAGTTCCGCGCGCAGCACACGGTCCAGAGCGTGAACCGCAATGTTCAACTGTTCCTGCGTCTTTGCACCTTTGACATGATCGATCAGGGCGTCAACGGCGGCGCTTTTGAGGCCCATTTTGTTAAAGACCGAACTGTCGGCGGTCTCAGAACCGAAATATTGCGCCAGACCACTGCCTGGGACAAAGGACATCGGGAATTGCTCGGTGATCATGTCGAAATCATAGGCGCGTTCGCGGTTGACCTGCTGGGCGCTGTCGACCTTTTCCAAGGACGCGTCGATGCCCGCACGGCGCATGTTTTCGACAAACGGGTTGATCACACGTTCAAACGTCTGGCTGTCGTTCATGATCGCGACCCGCAACAGATCGCCATTGGCGTTGCGCCGCATCCCGTCATCGCCTACGGTCCAGCCCGCCTCATCCAACAAGGCCGAGGCCGCGCGCAGGTTTCGGCGATCCAACTGCCGATCCGAGGACACCGGCGGCACAACCGCCTCATCCGTCAGGATCGTTTCCGGCAACAGCCCCTGTTCGACCAGCGGGCGCAGCAGTGCCAGTTCATCCGCGCCGGGGACACCTTCGGCCTTAAGGTAACTGTTGTCCCAAAAGGACGTCGTGCGTTGATAGAGGCCATAGAACAGAGTGTCGTTCGACCATTCAAAGTTGAACAGCAGCCCGATCGCCTGACGCACGCGGGGATCCTGAAACTGTTCGCGGCGCAGGTTGAAGATAAAGCTCTGTCCGGTCGAAATATCCCCGTCGGGCAACTCGGCCTTGACCACATGCCCCTTTTCTAAGGCCGGAAAGTCATAGCCCGTCGCCCATTGTTTCGACGAGGCCTCATTGCGGAAGGTGTAATCGCCCGCCTTGAACCCCTCAAACGCGGCGTTGTAATCGCCATAGTATTCAAGACGAATTTTATCAAAGTTGTTGCGCCCGATGTTGATCGGCACGTCCGCGCCCCAATAATCCGGATCGCGCTGATAGACGATGCGTTTGCCCACATCCATGTTGTCCAGAACATAGGGACCCGAACCGACAAAGGTCTCTAGCGTCGATTCCTCAAGGTCCCAGCCGTTCGTTTCAAAATCTGCCTTCGAGAACACGGGCAAGCCCCCGACGGCCTGCGGCAGATCGCGGGTCGGCTCTCCCGCCTTGAAGGTGAACTTGATCTTCTGCGGTCCCAGAACCTCAACCGTGTCGACCTGTTTGGACAGGACCGCACGGAAGCTGGGCAGGCCCTTGGTCAGGAAAGTCTCATAGGAAAACGCGACATCCTCGGCGGTCAGGGGGGTGCCGTCGGAAAACTTGGCCTCGGGGCGCAGGTTGAAAATGACCCAGCTGCGGTCCTCGGGGTACTCCATCGTCTCACACAGCAGGCAATAGGCCGCCGTCGCATCATCGGCGGTACTGGTCAGGACGGATTCAAAGAACACCGTCGCCAGACCCGCCGCACGCCCCTTGGTCGTATAGGGGTTCATGGAATCAAACCCGCCAAACGCAGACAGCGATATCTCACCACCCTTGGGCGCGTCGGGATTGACGTAATCAAGATGCGGGAAATCCGCCGGATAGGACAATTCGTCAAAGGTCGAAATGCCGTGGGATGTGATGACCGTTTCCTGTGCTTTGGCCTGTCCGGCCGCCCACATCAGGGCCGCAGCGGTCAAACCAATGGCCAATGTCACGCGCTTGGTCGCGCTGTGGTTGGCCTGCTTTGCGATTGCGACTGCACGCGCCTCGCCGGTGTTTCGCATCCCGATCCTCCCGGTGTTTGTTTTCCTCTCTAAAGCTATGGGGCGGATGGGGCATTATTCAAGACGATATTCCGTGAGAACCCCGCCAAACCAAAGGAAAAGGGCCACCCCGCATGGGATGGCCCCTGAATTCATCAAGCGTTCGCTGTGCTGCGTTGGCGTTAGCCGCCGATCGAGTCCAGATAGGCGATGACGTTTGCACGGTCTTCGATTTTGCCCAGACCCGAGAAGCCCATCGAGGTGCCCGGTGCGTAACCTTTGGGGTTTTCCAGGAACTCGTTCAGGGTTTCAGGCGTCCAAACTTCGGCAACTTCGGACAGAGCGCCCGAGTAACCATAGCCAGCAGCCGTGCCAACCGGACGGTTCACAACACCAAACAGGTGCGGACCAGTGCCGTTCGCGCCATCTTCTACCTTGTGGCAGGCTTTACATTTGTTGAAGACGCGCTCGCCCTTGCCAGCGTCCGCAGCGGCGAACACTTCGCCGAACGAGATTTCTTCAACCACTTCGGCAGGACCTTCCGAGCCAGCCGTTTCAATCACGTAACCAGCCGTATGTTCGCCGTCGCCGTGACCTGCGGGACCGGTGTGGTACAGGATTTCACCCGCCCAGTTCCCAAGCAAATACACCAGCAATGCGCCGCAAAAACCGCCGACGATCTTGGTAAGGGTCATTGTGTCGAACATGTCGCGATCCTATCTACTCCCGATTTCGCGGTTATCTACCCGCTTCCATCATCATAATGCAAGGTGTACTTACCGCGACCAGACGCCACTGGGCCAAGAAAAGTGTGAGGGAAAAGATGACTGGAAGAATCGCATTCCAAGGAGAACTGGGCGCCTATTCCCATCAGGCCTGTCGTCAGGCCCGCCCCGAGCATGAGGCCCTCCCCTGCAAGACATTTGAAGACGTGATCGAGGCCGTGCGCAGCGGCACCGCCGATCTGGGTATGTTGCCGGTCGAAAACTCGACCTACGGGCGGGTTGCCGACATCCATCACCTGCTTCCGGAATCGGGGCTGCACATCATCGACGAGGCCTTTGTTCGCGTACATATCAACCTCTTAGCGGTTCCGGGCACGCCCCTGCGCGACGTCAAAACCGCGATGAGTCACACGGTTCTTCTGGGTCAGTGCCGGTCGTTCCTGCGCGAACACGGTATTGCGCCGGTGACGGGCGCGGATACGGCGGGTTCGGCCCAGATCGTGGCACAGGACGGCGAACCGACGCAGGCGGCCCTTGCCTCTGAACTGGCTGGTGAAATCTATGGTCTGGACGTTCTGGCCCGCCACATCGAGGACCATGACAAAAACACCACACGGTTCCTGATCATGTCGCGCGAGGCCGACCTAAGTCGTCGTGGCGAGGGCAAGATGATGACGACCTTTGTCTTTAGCGTGCGCAATATTCCCGCCGCCCTCTACAAGGCGATGGGGGGATTCGCGACCAATGGCGTCAACATGACCAAGCTTGAGAGCTATATGGTCGACGGATCGTTCACCGCGACCCAGTTCTACGCCGACATCGAAGGGCACCCCGACGATCACAACGTCAAACTGGCCTTGGATGAACTGGATTATTTCACGTCGAACGTCAAACTGCTGGGCGTATATCCGACCAATCGGGTGCGCATCTGACCTGCGGCGGTCTTATCCGACAGTGCTGTGCAAATACTTGTGAAAGCCCTTTTTGAACCGACGGTTCAGACCGGCTTTTGCAAGGCGCAGGGATTGCAGGAACAACCGCGAAGACAGCGATGTTGGCTTGATCTCAACGTCCAGCGACACTCGGGTCTGGCGCGGTGACAGGGCCAACAGGTCCAATGTGACAATCGCGTCCAACCCCGACACCTGCGACGTCAAAACGAACCGTTCCGGCCGATCCAGCGCGGTGACCTCACTGATCATGTTGCGGGGTTTGCCGCGGAATTTGAACTTGCTTTTCCACTGCATCCCGACGCCCGGCGCGCTGAGGTTGTCCACCCGCACAGCGTCCAGACCCCGCCGCAGAACGGCGCGTTCAAAAGCATCGAAATCGACCAGAGCGTCATAGACCTGTTCGATCGGTGCCGAGATATCTTCGCGTGTCGAAAACTTCATCTTGCCTAAAGATGTGCCCTGTTCCCGTTGAAACGTCAATCAAGCTGATCGGCTAGCCATTTCTGCATCAAAAAATGCGCAATCGACCCTTTGCGCGACGGTTTTATCGTCGGATGTTCACCGGCAAAGACGCGCATCATCTCTTCGCGCGAAATCCAGAGGGCATCCTCGATCTCTTCGGGGTCGATGGTGATGTCCTTGCTGGTTGCCTGCCCGCGACAGCCCATCATAAGACTGCTGGGAAACGGCCACGGTTGCGATGCCAGGTAATCCACCGCGCCGACCTGAACGCCCGCCTCTTCAAAAACCTCGCGCCGGACGGCCGCCTCAATCGTCTCGCCGGGCTCAATGAAACCCGCCAGCAGGGAATACATCCCCTCGGGCCACCCGTGCGAACGGCCAAGCAGGACCGAATTCCCATGCGTGATCAACATGATCACAACGGGATCGGTGCGCGGGAAATGATGCGTGCCGCAGGCGGGACAGGTGCTTTGCCAACCGGCCATGGACAGGGCGGATTT
Source organism: Rhodovulum sp. FJ3 (assembly GCF_032918305.1). Taxonomy (NCBI): domain Bacteria; kingdom Pseudomonadati; phylum Pseudomonadota; class Alphaproteobacteria; order Rhodobacterales; family Paracoccaceae; genus Rhodovulum; species Rhodovulum sp. FJ3. Next base: position 67,796 of record NZ_JAWJUU010000006.1, read on the forward strand.
CGCCCCACAGCGCGCACAGAACCCGTGGCTCTGGTGCCAGCCCAGAATGCCACGCGCCGTTGCGGCCAGTTCCGCGTCGCGCGGCGACAGACGCCCCATCGCGCCACGCAGCTCCACCAGCGCGAAATCGGCGGGAAAGTCGGGATGGATCTGTTCGCTGTGGTCCACGAAGGCCCCAAGAGTTTCGGGCGTCTCGGGCGGCTCCCAGTCGGAAATGTCGATGGCGAAATAGCCGGTCTCGGCGTCCTTGCGGCCCAAAAACACCGCGCGCTCTAGACGATCCACCACGGAAATGTGTTCCGGCCCCACCATGCCCAGCGCATCGCGACCCGCCCCCATCAGCATCGGCTTGCCCCGCCAAAGGACCAGAATTTGCGCCCGTCCGTTGTGCATCAACCGGTTCAGCGCGTCCTGATCCCCGCGCAGTTCCGCCGCACGATCCAAGCCCGATCCGCCAAAGGTCACCGTTTCCGCGTCTCGCATCGCGCTCTCTCCTCACACACAGACCGCTCCCGATCCGTTAATTTTTATTAACGTTAACAATACCGTTGCCGAAAAATGACGACGATCACAGAACCGTGAAATTAACCTTTGAATGGTTTCCCTCAGCCCCGTGCGCGGTCATTAATCGTGTTACATTACAAATATATTTTTCGACGTTTTTTATCGCCCCATTTGCCCGAGAGATTTGTTGCCCCCTTTGCACCGATTTTCAAGTCGCCCACACAAAAATGAAGCCCACCTGCGCATTTTAGAAACAACCGACCTGCACATGCATGTGCGCGGGTACGACTATTATGCCGACAAGCCGTCCCAGACCGTGGGCCTATCCCGCGCGGCCAGCCTGATAGGCGATCTGCGGGCGGGGGCGCGCAATTCGGTGTTGCTGGACAACGGGGATTTTCTGCAGGGCAATCCGTTGGGCGATTATCTGGCGTTTGAGGCGGATCAGGCCCCGCCCCATCCAATGATCGCAGCAATGAATATGCTGGGGTATGACGGCGGGACGCTGGGCAATCACGAATTCAACTATGGCCTGCCGTTTCTTGAGCAGAGCTTAGAGAGCGCGACCTTTCCCTTTGTTCTGGCCAATCTGGTGCGCGATCTGGGCGACACGCCCCTGACCGATACGCCCTATTGCCCGCCCATTGCGATGCTGGATCGCCAGATCACCGATGGCGCAGGCGAGGTGCACCCGATCCGCATCGGCATCATCGGATTCATCCCGCCCCAGATCATGCAGTGGGAACGTCGCCACCTAGAGGGCCATCTGCACACCCGCGATATCCTTGAGACCGCCGCCGCCTATGTGCCGCATATGCGCGCAAACGGGGCCGATGTGGTAATCGCCCTGTGTCACTCTGGCCTGTCAGAAACGGCCCCGCATCCGATGATGGAAAACGCAGCAATCCCGCTGGCCGCAATTGATGGGATCGACGCGGTTCTCTGCGGGCATCAGCATCTGACCTTTCCAGGCAGCGATTTCGCCCCCTGTTCTGTCGTTGACCCTGTCCGTGGCACGCTGCACGGCACGCCCGCCGTGATGGCGGGTTTTTGGGGATCGCATGTGGGTGTCATTGACCTGTCCCTGCGCCGCGACGACGCGGGCTGGCATGTGGCCGAGTTCGAGACCGCCGTCCACCCGATTTCCAAGCGCGAAACCGGCGGGAACTCAGTCGCCAGCGTGCCAGAGCAACCCGCCATCCTGTCCCTGATCGAGACACCCCACACACAAACCATCGAGTTTGTCCGCCAACCGGTTGGACATACCCAAACCCCGCTGCACAGCTACTTCGCGACGATCACGCCGGACCGGTCCGTGCGTTTGGCCGCGCTGGCCCAGAAATGGTACGTGGAAACCGCACTGGCCGGTGGGCCATTGGCGGATCGACCGGTTCTGGCCGCCGCATCGCCGTTCAAATGCGGCGGACGCGGGGGGCCGGATTACTATACCGACGTGCCCGCAGGTCCCCTGTCGATCCGGCATGTGGCGGACCTGTACCTCTACCCCAACACGATCCGCGCGATTGACATCACCGGCGCGGACCTGCGCGATTGGCTAGAGCGCAGCGCCAGCCTGTTCAACACGATCACGCGGGGGGGAACGGATCAACGCCTTCTGAATCCCAATTTCCCCAGCTATAATTTCGACCTGATTGAGGGGCTGACCTATCAGGTCGACATCAGCCAACCCAACAAGTTCACAGCGTTCGAGGGCCATCTTGAGCACCCCGAGGCGCGGCGCATCGTGGACCTGCGCCACGACGGACGCCCCGTTCAGGACAGCGACCGGTTCATCATCGCGACCAACAGCTATCGCGCGAACGGGGGCGGGAATTTCGCGGGCGCAAATGGGCGCGGTATCGTGTTTGAAGGCCCCGATACCAACCGCGACATCCTGATCCGCTACATCACCGAACACCCTGACATCACCCTGCCCGCCCCGCCTCCGTGGTCCTTTGCCCCCCTGCCGAACACCAGCGTGTTGTTCCAATCGGGCCCCAAGGCCGCCGCGCATCTGGATGATCTGGACCACCTGCGCGTCGATCACACCGGCGCGGGTAAGGACGGTTTCCACTGGTTCCGCCTCTATTTGTGACGCTATAGATCGGCGGAACCGACGGGGGACGCGATGTATAAGGCCGTGATTTTCGATATGGACGGGCTGCTCTTGGATACCGAGAGGGTCGCGTTGATGGCGGGTGCCGAGGCCTGTGCGGAAATGGGCTATGACCTGCCGCATGAGTTTTTCCTGTCACTGGTCGGAATTGATCAGATCACGGGCGAGCAACGCCTGCGCGAACGCCTTGGCGATTTTGACCGCGCGGAACTCGATCGCCGCTGGCAGGCCTCGTGCGAGCGCGCCTTTGCCGGTGGGATTTCCCTGCGCCCGCGTGTTGAGGAATTGTTGGACCTGCTGGACGGGATGAACGTCGCGCGCGCCATCGCCACGTCCAGCCACACCAAACGTGCGTGGGCGAAATTGGACGGGGCGGGTATCCGGCACCGGTTCGACATTCTGGTCGGATTTGACGATGTGACCGCGCCGAAACCGGCACCCGAACCCTATTTGCGGGCGGCAAACCTGCTGAACGTGCCCCCCGCCGATTGTTTGGTGTTTGAGGACAGCGACACAGGCGTGCGCGCCGCCCATGCCGCCGGTATGCGCGTGGTACAGGTGCCCGACATGGCCGCGCCGCAAACCGATCTGGCCCATCACGTGGCCGAGGACATCATGACCGGCGCGCGTCTGGCAGGGCTGATTCCCTAGGGTCTTGCGAATCCGGCACGCGGGGCCTATATCGGCCCTCGAGAGGTTGGCGCGGGCAGGCACCTCGCCAACCCGGTCAGGTCCGGAAGGAAGCAGCCGTAACGAGCCCCGCTTGGGTCGTTGTCCAGCCTCTCACCTCACCCCCCCTACATCTGTGGCACCTTCTTGCACGCGCCCGATGATTGCGGTGGACGTCCGCATGGCATCGCTTTACCTTTGCGCCAAGCATAGTGAACAGGCCCCCATGACCGACACCAACGACCAAGGCTATCAGGTACTCGCCCGCAAATACCGTCCGGCGACCTTTGTCGATCTGATCGGCCAAGAGGCCATGGTGCGCACTCTGAAAAACGCCTTTGCCGCCGACCGGATTGCGCAGGCGTTCATCATGACCGGTATCCGCGGGACCGGCAAAACCACCACCGCGCGGATTATTTCCAAGGGCATGAACTGTATCGGGCCGGATGGAAACGGCGGACCGACCACGGATCCCTGCGGTGTCTGCGAACACTGCGTCGCCATCGCCGAGGGCCGCCATGTCGATGTGATGGAAATGGACGCCGCATCGCGCACCGGTGTGGGCGACATCCGCGAAATCATCGACAGCGTCCATTACCGCGCCGCCAGTGCCCGCTATAAAATCTACATCATCGATGAGGTTCACATGCTGTCGACCAGCGCGTTCAACGCGCTGCTGAAGACGCTCGAAGAACCGCCCGCCCACGTCAAATTCATCTTTGCCACCACCGAAATCCGCAAGGTGCCGGTGACGGTTCTGTCGCGGTGCCAACGGTTCGATTTGCGCCGGATTGAGCCTGAGGTGATGATCGCCCACCTGCGCAAGATCGCGGGCCTTGAGGGTGCCGAGATCGCCACGGATGCGCTTGCCCTGATCACCCGCGCGGCCGAGGGATCGGTGCGTGACGCGATGAGCCTGCTGGATCAGGCGATTTCGCACGGGGCCGGTGAAACCACCGCCGAACAGGTGCGCGCGATGCTGGGTCTGGCGGATCGCGGTCGTGTTCTGGACCTTTATGACATGATCATGGCCGGTGACGCGGCGGGCGCGCTGTCCGAACTGTCCGCACAATATGCCGATGGGGCCGACCCGATGGCGGTGCTGCGCGATCTGGCCGAGATCACCCATTGGATCAGCGTAATCAAGATCACCCCCGAGGCCGCCGAGGACCCAACCGTATCGCCAGATGAACGTGCGCGCGGGTTGTCGATGGCGGAAAAGCTGCCGATGCGGGCGATGACGCGGATGTGGCAGATGCTGCTCAAGGCGCTCGAAGAGGTCGCGATGGCCCCGAACGCCATGATGGCCGCCGAAATGGCGATCATCCGTTTGACGCATATCTCGACCCTGCCTTCGCCCGAGGATTTGGTGCGCAAGCTACAGGACACCCCGCCCCCGCCGATGCCAAGCGGTCCCGGTGGCGGCGCCGGTGCGCCCATGGGCGGTGGCAGCGGCGTGACCCATGCGCCCACCATGCACAGCGCGCCCAGCGGTGGCGGCGGTGGCGCACCGATGGCGGCACTGGCCCAAGAAACGGTGGCCAGCCTTGCCCATTATCCGACCTTCGATAAGGTGGTCGAACTGATCCGCGCGCACCGCGATGTGAAATTGCTTGTCGAGGTGGAAACGACCCTGCGTCTGGTCAGCTATTCGCCCGGTCGCATCGAATTCGAACCGACCGCCGATGCGCCCCGCGATCTGGCGGCGCGTCTTGCCCAATGCCTGCAGACATGGACCGGCACCCGTTGGGGTGTGTCCGTGACCGGCTCGGGCGGGGGCACCACAATCGCCGAGGACCGAGACGCCGAACGTCTGGCGATGGAGGCCAAGGCACAGGAACATCCGTTGGTTCAGGCCGTACTGCTGGCCTTTCCATCGGCGAAAATCACCGACATCCGCACCCCCGAGGAACTGGCCAAGGCCGCAGCCGCCGAAGCCCTGCCCGAGGTGGACGACGAATGGGATCCTTTCGAGGACAGCTAATTTAGGAGAGACCGATGTTCAAAGGTTTGGGCGGTCTTGGCGACATGGCCAAGATGATGAAAGCCGCGCAGGAAATGCAAAGCAAAATGGGCCAGCTGCAGGACGATCTGGCGTCCCTCACCGTGACCGGTGAATCGGGCGCGGGTCTGGTGACCGCAACCGCTACCGCCAAGGGCGAACTGGTCGGCCTCAGCATCGACGAGAGCATCTTTGTGCCCTCGGAAAAAGAGGTGGCCGAGGACCTGATCCTTGCGGCGATCAAGGACGCGCAACAAAAAGCGGCCGAGAAAAGCCAAGAGGAAATGCAGAAACTGACCGAAGGTCTGGGTCTGCCGGCGGATATGAAACTGCCGTTCTGATCCGCACGTGTCACAGGCCACCAAAGACATTGAGGCGCTGATCACACAGATGGCCAAACTGCCGGGGCTGGGTCCCCGGTCGGCGCGACGTGCGGTTCTGCACCTGATCAAAAAGCGCACGGGCCAGATGGCGCCGCTTGCCGATCTGATGCATCAGGTCGCCCAGTCCGCGCGCGAATGTCTGAACTGTGGCAACATCGGCACCGCCGATATCTGTGACATCTGCAATGACGACCGCCGCGCCACAGGCGAATTGTGCGTGGTCGAGGACGTTTCGGACCTCTGGGCGATGGAACGCGGTCAGGCGTTTTCGGGACGCTATCACGTGCTGGGCGGGACCTTGTCCGCGCTGGACAGTGTGGGGCCCGAGGATCTGCGCATCCCGCAACTGGTTGACCGTATTGCCGCCGAACAGATCACCGAGGTCATTCTGGCCTTGAACGCCACGGTCGACGGGCAAACCACGGCCCATTACATCGCCGATCAACTGCATGACACGGGCGTTGCGGTGACGTCATTGGCCCAAGGGGTGCCCATCGGGGGCGAGCTTGATTACCTCGATGACGGCACGATTGGCGCGGCTCTCAAGGCACGGCGCAGGTTCTGAACAAACAAAAAAACCCGGCCAGTGGCCGGGTTTTTCGTAAGATAGGTAATCAGGCGATTACTTGTCGTCGTCTTCGTCATCATCACCCGAAGGCAGGTTGAAGAAGCTGTCCGCATCTTGGAACTGCTCGTCCGATTTTTCCTCTTCCTCGTCGGTGTTGCCCGACAAAGAGAAGGTTTCCAGACCCGAGATCGCGGTCGGCATTTTCGGCTCTGCTTCCATCTCCAGCGACTGTTCGGTCGACAGCAGCTTGCGACGCTCGTCATCGGTCATCGCGGCACCTTCGGCAGCGCGTTTCGCGGCGGCCTTTTGCACAGCTTTGTCCAGCTCGGTCTGCTTACACAGGCCCAGAGCAACCGGATCAATCGGCTGCATGTTGGCGATGTTCCAGTGGGTCCGCTCACGGATCGACTGAATCGTCGGCTTGGTGGTGCCGACCAGTTTCGCAATCTGACCGTCCGACAGTTCGGGGTGGAATTTCACCAGCCACAGGATCGAGTTCGGGCGGTCCTGACGCTTGGACAGCGGCGTGTAACGCGGGCCACGGCGTTTTTCCTCGCCCACGGCGGCGGGGTTGAACTTCAGCTTCAGCTTGCGCAGCGGATCGGCCTCGGCGCGGTCGATCTCGTCTTGGGTCAGCTGGTTGTTGGCAACCGGATCGAACCCGCGCACACCGGCGGCGACGTCGCCATCGGCAATGCCCTGCACCTCAAGCTCATGCAGGCCGCAGAAGTCAGCGACCTGTTTGAACGTCAGCGTCGTGTTGTCGACCAGCCATACCGCGGTCGCTTTGGCCATGATCGGTTTTTCCATGACACGCACTCCTTTGAATACTTCTCTCCCGTGCCGAGAAAACGGCTGTCCATCTGGACCTTATCCTCGTTTTCGGGGAGTTTGCAGGGTATATAGTCCCGTTCCGTTCCAGAGGAAAGAGAAAATGCGATTTCTGATTGCGCTGCTGTTGTCGGCAACCATGGCCCATGCTGACGGCGAACAGGCGGGTGATTTCGACTATTACGTCCTGTCGCTCAGCTGGTCCCCGACGTGGTGCGCCCTCGAAGGGGACGCGCGCAATTCACCGCAATGTGACGCAGAGGCGGATTTCGGCTGGGTCATGCACGGGCTGTGGCCGCAATACGCCGACGGGGGCTGGCCCGCCTATTGCCGGACAATCGAACGCGACCCGCCCCGCTGGCTGACCGAGGATATGGCGGACATCATGGGGACCAGTGGCCTTGCGTGGTATCAATGGAAAAAGCACGGCCGTTGCGCGGGCCTAAGCGCCGAGGACTATTACGACACCGCGCGCAAGGCCTTTGACGCCGTCACCCGCCCCGAGGTCTTTCGCAAACTCGACCGCGCCGTAAAACTGCCCGCATCCGTGGTGGAACAGGCGTTTTTGCAGGACAACCCGGCCCTATCGCCCGACATGGTCACCATCACCTGCAAGGCCGACCGCATCCAAGAGACGCGCATCTGCCTGTCCAAGGATCTGGATCCCGTGACCTGCGGGGCGGATGTGGTGCGCGACTGTAGGCTGGATGATGCGTTGTTTGATCCGATCCGGTGATCCAAAGGGCACAATGGCGACGCGATGGCGCTATCAGACTATGGGATGACGTTTCGGTATTTGACCGGCTATGCGGTTTCGCCTATCGATGGTGGAAATGGTTTCGCCATCTCGGCGGATGAAACGGGAACACGGTGCAACACCGCGGCTGCCCCCGCAACTGTAAGCGGAGAGCAAACCCCATAAAGCCACTGATGCCATCAGGCATTGGAAAGGCGGGGGGCGCGACGACCCGCAAGCCAGGAGACCGACCATTATCACCGGCCTTTGGGCCATAAAAACAAATATTCCCAGCACGGTGGGTGCTGGCAGGAGAGATCGAAATGCATATCGAACCCGGCGTTGTCGACGGCGCCAAGATCGCCCTTTCTTACGGTACCGCAGCAGGCGCTGCGACCTACGCAACCAAAGCAACCGGCGACAGCATCCGTCGCGACGGTGGCCTCGCAGCGCTGATTCTGCGCAGCGCCATCGCAACCGTTCTGGTGTTCTGCTTCTTCCAGGTCCTGCCGCACGCGCCCGTCGGCGTGTCCGAGGTCCACTTCATCCTCGGCTCGACCCTGCTTCTGCTGTTCGGTGCTGGTCCGGCTGCAATCGCTCTGGCCTCGGGTCTGGCTCTGCAAGGCCTGTTCTTTGCACCCTTCGACCTGCCCCAGTACGGCATGAACGTCACCACCCTGCTGGTGCCGCTGTTCGGCATCAACATGCTGGCCAAACGTATCATCCCCGCAGGCACCGCCTACACCGACATCACCTACGCTCAGGCACTGGCCCTGTCGACCGCATACCAAGGCGGCATCGTCGCTTGGGTTGCCTTCTGGGCCTTCTACGGCCAAGGCGTCAACGCAACGACTCTCGCCAGCGTCAGCAGCTTCGGCGCGGCTTACATGGCTGTTGTCCTGATTGAGCCGGTTGTCGATCTGGCTGTTCTGGCGGCTGCCAAGGCAAAACGCGGCGCAACCTCGGGTGCGGCCTTCACCGCCCGCCTGCACAAAGCGGCCTAAGACAGACGCGCACGGGGATCGTCAGATCCCCGCCGATCAAAAACAACAAAGCCTGCCCATTTGGGCAGGCTTTTCCTTTTGCGAACCGACGCACGATCAGATCTTTAGAACGATCTTGCCAATGTGCTGGCTGCTCTCCATATGCGCGTGGGCCTTGGCCGCATCTTCCAGCGCGTATTCGCTGTCCATCACCGGCGCCACCGTCCCCGCCTCAATCAACGGCCAAACCTTCGCGCGCAGCTCTTCGGCAATCGCCGCCTTGGCCGCATCCGACTGCGGGCGCAGGGTCGATCCCGTGATCGTCAGACGTTTCGCCATGACCAATGCGAAATTGATCTCGGCCTTGGGACCGGACAGGAACGCGATATGAACCATCCGCCCGTCGGGGGCCAAGGTCTTGACGTTCTTGGCGATGTAATCGCCGCCGACCATGTCCAAAATCACGTCCGCCCCGCCCTGTTCGCGCATGACAGCGACGAAATCCTCGTCTCGGTAATTGATCGCCCGCTCGGCGCCCAGTTCGGAGCAAATCCGGCACTTTTCCTCGCTACCGGCGGTGGTGAACACCCGCGCGCCGAAGGCTTTGGCCAGTTGGATTGCCGTGGTCCCGATCCCCGACGATCCCCCGTGGACCAAGAACCGTTCGCCCGCCTTTAGGCCGCCCCGCATGAACACGTTGGACCAGACCGTGAAAAACGTCTCGGGCAGACAGGCCGCCATGCGCAGATCCATCCCCCTGGGGATCGGCAGAGCATGCGCGGCGGGCGTCGCCACGTATTCGGCATAGCCCCCACCGGGCAACAACGCGCAGACCTGATCGCCGACCGACAGACCGCTGACGCCCTCGCCCACTGCGACGACCTCGCCCGCGCCTTCCAGCCCCGGCAGATCGGATGCGGTCGGGGGCGGATCATAGGCCCCCGCGCGCTGCAACGCATCGGGGCGGTTCACACCGGCATAGGCCAGCTTTAACACAACCTCACCCGCGCGCGGGCTGGGCACGGGACGTTCGGTCAGGCACAGCACATCCGGCCCGCCCGGTTTGGTGATTTCAACCGCGCGCATCATTTGGGGGGTGTTCATTTGCTCTCCTGATTGGCGGGGGTGGTAAAATGGCCGGGCATATCGGCGCGCGGTGTGCGGCTGGGCGCTTTGATCCGGTCAAGGATCATCTTGGGGCCCGCCAGAAACGGCCTGAACAAAGGATTGTTATTCACCTTGGCCTTGACGGTTTCAAACCGCATCACGTCCTCAATCCGGCGATCCAGAAAGGCCCATGTATTCGCGTGATCGGGGCTATCGTCGCCCATCCAGTAAAGGACACAGGACCCATACACACCCGACAGGGTCATCCGTTTCGTGTACCAGTTCACATCGTCCGAACTGTCGCCCAGCGCGGTCCAGATCTTATCCGCCGTGCCCCAGATCGCCTTGGACCCTTCGGCGGCGTTTTGGGGCAGCGCGAACAGGGTCACGGCGCGGCGCACGGCCTCTTTGTCGGGGATCGCCTCTAGGCGCAGACGTACGCCGAGGGCCACACGATCCCGAAACCGCATCTCGGACATGTCGGTGGCCTGCATCGCGGCAACCATCGCCTGATCGCCCACCTGATGCATATAGAGCGCCAGATCAAGCGCCCCGCGCGGGAACAGCGCACGCGCCTGTGCCTCGGACATATCGCAATCGGCGGCGGCGGCGGCAAAGGTTTCCGGCCCCCAGCCATCGAACGGCACATGCATCAGCGCGGCCTCTAGCATCCGGTCCTGTGGGGAGATGTGATCGCTCATCGCTTTGATCCTTTCGTTGGCGCGATATTGCCCCGACATGGGCGGGGGCGCAATCGCTGGGCCGCACGCAATTGCGTGGGCGTCACCAGAAAATATAGGGGATCAACGGGATAAGACGAGCCGCACGTCGTCGCATGCGGGCCATATGGCAAACGGGCCGCCCAAAGGACGGCCCGTTGCATTGGTTATTTTGCCTTACGTTCGGACAACAGCCCGCGCAGGATCGCATAGCACATCAACAGCAGCACCACCGTGAACGGCAGGCCGGTCGAGATGACCATGGATTGCAGCGACGACAGACCGCCCGCACTCAGCAGCAGGACAATCGCCACCGCGCCCTCAAACAGACACCAGAAGGCACGCTGGGGGATCGGCGCATCGACCTTGCCGCCCGCCGTGATCGTGTCGATCACAAGCGAACCGGAGTCCGACGAGGTCACAAAGAACACGATGACCAGAACAATACCGATCAGCGACGTGATCCCCGCCAGCGGCAGAACATCCAGCATCTTGAACAGTTTCAGTTCCAGCGATGCGTCCTGAGCCGCGGTGTAGCCATCGCTGACCACCTGATGCAGGGCGGTTCCGCCAAACACCGACATCCACAGCACACAGACCAGCGACGGGATCAGCAGAACGCAGATCACGAATTCACGCACGCTGCGACCACGGCTGACGCGGGCGATGAACATGCCCACGAACGGTGACCAGGAAATCCACCACGCCCAGTAGAACGATGTCCAGCCTTGGCTAAAGTTCACGTCCTCACGTCCAATCGGGTTGGACAGCGCAGGCAGGTATTCGACATAGGCCACAAGGCTGTCCCAGAAGAGCGAGATCAGGAACAGCGTCGGACCCGCGATCAGCACGAACAGCAACAGGACAAAGGCAAGGCCCATGTTGACTTCAGACAGGATTTTCACCCCGCCATCCAGACCGCGCATAACCGAAATCAGCGCAATCGCGGTGATGGCCGAAATCAGGATCACCTCGGTGGTCGAGTTCACCGGCACGCCGAACAGTTCGTTCAGACCGGCATTCGCCTGTGTCGCGCCAAAGCCCAGCGAGGTCGCCAGACCAAACAGCGTCGCAAACACCGCCAACGTGTCGATGATGTGACCAACCCAGCCCCAGACCGCATCGCCAAAGATCGGGTGGAAGGCCGAACGGATCGTCAGGGGCAGGCCCTTGTTATAGCTGAACAACGCCAGTGCCAGAGCAACAACCGCATAGATCGCCCACGGGTGCAGACCCCAGTGGAAAATCGTCGCTGCCATGCCCAGACGCATCGCGGCAGCCTCGTCGCCCGCAGCCGCACCCAGCGGAGCCCAGTCGGTGCGCATGCCGTTTTCAGCCGCCGTACCGCCCAGCGAGGACGAAAAGTGGCTCATCGGTTCGGACACGCCATAGAACATCAAGCCGATGCCCATACCGGCCGCGAACAGCATCGCGAACCAGCCGACATAGCCGTAATCCGGCTTGGCCTCGGCCCCGCCCAGACGCACGTTACCCAGAGGCGTCACGATCAGCAGCAGGCAGAAGATCACAAAGATGTTCGCCGCCCCAAGGAAGAACCAGTCAAACCCCTTGGTCACCGCGCCAAACAGCCACGAGAACACCGCACCCGCCTGATCCGGCAGGACCAGAGTGTAGAACACAAATGCCACAACAGCCGCGCCCGACACGGGGAACACGGGGTTGTGGATGTCGAACCCAAGCGGACCAACGCTTCCCTCAACGTTGTCCTGACCCAGTTCGTATTCGGTATCGATCAGATTGGCAGCCCCGTCCGGACTGGGGATCCCATCTGCCATATTATTATTTTCGTCGGCCATTACGGCCTCCTTTCTCCCATCTATTTCTTTGCAGAGGCCTTAGTCACGCACCAAAAAGACCGAAGCCTTGCTATGTGCGGCGACATGCGCCCCGTGACCCGCCCAGATGTAATCGCTCACACCTGGCAGGTGCGTTGCCATCACCACCAGATCGGCACCGACACCGTCGATCGTCTTATCCAGCGCGTGGTTCAACTCGACCGCAGGGTCGTTGACGATGACCGCCTCACTAACGGCAGCGATGCCATAGGCGGCCCCCTTGTCTGCGGCAAAGGCCGACAGTTTCTGGGCGAATTCATCAGGGCTATGCGCCACCGACGTGGGGGCGTCGCTGCTCACTCCGACAAAGCACAGAGCAGCGCCGTAGGTCTGGGCGAGGCTGGATGCGACACGCACCGCCTTGTCCATTTTCTCGGCATGGGCCAGATCGACTGGCACCAGTATTTTTGTAAACATGTTCCCTCCTGTTGCTCGTACGGGTTACATCCCACACAAGTTTCCGGGTTTCCGGTTGGACATTGCGGCGCTCTGGCCTGCAATGGGCGTCAGAATGTCGCAATATCTAAAAAAACTAGCGATGCTGACGTGGGACTGAGGTAACACATGCGGCGCAATTTGGCCAATTTACGCCCTTTACCGCGCCTGTAGACAAGTTGCCGAGGCTTTGCTATACGGCGGCTTCCTGCACTTTTACTGCAACTCCAAACTAGAAAGGTGGTGAAAACCACATGCAGGTTAGCGTTCGCGATAACAACGTCGATCAGGCCCTCCGCGCCCTGAAGAAAAAACTTCAGCGTGAGGGTGTTTTCCGTGAGATGAAACTCCGTCAGCATTTTGAAAAGCCGTCGGAAAAGAAAGCTCGTGAGAAAGCAGAAGCTGTCCGCCGCGCCCGTAAACTGGCCCGTAAAAAGGCTCAGCGCGAAGGTCTTCTCTAAGATCTGACAGGCGAACCGGGGTCCTTGGGCCCCAGTGCGACGACCCCCGCGGCCCGGCCCCGGGGGTTTGTTGTTTTTAGGGCACCGATTCTGTCAGCGCCGGTTAAATCGGTAGGGCCGTGGTTTTAAACACGGTTTTCAGGGCGAAACTGGAATGCATCTGCGCCACCCCCGGCAATCGGGTCAGGTATTGGCGGTGGATGCGAGCGAAATCCTCGCTATCGCGCGCGACGATCTTCAACAGGTAATCGAAACTGCCCGCCATCAGGTGACATTCCAACACATCGGGAATGCGTGCAACGGCGGTTTCAAACGCCTCAAGCACCTCATCGGCCTGACCGGACAGGGTGATTTCAACGAACACCGTGGTGGAGCGCCCGACCTGTCGCGCGTTCAGCAGGGCGACGTAATCGCGGATATAGCCGTCGGCCTCTAACCGCTGGACCCGCCGATGACAGGCCGATTGGGACAGGTGCACGCGCTCGGCCAGTTCGGCGTTCGACATGCGCCCGCGCCGTTGGAGGTTGTTCAGGATACGGATATCCATGTCGTCGAGATCAGCCATGATCGAAGATCCTTCGAAGGTTTCCGCCAAATTTAACACGATCTTCGGCCATGCGCCAGTTGCACGCATCAGATCGCACAGAAATTTCCGGTGATCGGCGTAGACTTGAGGCAGCTAAGGGAGGAACGCATGAAAATTGGATGTCCCAAAGAGATCAAGCCGCAGGAATTCCGCGTCGGCCTGACCCCGACCGCCGTGGCCGAACTGGTCGCCCATGGCCATAGTGTTGTGATCGAAACCGGTGCCGGTGCGGGCGCGGGGTTCGGCGATCCCGAATACCACGCCGCCGGTGCGACCCTTGTCGATACGGCCAAGGACGTGTTCGAACAGGCCGATATGATCGTCAAGGTCAAGGAACCCCAAGCGGTCGAGCGCGCGATGCTGCGCCCCGGTCAGCTGTTGTTCACCTATCTGCACCTTGCGCCCGACCCCGAGCAGACCCGCGATTTGCTGGCCAGTGGCGCAACCGCCATCGCCTATGAAACCGTGACGGATCGCACCGGTGCCCTGCCCCTGTTGGCACCTATGTCCGAGGTGGCTGGTCGTCTGGCTCCGCAGATGGGCGCGTGGACGTTGCAAAAGGCCAATGGCGGGCGCGGTGTGTTGCTGGGCGGTGTGCCCGGTGTTGCGCCAGCCAAGGTCGTGGTGATCGGTGGCGGGGTCGTCGGCACCAACGCCGCGCGTGTCGCCGCCGGGATGCGGGCCGAGGTGCATATCCTTGACCGGTCGCTGCCGCGTCTGCGCTATCTGGACGATGTGTTTGCCGGCCAGATGCGCACGCATTATGCCTCAACCGCCGTGACGGCAGAATTGGTCGCGCAGGCGGATATGGTCATCGGCGCGGTCCTGATCCCCGGTGCCGCGGCCCCGAAACTGGTCACCCGCGCGCAACTGGGCGACATGAAGCCCGGCGCGGCCATTGTCGATGTGGCGATTGACCAAGGTGGCTGTTTCGAGACCTCGCGCGCTACAACGCATCAGGACCCGATTTATGAGGTCGACGGCATCATGCATTATTGCGTCGCCAATATGCCCGGTGCCGTGGCGCGGACCTCAACGCTTGCGCTTGGGAATGCAACGCTGCCCTATGTGGTCGCGCTGGCCGATCAGGGGTGGCAGGCCGCGTGCCGCGCCGATCCGGGTTTGATGGCCGGTCTGAACGTCCATGACGGACGGCTGACCAATCTGGCGGTGGGTCAGGCGCTTGGCCTCGACGCGCTGGCACCGGAAAACGCAATCGCCGCATAAAGGGGCGACGGAAAATCCACGCTGGCCCGTATAACGATAACCAACCCAGATTGTGGATGTCCGTTATGTTGAAAAAATTAGATCCCTATTGGCTGTGGGCGGTGCTTGCCCTGCCCGCAGTCGGCTTTGTTTATCAGGCCCTGACCTCGACCAACCCGCGCATTTTGCACATTCTGGTGCATCCGACCGGTGAATTCGCAGCACGGTTCCTGATTGTGGCGATGATCGCGACGCCGATTTGTATGCTGCTGAAGACGTGGCGCGGGCCGCGGTGGTTGCGTAAGAACCGGCGCTATTTCGGGGTGGCCGCGTTTTTCTATGCGGCGTTTCACACGGTTCTCTACCTGATCGACCGCGCCGATATTGCCCGCATTCTGGAACAGGCGACGCATTTTGACATGCTGACCGGCTGGATTGCCTTTGCGATCTTTATCCCGCTAGCGGTGACCTCGGCGGACTATTTCGTGCGCAAGATGGGCACGGGATGGAAGGCGCTCCAACGCTGGACCTATGCCGCCGCCGTTCTGACGTTCCTGCATTGGGCGGCCCTGCATGGCTGGCGTGAGCCGCTCCCCGCGATCGTGCAGTTCTCTCCGCTGATCCTGCTCAGCATCTGGCGTATTTGGCACAACTACTCACGGCGCCGCGCGCGGGCCCAGGCCCACGCATAAACGCAAACGGGGGCCCCATGGCCCCCGTTTTCATTTTAATTGACCGGCTCAGGCCTGTTTGGCCAGCAGATCGCGGATTTCGGCCAGCAGATCCTCTTGGCTGGGTCCCTTGGGGGCCTCGGGTGCCGGAGCGGCCTCTTCTTCCTTTTTGGTGGCCGCGTCTTTGACCTTGTTCACATAGCGCACCAGCATGAACACAACAAAGGCGATGATCAGGAAGTTGATCACGGCCATCACGAACGAGCCATAGGCGAACACCGCCGCGCCGGCCTCGCGTGCTTCGGTCAAAGAGGCGTAATCGCCCTCGCCCTTCAGAACCACAAACAGGTTCGAGAAATCGATACCGCCAATGATCAGACCGATGATCGGATTGATCAGGTCATCCACCATGGATTTCACAATGGCCGTAAAGGCCGCACCAACGATAATACCAACCGCCATATCCATGACGTTGCCCTTGGCGATGAACGCCTTGAATTCCTTGAGCATGGTTGTCCCCTATGTTCCCAAGTTCCCTAAACCGGCAGGGTCCCAGTCCCGCCGGATGGCCCAACCTATCATGGGTGACGTTTACGTAAGCGGGGAAAATTCAGGGACGCGCACCACGAAAAAGGGCGGCTCGAGGACCGCCCGTTTCCGAATATGTTGGCATGGCTTAGCCGCGCAGGGTGCCGCCCGTGGCCTTGGTGACCTTTTGGACGATCTTTTCGGCAACCGCCTCAATGTCCTTTTCGGTCAGGGTCTTGTCCGTGGGTTGCAGACGCACCGAAATCGCCAGCGATTTCTTACCTTCGCCAAGGCTACCGCCGATGAATTCGTCGAACACGCGAACCTCTTCGATCAGGGCCTTATCGGCACCGGCGGCGGCGTTCACCACCGTCAGGGCCTCAACATCGGCGTCCAGCACAAAGGCAAAGTCACGTTCGACCGCCTGCAGATCGCTGATGACCATCGACCCGCGCGAGGTGGTTTTGTTGCGCGGCAGCGGCGGCTCTTGAAGGTAGACCGCAAAAGTGACGGCGGGGCCTTTGACGTCCATCTCCGCCAGAACCTTGGGGTGCACCTCACCAAAGACGGCCATGACCTTTTTCGGGCCAAGGCACATTTTGCCCGAACGACCGGGGTGCAGGTAATCGGGCGTGTCGCGCAGGATTTGCACCTTGGCGGGGGCACCG
This sequence comes from Rhodovulum sp. FJ3, assembly GCF_032918305.1. Classification (NCBI taxonomy): domain Bacteria; kingdom Pseudomonadati; phylum Pseudomonadota; class Alphaproteobacteria; order Rhodobacterales; family Paracoccaceae; genus Rhodovulum; species Rhodovulum sp. FJ3. The sequence goes on from NZ_JAWJUU010000006.1 coordinate 84,825, forward strand.
ATAGCGGCCAGAACGGCCTCGGCGTCGGCCTTGGCGTCATAGACATCGACCGCGCGGCGCGCGCCATGCACGTCCTTGGGCCCCGAATGACCGACCAACAGACCGGCGGCGACCAGATGCTGTTCCTCGGGCTCGGCCCCGTGGAAGGCCGGACCGACCTCGAACAATGCCAGATCGGCGAACCCGCGTGCTTGGTTGCGCGCGGCGGCCTGCAACAGACCCGGCAACAGCGAGGGGCGCATATGGCTCATCTCGCTGGAGATCGGGTTTTCCAGCATCGTCGCGGCATCGCCACCGCCAAAAAGGGCCGCAGAGGCCTGATCGACGAAGGAATAAGTCACGCATTCATTATAGCCCAGCGCGGCAATCGTGCGGCGCGCGGTGCGCTCGCGTTGCTGCATCGGGGTCAGGATCGCGCGCGGCACACCGTCCTGCGCCCGTTTCAGGGGCTTGCCCTCCAGCTTGGTCAGGGACGCGATGCGCGCGACCTCTTCGACCAGATCGGCCTCACCCAGAATATCGGGACGCCACGACGGCACATGCGCCATATCCCCATCAAGGGTAAAGCCCAGCGCGCTCAGCGTTGCGCGCTGTTGCTCGGCGGGAATGTCCATCCCGACCAGCGACTGAACACGGTCGGTGTCCAGCTTGTACGCGCGCGAGAAATCGGGAACCGCGCCGGCGACAACAACCTCGGACGCCTCACCACCGCAGAGATCAAGGATCATGCGGGTTGCATGGTGCAGGCCGGTTTCGGTCCACGCGGCGTCGATGCCCCGTTCAAAACGATACCGCGCGTCCGAGTTGATTTTCAGCGCACGACCGGTGGTCGCGGTACGGATCGGGTCAAAGAACGCGGCCTCAAGGAACACGTTCACGGTTTCCTCGGTACAGCCGCTCTCAAGCCCGCCCATGATACCGGCAAGGCTCTCGACGCCATTGTCGTCGGAGATCGCGGTCATACCGGGTTCAAGCGTGTATTCCTTTTCATCCAGCGCAAGGAAGGTCTCGCCGCCCTGGGCCGCATGGACACGCAGACCGCCCGCAACCTTGTCCGCGTCGAACACGTGCAGGGGGCGGTTGCTGTCATAGGTAAAGAAGTTCGTGATATCGACCAGCGTCGAAATCGGGCGCAGACCAATCGCGTTCAACGCATCCTGCAGCCACTTGGGGCTGGGCCCGTTTTTCACACCACGGATCACGCGGCCATAGAACACGGGCGCGGCGCGCTCTTGGGTGTCGGCATCAATCGTGACCGAGATCGGACAGGGGAAGGTGCCAGGGATCGGGTCGGCGTCGCGGGCCTTGAGCGTTCCCAGACCACGCGCCGCCAGATCACGCGCCACACCGCGCACGCCCAGCGCATCGGGACGGTTCGGGGTGATGGCAATTTCGATCACCGGATCGACCTTGGCCGGATCGTGCTGGGCCAGCCAATCGGCAAAGCTCTGGCCCACTTCGCCCTCGGGCAGTTCGATGATGCCGTTATGTTCGTCCGACAGCTCCAGCTCTTTTTCGGACGCCATCATGCCAAAGGATTCAACGCCGCGGATTTTGCCGACCGAGATGGTGATATCCAGACCCGGAATATAGGTGCCGGGTTTCGCCAGAACGACGGTGATACCAGCTCGGGCGTTGGGGGCGCCACAGACGATCTGGGTCTCACCTTCGGCGGTTTGCACCTTGCACACACGCAGCTTGTCCGCGTCGGGATGCTGTTCGGCCTCGGCGATTTTGGCGATCTGGAAATCGCGCAGCTTTTCGGCCGGGTTTTCGACGCCCTCAACCTCAAGCCCCAGATCGGTCAGAGCATAGAGGATCTCGTCAAGCGAGGCGTCGGTGTCCAGGTGATCTTTCAGCCACGACAGGGTGAATTTCATAACGATCGGCCTTTGGTCAGTACAAATAGGTTGCCGCAGGCAATGGCAAAGATTTGCGCTGGACGCAAGGCTTAGGGGTAACTGAACGGCCTATTGAGCAGCTCATCCAACTGCCGCGCCACCCATCCGTGCGGGATGAAATGCCCGCCGGGGTGGATGTCCAGCGTCACCTTGCCGGTTTGACAGCTCTGCCATTCGGTCCGTTGAAACGTCAGGAAATCGACCTGTTGCCAGTCGGGCACGCGGGTGCCGGTGGTGCATCGGTATTCATCGCGCCACAGGGCCACCGGATAGGTCGTGTCGCCACCGGGGCCGAAGGGGAAATCCATCACCGTATCGGCGGTGCCGTGCACATGGCGCACCTCGCGCGGGGCTTGGCGACAGTGGCTTTCGCCAAACAGGGTGCCAGAAATCCCCAACAACGCGTCCACGTCATTGCCCGCCTCGCAGGCAAACCGCCACGCCATGGCCGAACCGAACGAGTATCCACCCACAAACACCGCGCCGTCCTGAATGGGGTAATGCTTGGCCACGTCCTCCAGAACCGCGCGGGCGAATTGAACATCGCGCGTGTTTCCGTCGTCCCAGAAAGACCAGCTATTGCGCAGACCATTGGGCGCGACCAACAACACCCCACGCCGCCGCGTCGCCCCCGCCACACGTCCATTGCGCGTGACATGCAGACCCGTGCGACCCCAACCGTGGAAATGCATCAAAACCGGCAGGGGACTATGCCCGTCCCAATCATCGGGCGGCAAGACGTGATAGGACCGGTCACCAATGGTACAGGGCGTTTCACCGGTACAGGCGTTTTCTGCCATCACCGTCGGAGCAGATAGGCCAAGGGCCAGCGCAAAGGAAATCAGAATCCGTTTCATGCGCAAACCATACCGCGCGCAAATTCACCTGTGCGTCACAAGGGTGTTAGCTGTGGCGAAATGAAAAGGGCGACCCGAAGGCCGCCCGTTTTAACCTGATTAGCGCGACAGACCCGCGTGCAATGTGGGGACGTCCAGCGCGGAAAAACCGTAGTGGCGCAGCCAGCGCAGGTCGCTGTCAAAGAAGGCGCGCAGGTCGGGGATGCCGTATTTCAGCATGGCAATCCGGTCGATCCCGACGCCAAAGGCAAACCCCTGGTACTCGTTGGGATCGATCCCACCGGCGGCCAGAACCTTGGGATGCACCATGCCCGAGCCGAGGATTTCCAGCCAGTCATCGCCTTCGCCCAGTTTCAGCGTGCCATTGTCCCAGCTACAGCGGATATCGACCTCGGCCGAGGGTTCGGTAAAGGGGAAGTGGCTTGCGCGGAAACGCAGCTCAACCTCGTCAATTTCGAAAAACGCGCGGCAGAATTCCTCAAGCACCCATTTCAGGTTCGCCATCGAGATGTCTTTGTCGATGGCAAGGCCCTCGACCTGATGGAACATCGGCGTGTGCGTCTGGTCATAGTCACAGCGATACACACGACCGGGCGCGATCACGCGGATCGGCGCGCCTTGGGCCTGCATCGCGCGGATTTGCACGGGCGAGGTATGGGTGCGCAGAACATGCGGCGGACGGTCGTCGCCCTCGGCGCGGTGCATAAAGAACGTGTCGTGTTCTTGGCGCGCGGGATGCTCGGGCGGGATGTTCAGGGCGTCAAAGTTGTACCAGTCGCTCTCGATCTGGGGACCCTCGGCCACGGCAAAGCCCATATCGGCGAAAATCGCAGTGACCTCTTCGGTCACTTGGCTGACGGGGTGGATCGTGCCCTGACGGCGCGGACGGACGGGCAGCGTCACGTCCAGCCATTCGCCGCGCAGACGTTCCTCAAGCGCGGCATCGGCAAGAGCGGCCTTTTTACCGGCAAGCGCGCTGTTGATCTCGTCCTTGAGCGCGTTCAGGGCGGGACCGGCGACCTGACGTTCCTCAGGGGTCATCTTGCCCAGCTCGCGCATCTTCAGGCTGATCTCGCCCTTTTTGCCGACGGCCTGCAGGCGCAGCTGTTCCAGCGCGCCTTCGTCGGCGGCGTTGGCGATGGCGTCGATGTATTTCTGCCTCAGGTCATCCATTGGGCGAGCTCCAATTTATCGTGCTGTGCTCTCTGCTATCACAGGGCAATCAGGATTCAAGCCGCGCGCGGGGCCCAGACAAAGAAAAACCGCGACACCGGTAACGGCGCCGCGGTTTGATCTGTGTGCCTAACGCGGCAATCGCTTAGGCCAGAGCGGCCTTGGCTTTGCTGACGATAGCGCCGAATGCGTCGGGTTCGTTAACAGCCAGATCGGCCAGAACCTTACGGTCAACTTCGATGCCAGCCAGCGACAGACCGTTGATGAAACGGCTGTAGGTCAGGGCTTCGTCGTGCAGACGTACAGCAGCGTTGATACGCTGGATCCACAGAGCGCGGAAGTTGCGCTTGCGCTGTTTACGGTCACGCGTTGCGTACTGGTTGGCCTTATCGACGGCCTGCGTTGCAGTGCGGAAGTTCCGGCTGCGGGCACCGTAGTAACCTTTAGCAGCTTTCAAAACTTTCTTGTGACGGGCGTGGGTGGTGGTACCGCCTTTTACTCGCGACATGGTTCAGCCTCCTTAGCGGTCGTACGGCATGTAGGATTTCACGATCTTCGCGTCGGGGGCCGACAGGGTCGTCGTGCCGCGCGCGTTGCGGAGGAACTTGTTCGTCCGCTTGATCATGCCGTGACGCTTGCCTGCTTGGGCTGCAACGACTTTGCCGCTGCCGGTCACTTTAAAGCGCTTTTTGGCGCTCGATTTCGTCTTCATCTTGGGCATTTCCGGCTCCTTAATTGGACGGTTAGGGCGCGACTCGGCATGCCACTGTGGGCCGGTCGTGCCAGTAGAGCGCGCCGTATAGGGCCGTTTCCCAAGCAAAGCAAGGGTATTTAGTTCAGAAACTGACCGAAAACGCGGACAAAAGCGTTCGGAACGTCCTGCATCGTGTATCCGACCGGACTGGAGGTCACCGCGAACACAATACAGCACCCAGACACCAGAATCATAAGGGCCGCCGTCCGTGGAGAGCGACCCTCTGAATAAGCGTTCAGGATGCTAGGGATGGCAAGGGCGCCCATGATGACACCCGCCACAAGGAAAAAATCCGGACCCATAACCCATACCCTATACTACCCAACTGGGGGCATTATTCGGGTTCGGTGCGGAAAATCAATCGTTCTTCACAGGGCGCAACACGCAGGATGTTGGTGGTTCCAGCCACGTTGAACGGCACACCGGCGGTCACAACGATCTGGTCGTCACTGGTGGCGAAACCTGCTTCGCGGGCGATGCGGGCCGCGCTGACGACGGCCATCTTGAACCGCTCAACCTCGGAGGTGAACACACAATGCGTGCCCCACGTCAGGCACAGGCGACGCGCCACCGCATCAAACGGGGTCAGGGCGATGATCGGCACGCGCGGACGTTCGCGCGCGGTCAGGGCCGCCGTGGTGCCCGAATGGGTGAAACAGCAGATCGCCTTGATGTCAGCCGTTTCCGCGATTTCACGGGCGGCGGACACGATACCACCGGCCACACCGGGGATCGGGGTGCCGCGGCTGGCCTCGATGATCGAGCGATAGGTCTCGTCGCTCTCGACCTCGATGGCGACGTTGTTCATGGTCGTGACGGCCTCGATCGGGAAATCGCCGGCCGCAGATTCCGCCGACAGCATCACCGCATCCGCGCCTTCATAGATCGCGGTTGCAACGTCAGAGACCTCGGCGCGGGTGGGCACGGGGCTTTCGATCATGCTCTCCAGCATCTGGGTCGCGACGATCACCGGCTTGGACGCGGCACGGCAGGCACGGGTCAGACGTTTCTGGATCGGCGGAACGTTCTGCACGGGCAGTTCTACCCCCAGATCGCCACGGGCCACCATGATGCCGTCCGACACCTCAAGGATTTCGGCAAAGGCTTTGACCGCTGCGGGCTTTTCAATCTTCGACAGGATCGCGGCGCGCCCCTTGGCCAGTTCGCGGGCCTCGGCGACGTCCTCGGGGCGCTGCACAAACGACAGCGCCAGCCAGTCCACACCCAGATCACAGACGAATTCCAGATCCTTGCGGTCCTTTTCCGACAGCGCGGCCAGCGGCAGCACAACGTCGGGCACGTTCACGCCCTTGCGGTTGGAAATGGTGCCGCCGGTCACAACGGTACAGTTGGCGAAATCGGGGCCACATTCATCGACCGTCAGACGCAGCTTGCCGTCGTTGACCAACAGGGTCGAGCCGACCTCAAGCGCGGCAAAGATTTCCTTGTGCGGCAGGCAGACGCGGGTGCTATCGCCCTCGGCGCTGTCCAGATCGAACCGGAACTTTTCGCCAACGATCAGCTCTTCGCTGTCGCCTGCGAACACGCCACAGCGCAGTTTCGGCCCCTGAAGGTCGGCCAGGATCGCAATGGGACGGTCCACGTCCTTTTCGATCTGGCGAATGATGCGGTGACGTTCGGTGATTTCCTCGTGCGAGCCATGGCTCATGTTCAAACGAAACACGTCTGCCCCAGCCTCAAACAGGGCGCGGATCATTGTGTAATCGTTGGACGCAGGGCCCAGCGTGGCCACGATTTTGACGTTACGGTCTCGTTTCTGGAACATGTATGCTTCTCTATCTCACGGTTCGGCGGGGTCGTTCTGACCCTATTTTCGCTGCATTGTTATACGCTAACATTGCTTGATGCAACTGGCGCTTTGAGCACCAGTCGCGTAAATGGGCCTTAAGACCACGCAGTAACGAACAGATGACATTCAAACCGTATTTTATCCATGGCGCAGATCGTCCCAGTCGGTGGCTGGTGACCTGTGATCATGCCGCGAACACCGTGCCGCCTTCGGTCAATGGCGGGGACCTTGGCCTACCTGCGGCGGATATGGAACGCCACATCGCCTATGACCCCGGCGCGGCGGGCGTCAGTCGCCATCTGGCCGAGCTTTTGAACGGCCCCGAGATCGAAACGAACTTTTCCCGCCTTGTGATTGATCCCAATCGCGGGATGGACGACCCCACATTGCTTATGCGGCTTTATGATGGGTCGGTCATTCCTGCCAACGCCCGCGCGGATGCGGCGGAACGCGACCGGCGCATCGCCGAATGCTATGCGCCCTATCACAGCGCGCTGGCCGACCTCGCCGCGCGGCACGACGATACGGTGATCGTGTCGGTCCACAGCTTTACCCCGCAACTGCGCGGACGTCCGCCCCGCCCGTGGCATATCGGCATCCTCTATGCCCACGATACGCGGCTGGCCGATCCCCTGCTGAAACGCTTGCGCGCGGAACCGGACCTCTGTGTCGGGGAAAACGAACCCTATGGCGGCCACCTGCCCGGCGACAGCATCGACCGACATGCCGAGGCGATGGGCCGCCCCAGCGTTCTGATCGAACTGCGCAACGACCTGATCACAACGGACGCACAACACCGCGCGTGGGCCGAGCGACTTGCGCCGATGTTGCAGGGCGCGCTGGGTGACGCGGGGCTATGACCAAGGGCCCATTGCAATGGGCCCACCCCACCGCCATTTTGGACCCGAACACGAACACCGGAGCGCACCATGGACGATCAAACCCGCATTGAACTCGAAGCCGCAGCCTTTCGCCGCCTGCAGCTGCACCTGATGCAGGACCGCACCGATGTTCAGAACATCGACATGATGAACCTCGCGGGGTTCTGCCGGAACTGCCTGTCGCGCTGGTACCAAGAGGCCGCAAATGAACGCGGTATCGACATGACTAAGGACGAAGGCCGCGAGGCGTTCTATGGCATGCCCTATGACCAGTGGCGCGATCAATTCCAGACCGAGGCGAACGACACTCAAAAGGCCGAGTTCAAAAAGGCCTTTGCCGAAAACGTCGAGGCCAAGAAATAGGCCACCCAAGCCTCTAAATATTTCCGCGGCACATCCGTTCTCACGTGAAAGTGTATCGCAAACGGGACCGGTCCCGCCTTTTTTTGTGGCGCGGGATTTATCACAAAGGTTAAGACTTATTAACACTTTTGGTTGAGTCGCCTATACTTTAGGTCATAACGTGACTCTGGAACTGGTCTTTGTTTGTAGTGTTCCGCCGCGTTGGTCTGCTCAGCGCCCGGACATGTTTGAGGAGTTTTGAGATGCTTGCCTTGCTGCTGGGCGCGTCCATTCTGGGTGCGGGTTTGGTTATTGACATGGCGCTCGACGATGACGACGACGCCAACAATGATGCCGATCAGGGCACCGATACCGGAACCGGCAACGAAGATAACGGCGATCTGCTTGACGTTGCCCTGTCGGGTAACGGCGCAGAATTCTTCGGCTCAGACCTCAGCGAACGCATCATGGGCACCAACGGCGCGGACTCGGTCGACGGTGGTGCCGGAAACGACATCCTGAACGGTCTGGTGGGTGGTGACATCCTGTTGCCCGGCGCGGGCGATGACACCGTTTATGGCGGTGGCGGCAATGACCAGATCGGCACCAGCGAAGGCGACGACCGCCTGTTCGGCGAAGATGGCGATGACCTTATCGCTGACGAAGACGGCGTCGCAAATAGCGGCAATGACTTCATGCGCGGCGGCGACGGCAACGACATCCTGATCTCTGACGACGGCTTTGACGAACTCCGCGGCGATCTCGGCAACGACCTGCTCTTCGCGGTGGATGCGGACCTTGACGAGGCCTCGCCGGACCTCCTGGTCGGTGGCTTTGGCGATGACTTGCTGGCCGGGGATGAGGGCGACACCCTGACCGGTGGCGAAGGCACTGACACGTTTGCGGTGATCTACCCGTCGAACGACGCGGGCCCTGCGATCATCACGGACTTTGATCCCACCACCGAAACCCTAACGCTTGAGGCCGACAACCAGTTCGGCACCGACCCCGTCGTTGATATCACCGCAACGGACGATGGCACCGGATCGATCATCACCGTGGATGGCGTCGAGTTCGTGGTCTTGCAAAACACCACACCGGACCAACTGGTCCAAGGTCTGAACTTCGCGCTCAGCGGCGTCTGAGGCGGCCCACCAAAAACAGCAAAAGCCCGCCAATCGGCGGGCTTTTTCAATTTAATAACCGGCGCGCGTTAGACGGCGACTTTGCGGCTTTCTTCGATGTAGATCTCGCGCAGGCGCTTGGCCACCGGACCGGGCAGACCATCGCCCAGCGACACGCCATCCACCGACACAACCGGCATCACGAATGTCGAGGCCGAGGTGACAAATGCCTCATCCGCCTCTTTCGCCTCTTCCATGGTGAACGAGCGCTCTTCGACCACCATCTGCGCCTCACGTGCGAACCGCAGAACGGCGGCGCGGGTGATCCCGTGCAGGATCTCGTTGCCCAGATGGCGGGTGATGATCTTGCCGTCCTTGACGATATAGGCGTTGTTCGAGGTGCCTTCGGTGACAAACCCATCCTCAACCATCCATGCGTCATCCGCACCGGCGGCCTTGGCCATCATCTTGCCCATGGACGGGTACAACAGTTGAACCGTTTTGATGTCGCGACGGCCCCAACGGATGTCGTCGATGCTGATGATCTTCAGACCCTTTTCGGCGGCAGGCGTCTCGACCAGCGATTTGGCCTGCGTGAACAGAACCACGGTCGGCTTGGTCTCTTCGGGGTCGGGGAAGACGAAATCGCGATCCGACGGTGCGCCGCGCGTCACCTGCAGATAGATCATACCCTCAACCAGATCGTTGCGCGCAATCAATTCACGATGCACGGCCAGCAGATCGTCCATCGAGATCGCCTCGGGCATGTCCAGCTCTTTCATCGAGCGTTCCAGACGCACCGCGTGGCCCGCGAAATCAATCAGCTTGCCGTCGATCACCGACGTTACCTCATAGACCGCGTCCGCCATCAGGAACCCGCGATCAAAAACGGATACTTTGGCTTCTGTCTCGGGAACATAGTCGCCATTCACATAAACGATGCGGTCCATCTGGGTCTCCTTATCCCCAAAGCGCCGGTTTCGGCGGGTACACTTGGGATTTCACGTAATCAAGCGGTGTTCCGCGGTCTTCGGCCAGAAGAAGCGGCGCGTCAAGGTCTGTTACATCCGCGCCCTGCGCCAAAAGGACCGCAGGGGCCATCGCCAAGGACGACCCGATCATGCATCCGACCATGATCTTGAACCCCTGTTCGCGCGCGGCCTGACGCAGGGCAAGCGCCTCGGTCAACCCACCGGTCTTGTCCAGCTTGATGTTGATCGCGTCATATTTCCCGACCAGCGCGGACAGGCTGTCACGGTCATGACAGCTCTCATCGGCACAGACGGGCAGCGGGCGCTCAATCTCGGCCAGCATATCGTCCTGACCGGCGGGCAAGGGCTGCTCGACCAACTCGACCCCCAGCCGCACCAAATGCGGGGCCAGATCGGCGTAGACCTCGGCGCTCCAGCCCTCATTCGCGTCAACGATGATCCGCGCCTTGGGCGCGCCTTCGCGCACGGCCTCAAGACGGGGCATGTCATCGGGCGTGCCCAGCTTGATTTTCAGCAACGCGCGCGTCGCGTTTTTGCGCGCCTCGATCCGCATCCGGTCGGGCGTGTCCAGAGACAGGGTATAGGCCGTGGTTTCCGGTCCCGGCGCGGGCAGATTCAACAGATCCCAAACCCGCTTGCCCGCCTGTTTCGCCTCTAGGTCCCACAGGGCACAATCGACCGCGTTACGCGCGGCACCGGGCTCCATCAGGCGTTGCAGACGGATGCGGTTCACATCCTCGGGCAGGGCGGCGATCTGGTCCGTCACACTGTCCAGCGTTTCGCCATACCGCGCATAAGGCACGCATTCGCCCCAGCCCTGATGTTCGCCGTCGCGCACGGTGACGGTCAGGACCTGCGCCTCGGTCCGGCTACCGCGTGAGATGGTGAACGCTTGGGCAAGGCGAAAGCTGTCGGGAACTACACGAATATCCATGAAACCGGATTACACCTGTTCCAAGGCATCGACCAGACGTGCCGCGCCCTGACGGAACGGATCAACGGCGGGCAGGCCCATGTCCTCTTCGACCTCGGCCAGATAGGCGATCGCGGTTTCCTCATCCATGTGCTGGGTGTTGACCGAAATCCCGACGACCTGACAGGCCGGGTTGGCGACCTTGGCAAGGGCCAGCGCGGTGTCACGCAGCGTCTCGAGCGACGGCAGATCATAGCCCGGCAGGCCGCGCATGTGGTTACGCGTGGGTTCGTGACACAGGATCAGCGCGTCAGGCTGCCCCCCGTGGACCAATGCCATCGTGACGCCGGAATAGGACACGTGGAACAGGCTGCCCTGCCCCTCAATCAGGTCCCAGTGATCCGCGTCGTTGTCGGGCGTCAGCCATTCGATGGATCCCGCCATGAAATCGGCAATCACCGCGTCCAGAGGCACACCGTCGCCGGTGATCAGGATGCCGGTCTGACCCGTCGCGCGGAAGGTGGATTTCATGCCACGCGCCTGCATCTCCTTGTCCATCGCCAATGCGGTGTACATCTTGCCCACCGAACAATCGGTGCCCACGGCCAAACAGCGCTTGCCGGTCCGTTTCACCCCGTTTGCAATCGGATAGGCCACGTCGGGCACCCGCACATCGTGCAGGGTCCGGCCACAGGCCTCGGCAACGGCGACCAGATCGGGTTCGTCGCGCAACAGGTTGTGCAGGCCGGAGGCAAGGTCGAACCCCTCTTCCAGAGCGGCGACCAGAACCTTTTTCCACGCGGGCGAAATCACGCCCCCACGGTTCGCCACCCCGATGACAAGTGTTTCGGCCCCTGCAGCGCGTGCCTCGGCCAGCGTCATGTCGGTCAGACCCAGATCGGCCTGACAGCCCTCCATGCGGAATTGGCCAACAGCGTTCTCAGGACGCCAGTCCTTGATGCCTTGGGCGACCTTGGCGGCCAGAGGGTCGGGGGCATCCCCCAAAAACAGCAAATAAGGTGTCCGGATCATGCGCGTGTCCCCAGTTGGAATTCATTGGGTCAGAGAATGCGCCATATTCTGTGGGAGTGCTTTGCAAACACCATCGCCGCGGCGCAGCGGTGCGCAAGATTCTTCGACAAAATCATGAATTTCAGAAGAATCTCCCGGGGAAACACCATTGCCACGCAAAATCCCGCACTTAGAACAATGGGAACGTCGGCCAGAACGCGGCTTCTTTTAGGGATTCGGACAGTTCAGCCAGCGGGATCAACGACAGAAAAACCAGAGCATCGGCCAGATTGACCCGCAGGCTGGTCACGTTGAATTCCACGCGAGGCTCGGTCGCAAACAGGGACGGTTTAGGCAGGATACGCGGCACGCGCGCGGCATATTCGTCGTACTGCGCCCCGAATTCGGCCCGTAGGAACCGTTCCTCTTTGCTGGCCGTGATCGACAGGATCATAAAGATCACGCCACCCAGAATAGCGGTGACGATGAGACTGCCCAGCATCAGGCCAAAGCCAACCGTCGCAATGGTGGAAAACAGATACAATGGATGGCGGCACACCGAATAGGGACCGTCCTGCATCACCATGTTGTTCTTGCGCCCCCCGATATAGAGCACAGCCCAGAACCGCCCCAAAACCCCGGCGATGATGGCGAAGATGCCGATAACCTCAAATATGTCAAAGACCCACTCGGGATCCATCCATGCGGATCGAGAGAACAGGATCAGTGGAATCATGAACGCCATTGTCAGGCGCAGAACAAGAATGCGCCGGTACTGACGCACGGGTTTGACGGATTGGTTTTGCATGATGCCCTCCTGATCGGCCATCCCGAGCCACGGCAATTTGCAAGTCCAGCGTTACGCCATACCCGACCAATCGCCAATGCCTATTCTTGCTGCAGGTGCAAAAGAGGCTTGCGAGGCCTTCCGCAATATTCTAACGATCACGAAGCAAAATTCGAAATATCATTACCGAAAGGAATCGTCGCATGTCCTTCCGCCTGCAACCGACGCCCCCCGCCCGCCCGAACCGTTGCCAGCTGTTCGGCCCCGGCTCGCGTCCGGCAATCTTTGAAAAGATGGCCGCCAGCGCGGCGGATGTCATCAACCTTGACCTTGAGGACAGCGTCGCCCCCGACGACAAGCCCGAAGCGCGCAAGAACATCATCCAAGCCATCGGCGATGTCGATTGGGGCAACAAGTACCTGTCGGTGCGCATCAACAGCCTCGACACCCCGTTCTGGTACCGTGACGTTGTGGAACTCTTGGAACAGGCGGGTGACCGTCTGGACCAGATCATGATCCCCAAGGTCGGGTGCGCCGCCGATATCTATGCCGTGGACGCGCTGGTCACGGCCATCGAGAACGCCAAAGGCCGCACCAAGCGCATCAGCTTTGAGGTCATCATCGAGAGCGCAGCCGGCGTCGCCCATGTCGAAGAAATCGCCGCCTCCAGCCCGCGTTTGCAGGCGATGAGCCTTGGCGCAGCCGATTTCGCCGCCTCCATGGGCATGGCGACCACCGGCATCGGCGGGACGCAGGAAAACTATTACATGCTGCGCGACGGCGTAAAGCATTGGTCGGACCCGTGGCATTGGGCACAGGCCGCAATCGTCGCCGCCTGCCGCACGCACGGCGTTCTGCCCGTCGACGGTCCCTTTGGCGACTTTAGCGACGACGAAGGCTACCGCGCACAGGCGCGCCGCTCGGCGACCTTGGGCATGGTTGGCAAATGGGCGATCCACCCGAAACAGGTCGCATTGGCCAACGAGGTCTTCACCCCGTCCGAGGAAGCCGTGACCGAAGCGCGCGAAATCCTCGCCGCCATGGAAGAGGCCAAAGCCCGCGGCGAAGGGGCCACCGTCTACAAAGGCCGTCTGGTCGACATCGCGTCGATCAAGCAGGCTGAGGTAATTGTGCGTCAGTCGGAAATGATCACCGGTTAAATCTTTCCAATCGGTAAAAAATACCTACGTTAGCGGGGCCACTGTCGGCCCCGTTTTCGTTTGGATGTTATGACCACGCTGTTTCACACCTCGGCCACGCATATTTTGCGGTTTGACACGATCAGGGACCGGTTGGCCCCTGACGTCCAGTTGAACCATGTGGTGCGGACCGATTGGCTGGACCGTGCGCGCGGGGGGATCGACAAACGTCTGCGCACCGAGATTATGGATGCTGTGGGCACCGCACGTGGGCCGGTTCTGTGTTCGTGTTCGACCATCGGCGGGATCGCGGCCGAGGCAGGGGCCATTCGCATTGATCAACCGATGATGCAGGCGGCAGCCGATATCGGCGGGCGCATTCTGGTGGCTTATTGCCTGATGTCGACGGCAACACCGACGCTTGAACTACTCTACAAATGTCTGGACGGGCGCGCGGCGGATATCCATTCCCTGCCCCTACCCCATCTTTGGGCCCTGTTTGAATCCGGCGACACCGAGGCGTTCGAGCAATCCATCGCCGCCGAGGTCGATGTCTGGGCCGCGAAAAACGGCGCGCCTAATGTCGTTGTTCTGGCCCAAGCGTCAATGTCCGCCGCACAGGAATTCGCGACGGTGGACTGTCCGATCCTGACCTCGCCAGAAACCGCATTTCGCGCCTTGTTGGCCCAGCTCCGCTGACCGAGTTGCATTGCCCGCGCGTTAGCGCCATATACAGGGACGTTAGGGCACGGAGCGCATTGATGCAGTATCTTGAGTTTGAAAAACCGCTGGCAGAAATCGAGGGCAAGGCGAATGAGCTTCGCGCTATGGCCACGGCGAACCAGGAAATGGATGTCAAAGCCGAGGCTGCGGCGCTGGACAAAAAGGCGTCCGAGCTGCTGAACGATCTGTATAAGGATCTGTCGGCATGGCGCAAATGTCAGGTCGCCCGCCACCCCGACCGCCCCCATTGCAAAGATTATATCGACGCCCTGTTCACGGAATACACCCCTCTGGCCGGTGACCGGAACTTTGCCGACGATCACGCGGTGATGGGCGGGATCGCCCGTCTGGATGATCGCCCCGTTGTCGTGATCGGTCAGGAAAAGGGCTCGGACACGAAAACGCGGATTGAACGCAATTTCGGCATGGCCCGCCCCGAAGGCTATCGCAAGGCGATCCGCCTGATGGAACTGGCCGATAAATTCAACATGCCGGTTGTGACCCTTGTCGACACGCCCGGCGCCTATCCCGGCAAGGGCGCCGAGGAGCGCGGCCAATCCGAGGCCATCGCCCGTTCGACCCAGAAATGTCTGCAACTGGGTGTGCCCTTGGTCAGCGTGATCATCGGCGAAGGTGGCTCTGGCGGGGCCGTCGCATTTGCCACCGCGAACAAGCTGGCGATGCTGGAGCATTCGGTCTATTCGGTGATTTCGCCCGAGGGCTGTGCCTCGATCCTGTGGAAAGACGCCGAGAAAATGCGCGAGGCCGCCGAGGCGCTGCGCCTGACCGCGCAGGACCTGAAAAAGCTAGGCGTGATTGACCACATCATCAAAGAACCCCTTGGCGGCGCACAACGTGACCGCGAGGCGGCCATCGCGTCGGTCGGCAAAACGGTCTCGACCTTGTTGGGCGAAATGGACGGCATGGACCGCAGCGCGCTGATCCAACAGCGCCGCAAGAAATTCCTTGAGATGGGAAGCAAGTCGCTGGCCTAACGCGGCCAGCGACCCGTCGCTTAGTACATCGTCGCGGGACCGCGCACGTTCCAATCCGTATCATAGGTCACGGCGTCGATTTCGCCGTCGCTCTGCTCGGCCAGAAATTCACCAGCGGTGGCAAGACCCGTCGGATGCTCGGCGCCCCATAGATCCGAGCGCAACAGCGCGCGCGCACATTGGAACAGAACCTCGTCAACCGTGATCACCACCACGGTGATCGGCACCTTGCCCTTGAATTCGAACCGCTGGCGCAGGGCCATATCGTCGTCGATCACGGCGGTGCCGTTCACGCGCACGACGTTGTTGTTGCCCGGCGCCATGAACATCAGCGACGCCCGCCCGTCGGCCACAATATCGCGCAGGGCATCGATCCGTTTGTTCCCCGGCCAATCGGGCAACAGGATCGTGGTGCTGTCGGGCACCTGAACCACATTGGTGTCATCGCCGCGCGGGGTCGCGTGCACTCCATCCGGCCCAACAGTCGACAAAACGCAAAAGCGCGACTTCATGATCCAGTCGCGATAAAGCGGCGAAACGGTCTTGGATACTTTGGTCAGGCTTGCCGCAGCGGGCGAACCATAGATTTCAGATAAGGCGGTCAGCGACGTAATCTGTGCCATGCCTTAGTTCCCTCATTTGACGAAACCGGCCTCGGCCATCAGAGCATCGGAGGCGGTCTCTACCACGTTTTCCAGCTCTGCCATGAACGTGTTGACGTTTTGCCCGGGCTCAATCGCGGGCAGGAACTCGACAACGGCCAGACCGGGTTTGCGGTAAATCCCCTGACGCGGCCAAAATACACCGACGTTGGTGGCCGCAGGAACACAGGTCTGCTTCAGTTCACGGTACAAAACCCCCGTGCCGATTTTGTAGGGGCGATCAACACCCGGGGCAACACGGGTGCCTTGGGGGTAGATGATCAACTGTGCGTGATGGGGAAAGCTCTGGACGCCATCAACCATCTGCTGAATGGCCTGACCACGGCGTCCACGGTTCACGGGCACGCACCCGATCCGCGTGGCGTACCAGCCAAGGATCGGCGCGTATTTCAACGTGTGCTTCATGATAAAACGCGGACGCGGCACCACCGAACAAATCAGGATGATGTCGAAAAACGACTGGTGTTTCGAGGCGATGATGACCTCATCCGTGGGGATGGGACCGCGAATTTCGGACCGCAGGCCAACCAGAACACGCGCCGAAAACCGCACCCAGTTACAATAGGCATGCACGCCTTTATAGGCAAAATCGCGCGAGATCAGGGCCAAGGGCGTATAGAACACCGCCAGAACCGCCATCATCAGATACATCTGAATGATAAACACCAACGAACGCACCCAGCGCCACGCATATCCCATCACGTATATCCCCGTAGTACCCGCAGGGCCGCCGCCCGCGTCGCGCCATAGGCCACAAGGGCCGCCAAGACCGGAATGCCCAGCGGCCAGAGCCATGTCCACCCTTGAAACCCGAGACCGGTCAGAAAACCACCCGCCGATTGGTCGGAGGGTAGCAGCGCAACCGCCAAGACGCCCAAAGCCGTTCCAATCACCGCGCCCTGTATCGCGCGCCCCGTGAACCGGCGCACAAATGCCCGCGCGATATAGAGGTCGCGCGCTCCGACAAGGCGCAGGGTGCGGATCACGCGCTCATTCGCGGCGAGGGCGGCGTTGGCGGACAAGGTGATCATCGCCGCCGTGGTCGCCCCGATCAGGACGATGGAAATCCAGCCCAACAGGCGCAACCGCCCCGCCGCCGCGACCAAGGGACGGCGCCAACGGGTGTGATCGTCCAGAACCGCGCCCGGGGCCTCACCCGCCAGACGCAGGCGCAGGCTATCGCCATCAAAACCGGTGTCGTCTTCAATCAGTTCAATCAGTTGCGGCAGCGGCAGCTCCTCAACCGGCAGGTCCGGCCCGAACCACGGCAATAGCAACACGCGCTGTTCCTCAACGGTCAGAACGCGGGCATCCGCGATGCCGGGCGTGGTGACCAGAACCGCCATCACCGCGTCGGTCTGGGCCTGCATCTGACCCTCGGGCGCGGAAATGCGGATCGTCGCCGTGCGAGCAAGCGCATCCGACCACCGGTCCGCCAATCGCCCCGACGCCAAGGACAGCGCCAGCGCGAAGACCGCCAGAAATGCCATTGCACCGGCGGTGAATACGGTCAGACCAACGGTAAAGCCTGAGGGCGGCACAACACGGTCGGCCCGCGTGTCACCGGGCAAAATATCGGCAAGGCGCGAAATGAACTTCACAGATCCGCCCCCGCCAGTTGCACGCGACGATCCTTGATCCGCAGCACCCGCGCCGCGACTTGGGCCTTGGCCGTGCGGATCAAGTTCAGATCATGGGTCGCGATGACAATCGTTTTGCCCATGCGGTTCAGTTCAACCAGCAACTGCAGCAGACGCATCGACATCTCCCAATCGATGTTGCCCGTGGGCTCATCCGCCAAGATCACATCGGGGTCCATCATCACCGCACGGGCCAGCGCGGCGCGCTGACGTTCACCGCCCGACAATTGGGGCGGCAGGGCGTTTGCCTGCTTGGACAGGCCGACCCAGCTCATCAAATCCTTGAGATCGTCGCTGTGGCGCATGTCCTCAAATCCCGCCACCGTCATCGGCAGGGCGATGTTTTCGTCCAGCGGCAGGTGATCCAGAAACTGGCAATCCTGATGCACCACGCCAATCGTGCGCCGGATGCGCGCGATGCTGTCACGGTCCAGATCCCGCAGGGGCATCCCACCGACGCGCACCGAGCCCGATGACGCAAAAAGTTCGCCATAACAAAGCTTTAGAAAGGTCGTCTTGCCCGCGCCGGACGGGCCGGTCAGGAAATGGAACGACCCCTTGGTCAGACGCAGCGTGATATCGGACAGCAACTCGCCCCCGCCATAGCTGTGCGTTACCTTGTCGAATTCGATCACGGGCTTCTCCGTCCTAGACAAAAGTGTTTTGCCCGACACACCGCCCGGTTTCAATCGCGCATCCGTTCAAAAACTTTGAATTTACTGATTAAGTAAGACAACATACGGAATTAACTGAGGCAGAATAGCCGCCGGTCCACGGCGGAAGATGGGGGCAGCATGCGTTTGGTATGCCCGAATTGTGACGCACAATATGAGGTGGATGATGCAGTCATTCCCGCCTCTGGTCGTGATGTACAATGTTCAAACTGTGGCCATACGTGGTTTCAACCGGGGGCCTATGTGCCCGCCGAGGATACCGTAACCGCACCTGAAACACCCGATGTCGCCGATGCGGACGACGATTGGGAAGACACCCCCGCCGCCGCACCGACGCCCGCCCCGGAAATTGATGACGACGTCGAAGCGACGGTCGAGGATGATTGGGACGACGGGGATCAGGACTGGGACGATGTGGACGCCGATGACGCGCCCATCGACGTCATCCCGTCCGAGGATCAAGAGGCCCCCGCGCCGCAACGCCGTGGCCTTGACGAAAACATTGCCGATATCCTGCGCGAAGAGGCGGAATTCTCGACCCGCGCCCGTGAGGGTGAGAGCCTAGAGTCCCAACCCGATCTCGGGCTGGAGGAAGGTGCCGCCGCCGCGACCGGCGGTCTGCGCGAACGTGTGGCGCGTCTGCGCGGTGTCCCAAGCGAACCGCCCGCATCCAGCGAACCGGCCAAACGCCGTGACCTGCTGCCCGATATCGAGGAAATCAATTCCACCCTGCGCGCGACATCCGAACGCCCTGATGAGGCCCAGTTCGAAGATATCTACGACGAGGATGCCCCGAACCAGCGCGGCCGGTTCAGCATGGGCTTTGGCATTGTGATCCTGATGGGCGCGATCCTGTTCGCGCTCTATCTCTTTGCGCCCAGCATCCGCCTGATGGTCCCGGGCGCACAGCCCTATATCGACGGCTATGTGATGTTTGCCGATGGCCTGTTGGTCAAGGTGGACATGATCGTCGGCAACGCGATGGTCAAACTGACCGCCCTGATCCAGAACCTGACCAACTAGACCCTAGAACCGGTCGAGCAGCCGTTCCAGATAATCCCGTTCCTCTTGGGGGCGGGATTGCTCGCCCGAGCGGCGCTGAATTTCATCCAACAATTCCTGCGCGCGCCGTTGCGGGTCGCCATTGCCCAGAACGTCCTCTTGGCCGTCTGAACTGCCGATTGTGCCCTGACGACGGCCCAGCGGATCGGACGATCCATCCTGCTGGGCGCGGCCAATGGCCTCGCCCTGCTGGCCTTGGCCCTGCTGTTGTTGCTCGGCCAAGGCTTGGCCCATGTTGCGCATCCCGTCGCGCAGGGCCTCCATCGCCTCGGCCTGACTGTCCAACGCGCCTGCGATGTCGTCGTCCCGCAGGGCACCCTCGGCCTCTTCCATGGCGCGCCCCGCACGGTCCAGCGCCTCTTGGGTTGCTTCGCCGTTCTCACCGCCAAGTGCGGGCAGGTTTTCCTGTTGGCGGCGCAACTCATCGCGCAGCGCCTGTTGGCGTTCGGCAAGGGATTGTTCATCGCCATTCGGGCCCGTGCCCTGCTGTGCCTGATTGTCCTGATCCGACTGGCCCTGATCCCCGCCCTCTTCGCGACCTTGCCCGTCGCGGCCCGGATTGAACCGGTCCTGCAGATTGCGGAAGGATTCGTCGGACAATTCCTGTTGTTCGCGCAGCGTATCCGACAGGCCCTGCATCGCCTGTTCGCCGTCACCCTGTCCCGGTTGGCCTTGGGTGACCTGCATGTTCTGCATGAGTTCGGCCAGTTGCTGCATCAACTGTTGGGCTTCGGCCATGCGGCCCTCTTGCATCAGGCGCTCTAGCTCATCCAGCATCTCAGACAGCTGATCCTGCGTGATCTCTTGGCTCTGCTGGTTCTGGGCGGATTGCTGGTTTTGCTGTTGCTGCTGACCGTTCTCGGCCAGTTGGCGGATATAATCATCCGTGGCCTCACGCAGTTCGCGCATCAACTCGGCAATCTCATCTTGCGACGCACCGTTGCGCATCGCCTCACTCAGGCGTTCTTGGGCGCGTTCCAGACGTTCGCGGGCGTCCTCAAGGCTGCCCACTTCGAGGTCAAGCGCCATGTCCCACAGAACGGCGGCGATTTCGTCTTGTTGCTCGGCGGATAGGCCCGTGTCGCTGTCGGCGGCGGCCTCAATCTGGCGCACGACCTCGCGCAGACGAAGATAGACCGAACTATCGCGGAAAAGGTCGGCGGGTCGGTGGCTGATCGCGCGCAGGATTTGCGCAACACGCGGCGCGTTCGAGCGCGCCCACAACAGATCGCGGCGTTGTTCGATGATCGCGCCCGCAACGGGGTGGAAAAACCGCCGTCCGGGCAGGATGCGATTGGCCACATCGGGGGCGCTGGTCTGACCAAGGGAATCTTGCGCAGTCGCCTCAAACCGGACGGGCAAACCGACCCACGGATGTTCGGACAGGTTTTCGATCAGCAATTCACCGAAATCCGCGCGGTTGCCGGTGACGGGCATCGGCAGGTCCAGAACAATCGCGGTGCGCGGATCAGGATCGGCCAGCAACCCGTGACGACGGTCCAACGCGTCCATATCCAGCGTGATCTGCACCTGTCCGCGCGACACGCCGTAATCGTCCTGCGCGGTAAAGCCTTGGCGCATCTCGCCATCGGCCATCCATTCGATATCTCCGACAAAGGACACCACGGGCGGCTGATCGGGGATCAACAGAACCTCCCATGCGCGGCCCGTGGGACCACCGATTTCGATCTCGCCCGCATTGGCGATGTTGAACCCGATGCTATTTGCGCCCGAGGCGGCGGGGCTGTCGGTGCCGGATACCGTTTCGTTCAGACCAATCGCGGATTGATCGCCGTAAATGCGCAGGGTGACCTGACTGCCCTCGGGGACGGTGACGGTGTCGGCGGTAATTTCATTCAGGTAAAGACCGGGCTTGCCGGTATAAAGCGGCGGTTCGATCCAGCCCTCCCACGAGGGACCAAGGGCCAGAGCCGCACCATTCGGGGCGTCCGTGCCGTCGGGCGGGGTCAGTTGGTCGATCGTGCCAAACAGAATACCGGTGATCAGGACGATTACCGCCATCAGGCGCAGGCCCCAAGGGTCCTGTGGCGCGACGTTCATATCGGGGCCGACCGGCTTCACGCCACGCAGACGCGCAGCCATGCGCGACAGGTGCGCGCGCCAGACCGCTTGGGCCTGTGTGTCGTCGGCGCCAATTGCTTGGGTATCGCTGAGGGCCGCAATGGGGTGACCGGGCAAGGTATCGTCGATCCGCGCCAGCGCATGCGCCGCCGTCGGACGGGCAAACCGGCGTGCACCGCGCATCGCGAAGAAAAGGATCGCCAGCGCGCATAGGCCAAGGACAGACCAATAGACCGGCGCATCAAACGCCCGCGACAGCCCCAACAGGGATGCACCGATCAAGACAAACAGTACGGCAAAGGCGGGCCAGAACGCGCGCAAGATCGCCTCGGCCCAGAGACCGATCAGGGTCAGACCCGCCGCGCGCCGAAGCGCGGGGCGTACCGCTTCAGGAAGATCGGTCTTGACTGTCATCGCGGTCCCACTGCCCTAGGGCGCGGGATTGCGCGCCTAGATCCACGTAGGAATGGTATCGCGGTTTATGATTTCGTCAAAGCTTGGGCGCGAACGAATGACAGCGAATTGATCCTCATGCACCAAAACTTCGGGGATCAGGGGGCGGGTGTTGTATTCCGACGCCATAACCGCGCCATATGCACCGGCCGAGCGGAAGGCGACCAGATCACCGGCTGCGACTTTGGTCATATTCCGTTGCTTGGCAAAGGTATCGCCCGATTCGCAGACGGGACCGACGATGTCATAGGGTTGTTGCTCGGCCCCCGGTTCGGCCTCGACCACGGGGACGATATCGTGATGCGCGCCGTACATGGACGGGCGAACCAGATCGTTCATGGCCGCGTCAATGATCAGGAAATCGCGCCCTTCGCCGGATTTCACATAGATCACCTCGGACACCAGAATGCCCGAGTTGCCCGCGATCAGGCGGCCCGGTTCAATCTCGATCTCACAGCCTAGATGCGACAGTTCCTCTTTGACCATTGCACCGTATTCCACGGGCAGCGGCGGGGCCTCATTGCCGCGGGCATAGGGAATGCCCAGCCCGCCGCCGAGATCCAGACGGATGATGTCATGGCCATCGGCGCGCAGGGTCTCGGTCAGTTCGGCCACCTTGCGATAGGCCAGACGGAAGGGTTCGAGATCGGTCAGCTGGCTGCCGATATGGACGTCGATGCCGACAACGCGCAGCCCTGGCAGGGTCGCGATATGGGCATAGACCTCTCGCGCGCGGGCAATCGGGATGCCGAATTTGTTTTCCGATTTGCCGGTGGCGATTTTTTCATGGGTTTTTGCGTCGACGTCGGGGTTCACGCGCACGGTGACGGGGGCCACGGTGCCAAGTTCCAGCGCGACCTCATTCAGGACCAGCATTTCGGGTTCGGATTCGAGGTTGAACTGACGGATGCCGCCGGTCAGGGCGGCGCGCATTTCCTCGCGCGTTTTGCCAACGCCCGAGAACACGATTTTATCACCGTCAAACCCTGCGGCCTTGGCGCGCGCGTATTCCCCGCCCGAGACCACATCGACACCCGCGCCGAGGCTGGCCATCAGGGACAGGATCGCCTGGTTCGAGTTGGCCTTCATCGCGTAGCAGACAAGGTGATCCATCCCGTCCAGCGCCTCGTCAAACAGGCGGAAGTGGCGGGTGAAGGTGGCCGTGGAATAGCAATAGAACGGCGTGCCGACCTGTGCCGCGATATCGGTGAGTGCGACGTCTTCGGCATAGAGCGTGCCGTTGCGATAGAGAAAATGGTCCATGATCGTGTCCCCGTTGGCCTTGGCGCGTCTTAGCATATGTGCGGTGTGATGCAATGCGGCGCAGCCGGGGGCCAGCCCCCGGACCCCCGGACTATTTCATCCAGGTGAAATCAGGCGCGGGGGCGGGTGGAGAGGTAGAGAAACAGAGGTAGGCCGCAAGAGACGCCAATGCAGAAGGTGGCGGGGATCGCCCAAAGCAGCGTGCGGTCGGAGGCTTTGCGCGCGGTGGCGATGATCCAGACGGTCAGGGCGATGGCCGCGATGGTCAGATCCCACGTTAGGCCCGAGGTGGCATTATTGGTATGCCACGCCTCGATCAGGCCTGAGAGTGAGATACCGTGTTCCGCGAACCATGCGATGAAGTAGGCCATCGGGTGGATTGCCCCCCAGATGGCCAAGCCGAGAAAGGTTGCGCGCAGCATGTGTTATCCCCGTTTAGGACCCGATCCCCGCAGAGATAGTGCCCGAGAGGGTGACGCCCAGTTCCGTCCCCGGGCGTTGCGGCGCGCCATCGACCCCGCAGGCCGAGAGCGCGGCAAGTGCCCCGAGGAGGAGCGCCGCGCGGATCATGCCAGCGCCTCGCGCCAGCGTTTGATTTGCGCGCGGACCTGATCGGGGGCGGTTCCGCCATAGCTCTGACGGCTGGCGACGGAGTTCTGGACGCCGAGCACGGTGAACACGTCCTCGGTGATTTCGGCATGGACGCCCTGCATATCAGCCAGCGACAGGTCGGGCAGGTCACAGCCGCGACCCTCGGCCAAGGCCACCAGCGTACCGGTGACATGGTGGGCATCGCGAAACGGCATGTTCAGTGCCCGCACCAGCCAGTCGGCCAGATCGGTTGCGGTCGAGAAGCCAGAGGCGGCGGCCTTTTCCAGCGGCTCGATATTGGCCGACATATCCTTGACCATGCCGGTCATCGCGGCCAGCGCCAGCATCAGGTTGTCGGCGGCATCAAAAACCTGTTCCTTGTCCTCTTGCATGTCCTTGGAATAGGCCAGCGGCAGGCCCTTCATCACCGTCATCAGGGCGACATTCGCCCCAAAGATACGACCGATTTTGGCGCGGATCAGTTCGGCCGCATCGGGGTTTTTCTTTTGCGGCATGATGGAGGAGCCGGTGCTGAACCGGTCCGACAGGGTCACGAACCGGAACTGGGCCGAGGACCAGATCACCAGTTCTTCGGCAAAGCGGCTGAGGTGCATCGCGCAGATCGAGGCGCAGGACAGGAATTCCAGCGCAAAGTCACGATCCGACACCGCGTCCAGCGAGTTCGCCGCCGGACGGTCAAACCCGAGGTCCGTGGCCGTTTGGAACCGGTCGATCGGAAAGGACGTACCGGCAAGGGCGGCGGCGCCAAGGGGGCTTTCGTTCATGCGGGCGCGGGCGTCTTTGAGGCGGCTCTGGTCACGGCCCAGCATTTCGACATAGGCCATCATGTGGTGGCCCCATGTCACGGGCTGGGCGGTTTGCAGGTGGGTAAAGCCGGGCATGACCCAATCAGCACCGGCCTCGGCCTGCTCCAACAGCGCCTCAATCAATGCGCCAATCCCGTTGATGGCGGCGTCGATCTGATCGCGGACCCACAGTTTGAAATCGGTTGCGACCTGATCGTTGCGCGAACGCGCAGTGTGCAGACGACCCGCCGGTTCGCCGACGATTTCTTTCAGGCGCGCCTCGACGTTCATGTGGATGTCTTCCAAGGCGGTCGAAAAGGCGAAT
Organism: Rhodovulum sp. FJ3; assembly: GCF_032918305.1. Lineage (NCBI taxonomy): Bacteria > Pseudomonadati > Pseudomonadota > Alphaproteobacteria > Rhodobacterales > Paracoccaceae > Rhodovulum > Rhodovulum sp. FJ3. Next base: position 109,785 of record NZ_JAWJUU010000006.1, read on the forward strand.
GTTCCGCCCTCAATCTCTGACAATACGGTGAGCAGGCCTTCACGGATGGCCTCGGCATCATTAGGACTGATGATACCGCAGTTCGCCAACATGGCGGCGTGCGCCCGCGACCCGCGGATGTCCTGAGAGGCGAGGCGTTGATCGAAACCGATCGAAGCGTTGATCGCCTCCATGATAGCGTCAGGTCCAGCGGCGAAGCGTCCGCCCCACATGGCGTTCGATTTATCTTGGGTCATGAGATCATCCGTGAGGGAAGTTATGCGCATTTTACGTTCTGTCGTCCTTTATACGGCCCTTGCGCTTGGTGCAAATGCCGCGCTTGCCGAAACGGCGGATATTGCCGCTTTGCGTGAAGGCGACATGCTGAAACTGAACGTCCACGCCGAACCGCAGCCGATCCCGATTATTGCGCCTCTGGAAACGCTGGATGGGGCGCCTGTGACGCTGGCCGAGTATCAGGGCAAATATGTGGTGGTGAATTTCTGGGCCACGTGGTGTGCACCCTGCCGCAAGGAAATGCCGGGGCTGGACCGGTTGCAGACCGAATTGGCCGGTGAGGATTTTGAGGTCGTCACCATCGCCGTTGGCCGTCTGTCGGTTCCGGGCATCCACCGGTTCTTTGAGGAAACCGGTGTCGAGAACGTCGTCGCCCTGCGCGATCCGTTTGCGATCCTGTCGCGTCAGATGTCCGTGCTGGGCCTGCCCGTCACCGTCATCATGGACCCCGAGGGACGTGAGGTTGCCCGCCTGATTGGTGAGGCCGAATGGGACGGCCCCAATGCGCGTGTGATTCTGGACGCGCTGCTGGATCGCGAAGAGATCCCTAGCTGATCAATTCGAACTTGATCACATCCACCATGCCACGGTCGGTGATTTTCAACGCGGGGATCACCGGCAGGGCCAGAAACGCCAGTTGCAGGAACGGCTCGTCCAGAGTGACGCCCAAATCCTTGGCGGCGGCGCGTAGATCGATCAGTTGATCGCGCACGACCTCGAACCGCTCAAGGCTCATCAATCCGGCGACGGGTAGCGCCAGTTCGGCCAAGATTTCGCCGTCCTTGGCCACGACAAACCCGCCCTCGATCCGGGACAGCCGGTTCGCGGCAAGGGCCATGTCGTCATAGCTTGCCCCCACCACCGCGATATTGTGGTGATCGTGACAGACGGTTGAGGCAATCGCGCCGCATTGCATGTTGAACCCGCGCACAAAACCCGTCGCGATATTCCCGTTCTTTCCGTGGCGCTCGACAACCGCAATCCGCATCAGATCGCGCGCTGGATCGGGGCGTTGATCGCCATCCACAAACGCAACGTCCTCACGGAGGTGTTCGGTGATGATCTTGCCGTCCAGAATGCCGATCACATCGACGGTTTCGTGGTTGCCTCGGGTGCGGAAATTATCCGCCGTGACCTGCGGGGCGATGACGGAATTGCGCCCGACAGGTTCGATCACATCCCGCGCGGCGAATGCGGCGTCGGTCAGCTCGACCCCACCGGCAAACACGGTATGCACGGCGCAGGTGTCCAGATCGTTCAGGACCACAATATCCGCCCGTTTCCCCGGCGCGATCAGGCCCCGATCCTTTAGCCCGAAGGCCTCGGCCGCAGACAGGCTTGCCGCGCGATAGGTCGCAAGGGGCGAGGCCCCTTTGGCAATCAGGCTGCGGATCATGAAATCCAGATGGCCATATTCCGCGATATCCAGCGGGTTCCGGTCATCCGTGCACAGACACATATAGGGCGCGGTCGTGTCGGTCAGAACGGGGGCCAGCGCATTCATATCCTTGCTGACCGAGCCCTCACGGATCAGAACGCGCATCCCTTTTTGCAGCTTTTCAATGGCCTCGGCGGCGGTGGTCGCCTCATGCTCGGTGCGGATGCCAGCGGCGATATAGGCGTTCAGGTCCTTCCCGGACAGCTGCGGGCAATGCCCGTCGATATGACCGCCCTCAAACAGGCGCAGCTTGGCCATAGCGCGGGGGTCGCGGTAGATCACACCTGGATAGTTCATGAACTCGGCCAGCCCGATGCCAGACGGATGGCCCATGACCTCGGCCAGATCATCGGCCAAAATCTCGGCCCCCGCCGTTTCCATATCGGTGGACGGCACGCAGGACGATAGCTGCACCCGGATATCCATCAGGGTCCGCTCCGCGCAGGCCTGAAAATACCGGATACCGTCCAACCCAATGACATTGGCGATCTCATGCGGGTCGCAAATCGCCGTCGTCACCCCGCGCGGCCCGACACAGCGGTCAAATTCGAACGGCGTGATGAGAGAGCTTTCGATATGCAGATGCGTGTCGATGAAGCCAGGCACCAAGATGCGCCCGCCCATATCGATAACCTGCGCGCCCTCATACACCGCACCGATCCCGACGATCATATCGCCACAAATCGCGACATCGCCCTCGATCATCGTACCGGTGATCAGGTCAAACACCCGCCCGCCCCGCAGGACGATATCCGCCGCCTCATCACCGCGCCCTTGGGCAATTCGGGTTTCCAGATCGCGCATGACCCACCTCATCCGTTGTTCAGGATCAGCCTAGCGCGGCAACGCAGCGGGGGCCAGCACCCGCACCGATTGTTCAAATTCGACGCAAATCCGACCATTCATTCCCCGTTAAGACCCGTGGTGACAGGCTGCAGCCGTCTGCCAAGGAGTCTGCCATGAAACCGATGGATCAATCGGGTGAACCCCCAACTATGGATGTGGATGATTCTCCGCTGTCTGCGGCCGTGACCGCACGGGACCGCGATATCCTGTCGATGGTGCGAAACGCGCTGTCCAACGGGCAAACCTTGCTGGCGTTTCAGCCGGTGCAGATGTGCGCGGGTTCCCAACGCATCGCGTTTTACGAGGGTCTGATCCGTATCGGCGATCCGACCGGCCGCGTCATCCCCGCGCGGGAATTCATGTCCACAGTCGAGGCGCATCCGCTGGGTCGTGATATCGACGTGCGCGCGCTGGAACTGGGGCTTGCGGCCTTGCGCGAAACCAAGGACACGCGCATTGCCATCAACCTATCGGCGCGCTCCATCGGCTATCCGGCGTGGATCGAAACCCTAAATCGCGGACTGCGTTCAGATCCGACAATCGCCGAACGGTTGATTCTCGAAATCACCGAAAGTTCAGCCATGGTCATGCCCGACCTCGTGGCGGTTTTTATGGAACAGATGCAACGACGCGGGATCGCCTTTGCTCTGGATGACTTTGGCGCGGGGTATACGTCGTTCAGATACTTGCGCGAATTCTTCTTTGACATCCTGAAAATCGACGGTCAGTTCATCCGCGGCATTTCCAACGACCCCGACAATCAGGTTCTGGCTAAGGCGTTGATTTCCATCGGACAACACTTTGACATGTTCACCGTCGCCGAAAGCGTTGAGCGCGCAGAGGATGCCCAGTTCCTTGCCCAGTCCGGTGTCGATTGCCTGCAGGGGTATTTCATCGGCGCCCCAACCATTTCCCCCCCATGGCACATTGGTCGCAAACGGTCCGCTTAGCCGAGACAGATAATGCAATTGCAGCATATATGATTGCCCTTACACCTACTTACGCGTAGGAATTTCACATAGGGTTGGGTCACGCTCCCGCTTGGGGCGCTTGAACCCGGCAATCATGAAGGGAAGAGGACTGACCTATGACCAATGTTGTAATCGTTTCGGCCGCCCGTACCGCAGTCGGCAGCTTTAACGGTTCGTTCGCGAACACCCCCGCACACGATATGGGTGCTGCTGTGCTTGAGGCTATCGTCGAACGCGCCGGCATCGACAAAGGAGAGGTCAGCGAAACCATCCTTGGTCAGGTTCTGACCGCCGGTCAGGGTCAAAACCCCGCCCGCCAGGCCCACATCAACGCCGGTCTGCCGATTGAATCGGCTGCTTGGTCGCTGAACCAGGTGTGCGGCTCGGGTCTGCGCGCTGTTGCTCTGGCCGCTCAGCACATCCAACTGGGTGATGCATCGATCGTTGCCGCCGGTGGCCAAGAGAACATGAGCCTCAGCCCCCACGTCGCCCACCTGCGTGCCGGTCACAAAATGGGCGACATGAAATTCATCGACTCGATGATCCGCGACGGTCTGTGGGATGCTTTCAACGGCTATCACATGGGTCAAACTGCCGAGAACGTCGCCGAGCAATGGCAAATCAGCCGCGACCAGCAGGACGAATTCGCCCTCGCCTCGCAGAACAAGGCCGAAGCCGCCCAAAAGGCAGGTAAGTTCGACGACGAAGTCATCCCCTTCACCATCAAGACGCGCAAGGGCGACATCATCGTCGACAAAGACGAATACATCCGTCACGGCGCCAGCATCGAAGCCATGCAGAAAATGCGCCCCGCCTTCACCAAAGACGGCAGCGTAACCGCCGCAAACGCTTCGGGTCTGAACGACGGTGCTGCCGCTGTTCTGTTGATGAGCGCAGAAGAGGCTGAAAAGCGTGGTCTGGAACCGCTGGCCCGTATCGCATCCTACGCCACCGCCGGTCTGGACCCCAGCGTCATGGGCGTCGGTCCGATCTATGCAAGCCGCAAGGCCCTGGACAAGGCAGGTTGGAGCGCCGGTGATCTGGATCTGGTCGAAGCCAACGAAGCCTTTGCCGCACAGGCCTGCGCCGTGAACAAAGACATGGGTTGGAACACCGACATCGTGAACGTGAACGGCGGCGCCATCGCCATCGGTCACCCGATCGGCGCTTCGGGCTGTCGTATCCTGAACACGCTGTTGTTCGAAATGAAACGCCGCGACGCGAAAAAGGGTCTGGCGACCCTGTGCATCGGCGGCGGTATGGGCGTGGCCATGTGCCTGGAGCGTCCGTAACGGCAGCGCAGCAATCAAAAGGGTGCTTCGGCACCCTTTTTTTATTTGACTTTAGTAGACAATGTGAACTTTCCGCGCGCAATAATGTTGCGCCTGCAGAATGTAAAATGTAACAAGGTTATCGAACCGCTAAATTGGAGGAATTCATGGGACGAGTCGCACTGGTCACCGGGGGCACCCGCGGCATTGGCGCAGCAATCTGCAAAGCATTGAAAGATGCGGGCTATACGGTTGCAGCAAACTTTGCAGGTAACGAAGAAGCTGCCGCCAAGTTTACCGAGGAAACCGGTATCAGCACCTACAAATGGAACGTCGGCAGCTATGAAGAGTCGCAGGCCGGTATCGCCAAGATCGAAGAAGAGCTGGGCCCGATCGACGTCGTTGTCGCCAACGCTGGCATCACCCGCGACGCGCCGTTCCACAAGATGACCCCCGAACAGTGGCATCAGGTGATCGACACCAACCTGACCGGCGTGTTCAACACCGTTCACCCCGTTTGGCCCGGTATGCGTGAGCGCAAGTTCGGCCGTATCGTCGTCATCTCGTCGATCAACGGTCAGAAAGGCCAGTTCGCTCAGGTGAACTATGCTGCGACCAAGGCGGGCGATCTGGGCATCGTCAAATCGCTGGCCCAAGAAGGCGCGCGCGCCAACATCACCGCCAACGCGATCTGCCCCGGCTATATCGCGACGGAAATGGTTATGGCTGTACCGGAAAAAGTGCGGGATTCGATCGTTGCACAAATCCCGACCGGCCGTCTGGGCGAGCCCGAAGAGATCGCACGTTGCGTCGTCTTCTTGGCCGCTGATGATGCGCAGTTCGTGAACGGTTCGACCATCTCGGCGAACGGCGGTCAGTTCTTCGTCTAATCCCGACGGACAGACAGAAATGCGATGGGGCCACCTGCAACGGTGGCCCCTTTTTTACGCCGCAGCCTTACCGTAGCCGCGCCGATGGGCAACGCGGTTCGGACGGGTTCGGCGAAACAGGGACCAAAAGGCACCTGAGCGTTCTGCGCGGGCGCGTTCCACGGCGCGGTGGACCTGGGGATCAGCAGAAATAACGAACATGTCGCACCTTTCGGTTAAGTTTGATTTCACCCCCTGAACATGGCAACGTTTCTTCACGCCGACAAACGAGACTTTTTCGCACCTCAGTTCAAAATAACTTAACCGAATGCCTGATCGCCTACCGCCCCTCACCGCCCTGCGTGCCTTTGGCGCGGCCGCGCGCCACCTGTCCTTTGCCAAGGCGGCCGAGGAATTGAACGTCACGCCAGCCGCCCTGTCCTATCAGATCAAGTCGCTGGAAGAGCATTTGGGGCAGCCCCTGTTCGTGCGCTTGAACCGCGCGGTCAAACTGACCGAGGCGGGACGCACCTTGGCCCCCGGCGTGACGGCGGGGTTCAACACCTTGACCGACGCGTGGCGCACCACCAAACGGTTGCAAGACGCCACGACCCTGAACGTCACCGCGGGGCCCGCGTTCACCGCCAAATGGCTTGCCCCGCGTCTGTATGATTTCGCGCAGACCTATCCGCAGATCGATTTGCGGTTTCTCGCCAGCCTCAGGTTCATGGATTTCGACACGGACGAAATCGATGTCGCGATCCGCTTTGGCTATGACGGCGATCCCAGCCTGTGGGAAATGCCGCTGGGGCGGGAATGGGTCACGCCGGTTATGGTGCCCGAACTGGCCGAGAAATACCCGACGCCACAGGACCTGACCCATGCGCCGTTGATGTTCGATCATTCGATTGATTTCCTGACCCCGCCCTGCAACTGGGACACGTGGTTCCGGGCCGTGGGGATCGATTTTTCGCCCTCGCATGGCCCCCAGTTTTCACAGGCCGACCACGCGGTCGATGCGGCCCTGTCGGGGGCGGGCGTGATCCTTGGGCGGCGCGCGATGACGATCAAGGAACTGTCCGACGGGCGATTGGTGGCGCCCTATGGAATCGCGGTTGAAACAAGCGCCCAATTCCGGTTTCTTTGCCGCAAAGGGGCCGAGGACCGCCCCCATGTCGTCGCCTTTCGGGACTGGATGCTGGAAGAGATCGCCAAAACCGTATGGGTCCACGAACAGATGACCATCATTCCCGTTGAGGACGCCCTGAAACAATGACCCAAGCCCGCGCAACCGGCATCGGTTTCATCGCCGTTCTTTTGTGGGCGCTCTTGGCGCTGTTCACGGTCGGGTCTGCCCCCGTGCCACCGTTGCAGTTGAACATGCTCAGCTTTGGCATCGGCACGTTATTGGGTCTTGGATGGCTGTGGCGAACGGGGGAATGGGCGGCGCTGCGCCGCGTTCCGATGATGGCCTATGTGGCGGGGACGGTTGGGCTGTTTGGCTATCACGCGCTCTATTTCACCGCGCTGCGCCTTGCGCCGCCCGCGCAGGCGGGACTGGTGGCCTACCTCTGGCCGTTGCTGATTGTGCTGACGTCGGGAATGTTACCCGGTGAACGGCTGCGCCCACTGCATCTGGTTGGGGGCCTCATGGGGTTCACGGGCGCGGCCGTGATCATCCTGCGCGGTGACGGAACACCGTTCAGCACGGGCGCGATGGCGGGATATGGCGTGGCGTTTCTCTGCGCGCTGACATGGACCGCCTATTCCGTTGGCTCGCGGATGATGGGCAATGTACCGACCGCAGCTGTCGTCGTGTTTTGCGGCGCGACAACGGTCCTGTCGGGTATCTTGCACATTGCGGTAGAAACACCGGTCTGGCCCACCGCGCCGTTGACATGGGCGTCGATCATCGGCCTTGGCCTAGGTCCCGTGGGCCTTGCGTTTTATACGTGGGATGTGGGGGTCAAACGGGGCGATCTGCAACTGCTTGGCGTGGCCAGCTATGCCGCGCCCCTGTTGTCGACGATCGTTTTGGTCGTCACCGGATTTGCCGCGCCAACATGGTCATTGGCCCTTGCAACGGTGTTGATCACTGGGGGGGCGACGCTTGCCGCAAAAGCAAGCGCCGCGAAAGATGTTCAGATCTGAGACAATCGCTCAATCTGTTCCTTGAGACGCAGCTTTTCTTTTTTCAGCTGGGAAATATCGAGATCGCTAATACCTGGGGATCGCTGGGCCTGTTCCACGCGGTCCGAGAGAGATTGGTGTTTCTTGCGGAGTTCCTGAATATGCGAACTCATGCTCATGGCCGTCCTCCTCTCATGATGACATATGGCCATCACAGTGCAGCACAGAAACCATTACATGTCACGCGGCAGAGCAGCACGATTTACCGAAATTTTGTTTCAAGCAGAAACTGGCCTACTTTTCGATTATTTCGTCCATACCAAAGGCGACCCATGCCGCATCACAGCATCAATCGCAGGCGGATAGTCGTTCGAATCACCCTCATGGCGCACACCGGTGTGCATCTGGATCGGCTCCAGCAGGCGGAATGCGGCGCGACTGCCCTTGATCGCGCTCATCAGGACCAGTTTCGCAGGCCGCCCCGGTCGCCCGCCAAGGGGCTGAACGGTGATAGACCCCACGCGACTGTCCAGCGACGACAGCATCTCGGGCAGACGTTCCATACGTTGAATGACGGTCAATTGGCCCTTGCTGTTTAGCCGCCGGATAGCCGCATCGAACCACAGGGTCAGGGGCGTTTCCCCCGCAAGGGCAATTTCCCGCCCCTCATCCTGTGCCGCACTGCGCGCCGATTGCAGAAAATAGGGCGGATTGGCGATAACGTGGTCAAAACTCTGCTGACGCAGGACATCGGGCATCTGCGCCAGATCGCCCGTGACCACATCCATCTTGATCCCGTTGTGATCCGCGTTTTTGCGCGCCAGATCGGCATAGTCGGCTTGCAGCTCCAGCCCCGACAGACGCAAACCGGCCACGCGCCAGCCCAAACATAGGCTTGCCGTGCCAACGCCACAGCCCAGTTCCAGAACCGATTGCCCCGCCCGCGCGGGCACGGATGCGGCCAACAAAACAGGGTCCACCCCCGCGCGATAGCCATCTCGCGGTTGCCAGATCGACAGACGCCCGCCAAGGAAATCGTCGCAGGTCAGATCACACAGCGCGCTCATCCCCGCACCTCGGGCAAGTCAAATCCGTTGTCCGTCAAAACCGCCCGCGCCATGAATAAATCACGGTCCGCGATCAACAACCGGCGCGGCAATACGCCCACGCCGCCCTCTAGCACGCTCATGTGGACATCGACCGGAAAAACTTCTATCCCCTCACCCTTAAGTAGGGCGGTTGCAAAGGCGATCTCGGTCGGGTCTGTGGTGCGAAGCAATTCCTTCATAGGCCGAGACTTAGTTCCTTATCCCCCCGTTTGTCGAGACAACTGACAGGAGCGTGAAGAGTTGGACGTGGCAGTTACGAAACCCCATGAACGGCTAAGCGCCCATTTGTCCACCGAGATGGACGCGGTGAACGCCCTGATCCGTGAGCGGATGGCGTCCAAACACGCGCCCCGTATCCCCGAGGTCACCGCGCATCTGATTGAGGCGGGCGGCAAACGTCTGCGCCCAATGCTGACCTTGGCGGCCGCGCGTCTGTGTGGCTATGACGGGCCCTATCACGTGCATCTGGCAGCGACCGTGGAATTCATCCACACCGCGACCCTGTTGCATGATGACGTGGTGGACGAAAGCGGCCAGCGCCGTGGCCGTCCCACCGCCAACCTACTCTGGGACAACAAGAGCAGCGTTCTGGTCGGCGATTACCTGTTCTCGCGGTCGTTCCAGTTGATGGTCGAAACCGGCTCTCTGCGGGTGCTGGACATTCTGGCGAACGCCTCGGCCACGATTGCCGAGGGCGAGGTTCTGCAACTGACCGCCGCGCAGGATCTGCGCACGGATGAATCGATCTACCTACAGGTCGTGCGCGGGAAAACCGCCGCACTGTTCTCCGCCGCGACCGAGGTTGGCGGCGTGATCGCGGGTGCGGGTGATGCGGCCATTCAGGCGCTGTTCACCTATGGCGATGCCTTGGGGATCAGTTTCCAGATCGTCGATGACCTGCTGGATTACTGGGGCTCGGACGCGACGGGTAAAAACGTCGGTGACGATTTCCGCGAACGCAAACTGACCCTGCCGGTGATCAAGGCCGTCGCCAAAGCAGATGAGCAAGAGCGCGCGTTCTGGACCCGCACCATCGAAAAGGGTGATCAGCGCGACGGCGATCTGGAGCATGCTCTGGAATTGCTGAACAAGCATAACGCGCTGGAAGATACTCGCGCCGAGGCCCTGAAATGGGCGCAGATGGCCAAGGACGCGATCCTGACCCTGCCTGCGGATCCGATCCGCGACATGCTGCACGACATCGCCGATTACGTGGTGGCGCGGGTCAACTAGGCGACCTGCGGCACCGCCATTTCCGACACATCCCCCAGCCACGTCGCGCGCACCCACCAATCGGGATGCGCGGCGGCAATGGCCGCGCCCGCTTCACGCGCGGCGGCGTCAGTTGGATAGAGGCCAAAGCACGTCGCCCCCGACCCCGACATCCGCGACAGGGCCGCGCCCGTATCGCCCAGCGCGTCCAGAACCGTCGCGACCATGGGGTCGATCGCGATGGCGGCGGGTTGCATATCGTTGCGTTGATCCGCCAACCACGCGATGGCGTCGGGAACACCGGCGAAGGCGGGGATATCCGGCATGGGCGGGTTATCGCGGCGGGTCAGGGTGCGAAACACCGACGGCGTGGACACGGGCACGCGCGGATTAACCAGAACGGCGGGCAAACGCGGCAGGGCGACGCGTTCCAAATCCCCGCCAATCCCCATGGCCCGCGCGGGCACGGGCGTCATGCACATCGGCACATCCGCGCCGAGGGACAGGATCACCCCCTCATCCGGCATCGGCGCGTCAAACAGGGCACAGGCCCCGCGAATAGCCGCCGCCGCATCCGACGATCCGCCCCCGATACCGGCGGCGGCAGGTAGGTCCTTGGTCAATGCGATATGTACACCGTTTTCCGACACCAACCGCGCGCCCCGCAGGGCGAGGTTGCTGTCATTCACGGGCACGCCCGTGCCCTCGGGCCCGTCAACGGACATGGTGACCCCCTGCCCCGCAGACAGAACCAACCGGTCCCCCACAGGGGCAAAGGCCACAAGGCTATCCAACAGGTGATACCCATCCGCCCGCTGCCCCGTGATGTGCAGCGACAGGTTCACCTTGGCAGGTGCGAAAACGTTAATTGCCATCAGCGACCGAAATGGGGTCCGCGCCCTCTTCGGACCGGACAACGTCCAGACCGACGTCCAGCTTGCGGCGCACGCGGTCGGGGTCCAGATCGGTCGGCACATCGTCGGGATCGACAAAGGACAGGGCGCGCTTCCACTGGAATTCTGCCTCAACCTTGCGCCCGACGGCCCACAGAACATCGCCAAGGTGGTCGTTCACCACCGGATCGACCGGCATCAGTTCGACGGCGCGCTCCATATGCGGCACGGCCTCTTGGTACCGGCCCAGACGATAGAGAACCCAGCCAAGGCTATCGACGATATAGCCGCTGTCGGGACGGGCCGCGACGGCGCGTTCGATCATGTCCAGCGCGGTGTCCAGCTTTTCCTGCTTTTCGACATAGGAATAGCCCAGATAGTTCAGGACACGCGGCTGATCCGGTTCTAGGTCCAGCGCATGCAGGAAATCAGGCTCGGCCTTGTCCCAATTGCCCAGACGTTCATGCGCGATGGCACGGGCGTAATAAACGACCCACTGGCCCCGCTCTTCGACTGTGAACAGGTCCACGGCCTTGTCATAGGCGGCGATGGCGTTTTGCCAGTCCTCTTGGCGGCTATAGTGATCGCCAAGGGTCACGTGCACGACTGGAACTTCGGGGTGGGCTTTGGCCAGTTGGGTCAGAACCTCGGTCGCGGCATCGGGACGACCGGCCGCGTTCAGCGACCCCGCACGCCCGATTTCGGCGACATAGAATGCGGGATCATCTGCAGGCACCTTGAGGTACACCTCGGTCGCCAGCGCGTGTTGACCCAGTTGTTCCAGCAGTGCCGCCGACAGCAACAGGGAATCCACATGATCGGGGCGCAGGAATTCCGCCGTGCGCGAATAGACGAGGGTAAAGGCATCGCTGGCCTCACCGTTCAGGGCACCCGCGACGGTATAAAACACCTCGGCAATGCCATCGCGCCCGCTGGTGATGACCGTAAACGGCAGGGTATCGCCCGCCTCCAGCCGCGCGCGCAGAACCGCCGTACCGGGGTCAAGCTCGGTGCCGAACACCTCATCAATCAGGGCGACTGCATCGGCGTTGCGCTCCAGTTGGCTGAGGATCTGGACATTGGCCAGAACCCCGCGACGCGAGGCCAACAGAACACGGTTTTCGGGATCGGCGAACAGGGCCTCGGCCCCCTCAAAATCCCCGACCGAGGCCAGCGCCAGCGCCTTGTGATAGACCGCGAACCCGCGCATGCCAGGCATCTCGGCGGTCTCGTCAAACATGGTCAGGGCATCCGACATCTGCCCCTGATAGAAATAGGCCCACGCGCGCAACAGATTGTCGACCAGTGGCCCGATGCTCAGGCCAGCGTCCATATCGGCAATCACCCGATCCACCGCGTCGCGTTCCACCAAGGCAGCGACGTTGATGATGCGGGCCAGTTGGCTATCGACGCTCAGCTGCTCCAGACGCGTGGCAAGCGCCCCCGCACGGGTGAAATCCCCCAATCCGGCAAGCGCCAGCGTCGCGTTCTCAAGGATCAGAACATTCGACGGGTCCGAGATCAGCGCCTCAAGATAGTAATCCGCAGCCGCCCTGTAATCGCCGTTAAAGCTGGCGATGCGGGCCGCAAGATAGGCCCCCGACGGCGTTTCAGCATGGGTCGTGGCCGGTGCCAGAATGGTCGAGGTCGCCAAGGCGGCGGCCAGCCCCACTGCGCGGAATGAAAATACTGTCACGGACGTGCTCCTTTCCGGTTCAGGGAAAGCGTACCCAGTGCCCGCGCCCAACGCAATGCGGGGCGACCATTTGGCCGCCCCGTTGCACGTGTTGTTTACATATTAGGATAATTCGGACCGTCGCCGCCCTGTGGCGTGACCCAGTTGATGTTCTGGCTGGGGTCCTTGATGTCGCAGGTTTTGCAGTGAACGCAGTTTTGGAAGTTCACGACAAAGCGCGGCTCGGCGCCCTCTTCGCGCACGACCTCATACACACCTGCGGGGCAGTACCGCTGTGCCGGCTCATCGAATTTCGGCAGGTTGACCGAAATCGGGATCGACGGATCCTTAAGCTGCAGGTGGCAGGGCTGGCTCTCTTCGTGATTGGTCGCCGCAAAGGACACGTTGGTCAGACGATCGAACGACAGAACCCCATCGGGTTTCGGGTAATCGATCGGCTTGTGCTTGCTGGCCTCTTCGGTGGCTTGGGCATCGGTTTTGCCGTGCTTGACCGTGCCGAAGGGCGAGAATTTGAAGATGCTCTGGCACCACATGTCCAGACCACCCAGCATCAGGCCGCCGATGACCGGGCCGTATTTCGCGTTCAGCGGGGCCACGTTGCGGACCTTTTTCAGGTCTTTACCAACGGGACCGGTACGCAGTTCGGCATCGTAGTCTTCCAACACGTCACCCGAACGACCGGCGCTCAGTGCCTTATAGGCGGCTTCGGCGGCGGCAATGCCCGAATGCATCGCGTTGTGGTTACCCTTGATGCGTGGCAGGTTCACCAGACCCGACGAACAGCCCAGCAGCGCGCCACCCGGGAAGGCCGATTGCGGGATCGACTGGAAACCGCCCTTGGTCACGGCACGGGCGCCATAGGCCACGCGTTTGCCACCCTCCAGAACCTTTGCGATTCGGGGGTGATGCTTGAACCGCTGGAATTCCATGTAGGGATACAGGTGCGGGTTCTTGTAGTTCAGGTCGATGATATAGCCGATGTACACTTGGTTGTTTTCCAGATGGTACATGAACGAACCGCCCGACTGTTTGAACCCAAGCGGCCAACCCATCGAGTGGGTGACCTCACCCTCATTGTGGTTCTCGGGTTTGACTTCCCAGATCTCTTTCATGCCGATGCCGAATTTCGGCACGTCGCTGTTTGCGGCCAGATCGTATTTCGCGATCACCTCTTTGGACAGGGACCCGCGCACACCCTCGGACAGGAAGACATATTTGCCCAGCAGTTCCATACCGGGTTCATAGGCATCACCGGGGGTGCCATCGGGGTTCTTGCCGAACTCACCGGCAACGACGCCTTTGACCTCGCCATTGTCACCAAAGACCAGCTCCGAGCACGCCATGCCCGGGAAAATCTCGACGCCCATTTCCTCGGCCTGTTCGGCCATCCAGCGACAGACGTTGCCCATCGACACGATATAGTTACCGTGGTTGTTCATCAGCGGCGGCATCAGCTTGTTGGGCACGCGAAGTTGGCCGCCCTCACCCATCAGGTAAAAGTTATCGACCTTGACCTTGGTGTTCAGGGGGGCGCCTTTGGCCTTCCAGTCGGGGATCAGACGATCCAGACCCGCCGGATCCAGAACGGCACCCGACAGGATGTGCGCGCCAATCTCGGACCCTTTTTCCAACACGACCACGTTCAGGTCGCTGTCCAACTGTTTGAGGCGGATCGCGGCGGACAGACCAGCCGGCCCCGCCCCTACGATCACCACATCGCATTCCATAGACTCGCGTTCGATATCGCTCATGTCGTTTCCCCTACATGGACGTTTGGTGCACCGCGCCCCGTGCACACGAAACAAAATTTCGCACAGGGTTATAGATGTGTTTCGCGCCGGTCAATTCTTACCCCACATCATTTCGTCGCAGTGCAGCATGTTCCTATGGCCGCAGTCGTCTTAGTCTTGCAATCGGTCGCTTTCTGGGGTCAGGTATCTGAAACGTCCGCGGCGCACCGAAAAGTTGCGCCGCTTTTTAACAACGTCAGAATGGTGCGATGGAAAAGATACCAATGACTCGCGCGGGGCACACCGCGCTTGATTCTGAATTGAAGGTTCTCAAAAGCGAAGAACGCCCTGCCGTGATCCGCGCGATCGCAGAGGCGCGTGAGCATGGCGATCTGTCCGAGAACGCCGAATATCACGCCGCCCGCGAAAAGCAGAGCTTTATCGAGGGGCGCATCAAAGAGCTTGAGGCGCTGTTGTCGCTGGCCGAGGTGATTGACCCTGCGAAACTGTCGGGCTCGATCAAATTCGGTGCGACCGTTCAACTGGTCGACGAAGACACCGACGAAGAGCGCACCTATCAGATCGTCGGTGAGGCAGAGGCCAACATCGACAAGGGTCTGCTGAACATCAAATCGCCTCTGGCCCGTGCCCTGATCGGCAAGGACGAAGGCGATAGCGTCGAGGTGAAAACCCCCGGCGGTGAAAAGGCCTATGAGGTCCTAAGTATCAAGTACGTGTAACGGTACGACCGGGGAACGGTCCGTCATGAGCGAACAGAAAAAATCGGACGCGATCGAGCTGGGCGTTTACGCACAGGACAATCGCGCGTCCGGTTTGGAACCCGCCGATATTGTCGCCCTCGCGCTCAGCCTCGTTTGGCTGGCGGCTACGGGGGCGTTTTTCTATTTCGCAGGTGGCGATGGTGAGGGCGTGGATTTCGATCCGCTGACCTTCCTGATGACCTTTTTGGCGGTAGCGATGCCGGTGGCCCTGTTCTGGGTCGGGGCGTCTGCGGCCAAAAGTGCGCGCATCATGCGTGAGGAATCCACGCGCCTGCAATCGGCCATCGATGCGATGCGCCACAGTTATATCGAACAGCAACAGAACCACGGCCTGACCGTGCGCCCCGCGATGGAGCGCAAGCTGGACCAGATCGCCGCGTCCCAAAAACAGGCCGAACACGCCATTGCGACCTTTGCCACGACCCGCACCGCCGCGTCCGAGGCCGCGCCGACGGCCCTACCCGCGCCTGCCGCAGCGCAAGGGGGCGATGATCAGCCCGCTCTGGCCCTTGGGACACCAGCCGAGGATCTGGAACCGCCTTTGGCGACAGCCGATTTCATCCGCGCGCTGAACTTTCCCGAAACGCCCGAGGATCGCGACGGGTTCCGCGCCCTGCGTCTGGCGCTGCAACACCGCAGTTCGGCCAAGCTGATCCGCGCGTCCCAAGACGTTCTGACCCTGCTCAGCCAAGACGGCATCTATATGGATGATCTGTCGCCCGACCGTGCCCGCACCGAAATCTGGCGCAAATTCGCCGCCGGTGAACGGGGTCCCACGATTTCGGCGCTGGGTGGTGTTCGGGATCGGTCGTGCCTTGCCCTGACCGCCGGACGGATGCGTCAGGATCCGGTGTTTCGCGACGCCGCGCACCATTTCCTGCGCCAGTTCGACCGCAGCCTAAGCGCCTTTGCCGAAACCGCCACGGATGAGGACCTGAGCAAACTGTCCGACACCCGCACAGCGCGGGCGTTCATGTTGCTGGGGCGTGTTTCGGGAACGTTCGACTGATCAGATTTTGGCGGCGTCTTGGGCCGCGAGAACGCCGCGATTGTCGTCGAAATCATCGTCGTAATAGATCGTTTCGACCACACCCGGCAGTTTCGCAAACGACTTTTTCAGACGTCCGGGAAAGAACCCGCCACCGATTTTCTCAAATCCGGGCACTTGGCGCAGAACCTGACCGGTGTGGTTGGCGCAAAACGCCTTGGGTGCGGCGCCTTGGGCCTCGGCGGCGCGCAGGGCGGCCTCGGCCTGTTCGGCGGTCACTTTGATCTCGTGCACCTCAACGCGATAGGTTTCGCGCGCGTGGTAATCGACAAAGAATTCCAGCATCAGCGGCGTCATCCCATAAAGGACATCGCTCCGCTCGGGCACGGTTTTGTGCCACCACGATCCGGCGGGATCGTACAACACGCGCTGGCTGCCGTTGATCAGGATGGCGCTATGCGCCCCCTCGTTCGAGCGGTTGTTTACCGCCGTGATCAGGGTGATCGAGGGGCTCTGGTCACTGCGATAGGCGGCGGCGCGAACGGCCTCGTCCGGTGCCCAGACCTCTTCGGCGCCACAGGCTGCCAAAACGGCAGGCAGGGCGATCGCCAATACCAAACGGCGCATCATGTCGTGCTCTCAGTCCCCAAACAAAAAAGGCAGGCCCATCGCCCGCCTTTTCCTTATCAGCCGTTTACGAGGCCAATGAAAATCACAACGCCGATAGCAATGCCTGCGACCCATGTTGCGAACTTGATGAACCCGTCAAAGGTCTTTTCCTGTTCGCTGATATCCATCGAACCCATTTTGTGTTCAGCCATTGGGGTGCTCCCTTCCCTAAACTTCGCCGCATCGGATAGCGGATTTTCACGGGGCTGTCACGACCTCAGTTTGTCGCGTCCGTTGTCTCTTGGTCGGTGTTTTCCAGATCCTGCACCAGTTGAAAGCCGATCCGCCGCGCCTTGGGGGCCTCAACCGCCTTGGGCAGGGCGCGCAGCATGACGTTCAACTGGCTGACGTGCTGAATCAACTGGGTGCGTCCGCCCGATCCATCCGTGCCGTAAAACGTCAGGATATCCGGCGCAAAGAACCCGACGCCCTCGATTCGCAGAACACCGGCGTCCCCTCCGGCAAACCCCATCGCGACCTCATGCTCAGGGTCCAACTGGTCCTCGAAATTCTTGATGTAAAGGACCAGCCGCTCATAGGCCCATTGGGCGGGGCTTTTCTTGTCGACGGGCACGGCGGCCATCGCGTCAGGGATCGGCTTTTGCTCGGGCGACTTGGGCGCATCGGGGTCGGAATGGACCGCGCGGGCAGGGGGACAATCGAACGGTTTGCGGGTACTCATGTCGGGTCCTTTCGGCAATAGACCCACGCGCCATCGTCGCGACGGCTGCGGGTTGCCTGACCTGACTGGAACAAATGGTTCACATGTGCAACCGCCTCAGCCAAGGCGAGCCCGAAAGACGCCCCCGTGATGTCGCGTTTGAACAGGGGTACAAAGCATTCCACTGCCGCGCGCGGTGTGTCGAGCGCGCTGAGCAACCGGTCTAGCGCATGGTGGTGACTGTCGATCATTTGCGTCAGGCGCGCCGGCAGCCCCTGATAGG
Source organism: Rhodovulum sp. FJ3 (assembly GCF_032918305.1). Classification (NCBI taxonomy): domain Bacteria; kingdom Pseudomonadati; phylum Pseudomonadota; class Alphaproteobacteria; order Rhodobacterales; family Paracoccaceae; genus Rhodovulum; species Rhodovulum sp. FJ3. The sequence goes on from NZ_JAWJUU010000006.1 coordinate 127,609, forward strand.
GCAACTTATGCCCCGGCAGAACCAGATGATCCTCACGCGCGAAGGGCTGGAACCGCAGACAGGACGCCATCCATTCACCCACCGGATCGGCGTCGGGTTCGGTCGGATAGACCCCCAAATTCGGTGAAATCGACGGCAAGAGCTGATCCCCGCCAAGGATCAGGTGGTCATCCAGCGACCAGAACGTGGCGTGTTCGGGCGCGTGCCCGTCGCCCATCCGCACCTGCCAACGCCGCCCGCCCATGGTCAGGACCTGATCCTCTTGCAGACGCGTGAACCCGAGGGGCAGCGCGGTGATCACATCGGCAAAGTTGAAAGGACGCTCTTTCAGGCGCTGCTCCATCTGGTCGGGGCGCAGACCCGCGTCGCGCCAGAACCGGATCATCTCGGGCGTCGGGCGCGCCTGTTCGTCTAGATACAACATCCGCGCCAACAACCACGCGGTGCGCGGCATCAACAACTCGGCCCCTGTCTGCTCCATCAACCAACCGGCGTTGCCGACGTGATCGGGATGATGGTGCGTGACGACAATGCGCCGGATCGGACGCCCACCCAGCGGCCCGTCGATCAGGGCGCGCCACATGTCCTGTGAGTGCTTGGACCCGACGCCGGTATCAATGACCGTCCACCCGTCCCCATCGTCCAGCGCATAGACATTCACATGGTCCAGCGCCAAGGGCAGCGGCAGGCGGATCCACAGAACCCCCGCCGCAATTTCAACCGCCGTCCCGTTTTCCGGCGGGCTGTCCCATGGATAGGTGATCGGGCTGGCCCCGCCGTCCATCAGGACGCGGCCAGATCGTCAACCCCGAGGGCATAGAGGTTCTCGGCCCCCTGTCCCGCATGGGCCAGCAACGCGGCGTGCTCGGGCAACAGACGTTTGATAAAGAACGTCGCCGTCGCGGTGCGCGGACCCTCGCCCCCCTCGGCCATCGCGGCGCGCAGGTGGTAATAGCCGCCCAGCACACGGGCAAAGGCGCGCAGGAACGGCACCGCACCGGCAAACCGGTCGTTCATCTCTTGACCGACCAGACGCTCGGTCGCCTCACGCAGGGTTTCGGCCGCCGCCCAAACGTCCTCGGCCAGTTCCGGCAGTTTACAGCGCGCGGTCTCGGCGCATTTTTCGACCTCTTCCAACAGACGATAGGCGGCTTCGCCCCCGTCCATCATCTTGCGCGCGACAAGGTCCATCGCCTGAATGCCGTTCGTGCCCTCATAAATCGCGGTCACACGAACGTCGCGGGCATATTGGGCCGCGCCGGTTTCCTCAATGAACCCCATGCCGCCGTGCACCTGAACGCCCAGATTGGCGACCTCGATCCCCGTGTCCGTGCCATAGGCCTTGGTGATCGGGGTCAGCAGGGCCGCACGCGCCTGCCATTCCGCGTCACCCGTCGCATTGCCCATGTCGATCGCGACCGCGTTGGCCAACGCGATAGAACGCGCCGCAAAGGTCTCGGCCTTCATCGTCATCAGCATCCGGCGCACATCGGCGTGGTCCAGAATGGTGCCGGTGCCGCCCTCAACGGGGCTGCGCCCTTGGGTCCGGTCCAACGCATAGGCCAGCGCCTGTTGATACGCGCCCTCGGCCACCGCGATGCCCTGACCGCCAACGCCCAGGCGCGCGTTGTTCATCATGGTGAACATAGCGGCCATGCCTTTGTTCGGCTCGCCGATGATCCAACCCTTGGCGCCGTCATATTGCATCACCGCGGTCGGCGATCCGTGCAGGCCCAGCTTGTGCTCAAGGCTGACCACCTTCAGCGTGTTGGCCACGCCGGGTTCACCGTTCTCGTTCGGGATCAGTTTGGGCACCATAAACAGGCTGATGCCTTTGGTGCCTTTGGGCGCGTCGGGCAGACGGGCAAGGACCAGATGGCACACATTGCCCGAGAAATCGTTGTCGCCCCACGTGATGTAAATCTTTTGGCCCGTAATCGCATAAGTGCCATCGCCGTTGGGTTCTGCCTTGGTCGTCAGCGCACCCACGTCCGAGCCCGCCCCCGCCTCGGTCAGGTTCATCGTGCCGCACCATTCGCCCGAAATCAGCTTGGGCAGGTACAGTTCCTTGATCTCGTCGCTGGCGTGATGTTCCAGCGCCTCAATCTGGCCCTGTGTCATCAGCGGGTTCAGTTGCAGCGACAAACAGGCCGAGCCCATCATTTCATTCACCGCATGCGTCACCGTCATCGGCAGGCCCATGCCGCCGTGCTCGGGGCTTGCCGCGATTCCGACCCAACCGCCCTCGGCGATCTGTTGGTATCCTTCGGCAAAACCGGGGGACGTGCGCACCTTGCCGTTCTCCAGAACCGCCGGACCCAGATCGCCCGCGCGCTGAAGCGGGGCCATGACCTCTTCGCTCAGCTTGCCCGCCTCGGTCAGGATCGCCTCAACCAGATCGGGGGTCGCCTCGGCGAAACGGTCGGTTGCCTGAACCGTGCCGAAATCCACGATGTGATCGAAAATGAACTGATAGTCTTTAACCGGCGCGCTGTACGGCATGATCCTCTCCCTTGATGATGCCTTGTCTCAAGACAAGCGCAGATGTATTCGGGGGCCTAATTGCGGGCAAGCCTACCTTCTGGCAACACCCTATCAAGCCAAACGCAGCGTCACATGAGCGACCCGATCCACACCCGATATCTGACCGACACCGCAGACGGCATTGCCGCCGCGGCGGATGTTTTGGCGTCGGGTGGTTTGTTGGCGCTACCGACGGAAACGGTTTACGGCCTTGGGGCGGATGCGCGGGTGGATCGCGCCTGTGCGCGCATTTTCGCGGCCAAGGGTCGGCCACAGTTCAACCCGTTGATCGTGCATCTGGCGGGCGTGGATCAGGCGGAACAGATCGGGATGTTTGACGCCACCGCGCGCAAGCTGGCCGATGCGTTCTGGCCCGGCCCCCTGACATTGGTGGTGCCCCTGCGCGAAACGGCGGGGATTTCGCCCCTTGTGACGGCGGGCAATCCGACGATTGGCCTGCGCGTTCCGAACCACCCCTTGGCCCGCGCGGTTCTGACGGCCTTTGGCGGTCCCGTCGCCGCCCCGTCGGCCAACCCGTCGGGCAAGATCAGCCCGACCATGGCCAAGCACGTCCAACAGGGTCTGGATGGGTTGATTGAGGCGGTGATCGACGGCGGTGCCTGCACCGTCGGGGTCGAGAGCACGATTGTCGGATGCGTGGACGGGCGCGCGACCCTGTTGCGTCCCGGTGGTGTGTCGGTTGAGGATATCGCGGACGTCATCGGCTATACGCCCGAGGCACGCGGCGATGCCGATCCGATTTCCGCACCAGGGCAGCTGAGCAGCCATTACGCCCCCGATGCCGCCGTGTCCCTGAACATCACCACGCCTGCGCCGGATCAGGTCTGGGTCGGGTTCGGGCCGGATTGCACGGACGCGGAATTGAACCTGTCGCCCACCGGTGATCTGACCGAGGCGGCGGCGAACCTGTTTCAAATGCTGCGCCGTGCGGATGAAATTGCAAATGGTACGCGTCGGATCGCCTTTGCCCCCGTGCCGGACACCGGTCTGGGTCTGGCGATCAACGACCGTCTGCGCCGCGCCGCCGCGCCGCGCGATCAGGCGTGACCAGCACTGCCTGACAACAGGCTGGGTTCGATCCCCAGACTATGCAGGGCCATTTCCCATTTCGCGTCATTGTCGCGGGCAAAAACGGTTTCCGGACTGGCCTCAGCCGTGAGCCATCCGTTGTCGCTGATCTCATCCTCTAACTGCCCAGGCCCCCAACCGGAATAGCCCAGCGCCAGCAAGGCCGAATGCGGTCCCCCGCCGTGCGCCATGTCCTCAAGGATGTCCAAGGTCGCGGTCAGGCCAAACCGGCCATCCACATCCATGGTGGATTCTGTTTCGGATGCGTAATCCGAACTGTGCAACACAAACCCCCGTCCGTTTTCGACCGGCCCGCCGAAATGGACACGAATATCCCGTCCGGCGCGGCCTTGGGGGATTTTCAGTTGTTTCAGCAGGTCCTCGAAACTCAACTGTGTGGCAGGCTTGTTCACGATCAGGCCCATGGCCCCATCCGACGAATGCGCACACAGGAAAACGACACTGCGCTCAAATCGCGGATCTCCCATGCCCGGCATGGCGATCAGCAACTTGCCACTGAGATTCAGTTCAGGTTCAGCAGGTTCCATACTAAATTAAGTGTCCCTTTCTGCCTCAGATGCAAGAGCCGCGCCGAAAATCTTAAGTCTAGCCTAGCCGAAAAGTGATTTAACGCCGGTCTTGGAATGCCTATGTTCATTATATGACCAGATTCACCGCCTTTATGACGACTGTGGCCCTGTGTGGGGCCGGATTGACTGCTGTGCCCGCATCGGCACAGGCTGTAAAAGACAACGTCATTTCTTTGGATCTGTTGAATGGCTGGGCGACAGAGGACGGCACGGTGATGGCCGCGCTGCGCTTTGATCTGGCGCCCGGTTGGAAAACCTATTGGCGCGCCCCGGGCGAAAGTGGCATCCCGCCCCAGTTCGACTGGACCGGATCCGACAATATCGCGGGTGCCGAAATCCATTGGCCGACCCCCAGCGTGTTTGAGGAAAACGGCCTGCGCACGATCGGGTATAAAAACCAACTGGTCCTACCCGTGGAATTCACCCCCGTGGACCGCAGCAAACCCATGTCGGTTGGCGCGGATGTGGCGCTGGGTGTGTGTCAGGACATCTGCCTGCCGGTCACGATCAGCGTGCACAGCGATCTGGATCAGGCCCCGACCCAAAGCGGCGCAATCAAATCCGCACTGGCCGATATGCCTGTGTCGGCAACGGCCGGTCGCCTCAGCAACCTATCCTGCGCGGTTGAACCGATCTCGGACGGTTTGCGCGTCACCGCCACCATGTCCGCACCGAATTTCGGGACGGACGGAATTGCGGTGCTGGAATTGCCTGACCCCGACATCTGGGTGTCCGAGGCGATGGTCAAACGCGACGGCACTACGATGACGGCAACGGTCGATATGGTACCGCCGACGGCTGCGCCCTTTGCGCTTGACCGATCCGACATCCGCATCACCCTGTTGTCCTCGGCGCAGGCGATTGATGTTCTGGGCTGTCCCGCGGCGGGTTAGGCGCGTTTTGCCCCACGGCTAAGGCCAAAGGCCGCCGCGCCATAGGCCACCACCGCAACACCCGCGCAGCCCGCCAAGAACAGACCGAACGCCGCGCCCATACCCGTTCCGGTGGGCAACAGACCCGCCAACGGGCCGATCCCCGCGCCGGTCACCGCCACCCCGCCAAGGGTCAGGGCAAACCATCCCGCCATCAAAACCGCCGCACCGCCGACCCAAACCTTGACCCGCGACGGGCCACGCAGCGCACGTTTGGCCGACGCAATGTGCCGCCCAGCATCCTGCTGGATGCCCAACAACGCGGGCACCACCAACAGAACCAACACCATCCCGAACCCAAGCCCGTAGACCAGAGTGATCACCGTGGGTTTCAGGAACTGCGCCTGTTGCGAGGTCTCATAGAGCAGCGGCGCAAGGCCCAGAACCGTCGTCGCCGTGGTCAGGAACACAGGCCGCAACCGGTCGGCCACCGCATCGACAATCGCGGGCCCCAAACCACGGGTTTGCGCGTAATCATCCACCGTGCCGACCAGAACGATTGAGTCGTTGATGATAATCCCCGTCATCCCGATCAGACCCACCACCGTGAACATCGACAACGGCACATCCCACAGGGCATGGCCATAAATCGTCCCGACCAACCCGAACGGAATAATCGCCATCACCACCACGGGCCGCGTCCAACTGGCAAAAATCCACGCCAGCGTCAGGTAAATCCCGAGTAGCGCCAGAGAGAAGCCCATAAACGCGTCCGTCAGGAATTCGTCCTCTTGTTCGGCCAGACCGGCCAAACGCCACGAGACGCCGTATTGGCTCTCGATATCGGGGAGGATTTTGTCCTCAAGCGCGGTCATGATCGCCTGTGCGCGGGCCGGATCGTCCTCGGACACATCGCCCGTCACCGACACGACGCGCAGACCGTTTTCGCGGCGCACGGTGCTGAACCCGTTGCGTTGACCCACCGTCACGATATCGGCCAGCGGCAGGTAAATGCCTTGATCGCTGCGCAACAACATCCGGTCAAGGAAATCGGCGCTTAGTTCCTCTTCGGGCAGTTCAACGCGGATTTCGGCGGACCGGCGTCCGTCGGGATAGGTCGCGGCCTCAATCCCATTCAGGCGGTTACGCAACACCCGCGCCAACCCGTCCGTGGTAAAGCCAAGGGCGTTGCCCTGCGGCGTCAGATCAAGGATCAGTTCCTGTTTGTCATAGGCCAGACTGTCCTCAACCGCCGAGACCTCGGGGAACTCGGCCACTTGGGTCTTCAGCTCTTCTGCTGCGGCCTTGAGGGTCGTCGCATCCGCGCCATAGAACTGAACGTCCAGCGCGTCCCCACCCGGACCCGAGCGCCATCCGCGAAAGCTTACGGTTTCGGCCATCGGATGTTGCTGCACCTCGTTTTGCAGATCGGCAAGGAACTGGAACGAACTATAGGGGCGCATATCCGCGTCGATCAGTTCGATCGCGATCGAGCCCAGCAAATCCGCGTCCTTGTCATCCGCTCCGGCCAGACCACGCCCCGTGTTCCCGCCGATTTCGGCGATGACATAGTCGAGGGGGGAACGTCCGTGCTCTTCGGCGTAACGCTCGGCGACCGCATTCGTCGCGCGCTGCAACTCGCGCATCTGTTCAAACGAATCCGCCCGCGTCGCGCCCTCCAGCATGGCAAAGTTGCCGGAAATCGAACCCTGTTCAGGTGAGTTAAAGAACCGCCACTGCACATCGCCACGAATCCACAACGCCGCCTGTGAGGCCAGCGCCAAAAGGGCCAGCGCCATCACCAAATACCGCGCGCGCAACACGCCCACGATCAACGGACGAAACAGGGTGTCACGCACCCACGAAAAGCCACGGTTCACAAACCGCGACGGTGCGTCATACCAATGCGCCTTATCCCGATGGGCCAGCGCGTGGGACATGTGGTTGGGCAGGATCAGGAAACATTCCACCAGCGAGGCCAACAAGACCACAATCACCGTGAACGGGATGTCGGAAATCAGATCGCCAAACCGACCACTGATCGCGGTCAGACCAAAGAATGCCAAAACGGTCGTCACCGTCGCCGAAAACACCGGCGCGGCCATGCGTCGGGCGGAATTTTCCGCCGCCGTCACAGGGTCCTCGCCCAAGCGGCGCACGCGGAAATCGGAATGTTCGCCCACCACAATCGCGTCATCCACTACAATACCCAGCGTGATGATCAGCGCGAACAGGGAAATCATGTTCAACGTCAAACCGGCGGCATACATCAGGGCAACCGCGCTCAGCATCGCAACCGGAATACCGGCCGCCACCCACAGCGCCGTGCGCGCGTTCAGGAACAAGAACAACAGAACCAGAACAAGGCCCAGCCCCTGTAGCCCGTTGTCCAAAAGGATGTTCAAACGGCCCGTGATGGCCTCGGCCCGTGTACGGATCAGGTCGATACTGACCCCTTGGGGCAGGGTCAGTTCCATTTCGTCCGCGACCTCTTGGACAGCGGCCTGAATGTCGATGGCATCCCCGCGGTCCGACCGGTCCACCCGCACGGACATGGCGGGGTTTTCACCGACGAAATAGGCGCGGCTGCGATCCGCGCCCAGAACCGTCACCCGCGCCACATCCCCAATGGTCAGGGTCGTGCCGTCCTGTTCCGCGCGCAGCTCAATCGCCTCAATCTCGGGGGCGCTGCGTTTTTCGACGCCGGTGCGGATGCGCGAACTGCTGCCCGTCAGATCACCGGCGGGCGATGTGTCGGCATGTGTGGAAATCGCCGACGCGATCTCGGCCAGCGTCAGGTCATATTGCACCAGAGAGATCGTCGGCACCTCGACCAGCGTTTCGGGCGCGGCAAGGCCACGGATGGTCGTGCGCGTGATCCCCGCCGCAAACAGGCGGGACACGAATTCATCGGCAAAGCGCCCGATCTGATCGACACCCACGGGGCCGGTGATCACCACATCGGTCACACGGTCGCGCCATGCACCGCGCGTCACCTCAGGGTCATCGGCGCTATCGGGTAGGGTCGTGATACTGTCGACGGCCTGTTGCACATCATTGGCCGCGCGCGCCATATCCCAGCCGGGTTCGAATTCCAGATTGATGAACGCCCGCCCCTCGGATGAGCGCGACGTGGCGGTTTCCACGCCCTCGACCGCCAACAAGGACGGCTCGAGCACCTGAACGATGGCGGTATCGACGTCCTCGGCCCCTGCGCCGTCCCATGTCACGACGACATCGACGTCATCCACGACCACATCGGGAAAGAACTGGGCCCGCATACGCGGCGCGGCGGCAAGGCCAAGAACGATCAGAACCACCAGCAACAGGTTCGCCGCCGTTCGGTGGCGCGTGAAATAGGACAACAGGCCCCCGGCACTGTCCGGCAGTTGGCGTACCATTCCCTAGCCCCCCATGCGGCTTTCGATGCGTTCGACCATGTCGCTGGGGACGCGATCCTGATTGAGTTGGGCCAGCACGCGGTCCTTGGCGGCCTGTGGCATGGCGCTGCTGCCTTCGACAAAGGCGATCAGGGCCGCGCGACGTTCGGCGGTCAGTTCCATCATGTCGGGTTTCGCGGCGGCCTGTTCCTGTCCCTGTTGCAGAGGATTGATCTTGATCCCCGCGCCCAGTTGCGGCGCGCGTTCCGCGACGACCAAACGTCCCGACAGGTCACCCACGCGGATGATGACATCATTGCCCTGACGGCGCAGCAACGTGACCGGCGCAAGTTCCAGACGGTCATCATCGGCAACAACAAGAACCGTGTTGTCCCCCCCAAGGGCCGAGGCGGGCAGACGCGCCACATCGGCCAGTTCGGGTTCCTGCACGCGGACGGTCACAAAATCACCGGGACGGAACCCGGGCGCGGCGTCCAGTTGCGCATAGAGGATACGACCCACCTGACCATCCGCGACCGAAGCGCTTTCGCGGGTCACGCGGCCCGTGGTCGACAGGGCAATCCCGAATGTTTCCAGTTGCACCGACACCTGCCCGTCGATCAACGTGCCGCGATCATCAAGCAGGTTCGCGTATTGCGCGGTCGAGACGCGGAACTCGACCTCAAGCGCGTCTGGGTCGATCAGTTGTGCGATTTGTTCGTTGTTCGACACCAATCCCCCCTCAACCAGTGACACGTCGCGCAGTGCACCAGTGAATGCGGCGCGGATTTCTGTGTCGGCCAGATCGCGGGTGGCTTCTTGGACGGCGATTTCGGCGCGGGCGAGGCTGGTCTTGGCGGTGTCGATGCGGCTGGTCGCGGTGGCAAGGGCCTGACGGCGCGACACCACCGATTGGCGGGCCGAGGCAGCGGTCAGCTCGGCCTCTTCTACCGCCGCGTCCGACCCATAGCCGCGTTCACGAATGTCGATTTGACGTTGCAGGGCCTGTTCGCGCAGACGTGCCTGTTCCTCGGCGCTGGCGACATCCTGCTCTGCCAAATCAAGGGCGCGTTCGGCGTCACGCTGTTCGGCCTCGGCCTCGGCCAGATCGGTTTGCGCGACCTGTAGCGCGGCCTCGGCGTCGGCGGGATCAATCCGCACCAGCATCTGGCCCGCGCTGACCTCACCGCCCTCAACGAAATCATCGGACAGCTCGATCACACGACCAGACGCGCTTGCCCGCAGGTCCAGAACGCGGCGGCTGCGGATTTCGCCGAACACGGTCAGTTCGGGCGCGATATCGGTCACCGTGATGGGCAGGACGTTCACCGAAAACACCCGTTCTCGCGCGGGACGCGACAGGCCCTCATCCGCCAGACGGGTCTGAACCGCATTATAAACCGTCGTGCCGGCAATCGTCAGAACGCCCACCGTCGCAGCGATCAGAAACAAACCAATAAGAGAGCGACGCAAGAAGCGCATGAATTCAATTCCTTGCCACACAAGACAGGGCGCGTTTGGCCCTCTTTCTAACTTAGAGAGCAAACCGACAATTGCCACAGATTGAGGTTTAACGCGCGGGGACGTTACTTCCGTCGCTTATGCTCATCCAATCGTGGAAAAATTTCCACAAAATTGCAGGGCATGTGCCGATAATCCAGCTGATAGGCCAGAATTTCATCCCACGCGTCTTTGCAGGCCCCCGTGCTGCCCGGCAGGGCGAACAGATAGGTGCCATTGGCCACACCACCGGTGGCGCGCGATTGCACCGCGCTTGTCCCGATTTTCTTCATCGAGACGATGGTGAACACGGTGCCAAAGGCGTCGATTTCCTTTTCATAGACGTCGCGATGCGCCTCAACCGTCACATCGCGCCCCGTCAGGCCCGTGCCGCCCGTGGAAATCACCACGTCGATCTCGGGATCCGCGCACCATTCCCGCAGCTTGGCGGCGATCTGGTCGCGTTCATCGCGGATGATTTCGCGCGCGGCCAGCAAATGTCCCGCGCCGGTGATCCGGTCGACAAGGGTCTGGCCCGACCGGTCCTCATCCATCCCGCGCGTGTCGGACACGGTCAGAACGGCGATGCGGACGGAGATGAATTCGCGGGTGTCGTCGATACGGCTCATGCGGTGTCTCGTAGTTTGGCCTGTAGCATCAACAGGTCGTGCCATGCGTCCCGTTTCGCGACGGGGTTGCGCAACAGATACGCGGGGTGGAACATCGGCAACACGGGGCGCGCGCCATCGGCGGCCCATTTGCCGCGCAGGCGGGTGATCCCTTTGCGCCCCAGCATTGCCTGACAGCTGTGATTGCCCATCAGGACCAGAACATCGGGATCGACCAGTTCCACATGCTTGCGCACAAAGGGCAGCATCATGGCGATCTCATCGGGGCTGGGGTCGCGGTTCTGGGGCGGACGCCACGGCAGGACGTTAGTTATATAGATCGCGCGTTCAGCATCAGGCGCGGTGCGCGACATCCCGATGGCCGCGAACATCTTGTCCAACAGCTGCCCCGCGCGGCCCACGAACGGTTTGCCCTGCATGTCCTCATCGCGACCCGGCGCCTCACCGATGATCATCACGCGGGCATCGGGGCGACCGTCGGAAAACACCAGATGTCGCGCGCCCTTTTTCAGGTCACAGAATTCGAACGCCTCTAGCGCGCTGTGCAGATCGTCCAGCGTTTTGAGCGCCTGCGCCGCCTTGGTCGCGACCTCAACCGGATCGACCTCGGGCTGTTTGACGGGCGGGGGCGGGGCAGCACCGGGCATCGGGATTTTGGCGGGTTCGGGCGCGGGGGCCTCAAACCGGTTAATCGGCGCATCAGAAATCGCCTCGGTCACGCCGAGTTCCACCTGCCATTCCAGCAGGGCCCTTGCCGTATGCCAATCCAGCGCAGAATCCATAGACGCAAGCTAGGGCGCGGGGCCGCCAAGGTAAATGCCCAGAATGGTCCGACGCGCGCGGCCATTCCCCTTGCCCGGTTCGGCCTGCCCCCCTATAACCGGCGAAAATCGCGGGTGAACGACGCATGACCTTTCGTCAAAAGCATTTGCTGGGGATTGAGCCCCTGCATCCCGAAGAAATTCGGACCATTCTTGATCTAGCCGATACCTATGTTGATCTGAACCGCAGCCCGACCAAGCATTCCGATGCCTTGGCGGGGATGACGCAGATCAACATGTTTTTCGAGAACTCGACGCGCACTCAGGCCAGCTTTGAGTTGGCGGGCAAACGGTTGGGCGCGGATGTGATGAACATGGCGATGCAGGCCAGTTCGATCAAAAAGGGCGAGACCCTGATCGACACCGCGCTGACGCTGAACGCGATGCACCCCGACCTGTTGGTCGTGCGCCACCCGCATTCGGGCGCGGTGGACCTGTTGTCGCAAAAGGTGAACTGCGCGGTTCTGAACGCGGGCGACGGGCGACACGAACACCCGACACAGGCCTTGCTGGACGCGCTGACGATCCGGCGCGCCAAGGGCCGGTTGCACCGCCTGAACATCGCGATTTGCGGCGACATCGCCCACAGCCGCGTGGCGCGCTCCAACATCCTGCTGCTGCACAAGATGGAAAACCGCATCCGTCTGGTGGGTCCGCCGACCCTGATGCCGTCGGGGATTTCGCACTTTGGCGTCGAGGTCTACGACGACATGCGCGAGGGTCTGAAAGACGTCGATGTGGTGATGATGCTGCGCCTTCAACGGGAACGCATGGACGGCGGATTCATTCCGTCGGAACGCGAATATTACCACCGGTATGGCTTGGACGCGGAAAAGCTGGCCTATGCCAAGGACGACGCGATTGTCATGCATCCGGGGCCGATGAACCGTGGGGTCGAGATCGACGGCGAAATCGCCGATGACATCAACCGCAGCGTCATTCAGGAACAGGTGGAAATGGGTGTGGCCGTGCGTATGGCCGCGATGGACCTGCTGGCGCGCAACCTGCGCGACGCGGGCGACAAGGGGGTTTGGGTATGAGCATCCTGTTCAAAAACGCCCGTCTGATTGATCCCGAGGCACGGACCGAAACCACCGGCGACCTGTTCGCGCAGGACGGTGTGATCGCCGCCGTGGGGGACACCCCCGACACGGCCGATCAGGTCGTGGATTGCCGTGGCAAACACCTTGCCCCCGGGATCGTCGATATCGGCGTCAAAATCTGTGAACCGGGTGAGCGTCACAAAGAGAGCTTTCGCACCGCGGGCCTTGCCGCCGCCGCCGGTGGGGTGACGACGATTGTCACCCGCCCCGACACCCTGCCCGCGATTGACACCCCCGAGACGCTGGAATTCGTGACGCGCCGCGCGCGCGATGCCAGCCCCGTCAACATCCGCCCCATGGCGACCCTGACCAAGGGGCGCGAGGGCCGCGAGATGGTCGAGATCGGGTTCCTGCTGGACGCCGGTGCGGTTGCCTTTACCGATGGCGACCGCGTCACCACCGACACCAAGGTTCTGTCGCGTGCGATGACCTATGCCCGCAGCCTTGGCGCGGTGATCATTGCCCACCCGCAGGACCCCGGCCTGTCGCGCGGTGCCGCCGTGACCAGTGGCAAGTTCGCCTCGCTGCGCGGCCTGCCTGCCGTCTCGGCGATGGCCGAGCGCATGGCGCTGGACCGTGACATCGCGCTGGTTGAAATGACGGGCGTGGCCTATCACGCCGATCAGATCACCACCGCCCGCGCCCTGCCCGCGTTGGAACGTGCCAAAAACAACGGCCATGACGTCACCGCCGGTGTGTCGATCCACCACCTGACCCTGAATGAGTTGGACGTGGGCGATTACCGCACCTTCTTTAAGGTCAAGCCGCCTCTGCGCAGCGAGGACGACCGCATCGCCTGTGTCGAGGCCGTCAAAACCGGTCTGATCGACATCATCTGTTCGATGCATACCCCGCAGGACGAGGAATCCAAACGCCTGCCGTTTGAAGAGGCCGCATCGGGCGCGGTGGGTCTGGAAACCTTCCTGCCTGCGGTTCTGCGTCTGGTGCACGCGGGCGATATCGCCCTGCCCGATCTGTGGCGCGCGATGTCGTTCAACCCCGCCGCGCGCTTTGGCCTGCCCGGGGGTCGTTTGGCCGTCGGCGCGCCTGCCGATCTGGTTCTGTTCGACGCGGATGCGCCGTTCGTCCTGGACCGGACCAAGCTGCACAGCAAATCCAAGAACACGCCCTTTGACGGGGCCCGTTTGCAAGGTCGCGTCCTGTCGACCTATGTTGGCGGCGACTGCGTCTACACAAAGGACTGATGCGATGCCCGACCTGATCACGCCGCAAACGACCTTGGCGATCGTTGCCGTTCTGGCCTATCTGCTAGGCTCGGTTCCGTTCGGGATCGTGATGGCGCGGCTGTTCGGGCTGGGCGATCTGCGCGCAATCGGGTCAGGCAATATCGGCGCGACGAACGTGTTGCGCACGGGCAATAAGCTGGCGGCGTTTCTGACCCTGATTTTGGACGCGGGCAAAGGCGCGATTGCCGTTGTTGCCGCGCGTCTGATCATCCAAAACGATGACGCCGTTCAAATCGCGGGTCTGGCGGCGTTTCTGGGGCATGTGTTCCCGATCTATCTGAAATTTCGCGGCGGCAAGGGCGTGGCGACGTTCCTTGGCACGGTTCTGGCGCTGTCCTTTCCCCTTGGTCTGGCGGCCTGTGGGACGTGGTTGGCGGTGGCGGTGATCACCCGCTATTCGTCCCTGTCGGCGCTGGTGTCGGTGGCAAGCCTGCCTGTCTGGATCCTGACCCTGAACAGCGGTCCCTACCTGATCCTGTCCTTTGCCCTGATGCTGTTGATCTACATCCGCCACTGGCCCAACATCCGCCGTCTCAAAGCAGGGACCGAAACCAAGATCGGCAAAAAGGGCTAGAATCTCGCGGCATTGTTCCTGTCCTTGGTGCGTCCTATGGTGTTTTATGAATGCCACAACATAGGGCAGACATGAGCGAACCGATCCCCCATCCCTATAGGGTCCGCAAGGGCGTCCTGTGGTCCGCCGTTGTTCTGGCGCCGCTGGTTTGGGGCGTGCCCGGCGCGATACTCTTTTACGTGGGCCTGTGGGTGCATGACGATTTCGGGCCACTGGCCGTTATCGGGTTTCTGCCCGCCGTTACGATGATTGCGGGCAGCGTGCCCTACCTCATCCTCGGCGCGCCGATCATCTGGCACCACGCCAAACGCACCTATCCGAACAAACGAACCTTGGCCAAGGCCGGTGCGGTGACCAATCTGTGCCTGACGATTGTGATCGGGGTTGGGGCGTTGATCCTTGCGCTCGAGGACATTGGCGGCGCGATTGCCCTATTCCTGTTTGTCGGAACGCCCTTTGCCGCGCTCTGGGGCGCGACGGTTGCGGTCGTTTACAAACGGCTGGATGGATGCTTTCCTGCGAACAACCAAGGGTAGTTTTTCGCATGACCGACACCACCAAGCCAGAGCACAAGCTGCGCATCGGCCTATTCTGGCCCGCGTTCATCCTCGCGCCGCTGATCTGGACGGCGGTCGCATGGGGGATCACTTATATCGGACCCGAAGCTTCTCTCGGCGTGCTTGGGTTGCCCGTCGCCGCTTTGCTCATTGCACCGGCCTTTGGGGGCATACCTTATGTCCTCTTCGGTGGACCGATCATGTGGTATTGGGCCGCACGGGCCTATCCGACCCTGAAACACATGTCACCTGCGGCGGTTATTGCCGTGGTGGTTTCCGTACCATTCGCTTTGGCGTTCAACGTGATCAAGCTCATGATTTTCGAAGCCGGTTTTGGCAATGCCGTATCCGGATCGGTAAGCTTTATCGTTGTGTACACCGGATTTGGTGTTCCTGTCGCCGCCCTGTGGGGGGCGACGGTGTCCGTGATTTACCAACGGCTGGACCGGCGGTTTCCGGTCCGCGCCGCAGATTAATAGCTAAACTCGGCGTAGATGCGGTTGAGGTCGCCGTTCCAGTCGCCGTGATAGTGCTCTAGCAACTCATCGGCGGGGGTTTTGCCGCTTTCGACGCTGTCCTCCAGCGCATGGAGGAAGTGACGCTCATCCGGGATCATCCCGCCCGCACCGGGCATGGCGCGGCGTTTCAGACCCTCGCGCGAGATTTCCAGAACCTGCGCTGCCAGATCGCGCATCGACGTGCCACCCACCGACGCCTGAAGCGCATCGACCGGCGCGGCGTCGCGCCATGCCTGACGGGTTTCGGTGTCCCAGCCCTTGACCAGATCCCATGCCGCATCCAGCGACGTTTGATCATACATCAGACCGGTCCAGAACGCGGGCAGCGCGCACAGACGACGCCACGGACCACCATCGGCCCCGCGCATTTCCATAAACTTCTTGATCCGCGCCTCGGGGAAGATCGTCGTCAGGTGATCGGCCCAATCCGACAGGGTCGGCACCTCACCCGGCAGAGCGGGCAGTTTGCCGTTCAGGAAATCGCGGAACGACTGGCCCAGCGCGTTGATGTATTTGCCGTCGCGATAGACGAAATACATCGGCACATCCAAGGCGTAATCGACATAGCGTTCGAACCCCATGCCGTCCTCGAACACGAACGGCAACATGCCTGTGCGCGCGTCATCCAGATGTTTCCAGACGTTGCTGCGCCAGCTTTTCATACCATTGGGTTTGCCATCCAGAAACGGCGAATTCGCGAACAGCGCGGTCGCCACGGGTTGCAGGGCCAATGCCACGCGGAATTTCTGAACCATGTCTGCTTCGGACGCGAAATCGAGGTTCACCTGCACGGTACAGGTCCGGTACATCATGGTTTTGCCCATGGTGCCGACGCTGTCCATGTAATCGGTCATCAGCTTATACCGACCCTTGGGCATAACCGGCATTTGCTCATGGCTCCACTGCGGGGCGGCGCCCAGACCGATGAACCCGACGCCGACCTTAGACGCGATATCCTTGACGTCGCGCAGGTGGGTGTTCACCTCATCACAGGTTTCGTGGATCGTGCGCAGGGGCGCTCCGGACAGTTCCAACTGTCCGCCCGGTTCCAGACTGACGTTCGCGCCGTCCTTTTCCAGCCCGATCAGCTTGTCCGCCTCAAGGACTGGGGCCCATCCGTGCAGGTCACGCAGACCTTCCATCACGGCCAGAACCGAACGCTCACCCTCATACGGGAGGGGCATTAGGGAATCTTTGCAGTAGCCGAATTTTTCGTGCTCGGTCCCGATGCGCCAATCCTCAGTGGGTTTGCATCCGGATTCCAGATATTCGGCCAGTTGATCAAAGCTCTCGATGGGGCCGCCGCCCGACTGAGGAATTGACATCGTTTTCGCTCCGATCTGTGTCTCGTACTTGGGCTAGACCTGCGACGCTCCGCGCCTCAAGTCAAGGCCAGCGCCGCGTCCCGTCGCCAAACCGTGATCTGGCCATCCACAGGCGCGCGGTCAAGCACCGAAAGGAACATTTTCGGCCGCGCCCCCGGCAAAGCGACAAAGGCATCGAACAAATCATCGCTGCCCTGTGCGCCCAAGGGGATCGCAATCGGCGGGAACTGGGTCTGGAAAATCCGCCACCACGCGCGCCCCGAGACGGTGAAAAACAGGTCGATCTGGGTGATTTCACTGCGTGCGGCGACGCCCCCGCCGGTCGCGGACATATAGGTGATCTGGCCCTCTGTGACCTCAATCAGACCAGGCGTATCGCCTTGGGCATCAAAGCGCAGACGCCGCGCCGCAATCACGCCACTGCCAATCGCGACACCGCAGATCAACAGGCCCAGCGCGCCAAAGAAATAGCCGCCCAGAAAGAACACCCAAACGCCGAACGCCGCTACAGCCAGCGACACCAGCACCTCGCGCCAGCGGAAGATCCGCGCGCGCAGTTCGGGGCGGATCAGGCTCACCCCCAATCCCCCAACCGGTCCTGCCACAGGGTCATGGCGGCCACGGCGGCGGTATCGGCGCGCAGGATGCGGGGGCCAAGGCTAATCGCGGTGGCATTGGGCATGGCGGTGATGCGGGCGCGCTCGGCCTCGGAAAACCCGCCCTCGGGGCCGATCAGGATCGCCCATTTGCCACCCCGTTCATGCGCGCCCAGAACGGTTTGCGCATCCGACAGGGTTTCATCACAAAACAGCAACTGCCGATCCTCGGGCCACGCCGACAGAACGTCGTTCAGTTTCTGCAAATCCGCGACCTCGGGGACATAGGTGCCGCCGCATTGCTCGGCTGCCTCAACCGCGTGGGCCTGTAGACGATCGCGTCGGATACGTTCGGAATTCGTGAAATCGGTCTGCACGGGGCAAATCCGCGCCGCGCCCATTTCGGCGGCCTTTTCCACGATGAAATCCGTGCGCGCCTTTTTGATCGGCGCGAACATCAGCCACAGATCAGGCGGCAGGCGCAGCGGTCGCGTCTGTTCCTGACAGGTCAGGGTGCCGCCGCGTTTGCCCGCATCGGTCACGGTCGCACGCCATTCGCCGTTATCCCCGTCAAAGACCAGAATATCGGCCCCCTCGGACAGGCGCATGACGCCAAAAAGGTAATGCGCCTGATCCCGCGACAAAGGAACGGTTTGCCCCTGACCAATAGGGTGCTCTACAAACAGCCTGACTTTGATATTCGAACGTGTGCTCATGGGGGCGACGATATGACCGCAAATGGCAAAACGCCAGAGGCCGACGGACAGGTTTACGACGCAGTCGCGGGAAATTGGGTGGACCATCTGGCCCCGCCTTGGTCGCGGCCCCTGTTGCGGCTGTCGCGCGCGGATCGGGCGATTGGGACGTGGTTGCTTTTGCTGCCGTGCTGGTGGGGCGTGTTGCTGGCCGCCGCATCGACCGGTTGGCGGTGGTTTGATCTGTGGATCATGGCGGGATGCGCCATCGGGTCGTGGGTCATGCGCGGCGCGGGTTGTACATGGAACGACATTACCGACCGCGACTTTGACGCGCAGGTCGCCCGCACCAAATCCCGCCCGATCCCCTCGGGCCAGATCAGCGTCAAGGGCGCGGCGATCTGGATGGGTGTGCAGGCGCTGATCGGGCTGGCCGTTCTGGTGACGTTCAACGGCGCGGCGATCCTGATGGGGGTTTTGTCTATCCTGCCGGTTCTGGTCTATCCGTTCGCGAAACGGTTCACCTATTGGCCGCAGGTGTTCCTTGGGTTGGCGTTCAACTGGGGCGCGTTGCTGGCATGGGTAGCGCATACAGGCACCTTGGGCGCGCCGGCGGTGTTTTTGTACCTGTCGGGCATCGCATGGACGATCTTTTACGACACGATCTACGCCCATCAGGACAAAGAGGACGACGCCCTGATCGGGGTGAAATCCACCGCCCTGTTGTTTGGCGCGCGCACGCACCAGATTTTGCAGCTTTTCATGATCCTCGCCGTGGTTCTGATGGGGCTGGCCGTGGTCGCCGCGTTGATCCCGGGTGCGGGCATGGTCAAACTGGCGCTGGCCTTTGCGGGGGTCGTCGCGTTTGGCGCGCATATGCGGTGGCAACTGGGGCGATTGGACACCGGTGACAACGACCTGTGCCTGCGCCTGTTCTGGGCGAACCGGACGACGGGTCTGTTGCCTGCGCTGTTTTTTGCCGCTGCGGTCTTCGTTTAATTGCGAAACGGGGTTCAGCCCGCTAGTTAGTTGGCACCCTCACACGCGGAGCACCAAAAAGAATGCGAAAAGCACCCCCGTTGCTTGTGTTATTTGCAGCCCTCTTCGCCGCCGTCCTGTCGGTGTTTGCGGCCTATGTAGCGACCTTGGCGATTGAGGCACGCACCAGTGCCGCCATCCGTCGCGTTCTGGCCAATGAAGCGATCACATGGGCCGACGTGTCGGCCGACGGGTTGCTAATTTCGATGACCGGCACCGCCCCGTCCGAGGCGATGCGCTTTCGTGCGCTGTCGCTTGCGGGGACGGTTACGGATGCGTCGCGCGTCATCGACAATATGGACGTGACCCCGCCGGTACCGATTGATGATCCGGAATTCGCGCTTGAACTGCTGCGCAACGACGCGGGCGTCACGATGATCGGCCTGATCCCGACCCAAGGCGAATTCGTCGCCCAAATCATGGATGCCGTGGGTGAGGCCGCGCCGAACCTGCCGGTGACCAATATGCTGGATTCCGCCGACTTTCCGGCGCCTGAGCAGTGGGATCAGGCGTTGGCCTTTGGCCTAGAGGCGCTGAACCTGTTGCCGCGGTCCAAAATCTCGGTGGCCGAGGGTGAGGTGACAATCACCGCCATCGCCGACAGCGCCGCGACCAAGCGCCGGTATGAGGACACGTTGCTGCGCGATCTGCCGAGCGGGGTGGAAATGGCGCTGGATATTTCGGCCCCGCGCCCCGTGATCACGCCGTTTACCCTGCGGTTCGTCAAAGATGCGGCGGGCGCGCGGTTTGATGCCTGTTCCGCCGAGACGGACGCCGCCCATGACCGCATTCTGACCGCCGCCCGCGCCGCCGGTGCGCCGGATAGCGCGACATGCCGGATCGGCCTTGGCGTGCCGACGCCCGATTGGGCCGCTGCCGTCGAAACCGCGATCAACACCGTCGACCAACTGGGCGGCGGCACCGTGACCTTTAGCGACGCGGATGTGTCCCTTGTCGGGCTGGCGGGCACCGACGCCGCCCTGTTTGACCGCGCTGTTGGCGAACTTGAATCCGCCCTGCCCGACCTGTTCTCGCTGCACGCCGACCTGCCCGAACCCGTTTCCGTCGATGGCACTGACGCGGAAACCGGTCCGCCCGAATTCATCGCCACCAAAAGCCCCGAGGGTCTGGTGCAACTGCGCGGACGCGTGACCGACGATCTGGTCGCCACCGCCGCCGAAAGCTATGCCCGCGCGCGGTTCGGTTTGGATAAGGTCTATGTCGCGATGCGCATGGATGACACCCTGCCCGATGGATGGTCGATGCGGGTTCTGGCCGCGCTGGAGGGTCTGTCGGAACTGGCCAATGGCGTTGTTGTTGTGCAACCCGAGTTCGTTGAACTGCGCGGCACCACAAACGATCCCGAGGCGCGCGACCGCATCGCACAGAGCTTTGCCGCCAAGCTGGGCGAGAACGAGAATTACGCGATCAACGTCGAGTTCGTTGAGCTTGAGGAAATCCACGAAGATGAGAGCCTGACGCCCGAACAATGCGTGGCGCGGATCAACGACGTTCAGTCGATCACCAAGATCACCTTTGGCCCCGGCGTGACCAGTGTCGAGGGCGACTCGTTGAACGTGGTGGACAAGATCGCCGAGATCCTGCGCGAATGCCCCGACGCCCAGATTGAGGTCGGCGGCCACACCGACAACCAAGGCAGCGAGGGCGGCAACCAGAGCCTGAGCCAACAGCGCGCGAATGCGGTCGTCAACGCCTTGGCCGCGCGCCGCATTCTGGTGTCCAACCTGACCGCCGTGGGCTATGGCGAGACCACCCCGATCGCCGACAACAGCACCGAAGAGGGCCGCGAGGCGAACCGCCGGATCGAATTCCGCCTGATGGAAACGGTTGAGGCCGAACCGGATATTCCCGAAAACACCGAAGGCGCAGAGCCCTCCGACGCCCCCGCCGATGAACAGGGTTCAGGCGACGCCGAACCGACCACCGACGACACCGAAACGGACGCAGCAGAATGAACAGAACCGAATTGATTATTGTCACCGCGATCGTCTTGTTCGTCGCATTTTTGCTGGGCTGGTTTACGTCGTGGTTGATCAACCGTTTGTCGCGGGTAACACAGGCCGATATGGGCGAATTGGACCGTATGTCGCGGGAATTGCACGAGGCCGAAGAGGCCCGCGATCACGCCCTCACCGATCTGGAACAGCGTGAATCGCACCTGACCACCCAGTTGAACCAGACCGAAGCAGAGCTGCGCGCGGCGATGGATGGTCTGCGCGAAGCGCGCCAAGAGGCCGAAGAGCTGCGCGCCGTGATCGAACGTCAGAACAACGCCTGATCTCACCAGCGGCTGAGGGCGTCCTCGTCCTCGGCCTTGCTGGCGACCCATTCCTCGCCGGATTGGGTGATCTCTTTTTTCCAGAACGGCGCGCGGGATTTCAGGAAATCCATCAGAAACTCGGCGGCCTCAAAGGCATCCACACGGTGGGGCGATGCGGTCGCGACCATCATGATCATATCGCCCGGTCCCATCGCGCCATAGCGGTGGATGATCAAAACATCGCGCAAATCCCAACGGGCCCGTGCGTCGGCCTCGATCTTTTCCAGCGCGCGTTCGGTCATGCCGGGGTAATGTTCGATCACCATCCGGTCCAGATCGCCCCGCGCCAGATCGCGCACGATACCGGTGAACGTCACCACCGCGCCCGCATCGGTGCGCCCCGTGGCAAAGGCGTTGGCCTCGGCCCCGAAATCGAACGGTTCTTCCTGAACGCGGACGGTCATTTAGCCCCCCGTCATCGGCGGAAAGAACGCAACCTCACGGACGCCGGCCAAGGGCGCGTCGAAATCCGTCAGGTCCTGATCCAGAGCCACGCGCAGCGAGTCGAGATCGGCAAAGGCCGCAGCATAGCGCTCTTCGCGCGCACAGAGTTCGGCCACCAGATCACGGACGGTCGCGGCGGATGTCTCTACCTGCTCTTTCGGCAGGCCAATCCGTTCGCGGACCCATGCAAAATAAAGAACATCAACCATTTTCCCCCCCATCGCGCAGAAACGGCACCGACTTTGAAAAGTAGTCCCATCCTGTAATGAAGGTCAGAATAGCAGCAACCCACAACAGCGCGATACCACCATAAAGGCTTATAAAATTGCCGTAGTATTTCCAGATCAGTCCCAGTTCGTCCGCCACATTTCCCGCCAGAACCTCACGCACGATCTCGGGATCCATGCCAAGGCTGTGCATGGTCAGGTAATGTTCGAACAACCCGTTCACCAGCAGAACCGAAATCGCCACCATCTGCACGGTGGTCTTCCATTTCGCCAGCTTGGTCACCTTGAGCAAGCCCGCCTGCGCCCCGAGGAATTCGCGCAGACCCGCGACGAACACCTCACGAAACAGGATGATCACGGCGGGCACCACCACAAAGGGCGTCGCGCCAAACAGGTTCGACACGGTGAACAGGGCGATGATCACCATCGCCTTATCCGCAATCGGGTCCAGCATCGCGCCAAAGCGGCTGGTCTGGTTCCATTTGCGCGCCAGATACCCGTCCAGCCAATCGGTCACAGACGCGCCGATGAACAGGATCAATGCCGCCCAATCCGCATAGGGACGCGCCAACAGCATGAACACAAGCGCCACCGCAGGCGCCGCAAGCAGACGGATGACCGTCAAAATATTGGGTAGGTTCCAAGTCATGCGACCGTCTTTATCCTGTCAGCCCTTCTCATGGAAGAAGCCATAGATCGTTTCGGCCAGACTATCGGAAATTCCGTCCACGGCCTTGAGATCGGCCAGATCGGCGCGGGACACGGCCTTGGCACTGCCGAAATGGGTCAACAGGGCGCGTTTGCGGGTTGCGCCGACGCCCGGCACCTCATCCAGCGGGTTTGCCATATTGGATTTCGCGCGCTTCTGACGATGCGCCCCGATGGCAAAACGGTGCGCCTCATCGCGCAGACGCTGCACGAAATAAAGAACCGGATCATTGCGGCGCAGAGCAAAGGGGCGTTCGCCCTTGCGGTGGAATTCCTCTTTGCCGTGGTCGCGGTCCACGCCCTTGGCCACCCCGATCATCGGCACGTCCTCAACCCCCAGTTCGGCCATGATTTCGGCGACCGCACTGACCTGACCGGCGCCCCCGTCGATCAGCAATAGATCGGGCCAGCTTTCGGTTTGGCGATCGGGGTCCTCTTTCAACAAACGCGAAAATCGCCGCGTCAGGACCTCTTTCATCATGCCAAAGTCATCGCCGGGGGTCAGGTCGGTGTTCTTGATGTTGAACTTGCGATACTGGCTTTTGAGGAACCCCTCGGGGCCTGCAACGATCATCCCGCCCACGGCGTTGGTGCCTTGGATGTGCGAGTTATCGTAAACCTCAACCCGCTTGGGTGCGGCGTCCAGACCGAATGCCTCGGCCACCCCTTGCAACAGCTTTGCCTGCGCCGCCGTTTCGGACATGCGTCGGCCAAGGCTTTCGCGGGCGTTGCGCGCGGCACCGGCGACCAGATCGGCCTTTTCGCCGCGCTGGGGCACCTGAATATCGACCTTACGGCCCAGCTTTTCCGACAAAGCCTCGGCCAGCAGTTCGCGGTCCTCAATGTCGTGGGACAACAGCAACAGGCGCGGCGGTTCCTTGTTGTCGTAGAACTGACCGATGAAGGCCTGCAATACCTCTTCGGGCCCTGCCCCCGAACCGGTGCGCGGATAGAAATCGCGGTTGCCCCAGTTCTGGTTCGCGCGGATGAAAAACACCTGCACACAGGCCTGACCGCCCTCTAGGTGCAGGGCGATCACATCGGCCTCGGCCACGCCGCGCGGGTTGATGCCCTGAACCGACTGGACCTGAGTCAGGGCGCGAATACGGTCGCGCAGGGCGGCGGCGCGCTCAAACTCCATCGCGTCCGAGGCGGCCTGCATCTCAACAGCCAGTTGTTCCTGCATCTGGGTGCTTTTGCCCTGTAGGAACCGTTCGGCGTCATTCACCAACTGGCCGTAATCGTCCTCGGAAATCCGACCGACGCAGGGCGCGCTGCATCGTTTGATCTGATAGAGCAGGCAGGGGCGCGAGCGGCTCTCGAACGTGGAATCCGTACAATTGCGCAACAGGAACACGCGCTGAAGCTGGTTCAGGGTCCGGTTCACCGCGCCCGCACTGGCAAACGGTCCGTAATAGCCGCCCTTTTCCTTTTTCGCCCCGCGATGCTTTTTGATCTGGGGATAGGCGTGTTCCTTGGACACCAGAATATTCGGGAACGATTTGTCGTCCCGCAGCAGCACGTTATAGCGCGGCTTGAGCTGCTTGATCAGGTTCTGTTCCAGCAACAAGGCCTCGGTTTCCGTCCGCGTCGTCAGGAACATCATCGACGCGGTTTCGGAAATCATTCGCGCAATACGTGGGCTGTGCCCCGTTGGTTTCGCATAGTTCGACACCCGCCGTTTCAGGTTGCGCGCCTTGCCGACGTAGAGAACGCGGCTCTCGGCATCCAGCATCCGATAGACCCCTGGCGAGCCGTCAAGCGTCGCCAAATAGGACCGCACACAGTCATGTCCGCGCGGGCGCGGCGGGGTCTCTGGGGTGTCGATACTTTCGGTCATCTTTTATGGGTGTGATTCTGTCTGCTGCTGCAATGTTATGCGTCAGGGGGCAAGGTAAAACAAATCCACTATTTCTGTGGATAACTCTGAGGGTAACTCTGAGCCGGTCGGGATTTTCCTTTGTTTTATTACCATTTCGTTGATCTGCCTGTTTTTTAGGCGCACATGCAAGGCTTTGTTTTTATTGTATAAAAAATTGCACCCCCTGCAAATGATTGAAAACACTACAGAATCGTAACGGTTCCGTGACAAGAATCCGACAGGTGGACAAGTCAAGTGGTGGAATGCCGGAAATGGGTTATTCGACCCCGATAACGTCCGGCGTTTTCCAACCCAGATGCTGACCGCCATCCACGCAAATCAACTGCCCCGTGACCGCAGGCGCATCCAAGAAATAACCCAGCGCGGCGGTGATGTCGGCCTCATCCGCGCCGCGCTCTAGAATCGTTGCGGCGCGCTGTGCGGCAAAGTGCGATGCGGACTGACGACCGCCCTGAATGGTGGGTCCCGGCCCGATCGCATTGACGCGAATATGCGGCGCCAGACCTTGGGCGGCGGTTTGGGTCAGGGCCCACAGACCGGCCTTGGCAATCGTATAGGTGGTAAATTCTGGCGTCAGTTTGCGAACACGTTGATCGATCATGTTGATGATCAGGGATTGCTCAACCAACTCGCCCGCGTCATTCGGGCGACCTCCGGGGGCCTGTTCGGCAAAGGCTTGGGTCAACACGAACGGCGCGCGCAGGTTCGACCCGATATGCCGGTCCCAACTGGTGCGTGTGGCGGTCTGAAAGTTGTCGTATTCAAAGATCGAGGCGTTGTTGATCAACACGTCCAGAGGTGCACCCCCCAAACCCGCGCGGGCCTGATCGACCAAGCCCTGCGTCTGATCCTCATCCAATAGATCGGCGCCGACGGCCACGGCGCGGCGCCCCATCGCGGTGATCTCATTCACCACGGACGCCGCATCATCCGCCGAGCCGTTATAATGCACCGCAACATCATAGCCCCGTCCGGCCAGATATAGCGCCATTGCACGCCCCAAACGGCGGCCTGCGCCGGTTACCAATGCATTCTTTGTCTGCGTCATGGGCCCTACCCTAGGTCAAAAGCACCTTAAGTACATAGGCCGCATATAGCGCGGTAAAGACCGCACCCCAAATTCGATTGATGTTCATGCGGAAAAACACGAAGGGCACAAGGACCAAGGCAGACGCCAGCATCACCCACAGGTCAAACCGCAACAATTCGGGCGGCACACTCATGTCGCCCACAAGGCTGGCCACGCCGATAATGGCAAGCAGGTTGAACATGTTCGACCCGATGACGTTCCCAAGGGCCACGTCGGCCTGTTTGCGGATGGCGGCGACCACGGTGGTGGCCAATTCCGGCAGGGACGTCCCGATCGCCACAAGGGTCAGGCCGATCACCGTTTCACTGACCCCGATATCACGCGCGATGTTGACCGACGCATCCACGAAGATATCCGCGCCAAGGGGCAGACCAATCAGGCCCAGAACCATGAAGACCGCGATCTTCCATCCGGGCAGGGACGGATCGACGCCCTCGAGGTCATCTTCGAAATTATGGGGTTCTTCGTCTTCAACCGGCTCAACCTCAACCGGCTTGCAACAGCTGCGGCGATGATCGCGCGCCGCCATGGCCGAGTCCCACAGCATAAAGCCCAGAACCGCCAACAGGATCAGACCCTTGATCCACGTGAACGGCCCCAGCAGGGCCAAACCAATGAACAAAACCGTCGCGAACAACATGGTGACATAGCTGCGGTGGGTTTGGCAGTGCTCGGTGTGCAGGACAGAGATCATCGCGGGAATGCCCAGAACCAACAGGACGTTCGCGATGTTCGACCCCACCACATTGCCCAAGGCAATGCCCGACGCATCGTGCAGCACCGCCTTGATCGAGATAAGCAGCTCTGGCGCGGAGGTCCCAAAGGCCACGATCGTCAAACTGACGATCAGCGCGGGCACACCCAACCGCAGGCTTAGGTTCACGGCCCCTTTGACCAATGAATCCCCCGCCAAAAGCAGGATCACCAAGCCAAGCCCGGCCATCAACAGATCAAGCGCCATGCAGTTCTATCCTTTTTGACACGGGCATTTGCCCGCGCCGATCTTGTACCGCCCGCACGAGGGGCATTTCTTCGGCGTTGCGCGCTCAATCGTTTTGCCGCCGGGAAGCCAGCGCAGGCGCCCGAACATGGCCAGCACGACCATCACAACCAGAAACAGGGAGACGATTTTAATGATCACGTTACAATCCGTAGCGGGCCCATTGGGCGCGTTCCTCAACCTCGTGCATCATCGCGCCGAACATCGACCCGCTCAGGCGTTGAAACAGGCTGCGCTGAACACCATAGCGGCGCAGGCGCACGTCATCGCCAAACAGCTCTTTCATCTTGGGTTCCAGATGGGCAATCCCGTCGACCAGCCCCTGTTCGACCGCATGTGCGCCGATCCAGATTTCGCCGGTGAACAGGTCGGGATCATCCGACAACTTGTTCCCACGCCGCGATTTGACCTGTTCGATAAAGGTCTGGTGCAACTGGTCCTGCCATTTGGCAAGGCTGACCAGATCTTCGGGTTTTTCCGGCTGAAACGGGTCCAGTTTGCTTTTGGAGGTGCCCGAGGTGTGCACGCGGCGCTCAATCCCATGACGCGCGATCAGGTCCTGAAACCCGAAGCCCGCCGAAATCACACCGATGGATCCGACAATAGATGTCGCATCGACGTAAATCTCGTCCGCCGCCGTCGCCAGCCAGTATCCACCCGACGCGGCCACATCTTCGACAAAGGCATAGACGGGGATGTCCTTTTCCTCGGCCAACCGCCGGATGCGCGACGCGATCAGGGAACTCTGCGCGGGCGAACCACCCGGCGAATTCAGGATCAGGGCCACAGCGCGCGGTTTGCCCTTGCGAAAGGCACGTTCGATCATACCGCCAAGTGCCGCATCATTCAGCATCCCGCGCCGTGACGACGCGGCAATCGTTCCCTGCAGACGCAGAACCGACACCGTGGGGTGCTTTTTGAAAGGCGGCAGAAATCGTTTCATGGGGTCGATGTAGAGTTTGAAAGAGGCTGCAACAAGGTGACAAAGCGAAAGTTCCGCAGCGATGTGGCACCGCCGCATCCTAAATACGGGGTTTAGGGCGCTCTCACGTCATTGTCATGGGCCGCGACCCGATGTGCGCAGGCGGGCACCGGATGGGACTTGGCATAAGGCACCGTTTATTCTAGCTTTAGGTAGTTACGGGAAAGCACACATGACGGATATGCCTTTTTTCATCGCGGACAACCCCGCGTTGGACTTTCTGAACAGCATCGCCCAGCCCAGCGATGAGGTGATCGATTGGCTGAGTGACCCTCACCGGTTTGTCGAATGGCTGCGCCTAAGTGCGATGATCCCCGACGATCAGGCCGACCGCTTTCAGTCAATGCCGCAAGAGGCGCTAGAGGACGTTACCGAACAGGCGCGTGTGCTGCGCGAATGGCTGCGCGGTGTTGTGGCGCGCAACGCGGGCCGCGATCAGGTGACCCTGACCGAGGGCGAGGCGCGGTATCTGAACGGTCTTCTGGCACAGGATCACCGGTATTTTCAGGTCCACGCGGATCCCGTCCATCTGCACGAAACCCGCGATTGGTCCGATCCCATGTCCCTATTGATGCCGGTGGCCGCTGCGGCCGCACATCTGCTGGCCGAGGCCGATATCTGGCATGTCAAAAACTGTGAGGGACCGACCTGCACCATGTGGTTTGAGGACAAGACCAAGAACCGCAAGCGCCGCTGGTGCACCATGTCGATCTGCGGCAACCGTGCCAAGGCCGCCGCATTCCGTGCCCGCAAAAAGGCCCAAGCCTAGAACCGACGCCCATAGCGCAGACTAACCGTTTCGACACCCGGGTTCGGGCCGTCACTCAGGTTGCCGTGGGATTTATGCTCAATCGCGATCGAGATCTGCGAGGCCTCGCCGACATAGGCCCCGACGCCGATCAGGCTGCGGAACTGAAAGTCGCTGCCCAATTCGGTGCCGTTGCTGCCCGCATCATAGTATCCCGGACCGAACGCCCCCTCGACGAACCAGCGCTCGCCAAGGTCATAACGCCCCTGAATATTAACGCCGACAAAGACGTCATTGTCCCCGTCGAACTGGGCCACCGTGCCCCAGCCGGCGGTCCAATTGCGGCCTTCCCATGCGGGATCCAGATGGTATTCAAAGGTGAACGCGCCAGCGGACGAATTGGTCCGCGACAAGGCGTCATCCACCCCAACCCCAAAGATGATTTCGCCCGCGAATGCCGGTGTCATGGCAACAGACAACCCGGCCGCAAGCACGAGTGCTTTCGACATATTGGCCCCCAAAGACCTGATTTCATTGAATGTTCGGCCGCGAGTGTGGGCCGGTTATGGGGGCTAGATATGATTTACAGATCAGTTCACCATAGGGGCGCGCGTCACGTCTGATCCCAAACGCGTGAGGCCCGCGAAAACACCTGTTTCGCGGGCCTCGGCACAAGGTTTTGTGATCTATTAACCGGCCAACAGGGCCGCGTTTCCGCCTGCGGCGGTGGTGTCCACACAGAGGTGGCGTTCATGCAGGACATGCGCCGCATCGGGTCGTCCGGTGATCAGGGGGATGATCGCCCCGTCTTGCGCCGCGAGTTGTCTGGCGATGGTTCGGGCCGTGTCGGCATCCCCCCACCACAGAACGGCGGCGGCATCGCGGGGCTCTCCGGTCGTGACAGCCACCCCGCCCAGATCGCGCACCAGTCGCGCCTGTTCTGCGGCCTGTTCCTCGGTCGGCCCAAGGCACAAGATCGGCCCCCGCGGATGCAGGGTCAAGCGGTTCATCTCGCCTGTCGGTCCCGGCATCAACTGTTCCATCACCGGCGCGGGGCCGGTCGCATCCACCATAAAGCGCGGCAGGTAATAGGGGCCGCCGGCCTTGGGCCCTGTGCCCGACAGCCCCTCACCGCCGAACGGCTGACTGCCAACGACCGCACCGATCTGGTTGCGGTTCACATAGGTATTTCCGACGTAGATGCGCGACGAAATCCGCTGAACCCGCTCATCAATCCGCGTGTGCAACCCAAACGTCAGGCCAAAACCCCGCGCGTTTATGTCGTCAATCACGCGGTCCAGATCGCGCGCCCTGAACGTTGCCACATGCAGGACGGGGCCGAACACCTCATGCGTCAGATCGGCAATCCCGTCCACGGCGATCAGGGTCGGGGGCACAAACGTCCCCCGCACCGGCGCAGACAATTGGTGGAGCACCCGCGCACGGTGGTGTTCGATATAGGTGGCGATGCTGTCACGGGCGGCTCCGTCAATCACCGGTCCCACGTCGGTCGACAAATCCCAAGGATCGCCAAGGGTCAGTTGATCCATCGCGCCCTTAATCATCTCGATCACCTGATCGGCGGTGTCCTCTTGGACATAGAGACACCGCAGGGCGCTGCAACGTTGCCCCGCCGATTGAAACGCGGAGGCCACGATATCGCGCACCGCCTGTTCCGGTAGGGCGGTTGAATCGACCACCATCGCGTTCAAACCACCGGTTTCCGCGATCAAAGGCGTACCTGGCGCGACGTGGTCGGCCATTGTGCGGTTAATGCGTTGCGCCGTGGCCGTCGATCCGGTGAACACCACGCCGTTTATGCGCGGATCCGAGGTGATCGCCGCGCCGACCTCGGCCCCTACGCCCGGCAGGAATTGCAGTGCACTAATCGGCACGCCCGCCTGGTGCAGCAGTTGAACCGCCATGAACGCGGTGATCGGGGTCTGTTCGGCCGGTTTGGCCAGAACCGCGTTCCCCGCCATCAAGGCCGCTGCGATCTGTCCTGTGAAAATCGCCAAGGGAAAATTCCACGGCGAAATCGCGGATACGATCCCGCGCGCAGTGCCCGCGACCTCTTCGCCTTGATCCGCGTAATAGCGCAGGAAATCCACGGCCTCACGCAACTCGCCCACGGCGTCCAACTGGGTCTTGCCGGCCTCACGCGCGAGAACCGCAAAGAACGGTCCGAACTGTGCCTCATACAGGTCCGCCGCACGGCGCAGCGTTTCGGCGCGGGTGGCGGCGTCGGCGGCCCACGGGGTGGCGGCATCCATCGCCGCGCGAACGGTGTTTACATCCGCATGGGTGACCTGCGCGATGACCTCACCCGTTGCGGGGTTTGTGACCGGATGGGCCGCACCTGTCGCCGTGCCCGCCACAATGGGGTGCGCATCGGGGATCGCAACATCACGCGCGGCGTCAATCTGGGCCAGGGCCGCACGGCTATTCAAATCGAACCCGCGCGCGTTTTTCCGTCCCGCCCCGAACAGATCCGCCGGGGCAACCAGACCCGCAGGGGCCATCGCCCTGTCCATCGCGGCAAAGGGGTCGGCGGCGATTTCGGATGCGGGCACGGCCTCATCAACGATCTGATGCACAAAGGACGAATTCGCCCCGTTTTCCAACAGCCGCCGCACCAGATAGGCCAGCAAATCGCGGTGTTGCCCCACCGGTGCATAGATGCGGCAGCGGTTCCCGTGTTCCCGCAGCACCATGTCATGCAGTGCCTCGCCCATGCCATGCAGGCGCTGGAATTCAAACGGGCGTCCGTCGGCAAGGTTCAGGATCGCCGCAACCGTATGCGCATTATGCGTCGCGAATTGGGGGAACAGGCGGTCGCCCATCCGGAACAGACGTTCGGCAAGGCAAATATAGGCGACGTCCGTGCCCGCCTTGGTCTGGTAAAGCGTGAACCCGGACAGGCCCGCGACCTGTGCCAGCTTCATTTCCGTGTCCCAATAGGCGCCTTTGACCAGACGGATGTTCATACGGCGATCATAGGTCGTCGCCATCTGATAAAGCGCATCAATCGCCTCGGGCGCACGCTTGCCATAGGCCTGCACCACAACGCCGAAGCCGTCCCAACCGGCCAGATAGCTATCGGCCAGAACGCGGTCGATCACGCGCAACGACAGGCCCAGACGATCCTGCTCCTCGGCATCAATATGGAACCCGATGCCCGCATCCCGCGCCTGACAGGCAAGACGCGTCACGACGGGGACCAATTCGTCCATCACACGGGCCTCTTGCGCGACCTCATATCGGGGGTGCAGCGCAGAGAGTTTCACCGAAACCCCGGGACGATCCGCAATCCCACCCGTCTGCGGACCTGAACCGATTTGGGTGATCGCGGCGGCATATTCGGCGGCATAACGCGCGGCATCCTCGGCGGTGCGCGCGGCCTCACCCAGCATGTCGTAGGAATAGGTATAACCGCGTGCCTCCATCCCGGCGGCACGCTTCATCGCACCCTGAATGGTTTCGCCAAGGACGAACTGGCGCCCCATTTCTTTCATCGCGCGGGACACGGCGGTGCGGATAACGGGTTCGCCCAGACGTTTGATCGCCCCACGCAATGTCCCCGCCAAACCAGGCTGGTCGTCGTCCAATATGCGGCCGGTCAGCATCAACGCCCATGTCGATGCATTGACCAATGTCGAAGACGCTTGACCCAGATGTGCCCCCCATTCGGACGGCGCAATTTTATCGTCGATCAGCGCGTCCATTGTGTAGGTATCCGGCACGCGCAACATCGCCTCGGCCAGACACATCAGGGCAACGCCCTCTTGGGTCGAGAGACCATATTCGCCAAGGAACTGCTCCATCAGGCTAGGCCGCGTTTCACGCCGAAGACGTGTGATCAGCGTGATCGCCGCATCCGTGATCTCCGCACGCTGTGGTGGCGTGATACCCGCGTCGGCGATAAGATGGTCCAGAACGCTCTGGTCCGAGGCGAATTTGTTGCGATCGTCAAAACCGTAGAATCGAATGTGGTTCATGTGCGGCCCCTTTCGAATTGACTCTAGACCGCCGGAATTAGACCATGGGACCAATCATGTGCGCCGATATGGTCTAAAGCACCATTTTTCAGGGTTAATTTAGATGTCACCTAAGCTCGATCAAATCGACCACCGTATCATCGAGGCATTAACCGCGAACGCGCGAATGCCTCTGACCGACCTTGCAAAAAATGTGGGACTGTCAAAAACACCGGTCGCCGCGCGGATCAAACGGTTGGAAGCCGAAGGCATCATCAAAGGCTATCGCGCGGTTTTGTCCGCGGTCAGTCTTGGCCTAACCCATGTCACTTATGTCGAGGCAAAACTGACAGACACCCGAGAAAAAGCCCTGTCGGCGTTCAACGACGCAGTTCGTCTGATCCCCGAGGTCGAAGAATGCTACATGATTTCTGGTGGATTCGATTATCTGCTGAAAATCCGGACCCAAGGCATGCCTGAATTCCGCGCCTTGATGGCCGAGCGGATCTCGACACTACCTTATCTGGCCTCAACATCGAGCTATGTGTCGATGGAAGCGATCGTAGAGGTTGGTTTTTAGGGCAACGTCTGGTGAGGGAACCGATGGCATAGGCATGTCAGCCACAGAAACCATAACGCCCGGCAATGGGGATTGCTAATGCACGGGTCCATGACCATACCGCCACCAAGTAGGGGACGCACATGATCAACACGATGCTGGGTCTGCTCCTCTTGGGACTGTCTTGGGGCCTCTATGTGACGCTACCCGTCCTGATCGGTTATGCCGCGTGGCAGGGGTATCGCCACCGTATCCGTCCCGCGATAACTTCGATCGGCATGTACATTTTGGCGACGGTGCTGATGCCGTTGCTCTGTCTGTTCCTTGAAAATACCGCCGCCACCAGACGGATTTTAGGCTCGGAGTACTTTGAAGGCCTGTCCATCGCCTCTTATACAGGTGCCCCGTTTCTCTCTGGCCTCGCTATCTTTTCGGGCCTGATATTCTTTGCTGTGGGGTGGGTTCTTGGGGCACGTCGGCGTTTGCCGAGGGACTAGTCCCAGAACGTTTAAAGCCCCATGCGATTTGCTGGGGCTTTAGGTATAATTTGGTTGCGGGGAGAGGATTTGAACCTCTGACCTTC
>NZ_JAWJUU010000007.1:0-141633 GCF_032918305.1 Rhodovulum sp. FJ3
CGAGGTTGGCATTGTCGAGATCGTTCAATTCCGCTTGGCAGACGGCGTGGACCGAGATCAATTCATTGCGGAAGCGGCGAACACCATGCCAACACTCTGCGCCATGGATGGCTTTATCGGGCGGGTTTTGTCTGAGGGCGAAGATGGGTCATGGACTGATCATGTGAGATGGACAGATACTGAAGCAGCGCAAGCTGCCATGGCCGCGTCGATGGAGAATGAGGCCTTGCTTCCCTTCATCATGTCCGTCGATCCTGAAACGATGACTTTGACCTATCAGGTACCGGTTGTGCTAGAATAAGGCATGAGACGCACGGNCTTGCTTCCCTTCATCATGTCCGTCGATCCTGAAACGATGACTTTGACCTATCAGGTACCGGTTGTGCTAGAATAAGGCATGAGACGCACGGACCGACTGTTTGATATCATTCAGGTTTTTCGCGATGGAAAGCTCCATAAAGGCGAAGAACTGGCGCAGCGTATGGAGGTCTCTCTCAGGACCATCTACCGCGACATTGACACGCTTGTGGCATCCGGCGTCCCCATTACGGGCGAACGCGGCGTGGGATATCTGATGCAAGGTCCGGTGTTTCTGCCACCGCTCAACATCACTCAGGGCGAGCTTGAGGTTCTTGAACTCGGGCTCGCCCTGGTTCAGGCGTCCTTCGGGCAGGTCACATCAGCGGATGCCAAGACCTTAGGCGACAAAGTGCGTGCCGTGCTGCCGCGTCCTGAAATGCTCGACCCGCATCGTGGGTGCATCGGTGTCTACCACACCAAATTCTCTGATGCCGAGCGCGATACGCTTGAGGTCGTCAGGCGAGGAATTCTGTCCCGGACGAAGGTGCGGTTTGACTATCTGTCGCTGCGTCAGGAGCGGTCCACGCGCTCTGTTCGACCTTTGGAAGTTCAAGTTTGGGAAAGCGTTTTGACCCTCACGGCATGGTGCGAAGACCGTCAGGATTTTCGGACCTTTCGACTGGATCGCATGGACGAAGTGCATCTCACGGAAGACGGGTTCCGTCTTGAGCGCGGAAAAACCATCCAGGACTATTTGAAAAGGATTGAAGAGAATGGGCGCTAATCCCACACCCGACAGCATCATTGAGCATCTGCTGGACCGGTTTGAGGGCACGCGCGTTGTCGAAGCCTGGGGAGAACGGTCGATTTTTTACAACCCCGGCCTCATGCTGCCGCGCGGGGTCTATTTTGCAACCGTCAAGGAAAAGG
The DNA here is from genome assembly GCF_032918305.1 of Rhodovulum sp. FJ3. NCBI lineage: Bacteria > Pseudomonadati > Pseudomonadota > Alphaproteobacteria > Rhodobacterales > Paracoccaceae > Rhodovulum > Rhodovulum sp. FJ3. Next base: position 1,231 of record NZ_JAWJUU010000007.1, read on the forward strand.
ACGGAGAGAACGACAAGGCCTCTCACCTGGACCGCGCGGGCGTGTTTCGCCTAAACGTTGGGACAACGAAGTCGCTGTTTCTGGAACGGTTCGGTCCGCCCCCTTCACGCCCCGGTAAGGGCGGGGTGGTCGATGGTCCGTGGGACTTCACCGCCGCCGACACGCTCACGCCGCATCCTGTCTATGGCTGGATGAGCTGGGTCGCCGTTTTGAACCCGTCAAACGAGACTTTAAGCATTATGAACGAGATCGTAGAGGCGGCGTTCGGGAAAGCTAAGGCATCCTTTGAGAAGAAAGTGCGATAGTGCAGCCCGGCGAAGCTGCCGTTGACGCCATCAAGATCAACAGCCGCTTCGTCCCGCGTCTGTTGTGTCTGACTTGGCTGCAGCGAAGGTACGGTCTCGGTTCCTGTCAAAACCATGCCCGCGAATGACCGGTCTGACGACAGTTGCTGCAAAGCCGAGTATCGCCTGCCGCGAGTGCAAACGAATGCTTCGTCAGCACCATACCCAATCATCAATGTCGGGAAAGTCCGCTCTGCCGACTTTCGTCCTCCGAAGATGCTGCACCATGGACGAATGGCCGGTGTTCGCGCAGCATCGGCATGGTGGCTGGACGGTGGCTCTGGGCCGTGAGCATTAGTCGGTGCGCGAGCTATCAAGCAAAATGCTGCAAGGCGGAGAATGGCCGCCACGAGCCCTTATTGACCACTGATAAATGCGTGAGGCATATTCAATCGCGTCATATTTTCGATCTGATCCAAAAGGATGAAGCCGCTGAAAAATAACTTCCATAAAGCTGGCGACCTTGAGTTTCAGATGCTTTATCCGCCTGAGGGGTGTACCTCCATCCTTGAAGTGTCCGACCGTGGCTTTGGACCGTTTCTGCACGTATCGCTTAGAAAAGACGGTGATTTAACCTACGAGTTCTTTGCCGAAACGGCGCTTTCCATTTCGGAAAAACAAATGAAGGATATTGAAGAGATGGCTCGGAAAAAATTGTCCTGGACGGATTTGTCTGCAATTGGCTGGAAACGCTTTGACGAGAGCTAGTTTGCTGTGCCCGTCTTGATCGAATGGCAGCTCAGTCCGTATAGCTGACCTCGGGCGTATCAGATTGCTGCGCTCCTTCGGCAATGTCGGCTTTCGGGAAGCTGCATCGCAGCGTCGATAGCAACGGCCGATGTCCGCAAAGGGCCGACCACGTCTGGCGTACGGCTTCAGTCCAGATCGACGCCGCCCAAGCGCGGCGCATGTACATGCGTTCGGATTAGGAACGCAGCGGCAGCACCCCCAATGGCGCCGAAGAGATGCGCCTCCCACGAGACGCCGTGTTGGCCCGGAAGAACGCCCCAGAGGATGGAGCCATAGAGGACACCGACCACCAGTGCCGCGCCCAGCGTGATCAGTGAGCGATCCACCAAGCCACGCGTCACGAGGAAGCCGAACCAGCCGAAGATCAGCCCTGACGCGCCAATATGGATGGCCGAGCTGCCGAACAGCCAGACGAGACCGCCGCCGAGGCCGATCGCCAAGGCGTTCACCGGCACCAAGGCTCGCGTGGTCGTTGCCACCAGCAGCCCACCCATCACTAGGAGCGGCGGCGTATTCGCCATAAGGTGCGCGAAGCTTCCATGCAGGAGGGGCATGGTGATAACACCATCCAATCCGCTAACGTGCCGAGGGATCAGGCCGAAGGCCGGGTTCAAGCCGTAACCAATAATCCAATTGACGACCTGAACCGCCCAGAGCAGCGCGACAAAAGCGGCAAGCGTTGCGGCGCGCCGCAAGAAAGCGCGCATGTGATCCCGGTTCATCATGTTGGCGACAGTAGACGTCACCACAGCGCCTTCAACGGCTTTCGAGCGCTGCACAGGGTGCCACCTTTGGGAAAGGGGGTTCGCGGCGGCTTACTTGGTCACAGCCCAAGCTAAGATAATGGCTTCGATCTTACACGGTGTTCCCCGGCCGCAGGGGCATGGTTTCACGCTCTGGGCGCTTCAGGGCTTCGGCGTATTTGCGGGCATTGTCGTCAATCGTGCCGTGCCAAAGTTTGGCGACGAATGCGCGGGCGTCTTGGACTGTCATGTCTTTCAGCGAAGAGGACAGCGCCATGAAGAGCTCTTCCTCGCTGATCGCAGCGGCGTGGTGCATGGCGTCCGCGTAAAATGATGGATCGTTCAGAACCTGCTCGCTCAGGGGCATCCGCGCGAGGTTCTCTACCGGGATCGCCATGAAGATCGTGTCTTGCAGGTCGGTCAGATAGGCGCGGCGTGATGTAGACAACGGTCGCCCCGCAACCTTGGCCTCCAGATATGCGTGCCTGGTCTTGTCGAATTTCGACTTGGCAAATGACATGATGACATCGCGCTTTCGGGCGGGTAGCGCAAATCCGGTACAGCGCTCGATGTGGGCGAGGAGATCTTCAACCTCTGCCTCAACATCAAAGCTCTCGAACCATGGAACCGTCCCTGATCTAGCCGCCACGCACCCGCCCTCAATATTGCGTTAATATATTATTGTATAGCATTTGCACCTGATCGCAAGCAGGTGGCGTCCTTCACGCAAACGGACATGGAAAAAGGGGAACCGTGGACCCACGGCTCCCCTTTCGGTTCAGATCGTCTCACCTCGCGCGTTGATCACGCGACCAGCGACAGCCCCGCGACGGTGTCCTGCGGCTGCTCAACGCTATCGATGAACGGGATGATCGAGAAGGTCTGCCCGCCGCGCTGCTCTTCGTTCTGCACAGCGTTGACGCGCAGGTCGCCATCGGGCGTGTTGATCAGCAGCGACAGGTAGTCATTACCCGTGCGGCTGCTCTTGGCCATCCACGCCGAGCCAACGCGGATCGGCGTGCCCCGGGGCGAGCTGAGCTCGATCCGGTAGTCGGGGTGGGTTTCCTCGTTCTTGTAGCTGTTCTCGATCAGCATGAACTCCAGATCGAACATCATGTTGGCGATGTAGCCGGTGAAGGCGTTGTCAGCGTCCATGGCGGTGAGCTCGCCCGAGATCGAGCCGGATTTCATCAGGCCGTTCGAGACCAGCGGGATGATCTCGAATTCGCCGCTCTGGGCCGCGCGCGCCTCTTTCGTTTGCACCGCATTGACCCGGAACGGGCCCAGGCCGACATCGATCTGCATCGAGATGTAGGGATTGCCGCTGGTATTGCCGGTCTCGTTCCAGGCCGTGCCGATGCGGACCTTGCGGCCCGATTTGTTGACTGCTGTCACGTCGTAATCCGGACTGCGCGCGGACATCTTGGCCCGTGCCTCAAGCTGGATGGCGATGTCAAAGCGTGACGAGTGGATCATGCCGGTGTACTCGGCGGCTGCGGTTTCGGCATTGCGGGTGAGGTTTCCTGCGAACATGGGATAGTTCCTTCTTGGATTGGCCAGTGCCTGGCGTTCTTGCCAGCGCATCCGGGATTGCTTTCTCGACCCCTCCTAGGGTCACAAATCAGAAAGCTTGCTTTCCCTTTATGCCCCGCCCATGGGTCAGAGCTGCCGTCCAAGTGGATGTGCCCCCACACCTCCGGGTGCCACGCCCCTCCCCTGCCCGTCTGGTCTTGATTGGCTGCCCGGATTTTCTGCGCCGTCCTCCGATCGCGCGATGAAGAACTCCGCCTCTTTGCCGTTCAACCGTTTCCCTTCCCGGTCGGTCAGACCGATGCAGCTCCCGTTCGGCAGATAGGTGATCAGGTACTGACCCAGCCGGTCCTTGTGGACAACGTAGCCGGTATTGACCCAATGCACGGTCTGCCCGGCATCGACGGCGGCCTTGATTTCATCGAGTGTCATGCGATCCTCCAGAAAAAAATTCTACGAAATGGACGCCATGAACGACAATGATTTCATTCCCACGTTTACACACGCGACAGAACGCGATGTGGATCTGCTGCTTGTCGAGGAACTGTACTCCTCAATAGACTTCGTGCACTGGATGGCGATGAACGCGGGACTGACCAAGCCTATCTGGCAATGGGAAGTCAAACACAGTAAGCGACGAACTCGTTCACGACGCGAGATCGATATCTTCATCGAAATCCTCAATTCAGATCAAACACGTTCTGCTTTATTGATCGAAAACAAGATTGACGCTTCCGAGCAGCCAGATCAGGCCGAAAGCTACCGTGATGAACTCGGAGTCCTTGCACCGAACTATCAAACAACTGCGATGATAATCGTATGCCCGGAAGAGTATCGGGACAGGTATCTTGAATTTACTTCAAAATTTGATGTTTGCTTGACTTATCAATCCATTCGGAACTGGTTTATCCAAGCAGAATCGGAAGCAGGGAATGAGGCTACCCTGAGATATCGGCTAAGAGCCGAGTTGTTTGATCAGGCCATTCACAAACATCGACGGGGATATACTTCGATACCTGACAGCGTGGTGGGTGATTTCAACGCGAAGTATGTCAAGATGCTGGCTGAGCTTGCACCGCAGATCATCCCTGGAAACAGCATGTTGAAGCCTGCAAATCCACGTGAAAGCACGTCCATGATTTTCGATCAGAAGAAAACACTGCGTGGTTTGCAGGAGGATATTCGCCCAAGCCGATTTGCCCATGAACTCGGGCGAGGGTCGGATCGCCGGGCAAATTATGTCGCCGTAACTTTTGCGGGTTGGGGTGCCGCGCTGCCTGCTATTCGCGACGTACTAGAGGCGGATACCGCGGGACTAGAAGTGGAATTTACTTCGAAAAAACCAAACAAGTCTCGACCAAATCCCGGTTTGGTTATGTCGCTGCCAACAGCGCCAGTCGACAACCAAGGAAGCTTTTCCGAACAGCAAGACCTCTTGGCCGATGGGATTGAGCGGGCAGTGTTTTTGCGGGATTGGCTGCTAGAAAATCGTCATGTGCTCGTAGGGTGGAAATCCGAAGTCGACAAATTTTTGAGGTCGTTTTGAGACGAACGCCAAATCTGTCATTCGCGTTTCTATGGTCATGGGTCTGTCCTCTTATCTGTAGTTGGGGAGCCGGGCGTGGCAGTGGCCTGCCCGCGCCCAGAACGCGCGGACCGGCCAAGTCCCGATCCACGCCGCCCGACCCGAAACCCCCTTTAACTTTTCAGGCGGCTTGTTCTGCCGCCTTGCTGGTTCCCTGCCCAACAATCCGGGAGAGGATGCCCACTGTGTCGATCCCGTCTCCATGCGGCAGGAACACCCGCAGCTGGAAGGCGATGATCTCCGTGAAACACCCCATTGCCTTCAGACCGTCGATCATGCCCTTGTCCGCGCCACTCAGCTCGAGGCGCATCTCACCTGCGACCCGGCGACGGGTCAGGGTGAGACCCCGGCCCAGATCTACCGGTGCGGTGGTGCCGAGGGCGGCGATCAGCATCTCCTGCGGTGTTTCCGGGTTGGAGACGAGGAAGCGGGCGCGCAGCGCGGCCGCCCCTTCCTCGCTCAGCGTGCGCCCGATCATGGCCGTCGCCCCGTCAGGCGTGACCCTGTAGATGCGTTCATTCGTGGTCGGAATGTCCTTCCAGATCGGCAACAGCAGCCCGGTCAGCAGGTAGAGCTTGGTCGTGGTGGTTTTCGGCAGGGACGCAGCCTCGGCATCCCAAAGCCGTGCAAAATCGGGCTTGACGATCTCTTCCCAGGCCGAGGACGCGAACCGCGTCTCCTCCAGATAGTTCGACCCGTTGGGCCGCACTGCCTTGCGCATCAGCGTGACAATGTCCTCGTCATACATTTGCATGGGCCGTGCCGAGATCAGCGCCGCTCGCCCGGAGGCGCGATTGATCATCGGCTGTTTGTCGGGATTGCGCGAGAGGGCGTCATCTGCCGACAGTACATGGACCGGGTCGGTGACCTCGAGCCCGATGATCCGCGTGACCGCACCGGATTTCGGGCAGGTCCAAAGATCCTCGGTGGAGACCTGTTCGATCTTTTCGCCGCGCAGGGTTTCCACGCCGAGATCGAGCGTGCCCGCCGCGCGCGCCCGCTCGGTCTGATCAGCGATCCGGCGCATGAACTCGGCAAAGAGCGCGTTCTGCATGTGGATGGGCAGCGCCAGCACCCGGTTCAGAAACCGCTGGATCGGCGGCAGCTCCTCAAGCAGCACCCCGTCCTTGTCGATCAGCCGCAAGGCTGTCCAATCGGTGAAGCTCTCGTAGCTCATTGCCTCGGCGCGCCCTGCGGCAAGATCGCCGAAATACCCACGCAGGGCCGCCCGCGCGATCGGGCTTTCGAGATTGTCCTCCTCCCGGAACATGCCCTGCGAGCCGGTCTCGCGCTGACCCTTGGTCAGGGCCCCCAGCTGATCGAGGCGCTTGGCAATCGTCGAGGTGAAACGCTTTTCGCCATGCACGTCCGATGTGCAGACCCGGAAGAAGGGCGCGCTGACCTGGGCCGAGCGATGCGTGCGGCCCAGCCCCTGGATGGCCGCGTCCGCGCGCCAGCCGGGCTCCAGCAGGTAGTGTCGCCGCCGCTTCTGGTTCTTCGCCGTTTGCGCCGCATGGTAGGACCGGCCCGTGCCGCCTGCATCGGAGAAGATCAGGATATTCTTCTCGCCGTCCATGAAGGCTTGGGTCTCGGAGGAATTGCTGCTGGCGCTGCGCTTCTCGATGAAGAGATGGCCATCCGCGGCTTTGAGGGGCCGGATGGACCGACCCGTGACTTCAGCGACGGCGTCGTCGCCAAAAGCCCAGAGGATCTGGTCAAGCGCAGACGGGATCGGGGCCAGCGTCATCAACTCCATCATGGCCGCATCGCGCAGGGCGAGCGCCTCGCGCGAGACAACGAGCGCGCCGGTCTCGTCCCTGAGCGGCTCGGCCACCATATTGCCGTCGATCTCGACCAGCTTTTGCGCGTGGATCGGGAAGGCCTGTTCGAGGTAGCCCAGAACATAGTCGCGCGGCGTCAAGGCCCCCTCGACGAGCTCATCGTCGGACTCCATCGTCTCAAGCCGGCGTTTCAGCAAGCTCTCGCCTGTCGAGACCACTTGGATGACGCAGGCGTTGCCCGCCGCGAGGTCATCTTCGATGGCGCGGATGATGGTCGGGGCCTTCATGCCCATCAGGAGATGGTTGAAGAAGCGCTGCTTGGTGCTTTCAAACCGGGACTTGGCCGACGCGCGGGCGGCCGACGCATTGGTCTCCCCCGAGGCATCGTTGACGCCAGTCGCAGTCAATGCCGCTTCCAGATTGTGGTGGATCGTCCGAAACGCGCCTGCATAGGCGTCGTAGATCTCGATCTGGGCCGGGGTGAGCGCGTGTTCGAGCACGTCATACTCCACACCATCGAAGCTGAGGGCGCGCGCCGTGTAGAGCCCGAGCGTCTTGAGATCACGCGCGACCACTTCCATGGCGGCGACACCGCCCGCCTCCATTGCCGAGACAAAGCTCTCGCGGCTCGGGAAAGGGTATTCGGGGCCTTGCCCCCAGAGACCAAGACGCGCTGCATAGGCGAGATTGTGCACGCTCGTGGCACCCGTGGCCGAGATGTAGAAGACGCGTGCGCGGGGTGCTGCCAGTTGCAGCCGCAGGCCCGCAAGGCCCTGCTGGGAGGGTTTGGCCCCCCTGCCCTGCTCGGATCCGGCGGCGTTCTGCATGGCGTGGGCCTCGTCGAAAGCCAGCACGCCCTCGAAGTTGTCGCCCATCCAGGCAAGGATCTGGCTCAGTCGCGTGGTGCCGCATTTGCCCGCCGAGCGCAGCGTGGCGTAGGTCACGAACAGGATACCATCGCCCATCGGGATGGGCTGGTCCGGTTTCCATTTGGAGAGCGGCTGGATGTCGGCGGGCGAGCCTCCAAGATCGGTCCAGTCGCGGATCGCGTCCTCGATGAGCGTGGCGGATTTGGAGACCCAGATCGCCTTGCGGCACCCGGCAAGCCAGTTCACGAGGATGAGCCCCGCGCATTCGCGCCCCTTGCCGCAGCCGGTGCCGTCGCCGAGGAAATAGCCGAGGCGATAGGCCTGTGCGTCTGGATCATCATCGGCGCGCGTCAGTTTGGTTTGGTCCTCGTCGATGGTGAAGCGCCCCGGGAGGTCACGCCCGTGGGCATCATTGGCCATGATGATGGTCTCGAGTTGCGCCTCGGAGAGATGTCCCTCCTCGATCAGCTTGGCGGGCAGGCGCAATTCCGCACTAGCCCGGCCTGAGGGCACGGGCGGCGCGACCGACGCCATGGCGATGCTTTCGACCAAGGGCGTGGGATGTTCCTGCGCGCCCGCGATTTCGATCCGCTGTGGGCTGTAGCGCGCATAGATGTCCGAGACGGGCGTGTTGTCGCGCGGGACATCGAAGCTTGTGAAGCTGAGCGGGATGGCAGCATTGGCGCGGGGTTTGGAGGCGGCGACTGTGGCAACTGGGCGCTTGCGCGTGACAGGTACTGGACCGACCGATCGCGCATGAGGGTTTGTCGCAGCCCGTTGGGCGGGGCGCGCCTCGGGCCGGGTTGCGGCCACGGCGTCGATAAAAGGAAGGGCTTCATCCAAGTCCCTGACGCTGGCGCGGATCATCTCGCCGTCCTCCTGCACCTTGTCGAAGACCATGAGCTGGGTTTCCACAGAGGTGCCGAGCTTGCGGTAAATCTGTCCCAGCATCGTGAGGGCCAAGCGCGGCTTCAGGAGACCGCAAGCGCGGGACCAATGCGCGGCATCGCGTTCGGGCGTGAATCCCGGCGGCATGATCGCCACCAGCCGCCCACCGTGTGCCAGGCGCTTTGCAGCCGCAATGAGATGTTTCGCGGCGATGTGCTTGTCCCGGGAGCGATCGACCGAGGAGGCGAAGGGCGGGTTCATCACCACGACGTCGGGCAGAACCGGCGTCTGCAGCAAATCATCGATATGCTCGCCGTCATGGCCTGTCACCTCGCCACCAAAGACCGCGCGCAAAAGGCTCTTGCGAAAGGGGTCGATCTCGTTGAGCAAAAGCGTGGCACCGGCCCGGGCGGCGAAAGCGGCCAGGGCACCGGTGCCAGCCGAGGGCTCCAGCACGGTCTCGCCCTTGCGAATGGCTGCCGCCCGCACGGCCATTGTCGCGAAAGGCAACGGCGTGGAAAACTGCTGCAGCCGGATCTGCTGCTCTGACCGTCGCGTTTCCGTCAGCAGCCGCGAGGCAAGCAGCTTTGCAGCGGCGATGTCACCTGCCGCGTCGGCCTCCCGCAGCAGCTCCTGGATGGCCGCGGCTTGCATCAGGTCATAGGCCAAGCGCCAGTCCCAGGCGCCGCCAGCATCGCTGCCATGAAACGTCTCACGCATGATGCGCGCAAGCGCCGAGCTGCGCAGGGGTTGATGGTCGATCTCCGCGCCGATTTGCGCGAGGGCAGAGGTGAGGTTAGCGTCGGAGATTGAAAGAGTCGGGTTCGCCGGTTTGGGCTTGGTCATGGGGATTTTCCTTTGGATCAGGGTCTGAGTTCCAAAGGAGAAAAGGCCCACTTTCGCTTTTCGGGGGGGAGCTATCAGCCCGCGCTGACCTTCAAGGCTTGGTCAGGGCTTGGATTGGCCCTGGCGCTTCGTATCAATCAAAGCCTGCGCGGCCTGCATTACCTGAACCTGAGAAGTTCCAGCGCGTGCATCCTCAAGCGCGGCCTGTACCTGCGCGCAAAACCAGGCGTCATACGAATTCGCATCAGCGACCACGGAAATTCTCCTCGAGACCGAGGTGTGGCTGTTCCTTACCCGTTGGGTCCATTGCGCTTTCTCCGACTATGCGATGGGTCGATGCTACATCACCCACAGTGGTGCCGTAAACGGCAAGGCCGTAAGGTTCACAGCTAACCGAGCCATTCACCGATCAGGTACCGCGTCCAGGGACGCCTCGAACCGCTTGTACGCCGCCGCAGCTTCTTTCAAGAGCGCGTCAAAATTGTCCGGTGGATTGCCATCTTCCAGCATCCCTTTGAAGGTCGCATAGGCATCCGTCTTGCTGCCATAGGCGCGCAGAGTCTTGTCGTCGTTCACCCAAGCCACCACGATGACCTTCGCATCGCTGTTGAACCGGTAGAACAACCGATACTGCTGGAAGAATTTCGCCCGGAACCAGTGCTTGCGGTGATCACCGAATGTGCCGCCTTGCCGGAAGGCTGCGGCACTCGGATCTGCCGGTATGGCCTCGGTGACCAGCTTGAAGATGGCGGCCAGCCGTTTCGTCGGGTTTTTCTTGCGCCAGGTCTTTGGATCGCGCGCCTTACGCGCTTCAACTTCCTCGATCAGCCCTTCGAGCTGGTCCGGAAAGAGCGGATGCGCGTAAATTGACCATCCGTTTACGACAAGAGGCGCGTGGGCGGGCACGCTATCGCCGGTCATTCATCCTCGGGCGATAGCGGCGCATCGAGATCGACCTCAACGTCTCCGACCAGTGCTGCAAGACGATCATGCAAAGCCCCATCGAACGCCCGAATGCGATCCGGATGCGCCTTGATATCGGCCTCGACAAAATCGAGAAAGGCGCCGAGCGCGGGGTCATCCTCGTCGATGCGCACGGGCTCGATATAGACCCTGCCACTCGACTCGGTACAGTAGCGAATCTGGTCGCCCTTACCCAACTTTAGCTGTTTGCGCACACCAGCCGGCACGGTCGTCTGATACCGGTCCGTGAGTTTCGAGACATCTTGTGCGAGCGCTGTCATGGCAGTCTCCTAAAAGAATGGGGATCTTTGCTGCCTGCGATAGGTAATGCATTTGCATTACATTATCAAGACAAGCCGCAAGATCTGCTGTCGTCGACCGGCCAATCAAACGGTTCTTCGGAGTCGGGCTCGAAAACTGAAAAACCCGCCGCAATGCGACGGGCTTTTGCTTTCTTTGTGCGATGAGGGGAGGCATAGTGCCCGCAGTCTCAATGCTCATGACTTATATGGCACCGAAAGTCTTTACTGTCAATGTATCCACCGTTCACGGCTGATGAAGAACACCACCTTCCGAACGTCCTATCCGCACCTAGGTTTGCGACCTATTTGCGCGAAACCGGCAATGATAGGACGCGAGCTCTCCACCTATACCACTGGAATCTTCAAGTATCAGCCGCGTTCATGGTTCCACTCCATGTTTTGGAAGTTGCGCTGCGAAATGCGATCGTGGAAGCAATCGAAGCTGTCCATGGAGGAACATGGCCTTGGACACAAGGCTTCATCCGTTCGTTACCGAACCCGCGCGGTCCGGCATACAGCCCCAAACGAGACCTCGAAGGTTGCGCAGCACAGCAACCCACTGCCGGAAAGGTCGTCGCCGAACTGAAGTTCGTGTTTTGGGAGAAGATGCTGACAAACAGGCACCAAGGCAGACTGTGGGACGATCATTTCTACGCAGTGTTTCCGGACGCGCCTCGTGGTGTCGCTGCCAGCCAGCGCCGATCAGAATTAAGGTCTGACATTGAAGCCGTGAGGAGGCTTCGCAACAGAATCGCACACCATGAGCCTGTTTTTCCGCGCGCCCTTCAGGATGATTTTGATCGGATCATCCGCTGCATAAGATGGCGCAACGAAACAACCAGCAACTGGGTGCTGGAAATCGCGACAGTGCGCGCGCTCCTCGCAGTGCGCCCCTAAGCGTCCCGCCCCGCTAGGAATTCCGCCAGCACAGGACTGGCCGCGCCCTTTGCGGAACTGAGCAGCTCCGAACCCGCAAGTGAGGTCTTCGAGAGGCGTACGAGCCCACCGGTTTTCTCGATGCGGTAGCAACGCCGTTTTTGCCGCCCGCGCCTGTAATGGGTCGCGGTGACAATCTGGCAAGTGCTGCCATCGGTGAGCGTCACCGGTTTTGCGAGCTTGATCTTGTCGCCTTCCGCGTAGTTCGGGATCGACGCCCATTCCCGGCAGCGCTGGCGCCAGTCCTGGGCGTAGCTGTCCGGGTCTTTCAGGTCGGAGAGGAGATCGATCAGCCCAAGGGGCGCGCGCGACGCGTTCGGGCCAGCGCTTTCCTCCATATCCTTGTAGCCCCAACACCCATCGTCGTAAGCGGTGAGGAAGACGGCGGCGAAAGTGATCGAGCCATCCGTGTCGGTGACATAGGTCGCGTCCTCGACTGGCGAGCCGTCGAGATTGGTGACCCTTGCCGCCGCATACCAGGTGGAGCCGACCTTGCAGGACTTGACCAGTTCGTTTTTGCGCCTTTCGCCTTCGAAGGTACAAAGCCGGGTGATTTCCGCTTTCTCATCCGCGTAGGATTTGACGCGGCGGTCGGTGTAGAACAGCCAACCCATTTCAGAGTCCTTTCTCTCATTGGGGAAATTGTTGTCGCCAATGTCCCGAGAGGGCCGCAGGCCCGGCAGGGTATTGGCGATGCTTGTTTGAGAAAGGGCGCGTTACGCTGCCCTCCGGTCATCGATTTCCATCAGGGCATCGAGCGGCACGCGGTAGGGCTGCATGGCGTCGAAATCCTCGCAATTGCCGCAGTTCTGAACGATCGCGAAGGTGTCGCAGGCATCCTTGAGGATGACCCGGAAGGTGCCGCCGAGGCCCGAGGGCACCTCGTAGGTTCCGCCGATGAGATAGTCCGAAGCCCGACGCACGAAGACCCGGATGCTGTGGCCATCGGTGGCGAGCCGGATGGCACCGTGCCCGCGGTCGATGAGCACCTGCACATCGTCGAGAATGTCGGTGTAGAACTGGCCGGTCAGATCGCGAAACGCCATGCGGCGCTGCGCCATCCAGTTGGTGTCGCGAAACGGGTTCATGCCATCGGCGAAGGCGAAGGAAGGATCGGCCTGTTCGGTCGTGACGATGCGGGTGGTCGTGCCATCGATGCCATTGGAGCGCAGATGCACGCCATTGCCGACGATGAGGATCAGGGCCGGCCTGTCCACGGGCCCGTTCCAGTTGGGCAGGAAGGCCTTGCAAGCGCGCGCATGGGCGATCTGCGCCGAAACTGCGGACGCAGAGAACTTGAGAATAGCCATGGGGATGTCTTTCCGTTGGGTGTGGGAGGGTCGACCCGCGCGGTGTTTGAGCCTGGCGCGGGTCGCGTGATGGCTCAGGCCGCTTGCGCGACCTCGCTGTCAGGCTCGGGGGGTTCCGCAGCGGGCTCCGCCTCATCACAGGCGACACCGGCGGTCTGCATCATAGGGGGGCACCAGGCGGCCACGGCAGCGCGCTGCGCTTCCGTGAGTGTGGCGAAGGGCTCGGCGAAGAGCTTGTCGCAGAAGGCGACGATCTCCTTCTTGCTTGACGAGGCCAACGTTACCGCCTCCTGAGCGAGGCCCAGATCCTCGCCGAGTATCTTCAGGAGCCAGGCCTTCTTGAAGCGGTTGAAGAGCGCCGCGTTCGGCGTCCAATGCGCGCGAATGTCGGGCATGATCTCGATCTCGAACTCATGCATCAGGCTGTCACGCTGCCGGTCCCGCGCGAAACAGGACTGCGTCGTGCTGGCGGTGGCATAGGCGACGAGCTTGGCCTTCTCACCTGCCTCCAGCGCGCGAAACGCCGCGAACTGATCGGCGGGCGAACGGCTGTCATCGAGCCACGACAGGTCCAGCGCATCATGCGCCGCCGCCACCTGTTCGAGCGAGGTCTCGTCGATCTCGTCCATTTTGGCATGGCTGCGGTATTCCTTGCGGGCATCGATCTTGATCGCCTGCGTGACACTCATGCCGCTGGCCAGAACATCACTCACCAGCTTGAAGAGCGTCAGATCGAGCGTAGCCTCGGGATGCAGCGCCATCGCGGCGCCAAGGGCCATGGCCCGCTCGGTCTTGAGATCCTCGGCCAATGAGGCCGGATAGGTGATTTCGCCAGCGTCGGGGGCCTCCTCTCCCGTGGTGTTGGTCGAGGAACTGGGCGCGCCCTTCTCTTTCACGGTGTCCTCCGGGCGGACGAGGCCCACATGGAGCGTGATCTTCCCACCCTGCCACGACGCGATCACCCCAGACCGCGCGAGGTCCTCGGCGCTGTAGGCCTCCTGCAGATCGCGAGCCTCCTCTTCCAGAGCGTCCACGCGCTCGTAAAGGGCATTGTAGGCATCGTCTTCGAGCCCCTCATCCTCCATCTCGAGCTGCAGTTTCTCAAGCTCGGCGGTGATCTCATCGATGCGCTTCTGGGCGGTCTCATCCGGCTCGATCGGGCCGGGATAGACGCGGCCATAGTCGGCCATGGTCGCGTAATCGTAGCGGACCACCGAATCGGCCCAGGCAAAGCCCAGCTTTATGCGGGCCTCCTCGGCGGCGGCCGCGAGCTTCTCGAGCAGGATGGTTTCGACCAGCGCAGCGTCTTCCAGCACCGAATGCTCTTCCAGGAGATCGGCCGCGATCGCTCCGCCGCGGGCCTCGTAGTCTTCACGCACGAAGGTACCGATGTCGTCGCTGACCTGCACCCCGCGCGATTTGAGCGCCTGACGGACGGTGTAGGCCTGCAAGTAGCTGTCTTCCTTGGTGAGCGCCTCGAAGACCTCGCGCTGCACTTCCTGGCTCGGATGCTCAGCAAAGGCCTTCATCGTGTCGAGTGTGATTGTCTTCGCGCGAGCCGCCGCGCGAATGTCGGGATGAATGAGACCGTAGCGCAGGCGGCCTTTCACGGCAGCGACTGTGGTGCCGAAGGTCTTGGCGATCGTCTCGGGGGTCTGGCCATCGACCTCCATCATCCGCGCGAAGGCCTCGAACTCGTCGATCGCGTTCATGGGGGCCTGGGTGACGTTCTCGGCGAGCGACAGGGCCGTGGTGACATCGCAATCCTCTGGCACAAGACGGCAGTCGATCTTGGCCTTCGCCGTGAAGCCTTTCGCGGCCTTGTCCGCGACCAGCTCCTTCAGCGCGGCATGCCGACGGCCACCGGCGAGCACGGCGTATTTGCCGTCAAGCTTCTGGACGAGGAGCGGCTGCAGCAGGCCCAGTACGGCGATGCTGGCCTTAAGATGGACAATGTTCTCGGGGTCGTAGGTTTCCGGGGAGTTGCCCCGCACATTTGCGGGGTGAGCTGTCAGATCGCCAATAGCGACGGAGACGGGTTTAAAACTTGCAGTCATGGGATATCCTTCTCGATGGATTTGGAGCGGCCCACGCATTCAGATGCGCGGTCAATCCCCAAAGGAGGGGATCACCACGACAAAAGGCCCACTTTCCCTTTGAGGGGTCAGCGGGCCTTCATAGTCTCAGATGTCAGGGTGAGGAGTCCCCTGCCCTACCAGTCGCGCGCCAGCATGATGGTCAGCACGCGCATGGTGGTGGCAGGATTGTCCGGGGTCTCAGCCCCATAGCGGAAGTCCGAGTCTGCTTCATAGAGATCGATCTTCCAGAACACGGTCTCTCCCCGGATCTCGACCGCCCCGAAATCGTGCCATCCCTCGGGATCATTCTCAGGCTCGAATGTGGCAAACTCACCGGTCGCCTTCACCGCCTCGGCCATGAAGCCATCGCCGGCCTCCATAAGCGAGCGGGTGACGTGCATGCGGCCCGGGATCGGCTGCGCGGGCGCCACTCCAAGGCACGCGAGCTTGCGAAATGCGTCGTTCTGCGCCGCGATCACACTCGGATCCGGGCAGTCTGTCTGGGGTTGTGCGGTGATGGTCATAGGGCTCTCCTTTGAGAAGTTGAAACACCCTTCCCAAAGCCCGCTTTTTCTTTTCCGCCTGCCCTTGGTTTCAGGAAATTCGGCTGTGGCTATTCAAAAAAGCAGACAACCAGTCCGATCAATGCTTGACCTGTCTACGGCTTCACACCTTAGGACAGCATTTAAGCTGGAAATCAACGCAATCTGACAAGGCAGCAGATGTATCAGATATCGGAATTGGCGGAGAGCGTAGGGCTCTCGCGCGCGACGCTGCTCTACTACGAGAAGCTCGGGCTGCTGAAGGGCAAGCGCCTAGCGAACGGCTATCGCGTCTATTCCGACGCTGACCGGCAGCGCCTACGCCTGATGCAGCAACTCCAGGCGGGCGGGTTGAGCTTGCAAGAATGTCAGGCCTGCCTCGATGGCAAGCTCGACCGCGAGATGCTGGGCCAGCGCCTGGCCGTGCTGGACGCGGAGATCGCAGAGAAGGGCAAGTCGCGGGACCTTCTGGCGGCTTTGCTCGGACAGTCGAGCCTCAAGGACTGGCACGAAGAGGTCGAGCGCGTCGCGCCCGATCTGCACCGCGCTTGGCTCATGTCACAAGGATTTTCCAGCGCGGAGGCGGGGCTGGTCGCGCTGGTCTCCAAGGATATGAACGCGCACGACGCCTACATGGCCGGGTTCATGCAAGTGTTTGCCGACCTCGACTGGTGGGGCCCGGGAACGGCCGAGGCGACACGCCGGGCGCTTTCGCTGGTGCCCTTTGCGCCCGAGACGATCCTCGAGATCGGCTGTGGTCCCGGCATGGCGACGATGACGCTGACTGAGGCGACTGCAGCGCGAATCGCGGCGCGCGGCCTCAATGACCGGATAGAGGTGCAGAACGTCGATATGGCCGCGATTCTAGCCCCCGAGCGTCCCTGGGATGTGATCTGGTCCGAGGGCAGCGCCTATATCCTTAGCGTTGAAAAGGCGCTCACGGACTGGCGGGCGCTCCTGCGCCCCGGCGGCGTCCTCGTGTTCTCCGACATGGTCTGGCGAATCGACAAACCAGACGACGAGGTCCGCGCCTTCTGGGCTGCGGAATACCCCACGATGGCAACGCCCACGACCCGCGTCGCGCAGGCCAGGCGCGCGGGCTACCGCGTCCTCGGACATTTCGACATGGGGCGCGAGGCGATGGACACCTACTACCGCCCGCTCGCCGCGCGGCTTGAGGCCCTGGAGCCGGCTCTCGCGGGGAGCCGTGTCCTCGACGACCTGCGCCGCGAGATCGCCGTGTTCAAGGCCGGACGCGGCCAGTTCGGCTACGAGATGTTCGTGCTGGAGCGGGTCTGACCCCGCCTGGCACCAGAAAGGATCGAGAGATGGACTATTCAACGGATTACACCACCCATGCGGAGGCGATTGCGGACCTCTTTGCGTCGACCTTCACCGCCTCCGAAGGCGCGGAGGAAGGCGCGCTGATCGGCGCCCTCGTACGCCGGCTGATCGCGGAGACGCCCGCCGGGGATCTGCGCGTCGTCACCGCCTGGGAGGACGGCACGCTTCTTGGCGGCATCTTCTTCACGCGCCTCACCTACGCCGGCGATCCGCGCACGGTCTTCATGATGGCGCCCGTGGCGGTCGCCACCGAGCATCAAGGCCAAGGGATCGGGCAGCGTCTGATCGCCCACGGTCTCGACGCGCTCCGGCGGGAAGGCGTGGACATCGCCGTGACCTATGGCGATCCCGCCTTCTACGGCCGCGTGGGGTTCAAGTCCGTCTCGGAGACCGACCTGCCGGCGCCCCAGCCGCTCAACCAGCCGCAGGGCTGGATCGCGCAATCCCTGACCGAGGCTCCGCTGACGCCGCTCGCCGGGCCAGCGCGCTGCGTCGCCGCGTTCGACGACCCCGCGCTCTGGTAGGCCCATGGTCCGCGACTACTCCGACTTCTTGCCCGGTGGCACACCGCAACGGCGAGAGCCCACGGCGCTGGAACTTCTCGGCTGGGGCCCGGCGTTCGCGAGGCAGATCGATGCCGATGCGCTGACCGCGACGCCCCCGGTGCGCGTCGTCGCCGTGCATCGCAGCGGGTTGCAGGTGGCAGGCGACGGCATCGACGAGACGATCCCTCCGGGACTGGACGCCACGGTGGGCGACTGGCTGCTCTACGACCGCGCGCGGCCCCGGTCGAGCCGGGTGCTGGAGCGGAAGAGCCTGATCAAGCGCCGTGCGCCGGGCACGGGCCGCGCGGTGCAGCTGATCGCGGCCAATATCGACACTGTCTTCGTCGTCACCTCCTGCAACGCGGATTTCAACGTGGCGCGGCTGGAGCGCTACGTCGCGCTCGCCTTCGAGGCTGGCATCGAGCCGGTGATCGTCCTGACCAAGGCGGATCTCGCTGACGACACCGAGCCCTATGTCGACGCGGCACGGAAGGTCTCGGACCGGGTGCCGGTGGTGGCGCTGGACGCCCGCGGCGAAGAACCGGCGGAGGTGCTGGCGGACTGGTGCAAACCGGGACGGACGGTCGCCTTCCTAGGCTCCTCCGGCGTCGGCAAGTCCACCCTCACCAACGCGCTTCTCGGCGCGCAGGCCATAGCCACGCAAGGCATCCGCGAGGACGACGCCAGGGGCCGGCACACCACGACCCGGCGCGAACTGCACGCCACGCCCGGCGGCTGCCTCGTACTCGACACGCCGGGCATGCGCGAATTGCAGTTGACCGATGCCGCGACTGGCATCGCTGACGTGTTCGAGGATATCGAGGCGCTGGCTGCAAGCTGCCGGTTCACCGACTGCCAGCATGAGACCGAGCCGGGCTGCGCCGTCCTGGCCGCGATCGACGACGGCAGTCTCGATCCAGCTCGATTCAACCGCTGGCGTAAGCTCCAGGCCGAGGACACCTTCAACTCCGCCAGCCTCGCCGAGCGTCGCGAAAAGGATCGCGCCTTCGGCAAGCTCGTCCGCAGCGCGGTGAAGGTAAAATTGGATCGAAAGCGATAGGTCCGCTCCCTTTCTGGCTGACAGCTGGCTTTTTCTGTATCGCTGCCGCAGTTCCATCAAGCAGCCTCGGCACTGCGCCCTGCCCTGCCCGTCTCCGATCTGGCGATCAGATAGTCGCAGGCGCGCTGTGCGTCCGCGGCGTGCTTGAAGATCGCACCCTTGTCCGACCGAAGAACGCGCAACCAGTTGTGGAGATAGGCGGCATTCATCTCGAGCGTATGCGCCGTGAAGCCGAGCGTCTGACCCAGAAACACCGAGGTAAGTTCCGCGACGATCTCCTCGCGCGCGTAGGAGGTGTTGCCAAACTTCGAGAGCCCGAAATCACGGTTCAGTCGATGGGGGGCTTTCGTGGCATGGGCCAGCTCATGCGCCCAAACCCCGTAGAAATTGCGCGGATCGTGGAACCGAGTGATCGACGGCATGTAGACCTTGTCCACGGGCGGCAAATAGTACGCTTCCGTGCCAGTGAAGACGGTCGTGATGTCGATGGCATCGAAAAACGCCTGCATGTGCGGGATGGGCTCGGACGGCGGATGCTCGGGCACGGGCTCCGGGTCAGGGTAGAAGCTCTCGGGCAATCCCTCGATCTGGCAGGCATTGAACACGCGGTAGGATTTCTGGAAGCGGAAGATGCGGGCCTCCTCGGAGTGATCATCCCTCTCCCCGTGGTCATCCTCGCCGCCGGCGTCTTTCCGGCTTTGACCGTAGTAGACTACGACAGAGGACTTCTCGCCCTTGCGAACCTTTGCGTCCAAGGCATTGGCCTGCGGCAGCGTCATCCAGAAGGGAGAGTTGTGGCCCGCCATCACGGTGCGCATGGTCAGCAGGAAGTTGTTCACCCCCTGGTAGGGCTCACCGCCCACGCGCAGGGGGCGTGAGCTGCCGCCTGCGCTCCAGGGTTTGCGCCACGGCAGGACGCCGCGCTCGATGATGCGGATGATTTCGTTCGTGATGACCTCGGAGGCATCGAATTTGGGCGTGCGGGAACGGGCCATGGCTGGCCTCCTTTTGAGTGTTAGTGAGAGGGAATGGTGATCAGGCTGGCCGACTGGGGCGTGGATCGTTGACGATCCTGGCACCAAGCTCTTCGACTAAGTCGATGTAGGTGGTCAGCGAGACGGAGGTGCCGTCACCCGAAGGGTCAGGGTCGACCGATCCGCCTCGCACCACCCGCGGCAGGTTCGCGAAGGCAATAACATCGGTGACGGGTCGGATATCGATGAAGGGCGCCCCGAGTGCGACCGCAAGAGCGGCCAAGGGAAATCGTTCGGTCGGCGCGAAACTCGACACGGTGGTCCAACCGAGATGGATGAATGTCCCACCCTCCCCGCAGATCACATGCGCGTTTGGCAATGACGCCGCCTGCCTGAGATAGCCGAGATCGCGGAGAACGGCTTTCCGCTCGAGCTTCCGTGCCAGCCCTGTCTGACCGGCTCGGCGCAGCTCTCTATGCCGCCACCAAGAGGCAGCGGTCGCGCGCAACACGCGCAAGACACCTGTTTGCATGGGAATGCCCTTCATCCGGAAAAACAGACCGGAACCCGGCCCGGACCCATCTGAGGGACCCCAAAGGCCCTCATCCGTCAGTCACAAAACCCGAAGGACACTTTCACTTTCCAACCGCCAACTGGACCGTGGAAACTGACAAGGGTCCGACACCACCGCGGTTCCCAAGGACTTCATGCAGTCAGTGCCGGTTGGGGTCCAAGATCGGCAAGGTATATCGGCAACCCCAGCCCGACCGCAGTAGTCTTTGGCTTATTATCAATAACTTATCTGACGTTCTCGATCGGCAAAAAACGCGCCTACTGCGACTTTTCAGGCCCAAAAATCAGGATTTCCGGCGTTCAGCGCATTGCAGCGTTACGGATTAGCTTGGGAAACGAAGGCGCAGCACCCCTGACACCTTGAATTTCGGCAATATTGCCGCTATATACCGTCAGTATCACCGTAGGAGCATAGATCATGCATATCACGAACTTTGCTGAAGCTGGGCAATTCGAACCTCGCAAGATCGCCGCAGCCTTGCGCACTTCGGCTGAGGAAATCGCATTGACCGTGGGTTTGGGCAAGGACGCGTTACAGAGGCGAGCCCGCATCGGCTCTGACAAGACACAGCGCCGCTTGCGCGAACTGGTGGAGGTACTGAACAAGGTCGAACCCCGCTTCGGCTCGGAACTGATGGCCTATGCATGGTACCGGTCAGAGCCCCTGCCCGGCTTTGATGGCCGGACAGCCATGCAGCTAGTGCAGGAAGGCAAAGCTCAGCAAGTTCTGGAATACATCGATGCGGTCGATGCGGGCGTCTTTGCCTAAAGCGCGCCCCGCCCAGACATGAGACACCAATACCCTGTCACACTTCGTGTTCTCGGGACATCGGTGCCACATACTTTTTCGTTCAATGGCGGGACGCTGAGATGCCTCTGAAAGATGGGCGCTACACAGGGCCACTCTATCGCGCCCTGAACCCGGTCTATGCCCGCGCGCCTCTGTCCGGACGAGGCGCTGAACTCTATGGAGGGCGCTTTAACGCAAAGGGCACCCCTGCCCTCTACACCTCGCTGGATCCAACGACTGCTCTCCGAGAAGCCAACCAGGCAGGCCACCTGCAACCCACGATCCTGGTGTCCTACAAGGCCGACTTTGGGCCTATTTTCGATACCCGCGATCAGGACGGACTTGACCGGTATGGCGCGACCGAGGCGATGCTTGCCGACCCTGCATGGCGCATGAAGATGCTCGATGGCCAATTGGTGCCGACACAGGAGTTAGCACGCGCCCTCATAGCAGATCGGTTTGCGGGGCTCTTGATCAAGAGTTTTGCGAAGGGTGCGTCGTCATCGGACTTCAACATCGTCCTGTGGGCTTGGGATGGCAAGAGCGGTTCACTTGACGTCGTGGATGACGAAGAACGGCTGTCACGAATGTGAGGTGATTGGCTGACATTTTCACGGGGTGAACTTTTCGCATACCGCGCCTGTGACAAGCCTCTCTATGTTACTAACAGGGAATAACTGGTGCTACGTCCGCCAGCCTCATCTTTCTCAAGGGCGCCCAAGTCGATCAGATCGAGGATGTCGCGATATGCCGTGTCTTGTGAGCACTTCTCAATCTTCGCATATTTCGACGTCGTGAGCATTCCTTCGAACCCATCAAGCAGGCGATTGAGTATGTCCCGTTGGCGGTCGTTTATGTTGGCCGCTCCGTATTGCTCCCAGAACCGCGCCTTCTGGAACACGGTCTCTAGGATAATCTCTGCACCATCGAATGCACGATCCAGGCAATCCAGGAACCAAACGAGCCAAGCAGTGATATCGAGTCCCCCTTTCTGGGTCGTCTCGAGCATGTCGTAGTAAGCGCTCCGCTCCTGCCGGATTTGGGTCGACATGCTGTAGAACCGCTGTGAACTGCGTTCGGATCGCGCCAACGCCATATCGGCGATCGCGCGCGCAATGCGCCCATTGCCATCGTCGAAAGGATGGATCGTAACGAACCACAGATGCGCGATAGCCGCATGAATGACAGGATCCGTGTCGGGTGCCTGGTTGAACCATGACAGAAACCGCGTCATCTCAGCGTCGAGCCGCACGGCTTCTGGCGCCTCAAAGTGCACACGTTCACGGCCATAGGAACCTGACACAACTTCCATGGGGCCGCCCCGCCAATTGCCCACCGTGATCCGGGTTATCCCGCTTCGCCCAGTCGGAAAAAGGGCCGCATGCCAGCCGAACAGGCGCTCAGCGTCCAGTGGCTGGTCATACGCTTGGGTCGCGTCCAACATCATCTCGACGACACCATCAACATGGCGATCAGACGGGATCAGTCCGCCAATTTCGAGCCCGAGCCGCTTCGCGATGGACGAGCGCACCTGATCCTTGTCGAGCGTCTCCCCCTCGATTTCGCTGCTTTTCACGACATCACTGGTAAGAGTGCGCAGCATTGCCTCGTTGCGAAGATCAAAGCCAAGACCCTCCATGCGCCCCAAAAGCTTGCCTTGACGGTGACGGACCGCGGCAAGTTGTGAAGACAGCTCGGCCTTATCCCAGGTAAACTGCGGCCAAACAGGGAGTTCGTGGATGTAGGTCATATATTACGCACTCTTTGCGGAGATTATACCGCTTTTTCTCCGCAAGACAACAATATCCACCGCAATAACTGCGGAGAATACAGACGGCAATCTCCGCATGCCCCGCCTGGAACTTGGACCGCTGGACAATTGATTGCGCATTGCTTCACGCTGCCTGTCCGCTCAACCGGCCATAGAAACTGCGCTCAAGATGCAGCTCCCCTGCCCCGGCCTTCTCGACCATGCCGCGCAGATAACCGCCGGGAGACGCCACTTCGCCGGCGCAGTGTTTGTCGAAGGTCAGAACCAACGCTGCTGTCGCGACTTGGGGCCCGAGACGGTCCTGAGCGAGGTTCCAAGCGTGCTCTGAGACGCCGATCATCGGCCTGAGCTGCCCGACAACGCGATGAAGATCGCCCCAATCCTTCAAATACCCGCCCATATTACGTGCCCAGGACGCAAATTCAGGACAAGCCTGCATCACGGTCGGCAAATCAAGCGCCGCACCACGTTTTTTACGTGTTTCAGCCACCCAATCTTCGAGCTCCCTATCCACCTTCTCTTCCGGTGGCGCATTTGGCACCACGGCCGCCGTTTGCTCAGTTTCTGAGCGATTACAGGTTACAGGATTAAGTTGGGTTGTAATTAGTATATGAGGTTCAGAATTGACCTCCCTGGGGTTCAATTCTTGAGTCTTTTCACTGGCTTCTTCCGTGGTTTCAGGTGTGTTTTCCACAACCTCATCCGCACGCACCGCCTTAAGATAGGCTGCTTCAACGCGCTCCTGGAGTTCCCTGAACCATTCTAGAAGCCGCGCAAGTGTCTCAGAGGCCGTGTTCCGGCGTGGCAGGCGGTCCAAGAGATCCTCAAAGAGGCTTGAGAGCTGTGTCCACGGGCCTCCCAGAGCGCTGCTGAGGGCCGCTTCGATCCTCGCTCGGATCATTCGACGCGCAACTGTGATTTGGCGTTTCAGGCGCTGGCAGAGTTCACGCTCGGCCTGCAGTTCAGCATGTAGCTGCTCAAACTCTTCGGCGCGGGCCGACAGTGGCGACAAATCAAAGCCGTAGGCCTCGATGATACGACCGTCAGCGTCTCTGTGGCCCCACCTCTTGCCATTGGGGCTGTCCTTGAAGGCAATCACGCCGATCTCAGCCAGGCGGCGCGCATGGCGCTTGAGCGCCGAGAGCGAGAAACCTGTCTGCTCCATCAGATAGGCGTTGGACGCCCAGACGATCGGACGCTGTCCCTCCTCCCAGTCCTGGGCCTGTGTGAAGGCCCCAAGCGTGTCGAGAAGCAGCACGTCGCCAGCCTTAAGGCCAATATGTGCGCCAACGCGTTTCACGGCGACAAAGGCCTGTGACTTGGGCACGGTTGATTTTTCACCAGCTTGTGCGTGTTGTTCAGCGACCGCGAGTCCGGCCGTCGCTTTGCGCCACCCCGAGGGTTGGTTAATATTGGACATACCCCCACAGTTCTGAGGCATGACTGTCCCAGTCGCTCCATGCGGAGCATCATTGAATTTTGTCATTTTCTAGCTAGGCACAGAAAACCTGTTCGCCCAAAGACGTTTTTCGTTGTTTAGCGATTCGCGGGCTGCTAGGATTGTAGTGTCAAAACAAATCGCGCCTTGTGCGCAGCAGCCCTCGGGACTTCGGTTTCGAGGGTTTTTCTTTTGTGCCGTCCTCCTTTCTGCTCAGTGCCTCCGTCTTGACGGTTAACAACTGTTAACCGCCGCTATCCTTCGTTGCTCTCTGATTGGAACCGATCGAAGGAATCTTGAATGAGCTGGTCCAGGTTCTGATCCAGCCAATTCGCGAATCGTGTGTTCTCCCCTACCCGCTTTACGGTCACTGAGAGCCCCGATTTTCCACTCTTGATCTGCACACCGGGAACAGGCGAGCGCTCTTCGACAGATCGCTCCTGCTTGCCTCGTTTGCCAATTTCTTTGAGGACGAGGTCCAGCCGCCCGTCGGAATCAAGGGCACCAGATTGACCAAGCACTTCCAATACACGCGCCTCCGAAAGTTGGTCCTTCTCGAACGCTGTAGCGAGGGTCATCCATTTGGGACGCCCTGCGCCCGGGGCCGCGCCGATGGCTTCACCAACCGCCACGGGCACAAGCCGATTGATGCGTTCAAGCTGTGAAAGAGTGTTCTTACTGATCGCCAAAGCTTGGCATGCTTCCGCTCGGGCGTATCCCTGCTCGAGGATCGCCTGTGCGAACCGAACACGTTCATAGTAGCTTAGCTCCGCACGGCCGGCATTCTCAAGCCCCTTCGCCATGAGAGCATCGGTATCATCGAGTGTGCGGATCAGAGCCCGCACCGGCATGCCTAGATGGCGGCACGCAAGTATGCGTCGCTGGCCATAGATGACTTCAAAATGACCGTCACGATCCTTTGAGGGACGCAGAAGCACTGGAACTTGCTGTCCCGACTCAGCGATACTGGTGGCTAGGTCCTGAATGGATTCATTTGGCGCATCTCTGTTAACAGCTGTTAACTCGATATCCATCCGATCCTTCGGGCCCCAGGCGAGGATCAAGTTGGTGTCGATTTCCTGAATGCCCCCGAGGCCTGCACGAACCGAACCGATAGTCCCCTTCGGCAAGGTCCGATGAGCCCGGTCGGACGCACCCTCCTTCGATGCTTCGCTTGCCGCCGTGATCGCCGCCATGATACCGGTTTTATTCTTCCCCATTGCCATGACTAACGTCCCCATGCCTGTTGAAGCATCCCTGCGATTTCCGCACCTACTGCATCCATGCTGTTCTTTGCCCGATCATAGGTTGACCGCGTCATCTCGGATCGTGCAACCTCGTAGATCGACATCTTGAGCATCGACGCATCGCCAATTGCCGTACTGCGCAGTCCCGTCGCCCCAACGACACGATCTTGGAACAAGGCACGCATCAAGCTCACAATCTGCTGACTGGGGATGTCGCTCGGATCGTCCCTAGTAATGAGAAACGAGAAAAAATCATGATCGAGTTTGACGCCCGTGTCCTCGATCACCCCGAGATATGCGGATGTCATCTCGACAAACTGCTGTGTAGAGGCGAGATCGAGCATGCTTGGCGTCATCGGCACGATGACGGAGGTCGCAGCATAAAGGCCGGTCAAAGTCAAAAACCCCAGAGCTGGCGGACTGTCGATCACCACAACATCGTAGTCGCTCTCAACGGACTGGATCGCTAGACTGAGCTTCTCAAAAAATGCGACGCCGCGCCCAGCGTTGACCGCTGTTTCAGTCTCAAACTCGCTCAGCACAAGGCGGGCAGGCGCCAAATGCAAGCCAGGGAAATAGGTTTCCACGATAGCTTCAGACATCGGCACCGGATCATCATATCGCAGTGCGTCGTAAATCGACGCTCCCTCAAACTCCAGTTCAGTTTGAATTCCGCAAAAGCCTGTGAGGCTCCCTTGTGGGTCCAAGTCAATCGCCAACACCCGGTAGCCACTCAAAGCAAGGTAGTGACACAGATGGATCGCGGAGGTAGACTTCGCAGATCCACCTTTGAAGTTCATCAGCTGAATGACCTGAAGCTTGTCACCCTCGCGACGCCCAGGAAGATACTTGCCCGGCTTTCGAGAGCTTGCCTCCAGAAAATGGCGCGCTTGCAGGATTTCTACCCCGGAATAAAAGCGCCGTCCGTTCTTGATGACTTCCGGCTCCGGCAACGACCCATCGCTATGGCACTTGCGCAAGAATTGTCCGGTTACGCCGAGTAGGTCAGCAGTCTCTGTTGCGCTGAATAGTCTCAAATTCTTACGCTGATCGGGCGCGTAGGCCTGTTGAAGATGCGTCGAGAGCGCCGTGTGTAGACGCGCGGCCATCTGGCTTGTAAGCTCGGATTGGGACGCCGCTTCGATGGGTGCCGTCTGAAACATAGTTGCAATTTCTCTGCTCGAACGCGCTTATTTGCGCAACTTGACTCTAATGGCCGTGATTCACCCTGTTAAGTCAAGGATTATATCCACAAATTGTGCTGTTGAACCAAAGCGCTACTAGAGAAGCCACGCACCTTCCCGAGTTAACAGCTGTTAACAGCACTCACAAACCTGCGGTTCACGAGTGCAACTTGCGCCGACTAGATATCGCTGAGGCCCGGTTTCACATAGGTGTCTCGATCGAAAATCCGGCTAGCGAGAGATATCGTGAACCCAGATCGGATCAGACAACGCGCCTACAGACCTACGGCACATCCATGGCCCAATCGGATCAAATTCATAGTTGTATTGATACTCAAGTCCTGAGGCCAGACGATCAGATAGCGGCGCTGCCTTGGAACCTATGGTCAAAGCACTGTCATCTGAGCCGTCAATGATCCTCGGCAGGGTAGGGGGCATCGCGATAGCTCGCTTCGCGGAAGCAGAATCCGGCACAAAGCACGGCGTAGACAGGACAATGCCTTAAACGAAGCAAAGCTTACCTACTGATAGTTTTAGGCATACACGGATGTTTATCCATGCCAGAAAGGACATCATGCGAGTTGCCAAACGGGGAAGTTCCCTTGCCGTCCGGCTACCCGCGAATCTTGTATGGGAACTGGGCCTAAAGAAAGGCGACCAGATCGACCTGGTAAAGAGAGACAGAACCATTCTGGTCAGGCGCCAACCTGGCGCCGATGAAGTCCTGCAAGGGTTAAGGCGATTTCGCGGGAAACTGCCCAAGGACGCGCGTCTATGCCGCGACGCCACCCATGAGCGCTGAATTCGCAGACACAACTGTTGTGCTCTACCCAATTGACGATGATCCGAATGCTGAGAGAACAGTGGAAATTCTAGGGCAGGGGCCTCGGGCAAGCGCCCAGGTCCTCAACGAGGCGATGGTCAATTGCCGGCGGAAAACTCGGCTCAGCTAGGAAGCTACCGGTGCGCTTCTTGATGGTATGAAGTCCTTATGGCCTTTCGTGGACATAACGGTTCAAACCCATCAAGCCGGTCGCGAGCTGGCAGAGAAGTATGAGTAATCGGTCTATGACACGATGTTCATGTCTGCCGCGCTGATCGCCGGGTGCACGACGCTGTGGAGCGAGAACTTTCACAACACGTTGCTCATCGAAAGCCGGCTGAGCATCGTCAATCAACTTAGCTGACCAGCAATCCAAGTCGCTCCGCCCGTTCCAACAGCATCCTGACGGAGGACGGTTGCCAGCCGGTGCGGCCTCGAGGGGTGCGCTCACGCATGGATTCCAACCGGTCGCAGATCGCTTGTAGCGTGATATCTGGGTCCAACCCTTTGATGGCCGCCACGATGGCCGGCAGGCGGTCATCGGTTTCGCGGCGTCCGGCGCGGCCAAGCACCTCGGCAGGAAGGAAACCGTCTCTGACATAGGCCTTCACGGCACGGAGCAGTCGGCTTTGTGTCCAATGGCGATCTGGGGGCAGGGGGCCGTTGATGATCCGCAGCACGTCTTCCCAAGCCATATCGGGGCGCAAACGGCGCACATGGGGCACCCAATCCTGCGCAGTTTCGTTCAGGCGCTCCATGTAACCGTCCTGTCGCGCCAGCCGCACCTTGCGCAGCGCGGCGGGGTCTTTGACGCGAAGTCCAGGATTGCCGCCTACGCGCCCTTTGGCCCGCGCAGAAGCAAGCCCGGCCTTGGTGCGTTCGCGGATCAGAGCGCGTTCGAACTCGGCCGCGGCACCCAGAACCTGCAGCGTAAACTTGCCCTGTGGTGAGGATGTGTCGATCGGGTCTTGAAGCGAGCGGAAGAAAGCCCCCTTGGCCTCGAGACGTTCGATCACCTCCAACAAGTGCGACAGAGACCGCGCAAGCCGGTCGATCCGCACAACGACCAGCGTGTCGCCGCTCTGGACACGTTCGAGCACGCGTGCCAGCACCGGGCGCGCACGATTGCCGCCCGAGGCGTGCTCTTCAAAGATCTCGACGCAACCCGCAGTTTGCAGGGCCTCAGACTGGGGCAGGGGGGTCTGATCCTCTGTGGAAACGCGGGCATAGCCTATCAGGGACATGAAAACGGGCCGTTTGCAATTTTATGTATCACCAATAAACGACCGTTTGTAAACGAGTGCAAGTAGGTGCTCTCTCGTCGTGCTCGTCCCAAAACCCTTGGTTTCCTTGCGCTGAGGGCGATCTGAGAGGTTCCATCAGCAGTCGCGCGCGCATACTATATAAAGAGCAAGGGTAACCGCCGCAAAATCACTTGGGCAATGTGCAAAAGAAGAGTATTTTGCACATATGAAGGCCCAAGCATCCGCGTTAACTGATGATTTCGATGCCCCCCTCGTCACCATCGAGGAGGATGAAGAGGCTCGCGAAGAGGATCTCTGGTTTCTGCCTGGGCCCCTCGATGAAGAACCGGATGATTTGCCTCCCGGGCCACGGGCAGAACCGCCCGACACTGATGTCATCGAAGACTGGGCAAAGGCAGAAAGCGTTCACGCTGCGCGACTGGCACGGGTCGCTGGACGCCTGGGTGCTCTGGATGACCGCCTGCTGCGCGGTCCTGAAGGCTGGCGGCACCGCCTCGCACTGATCGAGGCGGCAGACCTCAGCTGGTTCGCAGGGGATCGGGTCAGTGCTGATCGTCTGGCCCTTTGGGTATCGATGCGGCTGTCAGGTGCACAGGATGACCCAAATGCCCTGGCAAGAGTTGGATGGGCTGTTCGGCGTCTGACAGGCGGTCCCGGACCGAAGGCTGACTTGGCCGCCTTCCTGGATCGCCGCGATCCCGAGATCATTGAAGGCAGCGCTGAGCGTTTCGAAGATCGCGCGGGCGGATGGCTGGACGTAATGGCCGCAGCAGCCGAGCTCCACCCAATCACGCGGGCTTGCATGGGCTTTCATCTCTGGAGCCTGGCGGGCCTCGGACAGCACGGCGACCAGATGGAAGCCGCCGTCACCGCGTCCAGGATCGCGGCCTGCGACGGAAGCGGCGCCGTCTTCGCGCCGCTGGCTTTGGGCGGGGCAGGGGGGCTGCGTGTCTCGGGCTTACCACCCGAACGTTTGGTCCGCTGGTTGGATGGGATGAACAGCGCAATTCTAACGGCGATGCGGCATCTAGACGATGCCGAGACATGGAGTGCTCGGGCGGAAGGAGTCATGTCTCAGCTTTCGGGGCGAACTCCGGCGGCGCTTCGTTCGGCGTTGACAGAGTGGCCTTTGGTGTCAGCCCCGATGGCGGAGGCATTAACAGGCGCAAGTCGCGCGGCGGTTCAAAGGAACCTCGCCTGGATGGAAGAGAGAGGCTTGATCCGAGAAGTGACGCAACAAGGACGATTCAGGATGTGGCGGATCAAGGACTAGACCGTTGTGATCAGATCCAGCAACAGGGACCTTCTCGGTTCATTGAGGGAGGAGCGCTTACCGCCAATGCTTACGTTCATCGATGTCGCCAAAGGGTGGTTTGAATATCGACCTAGGTGTCTTGGTCAGAATCGCTCTGTGTGAACCGGCAACGAGCTATGGCAGCCTTTCGAAAAGATCCGGTGTGTCCTCGTCGCGCCGCCTGCTCAGACCCTCGCCAAGATGCAGACAAGGGTGCTTAATTCGTGTCAGGCCTTTGCCGCTCTCAAAATGCCCCCCCCTCCTCTGGGCATGCCCACACTTACGATCAGCGCCCCACATATTGGACAAGTCCGCCTGAACGATGCGCCCCTCTTGCTTTCGCGATCGCCCCGAACTGCCCAACCGCCGCGGACGGATACCGTGCGCCCTGACGACAGTCGGCGGGTGAGTGCCTTCCGGTAATACCAGCGGCCCGTCATCCCATACCCGTTCTTTCCTCGACCCGGCTGCCGCTTGGGGTCGAGCGCACATAAAAGCCTTGTGGAATGGCCTCCTGCACCAGCCCCACATGCGAGATCAGGCCCACAGCCCGGCTGCCCTCTGTCAGCGCAGCAAGAACTTGGATCACCTGATCCAGCGTGCCCGCCCCATTCTCGGTGTCGAGGCTCCCGAAGCCTTCGTCGATAAAGATTGTGTCCATCCGGATCTTGCCCGAAAGGCTCTCGACCACATCAGCGAGCCCAAGCGCGAGGGCCAGTGCCGCGATAAAGGTCTCGCCGCCTGACAACGTGGCTGTCGGGCGCGCCTTGCCGGTGTTGATGTCGAAGGCCTCGATTTCGAGCCCACGCTTGCCGCGACCGCCAGATGCCTCGAGCCCACGCGTTAGCCGGCAGCGACCACGTGTCAAAAGATGCCACCCCGGGGATGTCCCCCGGGATGGGCATTTGCCACATCACTCTTCTATTGCGCCACCGATCTGGCGGAGGTGATCCCTAAAGCCATGGCTGGGATCAAGTGCCCGCTTTTCCAGATATTGGCCAAAAGCAGCCTGCTCTCGAAAACTCTGCCCCGCGCGCATCGCGCTGGCCTGACGCCGCTCGGTTGTCCGGATTGCTTCTGCGGCATCGACGATCCCGGACAATCGGTCTTCGGGAAGGAAGATCGCTCCATCCGCATCGGCAACGACCAGATCGCCCGCGCTGACCACCCAATTCCCGACCCGAGCCCAATCAAGGATATCGGGTGAACGCGGATCAAGCCTCTGCGGACCTGTTGGCATGGTCCCCATCGAGAACAGCGGCATCCCGATCTCAAGGAGTTCATCGGTGTCACGATGTAAGCCCCAGATCAGAATACCCGCTAAGCCTGCATTGCTGGCCTCCAATGTGACCAGATCACCAACGCAGGCTTCATCCTCGCGCCCCCCGTTATCGACCACAAGGACATCCCCCTGCGCGGCCATCTCCATCGCCTCAAGAAAGACATCCACGCTGCCCAAGTGTCGGGCAGGACGGACGCGACCGGCACAGCGCATCCTGACGTCAATGGGGCGCAGGCCGCTTGGCGCACACCTCACGTCAACGCCGGTCCTCAGACAGGCATCCGCCAGATGGGGGGTACTCAGCCCTTGCAACCGCGCGATCAAATCACTGCTCATGCCGATGCCCTCAAATTCTCGACCCTGATATTGTACCTGTTGGACATCGCCACACTGTAGCGATAGCCGCGCAGAACCTTGACCGGCCCAAGAAGGTCCAAATCCTCGGTCGGAGATTCATTGAAATCTAGAGTCGCGGCACCTTCCCAGATCTGCGATATCTGGAAATTCTCGCCGCGCAGTCGGGTCAACTCGTCGATTGCCGGAGCCCCTTGTTCACCCTCGTACAGCGATGCAAAATGGCGGCGACCAATGATCGGCCTGCTGCCAAAGATGGGCGCATCGGGCTCCGCTTCATGTTCGATGGACACGGTCCCCTCAGCAAGACGTCGGCTGTGAAGGGCAAGCGTTCCGCCGAACCTGCCCTCCGGTCCGAGAGCTGGAGCTGCTGGGGACTGGAGATTGAAGGCACGCGTGGTGTGCACATTCCCGAACTTCTTTGGATAGCCGAGCAGCCAGCCGCGCACCATGGACAGATCGGAATCAACGTAAATGTAGGGGCAGTGAAAAACAGCCTCGTCACCCAGACGAGCCCCCACAAAAATCAGGCATTCGCTATATTGCGACCGGCTCGGATCAAGAAACTCGTCGCCCTCATCTGTACAGGCTTGCCACGCTGCGAAAGAGGCCGTGCAGAGCACTCGACCGTCTTCGGCATCGGCATCCAGACCTTTGGGCAGAACCGCGGCGACTGCCTCCTGCGAGGCTTCAAACGCGATGGTGAGGAAGTCGGCCGCATAGTGCCAAGGTGGCGTCGGCGCTACGCCCGCTCTACCTCGAGGCGCAAATGGTGGTGTGTAGGAATAACGACTCGTCATCTATTTGGCCCTCCGCGCGGCATCTCGTTACGGATGATACTAGCCAGCACAATTAATTTCGACTATCGAATAGTTTTGAAGAAACCCTGCAGGATATCGAAACTATGCGTCCGACCTTCGACATGGATGCGCTGCGCACGATGGTTGCCGGCGTCGAGTTGGGCAGCTTTGCGCGGGCCGCCAATCGCCTCGGCAGGTCACAGTCTGCAGTAAGCATGCAATTAAAAAAGTTGGAGCTACAGGCAGGGCAGCAGCTGTTCCGAAAGGCTGGTCGTGGACTTGCCACGACGGAAGCTGGCGACCGGCTTCTGGCTTATGCACGGCGCATCCTTGCGTTGAATGACGAAGCCGCCGCCTCAGTCAACGCGACTGCTGTTGGCGCGACAGTCCGGCTTGGGCTTCCGCAGGACTTCGCAGAAGACATCCTGCCGATGGTATTGGAACGGTTCTCTTCCAAATGGCCGGGGGTCCATATCGAAGCGCGGGCCGGACGCAACTATTCACTGGAAACAGATGTGTCGGATGGGGGGTTGGACATTGCGATCTTGTTCGCCTTGGCAGGCTCGGGCAAGGACGACACGCTGATTGCGCGCCTAAATATGGTCTGGCTAGCACCATGGAAAGCCCCTTCGGACGAAGCCGACAATGCAATGCCGCTTGTCATGTTCGATCATCCCTGCCTTTTTCGGCAGGCGGCGATCGAGGCACTGGAAGCCGCTGGACAACCCTGGCGCGCGGCGCTTACCACGCCCAGTCTTCAGGGTGTGTGGGCTGCATTACGTACCGGCCTAGGTGTCACGGTCCGGACAACATACGGATGCCCGGATGATCTGGATGTCGTGCATCATGCGCCGCTCTTTCCGCCGCTGCCGAAGATCGACCTGCATCTGATCGCAGGACACGACCTTTCACCTGCCGCACTGGACCTACACACCATTGTCCGCGAGGTCTTTCGTGAGCGGCTTTGCGCTCATCACGTCGCCAGCAACGGTCAAGCTCTGATTGCATCACCAGAGATGAAAGACATGCTTGGCGAACTCTCCTGATCGATAGAAGACGCCGCCGCGCCGTGCCGCCGCAGGTCAGACAGGCATAAATATCTTCCACGCGCTGCCCGATTGGTGGTGCTCCGCGGTGGGAGCCAGTATCGGATCAGACATCTGTCGGCAACGCCCAACTGCTCATGCCCTCCAGCTATCATGCTGGATTCGCGAGATGATTCCCTACCGGGATTTGTGCAACAAAGCCAGTGCCAACCGGCAAAGTCCAATGGCATAACCTATTGTAAATAAATGTGAAAAAACCCGCCCTTTGGGCGCTGCGGTCGGCGGCGTCGATATAGGGCGGTCAGGGGATGATGGCGGCGGTTGCAACATAGGCCAGCACCCCGAGAGCCATCAGGATGGTCAGACCAGCCGAGACACCGGCAATCCGCCCAGACCAGTTTGCCAGCGGCAACATCCCGCACAAAACCGCAACGCCGCCATACCATGTTGCACTGAACACCGCGATCAAAGCGACAAACGCGACCCGTGTCGTCATAGGGGTGCCGGCGGTCGTGGCGGTGCCAAGCGCGCTGAGAAAGAACAGCCATACCTTGGGATTGGCCGCCTGAAACAGCATGCCAAAGCAAAAGGCGTTGTGGGGCAGGGGGGTGGCGGCCCGTGCCCCAATGGGACGCGGGCGCAGGGTTTTCATCAGGCTTCGCGCGGACATGACGATCAGATACAGCGCCCCCGCGATCTGGACCGCCGTAAACCATTGGGGCGCGCGGCCCAGAACCGACCCCAGACCAGCCAAAATCGCCACGGACAGGACCGCGTTCGTAGTTGCGATCCCCAAGGCCGTCGTCACACCCGCCCTGCGCCCCTGACCCAGAGCGGCCGACAGGACGGCAAAAAACGCAGGCCCGGGCGAGGTGATGCCAAAGGCAAGCAGGCCCAGACCGATCCAGATGCTGTCCATCGCTCAGGCCTCAAGCATCGCGATGTCCTTCCCGTCGCAGGGCGTAAAGCAGTGCCAGTCGCTCAGCGGTGGCACGATGTCTTTGCGTGCGCCACAAAACGAGATCTTGGGAAGGGATTGCGAGATATCGATAAAGCCGCCCACCCCGTTCAGGTTCTTGCCCAAACGGGCGACGTTCATTGTGCCATTGGCGTCCTTGGCCCCGATCCCCAGAACCGCATGATTGACCGCGCCCGACCAGATCCGTTCAAACATCTGCAGCTGTGAGATCCGGCGATCCGCGCCGATGTTATAGCCAAATCCGGTCCCATCCAAAGGCGTGCCACCGATATTGCCGGATTCGACATTGACGGTGCCGCGATGTCGCCCGTCCAGCGTTTGCAGAACCGCAACGGGCAGGCCGATGCCGACGATCAACTGATCCCCGTCGGCGATACGTGGCAGGATCTGTGCCCCAAGCCTGTCCACAATGGCGCCGCGCCGCCCGTGGGGGGCGGCCTCGGGGCGCAGATACCGGTTGGGGAAAAAGCCCAGCGTGTGCAAATCCGTTGGCGCGTCGAACACCAGATCGCTGTCGGTTGTTTCAATGATCTGGATTGTGTCGGGCAGGATGACACCGGCGGGCACCTGAATGAACAGGCGCGCCCCGCGGGCGTGGGCGGCCTTGGCCACGGCGCACGCGTCCAGATCGACCGGATCGGTTTCGGCCACGATGGCCCCACCCGCCGTGCGCCCCGCCGCGCGCAGGAACACGGCCTGAGATTGGGGCAGATGATAGGTCAGCAGACCTGCGCTCGCGTTTGACACCAGATCGCCCAATCCGGCCAGTTTCGGGTCATGCAGGGCTATCACGCCCGCGCGGCGGTCGGGGTCGATAAACGTGTCCACACCGATAGGGCAGGTGTGCCGACGATCCGCGCAGGTCAACAATTTGGCCATCACCCCTTGGGGGAAATTCACCACCGACAGGCCACCCGCATCGGCTTGTACCCCCGCGTGGCGCACGGTGGCGTAAAACCCGCCGATGATCCAGCGCGCCCTTTGGGCCAACAGGACATGGTTCAACCCGCCGGTCCACCCGTTTCCGGGCAGGGAGGTGCCCACAAACCCGAACCGGCGCGCGCCCAGATCGGCCTGTGCCAGCAGCATCAACAGGTATTCGGGCGAAATACAGCTGCCAAAGGAGACCAGATCGATCACCTCAACCTGATCTAGCGCTGCCGCCATGCGGGTCAGGTCGGTTTGGATATTCACGCTGCTCATAGGTCGGCCACCATCCGTTCTGTTGTCTGGGACAGGCGCGCCATCATCGCGTCACAGGCCAATTCGGCGTCGCGCTTGGTGATCGACGAGGCCTCGGTGAAATAGCGAAACCCGTTGGTGATCGGACCCAGAGCATAAATCCCGCGTTTGTCACAGACACAGCCGTCCCTTTGGCCCATCACGCCACCAAAGGGATTGGCCCGCAACCCCGAACGCGCCGCGAACCGCCCAAGGGGTGTGCTGTCGTTATAGGCCCGCAAGGTGGTTTCGGGATTGATGTCGCCGGGATTGACGGCCTTGCGATGGAGGCGCAGGATCCCATCGGCGCACAGGTCTTGGATTTTCGTTGCATTGCACAGCGGATACATCACGCGCCGTTCGACGAAAGTGGGGCGATGGCGCATCATGATGCTGCGGTCGGCGTCGGGCATGCGGCGGAACACATCCGCATAATCGCGGGTCGCGTTATACATGGCCTGTTGGGCGAGCGAGACGCGCTCTTTGGCATAGGCGATTTCGTCCGACGGGTTCAGATCGCCGCGATACATGGCCAGATCGTCGGCGTCGCTGGCGCAGGTTTCAATCCGGTGCAGCACGTCGCGCAGACGCACATCCGGGGCCGTCACCAGATCGCCAAGGACTGAGGGCAGGCCGGTGGCGAAATTGCTGCGCACCCGTGGGAAACGCCCCGATAGCGAATAGCAGTCGATCGACAGATCAGGGCGCAGATAGGTGCTGAGCAGGATCATGTCGATGCCCGTCAGGCCCGATCCGATGATGGAGAGCCGACCGCCCTGTGGCACGCTCAGGATGCGGCGCGCGGTGTCGGCGACCTGTGTGTCCGACCCGAACCCAAGCGACAGAACCGTGCACCCGGTCGCATGGACTCGTCCGTTGATGTCGTGGATCTGACCATCGCCATCCACAAAATCCACCGCCGGCAGCAACTCGACCTCGTTGCCTTGCAACCGGTGCGCATTGATCAGCCGCGCGCGCACCTGATTCAGGTACTGGCCAAAGATGCGCCGAGGCAGGTAATCGGGATTGGCGGGCGCCACCCGCACCCCGGTTTTCAACCAGTCCCCAAGCGGCAGGATGTGGTCAAACATCCCAAGCGCCGCCGTCTGCGTGTTCATGATGAAAACGTCTGGCACGGCCTTATACGCCTCACCGATTTCATCGTGACATTTGGC
The DNA here is from genome assembly GCF_032918305.1 of Rhodovulum sp. FJ3. Classification (NCBI taxonomy): domain Bacteria; kingdom Pseudomonadati; phylum Pseudomonadota; class Alphaproteobacteria; order Rhodobacterales; family Paracoccaceae; genus Rhodovulum; species Rhodovulum sp. FJ3. Next base: position 37,863 of record NZ_JAWJUU010000007.1, read on the forward strand.
GTAGATATCGATCCGGGTCCGCGTCAGGCCACGCGCCAGCAACCCGTCCAAAAGGGCCACCATTCCAAAACCACCGCCGACGATGGCGATCCGGTTCTTGTATGATTGGGACATCTCAGACCTCGCTGGTCGCCGTTTCGGACAACAGGGCATCGACATGGGCGTCGGCCTCATCCGTGAGGGCGGTGGACAGATAGCGTTCGGTCTGGCTGGGGGCCATGCACAGGAACCGTTTGCCACGCAACTCGGGCTGACGGGCCAAGGTCAGGGCCGCGTGCAGGGTTGCGCCGCTGGATATGCCGACCAACAGACCCTCATTGCGGATGATATCACGCGCCACGCGATAGGTGTCGTCTTTGGTCGTGACAAAGACATCCGTGATTGCGGATCGGTCGGTCGTCGCGAACACCGCCCCCGGCCCGATCCCCAGAATGCCGTGGGTCGAGCGCGCGCTGTCCAAACTGTCCCGCCCCGACAACAACGCCGCGCCCTGTGGTTCGACGGCCACCACTCGGACGTCGGGATTGCGTGCACGCAGATACCGCCCGACCCCCGAAATATGTCCGCCCGTTCCCACGCCTGCGACAAAGACGTCGATGTCGCCCTGCATCTGCGCCCAGATCTCTGCCCCCGTTTCGGTATGCGCGGCGGGGTTGGCCATGTTGTTGGATTGGTCGATATAAAACGCACCCGTGCGCGTCGCCAGTTCCTGCGCGCGGCGCACGGTTTCCCGATAGCCCAGATGCGCAGGGGTCAGTTCGATCCGCGCGCCCAGCATCGCCAACAGAACCATCCGTTCGCGCGACACATATTCGGGCATGACGATCGTGATGACATAGCCGCGTTGGGCCGCGATCGCGGCAAGGGACACGCCAGTGTTGCCGGTCGTGGCCTCGACAATCGGGGTGGATTTGGTCAACCGGCCGTCGCGTTCCGCGGTCAGGATCATGCTTTTGGCGGCGCGGTCCTTGATCGACAGCCACGGGTTAAAATGTTCGAGTTTCAAAAAGATCTCGGCTTCAACCCCCCAACGATCCGGATGCAGACGCACCACGGGCGTGTCGCCCACATGGTCCAGAATTGATCCTTCGGGTGGAAAGTTTTTGATCACGCGATCATCTGCCATAACGTTTCCAATCAATACCTTAAATAAAATGATGGACGGATCGTCCGGGTCTGAAAATTAGGATAGGTCGGTTGCGGGTGCTGCGATGGGGGTCATGTCATAGATCGTCGTCATGACCGGAACCGTGCCGGGCAGGGGCGGTTTTTTCGCGCTGCGGTTGGGGCGGTTGCAAAAGGCGCGAAACGCCTCGGGGTCGGTCAGACGTAGATACATATTGATTGATTGCACCCGGTCGAACCTTTGTCCTGGCACTGCGCGATAACGATGGGCCGGATAGACGCGGGTGTCGCCCGTGGCGCGCGACTTGAGCTTTTGCAACGATCGGAACAGATCGTCGGAATTTCCGCTCGGCGCGGCGCACAGGCCACAGCCCTCGGCAAACAGGGTGTCGCCCGTGAACATCCGTTTGCCGATCACATAGGTGATCGACCCCCATGTGTGCCCCGGTGTTTCCAATGCCAAAACAGATACTGTTCCCGCCGAAAACGAATAATCCCCGTCTAATGTCCGGATTTGGGCGCGCGGCAGGTCGAGGCTCTTGTGCTCTTGGATCGACATATAGACCGGACAGCCCGAGATCTGCGCGATATGGGGCACGGCGTTGACGTGATCCGCGTGGCAATGGGTCACCACCACCGCCCGCAGGCGCAGACCCAGTTCGCCAATCACCCGCAGAACCGTGTCGCCGTCCCATCCCGGATCGATCAGAACCGCGTCGCGCGACCGGATGTCAAAAACCGCATAGATGTAATTGGCAAAGGCGGCCCGCCCTGCTTTGAATACCAGCAGGGCGAGACGACCGTCGAGGTCCAAAATCACATCCGTATTTTGTCCCTGATCCGCCATGCTCAGGCCGAGAACAGGGTGTTGTATTGCGCACGCAGAGCGACCTTTTGCACCTTGCCCATAGCATTGCGCGGCAACTCGCCCACGGTGATGAACCGCGCAGGCACCTCATGCGCGTCTAGGTGCCCCTGCAGCGCGTCGCGCATCATCTCTTCGGCAATCGCGTCGCCGTTCGCAACGATGATCGCCACGGGAACGGCGGTGCGTTCGGGGTGCGGAACCGAGACGACCGCGCTTTCGGCGATGCCGGGCAGGGCGTCGATTTGTTCCTCGACCTTTTTGGGAAACACGATCCCGTCGGGTGAAATCACCGCATCCTTGACCCGGCCGATCACGTACAAATACCCGTCCGCGTCATATTTCCCGAAATCGCCCGAGATAAAGAACCCGTCGTCCTGCATGTCCTCGGCGGTTTTTTCGGGCTTTTGCCAATAGCCTGAAAACAGGTTCGGACCGCGAATTTCGATCATCCCGATCTCGCCCGCAGGCAGGGGCGCGCCGGTCTGGATGTCGACGATCCGCACCTCGGTTCCGGGGAGGGGAAAGCCAACACTGTTCGGGCGGCGCTCGGCGTCATAGGGGTTTGAGGCGATCATGCTGCATTCGGTCATGCCATAGCGTTCAAGGATCATGGTCCCCGTCGCGGCGCGCCATTGCGCATGGGTTTGGGGCAACATCGGCGCCGAACCCGAAATGAACACCCGCATTCCTCGCGCCGCATCGGGCAGGCGCGGATCGTTCAGCAGGGCCATATAATAGGGCGGCACCCCCATCATCACGGTCGCGCCGGGCATCAGGTTCAGGATCGCGTCACGGTCAAAGGCGGGGATGTATTTACAGCTTGCCCCGCTGGCCAACAGCACGTTCATCGCTGTGAACAGCCCGTGCAGGTGGAAAATCGGCAGGCAATGCAACAGGACATCGTCCGCCGCGAACCGCCAATAGGCGCGCAGGACATCGGCGTTCGACCACAGCGCGCCATGCGAATGCACTACGCCCTTGGGCCGTCCCGTCGTGCCCGAGGTATAGAGGATCGCCGCCGGATCATCCCGATCGCGCGCAATGGCGGTGAACCCGCCCGCATGCCCGTCGCGCAGGTCCACCAGCGTGCCGGTTTCATCCGCATTGACAGTCAGGGCCTTGGGCCCGCCCGCGCGGTCGCGGAACACGGCCGCATAGCGTTCGGCGTCGGTGACGATCAGTGCGGGTTGGGCGTCGTTGACGAAATAATCCACATCATCAAACGGGATTGCGGGGTTGATCGAGGTATAGACCGCACCCGCAATCAGACAGGCGAAATAGAGCTCAATACAGGTTGCGGATTTGGGCGCATAGACCAGCACCCGATCACCGGGCGTGACGCCTTGGTCGACCAGAACCTGTGCAATCCGTTCCGCGTTCAGAAAAAAGTCGGCGAATGTGGTGACGCGGCCCAGATCGGGTTGGTCGATAAACGGGCTGTTCAGGCGGGATGCGCCCGCCTCGGCCAGACGTGTGGCCAGAAAATTGGTGTTGTACATGGGGGTCTCCTTATTCCGCGGGCTCAAGCGTTGCGGGCGCGTCGGCCTGCTGGGCCAAGAGGAATTGGTGATAAATCCGGTCATAGCCGAGACCGAAACAGGCGGTGTACATCGGCGCGCCATCGTCGCTTTCGATGGCGCAGGCCTTTGCAAAGGCGCGCAGATGCAGGTTGACGGAACCGCAGGCCACGCCATTCACGACGAATTCCGATTTCAGGTTCTGGTCGCGCTGGAACTTTTGCTTGTAGTCATTTGCGTTGAAAAACGGGTCAGTGGCGATTTCGACCTCAACCTTGACCCCAAGGGACGTCAGATAGGTTGCGACCTCGGTTTTAACGTCCTCGATCCATGCGTTGATCCGGTCCAGATCGGGGCTGAGCATGATGTATTCGCGCATCATGTATGAAATCTGGCGGGTGCCGGTTTCATAATATTCCTCACAGCGGAAACAGAGGTTTTTATGTGTGATCAGAGTGGTTTCGGCGTGCGTCGTGCCGCGCATGGCGTGGAACACCGGATAACAGCACGTCGGGGACAGCAGGTATTGCTCATCCGGCTGGATGGTGTTGTCCAAGGTGAATCCGTGCTGGGGAAAGGATTTCAGATAGTTCGCCGCCAAGACGAAATCCCGCGGCAACAGGGGGGCGTGGCGACGCTCAACCGCCCCTCCAAAGCACGGCAGGCAGGACAGGTCATGGTCCAGACGGCGTTCAAACGTTGCATCGATGGCAAGATCCAGCGCGGTCATCCCAGCGTCCCCTCACTCAGGAATTTTGCGGCGATGGTTTGCGGCGTCGCAAGATCCGCAAGATCCAGATCGGACACCTCGACGGCCTGTCCCGTCGCGCCCTCAATATAGGCCAGCAGTTCGGCAATGTTCATGCTGTCGACAATGCCGCTATCGATCAATTCGGTTGTAGGTGTGATATTGATTTCGGAATTCTCGTTAAATTGAGAAATCAGCAAGAGTAGGTTTTCCAAAATGCATTCCTCCAAAGCAAAAATGGCGACTCCACGCAATTGCGTGAGGTACTATTGGTCGGCCAATGAATTGACCGGCGGTATAAATAATCCAGTTCCCGAGAATTTATTTCTCGAAGTCTGAACTTAATTTTATTTTGACTGAGCGCTGCGCGAGGGAAGTCATAAGCGCGCGTGCGGGGTTTTGGACTGTAACGCCCTAAAAAATACGAAAATTCATATACTTACCGATGAAACTGTCGTGAAATGACATTGGTTACAAAAAACGATATGGCGAAATTGTCCGCGCTCTCAAAGTTGTGATCGCATTAAAGGGGCATTTTCAATTCTCGACAATACTACGAATGGACTAAGCGATATTTAGCGAATCGACGGTAAAACAAGGCATAAAGTCGTGAAAATGGGCAGGAATTGCTACCTAAATTTGCCCATTAGTATTAGAATTTTTATTAACCAAAATTGGTAAGTATTTTTAATGGAGTATACGATGTTTGCCACGAAAAGCTCGACAATATATATAAATGAATATGAGGCCGGTCTCAAAATCCTGCGCGATTCCGCCTTTGGGGTGGACCACCCTTTTCGCGCAACACGTCAGTTGTTCGGCCCCAATGTCCTAGACACCGAAGGAGAGACACATGTCGCGCGCAAAAAGGCGTGGTTGGCCGAGTTTTCAGGCAAATCCATGTCCTCGGATCGGGTTCAGGGAATTGTAAAATCCGCGACCGCGCGCGGGTTTGCACTTGCCAAAGAGCGGGGGGATTTGATGGTCGCGGCGGTCTATATTCCCAACCGCGTTGTTTTGGATCTGTTGGGCTGTCCGCAGATCGACGCGTTCGACCATCACGACCGCATGCGCCCGATTACGGACTATCTGGAAACAAACGTCAAAACCCCAGAGGTGATGGCGGCCAAAACCTATCTGCGCGATGGGCCGTTCGGCGCGGCGCCCGATTTGTTTGCACCTCTTGCGCAAGAGGACCGAGAAAGAGAGCTGATGTTGCTGGCCTATGCGGCGGCCGAGACGACGATGGTCGCGTTGAAATGTACGTTGCTGTTCTGGGTTTCGCGCAATCAGCAGTTTCACGATGCCTTGGCCGCGAACGGTATGGACAGCTTTATCCTGAGCCATCTGAAGAACGATCCGCCTCTGGGGCTGGCTACGCGCTATTGCAAGCGAGACGTCACCGTGGAGGAGCAGCGTTTTGCCAAAGGCGATATCGTCCATGTGAATATTGTCGCTGGAAATGCGGACTGTCCGATGTCGGCGAGCGCGCGCCGCACCGTCGATTTGACATTCGGCACGGGCAAGCATTCCTGTCCGGGGCACCTCTTGGCCAAGGCCGAGATGGAAGCCGTGATCGAACGCCTTGTCACCATGAACAGCTGCGAACTTGAGTTTGTCCAACCCAGTGCGGATGAGCGTCCCGTGAATTTCCGCCATCCCGATGTGCAGATCCTTTACACGGCCAAGGGTACGGCATCTGCCTGACCAATTGCACTCGAACGACGCGAGACGGACCCGGCCGTGCCTACGGCCGGGTTTTCCGTGTTTGCCCTGCGGTTCCTTTGAGGTCACGGCCCGCAAACGGGTCCAATTGCGACCTTGGCTTTACAAATGACAAAGAGTATTTACAAAAGGAAGATATTTTGCTTGTCTGACATCCGAAAGTACAGGTGCATGACGCAGGGAGGGGCTACATGCAGGACTTTAGGGCGGACAATCTTGCGTTTGCGGCGGCGATGACCGGACCCGAGGTTGTGATCCTTGGGGGCGGGGTGAATGGTGTCGCCACGCTGCGGGACCTTGCCCTGAACGGGGTGTCCTGTGCCCTGATCGACGCCGAAGATTTCTGTATGGGTGCGACGAGTGCCTCTAGCCGAATGGCGCATGGCGGGTTGCGCTATCTCGAAGGGCGAGAGTTCAGGTTGGTTGCCGAATCCGCGCGTGAGCGGAATTTGCTGATCGCGCATGCGCCCCATTTGGTGAGGCCGCTGGAAATCACAGTACCGCTGCGCCATCTGGTGTCGGGTTTTGCGCGTTCGATTGGGCGGTTTATGGGGCTGACGCGGCAAGGCGGGCCATTGTCCTACGTTGCCCTTGAAGGTGCGTTACGCGTCTATGAGGCCTTGGGTCGGCGCACCCATCCCTTGCCATCGCATCGCACAGTACTGCGCCGGTCGGCCTTTCCCAAGGGTCTGGGCCGCGACACGCGTGCCGTGGTGTCCTATTACGACGGCCAGATTATTCAGCCCGAGGGTCTGGTGTTTGAAATGCTGGGCGAGGCCTTGGCGACAGGGAACGCCTGCGCATTGAACCACGTTCAATGGATGCGGGAAGGCGACGCGATTGCCGTGGCCGATCCGATCGGCGGCGAGCGAATGACGCTGCGCCCGCGTGTCATCGTCAATGCAACCGGTGCCGCGATTGATCTGGTGAACGCCGATTTGGGTGCGCGCACGTCCTATCTGCGCGGGATCAAGGGGGCGCATCTGGTGTTACATCATTCCGGTCTGCACGCGCGTATGGACGGGCGGGCCTATTATTTTGACGACGGTACGGGGCGGATGGTGATCACGCTGCCGGTGGGGGACAATGTCCTTGTCGGCACGACCGAGGTTGAAACGACCTCCCCCGAGGATCGCGGCATTGCCGATGCGGAAATCACCTATCTGATGGGGGCGATCAATGCGCTGTTTGATGACATCACCATCACGCGGGAGCATATCGTTGCCCTGACCACGGGTATCCGTCCGCTGCGCCGTGGTGACGGTGGGGCATCGGTAACAAGCGCGGCGCGCGACCACGCCTTGGAAGAGGACCGGATTTCAGGCCTTACGCCGCCGGTCCTGTCGTTGGTCGGCGGAAAATGGACGACCTTTCGCGCCTTTGGCGAAGAGACGGCAGATCGGGTTTTGACCCTGCTCGGGCGCAGGCGGGAAACATCGACGCGGGACCGGGCCTATCCGGGTGCCGCGCCGATTGTTCCTGCTGATCTTGCTTCCCTTGGCATCGCCCCTGATTTGGGGGCGCGTTTGATCGACCGCTATGGCGCGCTGGCGCGGGATGTCGCCCGCTATTGCGACGGTGAGGGCGCCAACGCTCTGGTCGATGCCCCCCAGTTTTGTCGCGGCGAGGTGGTCTATGCCATCCATGCGCGCGGGGCGTTGCAGGTTGAGGACATCGTGTTGCGACGGTTGCGGCTGACCTATGGCGCGGGGCTGTCCGCGCGCACCTTGAGCGACATTGCCGAGATCCTGCGCCGGGAAACCGGGCGGAACGCGGCCGAGATCCGCGCCGAATGCGACGCCGCGCTGTGCGATCCCCGCATCATCGGACTGCGCCCTTGGCCGATAGAGGGCGCGGCATGAGCACGGATATCATCATAGCCATCGACGCGGGTGGAACGGCGGTCAAGGTTGTGGCCTATGATCTGAACGGTGTTCAGGTCGCCACACGGGCGGCGGATGTTCAGACCACGCATCTGGGTGACGGGCGGGTCGAACGCGATTTTGGCCAGTTCTGGGCGGGGACGGTTGTCGCCCTGCGCACCATCGTGGCCGATTGTGCCGATCACCGAATAATCGCGGTGGCCTGTACCGGTTTTGGTAACGGTTTGTTCTTGTTGGATGAGGATGGCCATGGCACCCGCGGGGGCATCGTTTCGGTGGATCATCGCGCCGCGCCGTTGGTCGATCGCCTTGGCCAGACGGGAGAGGGCGCGCAGATTTCCGATATCACCGGCTCGCGTCTATGGGGCGGGCAGTCCCTGATGCTGTTTGGTCATCTCGCGATGCAAGAACCCCACGTCATGGCGCGTACTCGATGGATTTTGGCCTGTAAAGATGCCATCCGGTTCATGCTGACCGGTGAGGCCCTGACCGATCCTACGGATGCAAGCGGCGGCGGTCTGATGGATCAGCAGCGGGGCGGTTATGCCAACAGCGCGCTGGACCTTCTGGGCTTGGCAGAGCATGCCCATCGCCTGCCTGCGATTGTGCCAAGTGACGCCATCGCGGGGCACATCACCGCACGGGCCGCCGCCGAAACCGGTCTGCCCGAGGGGGTGCCGGTGGCGGGGTCCATGATGGATGTGGCCGCCTGCGCCCTTGGCACCGGGGCCTATGGCGCGGATGTCTTTACGATGATCGCAGGCACATGGTCGATCAATTCGATTGAGGTCGACACGCCGCCAACCGGCACGGCCCATCCGATCCTGAACATGATTTATGGCCCTGCCGGACATCGTCTGGTGGCTGAGGGCAGCCCGTGCTCGGCCGCGAACCTGAGCTGGTTTTTGGACACGGCTTTGGGCGGGCGTGTCGATCTGGAAACCGCGAATGCCTTGGTCGCGCAATCCCCGGTCGTGGGCACACGGTGTCAGTTCCTGCCCTATGTCTTTGGCCCCGCGCCGAAGCAGGGCGGGTTCTTGGATATAAGTGCCGCCGACAATCTGGGGACCATGTTGCGTGCGATTTACGAAGGTGTCGCCTTTCAGGCGCGGCGTCACGCGCAGGACACGGTCGCCTTGGCCGGGCGGGCGCATCCGCCGGTGATCCGTCTGGCGGGGGGCGCGGCGAAATCGCCGGTCTGGTGTCAGATCTTTGCCGACGTGTGTCAGCGTCCGGTTGAGGCCGTCGATGCCCAAGAGGTCGGCGCGCTTGGCGCGGCGATTTGCGCGGCGGTGGCGGCGGGGGCCTATGGCGACCTGCATCAGGCGGTGTCGCACATGACGCGCGTTGCGCATCGCTATGTGCCCGACCCGTCCCTTGCCGACCTTTATGACCAGAGATTTGCCCGGTTCACGGCGCTGGATGCGCATCTGTTGGCCTTGGCAGAACAACGACCCGCGACAGAACGCGGTATCTGAAACAATCCATGGGAGGAAGAAATGGATATCAAAACACTAGGCCTAACCACGGCATTATGCACGATTGCAGCGCCCCTTTTCGCACAGGATGCCTGTGTCGGGTCGCTGGATACGCTGAATGTGATTGCCCAAGGCATGCCCGCGGTTACCGCATTGGACGCGCATCTGGCCGAGTTCAACGACAAATGGGACACCGAGGTCAAAATCACCCTGTTGGGTGAGAATGAGCGCCGCGCCAAGTCGCGCCTGGATGCCTCGACCGGGGCAGGGTCCTATCAGGTTATCTATATCGACGAGGCGAACCTTGCCGAATATGTCGAGGCGGGCTGGGTCTATCCGCTGGGCGATGTGGTGCCGGACACCTATGATCTTGGCGATTTCCGCACGGACCTCAGCAATGTCGCGACCGTAGATGGTGTGCAGTATTTCGCGCCCTTTGTCGGCGGTGGCGATGTCATGATGTATCGCAAGGACCTGTTTGAGGCGGCGGGACTATCCGCGCCTGAAACGCTGGACGATATGGTCGCGGCGATCAAAACCCTCAGCGCCGCCGACAATGGCGCCTATGGCTGGTCGGCGCGCGGTCAACGCGGATCGGGCATGAACGTCTGGCGCTGGACCCCGTTTTTCCGCGCGATGGGCGGTGAATGGATGGACGGGGATTCCCCCGCCTTTAACAGCGACGCGGCCGTCGCGGCGACCGAACTCTATACCGATCTGATGACCTATGCCCCGCCGGGCGTGGCGACCTTTAACTGGTCGGACTCGGTTGAGGCGTTCCGCGGCGGTCAGGTTGCGATCCTGATCGAGAGCGACGTGTTCGGCCCGTGGATGGAAGATCCTGAAAAATCCTCGATCGTGGGCAAGGTCGGATATGCCCCGCCGCCTGCGCCGCTGCCTTCGGCGGGCTGGTCGCATGGTTGGGCCGTGTCCAAGGTCGGCGCCGCCGAAGACTGCAGCAAAACCATCGCCGGCGATTTCGTTGGATGGGCCACATCCAAAGAGATGGAGCAGAACCGGATCAACGCAGGTATCGCATCCGATATCGGTCGCGTCTCGACCCTGCAGAGCGATGGGTACAAAGCCCTCGTGCCGCAGGAATATATCGACGCGCTGTTGGCCACGGGGCCCAAGACCAGCCTCTTGATCATGGCAAGCCCGGCGTGGCCCGAAATCGGCGACAACCTTGGCCTTGCGCTTGAAGAAGTGTTCTCGGGCACGCGCGACGATGTGCAGGGCGCGCTGGATGAGGCCGCCTTTTTCGCCGAGGACAGCCTTGCGCGCCTGAAATGACACGCTGCGCCGCATCGGGTCTGTTCCGGTGCGGCGTCCCGTTCAAGGAAACACCATGACCCGCACATCCTTTATCCGGCTCACGCTTGTGCCTGCGATTGTGCTGCTTGCGACGCTTGCGCTGGTCTCGATCGGGGGGGCGATCTGGTTCGCGCTGTCGAACCGAACCCTGCGCAGTCCCGACTATGAGTTCGTCGGCGCCTATAATTTTCTGCGCCTCCTGCGCGACAGCCGCTTTTTCAACGCGCTGGAAATCTCGGCCAAGTGGGAGCTGATCACGGTCACCGGCACGCTTGGTCTTGCGGTGCTGTTGGCCGTGCTGATTTACGAGACCGTCCAGAAACCGCTTTGGCGCAATGTGATCTGTTTTGCCTTTCTGGTGCCGGTCCTGTTGCCGCGTGTTGCGGCGGCGTTCATCTGGCGGTTCATGTATTCGCCCTCTCTGGGGGTCATCAACTATCTCTGCGGTCTGGTCGGGATCGGGCCGGTGGAATTTCTGGCCGACCCGTCGCTGGCCCTGATGTCGGTGGCGGTGGTGGATATCTGGCAATGGGGCCTGTTTTTCACGGTCATCGTGCTCAAGCTGATGGAGACCCTGCCGCGCGACCCGATCGAGGCGGCGATGCTGGACAATGCGCGACGTTGGGAAATCCACGCCTATGTCACGCTGCCGATGCTCAAGGGGCCACTGATCAGTCTGGCCTTGGTGAAGGCGGTCGAAAGCCTGCGGTCCTTTGATCTGATCTTTGTCATGACGGGCGGGGGACCGGGCAAGGCGACCGAGACGCTGGATCTTTATGCCTATCAGATGGGGATCAATATGGGCGGGCGGATTTCCTATGCGTCGGCGATGTCTCTGCTGCTGCTGCTTGTGACGACCATCGCCTTTACCATCATCTGGAAAGCGGGGAAAAAATGGGCCGCATAGTTTCTGCAACCCTGTCGCGCGGCGTGCTGGCGCTGCTGATCTTCGTGGCCTTGGGGCCGATTTTGTGGACCGTTCTGGGCGCGTTCAAAGAGCTGCGCGATATCGTGACACCGGTGCCAAAGCTGATCTTTGAGCCGACGCTGGACAATTTCGCCACCATTCTGGGCAATCCGACCATTCGCGACGGGCTGCTGCATTCGGCGGTGGTTGTGTCGGTTGCGGTCCTGATCGGCGCGGTTCTGGGGATACCGGCGGCCCATGCTCTGGCCCGTCACGCGCGCCGGTTTGGCGATGACGTTCAGTTCTTTGTGCTGTCGTTGCGCTTTATGCCACCGGTCGCGATCGCGATCCCGTTCATCGTGATCTATCTGGATTTGGGGATTTACGACACGCTGTTCGGGTTGATCCTTGTCTATCTGGTCACGACGGTTTCCACGGTGATCTGGCTGTCGGTGCCGGCGTTTGAGCGGGTGCCGCGCGACATCGAAGAGGCGGCCGCGATGGAGGGGTGCTCACCGCTTGAGGTGTTCTGGCGCTTTTCCCTGCCGGTCGCTGCGCCCTCTCTCTTTGGGGCGATCGTGTTCACCTTTGTTTTGGTGTGGAATGAGCTGCTCTTGGCGCTGACGCTGGCGGCGCAAAACGCCACCCTGCCGGTGGTGGCCGCCTCGATCACGTCGCTGGGCAAAGAGGTGCCATGGGGCGTGATCAATGCCGCCACCGTGGTGCTGGTGATCCCCCCGCTTGTGTTTATCGGCCTGTTGATGGGCCTTCTCAATACCTCGGTCCAGAGCGGCCGGAAATAGGACAGACAAATGGCCAATATTACCTGTAGCAAAATCGTCAAATCCTATGGCGCCTACCCTGTGATCGACCAACTGGATCTCGACATCCCTGACCATGAATTCGTGGTCTTTCTCGGGCCGTCGGGCTGTGGGAAATCGACGATGTTGCGTATGATCGCGGGCCTCGAAGAGGTCACCGGCGGGCGCATCGAAATCGGGGGAACAGATGTCACCGACCTGCCGCCGGGGGATCGCGGCGTCGCCATGGTGTTCCAGAGCTATGCGCTCTATCCACATATGAGCGTGGCCGAAAACATCACCTTTGGCCTGCGCCGTCAGGGCCTGTCAAAGGCCGAAATCGCGCCGCGCCTTGCGCAGGTTGCAGAGATGCTGGGCCTTGCACCGTTTCTGGACCGGCGCCCCAAGAACCTGTCGGGCGGTCAGCAACAGCGCGTCGCGATGGCGCGCGCGATGATCAAGACGCCCAAGGTGTTTTTGTTCGACGAACCCCTGTCGAACCTCGACGCCAAGCTGCGCGAAAAGCTGCGCACGGAAATCCGCAAGATGCACCTACAGCTGAAAACCACGACGATTTTCGTGACCCATGATCAGCTAGAGGCGATGACCATCGCGGACCGCATTGTCCTGATGCGCGACGGCGAGATCGAACAGATGGGCACGCCGGACGAGATTTTCGAACGACCCGCGTCGCATTTCGTTGCGGATTTCATCGGCACACCCGCGATGAATTTCGTCGATGCGGTGATCGAACCGAACCATGTCGCCCGCGCGGACGGGATGGCATTGTCCCTGTCGCCCGATCTGTTCCCGGGTCTGCGCGTGGGGCAAAGTGTCGAACTGGGCCTGCGTCCGGCGTCGATGGATCTGGCCGCGCCGGATGCGCCCAACGCGATCACGGGGCGCGTGGTTCTGGTCGAAAACATGGGGGCCGAGGGACAGGTTATCACCGACGTTGCAGGGCGCGAGATTTCGTTCGTCACCGCCCGGTTTCGCACCATCAAACCGGGGGATGCGGTCCATTTCGCCCTGCGCCCCGATCAAATCCATGCGTTCGACCCCGAAACGGGCCAGAGCCTGTTGGGGAAATAAGCCATGCAAACACGCTTTGAACAAAAGATCGCCCGTATCCGCGCCGGGGACTATCAGGTTGGCGATTACATGATCGCCGATGCCAAGGATACCGAGGTGACCGGGGGTGTGCCCGCGCTTGGGATGCACCGCGATGCGGGCGGGCGGGCCATTGCACCGCGCACCCGTGCGCAATTTATCGACGAGGTGCGCAAGGTCATCGCGCAGGACGTGGTCGACATCATGTTGACCGCCGCCGGAACGATGGAGGTGCTGCAAGACGCGCGCGCCTTTGTGGGGACGGGGATCGAACCGGCCTTTCGGGCCAATGAAACGACCTGTGTCTGGGGTAACATCCGTGGGGCGGCCTATAACGCCGCGCCCTCGCAGCCCTATCGCGGGGCGCATCTGATGCTGGCGCCCGCGAACCTGTGCCTTTATTCGATCACCTTTGTGAATGATGTAGAGCGTGACGTGCGCGCGCTTGAGGCCTATGCAGCCTTTCGCGACGAGGCGCGGGCGCGTGGCACTCAGCATTTTCTAGAGGTGTTCAACCCCAATGTGCCGGACGTGGTGGCCGAGGCCGATATGGGGGCCTTTGTGAATGACAACATCATCCGCCTGATGGCCAGCCTGACCCGCGCCGAACGACCCGCATTCCTCAAAGTCGCCTATAACGGCCCCGATGCCATGGCCGAGCTGTGCCGTCACGATCCGTCGATGGTGGTCGGGGTTCTGGGCGGGGCGGGGGCCACGCACCGCGATACGTTTGAATTGATCGCACAATCGGAACGCCACGGGGCGCGGCTTGCGCTGTTTGGGCGCAAGATCAATCAGGCCGAATGCCAGACGACGCTGATCACATGGATGCGCCGAGTGGCCGATCGTCAGATCAGCGCGCTTGAGGCGGTTCAGGGCTATCACGACGATCTGGCACGCGCGGGACTGTCACCCGATCGCACCTTGGCCGAAGATGTCCGCGTCACCGCGCCGGTTCTGCGTTTTGACGCGGCTGAAGCGGGCGTATAACATCCTGCGATCACGCCGTTTTCACAGGAGGCAATGTTAATGGTGCGCGCCAATCACCCATCTGATCGGACCGTTGCCGAGGCGGCGTGGCTCTACTACGTGAAGGGCCTCAATCAAGCCGAGATTGCCAAGAAACTGGGGCTGTCACGGCCCACGGTGATCACCTATCTGCGCCTTGCGCGCGACCGTCAGATCGTGGGCGTCAAAATCTCGGGCGAGCATTTCCGCGTCAACGATCTGGCCGACCGTCTGTGTGAAACCTATGGTCTGACCTCGGCCTATGTCGTGCCCGCCGGTGAAAACCCGATGGACAGCATGTTGCAGGTCTGTGACGCGGCCGCGCATTTCCTGCCGGATTTTGTCGAGGCCGGTGAAACGCTTGGGGTCAGTTGGGGCCAGACGGTGTCCTTTGTATCGGAGCGGATGCCATGGTGGCCGGTTGACGGCCTGATCGTGCGGCAATTGATCGGCTCGATTGCAAATCCGTTGTTACCGACCTGCGAAAGCTGCACCACGGAAATCGCGCGGCGCATGTCGGGGCAATGTATCAACCTGAACGCGCCTGCGGTCTGTACCGACCCCGCCTTGGCATCCAGCCTCAAGTCCGAGCCGATCATTGCCGAGCAACTGGCGCGTTTGCACGATTGTACCAAGGCGATCTATTCCCTCAGCCCCTGCACGGCCGATACCCATGTCGTACAGTTCAACATCGCCACGCCTGCGGATGTGGCGGCCTATGCCGAGCGCGGCGCGGTGGGGATCATCGCGGGCCGGTTCATCGACGAGGGCGGCGCGCCCGTCCTTGGCGATCTGGATGACCGGATGATCGGCGCAGATCAGGGGTTGATGCGCGATATGGCGGGCCTGTTGGTCGTCAGCGGTCTGGCCAAATCCAGCGCCACGCACGCCGCACTGCGGGGCGGCTATCCCAGTCACATGGTGATTGACGAAGATCTGGCCGCAACCTTGCTCTGAAGCCGAAAGAGCAGCCGCCAATGTGGCCACGGATAAAAGGGCTAGCGTTCTCAGTTTGACCGCGGCAATTTGTACAGGTCTAGGGCTTTGTTGCACAAATCGTGGTCAGGGATTCATCTCGCGAATCCAGCATGATAGCTGGAGGGCATGAGCAGTTGGGCCCCTACAAAGTACAAGACCACGAATTGGTCGTCCTACAATAACGCACTGAAGCAACGCGGATCATTGCCGATCTGGTTTGATCCTGAGATGGTTTGGGTGCCGCCGCCGCGCGGCAAGCGCGGCCGGCAACAGAGTTTCAGTGATGCTGCGATCCAGGCGTGCCTCACGCTGAGGGTGCTGTTTGGGATGCCGCTTCGGCAGACAACGGGCTTTGTCCAAAGCTTGTTGCAGCTCATCGGCTTGGATTGGTCGGTGCCAGATTTCAGCACCCTGTGCCGTCCCACTGCCCGGCAGGCGATTTGCATGGCAAATCTGCCGAGAGGGGCCAGAAAACCCTGAACGTGCGCCTACCCTATCGCGGAGGCACCGGCCCGCTGACCCTCCTCATCGACAGCACCGGCATCAAAGCTGAGGGTGAAGGCGAGTGGAACTCTCGCAAGCATGGCGGCCCCAAGCGCCGGATTTGGCGCAAGATACACATTGGCATTGACGAGGAAACGCTGGAAGTTCGCGCCGTTGAAGTCACCACCAGCAATGTCGGTGACGCGCCAATACTGCCAGAGCTACTCAATCAAATCCCAGCCGATCAGACCATCGGGCCAGTGACCGCCGACGGGGCCTATGACACACGCAGATGCCATGACGTGATTGCTGCCCGTAATGCCCATGCTGTCATCCCTCCACGCAAGAGTGCCAAGCCTTGGAAACCCACCAGCGCCGGTGCAATAGCCCGCAACGAGGCCGTCAACGCATCACGATATCTCCGCCGTGCCATTTGGCGACGGTGGAGCGGATATCACCGACGAAGCCATGTCGAAACCAAGATGCACTGGGTGAAGCTGCTGGGGCAGAGCCTTATGGCGCGGGACTTCGACCGCCAGGTCGCAGAAATCCAGATCCGTGTTGCCGTCCTCAACAAGTACACCGCTCTTGGCATACCTGTTACTGAGGTCGTAGGCTAAATCCGTCCGGGGAAAGGGGAAGTGCCGTCACGCTCCGATTTGTGCAACAAAGCCGTCGGACAGGGTAAAGACAACGACCAGCGGGGCCGATCGGGGCCCCGTTTTGCATTTTCGGCCAGCACAAATCGTCCGCGATATTGCGGAAACGCAAACTTCGACCGGCCGATCGCCGCTACGCCTTGCCTGACAGGACGACCCTGATGCGAGGCGATGCGAGAACCGATGCAACACTTGATGATCCGCATGCTCATTGCGTTGGTCCTGCTGTGGGGCAGCGCGTTTTCGGTGACAGCCGATCCGCTGATCGGCAAGTTTCTGGGAAAACTGGAGATCGGCTCGGTTGTGCCCGGCGCAACCAGTCTCGGGCCGGTGCGTGAAGACGGTCTTGTGCCCGCATTGAAAGGCACTGAAACGGTAGGCTGGATATTCCTGACGTCGGATTTCGTGCCAACAACAGGGTATTCCGGCAAACCGATCCATGTCGCCGTCGGGATTTCCCCGGACGCCGTTCTGACCGGCGCGCAATTGTTGAAACACTCGGAGCCGATCGTTCTGGTCGGCATTCCCGAGGCTGACATTCGCGCCGTGATCGAACACTATACGGGGTTCGACCTGCGCGGCGTTTCCGGTCCGCGTGACGCCGATGAACTGGAAATCGTCTCGGGTGCGACGGTCACAATCATGGTGATCGACGACTCGATCCTGCGCGCCGGGGTCAAGGCCGCGCGGGCTCTGGGTCTGGATGGTTTTACCGCACCCGAGGCGCGTGGGCCCGTGCGCGAGATTGATCGCGACGCCGGTCAAGTCACCGATTGGCAGACGCTGGCGGGCAATGGCGCCTTGCGGCGGCTGACGCTGGACGTGGCTTTGATCAATTCGGATTTCGCGGCGCTTGGCGATTCGCGCACTGCGAAGAATGCCGAGCCGGGGCCAGAAACAGATCCCTATGTCGATATCTGGACGGCGGTGGTCAGCCAGCCTGCAATCGGGCGGTCTTTGCTGGGCGACGCCGCGTGGGAGAACCTGTCGGCGCGGCTGGAACCGGGCGACGAAGCCATCGCCGTGTTTGGGGCCGGGCGCTGGTCCTTCAAGGGATCGGGCTATGTGCGTGGCGGAATTTTCGATCGCTTCCAACTGATCCAGGGTGACATTTCCGTGCGGTTCCACGACCGAAACCACAGCCGGATCGTGCAAGCCGCCGCCGAGGGCGCGCCCGATCTGACCGAGATGGACATCTTCGTCATTCCGGCTGACGCCAGGTTCGACCCTGCCGCACCCTTCCGGTTGCAGTTCCTTGTCAGCCGGGCAGTCGGGCCGATCGAGAAGGTCTTTCTGACCTATGATCTGGGATACGAACTGCCCCAAACCTATACCCGCACAATTGCCCCGGTGCCCGTCGCCAAGACCCAACCCGAGCTGACCGACGCCGACGCCCGCGATGCCCTGTGGCAACGCATCTGGCAGACCAAGCGCCTTCAGGTCATCGTGCTGGCCACAGCGCTCGCGCTTTTGTCCGGCGTCTTCTTCTTCCAAAGCTTTGCCACCCGGCACGCACGCCACTTCGCCATCCTGCGCAATGCCTATCTTGTGTTCACGCTGGTCTTCGTCGGCTGGATCGCCAACGCGCAGCTTTCGGTCGTCAACATCCTCGCGGTGGTGAACGCGCTGTTCAGCGATTTCGACTGGAACACCTTCCTGATGGATCCGCTGATCTTCATCCTGTGGTTTTCCGTCGCCGCCGCGTTGCTGTTCTGGGCGCGTGGGGCCTATTGCGGCTGGCTTTGCCCGTTCGGTGCCTTGCAGGAGTTGTCGAACAAGATCGCGCGGCGGTTCCGGGTGCCACAAGTGACGCTGCCCTGGGGGCTGCACGAACGGCTTTGGGCGGTGAAATACATCCTCTTCCTCGGACTATTCGGGATGTCGCTCTATTCGCTGGAACTGGCGGAACGCTTTGCCGAGATTGAGCCCTTCAAGACCGCGATCATCCTGAAATTCGCGCGCCCGCTGTCCTATGTGCTGATCGCGCTCGCTTTCCTGCTGCCGGGTCTGTTCATCGAACGGTTCTACTGCCGCTACGTCTGCCCCTTGGGCGGCGGGCTGGCGATCCCAGCGCGGATGCACATGTTCCGCTGGCTCAAGCGCTACAAGGAGTGTGGCAACCCCTGTCAGCTGTGCGCCAGCGACTGCCCGGTCGACGCCATCCACCCCACCGGCGAGATCAACCCGAACGAGTGCATTTCCTGCCTGAATTGCCAAGTGCTTTACCAGGATCACGCGCGCTGCCCGGTCGTCATCAAGAAAGACAAGCGACGCGCACGGGATGCGGCTTCGGCAGCGGCACTGACTGCCCACGCCGACCGGCTGAACCTCGGCCATCCCAACCAGCTTTCAAACATGAAATGAAGGAGAGAACCCCATGACCGAAGAAACCCACGGCGTATCCCGCAGGGGCTTGTTCAAGGGCACGGCCGGGGCAGCGGCGCTGGCCACCGTTGCCGGAACGGGCGGGCTTGGCCTGCTGGCCTCGGCGCGCAGCGCCTATGCGGCGACCGGCGCGCCCGAAATCGCCCCCGGCCAGTTGGACAGCTATTACGGCTTCTGGTCCTCGGGCCAGTCGGGCGAGGTGCGCATCATCGGGGTGCCGTCCATGCGCGAGCTGATGCGCATCCCCGTGTTCAACCGCTGTTCGGCAACCGGCTGGGGCTCGACCAACGAAAGCCTCAAGATCCTGACCGATGGCCTGCTGCCGGAAACCAAGGCGTTCCTCGCCAAGCGGGGCCGTGTCACCTATGACAACGGCGACCTGCACCACCCGCACATGTCCTTTACCGAGGGCACCTATGACGGGCGCTACCTGTTCGCCAACGACAAGGCCAACACCCGCGTCGCGCGCATCCGCTGCGACATCATGAAGACCGACAAGATCATCGAGATTCCGAACACCTCGGACATCCACGGCCTGCGGCCGCAGAAATATCCGCGCACCGGCTATGTCTTTGCCAATGGCGAACACCGCATCCCGCTGCCCAATGACGGGGCCATCCTGGATGATCCGAAGCAGTACCATTCTATCTTCACCGCCATCGACGGCGACACGATGGAGATCGCCTGGCAGGTGATCGTCGACGGCAATCTCGACAACTGCGATGCGGATTACGAGGGCAAATGGGCGTTCTCGACCTCTTACAACTCCGAAGAGGGCGTGACGTTGGCCGAGATGACCGAGAACGAACAGGACTGGGTCGTCGTCTTCAGCATCGCCGCCATCGAGGCGGGTATCCAGGCCGGGGATTACAAGGAATATAACGGCGTCAAGGTGTTGGACGGTCGGCACGGGTCGAAATACACCGCGTATATCCCCGTCTCCAACAGCCCGCATGGCTGCAACATGGCCCCCGACAAGGTGCACCTGTGCATCAACGGCAAGCTGTCCCCCACCGTCACCGTGATCGACGTGACCAAGCTTCAGGCGGTGTTCGACGGGGCAGAGCCGCGCTCTGCCGTGGTGGCGGAACCGCAACTGGGTCTTGGCCCGCTTCACACCGCCTTCGACGGCAAGGGCAACGCGTATACGACGCTGTTCCTCGACAGCCAGATGGTGATGTGGAACATCGAAGACGCGGTGCGTGCCTATGACGGCACCGATGTGGACCCGATCCTGAAAAAGATCGATGTGCATTACCAACCCGGCCACAACCACACCACCATGGGCGAGACGCTGGAGGCGGACGGGCAATTCCTGATATCGCTCAACAAGTTCTCGAAGGACCGTTTCCTGAATGTCGGCCCGCTGAAGCCCGAGAACGATCAGTTGATCGACATTTCCGGCGGCGGAATGGAACTGGTGCACGATGGCCCGACCTTTGCCGAGCCGCATGACTGCATTCTGGTGCGCGCCGACAAGGTCAACCCGGCGGCGGTCTATGACCGGGCCGATCCGCTTTGGGAAGAGGCGCGGGTTCAGGCGGAAAAGGACGGTGTCGACCTTGACTGGGGCGCCGACGTGATCCGCGACGGCAACAAAGTGCGAGTCTACATGCATTCGGTCGCGCCAGCCTTCAGCCTCGACAAGTTCGAGGTCAACCAGGGCGACGAGGTGACGATCTACGTCTCGAACATGGACGAGGTGGACGACCTGACCCACGGCTTCACGCTTGGCAATCATGGCGTCGCCTTCGAGGTCGGGCCGCAGGCCACTGCTTCCGTAACTTTCACCGCCGACCGGCCCGGCGTGCATTGGTACTACTGCCAGTGGTTCTGCCACGCGCTCCACATGGAGATGCGCGGCCGGATGCTGGTCAAGCCGGTCGCGTAAGAGGAGGGCCCGTCATGCGTTTCCTGATCCCGGTCCTTTTGATGATCCTCACCCCGTTCGCCTGTTTGGCGGAAAGGGTCGAGGTGCGACCGGGGAAGGGGGCGCTGGCGCGGGCAATCGCGACCGCCCGGCCCGGCGATGAACTGGTGCTTGGTGAAGGCACCTATGCCGGGCCGGTGCAGATCGACAAGCCACTTGCCCTCACGGGGGCTCTCGCCCGGGTCGACGGTCCGGGCGAGGGATCGGTCATCACCGTGACGGCCCCGGACGTTACGATTTCCGGCGTCACGATCACCGGCGCTGGCGCGCGGCTGAGCGAGTTCGACAGCGGTATTCGCCTGCTGAAGGGCGCTAAGGGCGCTCGGGTTGAAGGCGTGACCCTGACCGGCAACCTGATCGGAATCGACGTGCATGGCGCCACGGGTGTCACGATCCGAGGCAACCGGATCGAGGGCCGCAACGACCTTCGGGTGCCTGAACGGGGTCCGGGCATTTACGTCTGGAATGCACCGCGCCTGTTGGTCGAGGACAACCAGATTTCCAAGGGACGCGACGGTGTTTTCATCACCACCTCGAACGAGGCGGTCTACCGGAGCAACCATTTCAGCGACCTGCGATTTGCCTTTCATTCGATGTATGCCAACCGGATCGAGGTGACGGACAACATCAGCCACGGCAACGACATGGGCTTTGCCTTCATGTATTCGACCCGGCTGACCGTGGAGCGCAATCTATCTAATGGCGACGCCAACCACGGCTTTTTCATGAACTTCGCCAACAAGGCCGAGCTGCGGCAGAACGAAGTCCGTAATGGCGGCGAGAAGTGCTTGTTCGTCTACAACTCCAACCAAAACGTCTTTGACGGGAACCTGTTTGAGGGTTGTGGGATCGGCGTGCATTTCACCGCTGGAAGTCAGGGTAACGTGTTGACAGGAAATGCCTTTGTCGGCAATCGGACACAGGTAAAATATGTCGGAACCCGCTGGCTGGAATGGTCAGACGGCGCACGCGGTAACTACTGGTCCGATCAGGCGGGCTTTGACGTCAACGGTGACGGATTGGTCGACAGCCCCTACCGCCCCAACGACAGTATTGATCGTTTGGTCTGGTCACAACCGGCGGCGCGTCTCCTGATGGGCACCCCGGCCGTACAGCTCATCCGCTGGTCGCAATCGCGGTTCCCGGGGCTTCTGCCCGGCGGTGTGATCGACAGCCATCCTTTGGTCTCGCCCGAGGGTGCAGGCCTTCCGCAGGGAGATCCCTCATGACACAGCCCATTCTCGACATTCGCGATGTCAGCCTGCCCTTTGGCCCGCTCAAAGCGCTGGACGGCGTGACACTGGCCGTTTCGCCCGGCGAACGTCTGGCGCTTCTGGGCCATAACGGTGCGGGCAAATCCACGCTGTTCAAGGCGATCCTCGGGTTTCTTGCGCCGGGTGAGGGGGCGATCACCGTGGCGGGACACCGGCCCGGCTCGGACGCGGCGCGGATTGCCATGTCCTATCTGCCCGAAGTCGTGTCCTTTCCGCAAAGCCTGACCGGGCGCGAAGTGCTGGCCTATTTCTCGGGTCTGCGGGGGGCGTCCCGGTCCGAGATCGACGGGTTGCTGAACCGGGTTGGACTGGCAGACGCCGCCGACCGCCGGGTCCGCACCTATTCCAAAGGCATGCGACAGCGGCTTGGCCTTGCACAGGCCCTGATCGGCGCGCCCCGCCTGCTGTTGCTGGACGAGCCGACAAGCGGTCTCGACCCTGTATCGCGCCACGATTTCTACACCGTCATCGCCGAGGCCGCGGCGCGCGGCTGCGCCGTTCTGCTCTCCTCGCACGGGTTGGAAGAGGTTCAGGACCAGACCGACCGCGTCGCGATCCTGTCGCGGGGTCGCCTGCGTGCGTCCGGGACTTTGGCCGAGCTTGCCGCCGCCGCCGCGCTGCGCACGACCATTCGCGTGACCGCAAAGCAGGGGCAGGCAGACCAACTGCAATCCGATCTGGGCGGGCGTCGGGTGAACGGATGTCGACTTGAGATCGACTGCGCACCCGATGCCAAACTTGGCGTGTTGCTTCAACTCGGTCAGCACCGGGATGCCCTGCACGAGGTCGACGTCTTGGCCCCCGGGCTGAACGACATCTACCGCCATTTTTCGGATACCAAGGGGGATCAGGCATGACCACGCGTATCGGCACGATCTTTGTGCAGGAGTTCAGGCTGGCCCGGCGCAATCTGTGGGTCGGACTGGCAACCGGCATCTTGGGCCTGTTTGCCGTGGTGCTGGGCATTTTCGGCGCAGGGCAGGGGGCCGCGCTGGACGCCGATGCCCTGACCCTGACGGCGGCGAGCCTTGCGACGCTGTCAGTCTACCTGATCCCGTTGATCGCTCTGCTGATGTCCTACGATTCCTTCGCTGGAGAAATCGAGCGCGGTGCGTTGGCCCTGACACTGGCCAGCCCCGTCCGACGGTGGGAGATCTTTGTCGGAAAGTTCGCGGCCCAGTCGTTGGCTGTCGGAGCGGCAACGCTTCTGGCCTTCGGCGCTGCGGGCGCATTTCTGGCGCTGTCGTTTGGCACCGGGCCATCCGGCATTGCCGCATGGATGCGCCTGATGGCCACGGCCTTTGTCCTGGGGTCGGTCTTTGTCGGCTTTGGCCTGATGCTGTCTGCCATGGCCGGGCGCACGGCGACTGCCGCAGCATCGGCTGTGGGGCTCTGGCTGGTCCTGGTGGTGATCTATGATCTTGCGCTGCTCGGCAGTGTGATGGCCGCAAGCGAGGGCATCTTCGCGTCACAGGTTTTCCCTTGGCTGGTGGTTGCCAATCCAGCAGACGCGTTTCGCCTGTACAACCTCGCTCTGATTGACACCGCGCCGGTGGCCGGGATCGACGGGCTTGCCTCAACCCTGCCATTCCCGCCGACAGCGGCGCTTGCCGTGCTGGGGCTCTGGCTTTTGGCGGTGCTGGCACTTGGCATTCGCCGTACGAAAAGGATCGTCCCATGAAACCTGTTGTCCTCGCCATCCTCGTCCTTGGCCTTGCTGCCTGCAAGGAGGACATCGCTACCATTGCCCCGGTTGAGATGACGGATGAGGCGCTTGGCCATTATTGCCAGATGTTCGTCGCCGACCATCCCGGCCCCAAGGCGCAGGTCCACCTGAAGGGTCATTCTGCCCCACTGTGGTTCAGCCAGGTCTCTGACGCGGTGGCCTATATGCACGACCCGGAACGCGATGCCGAGGTTATGGGCGTCTTCGTGTCCGACATGTCTCGCGCCGAAAGCTGGGCTTTGCCCGGCCTCGACAACTGGCTGGCGTCTGGCAGCGCGGCCTTTGTGATCGAAAGCGACCGGCTTGGCGGGATGGGTGTGCCCGAGGTCATCCCCTTTGGCTCTACTGATGCGGCGGCGGCGTTTGTGGCGGACCACGGCGGCAGGGTCGTCGCGTGGGATGCGGTGCCCGAAACCTATGTCCGACCTGACATGGCGCAGATGTCCGGCCATCCGGCGCACGCGGGAGCAGGCCAATGACGCTGACCCGAAGACGTTTTCTGACACTGGCTGGTGCAACCTGTGCGGCCACCCGGCTGACCGCAGGCACGCCGGTGGCCGTCTGGCGCGGAACCGCGCTTGGGGCCACAGCGCAGGTTGCCCTTTCCGGTATCTCCGAGGATGAAGCCACCCCAATCTTTCGCGCGATCGAAGCGGAACTCAACCGTATCGAAGGGCTGTTCTCGCTCTATCGCTCTGACAGTGCCCTATCGCGCCTGAACCGGGACGGCGTGTTGCGTGCGCCTGATCCCGACATGCTGGCCCTGCTATCGCTGGCACGCGAGATGTATCACGCGACCGAAGGCGCATTCGACCCGACCGTGCAGCCGCTGTTCGATGCCCATGCCAAGGCGGCCGCTTTGGGTCGGGCGGCGTTGCCCCACGACATCGCGGCGGCGCAAGCTCTGGTCGGATTTGACCGCGTGTCGATGGATGAAAATTCCGTGCGCCTCGGGCGGGCCGGGATGGCCTTGACGCTGAACGGAATTGCGCAAGGATATGCCACGGACAGCCTGTCGCGGCTCATGCGCCGACAGGGCTTGCGCGATGTCATGGTGAACGCGGGCGAGATCCGCGCCATGGGGCGTTTGAACGGACAAGGCTGGCCGGTGCGGTTGCCTTCGGGGCGTAGCTTGACCCTGACGGACCGGGCTGTCGCGACGTCGGACGCTGCCGGGACCTTGATCTCGGCGCCTCTTGGGGTTGGGCACATCTTCGCTCCGAATGGCGGGGCCGTGCTCCGGTCCGGTCCTGTCAGTGCCCTGCACTTCAGTGCTGCCGTGGCGGATGCCGCGTCGACTGCTGCCGTCGTCCTGCCTGATGATCGGCTTCACCTGCTCGACAAGGTCGGGGTCGACCTCGTGCGCGCCTGAAAAAACTGAACCCCTCACCTGTCGCCCCCGCGCAACCCGTGGGGGCGTTTCCTTTTGTACGGAACCGAGCCGGCAAGCCCCTGCTCCGCACGAGTAGAATTCGCGGCAAATTGGGCGGAGTTTGCATTTTCGCAACGTTCCGCGCCGGACCTCTGGGTAACTTCTCTTCAACGCGCAGATGTACCGAAAAAGGAATGAGAACATGTTTACGAGAAGAGCCGCACTGATGGGCGCAGCCGGGGTTGCGTCACTTCCGATCCTGGCCAAGGCCGTCCATGCCGAGACGGAGGCCGCGCCGCTTGCCGCTCCTGCGGACCTGTCGAGCCTCACCCGTGTAAAGCGCGAACTGGTCGCGCCTCCCTTTGTGCATGATCACGAACAGGTCGCGCCGGGCGCGCCGCGCATCGTCGAATTCGAGATGAAGATCATCGAAAAGGAAATCGAGGTCGATGACGGGGCCTATCTGCAAGGCATGACCTTTGACGGGTCGATCCCCGGACCGATGATGGTGGTGCATGAGGGCGACTACGTCGAACTGACCCTCATCAACCCCGAAGACAACCTGATGCAGCACAACATCGATTTCCACGCCGCGACCGGCGCGTTGGGCGGTGGTGCGCTGACCCACGTGAACCCGGGCGAAAAGACCATCCTGCGGTTCAAGGCAACCCGTCCCGGCACCTTCGTCTATCACTGCGCACCAGGTGGCCCGATGATCCCGTGGCATGTGGCGTCCGGCATGGCCGGCACGATCATGGTGCTGCCGCGCGACGGGCTGAAGGACCACGAGGGCAAGCCCGTCGGCTATGACCGCGTCTACTATATCGGCGAGAATGAGTTCTACATTCCGAAGGACGAGGATGGCAATTACAAGCGCTACGCCGATCCGGGCGAAAGCTATCCTGACACGCTCGAAGTCATGAACGGGCTGATCCCGACGCATGTGGTCTTCAACGGCAAGGTCGGCGCGCTGACCGGCGACAACGCAATGACCGCCAATGTCGGTGAACGGGTCCTGTTCGTGCACAGCCAAGCCAACCGCGACACCCGTCCGCACCTGATCGGCGGGCATGGCGACCTGGTCTGGGAACACGGCAAGTTCAACAACATCCCCGACCGCGACATGGAGACATGGTTCATTCGGGGCGGCTCGGCCGGGGCGGCGCTGTATACCTTCCTGCAACCGGGGGTCTACGCCTACGTGAACCACAACTTGATCGAGGCGGTAAACCTTGGCGCGACGGCCCACGTCAAGGTCGAGGGTGAGTGGAACAACGACCTGATGGAACAGGTCCTTGCGCCCAGCGACCTGAACGCCTTCTGAGGCAACCACGGAGAGGACGGGAGAGGGGCGGTTGCACAATGCGGCCCCCCTTGCCGTTTCAAGGAGGTTTCGATGAAAGTTACGTTGGTAATGGCTGCGGTCGGGCTTGTGACGGTCCTGGGCGTGGGGGCGAAACGCCCCTCGGACCCACCGTTCGACCCGCCGGAGATGGTTCGTGTCGCCACAGGAGAGATTGCGTTCAGGCCCTTGGGGAATTTTGCCTTGTCCGGCAAGACACGCACGCCAAGGGTCGTGCAAACGACCGTGCCGGGCTTTGACATCATGAAATACCAGGTGACGGGCGCGCAATATGCCGCCTGTGTCGCCGATGGCGCCTGCGAAGGCGCGCGCGTGTTGGCCCCGGATGCGCCGCAGACCGGCGTCAACTGGCAGGACGCCACGGCCTTTGCCCAATGGTATTCGCAGCAGACCGGAGCGTCCTGGCGCCTGCCCTCGGACGTCGAATGGCAATTGGCCGCTGCGGAACGCTATGGCGACAGTGCGCCGGACCCTGCGGCGGCCGATCCCGGCGCGCAGATGCTGGCGAGTTACGAAAACGGCGCAACGCTGCGCCTCAAGGCCGATCCGGCGCTCTATGCTGCGGGAACCTTCGGATTGAATTCCAATGGGTTGGCGGACGTTTCGGGCAATATTTGGGAATGGACGGACGGGTGTATGCAGACCGGCACGCTGACGGAGGATGGCCGGGTGGCCAAGACCGATCCCTATTGCGGGGTCCGTATCGCGGGGGGTGTCCACCGGGCGGCGGTGATCGACTTTGTCCGCGACGCCAGTGGCGGCGGCTGTGCCGTTGGGCTGCCGCCGGATCACCTCGGGTTTCGGTTGGTGCGGGGGGAGTGACCCCCGCTATGATGCCTGACTGAAGCGGATGCCGTCCGGCACATGCGCGTCAAAGGCGCTGGCGATGATCCGCGTCAGGGCTCGGCCCTCCGGGGCGATGCTCAGCGCGTCGTCCGTCACGGCGACCAGATCTCCGAACCGTTCGCCCACCAGTGCGATCTGCGCATCCAGCGTCGCGGCCAGCGCGCCAAATGTACGGCGCAGCGCGGCGCGGTCGAGCCGGAAATCGCACATCAGCATCTCGATGGCGCGGGCGCGAAGCAGGTCGTCGCCGGTCATAATGTGGCCCCGCGCCCCCGCCAGCTGCCCGGCCTCGATCCGCTGGATATAGGCGGCTGTGGCGGACGCGTTCTGCACATAGCCCTCCGGCAGGCGAGAGATCGACGACGCCCCCAGGCCGATCAGCGTTGGGCAGGTGTCATCGACATAGCCCTGAAAGTTACGCCTCAGGTGGCCGCTGGCGGCGGCGCGGGCCAGCCCGTCTTCGGGACGGGCAAAGTGGTCGATGCCGATGGCTGTCAGCCCGGCGCCGATAAAGCGATCAGCGGCAAGGTTGGCCAGCGCGTGGCGGGCCTCTTCGGCGGGCAAGGCATCTTCGGGGATCAGCTTTTGCCGTTTCGAGACCCACGGCACATGGGCATAGCCGAACAGCGCGACACGGTCCGGGGCAAGGTCCAGCACCTTGGACACGGTGTCGTCCAGCCGCGCGGCGGTCTGGTGCGGAAGGCCGTAGACGAGGTCGGCATTCAGCGACCGGATTCCGGCAGCGCGCAGATCGTCGACGCAGGCCCGCGTGATGTCAAAGGGTTGCTCGCGCCCGATGGACTGCTGCACCAGCGGGTCGAAATCCTGAATGCCGATGCTGGCGCGGTTCATGCCTTCGGATGCCAGAGCCGCGATCTTGGCGCGGTCGACCATCGTGGGGTCGATCTCGACCGAGAATTCGTTATTCTCGGTCGGCGGGATCACCGCACGCACGGCCTGCGCCAGCCGATGGATCATCTCTGGCGGCAGGATCGTCGGCGTGCCGCCGCCCCAATGCATCCGCCCCATGCGCAGGCCCTTGGGAAGGATGTGCTTCAGCAGCGCCAGTTCCTGTTCCAGCGTGCCAAGGTAGCTTTCCACCGGTGACAAGGTCTTTGTCCCCTGAGTGCGGCAAGCACAGAACCAGCACAGGCGTTCGCAGAACGGGATGTGGATATAGACCGAGACGGGTTGGTCCGGGTCAAGCGCGGCCAGCGCGCGGGTTTGGTCGGCCGCGCCTACCCCGGGCGAAAAGACCGGGGCGGTGGGGTACGAGGTGTAGCGGGGCACCCGGCTGTCGAACAGGCCAAGGGTTCTGAGGCGGTCGATCTGTTTCATATGCGTGATATGCGCTTTTTGTAACGCCGCGACTTTGCGCAGGATCAACTTCAGACCGGAAAGGCCGAAACGCCGATCACCGCCGTATGAAGATGCAGCAAGGCCATCCACAGGATCATACCGATGGCGCAGCGGATCAGCAGTCGGCGCAGGTTGGCCCGACGCCACTTCGGGTCGGCGAAGGGCTTCAGCGAAAACAGCGCGGTCTGATCGAAGAACGCAGGGCCAAGCGTGCGCCGCGCCTTGGCATCAAAAGCTGGGATGGCGGTCAGCGCCATGGCGGTGAAGCTGCCGAACAGGATCACATTGGCCAGATCGCCATTCGGCACCAGATGCGCCCCGGCCCACAGCGCCAGCGCAAGGAACAGCGGATGGCGCGAGACGGCGGCGAAACCGGGTTGGGCGGGGGCGAAGGTCTTGCGTCCACCCAGGGTAAAGGGTTGCGCCATCCCGGCGCCGCAAGCAACCAGCACCAGCGCCACGGGCATCGCGACATTCGGCACCCAGCGAGTCCAGGACATCTGCGGCCAAAGCTCGACAAAGGGCGCGCGCCCGGCGGCGGCGATCAACCAGACGAGCAGCACCAGCGACATGACGCCATAGACGGCGAAATAGGCTTTCCGACCGAAGGCACCGATCAGCTTTTCGCGCAGGCCACCGAGGCGGGGCACAAAATGGCTGGCCGCGAACAGCGCCAGAGCAAGGGTGTATTCGGTCCAGCCGCTCATGCTTCGTCGACCTCCTTCATCAGTCGGGTGATGTGACAGGCAAAGGCAAAGGTTGCCGGGAGACCGATCACCAGCCCCCCGGCGGCAGACTGCCAAGGCGACAGTACCGGCCAGCCCAACCACGACCCGATCAGCGAGGCAAAGAACAGGTTCACTCCCATCGCGCCCGCGCCAAACGGATAGAGCGCCGCGAGCAGCTTCCACGAGGGTCTCATCGACGGCTGACCAGCATCTGTACGGCGACCAGCGCCGCGATCAGAGCGACGGAGCCCACGAAAAACCAGAACTCGGCCACGTCGTTCTGCGGTTGCGGGATGGGCCGCTCGAACCCGGCAAGCGCCGGGGCGGGGATCAGGGCGGCAAGGGCGAAAAGGCGTTTCATGTCAGCTCTCCATGGTCAGGGTCTGGTAGATGTCGGGCAGGGCGCGGGGCAGGCGTCCGGGATCGGGCAGCAGGGTAAAGCCCGCGCGGCCAAAGATGCGCGCGAACCAGTCCTGCCCGTCCTGATCGACGATCACGCCATGCACGGCCTGACCCAGCGCGCGGGCCTCGCGGACGGCCATGCGGCTGTCTTCGATGCCATGTGGGCCTTCGTAATGGTCAAGATCGTTGGGCTTGCCGTCGGTCAGCACCAGCAACAGGCGGCGGGTTGCGCCTTCGTCCGCCAGTTGCGCGGAAACATGTCGGATCGCCGCCCCGAGGCGCGTGTAGTGGCCGGGGCGAAAGCCACCGATACGGGTGGTGACGGCATTGGACATCGGCTCGGCAAAGGTCTTGGCGCGGTGCAGGAACACCCGGTCGCGTTTCAGGGATGAAAACCCCCAGATGCCCAGACGGTCGCCCGCCGTGTCGATGCCGCAGGCCAACGCGGCCAATGCCTCGCGTGCGGTTTCGATCACCGAGGTGTCGCCAAGGGCCGCTTCGGTGGACCGCGAGCAGTCCATCAGGATCGCCACGCTCAGGTCACGTGCCATCGGGCGGCCCGATTGCCAGACCCGGTCGCTGCCCTGCTGGCCGCACGCCATGTCGGTCTGCGAAGTCACGACGGCGTCAAGATCCAGATCGTCGCCGTCCAGTTGCCGGGGCAGGATGACGCGGCGCGGATGTAGGGGCGCGAACTGGCGGCGCACGCGGGCGACAAGGCGCGGATCGGGGGCGTAGTCGGCGCGCGGCACGGCCTCCGCTTCGAGCACGCGGCTATGATCCGGCATGTAGATGCCGGTGCGGCGGTTCCATTCGGGATAGGTGAAACGCCCGGCAAGCCGTTCGTGATCGGCATCCTGCGGCGACATGTCCAGCGACAGGCGCAGCCGGGTCGCCGCGCGTTTGATATTCTGCGACAAGGTCAGGTGGTCCTGATCCTCGGCGGCCTTGGCGGCGTTGTCCTGATCGTCGTCATCGACCATGCGGTTGATGTTCAGGCTTTCGGCCCAGGACATGATCGATTCGAACCGGTGCACGATGAAGCTGTCATTGCGGTTGGCCTGATCGCGGTCTTCGCGGCGGGCCTCCTTGCGGGTGGGCAGGGCCATGGCTGGGGCGGGGGCCTCGTCACTGGCGGCGGCGGGCTGGTCGCTGCGCATGCGGGTGCGCAGGCGCGGCCAGATCGGCAGCGGCGCAAAGCTGCGGTAACCGCGCGGGGCGGGGCAGGTCAGGCATTCGCGCTGTTGCGCGTGGCCGCAGAGTTGGTCCAGCAGCATCCGCTCGATCCCGGCTTCGCAACGCGGCAGCCCGGTACGGTGGCGATGCAGGGTGATGTGGGTGCAGAACGCGGTATGAGGCACGCGCAGACCGGGGCAGGCAACATAGGCGCGGTCCGAGGCCTGCGCCAGCGCGGCAATTTCGGCCCGGTCGGCGGCCAGCGGATCGGCCTGCGTGTCGGGCAGGTCAACCAGCGCCGCCAGG
Source organism: Rhodovulum sp. FJ3 (assembly GCF_032918305.1). Lineage (NCBI taxonomy): Bacteria > Pseudomonadati > Pseudomonadota > Alphaproteobacteria > Rhodobacterales > Paracoccaceae > Rhodovulum > Rhodovulum sp. FJ3. The sequence continues at coordinate 69,333 of NZ_JAWJUU010000007.1, forward strand.
GCGGTCAGCCACAGGTAGCAGGCGCGGTTGAGATCGCGCGTGGGAAAGGTGTCGATCACCGGCGGCAGGCGCAGTCGGTCACCGTCGAAATCGGCCACATGCGCCTTTTCGCGCGGCGTGCCGATGCGCCTCAGCCGGTCGGGGCGGTGGTCCGATGTGGTCAGCGGGGCCGGGGTGATTTCCACCCCCGCCGCGCCGCCCAACGCCCGGAACAGCGCCAGCACCGAAGACCGCATGGCCTCGAACGTCACTGCGCGGTCCGCATTGCCCGCAACCGCCCCCCAGCGCGTGGCCATGTCGTGCCAGAGGTTGCCGACGGTTTCTTCGGGCTCCATCAGGTCGAGGACGTGGATCATGGCGTCACCCGTAGATCACGGCGGCCAGGTCGCGCAGGGCTTGCTGCACGTCGGGCTCATCCGACAGCGGTTCGATGATGGCGGCCTCGATGGCGCGGTCCACTGGCATGCCGCGTGCGATCATCGTGGCGGCATAGATCAGCAGGCGGGTGGACACCCCTTCTTCCAGGTCCATGCCGGACAGCGCGCGGATCTTGCCCGCCAGCCGCACCAGCGCCAAGGCGCGCGCCTCGTCCAGCCCGCTTTCACGTATGACCACCGGGGTCTCGACCTCGGGTGTCGGGAAATCGAAGCCGATGGAGACAAACCGCTGCCGCGTGGACGGCTTCAGCTTTTTCAGCACGTTCTGATAGCCGGGGTTGTAGCTGGCGACCAGCATGAAGGGCCCCGGCGCCTGCAATTCCTCGCCGGTGCGGTCGATGACCAGACGACGCCGGTCATCGGTCAGCGGGTGCAGGACGACGGTGACGTCCTTGCGCGCCTCGACTACCTCGTCGAGATAGCAGATGCCGCCTTCGCGCACGGCGCGGGTCAGCGGGCCATCGACCCAGACGGTTTCGCCACCTTTCAACAGGTAACGCCCGATCAGGTCCGCCGCAGACAGGTCGTCATGGCAGGCGACGGTGTGCAACGGCAGGCCCAGCCGTGCGGCCATGTGTTCGACGAAGCGGGTCTTGCCGCAGCCTGTCGGCCCCTTCAGAAGAAGGGGCAGGCAGTTTTCATAGGCCGTCTGGAACACCGCGCATTCATCGGATTGCGCATGGTAGAACGGCAGGTCGGCATGGGTCAGGTCTTTCATGGCTCACTCTCCCGGAACGGCCACGGGGCCGGGTTTCACCACCTCGCGGCGCACCACGAGCATCGAGTAGATGAACAGCACCGCACCCAGCACCACGGCGATGCCGGACCCGAAGCGCATCAGGTAGAACAGCCCCAGCTGGTCCTGCACATCCATGTAGTAGTCGCCGACGATGCGCTGCATGTGCGTCTGGATCGTCCCGGCAAAGGTCAAGGTGAAGGTCATGAAGGCCATGCCGCCGGTCATCAGCCAGAAGCTCGCCATGTTCAGCACCTGGTTATAGGGATCACGCTGGCGCAGATGCGGCATCGCATAGGTGAACATCGCAAGATTGAGGGCGACATAGGCGCCGTAGAAAGCAAGGTGCCCGTGGGCGGCGGTGATCTGCGTGCCGTGGGTGTAGAAGTTCACCCCGTGCAGCGTGTGCAGGAAACCCCAGACGCCCGCGCCGAAGAAGGCGACGGTGGACGATCCCAGCGACCACAGCAGCGCGGCCTTGTTCGGGTGGTTCTTGCGGCCCTTCCAGACCATGACGAAGGCGAAAGACATCATGGCGAAGAACGGAACGACTTCGAAGGTCGAGAAGATCGAGCCGATCCACTGCCAGTAGCCCGGCGTGCCGATCCAGTAAAAGTGGTGCCCGGTGCCGAGGATGCCGGAGAAAAGCGCGGTGGCGACGATGACGTAAAGCCATTTCTCGATCACTTCGCGGTCGACGCCCGTCAGCTTCAGCATCAGGAAGCCGAGGATCGCGGCCATGACCAGCTCCCACGTGGCTTCGACCCACAGGTGCACGACCATCCACCAGTACATCTTGTCGAGGCTCAGGTTGTCGGGGTTGATGAAGGCAAAGACCCAAAGCAGGCACAGCAGCCACAGGCCCATCATCAGGATGTTGGTGATCGCCGTCTTGCGCCCCGCAAGGAAGGTCAGCGAGACGTTCACAAGGAAGATCACGGCGGCGACGAGGATGCCGAACTTGACCCAGAGCGGCTGTTCAAGGAACTCGCGCCCACCGTGGATGCCGACAAGGTAGGACCCGACCGCGCCCAGCGTGCCGACCACGAGGATCGCGAGCTGGATATAGGCGAGCTTGACCGAGAAGATCTCGCGCTCGGACTCTTCGGGAACAAGGTAGTAGGCCGCGCCAAAGAAGCCCAGCAACAGCCAGACAATCAGCGCGTTGGTGTGGATCATGCGCACGATGTTGAAGGGCAGGACCTCGGACAGCGTGTTGGGCGAGACGTATATCCAGCCCAGCAGCAGTCCGCCGAGGACCTGTATGCCGAACAGCGCCATGGCCGCGAGGAAATAGGCGTAGGCCACCTTTTGCGATTGGTATTTCATGGTTTTTTCTCCCTCAGCCCGCGTCGTTCGGCGGCCAGTTCTGGGTGTCGGTCTGATCGGCCCAGCGGAGGAATTCCGCGAGCCCGCGCATTTCCTCTTCGGTGATCTCGAAATGCGGCATCTGGCGGCGCCCCTCGATCCCCGAGGGCTGTGCGGCCATCCAGCTATCCAGCATCTCGTAGGCGCCTTCAGGGTCGTCGGCCACGCCCCAGCGGGTCATCACGTTGCCGACCTCGGGGGCGAAATAGGCACCTTCGCCATGCAGCGTATGGCAATTGATGCAGGAGTTCCGCTCCCACACATGTTTGCCAAGCACGACCTCTTCGGTCAGCGGCATCCCGGCGGTGGCGTTGTCTACGATGTGGCGGTGGCTTTGTGCCGTGAGGGCCACGAACACGACGACGAAGAATATGGATCCCCCGTAGAACACGTTCCTCGCCCGCGATTTGGTTAGAAATTCAGACATGTCGCGGTCCTGTCGAATTGTTTCGTATAACCGCTGTCTACCGGGGGCTGACGGGCCGCTTGTTGTGCAAACGCAAAGAAGCGGACGAAAGGTGCGGGCACCATGTGGCTATGAAAGGACCGCCCATGCCACAGCCCGATTTCGATGATCCTGATCTGCCCCTGACCGAATTGTTTATGGCATGGCCGGATATGGCAGAAAGCTTCATGCAGAGGCGGATGCTCTGCCCTGGCTGCCTGATCGCGCCGTTTCACGCCATCACCGACGCCTGTCTGGAATATGATCTGGACGAAGGCGCGTTTCGCGAAGAATTGCAGGCCCGCATCAAGCCTTAGACGTTACGCCTCGCTCAGCACCACCAGCGCATGAGGGTCGGTGACCACGATATGTTTGCGGGTCGACTCCACGATCCCGTCCTTTTGCCACGCCGACAGCAGGCGGCTGACCGTGTGCAATGTCGTCCCCGTCATGTCCGAGATGTTCTGCCGTGTCACCGGAAAGGCGATCTCGATTCCCTTGTCCGACTTGCGCCCGCTTTGGTGGACCATCCGCAACAGCGCACAGGCGACGCGCTTTTCGACGGCCTGCGTCGCCATTTCCGTCAGGGTTTCCTGAATTTGCCCAAGGCGCTGGCCAAGTGTCTTGTAGCTTTCGGTGGCAAAGCCGGGATAGCGCGCGATGAAATCGTCCCAAACCCGGACCGGCCATGACAGCGCGATAGACTCTGCCGCGGCGATGGCGGTCGCCGGATAGGTGTCGCGCTGCAAGGCGGGGGCGATGCCGAAAAACTGTCCCGGGGAAATATGCAGTACAATGATCTGGTCGCCCCCTGGAGTCGACCGGATCACCCGCAGGTAACCATCCAGCAACAGGTAGAACCGATCGGCGTCATGCCCTTCGCGGAAGATCGCCGTCCCCTCGCTATAGAGCCGTGACGTGGCCTGATCGAGGATCTCGCGAATCTGCGCCCGGTCCAGCAGGGAAAACGGTGGCAATCCGGTCAGCAGGCTTTCGTCGAGTTTCGGCACGGTTTCGTATCCGGAGTTTGTGCAAGAGCAACGTTCGTGTCGACCTTCTACGGCAAATCAGGGGCAAACGAAATAGACGGAAACGCAGAAAGGATGCTCCGATGTTCAAATCCATGATGATGACTGCCGCACTTGTCCTGACCGCCACCGTGGCGGGCGCCGAGACCTTCGAGATCCAGATGAAGAACAAGGGTGAGGCGGGTGTGATGGTCTTTGAACCCGCCTTCGTGAAGGCCGCGCCGGGCGACGTGATCCACTTCGTGCCCACCGACAAGGGGCACAATGTCGAAAGCATCGACGGAATGCTTCCCGAGGGCGTCGAAAGCTTCAAGACCAAGTTCGATGACGCGTTCGAGCTGACAGTGGATGCCGAAGGGGTCTACGGAGTCAAATGCACGCCGCACTATTCCATGGGCATGGTCGCGGTGATCCAGGTTGGTGATCCGGTGAACCTCGATGCGGCCGCTGCGGTCAAGCAAAAGGGCAAGGCCAAGGCCCGCATGGCGGATATTCTGGCTCAGGTCGAATGACGCATCGTCCCGCGTCATCAGACTTGTTCGGGCGACACGTCAGCGTCGCCCGATCTTATTGAAGGAGTTGCCCCATGACCCCGCGCGCGCCTTTTGCCGGACCAGCCGTGTTTTCCTACGGGTTCAGGCCATTCTTCCTGGCCGCGACTGTGTTTGCGGTGTTGATCTTGCCACTGTGGTGGTCGGTCTGGCGCGGCGGCGTCGTTCTTGACGGTCCATTTGCGCCGACGGACTGGCACGCCCACGAGATGATTTTCGGCTACGGCGCTGCCGTGGTCGCAGGCTTTCTCTTCACCGCCGTGCCAAACTGGACCGGACGGCTGCCCACGCGAGGCTGGCCGCTGGCTGTCCTGCTGGCGCTCTGGCTGGCGGGGCGTCTGTCTGTGGCCGGGCTGATCGGGCTTGGGCCGGTACTCGTGTTGCTAGTGGATCAGGTTTTCCTGTTAGCCGTGGCCGCGATGATCGCGCGCGAGGTCGTGGCCGGGAAAAACTGGCGCAATCTCAAGGTTCTGGTGCCTGTGTCGCTGCTTTGGTTGGCGAATGTCCTGTTTCACGTCGAAGCGATGAACGCGGGCACCGCCGACCATGGCCGCCGGTTTGGAATGGCGCTTTTGATCTTCCTCATCATGTTGATTGGTGGCCGTATCGTGCCAAGCTTCAGCCGGAACTGGTTGGTGCAGCGCGCCGCTAAATCCCTTCCAACTGCGTTCAATCGGTTCGATGGAGTTTGCCTTGTCATAGGCGCCGCTGCTTTGGTCGGCTGGGTTGCCGCACCTGTCGGCATGGCCACCGCGGTTGTTGCAGGCTTGGCCACCGTCCTGCATCTGTTTCGGCTTGTCCGCTGGCGTGGTCACGCAACCTGGCGTTCGCCGCTGCTTTTGATGCTGCATCTTGCCTACCTGATGGTTCCAATGGGATTGGCATCGGTGGCGGCCTCGGCGCTGGACCTGATCGCGCAGAATGTCGGAGCACATGTGCTGGGCATCGGGGCCGTGACGGCGATGACCGTGGCCGTCATGATGCGGGCAACGATGGGGCACACCGGTCGTTCGTTGATTGCCGGGCGCGCTCTGTCCATCGCATTTGCATTTGTGCTGGTTGCGATGGTGTTCCGGGTCACGGCAGCGCAGGTCGCGCTTGGCGGATTGGATGGCATTGACCTTGCCGCGGTTGCCTGGACCGTTGCCTTTGCAATTTTGGCGTGGCGGCTTGGGCCTTGGCTTCTGCAAGCCAAGGTCGCGCAGAAAGCCGTTTCTCGGGCTGCGCGATGACCCGTGTCAGCAATTCCTTCGTGCGGTTTGATCCAGATTAAATCGCGCGCTGCCGGATCTGTTAAATCTGCCCTCGAAAATCATCTTTATAGGATTTACCGACACAGATGGCCCGGAGGCTCGGATGAAAGACATGACCGCCGAACAGGATTGCCGCTGCGGATGCACAGCGTCCGAAAGCCTTGATCTGAAAGACGCGATGGCGCTTTCCGCTCGGTTGGCCGAGCCGGTGCCCGAGGTCGAGGACATTGCGCTGTCTAAGGCCGCCGGTCGTATTCTGGCGCAGCCCGTGTGTTCGGCTTTTCCTGTCCCACGCTTTGACAATTCCGCGATGGACGGGTTTGCGCTGTCCAGTTCGGCGCTGGAGGGCGCGGGGCCATGGGAGCTTCGGGTGACAGGCCGTGTCGCTGCGGGTTTCTCGGGCGCTCCGGTCGCCTCCGGCGATGCCGTGCGCATCTTCACCGGTGCACCCTTGCCCAAAGGCACGGACACCGTTGTGATGCAGGAACATGTCGTGCTGGTCAGCGACCGTGTTCAGATCAATCGACGCCCGGTGAAAGGCGCGCATGTCCGCAGACAGGGCGAGGAAGTGACCCAAGGGGCTGAAATCCTTCCCATCGGTTGCCGGATGACACCCAGAGCCATCGCCGTGGCAGCCTCGGGCGGTGTTGGGCGCGTCACGGTGCGCCGCCGCGTCCGGGTCGCCCTTTTGAATTCGGGCGATGAGGTGCAACCAGCGGGCGAGCCCTTGTCGGATGCGCAGATCCCGGATGTGAACGGCCCGATGCTGGCGGCGCTATTGTCTCGGCCCGACACGGACCTGGTCATGCACAGGCACGTGCCCGATACGCTCGACGCGCATCTCGAAACGCTTGCACAGGCCAGCGCCGTGGCTGATCTGGTGGTGACCACCGGTGGCGTCTCGGTTGGGGTCGAGGATCACATGCGGGCCGCCGCGGCACTGCTGGACGGACGCATCGACATTCCATCGGTTGCCCTCAAACCCGGCAAACCCGTGGAGGTTGGGCAGATCGGCGCTGCGCGCTGGTTGGGCCTGCCCGGAAATCCCATGTCGGCCTTTGTGACTGTCACGCTTCTGGGCTTGCCCTTGCTTGACGCGCTCTGCGGAACGCCCGGCGCGCAGCGCTTGCATCGGGTGCGCGTGCTGAACACGGTCAGGCACCAACCCGGCCGCTCTGAGGTCCGGCCAGCGGTGCTCGACGCGACCGGCTGTTCGGTAACGATTGGCGGTCCGGTGCATTCGGGACGGATGACGCCGATCGTGCTGGCCGATGGCTGCGTCCTGATCCCCGCCGACGCCGAAGCCTTGTCCCCCGGTGATATGGTGGACTTCTTGCCGTTCAACCAAAGGATTTGACCGATGTCACAGATTGCCCAAACGCGACTTGGCTATGTGCTGCCAGACACGCGCGGCGGTGCGGATACCATGCTGTCGGCCCTTGCCGCGCGGTTGCAATCCGAAGGCCGGGTCGTGGCGGGGCTTGTGCAATGCCGTGCCCCCGAAGGGTCCGACCATCCGTGCGATATGGACCTTGCCGTTCTGCCGTCCGGTCCGCGCATAGCCATTGCCCAGAAACTTGGCATCGGGTCACGTGGCTGCCGGCTTGATCCCGCGTCGCTGGAGGCTGCCTCGATCGCGGTGTGCCACGCGCTCGAAGCTGGTGCGGAAGCGCTGATTATCAACAAGTTCGGCGCGCAGGAATGCCAGGGGCGCGGACTTTGCGACTCCATCGCATTGGCAATGTCGCGCGGCATCCCCGTCCTCACTTCTGTCAACCGGCTGAACCACGATGGTTTCGTGCAGTTTGCCGGAGGTCTGGCCACGCGACTGGACCTGCGGGAGGACGTGTTGCACGACTGGCTGAGCGCCCCTGTTCCGGCCTGACCGCAGCACAAGCCCGGATGCCGTCGAATGGAAACCCGGCCTGATGGACCGGGTTTCATGCGTTTGTCAGACGGTTGCGCCCTTGCGCCGGATCGCGCATCCGATCAGTCCAGCAAGGACACCGATCGCCAGCGCGATGCCGTATTCCAACGAGGTAATCGGTACATGGGTCGAATGTGATCCGCCCAGCAAGAGTGGCGAGACGACGCCGACCCCGCCGCCCAGAATGGCGGCAATGATCAGGTTGCGGGTCATCATGCCCAAGGCCACGCCCAGGATGCCGGGCAGGCCAAGGATGCTGGCGCCGATTGTGCCGAGAAGGTCGAGTAAACTAAGCATGGTGAGTCTCCTTCATCATCGTCACTCGGTGACCGAACCGAGATAGGACCTGATCGCAGCGATATCGCCATCGATCTCGCGCGTTGCCTCTGCGAGGGTCTCAACGACGTGATTGTATTCATCAAGATAGCCCGGCGGCAGGTCATGCGCGATGCCCTGGTGGCAGTCGATGCAGGTCATACCAGTATCAATGGCCTTCTGGTGGTTGTCCGCCGCGCGGGTCTCTTGAATGGTAAAGTCCATGTACTCGAAGGCATGGCAATTGCGGCACTCGCGCGAGTCTGAAGCCTTCATCTTTTTCCAGACGGCGGCCGCCATTTCGAGACGTCGTTCCTCATATTTCTCGGGTGTTGAAATCGTGCCGAGCATCTCGTGATAGACGTCTTTTACGGCCATGATCTTGGCCTTCATCTTGTACTGCCACTCATGAGGTACGTGACAATCCGAACAAATGGCCCGCACGCCCGAATGATTGTTGTAGTGGACGGTTTCACGATACTCGCCAAGGTTCGTTTCCATCGTGTGGCACGAGGTGCAGAACTCTTCGGTATTGGTCATTTCCAGCGTCCAGTGGAAGCCCCCCCAGAACAGGATACCGGCCAGAAAGCCTGCAATCAGCAGAAAGCCAGTCGAAAGAACGGCGGTCGGGGTCCAGATGGCATCCCAGATGCGACGGATCAGGCGGCGCTTTTCTGTCGGTTCGGACATGGATCGTCTCCCTTAGCGCGAATTCGATGGCTGGAACGTGTTCCCTACCAGTGCCGGGGCATCTGCCTGCGGAACGTGGCACTGGTTGCAGAACCAGCGGGTGCCCGCGACCGTGTCCAGCTGCGTGCCATTCCGGTCGAGATAGTGGCTCATGGACAGGGTCGGCGCACCGCGGTCGCCTGCGTTGGACCAATCGTGGCAGGTCAGACACTGGTTGGTGCGCAGATCGATCTGATACTGGTCCAAAGAGTGCGGCACGATCGGCGGCTGTTGGCGATAGTTGCGCGCCTCGCGACCTTCCTGTTGCTGATAGACGTCATCGACGATGTTCAAGCCGTCGATGTTGGTATTGCGCAGGGTTTGTACGTTGGCCGCCTGTTGAGCCACTGACAGCCCCACAAGGGCAATGGTGGACGCGAAGGCGGAGACCCCCAATATGGCAAGAAGTTTCATCTATGCTCTCCGTGTTTTCGGTTAGGCGGCTTTTTCCGCGGCATGAGGCTTGGCCGGTTGCGTGGCATCATCGATGCGATGGTCGAACCGGTGGGTGAAGGTGAAGACATCGACGGAACACACGTCGATGCAGCGGCCGCAATTGGTGCAATCGGGGCTCAAGATCAGGGGCGTTTCGTCGCCCTTTCCACGCAAGGCGGGTGTGATGACCTGCATCTCGGGGCAGACGGCGAAGCAATCCATGCAGTCGTCGCAGGCGGCACGCTTCGAGGCGCTGACCCGCAGCAAGGATCGTTTTCCAAGCAGGCCGTAGAACGCTCCGACGGGGCACAGGTGCCCGCACCAGCCGCGCCGGGACACGAACAGATCGAACAGGAAAACCGCGATCACGACGCCCCATGCCGCGCCCATGCCGAAGACCAGTCCGCGATGCAGCATTGTGATCGGGTTGATGACTTCCCAGGCGATGGTGCCGCTTAGGGCCGAGACGACCAGTACGGTGCCAAGCAGCCACAAGCGGGTGTGGCGCTTGGGTTGCCAGCCCTTCGGGATGTCGAATTTCGCGTGCAGCCAGTGCGCGGCGTCCGTGACCGGGTTGATCGGACAGACCCAGGAACAATACATGCGCCCACCGATGAGGGCGTAGGTCGTCAGCACGATCAGCGCACCGATGAGGGCGGTCAGTTCCGGCCAGTGGCCCGCGACGATGCCTTGGGCCGCGACGAACGGGTCGGTCAGCGGCAGCACGTTCAGTGTGCGCGATCCCGCCAGCGTGCCGTCGACGATGCGCCATCCGAACCACGGTCCGACAAGAAAAATCGTCAGAAAGAACAGCTGCGATGCGCGGCGCGCCAGCAGCCATTTATGCGCCCCGAACCAGCCTTTGGCGGCAATCGCCTCTTGCCCGGTGGGGAGCCGTGTCTTCGCGCTCATTGGCCCGCCTCCGTTCCCGGCAGCTGGAAAACCGGCTCGAAGCCTCCGGGTGAGGCAAGGTTGTCCGTTCCCGGACCCGGAAGACGATCGGGCAGGTCAATCAGCCCGTCGACCAAGGGCGCGCCGTTCTGCTCCTGCTCTTCCCAGCCCTTGCGGTAGTGGTCGGCGCTTGTGGCGCGGGCGAGGCGGATCGGCAGAACCTTGATCGCGGCCTCGGGCAGGACGCAGGATTTCTCGCAGACGCCGCACCCGGTGCAGCGGTCGGCGTGGACGGTCGGCGCAAAGATGGCGTGGTGCCCCGAACGGTCGTTGTGCGACAGCTCCAGCGTGATCGCCTCGTCGATAACGGGACAGACGCGGTAGCAGACGTCGCAGCGCAGGCCGAGGAAGTTCAGGCAATTTTCCTGATCGACCAGCACAGCGGTGCCCATCTTTGCGTCGTCAATATCGGTTAACGAAGGATCAAGCGCCCCGGTCGGGCAGGCGGCCACACAAGGAATGTCCTCGCACATCTCGCAGGGGACGGTGCGCGCGGTGAAGAAAGGCGTGCCGGTGGCGGGGCCATCAAAGCCCAGCTCGGCCAAGGACAGCGTGTCGTATGGGCAATCGCGCACGCACAACCCACACCGGATACAGGCCCCCAGAAAGTCATCCTCCGGCAGGGCGCCTGGCGGTCGAAGCGCCTCGGCTGGTAGCGCGCGGGCATCGGTGGCCAGATACGCAAGTCCCAGCCCCGCCACCGCGCAACCGCCAGCCATGCGGGCGGTGTCCGTGAGAAACCTCCGGCGGGCTGGGGACATGGGTGTGGGACCGGGCATTTTTCAGTCTCCGAAAAGGGTTACACGCGCTCGACCTTGCAGGCGCATTTCTTGAAGTCGGTTTCCTTCGACAGCGGGCAGGTGGCATCCAGCGTCAGCTTGTTGATCAGCTGCCCCTCGTCGAACCACGGCACGAAGACCAGACCGCGCGGCGGCTTGTTGCGGCCACGGGTTTCGACGCGGCTCAGCATTTCGCCGCGACGGGTGGAAATCATGATCTCTTGCCCGCGCCGCAGATTGCGGTCCTTCGCGTCGTCCGGATGCATGAAGACCACGGCGTTCGGGAAAGCGCGGTGCAGCTCCGGCACGCGGCGAGTCATGGAACCCGAATGCCAGTGTTCCAGCACGCGCCCGGTGCAAAGCCACAGGTCGAATTCCTCGTCCGGCACCTCTGCGGCTTCTTCGAAGGGCGCGAAGATGATGTTCGCGCGCCCGTCGGGGCGACCGTAGAACTGCACGTCGGCACCCTCTACGACGTAGGGATCGTATCCCTCGCGGAAGCGATACAGGGTCTCCTTGCCGTCGACGACCGGCCAGCGCAGACCGCGCGCCTGATGATACATGTCGAACGGGGCCAGATCGTGCCCGTGATGCCGACCGAAATCCGCGTATTCCTCGAACAGGCCCTTTTGAACGTAGAAGCCGAAATGCTTGCTTTCCTGGTTCTCGAAGCCTTCGGCGGTTTCCGACAGCGGGTAGGCGTTGACCTTGCCGTTCTCGAACAGGACCTCGTACAGGGTCTTGCCGCGCAGTTCCGGTTTCTGCGATAGCAGCTCCTCGCCCCAGGCTTCCTCGACGGTGAACCGCTTGGCGAATTCCATGACTTGCCACAGGTCCGACCGTGCTTCGCCCGGCGCATTCACCTGCTGGCGCCAGAACTGGGTACGGCGTTCGGCGTTGCCATAGGCGCCTTCCTTTTCGACCCACATCGCGGTGGGCAGGATCAGGTCGGCGGCCAATGCGGTGACGGTGGGGTAGGGGTCCGACACCGCGATGAAGTTCTCGGGATTGCGATAGCCCGGGAAGCCTTCTTCGTTCATGTTGGGCGCGGCTTGCATGTTGTTGTTGCACTGCACCCAATAGGCGTTCAGCACGCCATCCTTCAGCATCCGGTTCTGGAGAACGGCGTGAAAGCCCGGCTTTGGCGGAATGGTTCCGGCGGGGATGTTCCACGCGGTCTCGCAAATCTCACGGTGCTTGTCGTTCATCACCACCATGTCGGCGGGCAGGCGGTGGGCAAAGGTGCCGACCTCGCGCGCAGTGCCACAGGCCGACGGCTGCCCAGTCAGCGAAAACGGTGAATTGCCCGGCTCGGAGATTTTGCCCACCAGAAGGTGCACGTTGTACATCAACCCGTTCACCCACGACCCGCGGGTGTGCTGGTTGAAGCCCATGGTCCACAGCGACATGACCTTGCGGTTCGGATCGGCGTATTGCTGGGCCAGGCGTTCCAGTTGCGCCGCCGGAACGCCAGAAATCTCGGAGGCCTTCTCGACAGTGTATTCGGCCACGGAGGCCGCGTATTCCTCGAACGTCATGTCCGATAGCTTGCCCGAGTTCGGGTTCTCGGCGGCCTGTTGCAGTTCGTGTTCGTCGCGCAGGCCATAGCCGATATCGGTATCCGTGCGCTTGAAGTTGACGTGTTTATTGACGAAATCCCAGTTCACCGCGTCGTTCTGGATGATGTAATTCGCGATGTAGTTCAGGATCGCGAGATCGGACTGCGGGCGGAACACCATGCCATTGTCGGCCAGCTCGAAGCTGCGGTGCTCGTAGGTCGACAGAACGTGGACCTCGGCACCGGGCTTGGTCAGGCGGGTATCCGTCAGGCGAGACCACAGGATCGGGTGCATCTCGGCCATGTTCGACCCCCACAGGACAAACGTGTCCGCGTGCTCGAAGTCGTCGTAGCAGCCCATCGGTTCGTCGATGCCAAAGGCACGCATGAAGCCGACCACCGCAGACGCCATGCAGTGCCGCGCGTTAGGATCGATGTTGTTCGACCGGAACCCGGCTTTCATCAACTTGGCGGCGGCATAACCTTCCCACACGGTCCACTGGCCCGAGCCGAACATGCCGACCGAGGTCGGGCCTTTCTTGGCCAGCGCCTCTTTCCACTTCTCGGCCATGATGTCGAAGGCTTCATCCCAAGACACTGGTTCGAACTGGCCATTCTTGTCGTAAACTCCGTTGGTCTTGCGGAGCAGCGGCATGGTCAGGCGGTCATGACCATACATGATCTTGGACAGGAAATAGCCCTTGATGCAGTTCAGACCGCGGTTCACCGGTGCTTCGGGATCGCCCTGCGTGGCGACGACACGCCCTTCCTTGGTGCCCACAAGCACGGAACAGCCGGTGCCGCAGAAACGGCAGGGCGCCTTGTCCCAACGGATGCCGGCAATGCCGGCAGCCTGAGCAACAGCGTCGCCCGGCAGGGTCAATCCTGCTGCGGCGGCAGTCGATGCAGCGGCGGTGGCCTTGAGAAAGGTGCGGCGGGATTCAGATACGGTCATGTCAGATCTCCGGCTGAAGGACGGGGTCGGCGGCGGGTGCCGCCTGCGACAGGTCTTCGAAATGGTGGTAGTTGAGGGACAACGAGATCACGCCCGGGATCTGATGGAGGCCCATGATGATCTCCGAAGCCCGCGCCTCGTTCGTGTCTTCGACCACGACGACAAGGCGGCCGTCGTCGGTCGCGGCGTGGATCTCGACGCCATCGGTGCTTTCCATGCGTGCCCGCGCAACGGGCAGCTGTGCCTGTGCGACATGGATCAGGCATCCACAGATGTTCATTGGACAGTCTCCTTCCCGGCATGTTCGACATGTTCAAACCGCACGGCCTGCGCCGGACACGTGAACGCGCATTCGCCGCAACCCGAGCACTGATCCGTGTCGATCTCGGGAACGGCGCGACCGGCCGTCATCAATTGAAAACGGATGGCGCGAGGCTCGCAGGCATCTTCGCAGGCGCGGCAGGCGATGCCCTGAAATGAAAGGCAATTGGTCTGGATCGTCGCGCGCCAAGGCCAAAGAGTGATTTTCTCGGCCAACAGCGCACCGCTGGGGCAAGCTGCGCTGCATTCGCCGCAGAACGTACAGGCCCCACGTGTGAAATCGACGACGGGATGTGCGCTACCGGTCTTGACGATGATGGCTTCGGGGCAAGCGGTGGCACAGTCGCCGCAGTTTGTGCAGAGGTCGGCAAACGCCTCCTGTGCGCCGGGTGGATACATCGCCAACCCATCGCTCTGCCGGAAACGCCCGCGCAGGAAATTTCGTCTGCCTTCCAGTGACCTCATCGGAGCCCCGCCAGTGTCGAGTTCCAAAAGCATCTAAACTTCAATCGCACGAACAACTTTGACCTGAATCAAACGCCCAACACATTCTTTTTGTGGAATGTTTTGGCCTCAAGTCGCCATTGTGCTGATGATCCACCGCATGATCATCACAGTGTTTTCAAAGTTTAATTTACATAAACTTAATTATACGTATTTATACTTAATGTTGCGATAGTATATTTTCGTATGTATGCTGAGCCTTGTCACAGAGGACCCTCAGCATGCACCATCTATTCAAGAAGCTCCTCCCCTCGGTCGCAGTTGCCTTGACCGTGACAGGCCTTTCGCTGCCGATGTCCGTCCGCGCGCAGACGTACCCGATCGATTGCGCGATCCTCTTGTGTTTGTCTGGCGGCTGGCCTGCTTCCCAACCATGCGCAAGGGCTCGAGCCGAATTCATCCGACGCATCACGCCTTGGCCAGTGGAACCGCCGCTTCAAATCTGGCGCTGTCCTATGGGCGCGTCCTTTGAGACCGCTCCAACAGTAAACAGTGCAGACCGCATCTTTGAAGCGTTGTTCCTGAACAACAGCACTGGACCACGACAATCCTTTCCAGCGCGCGATACCGCTGTTCCAATTATGGCTGTTTGGCGCATTCCAGAAGCACCTAGTGACTTCGTTCCTGCCGACCAAGCCCTACAGCTCGTTCAAGATCGCGCGGACATCGATATCAGCGGACCTGAGTTCAACTTCGTACGATCAATCCGCGTCTTTGATGTCCGGTATGCGCGACAGCACGAATCCGGACGTGATGGTGACTGCAACCGTAGCGCCACCGTGGTCCTCGGCACCTATGGTATCCAAGGTGATTTCGCCTGGCAGAGGTCTTCCATAGCTGCCCTACCCGCCGCCCATGCGGGCCTTGAACGATGGGGCCAGAATTGCCCCAGCATCTACCACCGTTCTGTCTTCGTCGACTGGCGTGACTATGAAGGGAACTACGGCTTTGAGCAGGTAAACTACTAGCGCCGACAAAGACAGTGTTGGGATTCATCCGTGTCGGCCCAAGTGCCCGGAGCTACTCAATCACCGGACGTTCGCTGCTGTCGATACCAAGGTCAGCTGAGCGGGACGGAGCCGAAATTCGCTGCGGCTGGGCCAATGTCAGCTTTTTCCTTCGGCAAAACCTTAGCGAGCAGTCCACTAGGAATGGGGAATTTACTCTGTACTTCAGAGTGACTCTGCTGTACAGAGTTTAAAGCAACTCTGAGGTCGTCATGAAAATTCTGAACATCACAAACGGCGATGGTGCCGCAAACATCATAAAGCAAAGCACTGTGGTTGGGGATGTTCTGCCGTGGCGAGACCCAATGCACCATGGCCCGTTTCCATCAAAGTTGTCTCTTGCTGAACTGGGCAAGCTGCGCGCTGCTTATCTCGCTGGTCCGGATGCAGACCCGACAGAAATTGAGAGAGACTTTCAACTCAGGGATCAACATCTGCGAGCCTCAGAAAACTACGACAAAATCACTCTGTGGTTCGAGCATGACCTTCTAGATCAGCTTCAGATACTGCAAATTCTCGATTGGTTCTCAGGGCCACGCACACAAGGTGCGATCCTCGATATGATTTGTATCGACAGGTTTCCGGGAAAGTCCCGGTTCAGAGGAATTGGCGAACTCTCCCCAGAGGAAATGGCGTCGCTGACGGAGCTACGGCAACCGGTGACAGATAATATGCTGGCGATTGCGACGTCCGGCTGGGCCGCATTTCGCTCCAACGATCCTCGCGATCTATTGGCCTTTCTAAATCATGACCTTAGTGAACTACCCTTTTTGACCGCAGCGTTGCGCCGTCATATTGAGGAGTTCCCAGACGCCTCAACGGGTTTGAACAGAACGGAGAGGCAATTGCTCGGTTTGATGGCCGACGGTGTTCATGCTCCGCAACAGTTGTTCTTGCAAAACATGGAGATGGAAACAACGCTTTTCATCGGGGATTGGCCAACCTACCGAACACTGGACAGTTTGTGCGCCAGCGGGCTTGCCGCATGCAATCCTCCACCGTTCCGCTTTCCATCGTACTCGCGTGAAAAGCACGCCGCATTCAACATGCAACACCTTAGCATTACAGAGGCGGGGTGCAGGGTGCTAAATGGCATGCGAGACGCTTTTGACCTGATGCAGCGCGACGGGTGGCTCGGAGGCGTGAACGTTGTGGAATTCGGTGCGATCTGGACTTGGGACAAAGAGACCGCAGAGTTCCTGCGTCGCGCAATCTGATGAATACCGCCCCTCCTATCCTTGATGCAATCTTCCACCAACCTGTCCGAACGCGCCTCAGTTTGCTTCTTTACCGTGGCGAGCCAAGCTTCTCACAGTTGAAAGCTTTGCTTTCTATTACTGACGGTAATCTGGACGCCCATTTGAAGAAGCTAGGCGCGGTCGGATACCTCCACAGCCGAATGGTAATCGAAGGGAGGCCACATACCGTCTATTGCCTCTCTGAAAGTGGGGCTGCGGCGTTCCGCGAATACCTTGATTGCCTCGAAGCGATGTGTGCAACAGCATCGTCCCAAAAGCTAACTGATCCTTGAAGCCGACATTCATGACAGATGCAGCATCGGACACATTGGGCTCAGAGTTGTCGTTCGCCGCGCTGTTTACGAAGGGCTATTTTGGGCCGTCAGTGTCGGAGCGGTTTTGGCCCTTCAAGGCCCAATTTAAGCCTTTCGATCTGAGTAGACGCAGACTGTGCTCTTGCAATGAACCGATGCAATTCTGAAGAAGTCGGCGCATCAAACTTGGGTATTGAAGCAAGTAGCTCGTTAAGCGTTTTCGATCCTGTTCGCTCAATTTCGCTGATGTGTCGTGTTTCGTCCGGTTCTGCAAACATCGAGCGCCCTAGATCACTGCCTAATACAGGAAAGTGCCGGCTCTTGTGATTTTCCCATTCCCGTCGCGTTAGAAGGCAAGCCTCTTGAAGTAGTAAGAAACTACGCTTCGCATCCGAGATGCCGTCCTGCGCCTTAACCTGCAGAACTGTGATTTCTGATTCTTTTGTAGCTTTGATTGCTTGCTTTGAGGCGCTGAACGCAAGCGCCGCGTAGATCAATGCGCTAGCGGCAATCAGGATTGAAACGATCTCAAATGCATTTTGCACAACAAATTCCAAAGGCAGTTCTCTTCTTAATGCAGTTTCAAACAGTCATTTTGAGGTGCCCCTCACTAGCACTAAATCGGATCAGGCTTGGTTGATTTCATGACCGACGTATTCGATATGCGCGGCTTGAGTGAAGCGCTGTGGGTGCGCTTTGGAGGGGCTGTTGTGTTCACTCGCCAATGACAGTTTTGCGGAAGCCGCGCTGCAGCATGTTAGCAGGCGATCAAAGCCCGCTTCGGGCCGCGCCCGGCTCAACTTCGTTTGACATTCTATTCGGTGTTACCGCCTTAAAATTCGCTTTCACACTCTGCAACATAGGCCAACTCGAGATTGTCATAAACATAGCGGCGGACCACTTCAGTGGGGGAGGATCACTACGCCCGAACCTGCCGCGAGTGGTCGCAGCGCATGATGGCAGAGAAATCCCGCATCCATCGTTTGGGCTATGATGACAGCTTCTTGCGGTGCTGGCAGTTCTACCTAGACGGTTGCGCCGCCGCCTTTGAAACCGGCCGCTGCGATGTGGTGCAGGTCGAGTTGGCGCACGCGGCGTAGGTGGCTTTGCGCGTGTCCATCGTTGCGGAATGGGAGGCCAACTTCTTTGAACAGCATTGGAACACGCTGGCGCTAAGACCAAAGCCGCATTCCAGTAGCGCTGCGATCCACCTAGCCTGTCCAAATGAGGCGGCTCGCTTATCTTTTGGGTGCGATCCTAGCGGTTGGCGCGATTGCCACTGCGCTGTGGCCCGATCCTTGGGCCGCAGCTGATCGACGTGCGGTTGCGGATACGGCGCGCTTAGCTGCCCTGATCGACCAGCCCGACCGCATCGGCTGGCGCCTGTCCGAAGACCCGGCGATCGCGCGGGCGGTGTTGTGGGATGACAAGGGCGACCGGCGCTATCCTCCGACGGAACAGTTTACCCCTGTGCCCTATAAGATCGGAGAGGACCTAGACCGCGAACTGTCACAGTTACGCGTCGGTCTGACCCAGCCGCAATGGTTCCGCCTTGATGCCACCGGCCGGACCCAGTTTCACTGCCGCCCTGCCCCGGCCATATGCGTGGAATATCTTCGTCCCCAGTTAGAGGCCGCCCTGTCGATGCCACCCGGCCAATTGTTGGACGACCCCACCGGGCCGTGGCGTGCTGTCGTTTTAGCGCTGGCCAGTCTGGCTGCGCTTGCCGTCGCGATCTGGCCGCAAACGAAACCCACCCCGACCGAGGCCGTGTTTCATCTGCATCCTGATCGTCATTGTGCCACGCGCGGGACTTTGGAAATCGCCCTGACACCACGCGATCTAAAGCTGTTGATCCTGCTGCAAGCCCGCGCGGGGGCTGTTGTTACCAAGGACGAGCTTTACGATGCCGGATGGGGTCGCGACTTCATGCCGAACTCGCGGGCGTTGGACCAACACATCGCCACGTTGCGTCGCAAGCTGGACCCAGACAAATCGCGACCCGTTCTGATCGAAACCGTGCGCGGCGCGGGCTATAAACTGGTGGTGTAGGCAGTTTTAACGCTCGCCTGACGCATTTCTTACGTAAACCTTGCACAGGCCGGGCGCGAATTTGCGACAGAATGGGGGAATCTAGACCGCAGGAGACCCCCAATGCTGAAACCTTTGACCCTGATCATCGCCACGATAGCCGCGCCCGCTGCCGCGCAGGAAATCGAGTCCCATGTTTCTGATGCCTATGGCACCCACAACCCCGAGGAACTGTCCCTGCGCGGGGCGCTAGATCGGCTTCGTCATGGCGAGTGGCACCCGATGACCAGCGCACTGGGCTATGGTGCGGCCAAGGCGGGCATGCACGAGATGGCGCGCGAGATCTTCACCGACAGTGCCGCGCGTGGCAACGTGCAGGGCATAACATGGCTGTCGTGGATGGAGGACAACGGCCTCGCAGGCCCCGAAAACCCCGAAGCCGCCGCCATGTGGGATCGCAAAGCGATGGAGCTGGGTTCAGAGGTCGCGACCTTCAACTATGGGTTGGACGTGCTGCGAGGCAGAGGTGTGCCCTTGGATCAGGCCTATGGCGAGCAGATCATCCGGCAGGCCGCCGCAATGGGAGACACATCTGCGCAACACCTGATCGACAATGACTTTGATCTGGATTCGGTGACACCGGATGCGGATGAGTGGAAATACGAACAGCGCCTGTTTTGATGGCCAAGGGGCGAAGAATGAAACGATATCTGCTGGCCTTGGTGGCCTTAGCCACCCCTGCCTTTGCCGATCCGCCGGTCAAGGTGCAAGACGACTATGGATCGCTGAACCCCGACGATACTGGGCGCGAGATGTTGATCCGCAAAATAGAGATGGGCGCGCGGGACACCGTGACCTGCTCGTTGGCGTTTAACACCACGAAATACGATGACCACCCTCGCGCCCGCTATGTGGCGACGGTTTGTGCCGAGGCGGGCAACACCAAGGCCATGACCTGGATCAGCCAGTTCGACGCCAACGGGATCGGAGGCCCCCAAGACCTGGCCTCTGCCGCGAATTGGGACCGCCGCGCTGCGGATGCCGGCGATCCTGTGGGTCAGTATAACTATGGGCTGGACCTGCTGCGCGGGTTTGGCGTGCCGTATGATCCCGACTTGGGCCGCCTGTACGTGGATCGCGCCGCCGCCCAAGGGTTAGAGATCGCGCAAAAGCTAAAACGCGCGAACTATGATCTGGACGAGGTCACGCCCGATGTCGAAACACCGGGCGGGTCGTAAGCATTAAACCGACAGGTCGCGCGCGGCGCTGGCAATGGCCTGACACGCAGCGCCGGCATCCCCTGACTGATGCGCCAAAAGCAGGGCCAGTTTCGTAAGGAACAGCTCTCGTTGGTCAGCGCTGACGCTGTCAAGTTGCCGAGCCAAAGCCTCGTATACGGTTTCTAGGTCGGTCGGGGTCATGCGGTCTCTCCAATGGCGCGAGACAGGGCGGATTGAACGGCGGCGGTGGTTTCGTCAAACCACCGGGCCGCGATGTGGCTGTCGGGCCGAACAAGATAGGCACTGTTGGGATCAGCGCCCAGCACTTGGGCAGCCTCGGACGTGGGCTGGATCACGACAACGTGGATGCCCGGAACGGCAAGATTGGGGTTGGTGGTGATCAGCGTAAACCCGCGCCCAAGCTGGTCGGACAGATACCCACCCGGCACCCGCGCTTCAGGCAGCGGCGCACCGGGGATTGGGCCGCCCGCAAACGCCGGATCATCAGCCGACACAATGGGACTGTCCGCATAGGTATAGGGCGTCATCTGCCGAGGGTTGGCCAATTCGCCCGCGAAAGGGTGGCTTAGCGCAAGGCTCAACGCCGCACTAACAGAGGCCCGAACGTTGTCCTCTTGTGTGGCAGCCTCGGCCTCTGAGCTACCTCCCGAAATTCGGACACTGACGTAAGCTGCGATTTGTAGTCTGCTGATCTTCAACACGCAGGAGATCAGATATGTCGAAACGGAAGCAACATCACCCAGAGTTCAAAGCCAAGAAGGTGTTGGCAGCGCTGAAAGGCGAAGAAACAGTCAGCGAGATGGCCAGTCGGTTTGGGGTGCATCCAACAATGATCCATCAATGGAAGCGTGCGTTGCTTGAGGGCGCGTCAGGCGTATTTGAGCGCGGTGGCCGGAAGGCGCCGGAAGTCGATGAAGAACAAATAAAAGACCTGCATGCCAAGATTGGGGAGTTGGCCGTCGCCAACGATTTTTGGCCAGAAAGCTCAAACCCTGGACCGGCAAGTGAAGCGCAAGATGATTGAGCCTGACAACGCCAACCTGTCCATCAGCAAGCAATGCAAGCTGCTGTCGATCTCGCGATCATCGTTTTACTACGAGCCCAAGGGCGAAAGTGAGATGAACCTTGGACCTGTCGCGGTTTGATGCCGCTCCTTTGATAGCATTTATTGCAGCAAAGGAGACGAACTATGGGACTGAAACGGACGGACGAATTCCGCGCTGATGCGGTGCGTATCGCGCTGACAAGTGGGCTTACACGCAGGCAGGTGGCTGACGATCTGGGTGTCGGCATGTCGACACTGAACAAATGGATCACCGCGCATCGAGATACTGACGTGGTGTCGAAAGAAGATTTAGATCTCGCCAAAGAGAATGAGCGGCTTCGACGCGAGATCCGGCTTCTCAAGGACTTGCAAGGATCAGTAAACAGTCCGGGAGACTGTTTGCCCGCGGCAAGAGGGAAATTCTAAAAAAGGCCACCCAGTTCTTCGCGGGCCTAAAGCAATGAGGTTTAGGTTTGTCGAAGAACATAGGTCCAGCTTTCCAGCCAATCGGTTATGCGAGGTTGTTGGTATCAGTTCACGTGGTTTGCGTGCGTTCCGCAGCCGTCCAGCCAGCCGCAGACAGCGGTCTGATTTGATCACGTTGGCCCATATCAAAGAACAATCCCGTCTTAGTTTGGGCAGCTATGGTCGACCACGCATGACGGAAGAGCTGAAAGAGATCGGCTTGGATGTTGGCCATCGTCGTGTTGGTCGTCTGATGCGCCAGAACGGCATATCAGTGGTCAGAACCCGCAAACACAAGGTGACGACCGATAGCGATCACAAGTTCAATATTGCGCCGAACCTGCTGGATCGAGACTTCAACGCTGATGCGCCCAACCAGAAATGGGCCGGTGACATCAGCTATGTCTGGACACGCGAGGGTTGGCTTTATCTGGCAGTGATCCTGGCCCTTCATTCAAGGCGTGTGATCGGCTGGGCGGTGAGCAATCGGATGAAACGTGACCTGGCGATCCGAGCGTTGAAGATGGCCATCGCGTTCCGGCAACCGCCCAATGGCTGCATTCATCACACGGATCGTGGGTCGCAATATTGTTCACACGACTACCAGAAGCTCCTGCGCCAGCATGGCTTCAAAGTGTCGATGAGTGTCAAAGGCAATTGCTACGACAATGCTGCCGTCGAAACGTTCTTCAAAACCATCAAGGCTGAACTGATCTGGCGCCACCCTTGGGAAACAAGACGCAAGGCTGAGATGGCGATCTTCGAATACATCAACGGTTTCTACAATCCACGCCGACGCCATTCAGCACTGAGCTGGAAAAGCCCGGTCGCCTTCGAACGGAAAGTGGCCTAAACGAGCACTTGGAGCGGCACAAAACCGTGGCAGGTCCACCTCGATCTTATGCGCGTGATCGACAAGCAGTTCCTTGAGACCCCGTTTTACGGGGTGCGCCAGATGACATGGCACCTGCGGAATGACGACCATCTCGTGAACGAGAAGAGGATCAGACGTCTCATGCGGCTGATGGGCCTCATGCCGATCTATCAAAAGCCCAATACAAGCAAAGCCGCGAAAGGGCACAAGATCTACCCCTACCTGCTGCGCGGTCTGCGTGTGGATCGGCCCAATCAGGTCTGGTGCTCGGATATCACCTACCTGCCCATGCGGCGCGGCTTCTTGTATCTGGTCGCGATCATGGACTGGCACACGCGCAAGGTGCTGGCGTGGCGTATCTCAAACACGCTGGAAGCAGAGTTTTGCGTCGATGCGCTGAACGAAGCCATCCATAAGTTCGGCCCGCCAGAAATTATGAACACCGACCAGGGCAGCCAGTTCACGTCATTCGCCTGGACGGACCGGTTGCGCCGATCCGGCGTGCGTATCTCCATGGATGGCAAGGGGCGGTTCCTCGACAACATCTTCGTGGAACGGCTCTGGCGATCTCTGAAATACGAATGCGTTTATCCGCATGCATGGGAGACCGGATCAGAGGCCAAAGCTGGCGTCAGTAAGTGGATCGCGCTCTACAACCCCAAGCGCCCTCATTCAACCCTTGGCGGCCAACCACCCGCTGTGATCTATTGGCAGCGAAATGAAACAACCCAACCCGATCAGCAGGTGCAAAGAGTAGCTTAAACTACGCCTGATATTGTCCAATATATGGGGAGTAGCTCACAAGCAAATGTCCGGTTTTGGCGCTGAAGATCAGACTTTGAGTTGCCAACCAAAGACAGTAGGACAGAGAACTGCGTCACACTATTCGAACTCTCGCTTCTGCGGTGAGCCGAACGAAATCAGAGTGACATCGTTGTCGATGACGTGGAACTCGCGTCGCCCATAGGTCGTGTTAAACAACGGCTTGCAGCGGTTTTCGGGCAGCTCTGAAAGTGCTTCCTTCAATTCGTTGTATAACTGGTCAACATCATCAACATCAACGTAGAGGTGCAGCTGGCTGTCCGGCGAACCCATGTCCTTGCCGGCTGCCGCGGATATGATGCGCAAAGCTACCTGATCACGCTTCAGGTGCGCGTAGCCAGCTCGACGCGCGGTGCATTTGAACCCAAGAACCGCCTCATAAAACCGCACTGCTTCTTCAACATCACGAACAGGAAGGAATGGTGTAAGCTGCATCATTGTCATGATCGCAACTATAGAAGATCAAAAGCGAGAAAACACGGGTTTTCGTCTGGCTGATCTGTAGACTAGGTCCAGCGTGTGGCGAGGAGTTCAAACAGCGGACCTCCGCGCGCCGCGCAGCATCCGTCTCATTGGGCTCGTGGCGGCCATTCTCCGCCTTGCAGCATTTTGCTTGATAGCTCGCGCACCAACTAATGCTCACGGCCCAGAGCCGCCGTCCAGCCACCATGCCGATGCTGCGCGACAGCTTCACCACACCGGCCATTCGTCCATGGTGCAGCATCTTCGGAGGACGAAAGTCGGCAGAGCGGACTAAAGCTGACATTCGGTGTGTCAAATGGTAGGAAGACCCATGATGGAAAACTTCCACATAAAACCAATCGACCCCCACGGGCAGCACCTTGAGCACCTTTCTGATGAGGCACGTCAAGACGGTTATTTCTTTATGGATCGCTTGGCTGCAGAAGTTCGCTCTGGTGAGAACGGTTTCCAAAGACCGGGTGAGTGCTTTTTGGGGGCTATTGCTGACGGCATGCTCATCGGATGCGGCGGCCTAAATAGGGACCCATATGTAACTGGAGTGGTTGGGCGCCTTCGACACTTATACGTGCTGCGTGCGTATCGAAAACAGGGTATCGGAGCGGCCCTTGTTCAACAGTTGCTAGAGCATAGCAAATCATCGTTTGAAGTTGTCAGACTACGAACCTCGGACGCTTCCGCTGGTCTGTTCTATGACGCCTTAGGTTTTGAACGCGTGGAGCATCAAAGCGCGACCCATCGCCTTTTTACCAAACTGAGGCATTGAAACGGGCTGAACCAATAATTGATAACGTTTTAGTCGTTCGATCAGACCGTGGAAGGTTCATTCGCCTACAACCAGGTTCGCGATGTCCGCGCGCGATTTCAGGACAGCAACTGGAACTGTTGGGCCATGTTTGTCGATCTGCGTGATCAATTTGGGCGCGGATTTTCGCTCAAAGCTCCAAATGTACGAAAGAAACTCTCGGTCTGGGATGGGCTCCGGACAACCCTCTGCCATAGCCACTCTGACCTTGCCGTAATTCACTAAAACACGTTTCACCACACCGGCAATTGCGATCCTTCGCGGCGGCCTTACCCAGACGATAAGGTCGGCCCTTGGCACGCGGATATCGAAAGACGAAGGGCTGGTGCCGTCCATGACCCACCTGTCTCGGCCCGCCAATTCACTGATGATCTGTCGTTGCTCGGTCCGATCACGGACCTGCCACCCAGGAAGCCATCTGACGTCACGGTCGATAGACTGATATGCGAGAGCATATTTTTCGGAAATCCGCAGCGCCAGGGTGGTCTTTCCGCCACCTGAACAGCCGATCACGAGAACTCTGTTCGCTTGCTCCAATATTTCATGCGCTTCGATGAATGGAACGTAATTTGGCATGATTTCCGCCCACTTGGATAAACACCTCGGCTGTAGGGCACTGCGACCCGGAATATGTCGCTAGCGTTCCGTATAGAATGTGTCAATCAGACTTCAAAGCCGATTTGAGGCAGCACAGTGGGCAAATAACAGGTGATTATGTCGGGCACGGTTCAGGATCGTAAATTTTGCGGTCTTTTAGCTAAGAGACGTGGGGCGAAGAACGCAAATGCTTCGTGAAAGACAGAGTGCCAATCCAAGTTAAGCGGTTGGCTCAACGGGTGCCAGAAAAACGCGAAGGTATGGCCAAAATCATCCTCGGTTTGGTGCCGCCAACTGTCAGGAAGATCCGGCACTTTGCCCGCAAAGAAAAGCCATCGTGCGCGCGTTTCGCCGATCTGAAAATGACCAAGTGAGTCCAATGGCAATGAGGCTCTGATGCCGCTCTCCTCGCGAAGCTCTCTGATGGCTGCTTCGACAGGGCTCTCTCCGGCCTTGATCCCTCCTTTCACAAATTGCTTGCCCGCGGAAGGATGCGTGAAAGCCAGAACCTCCGGCTGTCCATCGCACAGACGAAAAACAACAGGACATACTTTCTTGGGCGTTTCCATCTAGGCATGTTACACGCTGGGTGCAGAGCGATCAACGGACGACAAGGGCTCAAAGCCGCCTTGCGGCAGCACAGCGGGCTCCTCAAATGAATAAGCCGGCGCCGTGCAGCAATCGGCCCTAAGCCGCCGTTCAGAAAACCTGCAGCGAAGGGCAGTTTAGAGCCCAAAGTGCTTGATGCTGCGTTGCGCACGAATAGCCGCTAAAGGATTTCTGGGAGTTCGGGCTCGGCTTGTTGCTCGTATGTTTGAAACACGATCGGTGTTTCCGCACGCGTGTCCCGTAATTCTGGTACACGACCAGCTTCAACAAACCTACCGACGTAAAACAAGCCGACGTAGTATCGAGATGCTGGATATCCATTCAGTTCCGCACTGTCAGCCGAGAGCCGAGCAGCCGTATCAGCCATCTTGACGCAAGATATCGAGGTGCGAGAGGCAAACGAAACGGGCTCGAGGGTAAAGCCAAAGCACCCATTTTGCCCTTCGTGGACAACATAAGTGCCTGAAGGGTGGAGATATAAGTGTGAGCCTCGCCACCATCCTGTATCTCCGAAAAGGTCGATGGAAGCCGTTGTGTCGCCGTCACTAATGGTGAGTGCTCTGTTCCAGTCGCTGTGTATACCGAACATTGGGGTCACAGCCATGCTGACGGTCGCGCTTCCGTGAAGGTTGGCGACAGAAATGTACTCTGAAGAGCACGCAGACAGTGCTACGAGCACACCGACAGTACCAGTGAGATTACCGAATTTTCTAAGTGTCATTGTCTTTCACCAGTCGCTCAAAACAGACATTGGCGCAAGTGCAGCGAAATGGTGCTTTGTCCCGCTTGCCGGACCTTGGTGCCGACAGCAGCGAATGGCCGGTATTTGAGTAACTCAGCATGCCCAAAATTCTGCGGTTTGATGGCAAGGTTGTATTTGACGTCGCTAGCAGTTCACCTGTTCAAAATCATGGCTTCCCTCATAGTCACGCCAAACAACGAAGACTGATCGGTGATAGATATGGAGTTTCCCCGGCTTGATGGACACTTTTCACTTGATGAAGGAGAGTGTTTTTCATGCCGATAACGAGGAGCCTGTACCCTGCGGAAATCAGGGAACAAATGGTCGCGCTGGTGCTATCACCATCCCACAACGGCAACTGTCTCATACGCGATGGCCGCGATGCACAGGTTTCCGATAAACCAGACCAGCGTGCGCACGTAGGGAATATTGAGAAGGTACAACCCGGCAAAGGCAATACGCGCAGCAATAAAACCCTTCGCGGCAACGAGCGCGAGGGCCGTTTCGGCACCAAGTGTCAGGGCCGCAACGCTCACGGGCACAAAGGCAATCATGCTTTCGGTGTTGTTCGTGACCGTTCTGTCAAACCGGCGGTCAAGGTCACTCAGAACGGGCGCGACCGTGCGTCGCCCCGTGCCCCAACAAATGCCATGGCTCAACGCGATTTGCGTGCCGTGACCGATCAGCAGGAGCAGGTGAAACAGGCCCGCGACGATCAAAATGACTGACATACTCATAGTGGTTCCTTTGCTTTTTCTCTGTCTATCACGGCGTCTTTGGTGCAAAAATAGACAAGCCTGAACAAAGAAGGTTCAAAAATGGACGATCTAAACGGCCTCAACTGGTCCGATCTGCGGGTCCTTCTGGCGCTGCGGACCTATGGGGGCGCAACCCCGGCCGCGCGTGCGCTCGGGCTCAGCCATCAAACAGTGTCGCGGCGCATCACCGCGCTGGAACGCGCTTTGGGGCTGCGATTGGTCAATCGGGAGCGCCACCCCTGGACCCTAACCGAGAACGGAAAGGTCATCTGTGATCACGCGGGCAAGATGAACGCCGTGGTTGACGAGATGGCCCAGTTCGCGCGCCGTGAGCACCCCGATGCCATCGACCATGTGTCTATCGCCTGTAACACATGGGGGTTCGACCTGTTGGTTCTCCCGGCCTTGGCCGCTGTTCGCCGCCGTTTTCCGGCATTGTCGTTCGATCTAATTTCGGGGGACAATCCGGTGGATGTTCAAAGCGGCAAGGCGGATATTGCCCTGCGCTTTACGGATGCGCCGCCAGAGGATCTTTTGGGGAGGTCCGTTGGCACCCTGTCCATGGGGGTCTTTGGTCATGCGGACCATATCGCGGCGTTGGATCAAGGCGAGTATGACACGCTTTGCCTCATCCGTATGAAGGCCGAGCGCCACGCTCAGATATGGCCAGTAGACCCTGACCGGTTTCAGTCGGTCGTTGTTGTCAATGATTTCTCGACACTGGCGAGCGCCGTGGAACACGGGATGGGTGTGGCGGCCTTGCCCAGAGCAGTGGGCGGCCGGTTGCGCGGCGCAGTGCTGAGCCAGACGACCCCGCTCAGCGCGGCGCGTTCGGTCTGGCTTTTGCACAACCAAGACAGCCGGGGATCGAAGGTGATTGCGGCGCTTGCGGCGGAAGTCGAGGCGCACGCAAGCAAGGTTTTGAAGGCGACTTGAAGACGTCCCTATGATCGGCTGATCGGATCGAACTTTTTTTGTCACACTCCGGCTCTTGTGGCTGTCTAACAATGTATCAGGAAGACGAGAGGCGCGAAAAAGATGGACCCTATTCAGACAGCCGACATCGCCGCCGCGAAGCAGGGCGATGCGAAAGCGCTCGAAGCGCTGGTGCGCGCTGTGCAAGGTAACGTGTACAGGCTAGCGTTTCGCATGTTGGCCAACCCAGCAGCTGCGCAGGACGCCACACAGGAAATCCTCATTCGGATCGTGACCAAGCTCTCGACATTCCGCGAGGACAGCCGGTTTGAGACCTGGGTTTATCGGGTCGCGACAAATTACCTGCTGACCGCGCGCAAGATCACCGCCAATGACCCCGGCCTCTCGTTCCAGATGTTTGGCGAGGATTTGCTGGGCGGGTTGGCCGACGAGGCGCAGGCCGCGCCGGAAGACCACGTGATGCTCAACGAATTGCGGCTGCGCTGCACGATGGCGATGCTGCTCTGCCTCGATCAAAAGCGTCGCGCGGCTTATGTTCTGGGCGAGATCATCGAGTTTGATCACGCCGAGGCAGCAGAGGCGCTCGACATTTCCCCGGCGAATTTTCGCAAGCGCCTGTCGCGGGCGCGCGTCTTGGTGCAGGAGTTTACAGCGCAATACTGCGGCCTTGCGGGCGCCGGTGCGCGCTGCTCCTGCCGCAAACGTCTGCCCGCAGCGATGGAGATGGGGCGGGTCAGCACCGCACCGTCCCCCGAGTTTGCGCAAGCTCCGAGCTTCGCTGAGGTCAAGAAACAGGCATACCAAACGCAGGCTGACCTTATCGCCGCTAAACTGCAACGCGCGACCGGCCCTTTGACGCCGCAGAGTGACTATGCCGCTGAGGTTCTGAACATCGTGAACCCACCCGGCTAGCCCCCGAATACCCAAACCAACCCAAGGAGAAACCATGAAACATGCATTCGCATGGCTGATGGCGCTTGCCGTCACGATCCCCAATATTTCAACCGCAGAAGGACAAAAAATGACACAGGACCAACAAGACGTGCTCAGCGCAATCGAAACCATGACGGCAGGCTTTCAGGCCGGTGATTTGGCCGAGGTCATGCAGAGCTATGAACCAGCAGCCACCGTTGTGTTCGAGCCGGAAGCGCCGGTCTCGGATGCCGCCCAGCTTGAACAGATGTTCGCAGGGATGGCCGCAATGGGCCCGGAGTTCACCTACCCCGCGGGGCACGAGGTCATCGTAAGTGGCGACATCGCGGTCCACATCGCGCCCTGGACAATGACAGCCCAGAGCCCTGACGGCCAGACCGTCGAGCAATCCGGGCTGTCCGTCGCGGTCCTGCGAAAGCAGCCCGATGGAGGATGGAAGATGGTGATCGACAACCCGCACGGCGGGCGGCTATTGGAACAAGACCACTAAAGTGATTGGGCCCGACCATTTCGTCGGGCCCGTCTGTACGTATCTTGCAGCGCCTGTCTACCTTCAACTCATTCTTCATGATGCAGGGTACATGGTTCGCAGCGCCTTTGCGGAAACTCCGATAATAGCTGGTTCCACCTCAACTCGGATGCCGACTGATCGATTTTCAGCGTGTCCGACTCGTACCGTTTGCGTTGCGTATGTCCAGGCATTTCTCGGCCAGCCTTAGATCGCTGTCGCGACAAGCCAAGAACTGTCGATCGAGCGCCCGCAGCGAAAGCTCACTTTGTCCGCGTTGCAGGCATAGGTGCGGCGCGCGGCAGAGGTCCGGAATGAGCCCATATTTGACCGATGCTGCGGCCTGCTCGAATGTCTGCATCTATCAATTCTTAGCGGGCGACGATAACACTGTTCTTAGTCAAAGCCCGACGGCGTTGTATAGCGTCGGTAACCATCAGACAGATTTGAGAATTTAACAATGATCACAAATGAATACATCGACGAGATGGCGACCTACGCTCGCTGGCAGAACGATAATATCTATAGGTGCTGCGAAGAGATCGGGCCGGAAGAACGAAAGCGGGATCGCGGCATGTTCTTCGGTTCGATCCACAATACTCTGGACCACATATGTGTGGTCAATCGCTCTATCCTGACGTTACTCAATGGCACCCTTCCAGAACGAAACCCACCCGGTCATGCGGTATGGTCCGACTGGGAAGAGTTGAAATCCGTTCGTCTTGAACAGGACGATCTTCTGTCGAAAGGCGGTCAAGAGTGGACTAAGGACTGGCTGGCCGAGAAAACCACTAATCGCGACCCACATGGTGATGACTTGCCTGCGATCCCACGCTGGGTGATGGTGGTGCAGCTCTTCAACCACCAAACCCACCATCGTAGTCAAGTCACCAGTGCGTTGCACTCCATGGGTATTGATTATGGTGCTACGGATATTCCGTGGCGTCCAGGAGCTGGTTTTTTTGCAGGATAGGGCGATTTAGGTAATCGGCGCGTATCGCCGACGCCACCGAACATCCAGTTTCTGTTTCCCGAAAGCAGCCACTTGCGCAGGCACAGCGAAATGGCGTTTTGTCCCGCAGAGGCTTTGTTGCACAAATCGGTTTAAGGGCGGTCTTCCCCTTTCCCCAGACGGATTTATCCTACGGGCACAGTGACGGGTATGCCAAGTGCGGTATAACGGTTGAGCACCGCGATGCGGACCTGTATTTCCGCTACCTGCCGGTCGAAGTCCCGCGCCATGAGGCTTTGGCCCATAAGTTTGATACAATGCATCTTGGTCTCGACGCGGCTTCGGCGATGGTATCCGCTCCAACGCTTCCAGATGGTTCGACCAGGATAACGTGAGGCATTGATCGCATCGTTGCGGGCGATGGCCCCGGCGCTGGTAGGCTTCCACGGCTTGGCATTCTTGCGCGGTGGGATTACGGCATGGGCACCGCGTGCGGCAATCGCATCATGGCATTTGCGCGTGTCATAGGCCCCGTCTGCGGTCACTGATCCGATGTCTTGATCGGGCGGGATATGGTCGAGCAATTCCGGCAGCATCGGTGCATCACCGATATTGCTGGTGGTGACCTCAACAGCTCGGACCTCAAGTGTTTCCTCGTCGATCCCTATGTGTATCTTGCGCCATATCCGGCGTTTCGGGCCGCCATGCTTGCGTGCGTTCCACTCGCCTTCGCCCTCGGCCTTGATGCCGGTACTATCGATGAGGAGGTTCAGAGGGCCGGTTCCAAGGTGATATGGAAGGGTCACGCTCAGCGTCTTCTGGCGGCGGCACAGGGTGCTGTAGTCCGGCACGGCCCAGTCCAGCCCGGCTAACCGCAAAAGGCTTTCCACGAAACCGGTCGTCTGCCGAAGCGGCATTCCGAACAGCACCTTCAAGGTCAAACAGGCCTGGATCGCGGCATCGCTGAATTGGTGTTGGCGCCCACGCTTGCCGCGCGGTGGTGGCACCCAGACCATCTCCGGGTCAAGCCAGATCGACAATGATCCGCGTTGCTTCAGTGCGTTATTGTAGGACGACCAATTCGTGGTCTTGTACTTCGTAGGGGCCCAACTGCTCATGCCTTCCAGCTATCATGCTGGATTCGCGAGATGAATCCCTACCGGGATTTGTGCAAAAAAGCCTCCCGCAGAGCGGACCTCGGGCGTATCAGATTGCTGCGCTCCTTCGCCAATGTCGGCTTTCGGGAAGCTGCATCGCAGCGTCGATAGCAACGGCCAATGTCCGCAAAGGGCCGATTGCTGCACGGCGCCGGCTTATTCATGTGAGGAGCCCGCTGTGCTGCCGCAAGGCGGCTTTGAGCCCCAACCCGGCCATTGTTATTTTCCGCTGCGTGCGCTCGCAGCGTAGAAATTTCTGCAAGCGCTGAGTCTGGCGTGCCG
Source organism: Rhodovulum sp. FJ3 (assembly GCF_032918305.1). NCBI lineage: Bacteria > Pseudomonadati > Pseudomonadota > Alphaproteobacteria > Rhodobacterales > Paracoccaceae > Rhodovulum > Rhodovulum sp. FJ3. Next base: position 101,421 of record NZ_JAWJUU010000007.1, read on the forward strand.
CAGCGCGGCTCCAAACTCGCCCATTCGAACATCGCGCAGCGAGCTTTTTTAGGGCAACTCACAGGTCGCGGGACAAAGCACCAGTTCGCTGCGGCTGCGCCAAGGTCCGCTTTGGCGAGGGGTTAAGGACTAGCCGTATTTTCAGGGCATGGTATTGAGCTTTACCAGTGGTAAATCCGATGATGAAAGAGCGCGCTTGGTAGGTGGCACCGTGAGAAACCTGATTTTGAGCATCCGTCCGACTTGGGAACGCCTTAGCGTTGCAAACGCCTTTTTCTTGGGCTTCGCTTTGGGACTTGCGCTCGGCGTCGTGCCGCATGTTGTGTTTGGGAGGCCTGTTATGATCCCCGGCTTCTTAGTTTATTTCCCGTTTCATGTTTGGCTCTGCTATTTGGCGTTCAGCGTGTTGCTTTCCAGCGTTCGGCGAGCTGATATCATGGGGGAAGGCTATTCTCCCATCGGAGCATTTTTCGGATATTTACTGACCACAAAATATGGACTGTTTTGTATTTCGTGGTTCTTCACGATGTGGCTGTATTGGGTGTCGATCATCGGCATTTAGCGCCATCCACACTCAAATCGTGCGATCTGTATTTTGAAAAGCCGCCATTTGTTCCGGTTGCAGCATTCAGCACTCTGGGCTCTTTCGCGTCCTTCGCCGCCATCTGCTCAAATGTCCGGTGTGCCAGCGGATATTTCCCTTCCAAATGAGCTGGCGATTAGCTGACAAGCTTATCCGCCCTCGTCTCTTCCAATCTGCTTCAAACCATCGAAGTCGATTTCCAGTTTCTGTTCCGTAGTCAGATCCGGCCGGGTTTCCGACACCGGCTGGGGGCCGTGGACGTCCCACATCACCGCATGCGCGCCTGTCGTCCATCGATACACCCAACCAACAATGCTGCACCCATCGGTCCCGATCAGATTGGCGATCGCGACGCCCTCACCTTTATCATCGCTCACTGTTTACTGACTTCCTGCACTGTGGCGCTAAATTTGCGGCATTGTGTCATAAGGCGCCAGCTCGCGCCGCAGGCCGCACGTGGTGGATATTGGCTAACTGCTCTTCCTTGAGGTAGCTGATCTCACGAGGGGATAACCAATGCGGTAAGCCCTAAAATTGCATTGATTTCAAATCTTGTGGTCGGCCTCCGTGGCGGCTTCGACAATCGACAGGACTTCATTTTTGTCAAAGCCAATGACCCTCGCCAGAACTGTAAACTCCACGACGTCGATACGACGCTCCCCGCTTTCGAGACGTGCCACAAACGACTGGTGGCGTTTGAGCTTCGCCGCCAATTGCTGCTGGCTGAGACCCGCATTCCGACGTGCATCAACCAACGCACGGACGAGCGCCAACTGGCCATTTGTTCTGATTGTTTTTGCCACGCGTCACATACCTTTTGTGACGTCGCTAGCGGATGAAATCTGTTATCTAAAAAGTAGATATTTGAAGGTGTTATCGGCGTCTGATTTCCACGGGCTGCTAGTCCGATGCTCCCAAGGCTGCCCATCAATCCCCTACCAATTGCAGAAATCGGCCATAGTCCTCGCTGACTTCCCGCGCTTCTTCGAACGCGCGGGCGCGTTCGCTGTCGAGGCAACGGAAATAGCTCTGGATATCCTGGATGTAATTTTCGAAATCGCTGCGGATGATAGCCGCATAGTCCCGCGCGGCCTGCGAATCACTTGGCAGGAAGGGACGGGGTGGAGCGAAGCAGGATTCCGCCAAAACCGGCCCGGGAACGCAGATCAGAAGGGCCAGAGATTGCAAAGGGAGCAGGCATATCAACCTCGGGTTTCTCAAACCTGTTATCTCCTTGATCGCGGACACTGGCCGAGACTAGTGTTTGCGTGACCAAACTACAGCCAAAGCACGATATTACATCTTGCGGTTGATAATATACTATCGTAACTCTGGGCTTCAAGTGGGAATGCCTAGGGTCGCGCCATTGGAGAAAGCGTGAGCCGGGCCATGAACTGGGACATCGAAGCACCAAATGTGGTTACGGAAGCACGTTTCCGCGAACTCGTGGAAAGCGGCTATAGCGCAGAAATCCTGTGCCAAGAATCGGCACACAAGAAAGGCCCCAGCTATTACGGGGTCTGGATCATGCGTGTGGTCTCCAACGAAGGCGTGGAAAAGCTCCTCGTCACCGCCCGCACTCGGACGACCTACAACGATATCAAGATCCGCGAGTTCAAGACGATCTCCGGCGTGGTGTCATTCTTCATTGGCCTTGGCTTTGCGCATGTCGATCTGCCGCTTGAGGCGGGCACAAGCCGTACGCACAAACTTGCGCCGTCAGAAAAAGCCCCATCAGACAAGGGCGCTGACACCTAGCCTTGTCTGTCTCTGGCTGGTCGCCGCGCCAGCCTCAGCGCAAATGGTCCTGGTCATGGAGAGCGACGGCTCTCTGACCCCATCCCGGTCTCAGAACAGTATTGCCCGGAACTACAATGACGGCATTGGTCAGGGTTCGGCCTACGATGGGATCGCTATCTTCGGCGAGTTAGAGGCCGAGCAAGAGGGCGTCCAAGTCGCGGCCCTTGCCCGCCCGACTCCCCTGCCCCACGCAGATGTCCTCTCCGGGATTCAGACCACGGCTTTGCGCTATGCCGGCCATCCCGGCCTGCGTCGCGCGGGGCTTTCCGTGACGGATTGGCTGGCTCTCTATCGGGCCAATATCGAGGTTGAGAGCGCCTACCGGCAGGATGCGATTTCAAGTGCAGGTGCCATTGGCCTTGGCCAGCTGATGCCCGCCACTGCCCGCGATCTCGGCGTTGACCCACGCGACCCGCTGCAGAACCTCGACGGGGCCGCCCGCTACCTCGCGATGATGTTGGACACGTTCGGCGATCCACGCCTTGCCCTTGCAGCCTACAACGCCGGACCCGATGCGGTCCGCCAGTACGGCGGCATTCCCCCCTACAGAGAAACCCAGAACCACGTGGCCCGCGTCATGGCCGTCGTGGCCCGATTGGAAGGATCAAATTCATGAGACAGATTTCAAACCTATTCGTAGCCTCTTTGGCGCTATTCCTGCTCATTGCCGAGCCCGCCCTTGCCCAAAGCATCGATCTCTCCCCGATCCAAAGCTTATTGCAAGGTATCGTCGATGCGTTGACCGGCCCGCTTGGCGTCGTCATCGCCACACTCGCGGTCCTCGGCGTTTTCTTGAGCTGGTTCTTCAACATCATCGACCTGCGCCAAGCGCTTTGGGTGCTTGTTGGCATCGCTGGTGTCGCCGCCGCCCCCACCATCGTTGCCGCGGTCTTTGCCGGTGGCTGAGCGCTCGCCTCTCTTTCTCGGCCTCGTGCGCCCGCCCAAGCTCCTGGGCCTGCCCATCATGTATGCGATGGTCTGGCTCTTCGGCTCGGTGCTCTTGTTCGTCTGGGTCCAGCATATCGCGGTGCTGGCTGTCGCGGCCCTGCTCTACCCGGTGCTTTGGAAGGCCGCAGACTGGGATCCGCGCTTCATCGACGTGATGATGACGGCGCTGCAGGAAACCCCGCCCACGCGGAACCGCAGCATTCACGGCGGGGACAGCTATGCCCCGTGATGCTGCGCTCGATCTCCGCACGATGACGCCGGACTGGTATGCCCGCGAAACCCGCCTCGCGCATATGCTGCCCTATGTGAGCTTAGTTGATGACCAGACCGTGCGGACCCGAGTGAACGAGCTTTTCCAGTGCATCCGGCTCGACGGGGTCAACAGCTACACGACAGATGATGCCTATCTCGACAAGGTGACCGCGCTCTTCGCCCGGATCATCGCGCAGCTGGGGCCGGAGTTCAGCTACTACGTCCATAAGGTCTCAAAAGCGATCACGCCGGACCTCGAACCCGTGCGTGAGGACAGTTTTGCTGGAGAAGTTGACCGTCTCTGGCGCGCGAAGCTGGAGACCAGCGGGCTGCGCGACAAGACGCTCACCCTTACGATCATCCATCGCCCGCCTCCAAAAAGCGTCCTGCCATTCCTGAACCGCAGCGCGCCGGATCGCCTCAAAGAAGCAACCGAGAAGCGCCTGCGCCGTCTGGGCGAGGCCGTGAGTGTCTTCCTGTCAGGCCTGACGGAGCTGAATCCGCGCGTACTGACCGCCAAAAGCGGCGAGTTGATCGGGTTTCTGGGGGCGCTCAACACGGGAACGGAACTGCCGCTCTATCCGGCAAACACCTACGGCTTCCTGTCCTTCAACATCGCCAATACCCGGGTGACGTTTCACGGAGATCACTTCGAGCTATCCGAAGGCGTCGTGGGACATCGCTACGGCAAGAGTTTCACCATCGGGGAATATTCCGAGGCCACCTCCTGCACCATGTTCGACATGCTGAACCTGCCTGTCGACATGATCGTCACGCACTCCTTCACGCCGATCAATTCGAACCTCATGGCGGGTCGCATCAAACGGCAAAAGCGCCAGATGCAGGCTTCGCAGGACGCGGCCCTGTCGCTCATGGAAGCGCTCGACATCGCCGCAGATGATCTCGAGGCCAAGCGCCAGAGCTTTGGCGAGCACCATATGATCGTGACGATCTTCTGCGATACAATCGATGAGCTGCAGACGCTCAGCGCCGAAATTGTCAACGCCGCCGCCGCCGAAGGCGTGAAGATGATCGGCGAGCGCGTCGCGGCAAAAGCGCATTACCTCAGCCAGCATCCTGGCAACCAGCCCAAGCGCGTGCGCGCCAGTGCGATCACCAATCGCAACTTCGCGGATTTCGCGGCCTTCCACCGGACCCAACTCGGCAAACCCGCCACGAAAACCCCCTGGGGCCGAGTCATCACCTATCTGCCCACCCCCGAACAGAGCGCCTACCGGTTTTCCTATCACGAGCAAGGCTCGCCCGACAAAGAACCGACCAGCGGGCATACGCTCATCATGGGGAGGCCCGGCTCGGGCAAATCGGTGCTTTCCGCATTCCTCATGACGCAAGCCCGTCGAGCAGGGGCGCGGATCTTCGTCTTCGACTACCGTCTCGGTATGGAGATGGCGGTCCGCGCCAATGGCGGGCGCTACGCGTCTTTGAAAGCCGGACAACCCACCGGCCTAAACCCGCTCTGGACTGAGGTCGACGCGCGCGGCACGGCCTGGCTTTCAGACTGGCTCGCCACCCTGCTCTACCGTGCCGACAAACCGCTCACACCTGCCCAGACCAACCGCATCCAGGAAGTCGTGCGCCAGAACGCGCAGGCCTCCAATCCGGCCCTGCGGAACTGGCGGGACTTCGCATCGCTGTTTGTCTCCACCGATGATGGCGGCGATCTGCACCAGCGCCTTCTCGAATGGACGGAAGAGGGCCGATACGGCTGGATCTTCGGACAGACGCTGGAAGACACCTTCTCGCTCGAAGGCGATGTGGTGGGCTTTGATCTCACCGGCATTCTCGACAGCGAGGCCGAGAAGGAACGCATGGCCGTCCTCTCCTATCTCTTCCGCCGGGTCGAGCGCGAGATCGAGGATCGTCGCCCCACCATCATCGTGATCGACGAGGCCTGGAAGGCGCTCGACAACGCGTATTTCGCCGAGCGGCTGTCGAACTGGCTGGTGACCGCGCGCAAGCAGAACACCGTCGCGGTGATGATGACGCAATATGCCAGCCAGCTCGAACGCACTCGGACCGGCAAGACCATCGTCGAGGCCGTGCCGACGCAGATCCTGCTTCCGAACATCCGAGCCCATGCCGCAGACTACGCGATGCTGAACCTCTATGAGAAGGAACTCGATGTGCTTCTCAACACCGGCAGCGACAGCCGCCTCGCGCTGATCCGCGACGACCAGGGCTCGATCGTCGTCGATGCCGATCTGAGCGCCCTTGGGCCCAATCTCACCATCCTCGGCGGCATGGAAAAAGGTGAAGCGCTTGTGGGCGCCGATTACCGCAACCGCCCTGATTTCTGGAGGCTTTCATGACCCGTATCTTGTTGTTCTTTTCTGCGCTAGGTGTGTTGGCCTCCTGCGCCCAGTACCAGGAGCCACAGGCCAATTGTTTCACCTTCCTGGCCTCGACGGTACCCACAGCACCTGATTGCACCTTCACGCCTCTAGATGCGCCGGAGGGCGGCATTGAAGTCTAAACTGCCCCATATCCTCGTGCTTTGCCTGCTGCCCGGCATCGCCCTGTCCCAAGGTGTGCCGACCAATGACAGCGGGCTGACCGCGCGCGATATCGTCGAGACCGGTGACCGGGAGGCGGACCTTACCATCCAGGCTGACAAGCTCTCCGTGCGCGAACTCATCGCCGAGATCGAACGCGAGCAACTGGAAACCCTGCAACGCATCCTCGATGCCCAAACCAGCTTCGGCGGTCAGGGCCTGCCCGCGATGATTTCAGGGCTGGAAACCGGAAGCGGCGATCCCGCTCGTTCCGTCGAGGCCGTCTATGGCAATGCCGGAACCGATCCCAACCCCGGCGGCGCACAGATGTTCGGGGACGCCTCGGAAAACATCGAGCAGCTCATCATCCGCGTCGCGCAGGAAACCAGCGGCTTTGCGGGCGTGGGCCGCGCCGGCCTCTCCCCCGTCCAATGGCGGGCCCTCATGCAGGCGCTCATCTGGCAGGAAAGCCGCTTCACCATCGGTGCGCGCTCGCCTGTCGGGGCCTTTGGCCTCACCCAGATCATGCCCGGCACGGCCAGCGATCTCGGGATCAACCCGGAATATTATGACAGCCCCTACCTGCAGGTGCATGGCGGCGCGCGGTATCTGGCGGCCCAGCTCAACACCTTTGACGGCAACATCATCAACGCCCTCGCGGCCTATAATGCCGGACCCGGCCGGGTCTTTGAATATGGCGGTGTCCCGCCCTTTGCCGAGACCCAGCACTACGTCCAGGTCATTCCTGAACGCTACAATCTCTATCTGAGCCGCATCGGCGGGATCGAAGCGCTCGGCACGATCGATCCGGCGCTTCTCGCCAATGCGAACCTCTCGATCACCGGGCACGGCGCGGCCTTCTATGGCAACAATTCCCCTGCGGCGATCAGGCAGGCCGCCTTGCGTATTGCGGACATCGTCGAGCGGATTTCTGAGACGGAAGACGTGCAGGAAAGCGTCGCGCTCAACACCTATGCCCGCGCCGAACTCGTGCGTCTCGTCGCCGCGCGTATTCGTCTTCAAGCGGCGCGGACCCGCGTGCTTTCGGCCGAGGAATTGGCACAGGCCAGCGCCCGCATGGCCGAGGGCGCCTTCATGGAATTCACGATCAGGGAGATTGACTGATGGGACGAATGTTTTTGAGAACGGCCTTGGCCACGACGCTTGGGATTGGCCTTCAATTCGGCACCCTGTCCCCAGCCCTCGCACAAGGCGTGCCCGTCGTCGACACCCAGAATATTGCGCAAAACATCCAGCAGCTCCAGCAGATGATCGAAGACGAGATCCTGCAAAACGAGCAGCTGACGCAGCTCCGCGAACAGCTTGCCACACTCACGGACCAACTCGCGGAGCTGCAAAGAACCTATGAGGCACTGACGCGCCTCGCCGAACTTCCCGAGATCATCCGCACCGAGATGGAAGATGAGTTGAACGGTCTGCTCGACCAAGAATTTGGCGACATCCTCGCCACCATTGAGGCCATCAAGACGGGGGACTTCTCCGGCCTGTCCGGTTCTGGAGCAGGCGAGATTGAAACCCAGATGGATCGGGTGCTGGCCGATCTCGGATTTGACGACGACACCCTCTCGGAAATGGCCACCAGCGGAAATCCCGGGGCCAACCGCGTGGCGACCCAAGCCACCACCGGTGCTCTTGTCTCGGCGGCGGCCCAGAACAGCTACGAGGATGCCGGGCAATCGCTCGAACGCGTCGACCGCCTCGTCGGGCTGATCGATGACATGGATGAAATGAAGGAAAGCATCGATCTCAACACGCGCGTGACGGCGGAACTGGCGATCGCGCTCGTGGCCATGTGGCAGCTCGAAGCGGTGCAGACCGTGGGCGATGGCACCGGCGGCGTCATCGATGCCGCCACCATTGCCGAGGAGCAGCGGTTTATGGACTTCACGCTGCCGGACCTGCGGGCTGACTAGGGCGTTTCGAAATTGACCCAGAATATCAAATATCGGTTTTCGCGTTCGAGCGCAGCGAGAGGCAGCGAAGAACCGATGCCGCTTGTTTCGAAACGCCGAGCGGGGGCATGAATGGTGGCGAGTGAACAAGAAATCATCGAGGAAGAACTGGTCTACGGTGCCTTGCGCCGCGAACGGCTCTGGCAGCGCCTTGGGCTGATCGGGCTCATCTTCGGCATTCTCGGATGCCTGAGTGCGGCGGCTGTCTCAATTCTCGATGTCGATCCGCCGCCTGTGGTCGTGCCCTATGATCCCGCCACTGGCTTTGCCCTGCCCGAGGCTTCGGTGGGCGCGACGTCGGTCACAGCCAACCAGGCGATCATCGAGGCGGAGGTGTTCCGCTATGTGACCGACCGGGAGGTCTATAACCAGCTCGACAACGATCTGCGCATCCGCAACGTCCTGCGCCGCTCGGACGGAGCTGCCGAGAGAGGGCTGCGCCAGATCTGGAACAGCGCCAACGAGAATTACCCGCCGACGGTCTATGGCCCCAATGCTCGGCTCGACGTGGAAATCCTCAGCATCAACCGGATCGGGACCAACCGCGCGACGGTCCGCCTGCGCAAGCGTCTGACCTCCATCAACGGCACCCAGACCGGGCTCTTCACCGCCACGCTTCTCTTCGAGTTCCGTCCCGAGACCCGCCGCTCCATCGATGAGGTCTGGACCAACCCCTTCGGCTTTACCGTGCTCGAATATTCCATCCGCTCCGACAGATTGGAGAACTGACGTTGTTGTTCACAAGATCGCTTGTTTTTGTAATTGCCCTGTTGCCCGGCCTTGCCTCCGCCGAAGCCATCCCGCGCGGTGGACCCAATGACAACCGTGTGCGGCTGGCCACCTATCAGGAGAGCCAGGTCTATCGCCTCAATGTCTCGCTCACGCATGTGACCACCATCGAGTTCGGCGAAGGCGAGAGCATCCGTTCGATCATCGCCGGCGACACGGAAGGCTTCGAGATTGACGGCGTGCCCGGCGGTCAGGCCTTCGCGATCAAGCCGGTGGCGCGCGAGGTGCATACCAATGTGACCGTCTACACGAATAGGCGGAGCTACTATTTCAACGTCCAGGAGACCCGCAGCCCGACCTTCTACGTGGTGCAGTTCCGCTACCCCGAAGACAATACGCGGCCCACACGTGCCATCGCGGCCCAAGCGCCGAACTATAATTACGGTGCCAGCGCGCGGACCGAGTTCACCCCCACCCGTGTCTGGGATGACGGGACGTTTACGTATTTCGAATTTCCGCGGAACGCGCCGGTGCCTGCGATCTTCCGCTACGCCAATGGCCGTGAGCGCACGGTCAACACGCAAGCCACCGAGGACAGCGTGATCCGGGTTTCAGGCGTGAACCGGCAATGGGTTCTGCGGATCGGGGAGGAGGTGGTCTGTATCGAGGCGACGCCGCCTGCGGGGGTAGGCTCATGAGCGATACCGGAAACACAGACCTCGAGAAACGCCTCGCGGCCCTCGAACAAGGCAAGGGCGCTGGTTCGCCCCCTGCCCCGCGGCGCTCGCCACTTCTGGCCTTGGTCGTTGTTCTAATAATCGGCGCGGGCGGTGCGTTGCTCTATCTCATGTCCCAACCCGAGGAAGAGGAAGTCCTTCCCACGGCCACGCCGGACGTGTTCCAGAACGAAGGCGACGGGTTCGGCGCCATCGAAACCCTCCCCCCGCCTGAGCCCGAAGTGGTGTTGGTCGCACCGGAACCGGCAGAACCGAATGCCGAGCTTCTGGCGCAGCTCGCAGCCCTTCAGGCCCAGATCGAGGAATTGCGCAACGCACCAGAACCAGTGGTCGAAGAAGACACGGCTGCCGCCGAGGCTATCGATGCGCTGACCGCCCAGATTGCCGCCCTGCAGTCCGCCTCGGAAGCCGCGCAGCAGCAGTTTCGCGATGAGCTCACGGCGCGCGATCGCGAGCTGGAGCAACTCCGCATGGATCTGGAACTTGCGCAACTCGAAACCAATCGCCCTGCTCCCGCGCCCTTAGGTCCATCTGAGGATGAGTTGCGGGCGCGGGAAGAAGAACGCCTGCGCCGCGAGGAAGAGGCAAGACGGCTCGCGGAACTTGAACGCCGCGCTGCTGAGGAGCGCGCGTTTCAGGAGCGCCGCATCACCTCGCCCACCATCGCCTTTGGCGGCACCTCAGGCGCAAATGAAACTGCTTTGACCGAACGGACTTTTGGGGAAGTGACGGATTTTGTGCTGAATGGTGCGCTGCCCACTTCGGTGACGCAAGCTGAGGTCATTGCCAACCCCTCCAACACGATCATCCAGGGCACGATGATCCAGGCCGTCATGGAAACCGCCCTCGACAGCTCTCTGCCCGGCCAGACCCGGGCCGTTGTTTCCGAAGACGTGTTCAGTTTCGACGGTTCTCGGCTCTTGATCCCGCGCGGCTCCCGCCTGATCGGGCGGTATCGTTCGGGCGTTGATATCGCGCAGCGCCGAGTCACGATCGCTTGGGACCGGATCATTCTGCCCGACAACCAGACCATCCAGATCAGTTCTTTTGGGGGCGATGAATTGGGTCGCTCCGGCGTCACCGGCTTTGTCGACACCCGGTTTGATGAGCGTTTCGGCTCGGCTGCTTTGATTTCGCTGATCTCCGCCGCACCAAGCGCAACTGCTGAAAATGTGCAGGATGAGACCGCTGCGGACGTGCTGGAAGACGTGGGCGATGATCTAGCGGATGCTACGGACAGCGTGATTGGCGACTATCTCTCCATCGGCCCCGTCATCTATGTAGACCAGGGCGCGCGCGTCACTGTCATGGTCGACCGCGATCTGGAGATATTCTGAGCCCATGTCGCTGAGTTATCTCCAGGCCTCTCTCGACCGGATCGACGCCGCCGCCCGCGACGATGTCATCGAGATCTGCATTAACCCCGACGGCTTCTGCTGGGGAGAGTTCCAGGGCGATCATTTCATGCGAAAGCTGGACCAGGCGTTGACTGCAACCGAAGTGAAAGACCTCGGCAACCAGATCGCCTCCTCCGCCAACACCACGATGAGCAAGGACCGCCCCATCATCTCGGTCTCGATCACCTACAAGGGGCGGCCGATCCGGGCGCAGGTCATTACCCCGCCCGCTGTGCTCTCGGCCATGTCGATCAGCCTGCGGTTCTTTTCAAGCCTGCCGCTTGACGGGATTGCGCTTGATTTCCTCTATGGCAAGGAGCGCAAACTCGAAGAACTTCGCCTCGAGAAAACGCGCCAACTACGCGAGATCGTGGCCGCCGGCGTCATCGACGATGCGCTGGCTTTCTGCGTCGACAACAAGCTCAACATGATCGTCTCTGGCGGCACCTCCACCGGCAAAACCGTGGCCGCGCGCAAGATCCTCTCACATGTACCGTCCGAGGAACGCATCGTCACCATCGAAGAAGCCGCCGAGCTACTGCCAACCCAGCCCAATGCCGTGACCCTCATCGCCAATCGCGACGCGGAATTCCAGTCCGCCGATGTGCTGCTCACCGCGACACTACGCTTGCGCCCCGACCGGATCATTCTGGGCGAGGTGCGCGGCAAGGAAGCCATGACCTTCCTCGAGGCGATCAACACTGGCCATGGCGGGTCCATGACCACGCTGCACGCAGAAACCCCGCAACTTGCTGTGCAGCGTCTGGCCATCGCCGCACTCAAGACCGAGATCCCGATGACCTATGCCGACATGATCCAGTACATAGAGAACTCCATCGATGTGATCATCCAGGCCGGTCGCCACGATGGCCGGCGCGGCATCACCGAATTTTACCTCCCCGGCGCAACTGAGATTGGAACTTCCCGATGAAGACATTTGAATACGATATCCTGTCCTTTCCCATGACCCGAAAAACCAGTCTCACCGACATGCAGGCCAGCCTGAACGCGAAGGGGGCCGAAGGCTGGGAGGTCGTGTCGATCAGCTCCTCGGAATTCGCCAACGTGGGACACACTGTCTTCCTGAAGCGCGAAACCACTCCCGCCGGAGCCACGGTATGAAGCCAGCGCGGCTAACCCTAGTGCTGATCGCGCTGGCCTTGAGCCTACTGGCTGTCCCCGCCTTCGCTGAGCGCAATCTGGTGCCGACCCTCAATCGCAGTTTCAATGTCTGTCCGGACCGGCCCGCTGAACCCGTGTGGATCCAGGAGATCCCCCTGCGCCAAGCCTATCAGCGCGTGTTGGTTCAAGACATCTACCGCGCCCAAAATCTTGAACGCATCGTAGAGACTGGCAGCTGCGCTTGCGAAATCCAGTTCCCATCTTGGGACGCGGCCGAGGCGATGTTTCGTGAACGCCACGCCAGTGACGAACGCTGGAAAATGCTGGAAGCTTCCGACTCCTACAACCGGCGCGCCAACGACGTTCGCCTTGAGGCCAAAGCCATTTGCGAAGCCGCAGGCAATTGGTAGGGCAGCCCCGTTATGAGCGTCGTCACCTACTTCGTTGAAACCTCCCAGGGCTATCTCGACACCGCGGCAGAAACCCAGTTTGGGTCGGTTGCGGCAACAGTCGGCACGCTTTTGGTTTTGGGAACAACGCTCGTGGTCATCCTCGTCTCCCTGAACATGATCTATCAATACAAGGCGATGGACGGCCGCACGGCCTTCTGGCTCGCGGTCAAGATCGGGCTCATCGGGATATTCGCGACCAACTGGGTGCAGTTCAACGCCCTCTCCTCCGCCATCCTGGCCGGCATCGACAGCATTGCGGGGGCGCTTGTCGCCTCGGTCGGTGGCGGAATCCCGGGTCCCTCTGGCACCTTTGCAGAAGAATTCGATCGGCTGATCGCGGAACTAGGGGACTATCTCAACGCCGCCGGGTCTGAGCTGAATTGGATGGCCGGCGCCATGCTCGATATTGTCGGGGTCCTCTTGCTCTCGATCCTCGGTGGGCTGGCCGCCTTCATCCTTGTGGCCTCGCGCCTGATGATCGCACTTCTGATCGGGATCGCGCCGGTGATGATCTTCCTCACCCTCTTCGAAGTGACTAAAGATTACTTCGCACGCTGGCTGTCGGCACTGGTTTCCTTCGCGCTTTACCCCATCGTCGTGGCCGGCGTGTTCGCGACGATCACTGGCGTCTCTTCCGCTCTGATCGGTGAGCTTGGCGACCCGGAAGGGGCTTCAAACATAGGCGCGCTCATCCCCTTCTTCATGATGGTCCTCATGGCCAAGGGCTTCATCATTGCCACGCCCTTCATCGTCCGCGCGATCTCCGGAAACATCATGATGCCCGCCCTCTCCGGTGGTCTCGGCGGCGGCTACAGCTTTGCCCGCGCCGCAATGGGCAGCCAGCAGGCCTACAATCGCTATCTGATCGGCGGGGCAAGTGGCGCAGAATACGCCGCCCTCAGGGCGCGGCAGTTCTTCGGCGTGCAGCAAATGCCCGCGAGACAAGGCATGGGGCAGACGGGTTCTGCAGCAAGCACAGGATCCACAGACTCGGGGTCAAAAATGCTGGCGCAACTGGCGAGACTGGGTCGACTTGGACGACGGTGACGGCCCTGAGCCGACCTTCGCAAGTGCATCAGCCGCCGCGGTGCAGCTTTCACCAGACCGGCCATTCGTCCTTCGCGCAGCATTTTTCGTGGGTGAAGGTCAGCGATGCGGACAAATTGTGAATTCGCTGCGACTACACCAATGGCCGCAAAGAGGTTTCTTCATAGAAATTTTGGACAACGATTTGATGCTTTTTAAGTCATTCTTAAGTGTTCTATCTTGTTGCGCATGAGTCTAGAAAGCACGATCGCCCATTTGAACGAATTGAAGCCACGCCGTCGCGGTATCCAACGTACATTTTCCACGTTTCGGGATCGAACCGAAAAAGAGTTCGGCAATGCTATGGCGGAGAATGTCGAGCGAGCTGTCTCGGGTGTTTTTACCTGTATTGTTAACAGGATCGCGAGGCCGCTACGTCAAGTGGATGTGGTCGCAACCCTTCAGGAAAACGGGTGGCACATTTCTGACAATCCAAGTTTGATTGATAGGCTTCTATCCTGTCATGACTTGGCAAGCGTTGAACAGCGAGGACGGCTTTCGGGTCACTCTCAATTTGAGGGCGCACTCTTTCTTGAAAGTCTGAATACAAAGTATTTTGGCCTACTCGATGAGCGAACAAAAGTTCTTTCAAATGATAAACTGCCTGGTTCAATTCTGTCGGTTTCAGATCTTGGAAATGCTCCCAACCCAGACTATGCCTTTGGGCTTAAGGCAGTCTTTCCGCATCAGGCGGATTATTTGCTATGGTGGGCAACCAAGCATTCAACAGTGTGGAAACACTTCGCCGAACCAAACGACCTTGACGAGAAAAGCTGGGCAGTATTCAAGCCATCGTTTGGCGTCGATAGGACGCGATCATTTGCCAAGTGTGCGTTGGGCAAAGTAGATTTTAGCCTAGGCCCATCGCGGAGTGAGGAGCGGTTCTACCTCGCAGCTTTTGGGGTGGCTGAACCGGGGCGACAAAGTGAGCCCTGTCAAGGCTCGTATCTGGCGTACCATGTCATGTAAGTTAAATGTCTCGCTAGAAATTCCACCCTCTGGAGGCAAAAGCGGTCTTGCGTGCCGGCTGCAGCATCCAGCAAAATGGGCTCATAGCAGTCGTCCGCTGACTTCTGTCGGGCATGCGGCCCGTCCCGGCACGACCCACGGCAGTTATGCGGACAAACGCTCTTTCGCTGCAACTGCGCCAATGGCTGCTTAGTTGTTGCTGGCGTGGCTGTAAGGAATGAGTAACACTACTGAGACAGCTCATATTGAGGAACGTCTCTCATCCCGATACCCATTGGCTACAATGAAGCGCTAGAAACGCCCAAAATGGCGCGTCGCATTGAGGCGATATGGTCATTTTCTGCATGCACTCCCGGCAGTGCCGTCATTCTGCCGGATGGGCGTTGCGACATCATTGTGCGCAACCATGTCAGCACACCGGATGAAGTTACGCCGATCATTACTGGACCGGCGACACTGCCCTACCGTGTTGATTACAAAAACGGCGACCAATGGTTTGGCATCCGCCTACGCCCAGAACACGGCGCGGCATTGTGGCAGGATTGTTTGGGCAATGCACCGGATAGCGTCTTGAGGGGATCAAAGGCACTGGATCGCTTTCCTACCCTCGCTGTTCTTAGTGGATCCGGCCCGACGCTTGATGATTTGGCGCGCATTGTCCACGCCCAAACTTGGCCTGAAGTTGATCCGCGACTTACCCGTGCAATTGACATACTTCATGCGTCTGGCGGACGGCTGCGCATCGAAGCGCTGGCAAGATTCGTGGGATGCACGGCTCGACATCTGAATCGTCTCTTTCGCCGCAACGTTGGCCTTTCTGCCAAGACCTATGCGCAGCTCATACAATTCCACCGAACTCTCAAATTGATAACCAATGGCAATGTGCCGATCATCGCCGCTGCTTTCGAAGGTGGATTTTCTGATCAAGCGCATATGGCCCGCACCTTTCGCCGTTTTGGTGGGTTCACGCCAAGCAGGATTCCAACAGACTTGTCATTGCCAGACATCCCCTCCAAATAGGTCCGATTTTTTCAAGACCTTCATGTTGGCGTGGGATACGATCATATGATGAAACTCGGATACACAATAATTTATGTAGCAGATGTGCCCAAAACGGTCGCATTCTACGAAGCCGCCTTCGGGCTCAAACAACGCTTTATTCACGAGAGCAATCTTTATGGAGAGATGGAAACAGGTGAGACAATCCTAGCTTTTGCAGGGACCGAAGCCGCCGAAATGAACGGTCTGGCCATCTTGCCGAATAACCCAGACGGACCCGCCGCCGCATGGGAAATCTGTTTTGTCACGGATGATGTGGCAACCGCTTATGAGCGAGCACTGTCAGAGGGTTGCCAGGCAGTCAGCGCTCCTAGCGAAAAGCCATGGGGGCAGACAGTATCCTATGTCCGCGATCTGGACGGCTGTATCGTCGAGATTGCCTCTCCCATCCAAGGTTCGGCGTGACATGGACGACGCGACGAAAGCGAAGATCACTGACAGCTTGGAAGAAATGATAATTGAGCTGGCACCTGATGCTAACCTGCGACCGATGTATGGCGGCACAGTGGTCGAACTTGAAACAGACAACCCAAAAAGCCGCATTGGCGGTTTCTATGTCTACGCCGATTACGTGTCATTTGAATTTGCCAACGGTGTCCAATTCGAAGATCTGGACGGTGTTCTGGAAGGGACTGGAAAGTTAAGAAGGCATGTCAAACTTCGCAGTACTGCTGATGTTAAGACCAAAACCTGCAAGGGCTTTCTGGACCAAGCTATCGCGTTGGCCCAAACTAGCTAAGCCGACATTCGATCTCCGCGCAGCATCGGTGAGTCTGGGCTCGTGACGGCCCAATCCTGCCGTTCGTCTGTGTCTCCATCCACTGCGGCGCGGCACGCCGAACCGGCCATTCGCTGCGCCCGCAAAATCAGATGATCGGCGAACTCACACAATGAGGGACGAAGCACCGTTTAGCTGCGGTAGCGCGAAGGTCCGGTTCCTCAGCTATCCCTCTACTCCACAATCACCACCTGCCCTGTCAGAGCCCCCTCAACGCATTTTGCATACGCGAGGCCAACGTCATGTGATGGTACTGGCTTGTGACCGTGGAACCACGCACCGTAGCGCGGTGCAGATACGTCTAGCATTCCAGGACTGACGGCATTCACTCTCAGCCCGCGCGGCATCTCTATTGCCGCACCTGTGACAAAGCCAGCCAGCGCCCCGTTGGCGGTCGCGGCATTTGACCCCATGCGGATTGGATCGCGATCAAGAACGCCGCTTGTCAGTGTAAAGGAACCACCATCCGAAATGACATTCAGCCCGGCGAGTACGAGGTTCACCTGCCCCATCACCTTTCGCCGCAGACCGACCATGAACCTCTCTTGGTCCATCTCTGACAAGGGCGCGAAGGTTGCATCGCCCGCGCAAGACACGACGGCATCAACAATGCCGACCTTTTCATAAAGTGACTTCACCGCATGGAAGTCGCTCACATCGACATGAAAGTCTCCGGCAGTGCGACTGACGGTGACAATTTCATGCCTCTGTCCAAGTTCTTTGCAGGCGGATCGCCCAATATCGCCTGACGCACCTACGACAATTATCTTCATGTCTGGTCCTTCATTATCTCATCGTACTTTTGCAGTTTTCGGTCGAGGATTGCTCGACAGCGTTCTACCTCCGCTTGTCGATCCTCAAGGCTTTGACGGTGTGCTAGAAGCGCCGCCCTTCGCTTTGGGATTGTTGTATCGCCTGATGCATACAAGTCGGCAAACGTGCGCATCTCCGACATGGGCATCCCAGTTGCGCGCAGTGACGCCAGCAACTCCAACCAATCGGCATCCGTCTTCGAAAATCTTCGCTTTCCGTCTGAGCCACGTCGGATGAACGGACAGAGTCCAGATTTCTCATAAAATCGTATTGTTGAAAGGCTGAGCCCGGTCAGCTCAGCTACTTCGGAAATCTTCATGCGGTCGTACCCTTTCATTCCGGTTCATACCGACCTGAAGCTACTTTAGGTCAAGCATCTTCATCAGACCTATCGTGAAAGCTGCCGTTCGTGCGCTGCACAGCATCGGTCAAAGAGGGCTCAAAGCCGCCTTGCGGCAGCACAGCGGGCTCCTCACATGAATAAGCCGGCGCCGTGCAGCAATCGGCCCTTTGCGGACATTGGCCGTTGCTATCGACGCTGCGATGCAGCTTCCCGAAAGCCGACATTGGCGAAGGAGCGCAGCAATCTGATACGCCCGAGGTCAGCTATGCGGACGAAGCGGACTTTGACGAACGGCAGCTTTCAGTGTTGGACACAAACGGTCCTTTCCGCCGGTGACAAAAACGGTTGAGTATTGGCACAACATGAACACTTGAGGCTTCGATCACGCGGAGCAAACCGTTCCATTTGCATTTAAACCGGGCCTTCATATCGTTTCGAAAGGCTACCTCCGACCCATGAGGTATGCTTGAATGGTTCCGGCCCGGCGTCCCGACAAGCAGCGGTCTTCTAGGACAGCTCGAAGTGCATCAGCGTGAAGCTCGACTTACCCGTGGGCGTCATGGAGCTGGTCGCCTTCGAGCCTCGCCCACGTCCGGCGCGACGGGCGCTTGCTGTCAACCGTTCCGGTCGACATAGCGCTCGGCCACGAGCCGATCAGGATGCGCCATCCGCATGAACTGAACGCCGCGTGAAAAAGGTAAGGTGCGACCGTTCGGAAACGTCACCCCTTGATGGTCGACGTGCTACCTTTCCAATCAAGCACGGGCCACATACAACTGGGACCGTCTAGACAAGAGGATATGACGATGATTATGGCAGTCCGAAATACCTTGGTAAGCGTCAAAACGCTTCCGTCCCTTGCTGTATTCGTCGGTGCCCTTTCTCTGATTTCCTTCCCTCATGAAGCTTCGGCGTGCGACGACGCCCGCTCGTGCCTGATCGGCAGCATCGACGATAATCCCGGTCAAACGTCTCTTTGGCACGCCGTTGAAGATACGCTGCGTCTGGGTGCCGGCGAAGTTCTAGCAGGGTGTCTCGCGCGCGGCGTCGAAATTGTCTTCACCTGGGACGAGAAATCGAATGAGGGGACGATGCGCCGTGCTGACAAGAACGTTCCGCTGTGCAATTTTACCTGGTTGCCGACAACTGGTCGATCAGCGAGATTCGTCGATCTCCGAGGTGATGCAGTTGACGTGATCGTATCCCCCACCTCGGAAGAGAGGTCGTTCCAGCTGCGGAGTTGCGGCAACCTGATGGTTGATCGCGGATTGCCTCGTGATGCGGCAGACCTTCGCATTTCGTTTGCGCTCGGCGATGACGACGGCCTGGTCTGCCTTGCGCGCTCCTCCGAGGGCATCGATCAATGAGCGAATCTCCCGCTCCCACGCCGTTCTACGATCGTCCGATCTTCACGACGATCCTAGCCTTTCTCTTGGCGTTCGTGATCTCTGTCCTGGTGGATCAGCATCGGATCGTCCTTGATGATATCCGCGAGACTCGCGAGCTCACCTTTCAGGTCGTCGCGGATATCGAGGCCATCGCAGACTGGCCCAGCCCCGTCATCGACGAGGCGACCGCGCGGTCTCACCAAGCGCTCCTGCAGTCCGCTCGATCTCATCTGCTGCAACTTGAATACCGCCCTTCCGATGCCGCCCTTGATGCTGCGCTTCTAACCGAGATCGATACCTTCCTTGAGCGGGAAGTCGAAAGCGTCGTGAGCGAATACCAAATTCCAGACTGTGAGTTGCGGGATCAAAGTGTCTATATCTGCCTTGGTGATGCGTTCGCACCGCTTCGAGCAAAGCTCGACGCTTCCATCATCGAGCCACCGACATTCTTCGAATGGACGGCAAAACAAGGAATCCGGACCTTTCTGATTTTCTTGATCGGTCTTGGTATTCCATTTGGGATCGGAATTCTAATTGGACGGCAGTCTCGGCGCAGCAAGTAAAAGGTTGGAATGCGTTTCTCGATGAATCTCCAGACAATCTCCATGGCCTGCGCCAAGTGGTTCGCAGATAAGCTCCTGGCTCCAATCATTTTGATTGTTTTGGCATTCGTCTTCGGGAACTTCTTTCTTAGTCTTACGATCCATCGCAATCACGAAGAGAAACAAAGCCTTGTGGTCGTAGATCGGTTCTACGAGACGTCGCTTATCAACCTGGCGGTGATGGACACAGAGTATAGTCTCATGGTCTCGGACGTAGAGTACGAGCCGCCCGACTCTATATTTGAAGCTCAGCGGGCTCGCTTTCGATCTCTCCATGTGGATTTAAGTCTTCTTGAGGATGCGAAGATCTTCCCGAGGGGAACTGCCTTGTCATCGACAGCGAATAATCCCGCGTCTCGCATCGTTGAGATGTTCGAAGAATTCGATCCTCTCGTGGAGGGCTCCATTCCGAGAGTTCCACTGATTACTGATGCAGTCGAGAATCCCTCTCAGGCCGGTACTTCTCGCGTTCGAGGCAACCTCGCCGACCTAATCGAACGCAGGATCCGATCATGTCATCAGGTCATGAGGTACATGATCTTTGCCCGCAACGTCGGTCCGACGCGCCTTCATCGTTGGCTTGCACAGGCTACCGCAGGCGTGCGCCTTCGTAGGCCCATAGAATACGAGGAGATATGTTATGAAGATCCCTAGGTTGAGGCTAGCAACCGCCATCCTGTTTTGGCTTGCAGTGTCGATGGGTCCCTCCCTCGCACAGCGGCCGTCACCACAGGCAGAAGACCCTGACCTTTACTTCCTCGCGATCGGATCGGAGCACTACAGGTACGTCATCGAGAACGTGACGAGCTTGCCGACGCCCGACCAGCAGGCGCTGCTCGCGTCCATCGAGGGGCCGCGGAATTCCGCACGCCGCGTTGCCGACGCCTTGATCCAATCCGGGGCGCGGGACGGAATACTTCTGCTGTCAGAGGGCCCCGATCAAATGGTGACCCGAGATGACGTCTACCTGGCAATCACCGACCTGAAGCGCATGATCCGAGAGGACCTTCAAGCCGACCCCGACCTCAACCCTAGAATCGTCTTCTACTTCATGGGGCATGGGATCGGCGACACGGCAAGCCGATCGCTCTACATGCTTCCTGGCGACCTGACCTTCAACGGCGCGGCATCTCAGACCTTTACGATCCGGCTTATCAAGCGGTCCATCTGGGCATGGGATGTTCTGTCCGCTCTCGTATACTTCCGATCGGACGACAGCATGCGGCACTTCGACGACTTCTACCCGAGCCAGCTCATGCCGGACATCACGGACCCGGCGGACGCGTTCGCTGTGCTGCGCCGGCAGAACGAGCTCCAAACAATCGATGCATCGAGAAGGGCGCAAGGTGCCTATCGCGAGGATGGCAACCCACCGGTCCCTTTCCTCGTCCTGCTCGACAACTGTTACGGTGACGTCGCACAGGATCTCACCGATATCCCGCAGCTATCCGGTCTCGTGGGGATGTTCAGCTTGATGGTTGACATGAATTTCGGGGAGTTGCTCGACGAGGCGCTCACCTACTATGCGACTGCTCCCGGCAACAGCATTCGCCCTGTGGCTGATCCCGCTGATCGGACCCAGAATATCGGACCGCTCGCATTGCACTTCGTCACATATCTGGCGTCCCTCAAGGCAGTTGAAGCGGCACCTACTCTCGGTGACATCCGTGCCGCATTCGAAAACTCCCCTTCCCCCGTCAACGATCTTGCGGCGATCGAGGGGTGGGTCCCGTATAGCCCTGCAGCTGGAAGTGCCTTGGCACCAGATACCGCTATCGCTGAGATGATTCCGATCGGCGGTTCCGCAGCGCTCGCGCAGTACGAGACGAGAACCGGAACTGGGAGTTCCGAGGTGACTTGCTGCAGGTAGCTTTGCAGTGATCTGCGGCTGGACAACGAATCACCCAAGTTCAGCTTCAGACCTCCGCGTCCCCGCCGGTGCTCTGCCGCTCAGGGCAAAGACGCCGTCGTGGGTGATATTCCAATCGGCGAGATAGCCGAACTGGTTTGTTCGCCCTGCGCGACGCGCAGCACTCGCTCAACGGCGTCACGCTCGACATCAACGGGGGAAGTTACCTGCGGTCGCGGGACTTCTCACAGGTATAGCCAAGATGGACAAAAACCCCCTGCCAGTACCCATGTGCGAATAACGGTCGTTTCTGTCCCTCCCTTTGGCTACTTGCGTCTACAGAAGGTTAGCCGGGACAGAACCCCCAGGCAAAACCCATATGGTTCTGGCACGTTTTTGGGCTGCACACGAGAGCGGTCATTCGCTGCACCCTGTCGAATGAGCTGGTCGGGCTCGAAGCCGGTCTCGGATACGACGTAGCATGTTGTGATATGCTCCCTTCGTCAACGTCGGGTTGTCGATGTGGGAGGGCGTGGTGGATGGAGGACCCATAATGGAAACACGAAACTTACCCGCCATCCGCGCTTGTCGTCCTGCCTGGAACAAGGGCCGCATCGTTGGCCAGAAACGACCGCTCAAGCCCAAACACGTCTGGGCCATCAGGGTGCGGCTGGAGCTGGCCGAGAACCATCGTGATCTCGCGCTCTTCAATCTTGCCATCGACAGCAAGCTGCGTGGATGCGATTTGGTGAGAATGAAGGTGGCCGATGTCATGGTATCAGGCCAAATCAAGGAACGCGCGTCGGTTCTGCAGAGCAAGACGCAGAAGCCTGTGCGTTTCGAAATCTCCGAAGGTGCCCGTTCATCGCTGGCAAGATGGATGCGGGAGCCGTTGATGGTCGGGTCAGAATACCTCTGGCCCGGACGTTTTCAT
Source organism: Rhodovulum sp. FJ3 (assembly GCF_032918305.1). Classification (NCBI taxonomy): domain Bacteria; kingdom Pseudomonadati; phylum Pseudomonadota; class Alphaproteobacteria; order Rhodobacterales; family Paracoccaceae; genus Rhodovulum; species Rhodovulum sp. FJ3. The sequence goes on from NZ_JAWJUU010000007.1 coordinate 123,748, forward strand.
GAACGGCTTCACATTTCGACCCGCCAATATGCACGCATTGTGCGTGACTGGGTGACGTCCATCGGTCTGGAGGCCAGCGCCTACGGTTCGCATTCTATGAGGCGAACGAAGGTGACCCAGATCTACAAGAAAACGGGCAACCTTCGGGCAGTCCAACTGCTGTTGGGCTATACCAAAATGGACAGCACCGTCAGATACCTTGGCGTTGAACTAGAAGATGCATTGGTGATCTCTGAATCTATCGAGATCTAACAGGTCAGGGCCGTCTTCACGGACGGCCCTGACCTGCCGTTCATGCCGAGCGCAGCGGATGGCCGGTGTCAGCCCAGAGCAGACACAAAGTCTCGCAAGGAAGCCGGATAGCAAATGATGACCGAAATGCCGGGTTGCCGACATAGAAGATGGTTTCGGACCTGCGTCACACAGAACAGAAACCACCGTAGCTCAGGTTGAAGCCACCATCGATGAAAAATCGGAACACTTTTCTGGTTGCCCGGTTGCGACGAGCATGGCGTCCAACTTATCCTTGGTTTGGCCCAGAAAGTCGTCTTCTGAACTAAGCTTCTTGAAGAATGTTTCTGGTTGGACGATGGCTGTAAGAAGGGGAAGCACTGCTTCTACGATTGGCAGCCATCTCGCTGAGAGATCAGTCAATACTGTGCCCTTGGTGGCAGCTGGTTTGAAGCTTACCGTCAGAGGGTCACAATAAGCGCCGACAACGGTTTCAAGACTGTTCGCTATGGCAGTAATGAGGAACGGTTTGAAATTTAGATTCCTGAGAAGTGCCAACTGCTTGGACTCGACGGAGATTAGGGCACCTGCACTCGATTTAGTCTTTAATTCTAAACGTTTGTTGTCGATTGCGCGGGCAAGAGAGTAGACGAGTAAAATGTGACGAGCTTTCTTGTTTTCGAATGCGTTCCGATATAAGTGGCCTTGAACAAAAAGCTGAGCCTTGCCGCGAACCGCATCTGCAGGGCGACCGTGAAATGCCAGCAAGGGTTGCAAAACCTGCTCTATTCCGATCTGGTCACCGTGAGCATTGAAGCCCCGCTTGCGGTTGTAAGCGTACCCGAGTTCATCAAACTCGTCAGACAGCCGCTTCTGGTCAGCATCATTACTGAAACGGTCCCATGTGGTGATGACATTTTGGGTATTATTGAAGCGCACGATTTTGTCGATGGTTGCTTGATCAGAGCATTCAATGACCCGACAGAGTAGCTTCACCTCATCGAGTGACGTTTTAGATTTGTCAATTGAACCAATAGTTCCGGAAGTCTGCGCTCCATTGATGATGGAGATCCCCCTTAAATCCCTTTTACCCCTTTTCTTCTCGCCTATGGAAAGGGTCAGCACCGTGATGCCGTTGTTGTAGGCCCAAAAATCTTTAGGCTCCTTTTCAGCAGTTTCACGGATTCCAGAGTTGACTCGCTTTCGACCGTCAGCACCTAGAAATCCACGATAGTTTGCGCTGTATAACTTGTCTCCGTATTTCTCGTAGAGACCATGCAACCAGTTTGCTTCAACTGTGGCAACACCAGCCGTCCAGTTGTCTCCCTTTTGAGTAATGCCAATCTCCCAAGGGAAACCAATGTCGTCAATCACTTCAATGTGAGAGTCTTGGGCTGTAAATAGATGCTCAATCTTGGCCTTGCCAAGCTCATGGGAACGAACCGTAAGTCTATCGTCTGCGAGCGTTGTTCGCAGGTGGCTTTCAACTGTTTGAAGCTCGCGAGTGACGTTCACTGATTCCGGAAGGTTGTGGACGTATAAAAGGTCAATTGATTCAATTTCGCCTGCATCTATCGCAGTGCGGAAGCCTGTAATTATCTCTCGTAGTTTTTCTGGAACCGACGTCAGGTCGCCAGACAGAAGCCAGGCACAAGCCGTATTGAGGTCTGAAGCTTTGTTGCTTGGGGCCTCGTCCTTTGGTTTCTTCGCCATATAGCCTTGGGCGAAAACCAAACGCTTTGAATTCGGATCGTGGTAGATAAAATCGATTTTCTTATCGTTTCCGCCTTCGGTAAGACCTTCACTCGCCAAGGAGTCGACGTCTGGCTCCTCGATGAAGAGCGCGACCGCAAGACAAAGATACGCCTCGTCATGCCCAATTTTGTCGATGAGAGATTGCCGGGTTTTTAGCGCGTCTGCGAAGCTCATGGATGTGTACTTGCTTTCATACAAATTTCCACTCAGCATCACAGCTAACTTCCCCGCTGGCAACCTTGTAGACGTAATCATTCTCGGATCGGGGCCAGACATCCTCAAGAGTTTTCGCTACTGGCGGAGCCGGGCCGGTGTTTGGGTTTTGCAAAGCCCGCTTTCTGCGCACTGCTGCCATTCGTGACCGATGAAGCGAAGGTCAGCTTTCCGCCCTCTATGACCGTCAGACCATGCCCACCGCCCTACCGGTGAATTGGCTTTTTGCCACCCTCCTCCTGCAGCATCGCTTCCATGTCGTCCAAACCATCGACGGCAGAACGCATCTGCGCCTCATCATCCACGCCCACTGTCTCGGAATCCGCAACCTGGCCCCCAAAATCCATCTCCATCTGTCGCTGTTCCTCAGCGATGACGGTCTGAACGACAGGCGCAGTCTTCTTTGGAGCGACATCGGTTTGCCCTGACGATTGGCGATCAGCAGCCTGGCGTTCGGCCTCAACATCGGCCTCGGGTCCGCCTGACCCGTCCGGTGGCGGCGTCATTGGCACGGCGCGCATGCTCAGCGGCAGCGTGCCCTGCGACCCACCTCCCCCCGGTTCCGGGTACGGCAACTCGCCCGTCTGCGCCGCGTGGATCGCCTTGAAGAGCCGATCGTCAAAATACTGGATCCGCTTCGCGCGGACCGGCATCTGGGCATCGATCACCATGACGATCTCGTCGAGGGGCAGACGGCGCGCCTCATCTTCGGGCAACAAAGAGCTTTCTTCGGTCCGTGTGGATTGGCTGCGGCCCTCGAAGGGGTTCTTGCCGATGGACTGGGACCGCGTGACCACGGTCTTCGTGGTCTTGCCAACCGCCTTGCTCAGTTCCTCGACTGTCTTTTCATCTGAGGGTGTGAGGTAGAGCTTTACGCCGGCATTCCCCTGAAGAGCACGACGGGTATTCTCGCCGTAGATTTCATCGAGGGCGGGGATGGTTTGCGTGACCACGGCCAGGTGTCCACGATAGGTGCGCAGGGTCTCGATGCTTTCGACCACGATCGGCATCTTGCCGAGGCGATTGAACTCATCGAGCATGATCATCACCGGCCAGGGCTCATCCGACCCGGGGTCTTTTTCCTGCATGGCGGAGAGGAGATCGGAGAAGAAAAGCCGGATCAACGGCGCAAGCGGCTTCACCATCAGAGGCTGGACCACGAGATACACCGAAAAGGGCTTCTTGCGGATCGTCCGGAAATCAAAATCCGACACCGCCGTCGCCTCATCGATGGCAGGGTTCTGCCATTGATCGAGCCCCGAGGTCATCAGGAGCGAGACATACGAGGTTAGCGTATCATTGTTGGTCGAAGCGAGCCGCGTGAAGATCAACTTGGCCGCCCTGTTGTCGACCTCGTGGCCCCGCGCGAAGTACTCCTTCTGCTTGTTCCCGCCCGAGGCTGCGATGCGGTAGATCTCGCCCAAGGTCGGGCGCTTGCGCTGGAACGCCAGCAGGCCTGCGGCCACGAAGAGATCGATCCCTCCTTTGAGGAGGCCCTGCACCCGGTCATTGTCGCTCTGCAGGAAGAGCGTCGCGAGAAGCTGCAATTCCATCTGCTGGCGCGCTGGGTCTTTCAGTTGATAGATGCGCAGGAGCGGGTTGTAGCGATGCGTGCGTTTGCCCTCCCAATCGGTGGGGGCAAAGCGGTAAACCTTGTCGCCCTGCGCTGCGCGGTGCCGGGCCGTGGCCTCGAAACATTCCCCCTTCACATCGAGCGTCACGGCGGAGCCTTGCCAGGTCAGCAAGTTTGGAATGACGAAGCCTGTGGTCTTGCCGCGCCCTGTGGGGGCCACGATCAGCGCGTGCGGGAAGACTTTCGAGCAAATGTAATTGGCGCGGGAGCCGGGCGTCCCAAGCTTGCCGAGGATGAACCCAGTCCCAGGCGCCCCGAAAAACCCGTTGGCCTTCATCTCGCGCGCGCTCTGCCAATGGGTCTGGCCAAAGCGTGTGAGGGCGGACCCTGAGAGGGCGAGGCTCAGCATCAGGCCGGCGGCGGCGAAGCTGCCGATGATCAGGTGAATAAGTTGGGCATCCTCCGGGCGGCGATCGAGGATCGCCAGATAGTTCTGCGCGATATAGGCAAAGTCGATCTCCGCCCCGAAGCCAAGGTCCTGGTAGGTCAGCACCGCCGAGGCGATGGTATAACCCATGGCGGCCGTCACCATTGTGACGAGCAGGACGCCCGTGGCGATCCGCGCCTTTCCCATTGAGGCGCTCAATGGACCTGTCCCCGCTCGGTTTCGCCATCCACGTCTGTGGCGCGGTGTTTTTCGTATTCGGCGTCGGCCAGATCATCGACCACCTGTCGCAAGGCCTCCGTGTTGGCCGTCGCGGCATCGGATTGAAGATAAACCTTGGCGACATAGAGCCGGTCGAGGCGGTCCTCGAGAACCTTGTCCAGCGCATCGGCATCGCCGGATGTGAGGCGGCCCAATTCGCGGTCATCCAGCACCCGCGAGATCTCGGTTCGGAAAGCATCGAGCTCCGCCTCGGTCTCGAAGGGCGCGGACAACTCCCCCGCCCGCTCGTGGTCCAGGACACGCGCAATCTCGTCTGCGAGGCGGTCGGACCGGTCAAACTGCGGTGCAGTTTCATCCCCTGTTGCGAGGGTCTCCTCGCGCGTGCCAACCCCAATCCCGTCGCGCAACTCGGCTTCGCGGCGGACCTGATTTATGGCCTCCGTGTCCCGTATCTCGACAACGGCCGCATAGGTCGCGCCGAGACCACGGGCGAGGTGGGACGGCATGTCCGGATAGCGCGCGCGCAAGTCATCCGCGACCGCATCTGCAACGGGCGAACGGAGGTCGCGTCCCTCCATGATCCGGTCGACCTCGCGAGTGATCTCGCTGGCGCGGGCCGCATCGGTGATGGTCTCCCTGTAAGGCTCGGACCGGTCGATCACATCGCCAGGACGTGCGAGCAGCTCCGGATGTGCCTCGAGATACGCCCGCTGCTCCGTCTCGATCCGACGCTCCGCCCTTGAGGCAACCTCCCAGTCCCGATCCTCGATCTGCTGTGTGGTCAAACCCTCTGCGCGCATCTCCTGACGGATTGTCCCTTCCATCGCCAGCACTGCATCCTCGTGATAGTGGAACCGCTCGCTGACCGGTTCCGCTTCCACGACACCGTCCCGGCGCAGCACGTTCTCCCGTTCCAGAAGCGTGCCGAGGTTAACATGCACATCGTTGAGAATGTCGCGCGCCTGTTCCAGGTCGGCGCGGCGTTCAAGGTTCAGGTCCCGCGCCTCGGCGGCCTTCGATAGATCATCGGCGATCCATTGATGCTCCAGCGCGGCGTTCGCGGCGCCCGTCTCGATCCGGGCCACCACTTCCGATGTGCTGATCCCGGTGCCGTGCAGGGCGGTGTCTATGCGCGACCGCAAGTCCGTCTCGGCCAGACGGTCCAGCTGACCGGGGTCGATGTTAGCCTCGGAATAGATCCCACCCTCCGAGGGGGCGTCAGATAGCGTGGATGAACGCAAACCGAGAGGCTGCATGTGCTGGACCTGCGTCTGGATCTCGATGAGGCGTTTTTCCAGCACGGGACGTTCCGCGTCAGATTTCTCGGCGATCATGCCCTGCACCCGTGCGAGCTTCTCCGCATAGAGGCTTCTCAGGTCCTCGAAACTCTGATCCTCGGCCATATAGATATCTCCTGTTCGGTCCACCTGCCCGCCGCGCGCCAGCACCTCGCCCGCGCGGAAGAGGGCTGCGGCAATGTCTTCGCGGGCCCCGCGGACCTCGGAGGTCTCGCGGGAGGCCTCTGCGGCAAGCGAGAGGTAGACGGTTCTGGTGTTGGCGATCTCCGCCAGCGTCCGCGTCAGGTCCTGCCCCACGCGTTCGCGCTCACGTGGCGCCCGGCCCTCTTCTTTCGCCGCATAGATCTCGCGAGTCCGGGCGGGGTAATGCACCACACCCCGATCCACCCGCCGCGTGGCTTCCAGGCGCACGCCATACTTCTCGGCCTCCTCAACCATGGCGAGGCGGAAATCGTCATAGTTGAAGCGATGGTTGCGCCCCAGAAAGAAGAACTCGCCTTCCTGCGACCGGCGGTTCAACACCAGATGCGCATGGGGATGATCTCGGTCCTCATGCACCGCGATGATGTAGTCGAAATGTCCCTCGTCGGTCTGGAAGAACCGCTCGGCCACATCCGTCGCAATGTCGCTCACATCCTCGCCCCGCGTGCCGATGGGGAAGGACATGAGCATGTGCGTGGTCTGGCCAAGCTTGGGTTTGAAGCCTGCATCCCACCGCTTGGCGAAGCGCTCGGTCAGGTCCTTGATGTCATCCGCCTCGAGTTTCGCCTTGCCATCCAGAAACCCACTACTGTCCACGATATGCGTGGACTTGGTGGTGAGGTACTCGAGCTGGTTTGTGAGCTGCGACTTGGTGTGTGTCCCCCCGCCCCGGATCGCCTTGAAGACCGCCGGACGGTGCCCGGCTGCCGCGCGCACAAGCTGGCTCTGCTTGGCGACATGCAGCCCCTGCATCGAGCCCCGGATGCGGCTCCAGCCGTCCCGGAAGGCCTCGCCGGTGACAGCGTCGACAGCATCATTCAGCCGCATGGGCAAACTCCCTCAGCGCGGCTGTGGCCTGCAGCTGCATGGCGTCGCGCCGACGCCGCAGGAGCAGGTCGATCTCGTCAGCACTGTCTAGGATGAACCGCGCCAACCCGCGCATCTGCGCAAGGCGCGGCTCAGAAAACTCGGCACTCGTGCCCCCCACGGCCACCTGCCCCATCCGGTTGGCCCGCGTCATCTGCTTGGCGATCTGCGCGACCCCATTGCCGACCTCGTGCAGTGAGGCGCGGTAGCGCGCCATCTCTGCTGCCATCTGCGCGTCCGGAACGAACACCCCGCCTGCCGCCTGGATGAGCCTCCGCAGCCCCTCGGCCCTGCTCTCGATCCCCGCCTTTGCCAGCACCGCATCGAGCGCCTCAAGCTCCACAGCCGTGACCTTCACACTGACCGCCGAGACCGGGATCGCGGCATCCGTCTGGCGCTCCGCATCGGCTTTGAGCGTGTACTGGATCGCCCGGGGCGACACGCCAAACCGCTCCGCCAACACGGATGTAGACACACCTTCCGCAGCCTCGCGAACGATCTCCATGCGGTCCGCATCTGTGAGACGTTTTGAGCGCGACATGCGAAGAAAGACCCCCTATTTCCTGCCACCTTCCACCAAGGCTGCCCCTACCTTACGATAATATACCACGCTGTCAATCATATACTTACGTCGCATTCAGGCTCAGGCAGCCTTGGTGTCCGCTTCCCCCGCGGCCCGCGGGAACGCGGGCCTGCCGCCCTCACCACCGGGCGACCCACCTGTCCAATGGGTCCCCTTCCCCAGCACCGCCCGAGGGTCTGGCCGAACACGCACGTGTTCGGACGGAACCGCGGGCGGGCGCAAACCCCACCGACAGGGCGGACAGGCAGGGTCAAGGAGGGCCAGATTTGGCTCCGCCAAATCTCTGCCGCAAAAACCGGGAGGCCAAGGCCTGCCGGTTTTTGTGGATGGCCCCCTTGAGGCTGACTGGCCGGTCTGTCGCGGCCTGATCATCCCGGGGGGAGTGCGCCCCTTGAACGCGCAGCGACCGGCACCAAGAGGATGTCGCTGTAGGCGATCACCTACGCCGGTGACGGCATCCCTGGAACAGGGATCGGACCACCTCAAGATCGTCCTGGGGCGGCCCATCCTCTTGAGAGGATTCAGTCCTGGGGATCCTTCGCGCTCGGCGGGAACATCACCAGCTCCGAGACCGCAACCGGGAAGTCGAGCTTGAGGCTGAAGAACTCCGAGCCATCCCCATTGCGGGTGTTGCGGAACATCGCACCCACGCGCTGAAAACGGGTGCGCTCCTGGCCATCGGTATCGGTGAACTTGACGGGGACGGTGGCGACGTAGTGGTTGGTCATTTGGGTTACTCCTTGTTGCGATGGGGATCACCCGGCACGGGGTCAAGAGGCCCGGTCGCAAGTGCAAATGCGGAGGGTTCACGGCTCCGCCGTGGAAGCCGTATTTGTGCTTGCCGGAGCGCTAGCGCAGGGCACGATTGGGCCGACCCCGTGCGATCCACATCTACGAGCAAAAAGGAGTGATCCGGATGACCCTTGCCATCACGCCGACGCCACCATCCGCGTCCCGCCGAACCTGGCCGGGGTGGTGACAAAGTCCGCCCGCGTGGGTGCGATGTTCCGAAACGCCACCCGAGGGTCGTACAGGGCTTCAGCCTCAAGTGCGGCGTCTCGACCCCTCGCGTCTTGCGCTGCTGACGATGTGCGAGGTGCGCACCATCCCGCTGCCCGAACCGATGCGGATGGGCCGAACTCTGACGGGCTGGGTAGAGGGATGACGGTGCTGGACGCCGTGACCTGCCGATCAAGTGTGACCGATCGCACGCGCCATGAGATATGACGAAAGGTCCGCGCCAAGCGTAGCTCCCGACGCAGCTTCTGGTCACGGACGACATTGCCGGGATGGCCTATCCCCCGAAAGCCTCCGCAATGCGATGCGCGGGCAAAGCTCAAGGCGGCTGAGCGAATGACAAGGTTTGTCATCATTTTTGACAACCACTGGCATTCAATGATAGGTTTGGTCCAAGAAGGAGGATTTCTATGGCCACTATGAATGTATCTCTTCCCGATCCGATGAAGACCTGGGTTGAAGCACGCCTGAAAGATGGCAGCTTCAGCAATACGAGCGATTATGTGCGCCACCTTATCCGCCGTGACCAGGAACGCGCTCAAGCGATCGAAGCTTTGCAGCAAGCGATCGATGAAGGCCTCAAGAGCGGTGAGCCGGAGCCGTTCGACTTCAAGACGTTCAAGGCGCGGATGCGGGAGAAACATGCCCGCAAGTAGTCTAGCCGCCTACTGGCTCTGGCTGACGCCAGCAGCCCAACGCGATCTGGAAGACATCTGGCTTTATACAGCGCAGACATGGTCGATGGCGCAAGCAGATCGGTATACCGATATCATCGAAGATACCTTCGATCGGCTGCTCTTCATGCCGGAGATGGCCCGTGAGCGCCCGGAATTCGATCCGCCCGTCCGCATCCATCCCAGTGCTGAGCATATGATCATCTATCGGGTCGAGGAAGACCAGTTGGTTATTTTGCGCGTGCTCGGAGCAGGGCAGGATTGGCACGCGATCCTGAGAGCGGCAGATCAGTAGCTGGGTAGATTCCTTGCGCCTTCAACTCGACGATTACGTGCCCAAGCTCTCGAGGACCGTCTGCGTCTTTGGCATCCGTTTCAGCGAGTTGCCGATGTGTTCCCGCCAGCGCGGCCCAACCTCCATTGCGGTGGCATAGGCCCGAGCCAGATCATCGGGCCGGTCCTCGGCCATCGCTTCGATAAGGAAAGCCGCCTGCTCGCGGTCCTTCGCGGATTTCAGGCTCCCTGCCCCATCGCGGCGCCGGTCGGCAATGATCAGTTTGTGGACTGCATAACGCTCCGGGCGGGGCACCTGCACCAGAACGCCGGATCTATAGATCGCCGCCGCATGGATCGGCGCGGCAATCAGGAAGTTGAGATAGTTCAATCCTTGGGCGTTCACGCCCAAGGCTGGCAGATCACGGAGGGTCTCATCTCCGAAGGCCGGTGTGAGAAACTCGACCAACTGGCCGCTGCCACCCTGGGCCCATCGCCATGTCCGACCTTGGTCAAGAGATGGCAGAGGATCGAATTTGAGCGCCGAGAACGTCTCGGCAAGACCCGGGTCGACCTGATCCTGCAACGCAACGCTGAGCTTCTCGAACTGGGCGATGTCGATGTCGCCAGTATTGGCCATACCGCCAATTGGCAGACGGATACCAAGCTCGCCTTCATAGAGGCGAAATGCATTGGTTCCGACGATGGTGCCACCCAAACGGAAGGTTCCGGCTGCGGCCATGGCCGACAGGATGGAACCGGTCGCCCGGTCGATGGGCGTCATGCCTTCGGCGCGCAAGAGCCGAACAAGCCGCGACCGTTCCGCCTGCCGATCCTTGGCCGTTGCGCGCAGCTCTTCGATCCGGTCGATGCGCGCGCGCGTCTCGTCACTGTCTTCGCCGATATAGATGAACCGCATCTCCGTCCCGACACGGCGCGCGGCATACCAATAGGCCTTGTCGCCGCGCTCCTTGAGCGTGGGCTTGCCTTCGACACCGGACAAGGCGTCGTCCTTCAGAAGACGCACCAGGTCGGTATAGGCGCTCATCGCGATGCTGCTGAGTGGGGTCATGCCTATCATTTCCAAGTTTTGCTTGGCACACATATACCTATCAAAACAGGAAATTGCTAGGCAAAGCAATTTGGGCCCCGCCACGCGCATGAGAAACAACGAAAGGGCCGCCCGAAGGCGACCCTCGCAACTCACGTCTCCGCAGTCTTCTTCGCCGGGTCAGCAACCCGCATGACCGTCAGGCCTTTTGCTTCCGCCTTCTGCCCGAGGTTCAGCGCGACCCCGTTGCCGCCGAAGAGCACGACGCCTGTCGCCGCGAACTTGTCGTCCAGCATTTCGTCGTTGCACTTGAACGGTGCCGCCCGACCGTGTGCGGACCAGCGCGGGTCGAAGCGCGCCTGCGCGACACCTCGCGCGCGCGCCCACCGGGCGGCGATCATCTCCGCCCCGTGCTTGCCACCCTTGTGACAGAGGAAGATCTCCTGGTTGCGGTTCTGCTTGATCCGTTCGCGAACCTTGTCGAGCGTGTTGAAGATCACATCGACATCGGTCCAGTCGGTGGCGCCCGAGACGATCAGGGGCACCCCCTCGACTTTCGACTTTTCGGCGGTTTCCCAATCATGCTGCTCGAGGAGCTGCCGCGCCTCGAAGACCGCCCCGGTCTCTTGCGCCCGGACGCTTGCGCGCGAGCCGGCTGCCGGGATGAAGGCGTGGCCCGTTTCGACCTCGTAGCATTCCGCCGCCGCCTCGCTCATCACCTCGATCGCGCCGACGATCTCGCGCAACTGCACAAAGCGCGCCTGCGCTTCTTCGAGCGCGGTCTCGGCGATCTCCGATCCGTCGTGGGATTTTGCCAGCGCGCCGATCTTGTCGGCGGTGCGGTCGACCTCCTTGCCGAGCGCCACATTGCGGCGCTGCAGGATCGTGGCGAGCCCATGGGCCAGCGGTTCGATTTCCGCTTCGAGCCCGGTCCCGCGCAGCGGCCCAAGCAATGCATCGAAGCATTCGCGGATGATGCGGTCGGTCAAGACGTGATCCTCGGGGATCGGCAACTGCGCGTCCTTCTCGGTTAGTCCGAAAAGTTCGATGGTCTCGTAGGTGGTTGCGGTGTCGTAAGCCATGTCTGGTCTCCAGTGTTCGGTTGCATGGCCACCACGTGAGTGTGGGGGCATGGCCGAATGCCTGGTTTCCGAATCTGCCCGGGTCAGGGACGGCGCAGCCGCCGGCTTGCCGGGCGCAAAAGTTTTCCGAGCGCAGCACCCGACACACGCGCACCCTCACGCACGGGACCGCCCCGCGCCACAGACACCCGCCCGCGCCGAAAAGTTTTGCGATCCTTGAGGCGGGCTGATTTGGGGGCCATCCGGAGGATATGCTTCCACGCTCATGTGTGTGTGTTTTGACGGTAGGTTTGACCGACCCGAGCAGGCAAACGGCCCGACCGGACGCGGGAGACGGATGGAGCGGCGGGATCGTTTTGGCCTCAAGCCAAAACAGACCAGAGCGCAATCCGGCGGAGCGGCCAGGGAGAGACGTGCTCGCGAGGCGGGCAAACCGGGGGCCTGGGTGCAACGCCGCGGTGAGGCCGCATGGCCGAATGCGCGACGGACCGAAGGGCCGTTCTCTCCTGCGACACGCGAAGCCGAGCTGGGGAGGCCGCAAGGCTCTGGCCAAGGTTGATGTGCAGGGGCTACGCTTTAGGCTATACGGCGGATTACTTCTCCAAGCTTGCGACGTGATGGGCGGAGAGCGGAAGTTCGCTGCGGGCGCGAGATGAACCCAAGCAGCTAGGCGAAGCAGACATTGGATGAGCTGCCGATTTGGGTTTGAAGGCCTTGCCAGGCTAGACGGCGTTTCAAATTGAAGCGTATCGCAATATGCTCTCCCTAAACGTGTCACGTGATTTTGATAGTGGCCCAAACAGGAGTTCTAAATGCATGTTCATCGTCTCAAGATCTCGGGTCTGCGTGGGATAGAAAGTGCAGACATTTCTTTTGGGAAACACTCGGTTCTTGTAGGTCCAAACAATAATGGCAAGACTACGATTGTTGAGGCTCTTGCCCTGCTGCTAGGGAGAGACCGATTGGTTCGGCGCTTGACTGAACATGACTTTCATAAAAGCAGACCCATCGAAGCATCTCGGATCCTAATCATTGCCACCGTCACAGGGTTCCCGGAGAATGATCCGCAGCATAGCCCATCTTGGTTTGCGATGGGGCGCGGTGGTGTTGAGAAGTGGCTCAACCCAAATACAGGCAGCCTTGCCGCATCAGCAGACGATCAGCACACTGAGCTAAGTGTTCAGATCGCATTTTCCGCCCGATTTGATCTCCAGGAGCTCGAGGCCGAGACCGTCAGGTTCTTTGTGGATGATGAAGCAACTCTTGGTGATCCATTCCACGAAGACACTGTTGTCACGCCGATTTCCTCGAAGACGCTTCAAGAACTTGGCTTCTTCATGGTCCCCGCGTCCCGAACATGGGACAAATGGATTTCGTTTACTTCAGAGCTTTTTCGGCGTCTCGTTGCAACATTAGGTGGCCTCCCTGCGACTGCTATACGCGATGCAAGAGCACGTCTTTGGGAACCGGAAGCTGGTCAGAAACTAGAAGAACAAGACGGCCTTACAACGATTGTCGAGCTGGCCAATGATGAACTTGGAAAGCTCATGCCATCATCACCAAGGCTTCAGCTTCGTATAACAGGGACGGACAGCAATTCAGTCCTCGAAAGCGTCATACCACATTTTGCCCACGGGAACGGTCCAACCCTCCCTTCCGCCCGGCAAGGAACTGGTTTGACTTCCTTGCAAAGTCTTCTGCTACTGATGCAATTCGGTAAGGCCAGAGCAGATGCAAACAAGTCATTTGTCCTCGCGGTTGAGGAGCCTGAACTACACATTCAACCTTCTCAACAAAAACGGCTCGTCAACCGGCTAAACGCGCTCTGCGATCAGACAATTGTCACTACACACTCGCCACTTGTTGCGGCAATGTTCCCTGTCGAAGCAACTTACTTTGTCGATAACAAAGATGGGCAAATGTCTGTTTCGCCATTGTCAAAGACAGCACCCGCTGGTCCGTCCAATCACAAGCAACACCTCTTCTTTGCTTGGCGGCAAAAGTTGATTGCCGCGTTGATGCATCAGCGTGTTTTGATCCCAGAGGGCATCAGTGATGTCGCCTGGCTAGAGACGCTCCAAACTGCTTTGGAGCTTAGGCAAAGTTGGAATTCGCCTGAGGACGAACAATCGAAGTTTGCGACGTTTGTTGGGGTCGTGCCCACAGATGACGCAAAGATTTCTGAGACGCATGAAGTGGTCAAACGTGTCCATCATCATTGCGCGATCCTTGTTGACGGAGATCCAGCCGGAAGGGGTTACCTTACGGAACTGAACGCGGCTGATCCATCGCCCAGTGTGGCAATCATATGGCCCACCGGTTGGAAAATAGAACACGTTGTCACGTGGGTCGCGGAAGCGAACATTGCTCAGGTCTTGCCCCAGTTAGCTGAGGCCAATGCCTCGGAAATCCGTGACGCGGCGGAGCTTTCTGCTTTCTTGGAAAGTCGGAAGTCCTACGCCCCCACACAAGAAATCACATCGGCAATTCTGATGGGCGAAGCCGCCTGCCGCAAGCGGGCGGCCCAGCTGCTCAATGCACTTTGTAACATTCTGCTTGACCCATCAGCCCAAAGTTCTCCACTTTTTGTCCGGGAGACCGAAGACGGTGCTGCTATGCCGACCTTCCGGTTCGAGCCTCCCAATGACGTTTGACTTCTTCGAAGGGCCGGCTGGGTCAGGAAAGACCTACAGCATGGTGGCTCACGCTCGTCATTTGATCGAGAACGATGCCTTGGGTGAAGGTCAACGTATGCTTGCCCTTACCTTTATGAATGGCGCGCGACGACGGCTGACTTCGAGCCTGAACGCCGAAGCATCATTTAGACGAAAATTTGACTGTCTCACCTTTGACTCTTTTGCTCAGTCGTTGGCCAAACGAAGAAGTGCCAAACTGACCGACGAAATGCGGCAGCAGGCGGAGGATTTAGGCCAATTTCACGGGCCTTGTTTCTTGGCCAGTGAACTCTTGAAAGATGCTGAGGTTCGTCGTTGGGTGGCCCGAACTTATCCCTTGGTTCTGGTCGATGAGGCTCAAGACCTTGATGTTAATCGGCAAGGGATAGTTCTTGGTTTGATAGAGAGCTGCACGACTGTCGTAGCTGCAGATAGTTTCCAGTGTTTGAACGACGGCCAAGAAACAGCGGATTTCATCGGCCAGTTACTAGGTGCGGGAACCACTCACTCCCTTTCACAAAGTCACCGAACGAACAAAACAGGTTTGTTGAGCGCTGCTTTGGCCGTCAGAGAGCGTGAGAATATTCTAGATGCGTTGAAGGAAGAAGGTATTGGAAAGACTGGACGGGTTCATTGGGTAGGTGAAGGTGTCGAGCTTGCGGAAGTCCCGGCTACGGCCAAGAATCCAGGGTTGCTCGCATGGAGTTTGGCATTTCAACTGACACAAGGCTGTAACGACGTTGCAATCCTCACGCCGGACTCGAAGAGCGCCATCGTCCAGAACGCCATTGAGATCGCGGGAGCAAAAGAATGGAAATGGCCTAAAGGGGGGACCTTTGGCCCCTTCTCGATTACGTGGGAAGGTGGCGACAGCGCAATTGAGCACGAACTGGCTGAGGCAATCAGATTTCCAGATATAGCGTCATACGACGAGGTTTGTGCAGTGTTGGAAGAGCACTCGGCACAACCAATGGTCAAAACAGTGGAGCGGCGTGTCCGCAGGCTCCATCGGGTGACGGGTCAAGCCGAGTTCGAGAAGGCCCAACTGGTTTCCTTTATCTCCGATGCCGTCCGAACCAACACACGCCTTGGATTCAAGAAAAGTGCGAAGATCAGGGCCATGTCCATCCATGCAGCAAAAAACAGAGAGTTTGACAGAGTAATCGTCTTGTGGCCGCAATCAGCGACCGGAAGTGACGAGCACAAGCGGCGTTTGTTATACAACGCTATGACCCGCGCGAAGAGCCATTGTACTATTATCGTTCTTGGAAATCGGCGGCTGGGTTCAGCTCCCTTCGCGCCATCCTAAAGAGGATTTTCATGGAATTCATCACCCAGTTCTTTCAGGCGTTGAAATCTCCCAAAACGGCCCTTGTGCTGTTCTTATTTAGTGGAGCACTATTGTTTGCTCCCATCGAACGGCTGGGTTTAGAACAGCCCGAGTTCACTGAGGTGTACCAGACACAAATTCTGTTAGTTTTCTTTTTGGCCTCATCGATTCTTATCTTGGAGATAGTAATTTGGACGATTTCCACTATCCGCGCTCCTTTTCGAAGGCGCGCGCACGAGAAGGCGTACCAAGAGAGCATCGAAAAGATTTTTTATTCTCTGAACCTCGATGAACTTTGTGTACTTTGGGTCATGACTCAAGGTGGCACCAAAACAATCAAAGCTAGCTATGATAACCATGTGATGGTGTCGCTCAGACAGAAGAATGCCCTAGGTTTGATAGCGGGTGTCCAATTCTTGCACGAAGCACATCACTATATGCCCGACGCGCTTTATGATCTTGTTGCAGAGCGTGGTTACGAACGCATGCCCGAGGATTTTAGGAACTCGGTACGGTTTGAGGACGAGGTCCGAGAAAGAGTGCATCGATCTATTGATTGGCGCTCATGGGGCTAATTGGCCGCGGGCACTTTACAACCAGGATTGTCAAGTTTCTCGGGCTTGCAGCGAATGTCTCCTTCGACGGGCTGCATCTCAGCATACCGGTGACCGGTCGAGAGTCCGGTTTGGGCCGTCAGCGCCCGCATGCCCAGCACGCCAGGGCGAGGTGTTCGCCGCACCGCCGCAGGTCAGCTTGGAGCCCATTTTGATCAATGCTGCGGAACGCCCAAAAAGCGGCTTCACCTTCAATGTCCACTTGACGTAGGCAGGTCGAGGCCCAACACTCACTGCCAATATTCCGTCTAAATCAACTAATTTTGGAGAGAAGAGCATTGATCGGGTTGACGCCATTTGAAGTTGGGCTTGCGGGAATGGGTGGGATTTCTGCCAGATTTGGAGAAATGAGAAATGGCTGCCCTCATAAAGGCCTAGATATTCGAAGCTCAGGCACTCCTACTCCATTCACTGCTGGCATCTTTGGAAAGGTTGTATTTGTAGGCGGAGCCTATGGTACCGTTGCAGTGCGGCCGAGGGATGGATCTGCAACGTGGGTTCAATACTTGCATTGCTCTGATACTTCGGTTGTCGTTGGTGATGATGTGTATCCTTGGACCGTTCTTGGGAAAACTGGAGATACCGCGCCACCCGGTACGAACATTTCGGGCATCCATTTACACATACAAGTGCAGGTGCCAGGTTCCGGCCAGACCTGTTGGGCCACATCTTCGGGAAATCCTCGAAACTTTGCCGATCCGCAGACATACGCAACCAGAAACTTTATTGACGGCACATGGTCTACCACACGGCACTACTCTGCGCCCGGTGGGCAATTCGTCGAAACAGATGAGTTGCGAATTTTCAGTAGTGAAATTAAAGGCGTATCGTTTTTTCATACACGCCGCAGGGAGTTAACGATACTGCAAACGGGCTGTAAGCTAACAGCTGAATTTGCATGGGTACCCCGTATCACCGGGTTTTCCGGAAACAAGGTTTTATTTTCTGCTCCCGCGGGTACTGCAAGTCTCACCCAAGATACTTGCGGCTTGAATTGGAAACCATCGGCAGACGCCGGTTCAGGTGATTTAGAATTGCTGGACGACAATCGGTTACGTTACATGTCGTACAATATGCAGAGAGTAGGGCTCTCAAGAGTGGATCTTTCCAGCGTAGGTCAGCATGAGTTTTGTGATGAGATCTCAGAGCAATCATTCACTGATGGGTCTCTAGACCCTTATGAAAACCAGCAAGATCAGGTGCTTCGTATGAAATCAATCAGTGACCTGGACTGGTTAAATGGGGTGGCGACGGACGAAGTCTTTTAATGGTCCACTAGCTAATTGCGGACATACGATCAATTTCCGTGAATGTCAGCTAGGTCCGCATCGCTGACCTTCACCCCCCCAAATGCTGCGCGAAGGACGAATGGCCGGTGTGGTGAAGCTGTCGCGCAGCATCGGCATGGTGGCTGGACGGCGGCTCTGGGCCGTGAGCATTAGTCGGTGCGCGAGCTATCAAGCAAAATGCTGCAAGGCGGAGAATGGCCGCCACGAGCCCAAACTTCAAACTTTCTGCAATGCGACCAATGTCCGACATTGAATTTGTCGAGGCTTGCGGGCGGTAAAACTCGACTGCGTCTCGTAACTGACAGACCGTGTCAGTTGGCCCTTGCTAGCAGAGTGCCATCGAAACTCTGGAGCAAGATGTGACTAAACTTTTTCTCTTGGCGGTTGTCATGGCCGCGACCTTCGCAACGGGCGCTGCTGCCCAGGACTGCACTGCATCCGGCGACGCCGAGGTTGGCATTGTCGAGATCGTTCAATTCCGCTTGGCAGACGG
>NZ_JAWJUU010000008.1:0-74820 GCF_032918305.1 Rhodovulum sp. FJ3
GTCCCGCACGCAATGTTCGTCGGGGACCCGCCGATGTACTTCTCAAAGGACCCCATATCCTCCAAGCGCCCTCCAACCTGTGACCCATATAAATCAACCGATGAACGCCCAATCGTAATCAAATCAAGTGTGGTCATGCGTCGTGTCCTATCGAAATTGGGGTGCCGTTCGAGGTGGCCATGGCGTGGATTACGGTTTCGATATCCAAGCCATGGGCGAAGTCGGGGGCCGCTTTGGGGCCGCCCGCGATGGCGCAGAGCAGATCACGCGCCTCAACCACCTTTTGTTCGTTAAAGCCAAAGTTATGTCCGGGTGCGGGGCAGAACGCGGTGAAATCCGGCTGCGCGGGACCGGTCAGATGGCGGGTGAATCCGTCCGTGCCGCGTTTGTGTATCCAGAGTTCGTTCATGTTTTCCTGATCGAACACCATGCTGCCGTCGGTGCCGTGGATTTCCCATTGCAGGCGGCACTTGCGGCCCGATGCCACGCGCGATGTGGCGAACACGCCCTGCGCGCCGCTGGCAAAGCTCAGCAGGGCATAGGCGGTGTCCTCATTTTCGACTGCCATCGGGCCCTTGGGCGATTGGCGCGTGGGGATCGCGATCTGCGTCTGGCCGATCACACGGGTGACCGGCCCCATCAGGGCAAGCATCTGTCCCACCAAGTGACAGCCCAGATCGCCAAGCGCGCCCAGACCACCGCCTTGGTGGGTCATCCGCCAACTCCATGGGAGATCGGGGTCGGCAGAGTAATCTTCGTCATAGACCCCGCGAAAGGACATCGGCGTGCCGATCTCACCGGCCGCGATCAGGGCGCGGGCGGCTTGGAACGCGGGGCTGCGCAGGTAGTTATACCCAAGGATCGTGACCTGATCGGGATGCGCGGCGGCAAGGTCCGCCATGGCGCGCGCATCGTCCAGTGTCAGGGCCATGGGTTTTTCCAACCAGACGTGCTTGCCCGCCGCCAATGCGGCCTCGGCCATGGGGCGGTGCATGTCGTTCGGGGTCGTGATCGACACGACATCAACGGACGGATCGGCAATGGTTGCGCGCCAATCGGTGGCCGCCCGTGCAAAGCCCCAATCGCGGGCCAGTTGCGCGGCACGGTCCGCGTCGGCATCGCATAGGATTGACAGGGTGGGTCGCGCACCGCCGAACACGGTGGTCACATTGTTCCACGCCATCGCGTGGCATTTGCCCATAAAGCCGGTCCCGATCAGGGCCACGCCAAGGGGCGTCCGAGGCATAGGATGCGTCATAGGATCAACCGGAAAATCAGGTGGGGACGGGCGCGAACGCCCGCCCAAAGGGGTTACACGGTGCCGCCAAGCGACCCTTCGAGCGTGGCCAGTTCCTGCCCGCCTGCCATGAGGTCTTGGAGTTCGGCCGAGGTGATGTCGCCCTTGACCGCCGTGCCAAGGGTCTGACCACGGTTCAAAACGGTGAACCGGTCCCCCACGGCCATCGCGTGGCGCACGTTGTGCGAGATGAAAACCACGCCGACGCCTTGTTCGCGCACCTTGGCGATGGTCGACAGGACGTTCGATGTCTGGCGCACCCCAAGGGCCGAGGTCGGTTCGTCAAGGATCAGAACCTTGGCCCCGAAATAGACCGCGCGGGCAATGGCGACCGTTTGGCGTTCACCGCCAGACAGGGTGCCAACCGCCTGATCCGGTGCGCGCAGGTTGATCCCCATGTTGCGCATTTCGGACATGGTGATTTCATTCGCACGCTCGACATCAAGGCGTTTGAACAGACCTTTACCCTTGGTCGGTTCGCGCCCCATGAAAAAGTTGCGCGTGACCGACATCAGCGGGATCATCGCCAGATCCTGAAACACGGTGGCGATACCGGCCTCCATCGCGTCGCGGGGACTGTCAAAGGACAGGGGTTTGCCCTCGAACTGGATTTCGCCGCTTGTGGGTTTGTGCACGCCGGACATCGTCTTGATGAAGGTCGATTTCCCTGCGCCGTTGTCGCCCAGCAAACAGTGGCATTCACCGGGCCGTACATCGAAGGTCACACCGTTCAACGCGATCACGTTGCCAAAGTGTTTCTTGATGTTTTCCATATGGATAATGGGATCGGACATTAGCGCTCTCCCGTGACACGTTTGCGGATGACGTTGTTAAAGACGACCGCCAGCAACAGCATCCCGCCAAGGAAAATCTGGAACCAGTCCTGATCGAAATCGGTGTAGGTGAGGCCGATGGTGACCATGCCAAAGATGATCGCGCCAAAGAACGCGCCGATCGCGGAGCCGTATCCACCGGTCAACAGGCATCCCCCGATAACGGCGGTGATGATTGCCTCAAATTCCTTCATGAACCCGCGACGGGCGTCCGTGGAACCGGCGTCAATCACGGTGATGATCGCGACCAACGCAGCGGCCATGGCGGTGACCATAAACAGGCTGACCTTGACCTTTTTGACGGGCACGCCCGAGTTCTGGGCGGCGTTGCTGTCGCCGCCGGTTGCGAAAATCCAGTTCCCGACCGGTGTGCGCAGCAGGATATAGGTCGCCACAAGGGCCATCGCGATGAACCACAGGATTTCGACCGGCACGCCAGGCACCTTGGGGGCGCCGGATTTGAATGTCTCGATCAGGCCCGCACTGGCCAGCCACGCGAACAGGCCCTCAAACGCCTCGCCCGAAAAGAACGCGGTCAGCGGATCGCCCTCAACCGCGTCACGCACGCCGCGCAACTGGGTCGAGCCGCCGGTAAAAAGCTTGAGCCCCACCAAAGACGCGCCGCGCAGAATGAACAGACCGGCCAGCGTCACGATAAAGGACGGCAGGCCCGTGCGGATCACGATCAACCCATTGCCCGCGCCAATCGCGGCGGCAAAGGCCAGCGTCAGGGGGATCGCCAAAATCAACGGCAGACCCATGTTCACGGACAGGACGCCAAACACCATGCCCGCAAAGGCCACCATGGACCCGATGGACAGATCAAACTCGCCCCCGATCATCAGCATCGCCGCAGCGATCCCCAAGATGCCCAACTGGGCCGCGGGGGTCATAAAGTTCATGATGCCGGACAGGGTGAACATCGCCTCATCGGCGGTAATCAGAAAGAACAGCGTGACCAGAATAACGCCGCCAATGGCGCCAAGTTCGGGTCGTTTCATCAGTTTCGTAAGAAAGGATTCTGACTTTATCCGCTCGTCTGCGGATGCGATGGCATCGCTCGCCATGGGGGAACCTCCGGAATGTGCCGGACCGCGCGGTGTCGCACGGTCCGGCGGATGTTATTAGCGGATACCTTGCGCCGACAGGTCGATGACCTGAGCAGCCGCATCTTGGGTCACAAGGTTCGGGCCGGACGGCACATCACCACCGGGAACCAGACCGTATTCCGCGTTCAGCGCCAAAAAGGCGACGGGCAGATAGCCTTGCAGGTATTGCTGTTGGTCGATCGCGAAGGCGGCTTTGCCGTCTGCAACCGCCTGCAGGAAGCCCGCCGACAGGTCGAACGAGGCAACCAGAACGTCGTCACGGCCCAGAGCCGTCACAGCCGCCACAGCAGGCTCACCCACCAGAGACGCGCCGAGGCCCAGAACCGTGTCGACATCGGGATCGGATTCCAGTGCCGCGCGGACCTTGGATTCAACCTCGGTCGGGTCGTTCTGGGTCGGGATCACGGTGACCTCTTGGCCGAAACCGTCTGCGAACCCTTCACAGCGCAGGTCCAGCGAGACGTTGCCGACCTCTTGGTTCACACAGATCCCCTTGGAGCCGCCCATTTCCGCCAGTTTCGCACCAGCCGCCTTGCCCGCATCGTATTCCGACTGACCAACGTGCAGCAGCGCACCCAGTTCACCGGCAACGTCCGAGCCCGAGTTCATCGAGATGACGGGAATGCCAGCGGCCACAGCGCGTTCGATCGACGGGCCAAGCGCATCCGCATCGGGGATCGACACGACAAGGCCGTCGGGCTCTTGGTTCACGGCGGCGTCGATCAGCTGGCTCATCGCGACCATGTCAAAGGTCTCGGGCGAGCGGAAATCGACGTTTGCGCCGGTGTGCTCGGCCGCTTTTTCAACGCCGTTTTTGACGACCGACCAGAAGGGGTCGTTGGCCTGCCCGTGGGCGACGACGATGATGTCGGCGGCCATGGCCGGAGCGGCAGCAGCCAGTACAGCGGCCGTAGCGACAGAAGTGAAAAGTTTGTTCATTGGTTCAGTACCTCCCAATTTCGATGATGCGACGACGAATGTCATCGCGCCTGAACTCTGGCCCCTTGGCAATTCAACTTTGGGAACAAAGCCGGAAGCGTCCCCCCTCCTTAAAGGTGACGCGCCCTATGGTGTCGGGTCAGTAGTCGATTTCGACAACCTGACCGGATTTGGCGGACTGGGTCGCGGCCTCGGCCATCGCGAGGGCGGCAATCCCGTCTTCCAATGTGACCGGCATATCCGTGCCATCCAGCGCGGCGGCGACAAAGGCCTCCCACTCGGTGGCATATGCGGGCATGTAGCGTTCCAAGAAGAAATACGTCGGTTTAGCCGACGACACGCCAGCGACGGTCGATTTCACGACCGTGTTTTCCAGCATGTTTTGCGCCTGTAACAGGCCCTCGGAACCCAGCAGTTCGACGCGCTGATCGTATCCATAGACCGCGCGGCGGCTGTTCTTGATGACGGCGATTTTGCCGTCGGCATAGGTCATCGTGACAACGGCGGTGTCGACGTCACCGGCGGCCCCGATTTCGGGATCGACGATGGAACTGCCCACCGCGCGGATCGTGACAGGACGTTCGCCCATCAGGAAATTCGCCATGTCGAAATCGTGGATCATCATGTCACGGAACAGGCCACCCGACACTTTGATGTAGGACACGGGCGGCGGTGCCGGATCGAACGAGGTCAGGGCAAGCAGTTCGGATTTACCGATCTCGCCGCGCAGGCTGGCCTCTTTCAGGGCGCTAAAGTTCGGATCAAACCGGCGGTTGAACCCGATCATGACGGGACGACCGGTGTCCGATGCGGCGGCAAGACAGGCCTTGGCGCGCTCTAGCGACAGATCGACGGGCTTTTCGCACAACACGGCCTTACCGGCGGCGGTGGCGGCCTCAATCAGGTCGGAATGGGTGTCAGTCGAGGTGGCGATCAGAACCGCGTCAATCGCGGGATCGTTCAGGATTGCCTCGGACGTGCGGGCCTCGGCGCCATAGTCTCCGGCCAGTTTTTCGGCGGCTTGTTCGTAGACATCCGACACGGCCACCAAGGTCGATCGCGCATTCCCCGCGATGTTAACGGCGTGCACCTGACCAATGCGGCCCGCGCCGAGTAACCCAACTTTCAGCATGTATTCCTCCCGAATCTGCCACGTCAATTTGTCGCGGCTGACGATAGGGATACGGATTTTGCACGCGCGTGCAAGAAAAAATTGCACGCGCGTGCAAAGTGGCATAGCGTGACATTTGCCCGAGGAGGGGCAGGGAGGAATACGCAAAGGTCTGGGATTTTCCGGAACGGCGTCGTACACCCGTTTAGTAGCCAAGAGGACTGGTGTGTGAGCGCGTCTGACCTACAAGCAAACATTACGGCGGATGATGTGGCCGTGCTGGCGGGGGTGTCCCGCTGGACGGTGAATCGCGCGTTCAAGAACAACGCCTCGATTTCGCCTGCGACGCGGGAAAAGGTGATGAAGGCGGCGCAGACGCTGGGCTATGTGCCCGATCTGCGCGCGGCGGCCTTGGCGTCGGACCGGTCCAATCTGGTGGCGTTGCTGGTCGATGATTTTAACAACCCGCACAAGCTGGTGATGCTGGAACGCCTGACCCGCGCCTTGCGTACGCGGGGATGGGATACGTTGTTGGTGAACACGCTGGACCGTGAGGATGCGGGGCCTGCGTTGATGAATGCGTCCCAGCGCCGCGTCGATGCGACGATCCTGATCGGCATCCAGTTCGATGACGAGGTTCTGGCCGCCGCCCACAGTGCGCGCCGGTTCAAAAAGCTGATCATCTTTGCGCGCACGTCCCAGAACCCCGACACGATTTCGATCGCCGTGGATGATGTGGCGGCCACCCGTGAAATCGCGCAGTACGTCATGCGGCGCGGGTATAAACGGCCCCTTTATCTGGCGGGTCCACGCACGGTGTCGGCGCATCTGTCGCGCAAGGAAACCTTTGTCGCGTTGTGGAAGGAACACACGGGATTCACTCCCGATGACGTCAGT
This sequence comes from Rhodovulum sp. FJ3, assembly GCF_032918305.1. Classification (NCBI taxonomy): domain Bacteria; kingdom Pseudomonadati; phylum Pseudomonadota; class Alphaproteobacteria; order Rhodobacterales; family Paracoccaceae; genus Rhodovulum; species Rhodovulum sp. FJ3. The sequence continues at coordinate 6,187 of NZ_JAWJUU010000008.1, forward strand.
GTCGCGGCCTATGATCCGAACCTTGCGACCGAGATTATCGATACGACTCTGCGTCCGATGGCGACGGAGGACCGTCCCGATATCGTTGTGTGCGAGAACGACGCGCTGGCCATTGGTGCGATTGATTGCATCAAGCACCGGTTCGGCCTGAAGGTGCCGCAGGACATTGCGGTCATCGGGTTTGATGATGTGCCCCAAGCGGCCAGTGCGAATTACCGTCTGACCACATACCGCCAACCGATTTCGGCGATGGCCGAGTATCTGGTGGATGTGCTGGAAAATTCCGGCACCGAGGACATGGACAAGATGTTCCTCGGGAAAATGGTGATCCGCGATAGCGCCTAGTGCGCGCCCGTGTAGGCCGCGATTTCGTTCTCAAGGCTGGTCAGCACCCGCGCCTCGGCGTGTTCGCCGTCACTGTCGGACGGGTTCAGCGCATAGTGTAGGTACAGCCCGTCGATCAGACCGCTGATTCGTTTCGCCACGTCAGGGGCCGCGTCGTCCCCGACCAGTTGGCGCAGGGCATAGACCAGATTGGAATGCAGGCGACGATGATACACGCGCAAGAGCCGCCCCGCCTCGGGCGAGGTCAGGGCCAGCACATAGAAATTCAGCCACGCCGCAATCACGTCCTGACGAAAGTTGGCCGGGGTAAAGCTGCTGCGGATGATGCCGGTGACGCGGTCTTTGGGGGTCTGGGCCGCACGCAGGGCACCGCGCACCTCGGCGCCGTAAACCGCCAGAATATAACGCATAGACGCCAGAAAGAGTTGTTCTTTGTCTCCAAAGTAGTGAAACGCCAACGCCGAGGAGACACCGGCCCGTTTGGCGATCTTGCTGACCGTGACGTTCAGCGATCCGGTCTCGCCGATCTCGTGTATGGTCGCCTCGACCAATTGTGCACGTCTTTTCGGCTCAACACTCATCACTCGGCCCTCTTCAACAGTTTTTGGTTGCAATTACAGTTTTGACCGTGACTAATTGACTCGTCAATCAACAAATAATGGGCATTATGTCCCACAGGGAGCACACATGAAATTCGTATCGACCGTTTCCGCGCTGGCATTGATGACGTCCGGCGCATTTGCCGCCAGCTGTGACACCGTCGTGATGTCGGATGTCGGTTGGACTGATATCACCACCACGACCAGCACGGCCAAGCACGTGCTTGAGGGTCTGGGTTACGATGTTGACGTAAAGGTCCTGTCTGTACCAGTGACTTTTGCATCGCTGGAGAGCGACGATGTCGACATCTTCCTTGGTAACTGGATGCCTGCACAGGCCGGTGCCATCGGCCCCTATCTGGACAGCGGTGAGATCGAGGCGATCAACGTCAACCTCGAAGGCACAAAATACACGCTGGCCGTGCCGACCTACACCTATGAGGCCGGTCTGAAGACCTATGCCGACATCGCCAACTTCCGTGAGGAACTGGACGAGAAGATTTACGGCATCGAACCCGGCAACGAAGGCAACGCCTATCTGGTTGAACTGGCCGAAAACAACACCCACGGTCTGGCCGGTTTCGAGGTCGTAGAGAGCTCGGAGCAGGGCATGCTGGCCCAAGTGGCACGCGCCTATGACGACCAAGAGCACGTTGTGTTCCTTGGCTGGGAACCGCACCCGATGAACGCAAACTTCTCGCTGAAATACCTGACGGGTGGTGAGGACTTCTTTGGTGGCGAAGGTGTCGTGCACACAGTGACGCGCAAAGGTTTCGTCGGCGAATGCCCGAACCTTGGCACGCTGTTTGGCAACATGGATTTCACCCTTGAGATGGAAAACCTGATCATGGGCCAGATCCTTGACGATGGTGAAGACGCCGATGACGCAACCATGGCGTGGCTCAAGGCCAACCCCGAGGTTCTGGACACGTGGTTGGCGGGTGTGACCACGCTGGACGGCGGCGACGCCATCGCAGCGGTCAAAGCGCACATCGGTCTGTAAGGACAAAACACAACGGGCCCCGCAACGCGGGGTCCGTTTTCTATTGGGGCAAGGGAAGATTAGTTTGGACTGGTTGACGGATAGCAAAATTCCCGTCGGCAAGACGGCCAAGGCCGTTTTTGACTGGGTCAGGGATAATTTCGACGGCGCGCTGGACGTGCTGGCCGATGTAATGGAAATGCTGATCGACGGGATTTTGTGGGTGCTGCAAGAACCCAACCCGTTGATTGTGATTTTGGGATTTGTGGCCCTGACGTGGGCGATTCAGCGCAGTTGGAAAACCTGCCTGTTCGTGTTCCTCGGGTTCTTGTTCATCCTGAATCAGGATTATTGGGAGGAGGCGACCGAGAGCCTGACGCTGGTTCTATCGTCCTGTGTGGTCTGTATGGCCATCGGGGTGCCAATCGGGATCGCGGCGGCGCACCGGCCGAAACTCTATACCTATATGCGGCCGGTTCTGGATTTGATGCAGACGCTGCCGACCTTTGTTTATCTGATCCCCGCGATTGTCTTCTTTGGCATCGGCATGGTGCCGGGCCTGATTGCGACGGTGATCTTTGTTCTGCCTGCGCCGATCCGCCTGACCTATCTGGGGGTGTCGTCGACGCCGACCGCACTGCTTGAGGCCGCGCGCGCGTTCGGAGCAACCCCGCGTCAGACGTTGCTGAAGGTCGAATTGCCCTATGCCGTGCCGCAGATCATGGCCGGTTTGAACCAGACGATCATGCTGTCGCTGTCGATGGTGGTTGTGGCCGCGCTGGTCGGGGCGGATGGTCTGGGTGTGCCGGTTGTGCGCGCGCTGAACCAAGTGAACACCGCCTTGGGCTTTGAGTCCGGTTTCGTGATTGTGGTCGTGGCCATCGTGCTTGACCGGATGCTCAGCATGGGAGGGCGCAAGTAATGGCCGATGCTGTTCAAATCGATAACGTCTCGATCGTGTTCGGGGATGCGCCGCAAAAGGCGCTGCCGTTGATGGATGCGGGACAGGAACGCGCGGAAATCCAGACCGACACGGGTCAGGTTCTGGGCGTGCACAATTGTAACCTGACCGTGGGTGAGGGCGAAATCCTTGTCCTGATGGGCCTGTCCGGTTCGGGGAAATCGACCCTGTTGCGGGCGGTGAACGGGTTGAACCCCGTGGTGCGCGGCGCGGTGCGGGTGAATGAAGGCGGGCAGATGGTCGATGTGACCAATGCCGACGCCCAGACCCTGCGCCGTATTCGCCTGAACCAAGTCGCGATGGTGTTTCAGCAATTCGGCCTGTTGCCGTGGCGCACGGTGCAGGAAAACGTCGGGCTGGGGTTGGAGCTGGGCGGGATGCCCAAGGCTGAGCGCGCCGAACGTGTCCGCAATCAGTTGGACCTTGTGGGTCTGTCGGATTGGGCCGAGCGTAAGGTCGGCGAACTGTCCGGCGGTATGCAACAGCGTGTGGGCCTTGCCCGTGCCTTTGCGACCGAGGCCCCGATCCTGTTGATGGACGAGCCGTTCTCGGCGCTGGACCCTCTGATCCGGTCGAAACTGCAGGACGAACTGCTAGAGCTACAACAAAAGCTGAAACGCACGATCATCTTTGTCAGCCATGACCTTGATGAGGCGTTCAAGCTGGGCAACCGCATCGCCATCATGGAAGGCGGGCGGATCGTGCAATGCGGCACTCCGCAAGACATCTTCTCCAACCCCGTCAATGAATACGTGGCGGACTTTGTGGCGCATATGAACCCGCTGGGCGTTCTGACCGCGCGCGATGTGATGGAAGATGTCGATGGCATGCCGACCCAAACCGTGAATGCCACGGATACGGTGGAACAGGTCATGCGCGCCATTACCGATCAGGATGCCCCGTTCGCCGTGATGGAGGATGGTCAGGTGATCGGTCAGGTCTCGCGCGCCAGTGTGCTGCGCGGTTTGCTTGATCCGCGCAAGGTGGATTCCTAACCGCATTTGCGCCTTGGCTCTGGTATACCATGGCCAAGCCTTGTACATAGGGCGTCGCTTGAGGCGGCGCCCTTTTTCGCGCCCCCATGCACCAACGGATGATTAAGCAAGGGAGGCGCGATATGCCCGCCTATCGTTCTAGGACGTCGACCCACGGACGCAACATGGCAGGGGCCCGTGGCCTGTGGCGCGCGACCGGCATGCAGGATGACGATTTCGGCAAGCCGATCATCGCCATCGTCAACTCCTTTACCCAATTCGTGCCTGGTCACGTGCACCTCAAGGATCTGGGCCAGATGGTCGCCCGTGAGGTTGAGGCCGCAGGCGGTGTTGCCAAGGAATTCAACACCATCGCCGTGGATGACGGGATCGCAATGGGGCACGACGGGATGCTCTATTCGCTGCCTTCGCGCGAAGTGATCGCCGATAGCGTCGAATACATGGTGAACGCCCACTGTGCCGACGCGATGGTCTGTATCTCGAACTGTGACAAGATCACCCCCGGTATGCTGATGGCCGCAATGCGCCTGAACATTCCGGCGATTTTCGTGTCCGGTGGCCCGATGGAGGCCGGCAAGATCGACATCGCCGATCTGGACATGAAAAAGATCGACCTTGTCGACGCAATGGTTGCCGCCGCAAGCGAGACCTTTACCGATGAACAGGTTCAGCACATCGAGGAAAACGCCTGTCCGACCTGTGGCTCGTGCTCGGGGATGTTCACCGCGAACTCGATGAACTGTCTGGCCGAGGCGCTGGGCCTTGCCCTGCCGGGGAACGGCTCGACCCTTGCAACCCACGCGGACCGCAAGCACCTGTTCCTTGAGGCCGGTCGTAAGATCGTCGACATCACCAAGCGCCATTATCAGGGCGAGGAAAAGGGCCTGTTGCCGCGCGAGATCGCGACGTTCGACGCGTTTGAAAACGCGATGAGCCTCGATATCGCCATGGGCGGGTCCACCAACACGGTTCTGCACCTCTTGGCCATCGCCAACGAGGGTGAAGTCGATTTCACCATGGACGATATCGACCGTCTGTCGCGCAAGGTGCCCTGCCTGTGTAAGGTCGCGCCGAACATCCACAACGTCCACATGGAAGACGTCCACCGCGCCGGTGGTATCTTCTCGATTTTGGGGGAGCTGTCGCGCGCAGGTCTGTTGAACAACGACTGTGCCACCGTACATTCCAACACCATTGGTGAGGCCATCGGCCATTGGGACATCAAGGTCGCCAACAACCCCGAGGCCGAACAGTTGTTCAAGGCCGCACCGGGTGGTGTGCGCACAACGCAGGCCTTCAGCACCGAGAACCGGTACAAGGAACTGGACACCGACCGTGAAAACGGCGTGATCCGGTCCAAAGAGTACGCGTTCAGCCAAGACGGCGGTCTGGCCGTTCTGTTCGGCAACATCGCCGAAGAGGGCTGTATCGTGAAAACGGCGGGGGTTGATGCCTCGATCCTGACCTTTACCGGCACGGCCCATGTCTGTGAGAGCCAAGACGCCGCCGTCAGTGACATCCTGACCGGCAAGGTCAAAGAGGGCGACGTGGTCGTGATCCGCTATGAGGGTCCGCGCGGTGGTCCGGGGATGCAGGAAATGCTGTATCCGACCAGCTATCTGAAATCCAAAGGTCTGGGTAAGGCCTGTGCGCTGTTGACCGATGGTCGGTTCTCGGGCGGCACCTCGGGTCTGTCGATCGGTCACGTCTCGCCCGAAGCGGCCGAGGGCGGCACGATCGGTCTGGTCAAAGATGGCGACAAGATCGAAATCGACATCCCCAACCGGAAAATCCATCTGGCCGTGGATGACGCCGAACTGGCCGCACGTCGCGCCGCGCAAGAGGCCGCAGGCTGGAAACCCGCCGAGCCGCGCAAGCGTAAGGTCTCGACGGCCCTGCGTGCCTATGCGGCCCTGACGACCAGTGCCGCCAAGGGTGCTGTGCGCAAGCTGTGATTTAGGTCCTGATCTGGATCTTGGGGCGTGCCGGTTTCGGCGCGCCCTTTTCGTTTGGCCTAACCGCGCCCGATATCCTGTTTCGCGACGGCCACGGATTTCAGCACGGCAAACAGGGTCTGCCCCGCGCGGATGTTCAACGTCTTGGCCGACCGTCCCGTGATGCGCGCCAGAATGCGGTCCGGCCCGACCTGCAACTGCACCATCGCACCCGGCCCGTCGCCATCGCGCAGGGACACGACCGTCGCGGGCAGGACGTTCAGCGCGGAGATGTCGTTGGGTTGCTGTAGGGACAGCATCACGTCGCGCGCCTCGACCCGCACGCGTACGGTGCTGTCCACAGGGGCCATGATCCGCGGCAACCACAGCTGTCCGCCGCCCACCGCCAATTCGGTCAGCCCGTCATCATGATGCGCCACCACCCGTCCGCGCAGCATGGCGCCCGCGTCCTGCACCCCGAATGTGGCGACCGCGTCGGGGTCGGACAGGATGTCCTCGGCGGCGCCCGCGCGCACCACACGTCCGTGTTCCAATGCGACCACCGACGTTGCCAGTCGCCCGATCTCGGTTATGGAATGGCTGACGTACAGGATCGGCAAATCAGCCTCATCCCGCAGCCGTTCTAGATAGGGCAGGATGTCGTCCTTGCGCGCCTGATCTAGCGCGGCCAGAGGTTCGTCCATCAGCAACATCTCGGGCCCCGACATCAACGCCCGCCCGATCGCGACGCGCTGTTTCTCGCCGCCCGATAGATCGGTGGGACGGCGGTCCAACAGATGCGCGATCCCCAACATCTCAACCACCTGATCGCCGGACACTCGGGATTTGCGGAACCGCGCGCCGTATTTCAGGTTCTGCGCGACACTCAGATGCGGGAAAAGGCGCGCGTCCTGAAACACATAGCCAAGGCCGCGTTTATGAACAGGCACATTGGTGCGGGTGGGGCTGTCGAACAATGTTCGCCCGTTCATCTCAATCCGGCCACGGTCGGGGCGAAACACGCCGGCAAGCGCGTTGATCACCGTCGTCTTGCCCGCGCCAGACCGACCGAACAGCGCGGTCAAACCGCCCTCGGTCTGGAATTGCACGTCCAGATCAAACCCGTCAAAGCGGTGGTGGATATCGACGCTCAGGCTCATGTCCCGCGCACCCGTTTGGCGATGCGATGGGCAAGGATTTCGGACGCGATCAGCGCGACCATGGAAATCGCCAGCGACACCAGAACAAGGCGCAGCGCGCGTGCCTCGCCCCCCGGCACCTGAAGGAAACCATAGATCGTGGATGGGATCGTGCGGGTCTCGCCCGGAATGCTGGATACGAATGTAATCGTCGCGCCGAACTCGCCCATCGCCTTGGCAAATGCCATGATCGCGCCGCCCAAGATGCCCGGCAGGATCAGGGGCAGGGTCACGGTCAGAAACACCCAGATCGGTGGCGCGCCCAAGGTGCGCGCGGCCTGTTCCAGTTTCGGATCGACCACCTCAATCGCCAGACGGATGGCGCGCACCATCAACGGAAACGCCATCACACCAGCGGCCAGCGCCGCGCCGGTCCAACGGAATGCGAACACAACGCCGAACAGATCCTCAAACAGCGCGCCAATCGGTCCCTGACGTCCAAACCCCAGCAACAGGATATAGCCCGTCACAACCGGCGGCAGGACCAAGGGCAGATGCACCAGACCGTTCAGAACCTGACGTCCGACGAACCGCCCGCGTGCCAGCGCATAGGCCACGGCCACGCCAAACGGCAGGCTACAGGCCACCGCCCACAGCGCCACCCACAGCGACAGTCGCACCGCGTTCCATTCTTCGGGGGTCAGCCAATCCATCATGGGGCCGACAATACCGTAAATCCGTGTGTTTCAAAGATGATTTGGCCCGCAGGGCCGGACAGAAAGTCCAGAAACGCGGCGGCCAATTCCGTGTTCCCACCGTTGATCGCCGCACCGGGATAGGTGATGGGCGGGTGGCTGTCCTCTGGAAAGGTTGCGGCGATGCGGGTGTCCGGCGCGGCGCGGGCGTCGGTCTCATAGACCACGCCCAACGGTGCCTCGCCCCGCGCCACAAGGGTCAGGGCCGCGCGTACATTATCGGTCTGGGCGACGCGCGTCGCGATCCCGTCCCAAAGGCCAAGGTGATCAAGGGCCGCGCGTCCGTAAATCCCCGCAGGCACCGCATCGACAAACCCCATCGCCAGCCGCCCATCGGGACCCAATGCGTGATCCAACCCCTCGGGCGTCAGGGGCACGTCGCCCCCCGCACCATGGGCGATCAGGACCAGCCGGTTCGCCCATAAATCGCGGCGTGTTTCCGGCGCGATCAGACCCGCGTCACCGACCGCATCCATCCATGTGACATTGGCCGACAGGAACACGTCCGCCGGTGCGCCTTGGATGATCTGGCGGGCCATGGTGGAACTGCCCGCAAGGTTCAATCGCGCAACATGGTCGGTTTGATCGGCCCATAGATCCGCGGCCTCGGCCAAGGCATCGCCAAGGCTGGCCGCCGCGAAAACGGTAATCGTTTCGGCCCGCGCGCCCAACGTCGTGGCGGCGATCAAAGCTATGCTGCACAGAAATCGGATCATCGCGTACCTGCCTCACCTGTGGCCGGTATCGTGCGAAGGGTGCGCGCCACATGCAAGGGCATTTGCGCACGACCTTGGTCGCGCCCGCCGGTCGAAACAGGCGGGCGCGGGGGGATTATTTGTGGCCGGACATGCCGCCCGACATTTCTTCGGTCGATTCTGCGGCCAGTTCTTGGGGCAGGATCAGGTTCAAAACGATCGCGATGAACGCGGCCGGCAGGATGCCCGAGGTCGCCAGCACCTTCAGCGTACCGGGCAGGTATTGCAGCGCGCCGGGTTCAAGTTGCAGCCCAAGGCCAAGCGACAGAGAGATCGCAAAGATCACCATGTTGCGGCGGTTCCACGGCACATCCGACAGCATCGAGATACCGGCGGACACGACCATGCCGAACATCACGATGACGCCGCCGCCCAGAACCTCAATCGGGACGGTCGAGATGATCGCGCCGATCTTGGGGATCAGGCCACAGATGATCAGGAAGATCGCGCCAAAGGTCACGACGTGGCGGCTCATAACGCCGGTCATGGCGATCAGGCCGACGTTCTGGCTGAACGAGGTGTTGGGCAGTGCGCCGAACAGACCCGACACAGCGGTGCCCAGACCATCGGCAAAGGTCGCACCTTGGATTTCGGTGTCGGTCGCCTCACGGCCCGCGCCACCCTTGGTGATGCCCGACACGTCGCCCACGGTTTCAACCGCCGACACGAACGACATCAGGCAAAAGCCGACAATCGCGGCCACGCTGAATTCCAGCCCAAAGTGCAGGGGGTTCGGCAGGGCGATCGTCGCCGCACGGCCCACGTTGCCAAAGTTGACCATGCCCATCATGAACGCCACGATGTAACCGGCGATCAGGCCCAACAGGACGGCCGAGACCGAAAGCATGCCGCGCGCAAAGAATTTCAGCGCAAGGGTCACAACGATCACAACGCCCGCCACGGTCCAGTTTTGCAGGCTACCGTATTCCTCGGTTCCGATGGCCGGAACACCACCGGCGGCGTACTGGATGCCGACCTTGACCAGTGCCAAGCCGATCATCGTCACAACCAGACCCGTCACCAACGGCGGCAGGGCAAAGCGCAGTTTGCCGATGAACAGACCCAAGATCGCATGGAACAGACCGCCCACAAGGATACCGCCCATCAAAACGGCCATCGCATCGACGCCCTTACCGGCGACCAGTGGGATCATGATCGGGATGAACGCAAACGACGTGCCCTGTACCACGGGCAAACGTGCGCCTACGGGGCCGACGCCGATGGTTTGGATCAACGTCGCGACGCCCGCAAAGAACATGGACATCTGGATCATATAGATCATCTGCGGAAAATCGGGCGAGTTTGAGCCGAACCCGAAACCCGCCGCGCCACAGACGATAATCGCCGGTGTCACGTTGGACACGAACATCGCCAGAATGTGCTGAATGCCAAGGGGAACGGCCTTGGCCAAGGGTGGGGTATAATTCGGATCGCGCAGCTGCGCGGCTGTCCCTAGTGAACTGTCAGTCATCTTTGGCTCCCTGTGAGCTGTTACAATGTCCCGGTTTTGGCCCGGGTTTTGGTTTTATGCGGGGTGTTCGACGCGATAGGGGGCGTCGAACCAATGTTCCTGTAGGTTGTCGCCCGGTCCGATCCGGTCAACGACGGCAAACCGGCCAGGCGCGTGCAGAGGCGTCAGAACCCCGTGCCACGTGTTCCGCGCGAAATTGATCGCGGTGCCCGGTGTCGTTTCGAACGCCAATGGCGTGCCGGGGGTGCCGTTCTGATCGGGCGCGACGATCACCAGGAACGGATGTTCGGACAGCGGAATGAACGCTTGTGATCCCAGCGGGTGACGTTCCACCATATCGAGGCTTAGGGGCAACACCCGTGGTTCGGCGTCAAACAGGCTGATCCCCGCGCGGCCATCGGGGCCAAAGTCCAGCCCCGCGCGGTCGTGATAGCGTCCGCACAGGCCTTGGTTGATGATCTTGTCCGGTGCCCCGTCAAAGTCCAACACATCGCCGAACGGTGCAAACGCGGCGCGGGTCAGGGGGGCGATATGGATGATGCGGGTGCTCATAGGGTCAGGGACGGATGACGGTTGACGTCTTTGTAGAGGAGATAGCGGAACGGCTCGGCCCCCGCCGCGTAACAGGCCTGTGGGCAAAAGGCGCGCAGCCACATGAAATCGCCGGGCTCGACCTCAACCCAATCTTGGTTCAACAGATAATTCCCGCGGCCCTGCAGGACATAGAGGCCATGTTCCATCACATGGGTTTCGGCGAACGGGATGATGCCACCCGGTTGGAAGGTGACGATGGTCACATGCATGTCGTGGCGCAGATCGTTCGTGTCCACAAACCGCGATGTGGCCCATGCCCCGTTGGTGTCGGGCATCGCATCGGGGGGGACATCGTCGTCATGGGTCACGAAGGCCTCGGGCGCATCCAGACCGGGGACGGGTTCATAGCGCTTGCGAATCCAATGAAAGGTCAGCGCCTCGGCGTTCGCATTGTGCAACGCCCAATCGGTTGCTGGCGGGATATAGACATAGCTACCGGGGCGGAGGGCATAGTCGGTGCCGTTCAGCGTCAGGGTCCCGTTGCCGCCGACGACGAACAACACGCATTCGGCGCCCGCGTCGGGTTCGGGATTTGTCGCGCCACCGTTCTGGGCCACTTCGACGATATACTGTGCAAAGGTTTCGGCGAAACCCGACAGGGGCCGCGCGATGATCCACGCGCGGGTGTTGTTCCAGCCGGGCAGGAGGCTGGTGACGATATCGCTCATCGTGCTGGCGGGGATGAACGCATAGGCATCGGTGAACACCGCACGGTCACGGGCGCGGGTGGTTTGCGGCAACAGCCCACCGGGCGGCAGGGCATAGGTGCGGGTCTGGGTCATAGCATGTCCTCAAGGCGCAGGCGCGCGATGCGTTCCACCTGTTTGCAGGCGGTTGTGAATTCGGTGTCACGGTCGTTTTGCAGGCGCGCCTCGAAGGCGGCCATGATGCCCGCCTTGTCGTGGTCGCGCACCGCGATGATAAAGGGAAAGCCGAACTTGTCCGTGTAGGCCGTGTTCAGGCGGGTAAAGGTCGCGCGTTCCTCATCTGTCAGGTGGTCCAGACCGGCGCTGGCCTGTTCGGCGGTGCTCTCGGCGGTCAGGGCCTTGGCCGCGGCAAGCTTGCCCGCCAGATCGGGGTGGGCGCAGAGCACGCCAAGACGTTCCTCGGCGCTGGCGCTGCGGAACATGCGGCAGAGGGCGGAATGCACACCCACCGCACTGTCATGCGCGGGGCCCAGTTCCAGATCATGCGCACGTTCGGCGATCCACGGGGAATGTTCGAACACACCGCCGAACTTGGCGACAAAGGTGTCGCGGTCCATCTGGCTGGGCCGGTCGATGCGCGCAGGCGGATGGGTGGCCGCCCAGTGGTGCGCGATGTCGATGCGGCGCGGGGTCCAGACCCCGTCGAAACCGGCGATATAGTCGATGAATTTCTTCAGCCCCGCCAATTTCCCGGGACGTCCGATCAGACGACAGTGCAAACCGATGCTCATCATCTTTGGCGCGCCTGCGCTGCCTTCGGCATAGAGTACGTCAAAGGCGTCTTTCAGGTACTGATAGAACTGTTCGCCCGTGATGTACCCCGGCGCAGTGGCAAAGCGCATATCGTTGGCCTCAAGCGTGTAGGGGATGATCAACTGATCCCGATCGCCGTATTCGGCCCAATAGGGCAGATCGTCGTCATAGGTGTCCGAAATGTAGTCGAACCCGCCCTCTTCGGCGACCAGACGGACGGTGTTTTCGCTGCACCGGCCAGTGTACCAGCCGCGCGGGCGTTCGCCGACGACCTCGGTGTGCAGGCGGATCGCCTCGGCAATCGCGGCGCGCTCTTCCTCGGGTGGCATGTCCTTGTGTTCGACCCAGCGCAGGCCGTGACTTGCAATCTCCCAATCGGCGTCGATCATCGCCTGAACCTGCTCGGGGCTGCGGGCAAGGGCGGTTGCAACGCCGTAAATCGTGACCGGAATACTTGCGCCCGTGAACAGGCGGTGCAGACGCCAGAACCCCGCGCGCGCCCCGTATTCATAGATCGATTCCATGTTCCAATGCCGTTGACCGGGCCATTGGGCCGCACCGGCGATATCGGACAAAAACGCCTCGGATGCGGCATCGCCGTGCAGGACACAGTTCTCGCCGCCTTCTTCGTAGTTCAGCACAAATTGCACGGCCACTTTGGCGTCGTTGGGCCATTTCGGATCGGGGGCATTGGCCCCGTAACCGGCCATATTGCGCGGGTATCTGTTCACGCGATGCTCCTATTTTTCGCTGTGCCCAGAATAGGACAGCGGAAACAGGCCCGCTTTCAAGAAAAACTTGAAACTCTTTCAGGTGGCCCCCAGTGTCATTTCAGGCCGCTTCGCCCCAAAGTGTGGGTGCGAATTTTAGGCGTTCAGCAAAGGATTTAGGCATGTCGCAAACCCAAGGATACCTGACCACGCATGTTCTGGACACGGCGCGGGGGATTCCGGCCCAAGGGATCGCGATCACCCTGTTTCGCATCACGGATGGCGGTCGCGAACAGATTGCCACGACCGTGACCAATGCCGACGGGCGCACGGATGCGCCGATCCTGCCGGTAGATGCGTTCGCGACGGGCACGTATGAATTGGTCTTTGCCTGTGGCGATTACCTGCGGGCGACGGGGCAGGCGGGGGATGATCCCCTGTTTCTGGATCAGATCCCGTTGCGGTTCGGGATGTCCGATCCGGACGCGCATTACCACGTGCCCCTGTTGCTGTCGCCCTATGGCTATTCGACCTATCGCGGCAGCTAAGCATCCGGCAAATGCGCCAGACAGGCCGCCAGTTCCTGTTTGCAGCGCGCGATCATGAAATCGACGAACAGGCGCACCTTGGGGTCCTTGAACCGGCGCGACGGGTAGAGACAGGCCAGTTGCGTCGACACGGGCGGTGATCCCTTGGCCACCACGACCAGATCCCCGCGCGCAATGTAATGGGCGACCTCGAACAGGGGTTTCATGATGATCCCCCGACCGGCCAGCGCCCATGCGGTCAACACATCCCCGTCGTCGGATTCCAGTGGGCCGTGCACCTCAAACCTGTGAACGCCGTCGGGCGTCTGTAGGGGCCAGCGGAACTCCGTCGCCCCCGGAAAGCGCAGGTTCAAACAATCATGACCGCCCGTGACCAATTCCCGCCCGTCCGCCGGTGCGCCCCGCCGCGCGATATAGTCCGGCGCGGCGCATAGGACGCGCTGACACTCGGCGATGCTCTGGATTTTAAGGTCGCTGTCGGCCAGCGGCCCAAGGTGGAACGCCACATCCAACCCCTCGGCCATGATGTCGATCACGCGGTCCGACATCCGCAGTCGCACGTCCACATCGGGATAGGCGTCCTTGAATGACGGCACATGGGGTGCGATGAAGCGCCGCCCGACCCCAAGGGGCGCGGCGACAAACACCGTGCCGCGTGGCGCGGATTGATCTTGGGCGACTTCGGCCTCGGCCTCGGCGATGGTTTCAAGGATGCGCTGGGCACCCTTATAGAACAACTGTCCCGCCTCGGTCGGGCGCAGGGTGCGGGTGGTGCGGTTGAACAGACGCACGCCCAGATGCTTTTCCAACTCGCCAATCCGCGCCGAGGCCACCGCCGCCGAGGTGCGTTGATCGCGCGCCGCGGCGCTCATGCTGCCCAATTCATAGACACGGACAAACATTTTGACGTTGTTGATATAGGCCATGGGCGTTCGGATTTGGTTGAAACAGTTTTCGGTTTTACAAGAATTAACAAGCACGGCGCATCGGGTATAGCGTTGTCTTATGCCAAATGAGGGATGTGATGCTGGAACTTGTGGTTCTTGAGGAATGGGCGCGCCTTGCGGTGCGGTGGTTGCATGTGACGACGGCGATTGCGTGGATCGGGTCGTCTTTCTATTTCATCGCGCTGGATCTTGGCCTGCGCCGTGATCGCGCGTTGGCAAGTGGTGCCGACGGTGAGGAATGGCAGGTCCACGGTGGCGGCTTTTATCACATCCAGAAATACCTCGTCGCGCCCGCGTCCCTGCCCGAACACCTGACGTGGTTCAAATGGGAGAGCTACGCGACGTGGCTGTCCGGTTTTGCGATGCTGGTTCTGGTCTATTACCTTGGGGCGGATTTGTATCTGGTGGACCCAAGCGTTCTGGACCTGCCGATCTGGGCCGCGATCCTGATTTCGCTAGGGTCGCTGTCGATTGGGTGGCTGATCTATGACGCCCTGTGCAAATCCCCACTCGGGAACAACAACACGCGGTTGATGGTGCTGCTCTATATCGTGTTGGTCGCAATGGCGTGGGGCTATACCCAAGTGTTCTCGGGGCGGGCGGCATTGCTGCATCTCGGGGCGTTCACGGCGACGATCATGTCGGCGAACGTGTTCCTGATCATCATCCCGAACCAAAAGGTCGTTGTGGCCGACCTGCGCGCGGGCCGCTCACCTGATCCGAAATACGGCAAAATTGCCAAGCAACGATCCACGCATAACAACTATCTTACCCTGCCGGTGCTGTTCCTGATGCTCAGCAACCACTATCCGCTGGCCTTTGCGTCCGATTACAACTGGCTGATCGCCAGCCTTGTGTTCCTGATGGGCGTCACCATCCGGCACTATTTCAACACGCACCACGCCCGCAAAGGGAACCCGCGTTGGACATGGGCGGCCACGGCGGCGATTTTCGCGGTGATTGTGGTTCTGTCCCTGCTGCCTCTCTATTCCGACGATGACTATGCCGAAGAGGCCGCCCTCTCCGGTGCGGCCCAGAAATTCGCCGCGTCCGAGCATTTTGAGGACGTCTATTACATCGTCGCGGGCCGGTGTTCGATGTGTCATGGCCAGTATCCGGGATGGGACGGGATTGTCACTGCGCCGCGCGGCGTGTTGCTTGAGACCGAGGCCGATATCGCCCGCCATGCACGCCAGATTTTCCTACAAGCGGGTGCCACCCACGCCATGCCCCCCGCCAACGTCAGCTATATGGAACAGGCCGAGCGCGACCTGATCGTGGCGTGGTATAAGGATGGTCTGACCCGCTAAACAAACATGATCTCGATCAAAGTGCCCTCACGTCAAATCCTGTATCAGCGATAGAGATTTGACGAAAAATCACAGAGGGACAGGATCATGCGCCTGACAACGCGGACCAATATTGCCATGCGCGCATTGATGTATTGCGCCGTAAATCAGGACCAGATCGTCCGAAAATCCGACATCGCAACCGCCTGCAACACGTCAGAAAATCACATGGCGCAGGTGATCAACGCCCTCAGTCACGCGGGGTTCCTGTCCACGGCGCGCGGGCGCAATGGCGGTGTGATGCTGGGCGCGCCTGCGGAAACGATTTCGGTCGGCAAGGTGTTTCGCACGCTTGAGGCCGGTGTGCCTTTTGCCGAATGTTTCAGTCAGGACAAGAACACCTGCCCTCTTGCCGATTGCTGTCGGCTTAAGGGTGTTTTGTGCGAGGCCCTGAATGCCTTCTACAGCGCGCTGGATAAGGTTACGCTGGCCGATCTGACGGAAAACAACTGTATGTTGGAAACCACGCTGGCAACCACGGAACGCCTTTCCCTCACGATCCCTACGGCCTAAGCTCTCCCCTGAGAGACAGGGGATTTATACGTATGCACGACACGGATGGCACCGATTGGCCCGCCTTTTTGCGGGGGCTGTTTGATGTGGCTGTGGCGGCCGCCGACCCGATGTGCTGTGTTCCCGATGCCCTGCCCGAACGACCCGAAGGGCGTGTTTTCGTGGTGGGAGCGGGTAAGGCCTCCGCGCGCATGGCCGAGGCGGTCGAACAGGTCTGGCCCGATGTGCCTGGATACGTCATCACACGCTATGGATATGAGCGCCCTACCAAGTCCATCGAGATCGTGTCCGCCGCGCATCCCGTGCCCGACGCCGCCGGTCGCGACGCCACGCGCGAGATGCTGAGCCGGCTACAGGATTATGGCGAGGGCGATCTGGTCATCGCCCTGATCTCGGGCGGTGGCTCGGCCCTGATGATCGATCCGGCGGGTGATATCACGCTTGAGGAAAAGCAGGCCGTCAACGCCGCCCTTTTGGCCAGTGGCGCGCCCATCACCCAGATGAACACGGTGCGCAAACACCTCAGCCGCGTGAAGGGCGGCCAACTTGCCGCCGCCGTCCACCCCGCACGCCTGATCACGCTGATGATCTCGGATATTCCCGGCGACGATCCGGCCTTTATCGCCTCTGGCCCGACCGTGGGCGACGACACAACGCCAGGTGACGCGCTGGCCATCGCGGATCGCTGGGGGATCGACCTGCCCCTATCTGTGCGTGCGGTCCTTGGCGGCTCGACCGGTGTCGTTCCCACCTCAGACCCGCGCCTCACCGGATGCGAAAACATCATCGTCGCCGCTCCGTCGCAATCCCTTGCCGCCGCCGCAGAGGCCGCCACCGGTTGCACGACCGACATCCTCGGTGACGCGCTGGAGGGCGAGGCGCGCGATCTCGCCCAAACCCACGCGGATGCCGCGCGTGATATCGCCAAAAAACTCACCGCCACGGACAAACCTCACCTTCTGCTCTCGGGCGGCGAATGCACGGTGACCCGCCGTGGTGACGGCATTGGTGGCCCGAACGCCGAATATGCGCTGGCCCTTGCTGTCGCCCTCGACGGCCATCCCCAAATCTACGCCATCGCCTGTGACACGGACGGCGTCGACGGCGCGGCCGAGGTCGCGGGTGCCACAATCGGCCCCGAAACCCTCGCGCGCGCCACGGCACTAAACCTCGATGCACAGGACTATCTGTCCCGCAACGATGCTCATACGTTTTTCGAAAAAATCGACCGCCAGATCGTCCCTGGCCCAACTCTGACCAATGTCAACGATTTCCGCGCAATCCTGATCCTGCCGCCCGACGCGCCCTGATCTTCAGCTTGGCCCAAATACTCGCGCCGCAGGCTCGGCCTTGGCACCGCCAAGGCCGACACCCCGTGTTTAGTCCGTCACAACCTCGCCGGTGATCGGGTTCTTGCCCAGAATAATCATCCCCAGCAGATCGTCGTCGGTCACATCGGCAATGTTCACCACCCCGACCAGCTTGCCGTTCTTCATCACGGCGGCTCGGTCGCACAGCTTCATCACCTGATGCACATCGTGATCGATCAGGAAAATGCCCAAGCCCTCGGCCTTGAGCTGCTGGATCAGATCGGCCACCATCTGGGTCTCGTGTGGACCCAATGCGGCGGTCGGCTCATCCATGATCAAGATCTTGGCGTTGAAATAGACGGCGCGGGCAATGGCCACCGACTGACGCTGACCGCCCGATAGGGACGAGACCGGCGCGGCAAAATTCTTAAAGTTCGGGTTCAAACGCGCCATGATCTTGCGCGTCTCGGCTTCCATCGCGTCATCATCCACGAACCCCGATCCGGTAACCAATTCACGTCCCAGAAACAGGTTGCTGGCCGCGTCAAGGTTATCGGCAAGTGCCAGCGTCTGATAGATCGTCTCGATATTGTGGGCGCGCGCATCGCGGGGATTGTGGATTTCCACCTTCTCCCCGTTGATCCGGATCTCACCGCTGTCAGGACGATAGGCACCGGACAGCATCTTGATCAGGGTCGATTTACCCGCACCGTTGTGGCCCAGCAGGCCCACAACCTCCCCCGGGTTCAGGTCCACGGAGACGTTGTTCACCGCATGGTTCCCGCCAAAGCGGATGTTCATGTCGCGCATTTCGACCAGAGGTGTCTGTGTCATAGTTCTGCTCCCTTTGCGCAATTAGCTGCCGGTGCGGCGGCGATAGATGATGTCGACATAGACGGCAAAGACCAGAACGACCCCCACCACGATGGATTGTAGAGGCGCATCCACGCCCACCATCGCCATGCCCGATTGCAGCGACTGCATGATCAATGCGCCCAGAACCGCGCCATAGATCGTGCCAACCCCACCCGACAGGGCGGTGCCCCCGATGACGGCGGCGGCGATTACGCGCAGCTCATCCAGCGTACCCAGATCGTTCGCGGCCGAGCCCAGACGTGCCGATGCGATCACGGCCCCCAGACCAACCAGCGCGCCCATCAGGGCAAAGACCTTGACCGTCAACAGGCGGGTGTTGATCCCCGACAGTTCCGCCGCATCAGGGTTGCCGCCCGTGGCAAAGATATAGCGACCCAGACGGGTGCGGCGTGCCAGAACCGTCATCGCAACGGTCACGCCCAGAACAATCAGAACCGAAATCGGCAGGCCATAGCCAAGGGTCAGGCCCTCTGGCATGGTTTCGCCACGCATCTCGAACATCCGTTCCACACGGCGGGTCGGAATTTCATAGGCATTCAGCACGCCAACAAAGCCAAGGATCGTGCCGACATAGATGCCGGATAGGGCGACCTCGGCCCACATGGGCTTGGTGCGGAACCCGTGCGCGATCTTGCGGGCACGCGACCGGAACACCAACAGAACCGCCGCAGCACTCGCCAGACCGCCGACGACCCAGCTCCAGAAGACACCAAGGGTGCCGCCGGCGCCGCCCAGCATTTTGAACGTCTCATCAAGGGGCGCAACGGTTTGGCCTTCGGTGACCCACCACGCGGCCCCGCGCCATGCCAGCAACCCGCCCAGCGTCACGATAAACGCGGGGATCATCTGGTATCCGACCAGCCAGCCCTGAAGCGCACCGATCAGCGCCCCCATGATCAGACCCGCCGCAACGGTGATGATCCACGTCATCGAATGGCCATAGCCCAGAACCTCGGGCAGGACTTGCGCCTGCAAGAGGCCCATGCTCATCCCGATAAACCCGAGGAGCGAGCCAACCGACAGGTCGATATGGCGGGTGACGATGATGAACACCATGCCCGTGGCCATCACGGCCACCGACGCGGTCTGCACTGTCAGGTTAAACAGGTTGCGGGGCGTGATGTACAACCCGCCCGTGAACAGGTCGAACACCAGCCAGATCACGCCAAGTGCGGCGATCATACCGATCAGTCGCAGATCGATCTCTAGCGTTTCTACAATAGACCTTAGCCGACGCATCGACACGCCCCCTTTGTTATTCGATGTAAGGAGTTTGAAATAAAAAGGACCGCCGCGCGCCGTTCTGTGACGGGCGCGGCGGTCCGAATTAGTGCTTAGTCACACGCGGCGACGGCACCTGCGGGAACACCCTGACACAGGGCGTCTTTTTCGATCCAACCGGCGGTGACAACGTCACCAAGGTTGTCGCGGGTCACCGGAACGGGCGACAGGAACGAGGCGCTCATGTTGGTGCCGCCCGGGCTCATCCAGTTGACGGTGCCGCTGATGCTGGACATCTTGGCGCCACCGGCCAGTTCCACCGCGATTTCGCCTGCGGCCATGCCCAGATCACGCGCATCTTTCCAGACCGACACGGTTTGCGTGCCCAAGGCAACGCGGTTCAGCGCGGCGTGATCGCCATCCTGACCGGAGACCGGGATACCTTCCATGCCTTGCGCGGTCAGAGCGGCCACAACACCACCGGCGGTGCCGTCGTTCGAGGCCACAACCGCGTCGACGTTGTTGTCGTTAGCGGTCAGGATCTGTTCCATGTTGCGCTGGGCATTGGCGGGCAGCCAGCCATCGGTGTAGGCCTCGCCCACGATGGTGATGTCGCCGGCGTCGATCGCGGCTTGCAGTACCTCTTGCTGACCACCACGCAGGAAGTCTGCATTCGGGTCGGTGGGCGAGCCTTTGATCATGACGTAGTTGCCGCTAGGCTGGGCCTCAAGCACGGCGCGGGCCTGCATCCGGCCAACCTCGACGTTGTCAAAGGTCAGGTAATAGGCGCGGCTGTCTTCGATCAGGCGGTCATAGGCCACGACAGGAATGCCCTCGTCGCTGGCGGCGTCCATCGCCGGACCAACAGCCGAAGCATCTTGTGCCAGAATGATCAGGGCGTCAGCGCCACGGGCGATCAGGCTCTCGATATCGGACAGCTGTTTCGCGGACGAGCTCTGGGCGTCGGCCGAGATATATTCAGCGCCAGCAGCTTCCAGTGCGGCCTTGATCGCGGCCTCATCGGTCTTCCAGCGCTCTTCCTGAAAGTTCGACCAGCTTACGCCGACGATCAGGTCTTCTGCCCAAGCCGAACCGGCAAAGGCCGAAAGCATCGCGGCAACGGCCGCGGTGTGTTTAAGTTTTTGCATGTCTTCCTCCCATTATCGCATATTCAAATCGCGTGGATTCGAGCGAATGTTAGGACGCTAACATTTATAATTCGAGTTTCCAATTTAAAATTTCAATTTCCGTCAGGAAAATCGTCCTGCGACGGGAAGTATGGCGGGCTATACGGGGTAATTCATGTCCTGATGCGGTTTTTCGTTTGGGGTGTGAAATATATTTCTGCTACAGAGATGTTCTAGGGGAGGACAGGCCATGGTGACAGATCAGCGCGACGCGGGGCGGCGTTTGGTGTTTTCGGCAATCCGCAAGGCGGGGCGCATTGCCCGTGTGGATTTGGCGCGGATCACGAACATCAGTGCCGCGACAGTCACCTCCATCACCGCCGAACTGATCCGTGAAGGTCTGATTGAGGAAACCGGTCCCAACACCGAGGGCGACCTGCGCCGCGGACGCCCGCGCGTGGATCTCAAGGTGCGGGGCCCCGCCCGATACGTGGCGGGGATGAAGCTGGCCTATGATACTTTGACTGTGGCCGTTCTGGATTTTGAGGGCGAGTTGGTCTCCGAGAGCCACATGCGTCTCAGCCGTGTGCGCCACAGCGCCGAGGAACTCGGCCCGCTGTTCGCGCTGGCCCTTGATCAGGCGGCGGAACAGGGTGGGCTAAAACGATCCGATTTGGCGGGCGTTGGTCTTGGGGTGTCGGGCACGGTCGATGCGAACAACGGCGTCGTCTACTGGTCCCCCGGTTTGAAAGAGCGCAACGTCCCCCTGCGTGATATGCTGCAATCCCATCTGGGTGTGCCGGTGTTCGTCGACAACGACGCGAACCTTGTCGCCATGGCCGAGATGTTCTTTGGTCAAGGGCGCGGGGTCAGCGACTTCATCGTTCTGACCATCGAGAGCGGCGTCGGCATGGGCATTGTGATCAACGGCGAGCTTTACCGTGGGGCGCGTGGCTGTGGCGCGGAATTCGGCCACACCAAGGTGCAGCTCGACGGCGCGCTGTGTCGTTGTGGTCAGCGCGGATGCCTAGAGGCCTATGTCGCCGACTATGCCCTTCTGCGTGAGGCCGCAACGACAACGGATTTCAACGATCAGGCTACCGCGCAGGAAAAGCTTCAGTCGCTGGTTGAGGCCGCGCGCGGCGGTGATCAGACCGCCCAGATGATATTTGAGCGCGCGGGGCGCATGTTCGCCATGGGCTTGGCCAACATCGTCAACATTTTTGACCCGCAGTTGATCATCCTGTCGGGTGAGCGGATGCAGTTTGATTACCTCTATGCCGACGAGGTTCTGGACAGTATCCGGAAATCCATTGTTCAGATCGATGCCGATCCGCCCGAGGTGCGCATCCACAAATGGGGCGACCTGATGTGGGCGATGGGCGCGGCGGCCTATGCCATTGATGGGGTTGCCGAAATCGCAATGCAACAGATTGCCGGCCATGCGGCCTAGCGCGGTTTTTGCGACGTGGTTGGCAATGGCGGGTGCGGCGATGGGCGATCCGCTTTTCGTTAATCGTGCGCCCGACTTGGGCATCACTCACACCTACGACGGCGGGTGGGAGCACTTTGTCGGTGGCGGCGTTTCGGTGTTCGATTGCAACGGCGATGCACGACCCGAGATCGTTGCGGCGGGGGGTGAGAACCCGATGGCTCTGCTGCTTAATCGCGGTGAGGCCGGGGGCGATTTGAACTTTGTTCAATCCGCCGATTTCCCCGAAATCAACGGCGTCACCGGTGTCTATCCGGTCGATATCGACAACGACGATATCCTCGATCTGGCGGTGCTGCGCGTCGGGGAAAACCGGTTCCTGCGTGGGCAGGGGGATTGCACGTTTGTGCCTTTTTCGGGTCTTGGTTTGACGTCGGATGATCGGTGGAGCACGGCGTTTTCTGCAACGTGGGAGGCGGGCCAAGCCCTGCCGACACTGGCCGTCGGGAATTACGTTGACCGCAGTGATCCGAATGGCCCGTTCGAGGCCTGCGATGATAATACCCTCTATCGGCCTGATGGGGATCACTACCCTGCGCCGATGGTTCTGACTCCCGGATACTGTGCGCTGTCTATCCTGTTTTCCGACTGGAACCGGACCGGCCGCGCCGATTTGCGGGTCTCGAACGACCGCCACTATTACGTGCGTGGCGGGGCCGAGCAGATGTGGCGCATGGACGGCGAGCCCCGTCTTTTTACGGCGGATGAGGGCTGGGCCAAGCATGAACTGTGGGGCATGGGTATCGCCAGCCGCGACATCACCGGTGACGGCTTGCCCGAAGTGTTCCTCAGTTCCATGGGGGATCAGCGGTTGCAAATGCGCGATCTGACGCGTGACGGGCCCGCCTATGTCGATGCGCCGTTTTCGCTCGGCGTGACCGCGCATCGCCCCTATGCGGGCGGGGACGGGCGGCCCTCAACCGGCTGGCATATCGCATTCGGGGATGTGCAAAACGACGGGCGCGATGATGTGTTCATCGCCAAGGGCAATGTCGAAATGATGCCCGACAGTGCGATGGATGATCCCAATAACCTTTTGATTCAAAAAGACGACGGCACGTTTTCCGAATTCGGCGGCATGGCGGGGATCGGATCGATGGCGCGGGCGCGCGGGGCGGCGTTGGCCGATCTTAATGGCGACGGGGCGCTGGATCTGGTGGTGGTGAACCGTCGCGCGCCGATGGAGATTTATCAGAACATCACGCCGGACATGGGGCATTGGATTGCCGTCGATCTGCGCCAAGAGGCCGTCAATCGCCGTGCCGTTGGCGCGTGGATTGAGGTGACGGCGAACGGGCGCACCTATGCGCGTGAGATCACGATTGGCGGCGGTCATGGCGGCGACGTTGCGGGGCCCGCGCACTTTGGTCTGGGCGATGCGGGGCGCGTTGATCTGCGCGTGATCTGGCCGGACGGGGAGGTTCAGGACTGGACCGATGTCGCGGCGGATCGGGTGATTACGCTGCGCCGGTGATCAGCGGTCGATGGGCAGGTGGCTGGGCACGCTGTCAGGAATGCCGAGGCGACCTGTGAGGCTCTGCGGGTCCTCAAACGTTCCGAGAAAGGCGATGATGGCCGCGATATCAGCGTCGCTTAGGTCCATCGGCGGCAATGTGTTTGCGGCGGCAATCGTCGCCACCTCATCCGCATCCTGCAAAATCCGGTCGTCCGGTGCGACGTCAATAGTCGGCAGGGTTGCGGCGGAGATATCATAGGATTGGAGAGATTGAACGGCGTTCAGATGATGCCGGATCACGCTATCCAAATCGGGAAACGCGCCGCTGTGCCCATAGGGGGCGGTGCGCGTCACATTGCGCAGGGACGGTGTGCGAAACGCAAAGGCATCCGCCGGATCACCCGTCACCCGCAGGCGTCCGGTGTCGCGGGCGTGGCGTTCAAATCGGGCGCTTTTGCCCGGTCCGATCTGGGGCATAGCAATGGCGTGAAAATCGTGATCCGTCTGGAATTGTCCCGCGTGACAGGTGCCACATTGCGCGGGGCCATAGAACAAGTCCATGCCGGTCATCTCGATCGCGGTGAGGTTCTTTTCGCCCCGCAGGTATTGGTCAAAGCGGCTGTTGTCCGCGCGCCATTCAAACGCGATAAAGGCCGCCAAAGCGTTTGATATGTCGGCAAATGTGATCGGCGCATCTGTGCCCAGAACCGCATCGAACCGCACGCGATAGTCGGGGATACCTGCGACCCGCGCGGCGATGATGTCCCACGCGCCACCCGGTTGGGCCAACATCCCGCGCCGCACGGCGGTGGATACGTCGTTTTCCGAATAATGCCCGGCCATCTCATCAGGTGACAAAGCGGGGAACATGGTCTGTGCGGCAAGGGCGTTGTCAAACCCCACGACCATATCCGCGCCAAGGGGGGTGCGGATGCCGTTCGGGGCGTTTGGATCGTCCTCTAGCCGCCCGTCATGAAAGAACCGCGTGAATTCCGTCGCGCCCAGATTGAACAGGGCGGGGGAATGGCGGGGGATACGTTGTTCGGGTGGATTTTCAGGGTCTGAACGGCGTTCGGGCCCAAGGCCAATGCCGCCATCCCCAACGCCCAAAGACACCCCATCGGACGTCGCAAATTTTGGATGGTGGCAGGTGGCGCAGGACACGGTTTTGTTGCCCGACAGGATCGGATCGTAGAACAGGAGCTGTCCCAACGCCACCTCAACCGGATCGGTGGGGCGGAACGTGGCATCCGCACGGGGCAGGGGTGTCTCGGCAAGGGCCATCGCCCCCGCTACCGCCATCACGCCCCCAAACAGGATGCCACGCGCCCGCATGATCAGACGAACCGGTTGATGACGTTTTCCAGATATTCCTGCTTGCCCGATTTGGGTTCGGGGCGCAGGTCGGTCGTTTCGACCATCTGGGCGATCTGGTCCAGATCCATTTCACCGTTCAGCATTTTCGCGGCCGTTTCGCCCTGCCAGCCCGCATAGCGGTCGGTGACGAAATCGGCCATCGTGCCGTCCTCGATCATCTTGGCGGCGGCCTTGAACCCGCGCGCGCAGACGTCGATGGCGCCGGCATGGGCAAGGATCAGGTCCTCGGGATCAATCGACTGGCGGCGCAGTTTGGCGTCGAAGTTGGTGCCGCCCGTGCTGAACCCGCCGCCCTGCAGGATATAGTAATAGGCCAACGCGACCTCGGGCACGTTGTTGGGGAACTGATCCGTGTCCCAGCCCGATTGATAATCGTTGCGGTTCATGTCGATCGACCCGAATAGGCCCAGCGATTGCGCCATTGCGATTTCGTGCTCAAAGCTGTGACCGGCAAGGATCGCGTGCCCCTGTTCGAGGTTCAGCTTGATCTCGTTTTCCAGACCGTGGCGTTTCAGGAACCCATAGACCGTCGCGACGTCATAGTCGTACTGATGCTTGGTCGGTTCTTGGGGTTTCGGTTCGATCAGCAGCGCGCCTTTGAACCCGATCTTGTGCTTGTACTCGACCACCATGTTCATAAAGCGGCCAAGCTGTTGATCCTCATGCCGCAGGTCGGTGTTCAGCAGGGTCTCATACCCCTCACGACCGCCCCAGAGGACATAGTTTTCCCCGTTCAGGCGATGCGTCACATCCATACAGGTTTTGACCGTGGCCGCGCCAAAGGCGAACACATCGGGATCGGGGTTGCTGGCCGCGCCGCCCATATAGCGGCGGTGCGAAAACAGGTTGGCCGTCCCCCAGAGCAGTTTCGTGCCGGTCTCTTCCATCTTGTCCGCAAAGTAATCCGCGATCTCGTTCAGATTGCGGGTGTTCTCGGCAAAGCTCTGACCCTCGGGGCGGACGTCGGCGTCATGGAAACAGAAATAGGGCACGTTCAGAATGCGGAACATGTCAAAGGCGGCGTCGGCCTTGGCTTTGGCCAATTCCATGCTGTCGGCGGGGAACCACGGACGCTCAAACGTCTGGCCGCCGAACGGGTCGTTCCCGGGCCAGACAAAGTTGTGCCAATAACACACGGCAAGGCGCAGATGCTCGGCCATGGTTTTGCCCATCACGACCTCGGACGGATCATAGTGGCGATAGGCAAAGGTGTTTGTGCTGTTTGGGCCTTCGTAGGTGATGTCGGGGATGTTCTGGAAATAGCATTGGGTCATTTTAGGGCCTTAAGTGCAGGGTAAAGCGCGCGGAAACGGGCATAGGCATCGTCATATGCGCCGCGCAGGTCGGTGTTCGGGGTGATGGTGCGGGCCACTGGCGGGGGCGTCATGACGTCGGATGCCGAGGCGCCTTCGGCCCCCATCATCGCCAGTCGCGCCGCCCCAAGGGCCGCGCCGAAATCGCCCGCCTCGGGCAGGTCGATGGGCAGGTTCAAAACGGTGGCCAGCAGTTCGACCCAATAGGCCGATTGCGCGCCGCCTCCGATGGCCAGAACGTTTTTCAGATCTGTGCCGGTGCCCTCCAGCGCATGCAGGTTGTCGCGCAGGGCGAATGCGACGCCTTCCATCACGGCGCGGGTCAGATCGGCGCGGGTCGTGTCGACGCCGATGCCGGTGAACCCGCCACGAATGTGGCTGTCGTTGTGGGGGGTGCGTTCGCCCGACAGATAGGGCGCAAACCCGACCGCGCCGGGGGTGGTCAGGTCATCGCCCACCTCGGCCGCCAGATCACGCGCGCTCTGTCCTGTGATGCGGGTCAGCCAGTTCAAACTGTCCGTCGCCGACAGGATCACACCCATCTGGTACCACGTGTCCGGAATGGCGTGACAAAACGTGTGCACGGCGGTTTCCGGCGCGGGGGCAAAGCGGTCCTTGGCGGCCAGCAATACGCCCGACGTACCAAGGGAAACAAACCCCTGACCTTCGGACATGGCGCCGATCCCGCAGGCCGCGACGGCATTGTCGCCGCCCCCGCCCACGACGGTGACGGTGCCGGAAATGCCCCAGCGTTTGGCCAGTGCACGGCGTAATGTGCCGGCGGGCTCTGACCCCTCAACCAGATCGGGCATCTGATCGCGGCGCATTTGCCCAAGGCTCAGCAGCCGGTCGGACCAATCACGCTTTCCAACGTCCAGCCATGAGGTTCCGGCGGCATCTGACATGTCGGCAGCCACGGTTCCGGTCAGCCACAGGCGCAGATAGTCCTTGGGCAGCAGAACCTTGTCGACCTTGTCAAACAGGTCCGGTTCATTCTGTTTCAGCCACAGCAGTTTCGGCGCGGTGAACCCCGGGAACACGATGTTGCCGGACAGATCGCGCACCTCTTGGATCGCGTCCAGCGCGCGCGCCTCTTGATGGGCGCGGGTGTCATTCCACAGGATACAGGGGCGGAGCGGCTTTTGTGCGGCGTCGATCAGGGTCGCGCCATGCATATGTCCCGACAGGCCGATCCCGCGCAGGGCGGCCATCGCCTTGGGCGCCTCGGCGTGCAGCGCGTCCAGCACGGTCTCACAGGCAGAAACCCAGTCATCGGGGTTCTGTTCGCTCCACCCCGAATGGGGGTGATCAACATCATAGCGTGCTTCGTGCGCGGCAATTGTGGTGCCGTCTGAATCGACCAGACAGGCGCGCAAGCCTGATGTTCCCAGGTCAAGACCGAGAAACATGTGTCCTCCCTTAGTTTTGCGCTATCATCTGCCTTATTATTTTTTCTGTCAAATTTAAAATGCCTGTGATCTGGCTGATTTGGGGCGTTTCATCGGGTTTTCTGGCAAATCCCGCGCCAAAACTTTGGTATAAAATTCCTGAGGGTCGTTAAAATGTCGGGGCCCACACGTTTCCCGAGTGATGAATATATGGGCGTGATTCTGGTTGGGGTCGCCGATTTTCCTCTCTCGCACACAACCGCAACGGGGGGTCTTGCCACCGCTTTCCAATTGTCCAAACATGCGCAGAGGGGCTGAGGGGTAAGAATGACGACAATTTCGCCAAACCTGAAAATGAAGCTGCGTGATTTGCTAGAGCAGATCTATCCGGCGTTGGACCAAGATCATCTGGCGCATGAGGTGATCGCGGCCTTTTGGCCCGAGGACATGCATCCGCGCAAGCGCTCCCGCGTGCCGGGGAACAAGCTATGGTCGTCCAAAGACGTCATGGTCATCACCTACGGCAACAGTTTTGTCGATGGCACGCACAAGCCGCTGGACCTGCTGAACGACTTTTTGAAACGGTATCTCAAGAGCTATGTGAACTCTGTTCATATTCTGCCCTTCTTTCCGTTCACGTCCGACGATGGGTTCGCGGTGACGGATTATCGCGCCGTCAATTCGCACCTTGGGGATTGGGCGGATGTCGAACGCATCGCATCTGAATTCAAGCTGATGTCGGATCTGGTTCTGAACCACGTCTCCAGTCAGGGGAAATGGTTCAACGGATACCTGCAGGGGCATGAGCCCTATGATAAGTTCTTTTTCGAGGCCTCGCCGAACGACGACCTGTCCGAGGTCGTGCGCCCCCGTACCAGCCCCCTGTTGCGTGAAGTCGAAACCGCAAACGGCACCCGCCATGTGTGGTGCACGTTCAGCCATGATCAGGTGGACGTGGATTTCTCGAACCCTGAGGTTCTGCTTGAATTCATCCGCATCATGCGCCTGCACATCAATCACGGTGTGCGGATCATCCGCTTGGACGCCGTCGCCTTTATCTGGAAGGAACTCGGCACCAATTGCATCCACCTGCCGGAAACCCACGCAATTGTACAATTGATGCGAGTCCTGTGCGATTTCGCGGTGGAACCGATCATTTTGTTGACGGAAACGAACGTTCCCAACGTTGAAAACCTGTCCTACTTCGGTAACCGCAACGAGGCGCACGCGATCTATAACTTCTCGTTGCCGCCCTTGTTGCTGCACGCCTTGATGAGTGGCACCGCCGAGCATTTGCACCGCTGGCAGGCGACCATGCCGCCCGCGCAATTGGGCTGTGCCTATCTGAACTTTACGGCCAGCCACGATGGCATCGGTATGCGCCCCGCAGAGGGCATTTTGCCGCCCGAAGAAAAAGAGCAAGTGATCGAAAAGGTCCGCGACTTTGGCGGCCGTGTTTCGATGCGCGCCCTGCCTGATGGTGGCGAAGCGCCTTATGAGCTTAACATCACCTGGTTCGATGCGATGAAGGGCACGTTTGAGGGCGAGGACGAATTCCAGGTCGACCGCTTCTTGTGTTCACAGACGATTGCCATGGCGCTTGAAGGGATTCCGGCGATCTATGTGCATTCCCTTTTGGGCACGCCGAACGATCAACAGGGCGTGGAAAAGACGGGCGTCAACCGCGCCATCAACCGGCATCGGTGGGATTACGCGGCCTTGCGTGAACAGTTGGACGATCCGTCATCCGTCCACGCGCAGGTCTTGCGTCAGATGAAGCGCCGCATCGACGTGCGCTGTGCCCAAGAGGCTTTCCATCCGAACGGAACACAGTTCACGCTGCATCTTGATCCGCGGATTTTCGGGATTTGGCGGCAGAGCCTTAACCGCGACCAGTCGATTTTCGCCCTGCACAACGTCAGTAAAGATGAGCTGTCGATCAAGCCGATGTCGATCAATCTGATCGGCGGTGAGGACTGGATCGACCTGCTATCCGGAGAGCCGATCCACGCGAATGGCACCGATATTCCGATGCGGCCCTATCAATGCCGCTGGATCACCAACCGTCGGTAATAAAACGGCGCCGCGGTCATCATGGTCCGCGGCGCCGTTCGTTTCAGCTGTAGGTTTCGCAGTCCTGCGCGACCACCTGTACCATGTCATCCATCAATTGCGGGTCGGCGGCGAAAACGCGGCTCCACGTCGGGATGAACGGTGTTTCTTCGGGGTGGTCGAGGAAGACTTGACCGGCCACCATGATATTGGCCGAGAACAGTTCGATCATGTTTTCCTCGGCGTGGCGGTCGATCTGCAGACCGTTCATGCGCGCGTCGGCCTGATAATTGTCCAGCAAATCCAATGCGGTACGGTAATAGGTCGCCTTGAGTGTGCGGAAGATTTCCTCGGTAAAGACGGTGCCATCGGCGGCCAGTTTCCGGAACAGCGCCTTGGAGATGTCGACGGACATGCGCGACAGACCCTTGGTCGCGTCCTCTTTGGAGACCGGTTGGTGCTTGTGGTCGTAGTTGTCCGCGATCTCGACCTGACAGACCGATTTCGGGGCCAGATTGCGCCATGCCTCGGACAGAACGCCGATCTCTAGGCCCCAGTCCGACGGGATGCGCAGATCGGCCAGAGGGGCCACGCGCATCGCGAATTCGCCCGACAGCGGATAGCGGAACGCCCGCAGGAAATCGAGGTAATCGCGATCCCCAAGAACCTTTTTCAACGCGATCAACAGGGGGCTGACCAACAGGCGGCTGACCCGCCCGTTCAGTTTGCCGCCGCCGACACGGGGATAGAACCCTTTGGCCAGCTGATAGGGAAAGTTCGGATTGGCCAGCGGATAGACCAGTCGCGCCAGCATATCCGCCGAATAGGTGACGATATCGCAATCGTGCAGGGCCACGACCGAGCTATCCTTGCAGGCAAGCGTATAGCCCAGACAGAACCACACATTGCGCCCCTTGCCTGGTTCGCCGGGGTCAAGGTTCAGTTCGTCCAGACGGGCATGGATTTCTTTCATCCGCGGGCTGTCGTTCCAGATGACCACGTGTTCCTGCGGCAGGCGGGCAAAGAACTTTCGCGCATGGCGATATTGTTCTTCATCCGCGCGGTCCAGGCCGATGACGATCCGGTGCAGGTATTTCACCTTGGACAGTTCATCTAGAATGTTGGGCAGGGCGTCGCCTTCAAGCTCGGAAAACAGCGAGGGCAGGATCAATGTGATCTTGCGGGATTGGGAAATGCTCTCCAACTCGCGGGCCAGATCTTCGGCCGTGTTGGTGCGCAGATTGTGCAGGGTTGCGACGTTCCCGTTTTGATGAAAGTCAGCCAAGGTCTACTCCGTGGGCACTGTAGGTATTCAGCGCCGCCAGAACGGTGTCGTTCCAGCCCTCGGGGCCTGCGGCGGTGCTGCGAATAATGTGGCCGTCCTGTTCGCCTGGTAATTCGGGCAGGGGCGGTCGGTGTGGGTTGTGAATGACGATGCCCAAATCCGCGTGACATAGCATCTCGCGGTCATTGGGCGCATCGCCAAGGGCAATCGAATAGGTCGCGCCCAGTTTGTCCATCAGGCGGTCCATCTGGTCGGCCTTGGTCGCGCCAAAGGACAGGGTCAGGAACCGGCCGCCCTCGCGCGCATTGACGCCCTCGCGTTCGAGTTGGGCAATGAACGCGGTCTTCATGTTCTCGGTGCCCGACCACAGGCCGGGTTCGGAATACATCCGTTTCGCGGCCAACTCGGCCTTGTCCAGTGGCAGGCCGGTTTCGGTCTGAATGCCGGTGACGCCCCAATCGGTGAACCCCGAAAACCCGCTGCGGATATTGCGGGGCAGGCGGTTCAGAACCTGACGCAGACGGTGGTGTTCTTGGCGGTCCGTATCGGCGTCCTGACCGGGGGGCAGCAATCCGGCACCGTTTTCCACGATGGCAGGATAGGCATCTAACCCCATCGCAAGGCGCACACAGGAAATTTCGGCAGCAGTTTTCGAACTGGCCAGAATGACGGGGATACCCAATTCGGCCAAACGCTTCAGCGCGGGTTTTGCGGCATCAAACCCGTATGTTTCATGGTCCAAAAGCGTCCCGTCTAGGTCGCTGAACACCGCGATTTTCGCGTCACTTGGAATCGGTCGTATCTGCATCAACGGTAAAATTGCATGTCCGTATGACGGCTGCACCCCCAAGGAGGGCCGTTACCGATAAACGTGGGAATTGCTGCCGAAATGCGTGAATAATGTGCGTGATGGTTGAAAAATGTGCGAAAAATGAACGAAATCCGTGGCCATACCGCCCATATTTTGGGCGTAGGGTTGGAAAAGTGGGATCTATTTCCCCGTCAGCCGATAGAAGATTCCGGCGGGCAGGAACCGACCCCATTTGAAAAACCACGAAAACGGACGCGGGAACGACGCGTGTAGGGCGCCGCCACGCATGATCCGCATGACATGATCCGCCGCATCCTCGGGCGTCATGATCTGGGGCATGTCGAAATCATTCTTATCGGTCAGGCGGGTCTTGATAAAGCCGGGGCTGGCGACCTGAACCTTGACCCCACTGCCGCGCAAATCGGCGTAGATGGATTCCCCAAGGGCGATCAGGCCCGATTTCGACGCGCTGTATCCGATTGATCCCGGCAGGCCGCGATATCCGGCTAAGGATCCGATCAATACGATATGCCCGCTGTCCCGTTTGGCGAATGCGGGCACCACGCGACCCAGAACATTCACTGCCCCGCGCAGGTTCACGTCGAACATCAGTGCGACCTTGTCGGCGTCCCAATCCTGGGCGCGCATGGGGTCGTAGACGCCAGCGCAATAGATGATGCCGTCGATGTCCGCCGCGTCGGGCGCGTTTGCGGCAATGCTATCCATGTCGGTGGCATCCAGCGAGGCGATTTCGGCACCTGTCAGCTCATCCGCCAAATCCCGCAGCCGGTCCTCGGATCGGGCGGACAGGATAACGCGCGCGCCGGCCTTGGTCAGGGCGCGCGCCAATTCGCGGCCCAAGCCCTCGCTTGCGCCGACGATCCAATAGGTTTTGCCGTTAAACATGCTGGTTCGCCACCGGACGCATAGTTGCGATTAGCTCGCCCACCTTGATTCCGAACTTGCGCATCTCGGACCGGTTCATGACCGTGCCGTTTTCCATCAGGTACATCCAGTCGGTCACATCCAGAACATGCCCGCCCGCGTCCTCTTCCAGCCGGAGGCGATAGCGCATGCAAGCGGTTGCGCCATCCATGCGCCCCGTGGCCTGACCGATGATGTCATCGGCGGTGGCGGTGAACGTGCCATCGTTGTTAAAGGTCAGGTTCCATTTGCGCCGCTGTTTCGCACCTGAGGCAAAGGAAAATTCCTCGTCCAAAGTGCCCGCGCGCCCATCAAATGTACCAAGCATGTCCGCCACAAAACGCCCCGCGACCTTGCCCGTTGGGCCATAGATGACGCCCTCGGAAATAATCGGCCCAGACAGGTGCGTGCGAATGTCGATCGCAGGTTCGCCAACCTCCATTGCAGAGGCCGATTTGCGCGCAAACCCCGTCCCCCGCAGCCACAGCGCGACCGCCAACAGGGCAACACAGATACCAACAAGGAACATCATGAAATCAACACCTTTTTAGGGAGCTTTAGCAGAACGCCAAGAGCTCCGATTTTCACGAGACAAGGTAGAACGGCATAGGCAAAAGTCAGGGGTAAAACATTGCTTTTTTCGCCTGTTTTTAAGGGTTCATAGCCAAAAAGGTCCAGCGCAGGCAGAACCGCGACAGCCGCAACTGCAAGGGCGAGTTTCGACACGAAGGACCACAGGCCAAACGCCGCCCCGCGGGGATGATCGTTTTGCGCCAGACGGGCGGCAAACAGGGCGGGCAGGATCACCATATCCGCGCCCAATGTCGCCCCCGACCCGATGCAGATGATCGAGAACTGCACGACATCCCCCGCGCCCAAGGTTGCGGCCCAGATGAACACCGCCATCGACGCAATCATCGCCCCCGCCAGAACCCGCCGCGCGCCATACCGTGTGGCCAATGTGGACCAGAGGGGGGCCGACATTCCGGCGGCGAGGAAAAAGGCGACCAAAAACACCGCCGCCAGATCGGGCAGGATCAGAACATCCTCGACAAAGAACAGGAACAGGGTCGAACTGATTGCGACGGGGGTGGCGTTGATCAGGCCTAGGATCAACAGACCCCGAATGCCTGGACGTTTCAGCAGGGACAGTTGCAGTTGATCCTTGGGCTGTGCCGCGCGGCGTGGGGTGGTCCAAAACCCGCGGGTCAGGGTGCCGATGGCCAAAATCAACGCGGCCAGAACCCAACCAAAGCTGCGGTATCCGCCGTCCGTCCCGTCGAACCCCGACAGGATTTGTGGCAGGATCGCCGCCAAGATAATCCCGCCCAGCATCCCCGCTTCGCGCAATCCGGCAAGGCGCATGTGCTGTCCTGTGCGGGCTTGGGCCACGTCAACGCAGGTCGCGTAAAACAGGATGTAGAGCAGGCTATAGGCGCTGAACACCAGGACCAGACCGGCCATCAGCCACGCGGTCGCGCCCACTGGCGTCAGGGTGAATACCGACAGAAACCCGACCACCAAACCGATCAGCCCGATCCACGCAAGGCGGGTGCGCGATACCATCGCGCTATCGGACAGACGGCCCAGAAACGGGTCCTGCACCAGATCGACCACTCGGATGGAAATCAGAATTGCCCCAACGGTCCCGAGGCTGAGACCCAGATCGCCGACCGCGAAACGGGGCAAGTGGATGTACAATGGCACCCCCGCCGCCGCCAAGATCACCGCGATCAACGGGACCTGAAACGGGGTCATTGGCCGCCACGCAATTGGCGGGTCAGGTTGGGCATGCGCGACTTTTCCGACAGCCAGATGCCGAGGAGACGCTCACGAATGCCATCATGGCGCAGGTCACAGACCTGAGTTCCGTTCAGCCAGAACCCGATCCGGTCCCGACCTTGGGCCAGTGCGACATAGCGATCCCCGTCCTGCACATCGCGAAAACAAGAGGTCAGCTTGGTGGCGATGTCGCTGTGGTCTTCGCGGGCGCCCTCCAGCCGGCGCATCTCCTTGATCGTTGTCGAAATCAACCGTTCGCCATCGATGTCCTGATCGTAATCGAGGCGCAGGGCAAAGGGTTGCGACCAGTCAAACGGCGATCCGGACGGGGTGAAAAGACTGGCCTGATAAAGGGAAATCCCCAGCCACCGCACCCGCGCCTGACCGATGGGCGCGGGGTTGTTGAGGCGGCTTTCCACCTCGGGCACGCCGGTCGCGAATGCGGGCGCGCCAGTTAGCGTGGCAAGGGCCATCGCCCCCGCCATCAGCCAATTATTTATGGGCCAATTCCACTTGTACAACATTGGTTTGTCCCGTTTCAAAAGAGGCGGCGCAGATGCCAAGATAAAAGCGCCAGTTGCGCAAGAACCCTTCGCTGTAGCCAAGGGATTTGATCCGGTCGCTTTGTGCGTTCAGGGACGTCGTCCATTCCCGCAGCGTGCGCGCGTAATCCGTGCCAAAGCCGAAGTTGTTCACGACCTGCAGGCCCGCGCGGTTGGCCTGATCCGCAATCGCCTGGTCAGACAGCAACATCCCACCCGGGAACGTATATTGGCGGATATAGTCCGAGCCCTTGCGGTACGTATCGAAATAGGCGTCGGGCACCGTAATCGCCTGAACCACCGCGCGGCCCGTGTCAGATAGGCGGCGTTTGATCGTCGAAAAATAGGTGGGCCAATAGCTCTCTCCGACGGCCTCAATCATCTCGATCGACACGATATTGTCGAATACGCCATCGCAGTTGCGATAGTCCTGCAGGCGGATTTCGGCGCGCCCGTCGAGACGCGCGTCGGCGTATCCCTTTTGGCTGGGCGAAATGGTCAGGCCGGTCACATGGCGCCCCTGATCGGCGGCGCGTTCGGCAAACCCGCCCCAGCCGCAACCGATTTCCAGAACACGTTCGCCCGTCGATAGACGGTCCAGAATGCGGTCGTATTTGTTCAACTGTGCGCGGTGCAGGTCGTCATCGTCCCCTTGATACAGGGCCGAGGAATAGGTCATCGAGGGGTCGAGCCAGAGTTGGTAGAACTCATTCCCGACATCGTAATGGGCGCGGATATTGCGGGACGCGCCGCGCTTGGAATTGGCGCGTAGGATGCGGTCGACCATGCGGAACTTCAGGCTATTCCAGAAGGTCGCATAGGCATAACCGTTGAAATGATCGAGGTTCTGCAACGCCACCTGTACCAGCGTCTCGATACACGGCGTGTCCCACAGACCCTCAACATAGGTTTCGCCAAGGCCAATATCGCCGCGCGCGGCAAGGGACGTCACAACCGCCCAGTCATAGATCGACATTTCGGCGGCCGGTTCGCCGGACCCGAAATCATGCACATCCCCCTCGGGCGTGATCAGGCGCAGGGACCCGTTCGGCATCCCCTCACAGCACTCCAGAAAATCGCGGCGGACCCTGTGGGAAAATGAAAACATTATGTGACCTCCTCGGATGGGGGCGTTGGGCGCGTCGTGTAGTGCGCGCCTTTGAATTTAAGCTTGAGGGCTTGGAAATAGATTAGCGCAACTGTGCGCATTGCACCAAATGGCCGCCGGATCAGCGCGCCAAGGATGCTGCGATTGCTTAGGGGACGTCGCGTGCCGGTCAGGGTCGCCAGAACGCCGTCAGGCCCGTTTTTGTGGTTGATGCGGATCGCCACGCTGTCGGGTGTGATCTTGAAATTGAACGTATAGGTGCCCGCGATTTTCTGAAACGGGGAGACATGGAACACCTTGTGCGCGTCCACCTGATCGGCGGGGGTGATCGGCGCGAAATCCGGCTTGTGACACACGTAACTGTGCCGGTCGCCAAAGGTGTTGTTTACCTCGGCGATCACCGCAATCAGGTCGCCATCGCGCTGGGCGATCCAGAAACTGACGGGGTTGAAGATATACCCGACAAAGCTGGGCTGGGTCAGAAGGCGCAGGTCATAATCGCCGCTCAAACCGTGCTGGGCAAACACCTGCCGCGCCCATGGGGCACCGACGCCGTGATCGCGTTTGCCGCCATGGTTGCGGTCATGAACGGCGGTCAGGTTAAAGCGGTTGCGCGAAAACAGGGCGGGGCCGGTCCGGGTCTCGGGGTCGATCAGGACATAATCGACGCCATAGGTGAAAACGTTGCCGATCCCACCGTGGCGGACGTGGGTTGTGCTGCCCGCGATATGTTCGGGGGCGGCGCTCATACCAATTCGCGGTCCAACTGGCGAACCACGCGCACTGCGCTGGCAAACCCGTCCTCATGGAACCCGTGGCGGGTATATGCACCGGCGAACCACGTGTTGTTTTGACCTTGGATCGCCTTCAGGCCCTCTTGGGCGCGGATGGCGGCGCGGTCAAACACCGGATGTGAAAAGGTTTTGGTGTCGTAGATCAACCGTTCGTCAATCGGGGTGTTTGCGTTCAGCGTCACGAACAACGGATCGCCCTCGGGGATGTTTTGCAGACGGTTCATCCAATAGGACACGCCGATGCCGGCATTGGGTTTGTCATGATCGGCCTTATACACCCAGCTGGACCAACAGGCGCGGCGCTTGGGCATTTGGCGGGGATCGGCGTGCAGGATCATCTCATTCGGCTGATAACGGATCGCGCCCAGATGTGCCTGTTCGTCCTTGGTCGGGTGTTCCAGAAGGCGCAGGGCCTGATCGGAATGACAGGCAAAGATCACGTGATCATAGGCCTCGGTCTGGCCTTCGGTGTGGACCATAATCCCCGCGTCATGGCGGCGCACGGTTTGCACAGGTGTGCCGGTCCGCAGCGTCGCGCCCACAGCGGTCAGATGCGCGCACAGACGCGTCACGTAGGAAATACTGCCCCCCGACACGGTCCACCATTGGTGTTGACCTGAGGCACTGAGCAGCGCGTGGTTGCGGAAAAATTGGACCAGCGATTTCGCCGGAAAGGCCGCGATTTCCTCGGCCGGTGTGGACCAGATCGCCCCACTGATCGGCAAGAGGTAATAGTCGCGGAACCAGTCGCCAAGGTTCAGGTCGGCCATCAACTCGCCAATCGTGACGCTGTCGTCTTTGGCGACCTCTTCGGCGCGGGCGTTGAACCGCAGCACATCGCGGATCATCCGATAGAAACCGGGGCGGGTCAGGTTCTGACGCTGGGCAAACAGGGCGCCCAGATCTTTCAGCCCATATTCGATCGACCCGTCGTTGATCGTTGCGCCAAAGCTCATGCAGGACTTTTCGACCGGCACGTCCAGATCGCGGAACATCCGCGTCAGGTGCGGGTAGTTGGCGTAGTTGAAAACGATAAAGCCCGTATCGACCGGCTGATCCCCGTTTTTGCCTGCCATCACGGTGCGCGCGTGCCCGCCCATGCGATCCTCGGCCTCGTAAACCGTGACGGTGTGATGGGGGGACAACAGATAGGCCGCCGCCAATCCCGAGATACCCCCGCCGACGATTGCGATCTTCATTGGGCGGTGTGATAGGACGTCTAGGGACATGGTCGCTCCGGTGTTCTTTATTATGCTTACGACCAAAATTCCCGATTGGATCAAAAAAAGTGATCCAACTGTTCTCAGGGCCCGTATCCGTTGTATGTTGACCGACAAACATACCACGGGGCACCGTGCCGACCATGTCCAGAACGGGCATTTGGCACATGCATTCGTGTCGGGGACAGCATCGGGGAAGTCATTGACCGCGAACGAAAAATCAGCGGCCTTATCGCCACAAACCGAATGGTTGATGGCGGTGCGCGATCAAAGGGATCGACAGGCGTTTGCACGTCTATTCGATTTCTTCGCGCCGCGTCTGAAATCCATGATCATGCGATCAGGGATCAACGCCGCACAGGCCGAGGACATCGTTCAGGACGTGATGTTGACCGCGTGGCGCAAGGCAGATCAGTTCGATCCCTCGCGTGCGCAGGCCTCGGGGTGGATATACCAGATCGCGCGCAACCGTCAAATCGACATCTTGCGCAAGGAACGGCGACCCATCCCTGAAGAGCTGTCGGTCCCCGATCAGGAAAATGAGGATGCGTCGCAATCCTTGGCGTTCGAGCAAGAGGCGCAACAGGTGCGCAAGGCCCTGAACGGGCTTAATGCCGAGCAACGTCAGGTGGTGGAAAAGGCCTATTTCGGAGAGCTGAGCCATTCCGAAATCCAGCAGGAAACTGGCCTGCCCATCGGGACCATTAAATCGAGAATTCGCCTTGGCCTGGAGCGCCTTCGGCACGAACTGAAAGAACTGCGATAGTCATGTCTGAAATTCGCCATCATATTTCGGATAACCTGCTGACCGCCTATGCGGGCGGGTCGTTGGGGCATCCGTTCGCCTTGGTTGTGGCGGCCCATGTGTCGATGTGTGACGAATGTCGCGCGCGGCTTGAGGCGCACAATGCGGTCGGTGGGGCCCTGTTGGATGATCTGAACGAAATCAAGGTGTCCGACGGGTTGCGTGACGCCGTTCTGGCCGGTCTGGACGATGATTTCGACGCCGCCCCCGCGCCTGTGCGGGCGTCCGGCGTGTATCCCGCGCCGGTGGCTGAAATGCTGCCGATGGGGCGTCCGAAATGGAAATCCCTTGGCCTTGGGACGCGTCAGTCGATCCTTTATGACGGACCCGAGGGCAGTGCGCGGTTGCTTTATATCCCTGCGGGGCAGGCCGTGCCGGATCACGGACATAATGGTCTGGAATTGACCCTCGTTTTGCAGGGCAGTTTCCATGACGAAACCGGCGGGTTCGGGGTGGGCGATGTGGAAATCGCCTATGACGATCTGGACCATTGCCCGACTGCAGGGACCGAGGCCGATTGCATCTGTCTGGCCGCGACCGACGCGCCACTGCGGTTCCACAGCTTTGTTCCGCGTCTTTTGCAGCCGCTATTCCGCATCTGACCGGGGTCTGATCCACGCAAAATGACCATGAAAACAGGGGCATTCGTGCCCCTTTTTTATTGTCTGGCAAACGGGCCGTCGCGCGATCATGCCGCAGGGGCGAAAGTTTTCACGCCATCCATCGCCGTATTGGAACAGTTTCCCACCTTGGGCGGTGAAACCTGCACGGCCTCCTTATTTTGTTCTGCATATAGCGGCATAGGGGGTACAGCATCTATTTTCTGCATAGGCAAACAGAGTCGGTGCAATGAAGCATTTTCCTATTTTTATGGCCGTTCAAGGCAAACGGATCGTGGTCGCAGGTGGTGGTGAAGCCGCCGTTGCGAAACTGCGACTGCTGCTCAAGACCGAAGCCGTGATCGAGGTTTACGCCGGTGACGCCGACGATCTGATCCGCACTTGGGCGGGTGAGGGGCGCTTGCGTCTGGTGCCGCGCGATGCGGTGGCGGACGATCTGCGCGACGCCGTTCTGGTCTATGCCGCCTATGAGGACGCTGTGCGCGACGCCGATCTGGCCGCCGCGGGTGCGTCCGTGGGCGCGTTGGTGAACATCGTCGACAATCTGGACGACAGCGCCTTTATCACGCCCGCCATTGTGGACCGCGATCCCGTGACCATCGCCATCGGCACAGAAGGTGCGGCGCCCGTTCTAGCCCGCGCGATTAAGGCCGACCTTGAGGAGCGCCTGCCGACCGCCCTTGGCACGTTGGCGCGCGTTGGCAAATTGTTCCGCCCGCTGGCCGAACGTCTGCGCCCCGGTCGTGCGCGTCGCGATTTCTGGAGCGATTATTATTTCGAAAAAGGTCCCGAGGTTCTGGCGCGCCACGGCGTTGACGCACTGGACGGGGCACTGGCCGATCTGGTGTTTGATCATATGGCGCGCGAAGGCCGCACCGGTCACGTCCATCTGGTCGGTGCAGGTCCGGGCGATCCCGATCTGCTGACGCTGAAGGCGCGCAAGACCCTGCATGAGGCCGATGTTGTCATCCACGACCAACTGGTCTCGCCCGAGGTTCTGGAACTGGCCCGTCGTGAGGCGATCATCATCGAGACCGGCAAAAAGGGCTTTGGCCCCTCGTTCAAACAGGAAGACATCAACGCCCTGATGGTCGAGCACGCCAAGACCGGCGCGCAGGTTGTGCGCCTCAAGGCCGGTGATCCGGGTGTGTTCGGGCGTCTGGACGAAGAGCTGGACGCGCTGAACGACGCGGATATCTCGTGGTCGATCGTGCCGGGCATTACTGCCGCGACCGCCGCCGTTGCCCAGATCGGTCAGTCCTTTACCAAACGCGGCCGCAATTCGGCGGTGCGCCTGATGACCGGCCATGACGTCAACGGGTTCGCCGAACAGGATTGGCGCAGCCTTGCCGCACCGGGTGAGGTCGCCGCGATTTACATGGGCAAGCGCAGCGCGCGGTTTTTTCAGGGCCGGTTGCTGATGCATGGGGCTGCGCCCCTGACGCCCGTGACGATTGTCGAAAAGGCCTCGCGCACCGATGGCCAGACGATTGAAACCACGCTGGCCGAACTGCCCAGTGCCGTGGACGGCATCGAGGGCGCAGCGGTCATTCTCTACGGTCTTGCCCCGCGTGAGGCCGCCAAAGTTGCACAAAACCTAAACACAAAGGAGCAGGCGAAATGAGCCGCCGTTTCACACCCAAAGTCGTGACTGCCAACCACCTGCTCGAAGGGGACGCTGTTTGGCTGACCGCCGACAACGCATGGACCCGCACCATGTCCGAGGCCCAGTTTCTGGATGACGAGGATCTGGCGAACGAACGTCTGGCCTATGCGTTGACTCAAGAGGCCGACATCGTGGGTCCGTATCTGGCCGATGCCCAACTGGGCGAAAACGGCCCCGAGCCCACCCATTTCCGCGAAACATTCCGCACCCGTGGCCCGTCGAACTACGCCCACGGCAAGCAGGTTGAGGTAGCCTAATGTATAATTACAACGAATTCGACAAAGCCTTTCTGGACGAGCGCGTTGAACAGTTCAGCGCACAGGTTGCCCGCCGTATCGACGGCTCGCTGACCGAGGATGAATTCCGTCCGCTGCGCCTGATGAACGGTCTGTACCTGCAACTGCACGCCTATATGCTGCGGGTTGCTATTCCCTATGGCTCGCTCGATGCCGCCAAAATGCGCCAACTGGCCTATATCGCCGAGCGGTTCGACAAGGGCTATGGCCACTTCACCACGCGTCAGAACATCCAGTACAACTGGCCGAAATTGCCGGATGTGCCCGCGATCCTGCGCGCGCTGGCCGATGTGGGCATGCACGCCATCCAGACCTCGGGCAACACGATCCGTAACGTGACCTCGGACCACTTTGCCGGTGCTGCCGCCGACGAACTGTTGGACCCGCGCCCGTTTGCCGAACTGATCCGTCAGTGGTCGACCGACCACCCCGAATTCCAGTTCCTGCCGCGCAAGTTCAAGGTCGCAATCACCGGCTCGCCCAATGACCGCGCTGTGGTCAAGGCGCATGACATTGGTCTGCGCATGGTCGAAAAGGACGGCGAAGTCGGCTTTGAGGTCATCGTCGGTGGCGGTCTGGGCCGTACCCCGATTGTGGGCAAGGTCATCCGTGACTTCCTGCCCCAAGAGGACCTGTTGCCCTATCTTGAATCCGTGGTCAGCGTTTATAACCTGCTGGGCCGTCGCGATAACAAGTACAAGGCCCGCATCAAGATCACCGTGATGGAAAACGGTCTGGACACCTATCGCGAACTGGTCGAGCAGGAATTCATCGGTCGCCGCGCACTGTTCAACGGTGTGGATCAGGCGTTGCTGGACGAAATCCACGCGCGCTTCCGTCGTCCCGATCTGGCCCAAGGTCGTTCGGTCGAGGCCTTTGATCAGGCCTATGGCGCGGACCCCGTGTTCCGGTCGTGGGCGGATACGAACCTTGCCGAACACAAGCAGGGCGATCATGCGATCGTCACCGTGTCGATCAAGGCGCATGGAGAAACCCCCGGTGACGCAAGCGCCGAGCAAATGCGCGTTCTCGCCGATCTGGCCGAGGAATTCGGCTATGACGAACTGCGCATCAGCCATGAGCAGAACGTGATCCTGCCCCATATCCACAAGGGCGATTTGCCTGCCGTTCATGCGCGTCTGGCCGCCGTCGGTCTGGCGACCGCGAACGTGGGCCTGATCAGCGACATCATCGCCTGCCCGGGTATGGATTACTGTGCGCTGGCCACCGCGCGCTCGATCCCGATTGCCCAACAGATCGCCGAACGGTTCGACGAACTGAAGCTGGAGCATGAGGTTGGCCCGCTGAAGCTGAAAATCTCGGGCTGCATCAACGCCTGTGGTCACCACCATGTGGGCCATATCGGCATTCTGGGTCTGGATCGCGCAGGGGTCGAAAACTACCAGATCACCCTTGGGGGTGACGGCACCGAAACCGCCGCTATTGGCGAACGCACCGGTCCGGGCTTCCCTGCCGATGAAATCGTCGGCGCGGTTGAGCGTCTGGTAAAGGCCTATTTGGAACACCGCAGCTCGGTCGAGGAAACCTTCCTCGAAACCTATCGCCGTCTGGGTATGGCCCCCTTCAAAGAGGCGCTGTACGGAGAGGTCAAGGAACGTCATGCAGCCTAACACACTCCACACCGGTTCAGTGGCCGAGCGTATCGGCTTTCTGAACGACCGCTATCGCCATCATGCGGCACAGGCGGTTTTGGAACATGCGCTTACCGATAGTGACGTGGGTAGCATCGCCATGGTGTCGTCCTTTGGGGCGGAATCCGTGGTTCTGCTGCACATGCTGTCGGTGATTG
The DNA here is from genome assembly GCF_032918305.1 of Rhodovulum sp. FJ3. Taxonomy (NCBI): domain Bacteria; kingdom Pseudomonadati; phylum Pseudomonadota; class Alphaproteobacteria; order Rhodobacterales; family Paracoccaceae; genus Rhodovulum; species Rhodovulum sp. FJ3. The sequence continues at coordinate 49,519 of NZ_JAWJUU010000008.1, forward strand.
ACCGCAACATTCCGGTGCTGTTCATCGACACGCAGATGCTGTTTGAGGAAACGCTGACCTATCAGACCGAGGTCTCGCAAAAGCTCGGCCTGACGGATGTGCGCGTGATCCGCGCGGCACCCGCCGCCGTGGCCGCGCATGACCCCGACGGGTTGCTGCACAAGTCGGACACCGATGCATGCTGTAACATCCGCAAGGTTGTGCCTCTGGAAAACGCGCTGTCGAAATTCGATGCGTGGATCACCGGACGCAAACGGTTCCAAGGCTCGACCCGCGCGGCGCTGGACTTTTTCGAGAACGAAGAAGACCGCCGGATCAAGATCAACCCCTTGGCCCATTGGACGCCGCAAGACGTTCAAGACTATATCATCAACAACCGCCTGCCGCGTCACCCGCTGGTCGCTCAGGGCTATCCGTCCATCGGATGTGCCCCCTGCACCTCGCGCGTGGCCCCGGGCGAAGATCCCCGCGCTGGTCGTTGGCGTGACCAGGACAAAGAGGAATGCGGCATCCACTTCGTGAACGGCAAGATCGTTCGCGGACCCTTGCCCACAGTAGAGGATGAACCAGAGATGAACACCATTGTCACCGATGCGGGCTTTGCTGCGGACGAATGGACGCATGGTTTTGTGACGCCCGATACCCTAGGCGGTGGTGGTGCGGCGGCTGTGGCTGTCGATCTGGCATCCGATGCAGACCCTGCCGTTTTGGCCGGTCGTCTGGACGGCATCGACCTGATCCGCGTGGATTTCCCGTCCTTTGCGGATGGTCGCGGGTTCACTCTGGCCCGTCGTCTGCGCCTGATGGGGTTCAACGGCCGTCTGCGGGCCAAGGGCCACGTGATCGCCGATCAATATGCGATGGCGCGCCGCTCGGGGTTTGACGAGGTGGAAATCTCGCCCGAACTGGCCAAACGCCAACCCCAAGACCAATGGCTGGCCCGTGCCAACTGGCAAAGCCATGACTATCTGAACCGTTTGCGCGGCACCGCCTAAGCAGACCGCGAAAAGGATACGAACGATATGACGAGCACTACTGCTGCTGAAACGACCGCGCCCTCGACGCCCGTATTGCCCGACGCCCAGACGGTGACGGCTGTGACGCATTGGACGGACCGGCTGTTTTCCTTCCGAGTGACGCGGCCTGCGTCGTTGCGGTTCCGGTCGGGGGAATTTGTGATGATCGGCCTGATGGGCGACAACGGCAAACCCTTGCTGCGTGCCTATTCGATCGCCAGCCCGTCTTGGGATGACGAGTTGGAGTTCTACTCGATCAAGGTGCAGGACGGCCCTCTGACCAGCAAACTGCAACACATCAAGGTCGGCGATCAGANTTCCACCGGCACGGGGATTGCGCCCTTCGCCAGCCTGATCCGCGATCCGCAGACCTACACGGATTACGAGCAGATCATCCTGACCCACACCTGCCGTGAGGTGGGCGAGCTGACCTATGGCCGTGAGTTGGTCGAGCAGGTCAAGAATGACGAACTGATGGCCGAACTGGTCGGGGCCGAGAACCTGTCCAAGCTGGTCTATTACCCGACCACCACGCGCGAGACCTCGCCGAAAATGGGCCGCATCACCGACCTGATGACCAATGGCACCGTGTTCAAGGATCTGGGGATCGAAGGCATGTCGCCCGAAACCGACCGCGGCATGGTCTGCGGGTCGCTGGCCTTCAACAAGGACATCATGGCGATCATGGAGAGCTTTGGCCTGCGCGAAGGCGCAAACTCCGAACCCCGCGAATACGTCGTCGAAAAAGCCTTCGTCGGAGAAGGCGTCTAAAGACCTTTGGTTGCGGCAATCCGTTGCCGCAACCATTGATGCATCGGCGATCTGTGCGTGCGCGCGGTCCAATGCATGTAGATGTCAAACGGGGCCGGAAACGGACAGGGGCGCGTGACGATCTGCGGGCCGAACCGTTTGGCAATCCGCGACGGGATCGTGGAAATCAGATCGGTTCCTTCAATCAGTTCGGGCAGAATCGCGGGGCTAGGCAGTTCCAGCGCCATACGTAATTTCAGACCCGCGTGATCCATTTCCTGCAAGAACCACGATTTCCACGTGCGCCCGTAGGTGACCACCGCATGGGGGGCATCCAGAAATTGTTCGATGCTCAGATCATCCTTGGCCAGCGGATTATGCGGGTCCATCACACAGACATATTCCTCCCGAAACAGGCGTTCTCGGTAAAATCCGGTCGCCTCGATCTTGAACGGTCCGACCAGCGTGTCGGCCTCGCCCGACGATAGCAATTCGCGCCCCTGACTGGTTGATGACACGATCCGCAGACTGATGTCCGGCGCGGCGCGGCGCAGATCCCGCACCAGATGCGGCACGATCGTCGCCCGTTCGAAATAGTTGCAGGCAAGGCGCACGGTGGCCTTTGCGCTGGCCGGATCAAAGGCGTCGGGGTTGGCCAGCTCCAGAAAGGTTTCGATCAGGGGCTGGGTGTCCTCAACGATCTTGTCACAGCGTACCGTGGGCGCAACGCCGCCCGCCTGCCGTATGAACAGAGGGTCCTGAAACACCGCCCGCAGGCGTTCAATCGTATAGCTGATCGTGGATTGATTGGTTCCCAAATGTTCAGCAGCCCGCGAGAAAGAGCGTTGCTCATGCACGACCCGAAGGACGCGCAGGGCGGCAAAATCGATGTTCAGGGGCGAGGTCTGTGGCATGTGTTAGATATATCAGAAATTTCGATAATAACTATCTACTTCATCAGATTGGCAGATTTAAAATGCAACGATAGGGTGACTGCTCAGGCATGTTGAGGGAGGAAACATGACCAGTCTTGCTGGGGCCGATCAGGCACCGTTGGATCGTGATATCACCATTCAACAGTTGACCCATGATCCGTATTCGATCTATCGCCGCTTGCGGCAAGAGGCACCGGTTTTGCGTGTGGAATCCGTTGGGCGGACCCTGCTGACCAAGGCCAAGGATACGAAATACGTCAAGGATAACCCCGAGTTATTCAGTTCCGACGACCCGAACACACCGATGAAGCGGGCCTTTCGCGCACATACCTTGATGCGTAAGGACGGTGAAGAGCACGCGCGCGAACGTGGCGCGATGGCCCCGTCGTTCGGTGCGCGCAACATCAAGAACTGCTGGCAGCCGATTTACACCAAGGTTGCCGAAGAATACGTCGCGCGCCTGCCCAAGGGTGAGGTGGTCGATCTGTTCCCCGCGCTTGCCGGTCCGTTTGCGGCGCGGTGCCTGACGCATTTGTTGGGCATCCCCGAGGCAAGCGATGATGACATGCAACGCTGGTCCCAGATCCTGATCGACGGGGCGGGCAATTTCGGGTGGAGCGACGCCCTGTTTGCCGAATGCGATCAGGCCAATGACGAGATGGACGCGCTGTTCACCGCCGCGATGGATCGCCACAAGGCTGAGCCGAACCAGAGCGCGTTGTCGGTGATGCTGAATGCCGAGAACCCGATCCCCCTTAGCCAGATTTTCGCGAATATCAAAATCGCGATTGGCGGTGGCATCAACGAGCCGCGTGATGCGCTGCTGACGATTTTGTACGGTTTGCTGCAGAACCCTGACCAATTGGCCGCCGTCAAAGAGGGCGGTCTGTGGGGGCAGGCGTTTGAGGAAGGCGTGCGCTGGGTTGCACCGATTCAGGTTAGTTCGCGCCTTGTGACGGCGGACACGGAAATCGGCGGCTATCACATCCCCAAGGGCGATACGGTGATGACCATTCAGGCCTCGGCGAACCACGACGAGGATCTCTATGACGCACCCGAACTGTTCAACATTGATCGCCCGAAGCAGCCCCATCAGGCGTTCGGGAACGGTCCCCATTTCTGTCAGGGGACCCACATCGCGCGACGCATGACGGCGGACATCATGCTGCCGCTCTTATTTGAACGTTTTCCGAATATGTCCTTGCCAGACCCCAGTGCAGTTTCGTTCTATGGGTTCGGGTTTAGAGGGCCGCGTAATCTGCCTGTTCTGTTGAACTAGGCGTGCCTTGATCCAAAAATTTGCGGGTTGGGAGGCCCGCACCAACGGGAGGAAACTATGAAACGACGTAACTTTATCGGCGCACTTGCGGGTGCTGCTTGTGCAACGGCTTTGACGGTCGGTTCGGCATGGTCCGCGGACGTGACCCTGCGCCTGCACCAGTTCTTGCCGCCGATGGCGACCGTGCCCAAGCACATCCTGAAACCTTGGGCCGAGCAGGTTGAAGAAACCTCGGGCGGTGCGATCGCGATTCAGCATTTTGATGCCATGGCTCTTGGCGGCAAACCGCCGGAACTGATGGACCAAGCCATCGACGGCGTGGCCGACATCACCATGACCGTTGTCGGTTATACCCCCGGTCGTTATCCGCGCACCGAGGTGTTTGAACTGCCGTTCATGATGACCAACCCCGTTGCGACGTCCAAGGCGTTCATGGAAATGGTCGAGAACGATTTCCAAGAAAGCGAATACGGCAACGTCAAGGTTCTGGGCGCGTGGGTACATGGTCCGGGTCTGATCCACACCAAGGATGGGGTGGCCAAGCTTGAGGACCTGCAGGGCAAAAAGCTGCGCGGTCCGACCCGCGTAATCAACGACATGCTGAACGAAATGGGCGCAACGCCTGTTGGTATGCCGCTGCCCGCGATCCCCGAGGCCCTGTCCAAAGGCGTGATCGATGGCACCGTGATACCGTGGGAAGTGACCCCCGCCGTGCGTCTGTCGGAACTGGTGGGCCATCATACCGAATTCGCGGGTGATGAGGCGCTCTATACCGCGACGATCATCATGGTCATGAACAAAGACCGTTATGAAGGCCTGTCGGACGAGGCACGCGCCGCCATCGACGCGCATTCGGGTCAGGCCCTGTCGGAATTCGCGGCTCAGGTCATGTGGGACTATGACGCCCCGGGCCGGGCGATTGCCGAAAAGGCGGGCAACCAGATCACAGTTCTGGACGAGACCGAAGTCGCCCGTTGGAAAGAAGCGGCCGAGCCGGTTTATGCGCGCTGGATCGCGGATATGGACAGCAAAGGTATCGACGGTCAGGCCCTGATCGACGAGGCGCGCGCGCTGATCAAAAAGCACGGCGGCTAAGCCAATACGCCGAAAGAAAGAGGCCGGTCCCAGAGATGGGGCCGGCCTTTTCGTTTGGGCAGATGGAAAAACCGGCCCGCGAACGGGCCGGTTTCGCATTGTGTCAGTAGGTTTTTACGCCGCGCTCACCGTCGAACAGGACCTCAACCGCCTCGGGGCGGTGACGGATCACGGCGCGCTGGTTGATAGAGCCTTTGTCGGTCGCCTCACCCTTATCAAGGCTCGGCACCTCACGCAGGACAACCAATCGGCGCACGCGGTTCGAACTACCGGTGGCCTTGGCGTTGAACGCGTCCAGAACGGATTGATAGGCCGCCAGATCCGGTTCAGCATCGGGATTGGCGGGAAAGACCATCGCGCCCAGTTCATCGCGGTTTTCACCGACGATCACCGCATCGCGGATCAACCCGTCAAAGTGATCGACCATCGAGGCGCGAAGGGCACCCACGGCGACCCAAGTGCCGGTCGAGAGTTTGAAGTTCTCGGCGATCCGCCCGTCGAACAGGAACCCCTTGGTCAGGTCGTTCATGTCCACGGGGCGCAGGGCGTCCCCAAGGCAATAGAAGCCTTCGTCGTCAAAGGCCTCGGCGGTTTTGGCGGGATCGTTCAGATAGCCACGGGTGACCGACGGGCTTTTGATCCGCGCCTCAAGCTTGTCCTCGTTCGGGACCAGTTTCAGCGTGACACCCTTGACCGGTACACCGACGTTGCCTGGCTTCTCCTGCTGGGTCGTGCCGATCATCGCCAGCGGGCCGGTTTCCGTCGCGCCAAGCGCGGTGGTCAACAGAACCTCATGGCCGGTGGTTTCGCGCGACAGGGTCAACAGGTCTTCCCATGTGTGCTGGGCCATGCCTGCGCCCGCGTACATCATCATGTCTAGGTTGCTGAAGAAGTTGTTGCGCAGTTGATCGTCCTCGCGCATCGCCTGCACCAGCATTTCATAGCCGACCGGCACGTTGAAATACCACGACGGCGCAATTTCACGCAGGTTGGCGATGGTTTTCCCGATCAGTTTCGGGGTCGGCTTGCCCTCATCGATATAGAAGGTGCCGCCGTTGGTGATGACGATGTTGAACGCCTTGTTGCCGCTGGCCGTGTGCGACCACGGGGCCCAATCGACCAGAACCGGCGGTTTGAACGCCAGAAAGCGGAAGCAATCCGCCGCCAGCGCCATGTTCGACGTCAGCATGGATTGCGTGTTGATCACCGCCTTGGGGCTGCCGGTCGAACCCGAGGTGAACAGGTATTTCGCCACCGTGTCACCGCTGAGATCGGCAAAGGCTGCATCGGCCGCCGTCAGGTCGATGTCGGCGTGGGTCAGGTCGGACAGCAGATGCATGCCCTCGGCCGGATTTTTCGACACGATCACGTGGGTGTCGGGACCGGCCACGGCGGCAATCGCGGGACCATAGGCCGCGCCGTCACTGGCATAGATCGCACCGGCGTTCAGCTGACCCGCCACATCGCGCAGCTTGTCATGCGTGTCGGACAGCAGGGCATAGGCCGTCGAGACCGCCGCGCCGGGGATGCCGACATATTGGCAGGCCATCGCGACGACGCCATGGTCAATGCTGTTTTCCGACAGAATCAACACAGGGCGATCCGCGGTCAGACCCATTTTCAGAAACGCCGCGCCCAGCTTGCGCAGCATCGGCAGCGCGTCACCATAGGTTAGGCGATCCCACGTACCCGCCTCATTCCGCTGGGCCAGCCAATCGTGGTCCGGGGTCTTTTGTGCCCACCGGACCAAACTGTCCGGAATCGTCCGGCCAAAGTAAATTTCCGGATCGGTGTGGCGCATGATGATGCTACCGTCATCCCGATATTCAACTTCAAATTCTGGGGTCCAAAACTTGTCGCTCACCTGTTCCTCTCCTCCCAAGATCAGGGCCAAGATCAGTACTGTCTCCCTCAGCCTGATATGTTATGAATAGTAACAATGTGCAGATATAGCAATCGTGAAGTGCAATCGTCGGAGGGGATATGACGCAAAATCTAACCTTGGGGGTGCCGCCCCTGACGCATGTGTGTGATTTATTTGTGGAATTGGACCCGATCCGCGAAATGGGGCGGGGCAATGCGGGCGTGCGCCGGATCATTCCGATCGTCGGCGGTCGGGTCGTTGGGCCGCGTCTGAACGGTCGGATTCTGAACGTTGGGGCCGATTGGCAGACGATTTGGGACCATGGCGTGGCCGAGTTAGACACGCGTTACGCGATGGAAATGGACGACGGGGCGGTGATCGAGATTCGCAACTATGGCCTGCGCCATGGACCGGCCGAAGTGATCGCCAAACTGGCCGCGGGCGAAGAGGTCGCGCCGGACCAATATTACATGCGCACGCACGCGCGCCTGGAAACCGGCGATCCGCGCTATGACTGGGTGAACCGGACGCTGTTCGTGGGGACGGGCGCGCGTTTGGCTTCTGCGGTTCAGGTGTCACTGTTTGCGATCGGATAGGGGCGGGGTGAAAAAAACCGTCGCCCCCGCGCGTCGGTAGGGGTAACAGGTGTCAAAACCTGTGTTGTGGCGAGATCCAGATGACCAAGAAAATCTATATCCTGAACGGGCCGAACCTGAACCTGCTGGGCAAGCGCCAGCCCGAGATCTATGGCCATGACACGCTGGCCGATGTCGAGGCGTCCTGCCGCAAGGTGGCCGATGAATTCGGTCTGGACTGTGTACTGCTGCAATCCAACCACGAGGGCGCAATCATCGACTGGATCCATGCCGCGCGTGAGGACGGGGCGGGCATCGTCATCAATCCGGGCGCGTTCACGCATACCTCGGTCGCCATTTTGGATGCGCTGAACACGTTTGAGGGGCCGGTTCTGGAGGTGCATATTTCCAACGTGCACAAGCGCGAAAGCTTTCGCCACCACTCCTATGTCTCCCTGCGCGCCGAGGGCGTCATCGCGGGCTTTGGCGTTGAGGGCTATGCGCTTGCCATGCGCCGCATGGGCAGCTTGCTCGGCTAAGTGGGTATCTGCTCAGCTATTGAGCCAAAGCTCAATTTGTGCCTAAGCTAAGCGAAAATGGGTGGAGACATGTTCGATCTGGTGATCTTTGATTGCGACGGGGTGCTGATTGATAGCGAGCTGATTTCGGCCCGCATGTTGATCGCCGAACTGGCGTTGCATGACGTGGACATCGATCTGGACTATGTCGCGCGGCATTTCCTTGGGCGCAGCTATCCCATCGTTCTGAAACAGATCCGGACCGAGTTTGGCATCAACCTGCCTGACACGTTTGAGGCCGAATACCGTGCCCGCCTGTTGGCCGCGTTTGCCGCCGAACTGACCGAGTGCAAGGGCGTGCGGGACGTTATTTCGCGTGTCGGCGCGCCCACCTGTGTCGCCACAAGCAGCAGCCCTGAGCGCGTCGCGACCTCGCTTAAATGCGTGGGTCTGGCGGGTCTGTTCGGGGATCGGGTATTCACCGCGTCACAGGTCAGCGCGGGCAAACCCGCGCCCGATCTGTTCCTGTTTACCGCCGCGCAAATGGGCGTCGCGCCCGAGCGGTGTCTGGTGATTGAGGACAGTTTGAACGGTGTTCGCGCGGGTCTTGCGGCGGGCATGACCGTGTGTCGTTATGTCGGAGGTAGCCATCTGGCCGGTAAGGTCGGACCGGACCCCGATGACGCCCGCGCACATCACCGCATCACCGATTTCGACCAGTTCTTCGCGACCTTCCCGGGGCTTCAGCGGATGGAGGATTGCAATGCAACCTAATGGCCGCAGCGAGACCGAGCGCACGCCGCTGGATCAAGCCGCCCGCGCGGGGTGGATGTATTACGTTGGCGGAATGACACAGGATCAGATCGCGACCGAACTGGGCGTGTCGCGTCAACGGGCGCAACGTCTGGTCAGTCGCGCCATGTCCGAGGGCTTGATCCATGTACGTGTCGATCACCCGATTGCAGAGTGCATGGAGCTTGAACGCGCGTTGATGCAGCGGTTCGATCTGCAACTTGCCCGCGTCGCGCCCAGTGCAGGGGCGGGTGTCGATCCGGCCCATGCGATTGCGCCGCTGGCCGCGTCTGTGGTCGAAAAGGTCATGGATTGCGCGGAAAAACAGACCATCGCGGTGGGCACCGGTCGGGCCCTGCGCGCCATGGCGGATGAGATGCGCACGATGGATGGCAAGCACCATCAACTGGTGTCGCTGATCGGGAATATCTCGCCCGACGGGACCGCGTCGAACTATGACGTGATCATGCGTATCGCCGATAAGGTCGGCGCGCCCTATTACCCGATGCCCTTGCCGGTGTTCGTGGAATCCGATCACGCGCGTGACCTGTTCTACGGCCTGAAACAGGTGCAGGTGGTCGAACAACTGGCCGCGCATGCCGATGTCACCTTTGTCGGCGTAGGCCAGATGGACGTGACAGCACCGATGATGGTGGACGGGTTCGTCGACCCCGAGGCCCGAAATGAGCTTGAGGCCGCAGGCGCGGTCGGCGAGATCGCAAGCTGGGTCTATGACGAGAATGGGGCCTATATCGATTCAATGCACAATCGGCGAATCGGTGGTCTACGGGCGGGGGCAAACCCCGACGGGATGGTCATTGGTGTGGCTGGTGGCCGTGCAAAGTACCCCGCGATCAAGGCCGCGTTGAAGGGCCGTTTGATCAATGGCTTAGTCACCGACGAGCACACCGCGCGCTTTATTTTACAGTAAAACTGACAACCGAATTGCCGTTTCACGGTGAAAGAGGTTGACATCTTTTCGTCCTGATGTGAGCATATGCTCACTAAATGGGTAAATGCTCACGTAGCATCCTTGGGAGGAAATAATGAAAACTTCTATCCGCGTCCTGATGGGCGCTTGTGCACTTGGCGCATTGGCAACGGCTGCTTCGGCCGAGACCATCACCATCGCGACCGTCAACAACGGCGACATGATCCGTATGCAGGGCTATACGGACCAGTTCACCGCCAAGACCGGTATCGACGTTGAGTGGGTCACGCTGGAGGAAAACGTTCTGCGTCAGCGTGTCACGACCGACATCTCGACCAAAGGCGGCGCCTTCGACATCATGACCATCGGCATGTACGAAACCCCGATCTGGGGTGCGAATGGCTGGCTGGTGCCGCTGGACGATCTGTCGGCTGAATATGACGTCGACGACATCCTGCCCGCAATGGCAGGCGGCCTGAGCCACGACGGCACCCTCTATGCGGCACCGTTCTACGGCGAAAGCTCGATGATCATGTATCGCACCGACCTGATGGAAAAGGCTGGTCTGGAAATGCCCGCCGCCCCCACGTGGGAATTCGTCCGCGAAGCGGCTGCGGCCATGACCGACCGTGACGCCGACATCAACGGCATCTGCCTGCGCGGCAAGGCCGGTTGGGGCGAAGGTGGTGCATTCATCACCGCGATGTCCAACTCGTTCGGCGCACGCTGGTTCGACATGGACTGGAACGCCCAGTTCGACACCGAAGCATGGGCCAACACCCTGAACTTCTACGTCGGCATGATGAACGAAAGCGGCCCCGCCGGTTTCGCAACCAACGGGTTCAACGAGAACCTGTCGCTGTTCCAACAGGGCAAATGCGGCATGTGGATCGATGCGACCGTGGCTGCATCGTTCGTGACCAACCCCAAAGAGTCGACCGTCGCCGATAGCGTTGGTTTTGCTCTGGCACCCGACACCGGTCTGGGTAAGCGCTCGAACTGGCTGTGGGCGTGGGCACTGGCGATCCCCGCTGGTACCCAGCAGGAAGCAGCTGCAAAACAGTTCATCGAATGGGCAACGTCCAAAGACTACATCGAACTGGTAGCTGAAAACGAAGGTTGGGCAAACGTTCCCCCGGGTGCACGTACGTCGCTGTACGAAAACCCGAACTACATGGACGTACCGTTCGCCCAGATGACGCTGGACTCGATCCTGTCGGCTGATCCGAACAACTCGACCGTTGAACCCTCGCCCTATGTTGGCGTTCAGTTCGCCGCGATCCCCGAGTTCGCCGGTATCGCAACCGAAGTCAGCCAAGAGTTCTCGGCCGTTTACGCCGGTCAGCAGACCGTTGAAGAAGCACTGGCCAAGGCACAGGCCCTGACCAACGACGCAATGGAAGCCGCTGGCTACCGCTAAGCGTTCCTCTCGACGGGGGGCGACCCACGGGTTGCCCCCCGTTTTTCATCCCGTCGCTGCACAAAAGACATAGAACAAGGTGGCCCCGTGCCGCCAACAGAGGAAGTGCACCTATGGCAACCCAACATTCTCGTTCAGCTGCCCGCCTGATGATGGCACCGGCCGTCATTCTGCTCCTTGGGTGGATGCTGGTTCCGCTGACGATGACTTTGTACTTTTCGTTTAAAAAATATCTGCCGTTGCGTGGTGGCGATCTGGGATGGGTTGGCTTTGACAACTATGTCCGCTTTGTCACCAGCAGCTCTTTTTGGCCCAGCATTTATGCCACGCTGATCATTGTGGGGGGCGTTCTGGTCATCACGGTGACGCTTGGGGTGTTGCTTGCGCTGCTTCTGGATCGCCCGATGTGGGGGCAGGGGATTGTGCGCATTCTGGTGATCGCGCCGTTCTTTGTCATGCCGACCGTGTCCGCGCTGGTCTGGAAGAACATGTTCATGGATCCGATCAACGGTCTGTTCGCGCATCTTTGGAAATTCTTCGGGGCCGAGCCCGTGCAATGGATGTCTCAGGCATCCCTGCCGTCGATCATCATGATCGTTAGCTGGCAGTGGCTGCCCTTTGCGACGCTGATCCTGTTGACCGCGATTCAGTCGTTGGACGGGGAACAGCTTGAGGCGTCTGAAATGGACGGCGCGCCGCCCCTGAAACGGTTCTGGTACATCATCCTGCCGCATATGAGCCGCGCCATCACCGTCGTGATCCTGATCCAGACGATTTTCCTGTTGGCGGTGTTCGCGGAAATCTTTGTCACCACCGGTGGCGCATTCGGCACCAAGACCCTCAGCTATCTGATCTTCCAGCGCGTGCTGGAGAGCCAGAACATCGGCCTCGGCTCTGCGGGCGGCGTCTATGCCATCATCCTTGCCAACATCATTGCGATCTTCCTGATGCGCATCGTTGGCAAAAATCTGGACAACTGAGGAGGGCACCGAGAATGGCACGCGCTGTTACCACCCGCCGCAAGGCGATCAACACTGCCCTTGCTTGGGCCATCGGTCTGCTGATCTTTTTCCCGATCCTGTGGACCATCCTGACCAGCTTTAAAACCGAGGGTCAGGCCATCGCAGACCCGCCCATCTTTCTGTTCTTTGACTGGACGCTGGAAAACTATGCCATCGTTCAGGAACGCTCGGACTATATGCGCTATCTGGTCAACTCGATCATCATCGCGCTGGGCTCAACCGCATTGGGGATCGTGGTTGCGGTTCCGGCGGCGTGGTCCATGGCCTTTGTGCCGTCCAAGCGGACCAAGGACATCCTGATGTGGATGCTGTCGACCAAGATGCTGCCTGCGGTTGGTGTTTTGTATCCGATCTACCTGTTGTTCATCAAAATGGGTCTGTTGGATAGCCGCATGGGTCTGGTCGTGGTTCTGATGCTGATCAACCTGCCGATCATCGTGTGGATGCTCTATACCTATTTCAAGGAAATCCCCGGTGAGATCCTTGAGGCGGCCCGCATGGACGGCGCCACCCTGAAGGAAGAGATCATCTATATCCTGACACCCATGGCGGTGCCGGGGATCGCATCGACCCTATTGTTGAACGTCATCCTGGCCTGGAACGAAGCGTTCTGGACCCTGAACCTGACCGCCGCCAAAGCGGCCCCGCTGACCGCCTTTATTGCCAGCTACTCCAGCCCCGAGGGCCTGTTCTACGCCAAGCTTAGCGCGGCCTCGACGATGGCGATTGCTCCGATCCTGATCCTTGGATGGTTCAGCCAGAAACAACTTGTCCGTGGCCTGACGTTTGGCGCGGTGAAGTGAGGAAGAATAATGGGACAGATTTCTCTTAAACAAATCACCAAAAGCTTTGGCGACGTACAGGTTATCCCGCCGCTGGACCTTGAGATCAAAGACGGTGAGTTCGTCGTGTTCGTCGGCCCGTCGGGCTGTGGTAAATCCACGCTGCTGCGTCTGATTGCGGGGCTTGAGGACGTGACCTCGGGTGTGATCGACATCGATGGTGCGGATGCAACGGCATTGCCGCCCGCGAAACGCCGTCTGGCGATGGTGTTTCAGTCCTACGCCCTTTATCCGCATATGTCGGTGCGCAAGAACATCGCGTTCCCGCTGCGGATGGCGAAGATGGACAAGGCCGAACAGGATCGCCGCGTCACAGCCGCCGCATCGGTTCTGAACCTGACCGATTATCTGGACCGTCGTCCGGGGCAATTGTCCGGTGGTCAGCGTCAGCGCGTCGCGATTGGCCGCGCGATTGTCCGCGAACCCGCCGCGTTCCTGTTTGACGAACCTCTGTCGAACCTCGACGCCGCGCTGCGTGTGAACATGCGCCTCGAGATCAGCGAACTGCACCAGAACCTGAAGACCACGATGATCTACGTGACCCACGATCAGGTCGAAGCCATGACCATGGCCGACAAAATCGTGGTTCTGCAAAGTGGTGTGATTGAACAGGTCGGTTCGCCGCTGGAACTCTACCATACGCCGCGCAACAAGTTCGTTGCGGGCTTTATCGGCTCGCCCAAGATGAACTTTATGACCGGTGCCGAGGCCGCGAAACACGACGCCGCAACCATCGGTATTCGGCCCGAGCACATCACCACCTCGACCACGGACGGTCTGTGGAAAGGCGTGGTTGGCGTGTCGGAGCACCTTGGCTCGGACACTTTCCTGCACGTTACGCTTGAGGGCGCATCGGAACCGATCACCGTGCGTGTGGATGGCGAACTGCCGGTCCATCACGGCGACACCGTGTTCCTGACCCCGGACGAGAGCAAGATCCACCGCTTTGACGCGAATGATCTGAGGATCGCCTGATGCGTCTTGCGGGGAAAAACGCCCTGATCACCGGTGCCGGTCGCGGCATCGGTAAGGCCTTTGCCAAGGCCTATCTGGCCGAGGGTGCGACCGTCGCCATTGCCGACATCAATCTGGAGGTCGCCAAGGCGGCCGCGCTGGAACTTGGCGATGGCGCCTATGCGGTGCATCTGGACGTGCGCGATCAGGGTTCGATCGACAAGGCGGTCGCGGCGGTTGTCGCGGCGCGCGGGTCACTGGATATCGTGATCAACAACGCCGCTCTGTTCGATCTGGCCCCGATCACCGAGATCACCCGCGACAGCTATGACCGGCTGTTTTCGGTCAACGTGGCGGGCACCCTGTTCATGATGCAGGCCGCCGCGAAACAGATGATCGCCCAAGGCAAGGGCGGCAAAATCATCAACATGGCCAGTCAGGCCGGTCGCCGTGGCGAGGCGCTTGTCGCCGTCTACTGCGCGACCAAGGCCGCCGTGATCAGCATGACCCAATCGGCGGGTCTGAACCTGATCGAACACGGCATCAACGTGAACGCCATCGCGCCCGGTGTGGTGGATGGCGAACATTGGGACGGGGTGGACGCCCTGTTTGCCAAGCACGAGGGCCTGAAACCCGGCCAAAAGAAAGAACAAGTTGGCGCCGCCGTCCCCTATGGCCGCATGGGCCGGGCTGAGGATCTGACCGGCATGGCCGTGTTCCTTGCCTCGGATGACGCCGAATACATCGTCGCCCAGACGTACAACGTCGATGGCGGCAACTGGATGAGCTAAGAATGATCCCCAACCGAAAGTCAGACGCTATGACAACCAAACCTCTGTCATTGGCCACACTGCCAGACCTGACCAACATCGCGACGCCGGCCTATGACCGCGCGGACCTGTCGCCCGGTATCTTGCATGTCGGGATCGGCAACTTTCACCGCGCGCATCAGGCGGTCTATCTGAACGACCTGTTCCAAATGGGCCAAAGCATGGATTGGGCCCTGATCGGCGCGGGCGTACGCGCAGGGGATGAGGCGATGCGCCTCAAACTCAAGGAACAGGATTGCCTCAGCACGGTGATTGAACTGGCCCCCGGCGGGCACCGTGCCTCCGTGACGGGCGCGATGATCGACTTTGTTCCCGTGACGGATGACAACGCCGACCTGATCGCGGCCATGTCGCGCCCCGAAATCCGCATTGTGTCCCTGACCGTGACCGAGGGCGGCTATTATCTGGACCCTGAGGGCGCGTTTGACGCCGCTCATGCCGATATGGTGGCCGATGCGTCCACGCCCGATGCGCCCAAAACCGTGTTCGGCGCGATGATCAAGGCGCTGCGCAACCGGATTGCCGCCGGTGTGGACCCGTTCACCGTGATGTCTTGCGATAACCTGCCCGGAAACGGCCATGTCGCGGAAAACACGCTGGCCGGTCTGGCGGGGCTGTCCGATCCGGCATTCGCCCAATGGATCAAGGATAATGTGGCTTTTCCGAACGGCATGGTTGACCGCATCACCCCCGCCACTGGCCCGCGTGAGATCGAGATGGCGGCCACTGAATTCGGTGTCGATGATAAGGCGCCAGTGACCTGCGAACCCTTTCGTCAGTGGGTGATCGAGGACAAGTTCCCGACCGGCCGCCCCGCGCTGGAAAACGTCGGTGTCACCTTTACCGATCAGGTTGAGGCGTTTGAGCTGATGAAAATCCGCATTTTGAACGGCGGGCACGCGGTCATCGCCTATCCCGGCGGTCTGATGGGCATCGAATACGTGCATGAGGCGATGCAGGATCCGTTGATCGGGGCGTTTCTGGCCAAGGTCGAACAGACCGAGGTCGTGCCGATCGTTCCGCCCGTGCCGGACACCGATCTGGGGGCTTATCTGAACCTGATTATTGAGCGGTTCTCGAACCCCGATGTCGCGGATACGATCCGCCGCCTGTGTCTGGACGGGTCCAACCGTCAGCCCAAGTTCATCGTGCCGACGATCCTTGATAACCTGTCGCGCGGCACGATGCCGACCGGTTTGATCCTGCTGTCGGCGCTGTGGTGCCGCTATTGCTTTGGCACCGATGATACGGGGGCCGAGATCGCGCCGAACGATCCCAACTGGGATGCGCTGGTCGACCGTGCGGGGCGCGCACGGGAAAATCCGGCGGAATGGCTGCGGATGGATGAAGTGTATGGCGGTTTGGCCGACAACGCACTGGTCGTGGCGGAATTCACCAAGTGGCTGAATTATATATGGGAAAACGGCACCAAGGCGGCGCTGCAAACCTATCTGGATAGCTGATCGAACGCGCCGCCCCTTGGGGCGGCGTTTTCATTGAAACGCCCAGACCAACAGGCCCAGAACCATCGGAACCGGCACCGACAGGATCGTGCGCAGCAACAGGAAATGCCGCCCCATCAGCGGCAATTCATAGGCAATCGACCGGTTCAGGTTCACAATAGACCACGCCGTCACATAGGCCATCAGCGGGGCCAATGTCGCGCCCGCCTTCATCGCCGCCGCGCCAATCGCATAGGCCACGAATGGGCCGCCGGGCGTGATCAGGCCGAAAATCGTCGCCAATGTGATCCCCATAAGGCCCGATTCCGTGCCGAAGTTCCGCTCAATCTGATCAACGGGCAAGAGAACCGCCAAAAACCCCGCGCCGAGCAAGCCGACAAAGATGCGGGGCAACATAAAGATCACCGTCGCCTTGGATCGTGCCCACATCGCGGTGCGGTCCTCGGCGTCCTGCCCTTGCATTTTCCTGAGCATCCACAGGGCCAAACCCCATAAAACGGCGGTTCCGATGAGAATATTCATACATCCCGCCCCTGATACAGTTTCCGCGTGGCCCACCCCAAAAGGATCGGAACCGGCAGGGATAACGCCACCCGCAACAAAACAAAATCGGCGGGCAGGAACGAGAATTCCCAGATCAAGGTGCGGTTCAACCCCAACAGAACCCAGCCCGATACCAACGCGATCCCCGCGCCCAGATCGGCACCGGCGGCCAGCAGGCTGACGGTCAGGGGATAGGTGACACTTGGCCCGCCGGGGACAATCGCGCCCGCCAAAGTCGCGATAATCAACCCGCGCATTCCGCTTTCGGGGCCGACAAGGGCCTGAATCCGTTCCTTCGACACAAGAAACGGTAGGGCCGAGGCCATGATGACGCCTGCCACGATCTTGGGCACCAACGCGCCCGTAAACAGGGTTTCGCGTGCCACCACGTCCCAAAACGCGCCCGCACCATGGGTGATATAGACCGCAATGCCCGCGACAACCGCGACAAGGGTGATGAAAATCAAACTGCCATCGATCAGCTTTTTCGGCGTCGTCGAACCGGGCAGGGGCTTTTTAGATGCCATGTCCACCCCGTCTAACCCTATGGCGACGCAACGGAAATACGACGCCCGCCACCCCGCCATTGCGCGGCGCGTGGTCCCGTCGCATGATTGCAATCGTAACAGGCAAATAGGCCCCCATATGTCCGAGCGTCCCGCGCCCCCGACCCGTGATCAGTTCAAACAGTTCTACCCGATTTCAACGCGTTGGAATGACACGGACAGCTACGGGCACATCAATAACGCCGTTCATTATCAGCTTTTTGATACGGCGGTAAATCAGTGGTTGATCGAGACCGGTCTGTTTGATCCCGCACAGAGTGACGCCATCGGTTTGGTCGCCGAAACGGGATGCCGGTATCACGGTGAGATTCTGTTCCCGTCGGTCATTTCTGTCGGTTTGCGG
Organism: Rhodovulum sp. FJ3; assembly: GCF_032918305.1. Taxonomy (NCBI): domain Bacteria; kingdom Pseudomonadati; phylum Pseudomonadota; class Alphaproteobacteria; order Rhodobacterales; family Paracoccaceae; genus Rhodovulum; species Rhodovulum sp. FJ3. The sequence continues at coordinate 67,257 of NZ_JAWJUU010000008.1, forward strand.
GTCGAACATCTTGGCCGTAGTTCGGTGCGCTATGCCATTGGACTGTTCGCGGATGATCAGCAGGTTGCCGCGGCGGACGGGTTCTTTGTCCACGTCTATGTAGACCGCCACACACGCCGCCCGGTTCCGATTAGTGATAGTTTACGCGAGGCCATGTCTGCGTTGCAGGGATAGGCGCCGGGTTTCCATAAGTATCACTATTCGAACATATAGTTCAAATTTTGCTGAAAATTGCGAAATTGATTTCAATTTTCAAGCATGACGGTGGTTCGCACCTCGCAGGAGCGGATGCGCCTCTGTCTTAGACCATGTTCGAATAGTGCAACTTTTGCCGATTTTTACGAACTCTAGCCTCGCACGAAGAACCTGCTTAAAAAATATGCAAAATCTGCGGCGTGGCGGGAAAATGGGCGGCGCGGCACATGAAACCATTGCACCGCGCGCGGATCGTGTAATCTTTTGACCAATCGGTCCAGTTACGTTCCGGTGGGCCGCATGGGGAGTTTTATTTATGACACGACACACGTTTTCACGACGCAGTTTCCTGACCACCACGGCGGCAGGTGCTGTTGCGATTGGCACGCTGGGCAAGGCCGGTCGCGCATTGGCCGCAGAGCCGCTGAAGGTTGCGGGCATCTATACCGTTCCTGTTGAACAACAATGGGTTAGCCGTATTCACATCGCCGCTCTGGCGGCGCAGGACCGTGGCGACATCGCCTATGTCTATTCGGAAAACACGGCCAACACCGATTATCCGCGCGTCATGCGGGAATATGCGGAAATGGGCTATGACCTGATCGTCGGGGAGATTTTTGGTGCCGAGGCCGAGGCGCGCGAAGTCGTCGCCGATTACCCGAACGTGGCGTTCTTGATGGGCTCGTCCTTCAAAGAGGACTCCGCGCTGCCCAACCTGTCGGTGTTTGACAACTATATTCAGGACGCATCGTACCTGTTGGGCATCATCGCGGGCGCCATGTCCGAAACCGGAAACATCGGCATGGTCGGTGGTTTCCCGATCCCCGAGGTGAACCGCCTGATGCATGCCTTTATCGCAGGGGCCAAGGAAATGAATCCCGATCTGACGGTGCAGGTGTCGTTCATCGGCTCGTGGTTTGATCCGCCCAAGGCCAAAGAAACCGCGTTCGCCATGATCGAGAACGGCGCAGATATGCTGTATGCGGAACGCTTTGGCGTGTCGGACGCGGCCAAGGAAAAGGGCATTCTGGCAGTCGGCAACGTGATCGACACCCAACCCGATTACCCCGACACTGTGGTCGCCTCGGCGATCTGGCATTTCGAACCGACGCTGGATGCGGCCATCGCGGCGGTCAAGGCGGGCACCTTTACGGCGGCTGATTACGGGACCTATTCGTTCATGAAGGAAGGCGGCTGTTCTCTGGCCCCCTATGGCACGTTTGAGGGCAAAATCCCCCAAGCTGCGCTGGACCTCGTGAACGAACGCATGGCGGCGATCAAGGACGGTTCTTTCACGGTCGAGATCAACGACGAAGAACCCAAATCGTCCTAAATGGCCACGACTGTTCAGGCGCCGCCGGCGCTCTGCCTTGCCAATATAACCAAACGGTTCGGGTCGGTTCTGGCCAATGATGACGTCAGTTTCGACCTGAACCAAGGTGAGGTTCTGGCCCTGCTCGGTGAAAACGGGGCAGGGAAAACCACCCTGATGAACATTCTGTTCGGCCAATACACCGCCGATACGGGGTCTGTTTCCGTGTTCGGGGAAACCTTGCCGCCGGGCAAGCCGGGCGCGGCCCTGCGCGCGGGGGTCGGCATGGTGCATCAGCACTTTACGCTGGCCGCAAACCTAAGCGTCTGGGAAAATATTGCCCTTGGGACACAGGGGATCGGGTCGTTTGTGCTGCGCTCAGGCCAAGTCAGGGCGAAAATCCGTGATCTGTCGGCGCGGTTCCGTCTGGATGTGGACCCCGATGCGCGGGTCAGCACCCTGTCGGTGGGCGAACAACAACGGGTCGAAATCCTAAAGGCGCTCTATCGGGATGCGCGGGTTCTGATCCTTGACGAACCGACCGCCGTTTTGACCCCGCAAGAGGCGCAGGATCTGTTTGCGACCCTACGACAGGCGGTTGAGATGGGCCTGTCGATCATCTTTATTTCACATAAATTACATGAGGTTATGGCGCTGGCTGACCGGATTGCCGTTCTGCGTCACGGGCGGTTGGTGGCGACGCGCACGCGGGCGGAAACCAATCCGGATGAGCTGGTCTCGCTTATGGTGGGGACGGCGGTTGACCGGCACGAATATACCCCCCGCGCAATCGGTGCGCCGCGTCTGTCCCTGCGCAATGTATCAACACCCAGCACGGGCACGCGGTTCGGGTTGAGCAACGTTTCCCTGACCCTGCACGCGGGACAGATCGTTGGCCTTGCCGGTGTGTCGGGCAACGGACAGGCGGCCCTGTCCGATGTGATCTCCGGCCTGATGGCGCCAAGCGGTGGCGACATCGACATCGCGGGGCAGGGGATCACCGAATGGTCCCCGCGCATCGCCCTGTCCCACGGGATCGGTCGCATCCCCGAGGACCGACACAAGACCGGCACGATCGCCGATTTCGACCTGACGGAAAACGCGGTTCTGGAAACCTATCGTGATCAGTTTTCCCGCCGCGGCTGGATCGACTGGCGCGGGGCGCGTGCGCATGCCGAAACCTTGCGCGAAACCTATGATGTGCGCACGTCAGGGGTGGATAGCCGTATCCGTCTGCTATCGGGCGGGAATATGCAGAAGCTGATCCTTGGCCGCGTCCTAGAGCAATCGCCGCAGATCATTCTGGCCAACCAGCCGGTGCGCGGTCTGGACATTGGCGCGGTCACTTATGTGCACCGCCGCTTGGTCGAGGCGGCGGAGAATGGCGCGGCGGTTTTGTTGATTTCCGAGGATCTGGATGAGGTGCGAAAACTGTCCGATGTGGTTCATGTGATCAGTGATGGTCGCCTAAGCCCCCCGATCCCGCGCGATGACGCGACCCCCGCCGTTTTGGGCCATTGGATGGCTGGCAATGGGTTTGAGGGTGAGGTGCCGCATGCGTCTTGAACCGATTTCCGCCCCAACACCTGCGCGCCGGATCGTGCCGCCGGTCTTGGCCTTGGTCGCGACATTGGTTGTGACATCGGTTTTGGTCATGATCGCGGGGCGCGCTCCCGGCGATGTGCTGCGTCAGATCGTGATCGGCGCAGTCGGGTCGAAATTCGCCCTGCTTGAGACGCTGAACCGCGCGACGCCGTTGATTTTTACGGGCCTTGCCGTCGCGGTCGCCTTTCGCGCCAAGCTCTGGAACATCGGGGCCGAGGCCCAGCTCTATGCGGGTGCAGTCATCACCGTCATCCTTGGGACCGGCGCACTATCGGCCCCGTCGTTTGTGATGCTGCCCGTGTTGGCGGTGGCGGCGTTTATTGCGGGGGCGCTGATCCTGCTGGGGCCGGTGATTCTGAAAACCCGTTTGGGCGTGGATGAGGTTGTGACGACCTTGCTCTTCAACTTTATCTTTCTGTTGTTGGTGTCCTTTCTGCTTGAGGGGCCGCTAAAGGACCCGATGGGCATGGGGTGGCCGAAATCGGCGCGGATGCTGCCCGAGGGACGTTTGCCGCGCATTTTTGACGGCGTTCGTTTGCATTGGGGGTTTGGCGTTGCCTTGATTGCCGCGCTGGTGATCTGGGTGATGGACGCGAAATCGACCTTGGGGTTTGAGATGCGCGCGGTCGGTCAGAATCGCGACGCCGCGCGGTTCGCGGGCATTCCGGTGACATCCGTTATGATCAAAACGGCGGTGATTTCCGGCGGTTTGGCGGCACTGGCAGGATTTTCCGAGGTGTCGGGGCTTAAGGGATCGCTGACCTTGGATCTTAGCCCCGGCTTTGGCTACACGGGGATCGTTGTGGCGATGTTGGCCTTGCTGCATCCATTGGGAGTGGTGGTCGCCGCGTTCTTTGTCGCCGCGATTTTCGTCGGTGCCGATAGTATGAGCCGCGCCATCGGCGTGCCGTCCTATATTGCCGATATCATGCTGGCCTCGGCCCTGTTGTTTATGGTGCTGGCGATCCTGCTGACCAAATTCCGCGTGCGGAGGGATTGATATGGATATTCTCGACATCCTGTTTTCCGCCGCCTTTTGGGCCGCCACGGTGCGGATCGCGTCGCCGTTGATCTTTGCGACATTGGGCGAGCTGCTGTGCGAACGCGCCGGTGTTCTGAACCTCGGGATTGAGGGGATCATGGTCGCGGGCGCCTTTGCCGGTTGGATCGCGGTTTGGGCGGGCCTGCCTCTGTGGGGCGGTGTTGCGGTGGCGTTTCTGGTGGGCGCGATTCTGGGCGGGATACATTCGGTCTTGTCCGTGCCCTTTGGTCTGTCCCAGCATGTGGTCGGGATCGGGATGACCCTGCTGGCGACCTCTCTGACATTCTATATGTATCGCGTGATCCTGCCCGAGGTGTCCTCGCCGCCTAAAATCACCGCGTTTCAGCCGCTGGATATTCCGGTTCTGTCCGACATTCCGTTCCTTGGGGCGGCGCTGTTTTCGCAAACCGCGCTGACCTATCTGGCGTTCTTGCTGGCGGCTGTGATGGCCTATGTTCTTTATCGCACGCCCTTGGGCTTGGCCGTGCGCGCCGCCGGTGAACGCCCCGAGGCCGTCGCGACCCAAGGCCTGTCCGTCACCGCCATCCGCATGGGCGCGGTGATCGTGGGCAGCGGGTTGATGGCGATTGGCGGGGCGTTCCTGACCCTGTCGGCGTTTGACAGTTTCTTTTTCGAGATGGTGAACGGTCGGGGCTGGATTTGCATCGCGCTGGTCGTGTTTGGCGCGTGGCGTCCGGGCAAGGCGGTTCTGGGCGCGCTGTTGTTCGCGGCCTTTGACGCGTTTCAAATCCGCCTGCAACAGACGCCGATGGGCGCGATCCTGCCTTATCAGTTCTTTTTGATGATGCCTTATATTCTGTCTATTCTGGCGCTGATCGTCATGTCGCGGCGCGCGGATGTGCCTGCGGCCCTGATGGTGCCCTTTAACAAAGGAGAGCGGTGATGCTGGACCTCATTATTCGCGGCGGCACGCTGCCTGATGGGCGGGTGTGCGATATCGCGATTGCGGGCGACCGGATTGCGGACATCGCGCCGCGTATCGATGGAGCCGCGGCGCAGGAAATCGACGCCACCGGCGATCTGGTTAGCCCGCCGTTTGTCGATCCGCATTTCCATATGGATGCGACCTTGTCCTATGGCACGCCGCGGGTGAACGCGTCGGGCACGCTGCTCGAAGGGATCGACCTCTGGGGGGAACTGCGCGATCTGGCGACCGTGGATGAGATGGTCGAACGTGCCTTGCGCTATTGTGATTGGGCGGCGTCGATGGGGTTGCTGGCGATCCGGTCCCACGTGGATACGACGCCCGGTCACCTGAACACCGTGCGCGCGATGATTGAGGTGCGCGAAAAGGTGCGCCCCTATATCGACCTGCAACTGGTCGCCTTTCCGCAGGATGGCCTCTATCGCGCGGCGAACGGGCGGGCGAATGTGATCCGCGCGCTGGATATGGGCGTGGATGTGGTGGGCGGCATTCCCCATTTCGAACGGACCATGGCCGACGGGGCCGCATCCGTGCGGGACCTGTGCGAAATCGCGGCCGAGCGTGGGTTGCCCGTCGATATGCATTGCGATGAAACCGACGATCCCCATTCACGCCACATCGAAACGCTGGCCTATGAAACCACGCGCCTTGGTCTGCAGGGGCGGGTGGCGGGGTCCCACCTGACGTCCATGCATTCGATGGACAACTATTATGTGTCTAAACTGCTACCCCTGATTGCCGAGGCTGGGATTTCCGCGATCCCGAACCCGTTGATCAATATTGTCCTGCAGGGGCGGCACGACACATTCCCCAAACGCCGTGGCCTGACGCGGGTCAAAGAGATGCAGGCGATGGGCATTCCCGTCGGCTGGGGGCAGGACTGTGTGCTGGACCCGTGGTATTCGCTGGGCACGGCGGACATGTTGGATGTGGCGTTTATGGGCCTACACGTCGCGCAGATGACCCACCCGCAGGAAATGGCGCGCTGTTTCACGATGGTCACCGAAACCAACGCGGCGATCATGGGCCTGACGGACTATGGTCTGGAAAAGGGCAAGCTGGCCTCGCTCGTGATCCTTGATGCCGCCAATCCGGTCGAGGCCTTACGCCTGCGCGCAACCCGTCTGGCCGTGGTGTCCAAGGGCAATGTGATCGCCCGAACCCCCCGCGCGGATGCCGAGATGTCCCTGTCCGGACGCCCCCGCACGGTCGCGCGCCGCCACTAGGCACTTGTTGCATCGCTATCACGGCTTTTGACGGATCAGGCGCGCATTGAAAGGTGCGCTTGCGCGAACGGCCCGTTCTGCGGACACTGCTGGTTAATAAAAGATAAAAAATCTGAGGCAGCAGTCCAATGTCCCGCGTCGCGTTCATTATGGTCGCGGACGGTCCTCGTTTTGAGGTGCCGGCCATGATCCTTGCCGGATCGATCCGCCACATCCATGGCAGGTCGGTCGGTATCTATGCATATTGTCCCGAACCCAAGATGGCCGAGTTCGGCCCGTTGTTCCATGAGGTGATGGCGCATCATGACGTCACCATCGCCCCGATCCCAGACGGGCGGGACCTGTGGCAAGAGCCCTATCCCCACGGCAACAAACTATTGGCCTGTGCCGCACTGCGTCCCGAGGATCATACGGTTTACCTTGATACCGATATGGTGATGCTCTCGGACGTGTCCGACCTTTGGCTGGGTGAGATCGCACATACCGGCCACGTGTCCGTCGTCCCCGAAGGCATCCCGACATGGGGCCGTGATGATGTGGACTGGCAACCGGCTTATGACCTGTTTGGCCTTCCGGTGCCCACAACCCGCGTCCGCATGTGCCGTGGCAAGCGGCGTTCGACCCTGCCGTACTTTAACGCCGGTTTCGTGTCGTGGTTGGATGAGGGGACGCGCTTTGGCCAAACATGGCTGGACACCGCGATTGAGATCGATCGCTGCGACGCGATCGAGAACAAGCGCCCGTGGCTGGACCAGATCGCCCTGCCGGTGGCCATTGCCCGCACGGGACTGGACATGCATGTAGCGGAGCAGCGGTTCAACTTCTCGCTCTACCGCCGCGAATTCCCTGTGCAGGCTCCGATGTCGATTGCGCATTACCATATCCCTGCGGTGTTCCGCGCGGAACCGGCCTGCAAGGATATGCTGGAAACGGTGATCTCTGATCTACCCGAGTCGCTCTCTGGGGCCCTGCGAGAGGACACCTTGCCCTTTATGATGGCCATCAAGCGCCTCAGAAGGGCGCAAAAGCGTCAGGCAATGGCAATTGCTGCCGAATGATTCCGGGTGATTCACCCCAAATCCCTAGACAAGCCCGCCGCCTGGCGGGCTTTTTCGTTTTTCTTTCAATGGCAAACCCAAGAAAATAAGGCGATTTGGCAGGCCCCTGCATCTTTTTTAATATTTTTATGAAAAAGGGGTTGCGGGTGTTTGTTTGTGGCCGTAGATACCCCTTCACCG
>NZ_JAWJUU010000009.1:0-72320 GCF_032918305.1 Rhodovulum sp. FJ3
AAAAGAAAAGCGCCGGTACGGATCGACCGTACCGGCGCTTTGTCCGCGGCTTAGGCCGCGTCCGGGTGATAGATGAAAGAGCGCATCGACACAGACCCGAGGTCGATAGAGTCAGTCATAAAGGTCAGCGCATCACGTTCATCCGAAGCGCCCGCAATGGTCAGCGCGGGGATATAGTGATCCACGGACGGGTGCGCCATCCGAAGCAACGAGCCAAGCCCATTCCGGTCGGCCAGCGCGGCGAAGTTCCGATCGGTCAGGCGTTCAGTCACCAGCGTGTCGAATTCCAGCGCAAAGTCATGCGGCGATCCGCCGGGACGCATAGCGCGCAGGTTATGAACAACGTTCCCCGAGCCGAGGATCAGCACGCCACGGTCCCGCAATTCCGACAGGGTTTTGCCGATCTCAAGGTGCCAATCCAGATCCTTGGTCATATCGATCGACACTTGGAACACCGGCACATCCGCGTCGGGATAGAGGAATTTCAGAACCGCCCATGCCCCGTGATCAAGGCCCCAGCGGTCGTCTTCTTCGGCGTGATGGCTGGCCAGCAGGGTCACGACCTCACGCGCCAAGGCGGGATCGCCCTGCGCCGGATATTCCTCTTGGTAAAGGGCCTGCGGAAAACCGTAAAAGTCGTGGATCGTGCGCGGCATGGCGGACACATCGACCAGCGTCGTGTTCTGGGTCATCCAGTGCGCGGATACGACCAGAATAGCCTTGGGACGGGGCAGGGTTTTGCCCAGACCGGTCCAAGCGCGGCTGAATTCCGTGTCCTCAATCGCGTTCATCGGGCTGCCGTGACCAAGAAAAACCACCGGCATACGTGCGGTGGGGGTCAGGCTATCGCGAAGGCGCTGAAGCGAGTCGATCGTGGTCATGGTTGGTCCTCCGTCAGGGTGGGGGCCGCCCGTGTCCGGACGACCCGTGTCTATTTAGGCGAATTTGCCCAAGGTTTTGTCAACAACCGGCAGTTCCAGTGCAAAGGCACCGCGACCCTGCAACAGGATGGCGAATTGCGCCACGGCCCAGAACGCGGGGAATTCCCAACCGCCGCCCTCTGCCGAGAAGGACCAGCCGTTGCCCGAGTGCGTCCAAAGCGCGCCCAGCAAAACAGGGATCAGCGCAAGCGAAACAGGGCGCACCGCCACACCGGCGATCAACAGGGCACCACCGCCCAGTTCGGCCAGAATAACCAGATAGGCAAAGAAGCCGGGGATGCCGAGGCTTTCGAAAAAGCCGACGGTGCCGGGGATGGTGAACACCAACAGCTTGGTCAGGCCGTGGGCGATGAACAGGGCGCCGCTTGCGACACGCAGGGCAAAGGCGGAATAGTCGGATGCAGTATAAGTGGACATTTCAGGTTCCTCTCTCTTCACTATTTTACAGGACCGAAATCGCGTGGCCGCAATCCAGAGCGCGGGCGAGGATCTGGTCGATTTGGATAGACGGAAGCCCCAGAGCATTCAGGCCCAGATCGACCACCAACCCCTTGGTCAGGTCGCGGCCCAGTCGGGGCAGCAGGGTCGGGAATATGGCAATCGCTGTCAGCATGATGCGTTCCGTTGGTTCCGTGTGTTTCCCCGTTTGGGGTCTGACATGAACCTAGCTCTTGCGAACCATCAACTAAATGGCGAAACTATTGAATGACTAGGTATGAAATGTTCTTAATGGTGCGCCATGGATATCATTGATGAGTTGCGCGCGTTCGTCGCCACGGCACAGAGCGGGTCTTTCACCGCCGCCGCCGACCGGATCGGGGTATCCAACCGCCTGACGTCGAAGTACGTGGCCGAGTTGGAGCAGCGCCTTGGCGTGCGCCTGTTTCAACGGACCACGCGGCGGGTGGGCCTGACTCCTGCGGGGGAGGATTTGTTGGCCCGTGCGCCCGGGTTGCTGGACGATCTGGATGAGTTGCTGACCGATATGACGGACGGGTCCAAGGCCCTGACGGGGATGATCCGTGTGGCCGCGCCTCTGACCTTTGGGGAAACCTATGTGGCGGGGATGCTGGGGCGGTTCATGGATGAAAACCCCGATATCACGATTGATCTGCGCCTTGATGACCGGTTTAGCGATCTGGCGACCCAAGGCATCGATCTGGGCTTTCGGATCGGGCAAACGGACACGTTGTCGATCAAGGCGCGCAAGCTGGGCGAGTTACAGTCCATCCTTGTGGCCAGTCCTGACTATCTGGCGCGTCACGGTGCCCCGACATCGGCGGCGGACCTGTCGAACCACGCCTGTATCGTCGACACCAACCGGCGCAATCCGCGGGAATGGGCAATCGTCGAGAATGGTCAGAGCCTGATGGTCCCCGTGCAGGGGCGGTTCTTGGTCAACTCGGCGCGGGCGGCGGCGGATCTGGCGGCGGACGGCAAGGGCATCGCGTTCAGCCCGCGGTTCGCGCTGTTTGACGGGCTAAGCTCGGGGCGGTTGGTGCCGGTTCTGGACACCTGCCGCGGCGACCCTATTCCGGTCAGCGCGGTGTACCTAGAGGGGCGTCGCCTGCCGCGCAAAATCCGTGCGTTGATTGAATTTGCCGCCAAGGATATCAAGACCGCTAATGTCCTGTGACGACTGAAATGCGGCCATCTTTTGCTTGGCTGCGTGTTTGTTGATCCACAGACGGCGGTGTTTGCGCAGGTGGTAAAACCGCGCGCGGCCCATGTCGTCGCGTGACTTTGTGCTGTCAATCTCGCTGCTTGTTCCGCTTGGGGTAAAGGGCACCTTGGTCAGACCTAGGCCAATGCCGGTCTCTGCGCCCCAACGTCTTAGGAAATGATCAACCGGCATATAGATCGGAAAGGCCGCGTCCAGAAACGCGCGCGCAGCCTCGGCGCTCCACAACACGGCGGTGTTTGTGTCTGGAAAATAGGGCGCATGGCACAGTTGGGTGTCTTCGGCATCGAGATCCAGAACGGGCGTATAGAACCGTTTTACGGGACGTCCGAGATTCACCATATATGCCGGTGTCGGCCCGTCTGCGGGGGACAGAAAATCGATAACCTGATCCAGCACGCCACGGGCATCACCCTGAACCGTCAGATCGTCCTCGAGGATTAGGCCAAAGTCGGCGTCGTCCTCAACGATGCGCTTGGCGGCCTCAATCTGTGACAGGTAACACCCGATTTCCCCGCCGGTCAGTTTGCGCCCAAACCAGGAAATCGCGCGTTCCTCATCGTACTCTGCACACTCCAGCGGGTCCATGTCGCGCCCGTCAAAGGCAGAGTGGCGCTCGAACGCGATTCCGGCGGCATTCAGATGCGCGGTCGCGCTATTGAGCCGATCATTCGAGCCGTCGAGGTTGATCACATAGGTCTGGAGGTCCGTCACGCGACATGCTCCCGCTTGGCCGAATAGGCATCCGGAAACAGATCGGCCAACCACGCGTAATCCACCGCATACAGGTCTTTGATCCGATTGATCTGTACGGATGTGGGTGTGAACCGGCTGTGCGAGGCGTTTTTGCGCGCGGCCTTTTCGGGCGTGGGTGGTTTGGGCAAGTCCAGGCGCGTCGCAATCGTCGCCAAATCATCGTGCAGGGTTTCGACCCGCCCGATGACGTCATAGGCGATCCGGTCGGGGCGCAGGTTGTAGAACTGGGGCCGGAAATGTTCGTCCATCCGTTCGACATCGGCACCAATGCAGGCAGCGATATAGTCAAGGAACAGATCAAACTTGGCCGAGCCGTTAAGGTCCCTGTGCAGGCCCATCCGTTCCAACGACGGGCGATGGCGGTCATAGTTCCGATTGCTCTGGTCGAGGACAAAGTTGGTGAATCCCGAGACACAGCGCGCCACCGGATCGCGCAGGGCGGTCACCTTGATGCAGGACGGATCGCCAAGGCATTTGACGATATCGGGATAGGCCCACAGACCTTGGGATAGGGATTGATCGCGGTGGATCGTGGGGCCCGCGTAGGGTCGGCCATGGTCCCATTCGTAAATCTGATGGGTGATCGTGGTGCAGGCTGACTTGGAGTTTTTGACGTAAATCGCGCGGCCACCGGCAAAGGTGACGGAATGCATCGCCATATGCACCAGATCGTCCGGTAGACGGTCCAGCTCACGCTTGCACCGATAGCGGCGCACAAAGGGCGCAAGCAGGGTGGTTTTGCGCGACGCCCTGCGCGGCGGATACAGAAATACAGAACCCATGTTTCACCTTGCCTAAATGTCTCGCACGCCTGGGGTGGCGCATCGCGAGATGATCAATGCGGGCCAACTGGGCCCCCGTTGATGGCAAGGTCGTCAATGACCTGAGGGGTCGAAAGGGGCATCACATTGATCTGAGCGGATGTGATCGCCCCCTCGCCCCTATGTGACCTGGCGTGATGACGTGTGGGTCAGAAATTAATGAAAATAAGTGAAAATCCACGAAAAAGGGCGCGTCGGATACCCGACGCGCCCTCGTTATTTGCCTGTTGGTGTGTCTTAAACGTCGAGGTTTGCGACCGACAATGCGTTGCTTTGGATAAAGTCGCGGCGCGGTTCGACCACGTCGCCCATCAGCTTGGTAAAGATGTCGTCGGCATCGGCCATATCGCCCACCTTGACCTGCAACAGCGTGCGCGCCTCGGGGTCCAGCGTCGTTTCCCACAGCTGATCGGGGTTCATTTCGCCCAGACCTTTGTATCGTTGCAGGGTCAGACCCTTTTCGCCCTCGGACAGGATCGCCTCAAGCAGATCGCTGGGGCCATAGATCGTCTGTTCGCGCTCTTTGCGGGACAGGGATGCGGGGGTGCCAAAGACATCGCGGCTGTTTTGCGCGACTTCGGCAAGGCGACGCGCCTCACCCGAGCGCAGAACCGCGCCGTCCAGCGTGCGGATTTCCTCAACCCCGCGCAAAATGCGGCTTAGGCGGATGCCGTGATCCTGTGTGATCCGACCGGTCCAGCCGCGTTCGTATTCCACGGCCACCAAATCCAGACGCGCGGCGACCTGATCGGCCACCTTTTGCAGGTCGGCGTCGGCCTGACCCGGATCGAACGCACCGGCAAGGGCGGCCTGTTCCAGAACGTGGCGCGGGTAATGGGTGGGGAAGTGGTCAAGGATGCGGCGGAACTGACGCGCACCTTCGACCACACGGGCCAGATCGGCACCGGCAAGCTCTTCGCCCGATTTCAGACGCAGAACCGCGCCGTCGATCCCCTGTTGGATCAGGTAATCGTCCAGTGCGCCTTGGTCTTTGACGTAGACCTCGGACCGGCCGCGCGAGACCTTATACAAAGGCGGCTGCGCGATGTAGAGATACCCGCCCTCAATCAACTCGGGCATCTGGCGGAAGAAGAACGTCAGCAAGAGCGTCCGGATGTGCGCACCGTCGACGTCCGCATCGGTCATGATGACGATCTTGTGGTAGCGCAGTTTGTCGATGTTGAATTCATCGCGGCCAATGCCGGTCCCCAGCGCAGTGATCAGCGTGCCGATCTCTTGGCTGCCCAGCATGCGGTCGAAACGCGCGCGTTCCACGTTCAGGATTTTACCCCGCAGCGGCAGAACCGCCTGATTGCCCCGTGCGCGACCCTGTTTGGCCGACCCACCGGCCGAGTCACCCTCGACGAGGAAGAGTTCGGATTTCCCGGGGTCTTTTTCCTGACAATCTGCCAGCTTCCCGGGCAGGCTTGCCACATCCATCGCGGTTTTGCGGCGGGTCAGTTCGCGGGCCTTACGAGCGGCCTCACGGGCCAGAGCGGCCTCAATGATCTTGCCAACGATCTGACGCGCCTCGTTCGGGTTTTCCTCAAACCATTCGGCAAGCTTTTCGTTGACCAGACCCTCAACCGCGGGGCGGACCTCGGAACTGACCAGCTTGTCTTTGGTCTGGCTGCTGAACTTGGGATCGGGGACCTTGACCGACAGGACACAGGTCAGGCCCTCACGCGCGTCATCGCCGGTAAAGCTGACCTTTTCCTTTTTCGCGATGCCGCTGGACTGGGCATAGTTGTTGATCGTCCGCGTCAGTGCGCCCCGCAGACCCGCAAGGTGGGTGCCGCCGTCACGCTGTGGGATGTTGTTTGTAAAGGGCAGGACGTTTTCGTGATAGCTATCGTTCCACCACATGGCGATTTCGACGCCAATGCCGTCCTTTTCGCCCTCAATGAACACGGGATCGGTCATCACCGCGTTTTTCGACCGGTCCAGATAGCGCACGAATTCACGCACGCCGCCCTCATAGAACAGTTCCGTGCGCAGGGATTCCGCAGGGCGCTCATCCTCGATGATGATCCGTACACCCGAGTTCAGGAACGCCAGTTCCCGCAGACGGTGCTCCAGCGTCTTGAACGAATAATCGAGATTGCTGAACGTCTCGTCCGAGGCCATGAACCGCACCTCGGTGCCGGTTTCGCCGTTCGCGTCGCCGACCTCGCGCAGGTGCTCGGCCGTTTCGCCGCGCTCAAACTTGGCATAGTGCTCTTTGCCGTTGCGCCAGACCCGCAGTTCCAGCCAATCCGAAAGCGCGTTCACAACGGAAACGCCCACCCCGTGCAGACCGCCCGACACCTTATACGAGTTGCTGTCGAACTTACCGCCGGCGTGCAGCTGGGTCATGATGACCTCGGCCGCGCTGACGCCTTCTTCGGGGTGCATATCGACCGGAATTCCGCGTCCGTTGTCGCGGACAGAAACACTGCCATCGGCATGGATTTTCACGGAAACAAAGTCCGCGTGACCGGCCAATGCCTCATCAATCCCGTTATCGACGACCTCATACACCATGTGGTGCAGACCCGAGCCATCGTCCGTGTCCCCGATATACATGCCGGGACGTTTGCGAACGGCTTCTAACCCTTTGAGAACTTTGATAGAATCGGCGCCGTATTCTTCGGCCGTTTGCGCGTTGTCGGACATGCCCGCAATCCCTTGAATTTTTTCAATTTTATACGAGGTTTTGGGGCCATTGTCACCCTTGTCCCCCATATTTTGCGCAACAAGGCGCCCATTGGCGGAATTAGAAAAACGGGATTGCCACCGCCACACCCAACATCAGGATTCCGGCGGTCACATTCATCCGTCTCATCGCCCCGCGCGAGGCCATGATCCCGCGGATTTTGTGGATCGACAGACCCATCACAAGGTTCCCGAACAGGGGCACGATGGCCGACAATCCCGCGATGGCCAGAATGTCGGGCGTGCGCAGGGTCGACAGGTCAAAGAAGCCCGGCAACATCCCCATGTAGAACAGGATCGCCTTGGGGTTTCCAAGGATCACCGCCAGGCCGGCCAAAAACCCCGCCACCATGCCCGGACGGGTCAAACGGTTGTCCTGCGAAATGGATTTGTCCGAATGGCGGATCAACATCACGCCCATGATTAGAAACATCGCCGACGCGACCCAGCGCAGCGCCTCTAGAAACCCGCCATAGACCGACAGGATCCAGCTGATCCCGAGAATGGCCAGAACGCTCCACATCACGTCGCCAATCACGACCCCAAGGGCAAGGGGCCACGCCGAATGAAACCCGCCCGACAGGCCCCGCGCGATCAAAGCGACCCACACGGGGCCAGGCGTCAGGAACAACACCAACAACGCCCCCGCGTACAAAACCAAATCCCAAACCGTGACCGTCATCCGATTGATCCCTCATGCACCGCCCCGTCGCGGTCCAATTCAAACGCCTGTGCGCGCGTGCCCAGTTCGGTGAACAACTCGGGCCCCGTGCCGGACATGAACGCCTGTGCCCCCAGCGCGCAAATTTCATCATACAGGGCCGCGCGCCGATCCCCGTCCAGATGCGCCGCCACCTCATCGAGCAACAACAACGGTGCGCCCTCACCATCCGCCGCAACCGCGCGTCCGTTGGCCAAGATCAGAGAGATCAACAACGCCTTCTGCTCGCCCGTCGAACATTCCCGCGCGGGCATCCCCTTGGCCAGATAGGTGGCGGACAGATCATCGCGATGCGGCCCGATCAATGTGCGACCAGCGGCCAAATCCCGCGCGCGCCCGTCGGCCAGCGCGGTCGCCAAATCCGCCTCCGCCTCGGGCGCGGCATCCCCATCCGATCCGATCAGACCCAGTTCCGCGACGGGAAAGGCCGTTTCGGCCTGCATCTGCGCCCCAACCACCCGTCGAATGGCCAAGCGGCGGTTCGCCCCGATCTCGGCCCCTGCCTTGGCCATCTGCGTCTCTAACGCGCCATACCACGCGGGATCGCGCACCTGATCCTTTAACAACCGGTTGCGTTCGCGCATCGCCTTTTCATAGGTCAGAACCGCATCCCCGTGATCAGGAACAAAGCTCAGCGTCATCCGGTCCAGAAACCGTCGCCGCCCCTCGGCCCCCTCGACCCACAACCGGTCCATGACGGGCACCAACCACACAACACGCACCAAACGACCCAACGCGTTTTGCGGCGCGACCTTGCCATCCACCCGAACCACGCGCGAGGCGCCGCCCTCGGATCGCGTGTCGATCTCGTGCTCGGCCCCACGCCGCTGCAACACCCCGGACACACGCCAGCCCACGCTCTCGGGACGGCGCGCCATCTCCTCGGCGCTGGCCCGACGCAATCCGCGCCCCGGTGACAACAATGACACCGCCTCTAATATATTGGTCTTGCCCGCCCCGTTCGGCCCGTAAATCGCGACCGGTCGCCCGTCCAAATCCAACTCACACCGCTTGTGCGACCGGAAATGCGAAAGGGCCAGCGCAGACAGATAAACACCCGTCATGACTGACCCTTCATCTTGGCTGAAATACTCTCGCCGAAGGCGTTACACCCGTCGATCACACGCGCATCGGCATGACAACGTAAACGGCGGAGGTATCATTGCCCTCACGCATCAACGTCGGATCGCCGGACGAGTTGAACAGGAACACCGCGTTTTCGCGGTCCACCTGACTTGCGATCTCCAGCAGGTATTTCGCGTTGAACCCGATTTCCAACCGCTCATCACCATAGGCAACGGCCAGTTCTTCTTCGGCGGCACCGGCATCCGGCGCGTTCACGGATAGAACTAGACGATCCTCGTCCAATGCCAGCTTGACCGCGCGCGACCGTTCGGAGGACACGGTGGCCACACGGTCCACCGCCTTGGCGAATTCGGCGGCGTCGACTTCCAACTGGCGGGTGTTGCCGGTCGGAATAACGCGCGAATAATCCGGGAAGGTTCCGTCGATCACCTTTGACGTCAGGGTGATTTCGGGCGTGGCAAAGCGCACCTTGGTTTCCGACACGGAAACCGCGATCTGCACCTCGTCGTCATCCAGCAGCTTGCGCAGCTCATTCACCGTTTTGCGGGGCACAATGACGCCGGGCATGGTGTCGGCACCCTCGGGCAGGGTTGCGTCGATGCGGGCCAGACGGTGACCGTCCGTCGCAACACAGCGCAGAACCTGACCGTCCTCACCCGTGGCGACGTGCATATAAACGCCGTTCAGGTAATACCGTGTTTCCTCGGTCGAAATCGCGAATTTCGACTTGTCGAACAGACGGCGCAGAACCGGCGCGGGCGCCGAGAAGTTCGCCGTGTATTCGGACGAGGCCATGACGGGGAAATCTTCCTTGGGCAGGGTCGCCAAGGAAAAGTTCGACCGGCCCGCCTGAACCGTCAGACGACCGGAAATCCCGTCATCCGTCAGATCAACCAAGGCCCCATCGGGCAGTTTGCGTACAATTTCGTGCAGGGTGACGGCCGAAACCGTGGTCGCGCCCGGACGCTCTACCTGAGCGACCGTTTTGTCGACGACCTCGATATCAAGGTCCGTTGCCCGAAAGCTAACCGAATTCGCGTCCGCCTCGATCAGGACGTTGGCTAGGATCGGAATGGTGTTCCGACGCTCGACAACCGATTGCGCCTGACCGACCGCTTTCAAAAGCGTGCCGCGTTCGATGCTGAATTTCATACCCTCGCTCCTCATGACGCCGGGAGAGAAAACCTACAAGTTTTCCCTTCCGGCTCAAGCATTTTCTGGACATTCCGATTGTTTCGCGGGGGCGTCAAGAGGCCAGCCCGTCTGAAACGGCCCTAGGCCTCAAGCATGCGGCGCAAAAGTTCCAGATCTTCGGCAATTTGCGTGTCCGTTGCGCGCAAGGCCTCAATCCGTTTGACGGCATGCATGACCGTGGTGTGATCGCGCCCGCCAAAGCGGCGACCGATCTCGGGCAGGGACCGCGATGTCATCTGTTTGGCAAGGAACATTGCCACCTGACGCGGGCGCGCGATGGTGCGCGTGCGTTTCGGGCCAACCAGATCGGACAGGCGCACGTTGAAATGCTCGCCCACACGGCGCTGGATTTCCTCAACGGTCACTTTGCGCTCGGAGGCGCGCAGGATGTCGGACAAACAATCCTGTGCCAGATCCAGCGTGATTTCACGACCCACCAGCGAGGCAAAGGCGAACAGACGCGTCAGTGCGCCTTCAAGTACACGGACGTTGGTCGAAATGCGGTGCGCAAGGAATTCCAGAACGCCGTCGCAAATCACCAGACCCGGATATTGCAGGCGGTACTGATCGACCTTTTGCTGCAGAACACCCAGACGCAGTTCATAATCCGTCGGGTGCAGGTCCACGACAAGACCGCATTGCAGGCGGCTTTTGATGCGATCCTCAAGATCCTTGATCTCACCCGGGGCACGGTCTGCCGAGATGATGATCTGTTTTTGCTGATCGACCAGCGCGTTGAACGTGTGAAAGAATTCTTCTTGGGTGCTGTCCTTGCCGGCGATGAATTGAACATCGTCCACCATCAGAACATCGACCGAGCGGAACAATTCCTTGAACCCCATGGTGTCGCGTTCCCGTAGAGCTTGGACAAAGCGATACATGAACTGTTCTGCCGACAGATAGACCACGCGCGCCTCGGGCTGACGGCTGCGCAGTTCTTGGGCAATGGCGTGCATCAGGTGGGTCTTGCCAAGGCCAACGCCGCCATAAAGGAACAGCGGGTTAAACGTCACCGGACCACCCTCGGCCACGCGGCGCGCGGCGGCATGGGCCAGTTCGTTGGGCTTGCCGACCACGAAAGAGTCGAACGTAAAACGGGAATCGATCGGGGCGCCGATGGTCGGGTCCTGATTCACAGCCGTCGAAGGGGCCGCCGGGGTCGCTGCCGTCGATGCCGCAGGGGCAGAGGTGGCGGTCGGTCGGGCCTGACCGACGGTAAATTCCAGACGGTCTACATGTGCGCCGTTTCGGGCAAGGATGTGTTTGATCTCGTCGCCGAAATTGCGCGAGACCCAATCCCCCAGAAACGAGGTGGGTGCGGAAAAGCTTGCAACGCCGCCGTTCAAATCGCGCAGCGCCAGAGGCTTGATCCACGTCTCGAAATTACTCTCGCCGATGGTTTTCTGAATTTCGTTGCATACCAATCCCCAAGTCTCATTCGTCATTCTTTTTTTGCTCCGGCAGCCGTCCCATCGTCATATGCGTGATGTGCTGCATGCCGCCCCTCCTGTCCGAAAGACGACAAACCACGCGTATGGCGTTTCACAAGGAAATAGGGACCCGCCGGTCAAAATAGACCGGGTCAGCCGCCACCACGGCATCGCATCAGCACAAAGAAGCCCGTTGGCATTGGTTAACAACCAATACCCGACAGATCTCCCGCGATGACGCGGTCATTGGACATAAAAGCGTGGGAAACCAGTGAACCCGGTTCCCGATGGTGCACAAAAAACCGATGTGATCCGGAACGATCACCGAATTTTTGCGTGCGGCGCTTCTCAAACTCTGGCCAAGGCAACAGCCAGAATTCCTTCCCGATACGCGCCGCGACCAACGCCATGTCCCCCCAAGACGATGTGAATCGCAGGACTGAAATTAGCAACCTCACAGAGGGCCAAGCAACCGAACTTCGCGCTTGACGCAGTCTTTGTCGGAACGAATCCACGCAACCCTTTGGAAGCGCATAAAATGGGGGAAATTTTGCAACACAGATTCAAAATTGAAAAAGGGTGACCCCGTTTCCAGGGTCACCCTCAAAAGTCTAGAATCACGACTTTCGTGATTGTCGGTCGATTAAGCGCCCAGTGCTTTGACGCGGGCCGACAGACGCGACACTTTGCGCGACGCGGTGTTCTTGTGCAGGATACCTTTGGTCACGCCGCGCATGATCTCGGGCTGCGCAGCACGCAGAGCGGCCTGAGCAGCAGCCTGATCGCCCGATGCGATCGCTTCTTCAACTTTACGCAGGTAGGTGCGGATGCGCGAACGACGTGCTTTGTTTACGGCGTAACGGCGTTCGTTCTGACGAGCGCGTTTTTTTGCTTGAGGCGAATTAGCCATGTGTCTGTTCCCATTCTTCGGGTCAAAAAATACCAAGAGCGCAGGCAGACCCGAACCGGGTTTTATGAACCGGCTGATTCTGGCCAGAGCGGGCCTCACGCGCATGTAGGGGCGGCGTATATGCCAAACGGTGCCGGAAAGAAACCCCTAACCGGCACCGCGGTGTTTGTTACTTGTCGCGGAACTGGGGTTCGCGTTTTTCAAGGAAGGCCGACATGCCCTCTTTCTGGTCCTCGGTCGCAAACAGCGAGTGGAACAGACGGCGTTCAAACAGCAGGCCCTCGCGCAGCGTGGTTTCATAGCTGCGGTTGACCGCTTCTTTGACTGCCATTGCCGTCAGCATGGATTTCTCGGCGATCTTCTGGGCCGCGCCCATCGCCTCTTCCATCAGCTTTTTGGCAGGGACGACGCGGCTGACCAGACCGGCGCGCTCGGCCTCGGCGGCATCCATAAAGCGGCCGGTCAGGTGCATGTCCATCGCCTTGGCTTTGCCGACCGAACGGGTCAGACGTTGCGTGCCGCCGATACCGGCAACCACGCCGAGGTTGATTTCCGGCTGACCGAATTTGGCGTTGTCGGCCGCAATGATGAAGTCACACATCATGGCCAACTCACAGCCCCCGCCCAGCGCATAGCCCGCCACAGCGGCGATGATCGGCTTGCGGCAACGCAGGAAATCTTCGGTTTCAGGGGTGAAAAAGTCATTGCCGAATACGTCGACAAAGGTCTTCTCGCTCATCTCCTTGATGTCGGCCCCGGCGGCGAATGCCTTTTCCGAGCCGGTCAACAGGATACAGCGTACCTTGTCGTTTTCGCTGGCTTGGCGGATCGCATCGGCCAGTTCCCCCATCAGCTGCATGTTCAATGCATTCAGCGCGTCAGGGCGGTGCAGTTTAATCAAGCAGACGTGCTCTTCGATTTCGACGATTAGCGTCTTGTAAGCCATGAAAGGCGTACCTCCGATGATGTCCGATCACGTTTCATTACCAGTCTGAAACAGCCTTTCAAGTTATCTTTGGCATTGCGGACAAAAGAAAGTGGACCGCCCCGATTGGACGATTCGCTGAATCGTGCCGGTGCAATCGGGGGTTGGGCAGGGCTGATTTTCGCGGCCATAGGCGCGGAAATTATGTTGGAAATAACCCAATTCGCCATCCGCCTGCCGGTGATCGCGCAGGGATGATCCCCCCGATTCAATTGCCTCGGCCAAAACATCGCGGATGTCGGAAACTAACGTTGCGGCACGTTTTGCGGAAATCTTGCCCGCATGGCGCGTGGGGGCGATTCCCGAGCGATGCAACGCCTCACACACATAGATATTGCCCAGACCCGCCACGATCCGTTGATCCAGCAGGGCCGATTTCACCGGCGTCTTTTTGCCTGCGAACCGGTCATGCAGATACGCGCCGTCAAACCGGTTGCCCAAGGGTTCCGGCCCCAGTTTCGCCAACAGTGGGTGCGCCTCGACCGTCTCGGTCGCACACAGGTCCATCGCCCCGAACCGACGCGCATCGTTGAACGTCACCCGCGCGCCGTTCTCCATGTCGAATATCACATGGTCGTGCTTGGCCGCAGGCGGGTGGTCATGGACAAACTGTCCCAATGGGTCGCCCGACACTGTCATCCGGCCCGACATCCCAAGGTGGATGATCAACGTTTCGCCCGACCCCAGATCCGCCAGAATGTATTTTGAACGCCGTCCAAGACGCAGGATTCGTTGGCCCGTCAGGCGTTCGGCCATCCGTTCGGGAAAGGGCCAGCGCAGATCGGGGCGGTTCACATGCGCGGTTTGGATCACGGCACCCTCCATACTGGGCACCAGACCGCGACGGACTGTCTCGACCTCGGGTAATTCGGGCATTGCGCGCTCCTGTTGCATTGTAACGGCTGTCCGGCTGTCTATAAGGAGGTGAGTTTCGACAGACGGCAAGGGTCCGATGAGCGACACAGGCGATAAAATCACCCACTTCGGCTTTCAAGATGTGGCCGAGGATCAAAAGGCGGGCATGGTTCATGGCGTCTTTACCAGCGTGGCATCCCGTTACGACATTATGAACGACGTCATGTCCGTCGGCATCCACCGCGTGTGGAAGGATGCGATGATGGACTGGCTGGCGCCGCAACCCCATCAGCGTCTGCTGGACGTGGCGGGCGGCACGGGCGACATTTCGTTCCGGTTCCTGAAACGCGCTCCCGGTGCGAATGCGGTTGTTCTGGACATGACCGAGTCCATGCTGGTCGCCGGTCGTCAACGCGCCGAGGCCGAACAGCAGGCCGATCACCTGAACTGGGTCGTCGGTGATGCAATGGCCCTGCCGTTCGAGGACAACACGTTCGACGTCTATACGATCTCGTTCGGCATCCGGAACGTGACCCGTGTCCAAGACGCCCTGTCCGAGGCCTATCGCGTCCTGCGCCCCGGTGGGCGTCTGATGGTGCTGGAGTTCAGCCAACTGCCGAACCCCGCGCTGCAATGGGCCTATGACCGCTATTCGTTCAACGTGATCCCCGCCATGGGCAAGGCCATCGCGAATGACCGCGACAGCTATCAGTATCTGGTGGAATCGATCCGCAAGTTCCCCGATCAGGAAACCTTTGCCTCGATGATCCGCACCGCCGGTTTTGACATGGTCAAATACCGCAACCTGTCCATGGGCATTGCCGCCCTGCATTCGGGATGGAAAATCTAACGTGCGCGGTCCTCATAATATCTGGCGGTTGATCCGCACCGGCGCCACGATGGAACGTACCGGCGCGATGGGTGTCGTGCTTGAGGCGATGGAGGCCCCGCGCCAGTTGCGGGTGCTGGCCCGTGTCTTGGCATGGCCGTTCAAATGGCTGGGCTATAAGGGCGACGAAACGCTGCCGCCTGCGACCCGTGCCCTGACTGCGCTGGGCCCGGCCTATATCAAGTTCGGTCAAATCCTGTCGACGCGCCCCGATATCGTGGGCGAAGATCTGGCCGTGCAACTGCGCGTTCTGCAGGATCAATTGCCGCCGTTTTCGCGCGATGTCGCCAAAGCCGCGATCGAAGAGGAACTGGATCGACCGCTGGACGAGATGTTCTCGGAGTTCAGCGAACCGGTCGCCGCCGCGTCCATCGCGCAGGTGCACAAGGCCGTTCTGGCCGAAACAGGCCAAGAGGTCGCGGTCAAGGTTCTGCGCCCCGGGATCGACCGCGCGTTCCAAAAGGACATCGACGCGTTCTACCTTGCTGCGCGGATGATCGAACTGGTCGCGCCCGCGTCGCGGCGTCTGCGTCCGACCGATGTCATCGCCCATTTTGAGGGCGTCGTGCATGGCGAATTGGACCTGCGGCTAGAGGCCTCTTCGGCGTCCGAATTCGTGGCCAATACCGCCGAGGATGACGGTTTCGTCGTTCCCGCGCCCATGTGGGGGTACAGTGCGCGTCGGGTGATGACGCTGGGTTGGGCCGAGGGCATCCCGATGGGTGATGTCGACGCGATCAAAGCTGCCGGTCTGGACACCGTTGCCATCGGCACGCGGGTTCTGGAGCTGTTCCTGCAACACGCGCTGCGCGACGGGTTTTTCCACGCGGATATGCATCAGGGCAACCTGAAGGTCGCCGAGAATGGTGATATCATCTGCTATGACTTCGGGATCATGGGCCGGATCGACGAATACACGCGTCGGGTCTATGCCGAGATCCTGTTCGGGTTTATCCGCAAGGATTACCACCGCGTCGCCGAGGTCCATTTTGAGGCAGGTTATGTCCCCTCGGACCAAGACGTTGACGATTTCGCCCGTGCCTTGCGTGCCGTCGGCGACCCGATTTTCGGTATGGATGCGACCCATATTTCGATGGCGCGCCTGTTGAGCCACCTGTTTGAGGTGACGGAACGCTTCGGTATGGAAACCCGCACCGAGCTGATCCTGCTGCAACGCACCATGGTGGTGGTTGAGGGCGTTGCGCGCTCGCTCGATTCCCACATCAACATCTGGGAAGTCGCCAAGCCCATCGTAGAACGCTATATCGCGGAAAACGTGGGGCCCAAGGCGTTCATGCGGGATCTGGTCAAAACCGTTCGGGTGCTTGGCCGGTTCGGGCCCAAACTACCGAAGATGGCGGAAACCGCACTGGTCCGTCAGTCGCAGACGCCCGCCCGCCCGCAATCTCGGTGGACCCGCCATCCCGCCCTGTGGCTGGTGATCGGGGTGGGTGTTGGCGTTGCCGTGCCCCTATTGACCCTGCACTAGACCCTATTCCCGCAGCCCGCTGACGTCGGTTGCGGGCAGGGCGACCCCGCCGGACAGAACGATTTTCACGGTTCCGTCGTCGATCCGCGTCTCTGTAACCGTTGCGTAGTGTTCTGCCGTCGTTGTGTTCAGGACATTGCCCTCGGAATAGCTGATGACCGAGAAGTTATAGTACCCGTCTGGCATCGGGTCGCCCGCTGCCGTGGTCCCCGCCCATTCCAACACATCCGTATTCGCGGCGATCGAAACGCGCTGTACCTCGGTGCCGTTGGCGTCTGTCACGATCAATTCCGCCGCATCGGCCAACGTGTCGATGTCGGGGATCAACGTGACCGGAGCGCCATCGAAATACGCGGGTGCGGTGACAAGTGCGTCCTTGCCGACCCACGCCGCATAATCCGACAGGCCGCTGGTCGTCAGTTGCGCGCTGAGTTCAGCCAACAGATCGTTCGTCTGAACCTGCTGTTCCACGCCCGAGAATGTCGCCAGTTGGACCGCGAAATCCGCCGAATCCACGGGGTTCAGGGGGTCCTGATTTTCCAACTGCGTGGTCAGCATCACGAGGAAGGTTTCGAAATCGGAACTGATGACGCTGTCGTCGGTCGAACTGGTGGTCGTTGCCGTTTGCGCGGTGGTTGTGCTGGTCACTTCCATTGGGGCCTCTACAATCTGATGTCCAACCGCCCAGACACATAGGTCGGCCGCGGTGCGGGTGTTTCGGGAGGCAAACCAGGCTCTATTTCAGCATGATTTGCGTTTTGTGTTTCGCCTTGCGCCTGTCGCGACTGTCCCTGTTGGCCGGTCTGTTGTTCAAACCGGAACGAAACATCGCGGTAGCCAAGGTCGCGGAATTCACGGGCCAGATCATCAATCTGTCGCCGCATCAAATCCTGTGTTTCTGACCGCTCGGTCGCGACCGTGACGACCAGACGCTCGGCCTCGAATTCCATGCTGATCTGTGTCTCGCCAAGCTCAACGGGCCGCAGGGCAAGCTCGATTGTACCGCCCTCGGATTTCGACACGGCAATCGCGATCTGCTGTGCCACGGGCGGCACATCGCGCTCGGTCTGCACTGGCGGCGTAGCCGAGGTCGTCGGGCCGGAGTTGTCGACCTGTGGCAGGTCAACGGCGGTTGGGGCGGTGGCGTTGGGCGTTGGTGTCTGGGCCGTGCTTGGCGGCGCTGAGGGAAGGGTTGATGGGTTTGGCGCGCTATCCGTCGAGACGGCAGCTGGCGCTTGAGTGTCCATGCCGTTCCGAGGATCGTCCGCTATGGGTGTAGATTGACGTGGATCAGTTTCGGGCGAAACAGGAACGAAGTCCGCACTCGGCTTTGACGCGGGGGGCGCGGTCGGTTGTGAGGCCGTAACCCATGTGTCCAAATCAGGTTCATCCGTTTGAGGCACCTGCGCGGGGATCGGATCGCTATCGGACACGTCCGGTTGCGTCTGGCTGTGCTTTGCCACCTCGGGTGGGGGCACGTTTTGTGCGGCGTCGGCGGCTGTGGTCGGATCACTGATCACGATTTGCAAGGCCTCCATCCCCCGCATTTCGATATCTGTTACCTCCGTACTTTGCTTTCCGCCTGTGACGGCTGTGTCCTGCGGAGGTTCAGCGGGGACATCAACGCGTTCGCCTGCGTCGTTGACCTGTACCGGCTGCGCGATAGGCGCGGCGCTTTCTGACCTTTCAGGCGGCAGATTGCGCGGTTTCGCCTCGACGGGTATTGGGTCGACGGCGCGCGGCAACGTCGGTGCTTCTGCCAAGATGGGTTGTTCTTGTGTAGGCACGGTTTCGGCGGTCGGCGTTTCGATCGTGTGCTCGGGGAGTTCAGTAGCCGCGGCGTGCGGTGTTGCATCCGTTATGGTGACGTGCCTTGTAATCGGCGGTACCGTTTCTGCGGTGGGCAGATCCGTGCTTGGCCCGTTGGTCGTTTGTATCCGAGGCGGACCAGCCTCACCCTTGGCCATAGGATTTACATTTTCTGGCGAAATAGTCTCGAAACTTGTCTCAATGGAATCCGTCTCAACCGCGTCCTTTGGTGCCGGAGTTTTCGGGAGTTCTGCGGCCTCAAACGGAATGCGTGGTGTGGTGGGGACGGTTCGGTTATCCGCGCGGACGGGTGCTTGTTCCACGAGGTTCTTGACCTGCGGTTCGCGCCGTTGGTCCTCGGAGACGAGAGGTAGGACGACATTTTCAGGCGCTTCGACGTTCGCGGCAGAGTCTTCGGCCAATACGGCCGCAAAGGTCTCTTCGGCCTCGGCCTCAAGCGCGTCGAGCACGCCTTCATCGCCCTCAACAGGCACCTCGTCGGCAGGTATCTTGGCCCTGTGCGCGGCCAGCATTTCGGCCACTATTACCATCATGATGTTGGACATTCTGTCCCGCCTATCTGTCGTGTCTCCTGTTTTTAGGCGGATCAAAGTTACCGGTTTCTTTACCGATCTGCGTCATACGGGGGAAATCAGTTCAAATTGTAGGAAAGCGTATGATTTCGCCAATGAACGATGTGACGGGGGCCCTATCGCCCACCGATGCCAAGCTGAAACAGGCTGCGGTGCAGCTTGAGTCGGCTTTTCTTGCCGAGATGTTGAAATCCGCCGGTTTCGGCGATGCGCCCGAGGGGTTTGGCGGTGGCGCAGGGGAAGAGCATTTCGCGTCTTTTCTGCGTGAGGCTCAGGCGAAAACCATGGCCGAAAGCGGTGGTCTGGGTCTGGCCGAGCACCTGTTTAACGCACTGAAAGGGGCATGAGATGACACCGGAAATGTATGACGAACTGTTGGACCTGATTGATCAAGAACATCGGTTTTTGATGGCTGGCGATCTGCAAGGAATCGCGCGACTGGCCCCATTAAAAGAGTCTCTGAACGTGCATATCCGCACTCTTTCAGGATCTCAGGCGCAAGAGGTACAACCACTTTTGGCGCGGAATCAGAGACTGTTTCAGGCGGCGATGAACGGGCTGACTATGGCGCGGCGACAGTTGGCACAGGCCCGTCATGGGCACCGCAACCTGACGACTTATGGCGCCGACGGGCGCGCACGGGGAATCGGACCAAGTGCGACGGTGGTTGAGCGTCGGGCCTGAGGCATTTGTCTAAAACATGAATGGTTTTTCAGATTGGGTTTAGGAAGTTCTTAGGAGTTGGCGACAAATCTGGCCCTGCATCCCGAAACGGGGTGGCGCGGTTCGGATCGATACGGACGGCACCGCATGGGTGAAGACCCCTTATGCCGGTTTCCGGCGCTCACCGGGCGGAAGGCCCAAAGAGAATAGGATTGAATTTCATGTCCAGTATCCTGACCAACAACTCTGCGATGGTTGCTCTTCAGACGTTGAAGAGCATCAACTCGAACCTCAGCATGACCCAGAACGAAATCTCGACCGGTAAATCGGTCGCCAGCGCCAAGGACAACTCGGCCGTTTGGGCGATTTCCAAGGTGATGGAATCCGACGTGAACGGGTTTCAGGCCATTTCCGAGAGCCTCTCTCTGGGGGAATCGACCGTTGCTGTGGCCCGTCAGGCGGCCGAAACCGTGTCGGACCTGCTGACCGAGATCAAAGGCAAGGTCGTCGCCAGCCAAGAGGAAAACGTCGATCGCGAAAAGATCCAGACGGACATCAACGCCCTGCGCGATCAGATCACGTCGGTTGTCGGCGCGGCCCAGTTCAACGGTCTGAACCTTGTCGAAGGGACCGATGCGGTTGAGGTCCTGTCGTCCCTTGACCGGTCCAGCAACGGGGACGTGCGCGCCTCGTCGATTAACGTGGATCGTCAAGACCTGTCGACCAGCGCGGGTACTTACGGCACCGGAACCGACCTGTCGGCTAACGCGACGCTGTCGGCCTCATCGGCAACGAACGCGGGCAACACGGTGACGATTCAGCTCGCGGCTGATACCGATTTTTCGGGTGACTCGTTTGAGTTGAACATCGGGGGTGCGACCCTGAACTTTGGGGCGAGCGACCTGTCCGGCAACCAAGACGCAGCCGCCGCGACGATCACCAGTGCGATCAACGCATTGGGCATTTCGGGCGTTACGGCATCGGTCAGTACCGATACGATCACCCTGACCTCGACCCGCAGTTTTGAGGATGTCGATGTTTCGGCCCTGAAAAACGGCGCAACAACCGGCATCACGCAATCCGCAACGTCGATCGGCGCGCGCGCTGAAACCCTGACGTTCAGTGCTACGGCAGCTGTGAATGAGGGCGACGGCTATCAGGTGACTGCGGGCGGCACGGCCTACACCTATGTCGCCGGCAAAGGTGAGACATTCGAGGACGTTGCGCGCGGTCTAAAGGCCGCAATCGACGGCGGTGGCATTGATGGTGTGACCACACAGGTGGGACAGGATTCGAACGGCGCATGGCAGCTGTCCATCGACAACAGCGGGTCCAGCGCGGTGTCTCTGGCCCGTGCCGGTGCTGCCGGTGGTGAGGCGTCGGGCGGTCTGTTCGGTCTGTCCTCGATCGACGTAACCACAGATGCGGGTGCCGAGGCGGCGCTTGCCAACATCGAGACGCTGATCGACACCTCGATTGATGCCGCGGCTGCCTTTGGTTCGGCCGAGGGTCGCATCGAAACCCAGAGCGATTTCATCGGCAAACTGACAGACGCGTTGAAGTCGGGGATCGGGTCGCTTGTGGACGCCGATATGGAAGAGGCCTCGGCACGTCTTCAGGCCCTGCAGGTTCAGCAACAGCTTGGCACGCAGGCCCTGTCGATTGCGAACCAGTCGCCGCAGAACATCCTGTCGCTGTTCCGTTAATCGATACGGTCGGGCCCCGCGTGGGCCCGACCCCCTCGATACGCCCTGAGGTTTTAGAAAGAGACCCCCCGATGAACGCCCATCTCTTGGCCCAAACGGCCTATTCCAGCCGCCAAAGCGCCGCTGTACGTCCCCCCCGTTCCGTCGAATACGATGTGTTTGCCCGCGTGACCGCGCGTCTACGCGCCGCCCACGATGAGGGTCGCGCCGGATTTGCCGCCCTCGCCGCCGCATTGCACGACAACCGCGTGTTGTGGAGCACCCTTGCCGCCGACTTGGCCGGCGATGAGAACGGTTTGCCCACAAACCTGCGGGCACGCTTGTTCTATCTGGCCGAATTCACCATGCAGCAATCCAAAAAGGTCCTCTCTGGTGACGAAAGCGCCGATGTCCTGATCGATATTAACACCGCCGTAATGCAGGGTCTGGCCCCCACCGCCGAGGTGCGCCCATGACCGGTCTTGTTCTGAAGCTTGGCCCGAAAGAGCGCGTTCTGGTCAACGGTGCCGTCATCGAAAACGGGGATCGCCGCGCGCGTCTGAACATCGTCTCGCCCGAGGCCAACATCCTTCGCCTGCGCGACGCGATCCATCCCGAAGAGGTCAACACGCCCGTGCGCCGTGTTTGCTACATTGCACAGTTGGTACTGTCGGGTGATGCCGATCCCGATGAGGCCAAGATGCAATTGTTGCGCGGAATCGAACAGCTTAGTCAGGTCCTAAGCGATCGCGACAGCCGCTCGATCCTCGCCAAGGCGACGTCGCATGTCCTTGATAACAAGCACTATCAGGCGCTGAAGGAAATGCGCGGTTTGCTCCCGCGTGAGGCCCGTCTCTTGGCGGCGCATTCCTGATGTTTCAGCCCGTCGTACCAATCGGGGGTGTTGCGGGATGGGCGTTTCTGTCCCGCACCAAGGACACGCAACAGGCGGCGTTCAACCAAAGCCCCCAGTTGGCGCGCGATGCGGAGTACTTTCGCGAACACATCGGTGATGTCACAACGGCCGAGGAACTGGTCTCTGACCGCCGGTTGCTTGGCGTCGCCCTTGGGGCGTTCGGGTTGGATGATGACATCAACAACCGGTATTTCATCCAAAAGGTCCTAGAGGACGGCACGCTTGAGACCGGCGCCTTGGCCAATCGATTGGCCGACAAACGATATCTGGAGTTTTCCCAAGCCTTCGGGTTTGGGGATTTCTCGACCGCGCGCACACGGCTGTCCGAATTTCCCGATGAGATCATTGGCCAATACCAGACGCGCCAATTCGAAATCGCGATTGGTGAGCAAGACGATGATATGCGTCTGGCCCTGAATGCGCTGCGCGAACTGCCCGACATTGCCGAGGGCAGTGGATCGGACACCACCAAGTGGTTTCAGGTCATGGGATCCGAACCCTTGCGCAGGGTTTTCGAATCCGCGCTGGGCCTGCCAAGCAGCTTTGCCTCGCTTGACCTCGACAAACAGCTTGAGGTCTTTCGCGACAAGGCACAACGCGCGTTGGGCACGGACGAGATTTCGGAAATCGCGCAACCGGATGTCCAAGAGGACCTGATCCGTCGTTTTCTTGTCAGGCAACAAATCGCGGGTGGCGTGACGGGCTATTCCCCCGCACAAACGGCCCTGACCCTGCTGCAAAACAGTTTCTAACGTTTCTGAAAACAGCGCATTAGGCCGGAGAAGCTTTCTTGGACTGAATTGTCCTGATCGCCGGTCAGAAAGTTGTCGATGTGGGGATAGGCCTTGATCGCGGCGTCGGTTTCGGGGTCGGTTCCCGCCTCATACAAACCTGCCTGAATCATCAGTTTGGATCGTTCATAGGCGCCGAGCATCCGCCGTCCGATCGCCAAAACCTTGTTCTCATCATCTGTAGCGGCGTGGGGCAGGCTGCGCGATACGGACCGCAACACGTCGATGGCGGGATAGCGCCCGCGCTCGGCAATTTCGCGATCCAAGACTACATGCCCGTCCAGAACCCCGCGCAGGATATCGGCAACGGGGCCTTCCATGTCCGAGCCCGCGACCAGAACGCTAAAGATCGCGGTGATGTCGCCAGACTCACCTGCGCCCGGTCCCGCCCGTTCGGCAAGGCGCGTGATTGCCTGATTGGTCGATGGGGGAAAACCGTTCATCGACGCGGCCTCGCCAAGGGAAAGGGCGACCTCGCGATGCGCCTCGGCCAGACGGGTGACTGAATCCGCGAAATAGACGACCTGTGCGCCCTGATCGCGGAAATACTCGGCCACGGACATGGCCGAATAGGCGGCCATGCGGCGCATCATCGCCGATTGATCGGACGTTGCCGCGATGACGACGGTGGTTTTCATGGCCTCGGGACCCAAAACGCGGTGGATGAAATCCCCGACCTCACGCCCGCGTTCGCCGATTAGTGCAACGATGGTAACGTCCGCGGGAATGGACCCTGCCAAGGCGCCCATCAGCGTCGATTTCCCCACACCCGATCCCGCGAACAGGCCGACACGTTGGCCGCGTACGATGGGCAGGAACGTGTTGAACACAGAGAGCGAGGTTTCAAACCGCGCGCCAAAGCCGCGCCGCTGTGTGGCGGGTGGCGGGGGGGCGTGGACCGGTATTTCGGCCCCGCCCCGCCCCAAAGGACGACCGTCCAATGGCCGGCCCAACGGATCGATCACACGGCCCAGCCACGAATTGGATGGGGTTAACATCGGGGCACCGGTAACGACCACGGGGGCCTGGATGCCCATACCCTCACACCCGCCTTCGGGGACGACATGAACGGCCGTCTGGTCAATCGCACAAACCTCGGCCAACCGATCCCCAATCGACACGAAGTCGCCAACATGGACGTCGCCGGACAGGCCAGAAATAGAGACTAAACTGCCTGAAATCGCCTGAACACGGCCCACGGGGGCGGCGCGGGTCAAGCCCGTAAGCCCACGGCGCAACGCGCGAAGATCGTCATCCTGCATGGGGGATCCTTTTTCATTCATGACAACTCTTTCTTAAAGGAATCAGGGTTAAGCCTTTCTTGCACATGAGGAAGAATTCCGATGTTCGAGACACTAGATATCTTTAAAACCGCCGCCGGGGCCGCCGAACATGCGAGCCGTCGACAGGCGTTGATCGCGCAAAATATCGCGAACGCAGATACCCCCGGATATCGGGGACAGGACGTGGCGCCATTTGCCGATATGATGGCGGACTATGACACGCCGATGCGCCACACGCGTACAGGGCATTTGCAACCCACATCCATGGGCGCGGCCACCGAAACCATCCTCAGCGACGGGATGACATCGCCAAACGGGAATACCGTGTCTCTGGAAACAGAAATGATGAAGGCCGCCCAAACGCGGGGCCAATTCGACATGGCGGTCGGGGTTTATAAATCGGCTCTGAACATCCTCAAAAGCAGTTTGGGGCGGTGATCATGGACCTGTTGGCTAAAATCCAGTCCCTGTCGACCAGCGGGATGAGCGCGCAGACAGATCGCCTGCGTCATGTGTCGGAAAACATCGCGAACGCGGATACGCCGGGGTATCACCGGAAACTGTCCGCGTTCGAACAGGTCTATCAGGCGGGCCGTCCGACCGGAGAGGTCGCCGCCGGAGACACGATGCTGGATCAAACCGCACTGGAACGTGTGTATGATCCGGCCCACCCGATGGCCGATGGCGACGGGTATTATCAGGGATCGAACGTCAACCTGATCGTGGAAATCGCTGACGCCCGCGAGGCGCAGCGCAGTTACGAAGCCAACCTTAAAATGTTTGATCACGCGCGACAGATGAAGGCGTCGCTGCTTGATCTGTTGAAACGCTAACGGAGGCCAGAATGGATATCCGCGCGACACAATTTGCGGCCCAAGGATACGCCGCAGCGAAGCCCGCCACCAAACCAGACCCTAACTCTGCAGGAAATGCGGTTATGGGTGCGGTCGATAGCTTTGCCAAAACGATGGAGCAGGGCGAACGCGCCGCACAGGCCAGCCTGACCAACGGGGCCGATCCGCAGGCCCTTGTGCAGGCATTGGCGCAGACCGAATTGGCCGTGGAAACGGCCGTGACCATCCGGAACAAGGTGGTTGAGGCCTATCAGGAAATCCTGCGGATGCCGGTGTGATCATGAAACAGGCGATGTTCTTTGACACACTGCGCGAGGCATTGGTGCTGGCCGCGAAAATCTCGGCTCCGCTGTTATTGGTCGCCCTGATCGTCGGCGTGATGATCGGCCTGTTTCAGGCCCTGACGTCGGTTCAGGAAATGACCCTGACGTTCGTGCCGAAACTGATCGCGATGCTGGCGGTGTTCTGGGTCTCGATGAGCTTTATGACCCAATCCCTGAGCGCGTTTTTCACCACGCGCCTCGTGCCGTTGATTGCGGGGATCTAGGCCATGGAAAACGCAATCTACGCCACGATTTCACGTCAGGCCGGCCTGACCAAAGAGTTGGACATCGTCGCCCAAAACATCGCGAATATGGCAAGCACGGGGTACAAGGCCGAGGGCATGGTATTTTCCGAACACCTGCGCGCGCTTGACGGCCAAGAGGCCCTGTCGATGGCGCGTGGTAATGCCCGCAAGACGGATTTTACCCAAGGTGCCTTGTCCCAAACGCGCGGGACGCTGGATTTCGCGATTGAGGGGCTGGGGTTTTTCCTGATCCAGTCGGGCGAGCAACAGTTGCTGACCCGCAACGGTGCGTTCCACGCGGATGCCGAGGGGCAGGTCGTCACCGCAGACGGTGCGCAACTGCTGGACAATGGCGGGGCACCTATCGCACTGCCCGCTGGCGCGGCGCAAATCTCTCTGGGTGCGGACGGCGTTCTGTCCGCCGATGGTCGCCAGATCGCTCGCGTCGGGATCTACCAGCCTACGTCGCCCGAGAACCTGACCCGTCACCAAGGGTCGTCTTTCACGTTTTCAGGTGAGTTAGAGCCGGTTGAAGACGCGCAAACAGTTCAGGGATTTCTGGAATCCTCGAACGTCGATCCCGTCGCCCAAATCGCGCGCATGATCGAAGTGCAGCGCGCCTATGAAATGGGTCAGGGCCTGATGGAGCGTGAAGACGAACGCATCCGCGACGCCCTGCGCACCCTTGGTCAATAGAAAGGAACATCCACATGCGTGCCCTAAGCATCGCCGCCACCGGAATGAGCGCCCAGCAAACGCGGGTCGAGGTGATTTCCAACAACTTGGCCAACATGAACACCACGGGCTATAACGCTCGCCGCGCCGAATTCGCGGATTTGCACTATCAACAGGTGACCCGCGCGGGCACGATCAACGCCGTTGACGGTTCGACCCTGCCGACCGGTGTGCAACTGGGTCTCGGTGTACGGGCCGCGGCGGTGTCCGTGAACCTGTCCCAAGGGTCTTTGGCCCAGACTGGCGGCGACCTCGACATCGCGATTGAGGGGCGTGGGTATCTTGAGGTGACCCTGCCGTCCGGCTTGTCGGCCTATACCCGCGATGGGTCCCTGAAACGGTCGGGCGAGGGGCAGATCGTCACCTCGGACGGCTATCCCGTCGTGCCCGACATCACCATCCCCGATGACGCGCGCAGCCTGTCGATCAATGCCGATGGCGAGGTCTACGCATATTTTAGCGACCGTGTGCAGCCCGAGTTATTGGGTAGCTTCACACTGGCCAGTTTTTCCAATGAAAAGGGGCTAGAGGCAATCGGGTCCAACCTGTTCACCGAAACTGCGTCGTCGGGTCCGGCGAATGTAGCGGCACCGGGTCAGGACGGTCTAGGTACCGTGCGGCAGGGCTATCTAGAAAACAGTTCCGTCGACGCCGTGCTTGAGGTCACGGAATTGATCGAGGCCCAGCGCGGG
Organism: Rhodovulum sp. FJ3; assembly: GCF_032918305.1. NCBI lineage: Bacteria > Pseudomonadati > Pseudomonadota > Alphaproteobacteria > Rhodobacterales > Paracoccaceae > Rhodovulum > Rhodovulum sp. FJ3. The sequence goes on from NZ_JAWJUU010000009.1 coordinate 27,042, forward strand.
TATGAGCTGAACGCCAAGGTCTTGTCGGCCGCCGATCAGATGCTGGGCGCGACGACGCAAATCCGATGATCCGTTTTGCCCTCATAACCCTAGTGCTGTCTGGCGCGGCCAATGCGGAGACGGTGATCGCCGCGCGCACCTTGTTGGACGGACAGGTGATCGCGGCAACCGATCTGGCCGTCGCGCCGGGCGATGTTCTGGGCACGTTCAGCGATCCGCACTTGGCCGTCGGACAAAAGACCCGCGGGCAGATCCACGCGGGGCGCCCGATTGGACCGGCGGACGTGCAACCCACGATGAAGGTTGAGCGCAACGCGATTGTCACCCTGCGCTATCAGAGCGGTGGTTTGAACCTGACGGCCGAGGGTCGCACGCTGGAGCAGGGCACACCGGGTCAGGTCATCCGCGTCATGAATTTGGGATCGCGCAACACGTTGTTGGGCACCGTGGCCGAAAACGGCGAGATTTTAGTCAAAGGGAATTTGTAACCATGCGCAGCACCTTGATTTTATGCATGGCCTTGGGGTTGGTCTCGGCCTGTTCGCGGTTGGGCGATGTCGGGCAGGAACCCGAATTCACCCCGACCTTTGGCACCAATGCGCATTACGCCATGTCCGCCCCCGTCGAAGAGGTTCCGACCTCGCCGCGCGACGTCAATCGCGCGTCCCTGTGGTCGGGGGGGCGGTCGTCTTTGCTTGGCGATCGGCGCGCCGAACGAATGGGTGATATCCTGACCGTCGTGATCGAAATCGACGAGGGTGCCGAGATATCAAACTCATCCGAACGGTCCCGCAGCGGCAGTGAAAACCTGTCGATCCCGGGGTTCTTTGGCATTCCTGAGCGCCTGAACGAAGAGCTCCCCGACGGGGCCAGTCTGGATAGCGCGGTTTCGACAAACTCGACCAGTTCATCCGGCGGGGACGGGTCCGTGCGGCGCAACGAAAAGCTGACCCTACGGGTCGCGGCGACGGTGACGGCCGTGTTGGACAACGGCATTTTGCGGATCGAAGGGTCGCAAGAGGTGCGGGTGAATTTTGAAATCCGCGAATTACTGGTGACCGGATATGTCCGTCCCGAGGACGTTTCGCGCCAGAATGAGGTGACATATGACAAGATCGCCTCGGCGCGGATTTCCTATGGTGGGCGCGGTCAGATCACCGATGTGCAACAGCCCCGTTATGGTCAACAGATCACCGATATCCTGTTGCCGTTCTAGGGGGTCGTGATGAAAAAGCTTTTGCCGATCATTCTTGCGGTTTTTGGCTTGGCCGGCGGGGTGGGCGCGGGGGTTGCCCTGCGCCCCGCGCCCGAAATCGATCCCGAGGCACATGTCGAACCTAAAGAGAAAGAACCGGTTGAGTTTGTCAAACTGAACAACCAGTTTGTCGTGCCCGTGGTCGAGGACGGTCGTGTCGCGTCTCTGGTCGTTTTGTCGGTCAGCCTTGAGGTCAGCCAAGGGTCGCGCGAAATCGTCTATCAACTGGAACCCAAACTGCGCGATGCCTTTCTGAAACAGATGTTCGATCACGCCAATATCGGTGGGTTCAGCGGCACCTTTACCGCCGCCAGCCACATGGACTCCTTACGCAAGGCGCTGGGCGAGGTGGCGAAAACCGTGCTGGGTGATCAGGTGCATGATGTCCTGATCATCGACATCGTGAGGCAGGACACCTGAACCGCGTTCAGGGTTTTCCCGACAGCTTTTCCAAAACATCCAAACGGCCCACTGCCCGCGCGGCGGTGGCCTTGGCCGTTTGCGATTGCGCGGTCAGTTGCGCCGCCTCAATCGAAAGGGCGCGGCATTTTTGGTTTAGCCATTGGTGATGTGCAGAAATCTGGGCGAAATTGTCTGTGGATTGGTCCAGCCGATCGCGCGCGCTGTCCAGACTGGCGATTGCCGTTTTAATCTCACGCTGTCGCGTCGTGATCTTGGCCAGCGCGGCCATGTCCCGGTCTTTGACCATTTGTGCGACCTTAATCAGGCGCGGATCGATTTTGGGTGGGTGCCTCATGTCTGGGCCTGCGCGCGGATTTTCTGGGCGAACCGGATGGCGGCCGCGACGGCGCGATAGTGGTCGCGCGGAACCTCTTCGCCGATGTCGACAGAGGCGAACAATGCGCGGGCGGTTGGGGGATCGCGGTGGATCGGCACGCCGGATTCGACCGCAATTTCGCGAATACGTGCGGCGATTGCATCAACGCCTTTGGCCACACAGACCGGCGCGCCAAACCCGTTCGGATCCCATTTCAGAGCGACCGCATAATGGGTCGGGTTCACGATGATTACATCCGCATCCGGAACGTCCGCCAGCATCTGGTTGCGCGCGATTTCCATACCCTTTTGGCGGCGCTGTTGTTTAAACGCCGGATCGCCCTCGGATTGTTTGAATTCTTCTTTGAGCTCTTGCGTCGACATCATGTTCTTGCGCCGATGTTCCGCGTATTGCCAGAGCGCATCGATCAACCCAAGACACAGGGCCACGCCAACAACCACCGTACAGAACTCGAAAACCATCCGCATACTGATCGACAGGGCGATTTGCGCTGGCATTTGCATGAGGGGCAAAATCTCGGGCAGTTTGCGCCAGACAAACCATGCCAAAAGGGTTCCGTAGATCATCAGTTTGACGGCGCTTTTGGCGAATTCAAACAGGCCCCCACGCCCGAATTTCTGAGCGGCATTCGATAGGGGGGAGATGCGCGACAGTTTCGGGGCAAGCTTATCGGGGACAAACACGATTGACCGCGTACCCAACAACACGGCCAACACACAAAGCATGGGCCCGACGATCCAGATCAGACCGGCCTTTGCGCCCTCGGTCAAATACGTGCCAGACAGACCATGCGATGGACCATCAAAGAACGCATTGGCCAGCTCCGGAGCACGTGCAAAAGTGCGCGCGCCGAGGGTGTGAACGGTTGAAAAGGCGGCAACGGCGAAGAGACCTGCGGTCATCGTGAAACCCGCATAGGCCGCCGCCGTCGTCAGGTCTGTAAACCGCGGGATTTCGCCCTTTTTGCGCGCGTCATCCAGCCGCTTTTGTGTCGGCTCGTGTGACTTTTCCTGATCGTCGCCGCCTTGACTCATCCGGAGGCTCCGAACGGGTTCATCAGGCGTAGATTAATCCAGTCCTGCCACACCGTCAGGATCATCGGCGCAGACACGGCAAACAGTAACAAGGCGCCAAGTGTCAGGGCGGGCGCGCCGACAAAGGAGACCATCAGCTGTGGCATGGCCTTGTTGATGATCCCGAGCGCAAGGTTATAGAGCAGCGCCGCAATCAAGAACGGCAACGCCAGTGTGAACGCCGTTCCAAAGGCGTCGGAAATCATCCCAATGCCCCACATGATGCCGTCGGCGCCCGTAATGCCCGCCCCGATGGGGAACATGTCATAAAACCCCATCAGCGCCGCGATGACCCGCGCGGGAAAGCCGGCGATCACCAACAACGCCAGCCCCCCCATCATCAAGACGCCGGACATCGCGGGTTGGGGTTCGATTTCCGGTGCGCCGAACGCCTGTGCCAAGGAGGTTGATTGTGCCGCGAACTGACCCGCCATGGTCAGGCACAGGATGAACAGGCGAAAGAACACCCCGATCGCGAGACCGACCATGATCTCGATCCCGCCTGTACGCACAAGCGTTCCAAAGGTGTATTGGGTCGTGGTGTCCGTCACCGTGGGCAAAACGGCCACGCTAAACGCAAATGCCGCGCCCAGTTTGACGCGGGCGGGCACGGACTGTTCGCCAAACAGGGGGATCAGGGCGACAATGGCCCCGACGCGTAAAAAGACCATGAAGAACGTGACGCTGATCGGTAGGCCCAGCTCTTGGAACAGTTGAAGCAGGGTCATGCGGGCACCAAGCCCACAAGGGTTGGTCGCGCGCGGGTTCCGATTTCTTCGTACGAGAACACAGGTGCCATGATGCCTTTGGCGGCCAGAACCATCCGGACATAGCGACGGCGCAGGCTAGAAGTGACGATGGCGGGGTTTGAACCTTGTTCATTCGCTTGGTTCAATTTGTCAGACACGTTTTGCGCCAGTTTGTTAAACACCTCGGGCGGCAGGGCGATTTCCGCACCGCCATTGGGCCCCTCAATCTGGTATTCGACAAAGGTCTTTTCCCAATCGGGCGCCAATTGAACCAACGGGATTGAGCCGTCTGTGCGCCGGTAATCCGCGATGATTTGCAGTCCCATGCGTTGCCGGACATATTCGGTCAGGGCCTCGGGGTTTTGGTGCAAATGGCGGGCTTCGGCCATCGCCTCAAGGATCAGGGGCAGGTTCCGGATGGATACCTGTTCTTCAAGAAGCAGACGCAGAACCGCCAAAAGAATATCGATCGGCACGCGGTCGGGGATCAGTTCATCCAACAGTTTGCGGTTGGCCTCGGCGCGGCTGGTATCGGAGAGCGATTTCAACTCTTCCAGAATGCGGCGCAGGGATTTCAGCGTCATCAGCCGGTCAAAGTTCGACCGCAGGATTTCCAGAAGATGCGTCGCCAAAACCTCGGACGGATTGACGACAACAACGCCTTTGATCGACAGCTCATCGCGCATGCTGGCGCTGACCCAACGGGCAGGGGCGCCATAGACCGGTTCATTCACGTCATCGCCGGGGGGCAGGGGCACCGATCCGTCGCCGTGTAGGGCCAGAACGCGGTCGGGGCGCACCGTATTTCGGGCATGTTCGACGCCCTGAATGCGGATTGAATATTCGCCAGGCGTCAGGGCACCGCCATCGGTCAAACGCATTTCGGGCAGGATTAGACCATAGGTTTCCGCCACGTGGCGGCGCATGTTGCCGATCCGACTGTCCAGCCCGTTGATCGGATCCAGAACCATCGACACGAGGTCCGAGGCGAACTCGACATGGATATCGTCAAGGTCCAGCATGTCGCCGATGGTCACAGGCTTTTCTTCTGGCTTTTCGATGGTTTTGGGCGCCTGCGCGGCGGCGTCGGCCTGTGCGCGGTTGTTGCGGTCGATCAGGAAGGCGGCGGTCCCAAGGATCACCGCACCGCCGAAAAACGGCACGAAAGGCAGGCCCGGCACCAAGCCAAACAGACCCAGCAGCGCGGCAACCGTCCCAAGCGCAGCCGGATAGCGACCCAGTTGACCAAACAGGGCAAGGTTCATCGCGCCGGAGGTCCCGCCCTTGGCCAACAACAGGGCCGAAGCGATCGAGATAATGACCGACGGAATCTGGCTGACCAAACCATCGCCAACCGTCAGGATTGCATAGGTGTTGAACGCCTGTCCGATCGGCATCCCATGCAGGGCAATGCCAATGATCAGCCCCATGATGATGTTCAGCAGGGTAATCAACAGACCCGCAACCGCATCGCCCTTTACGAATTTCGACGCCCCATCAAGCGAGCCGAAAAAGGTCGTTTCGGCCTGATCGCGTTCGCGGCGGCGCTTGGCCTCATCATGGTCGATGGCGCCGGCGGCCATGTCGCTGTCGATGGCCAACTGTTTGCCGGGCATCCCGTCGAGGGCAAAGCGCGCGCCGACCTCGGCCATCCGCGTGGCACCCTTGGTGATCACGATGAAATTCACGATCAGCAGAACCAGAAAAACGACCAACCCGATCAGAACGCTGCCACTCATGATGAAATTGGCGAAGCCTTCGATCACGTTTCCGGCGGCGTGGGTGCCCTTGTGCCCTTGCCCGATGATGAGTTTGGTCGACGACACGTTCAGCGACAGCCGCAACATCAGTGAGGCCAGCAAAACCATTGGAAAGGCCGAAAAGTCCAGCGGTCGTTCGATGAACAAGGTTACGGTGAATACGAGGATCGCAAGCGCGAAGGACATTGCCAAGCCGATGTCCAGAACAAAGGCGGGAACAGGCAGGATCATCATCACGATGACCGCCATTAGGGCCAGCGCCAGCAAGACCGTGGGTTGGAAAAGACGCGCCATTATTGCTCCCCACCGGCCGCCGCGCCGAACAACGGGCGTGCGGGAGCGTTCTGGACGGGAACAAGAGACCCCATCGACCGCGCTGCCCCAGTTTGCAGCAGGGGATATAGGTTTTGCCGTGGGACTTGTGTCGGAACGGGGGCCGCGGGTTGGTAAAACGTCCCGGCAAGGATGCGTTGGTTTACATCGTCAAACGGGTTCGCGTTGCCATCTTGAGCGAGGAACTGCGCCCGCAGACTCCGGAAACGTTTCTTATATCGATCAGCGTATTTCTTTGTGCGCGAATGATAGGCCCCTGCGGCCTTTTCCCAGTCGCCCATTTCTCCATAGAGATCTCGCAGAAAACCGGCGGCATAGAGTGCATTTTCACGCGGATCGAACATGTCGGGAATGGATGAAAAATGCTGTCCGTGCCATTTATAGTTTAGCTGGAAACACCCGACATCAAAGCTGCGCGCGCCAGCAGAATGGTGGCGTTCAACGTAGGCAAGGGCCTGATCCACGTCGTCGAACCATTTGCCCGCGCCCTCCATGTTTACCGTCCATGGCCACGGTGCGAATTTTCCGCCGTGTTTTCGACCGGTTTCTGTGCGCGTGATGGCCAATAGAACGGACAGGGGCACGCCGGTTTGGGACGCGGCATAACGCGCCGCCGCATCACACACCTCGGGGGCGTTACGGGCGTTTACCGTATGTGTTGATAGGATAAGCGCGAAGGCCATCCCCACCAAAAATTTCCAGGTCCGCGACAGTCTTACCATTCTGGTGACCCCAAGCAGGTTGTTCTAGGGCCACCTTTTCAAAAGGTGGTTTACAATCGGTAACCATCACTCAGTTCAGCAAAATTTCTTCAACTTTTTCAGAAAGCGCGCTGCTTTGGCTTAGTATTTCTTTGGCGCGATCGCTGTTAAACGTCGCAGTAGGTCGTTGCTCGGTCGGCGTTGGTTCGCTCGTCACAATGACCTCTTTTGGCGATGGGTTAGCATGACCAATCAGGGGCCAAAATTCATCAGCCTGTTCCGCAAAACCGAGATCACTCAGTCGCTTATGCGCGTTCTTGCTCAAGGCCTCTGGCCAATTGGCGCGCGTCTCGGCCAATGTGGGTGTGTAGAGAATTTGCAAAAAGCTAGCGTCGGCGCCCTGCTCAATCAGATGAGTCCAAATTGTTGTAAAGGCCTGCGCTTGGGCGTCCTTGCCTAACCCGTTCACTGCATCGAACGCGGCAGGATAATCTCCACCCGTAAGAAAGGTGGAAATCGCCCCATTCAACAACCGGTCGGCTTGATCGGTTTTCGGGGACTCGGCCGCGTATACAACCGCCGTTTCGGCCAGAGTCGGGTCCGCCGCAACGTCCGGATCATGCAGCAACAAATCGAGCGCTTCTGGTGCCTCATGACTATCCCGAAGTGCAATATCGCGCAGCAGACCGTGTCCGAGATCCGCTTCGTTCCCGTGCAGCGCAATTTCGGCATCCATCACGTGCACGGGCTCACTTTCATCCGCCGATCTGTCGATCGCGTTTCGGATTTGATGCGCTTGTTCGGGCAGATCGCTTTCGAGGAAGGCGCGGATCAATTTTGGGCCCAGATAAACCCTATGGTGGTCGGGCAGGGCCGAGAACTCTCGCAATATCGCGTTCAGATGACTCGCTTCCGGCACTGATTTCAGGGAAAGGACCGCCCAAAGCGCGCCGGCGGTGTCGCAAGCAACCTGATCCGCAAGGAGCGTCCCGTCCAAAGGCGTTTGTCCATCCACAATAAATGAGAGTGCGTGCAAAATGGGATCTGGGTCGCCGTCTAGGGCGTTAAGCGTTGAACGGGCTTCGGCACCAAACCCAAGATACAACAGCCGTCTTGCAAAGGCGGTGACATCGTCCGCGTTGTGAAGATCGAATTCGCCGACCAACTTGTTTCGTGCTCGCCCGATCAGTTCACCCGCGGGCTCCTCCCCGCCCCAATGGGCAATGTCAAATGCGTCGGCAGGTCGGCAATTGGCCGTTTCATCCACTGCGGTGTCACGTGGGTTAACGTCGTGCGTATCCAGAGCGTTGCGCAATTCAAAACCAGGTAAACCGTTGTCTGCGGGCGTCGATGTTGGGATCGCATCCAGACCCGTAGGCGTCGGCGCAAGCAATCCCAAAGACGCCGCGCGACCGATCTCTTGGGCCAAGATTTCGGCCGCCTTGGACACATCGCCGAGTGTGGGTTCTGGCGGTTTTGGAAGGGGAAAAGCTGCGGGTTTCTCGGCTAATTTGTCGAACATCTCCCGCGCTGATTTTAGATCCTGCGGCGTGTTTTCCGGTTCCGACGGTATGGGTGTCGCGACGTAAAGTGTGTCCGTCACGTCAATGACCAGTTTCCCGGATGCAAGGCGCTGTGTCCTGACGGTGCAGTCGCAAGCAAGATCGAGGGTCAGCGTCTGGGCCTGCCATGATAAATCGGTCAAACGGCTGCGCGGTATTTTGGAAAATACACCACGCGTTCCCAACGTCAGGTCAGGGTCCGCGAATGTCAATAAATGCTGTCGGTTCTCCCGGGCCTCTTGCCAGTCCACGTCATCCACAAAATCAACCACAAGGCGCGAGAAGGTAGGATGTTCGCCAGAGCGAATGGCGATTGTCTCAGCTTGGATCGGGGATGCTGAGATTGCCAGAACTATCCAGAGAAAGAGCCGTTTCATGCGGCGCTCCGCAGAGATTTGAGCGTACTTTCAAGGTCGTTAAAGGCGGGCCGATTGTGGCCCGGTGTGTTCTGGCGGCCAACCTCAATACAGATGTTGGGGGGGTGGCCATAGAGGTTCGCAACCAGAACCTCGCGAATCAGTTGGTAGAAATGGGCGTCCTCGTCTACGACCGCTTTTACCTTGGCGGCGAAGGGACCAACCAGACCATAGGCCAAAAACACCCCAAGGAACGTCCCGACAAGTGCGCCGCCAATCAGTTTGCCCAAGATTTCGGGCGGCTGATCGATGGAGCCCATGGTTTTGATCACACCCAGAACAGCAGCAACAATCCCCAGCGCGGGAAGGCCGTCGGCGATGGTTTGTAGGGCATGGCTGGCGTGCAGGGCGTGGTGATGCTCGGCCTCAATCCGCTTTTCCAGAACCTCTTCGACCTGATGGGGGTCGTCATAGTTCATAGACCCTGCGCGTAAGGTGTCGCAGATCAGGTGAACAACCTCATGATCGGCCTGAAGTTTTGGGTATTTCGAAAAAATCGCGCTGTTTTCCGGCTGTTCGATATGTTCCTCAAGCTCGACCTGGTTCTGGCGGGCAAGTTTGACCAGTTCGAACAGCAGGCACAGCAAATCGCGATAGTCGTCGTGACCCCATTTGGGGCCTTTAAAAACTTTGCCGACCGCCTTGATCGTGTGTTTGATGCCGGACAAATCGTTGCTGATCACAAAGGCACCGACGGCTGCACCGCCGATCATGGCCATCTCATAGGGCAGCGAATGCAAGATGATCCCAAGCTTACCGCCCGCAGCGATATAGCCCCCGAAGACCATCACGAAAATCACGACAATGCCAACAATCCCGATCATATCATGTCCTGCGATAAGCGTTGCAACCGACGAACAGAGTCCGCGTGTTCGGTTAATGTTTGGTTCCTATTGGCCCGCATTCTGGTTGCGCCCGGCCAAAATCGCGCTGATGGCATAGGCGTTTTCGGGCGGCAGACCGGCCATAATGTCTGCGGCGATTTCGGGGCGCATCCGGGCCACAAAACCGGCGGCAAAATCGGCGTCCATCGTGGAAAACAGATCGGCCGCGTCTTTGGGTTTCATGTTTTCATAAACGGCGGTCAGGCGACCCAAATCATCCTCTGCGGCGCTGTCGGCTTGGGCGATTGTGGCACGCAGAGCGACCTCGGCCTGACGCAGTTCATCAAGTTGGGCGCGAAGGTCCTGTTCGACCTGTTCCAACTGCGCGTGCCGCTCATCCAACGCAGCTTCACGTTCAACCACGGCCATCTCGCGTGTCTTCAGCGCCTCTAGCAACGCGGCGACATCTGGCGCGGGCGTATGGGAGTCGTGGCTCTGCGTCAGGGTTTCCGCCCCTTTGGCGAGGGCCGCTGCCGCCGATCCACCAAACCGCGTGCCGACCGAGGCAACAAGTAGCAAGATCACAACCGGCAGAACGTAAGTACGGGTTTTCATCGTGCACCTCCTTGGCTAGAGCGGAGCACCAAGGGCTCTTCAGCCTCGCGCGAGCGCACGAAAGAGGGCAATGGATCTTCCGCCGTCGGTGCAGCGGGGGCCGCCGCGTTCTTGGGCAGATCGTGCAGAGACGCGACGAGCAGTTCCAGCCGCTTGGCGACCCCTTCGGCGCGGTCGGTCAGGGATCCCAGTGTATCGGACGAATCCCGTGCGCTGTGGCGTGCCTCACCCAATGCCTTGGTCATGTCGTCGACCTGCGCGGATAGGACTGCAATCGCGCCGCCCATGCCTTTTTCAAGGTCATTGAACCGGCGCAATCGCCGCGACAAGACCATGCAATATACGGCGGCGCCAATTGCGCCAGCGGCCAGTAAAATATCTGCAATCAGTTCCATAATAGACCCTAATTCAGCACAAATTCGGTTACTAAGAGATCGCGCACCTGACCTTCGCCCGTGACGATCTGGATGCGGCGCAACATCTGTGCGCGCAGCCGGATCAGGGATGATGGATCCTCTAACTCGTTGATCGACACCGCCCGCAAATAGCTGTTCAGCACATCCAGAACCCGTGGTTTCAGGTGGCTGACACTGGCCGTTGCGTGCGGTTCGACCTCAAGCTGGGCCGCGAATTTCAGGTGGCGATTCCCGCGATCCGGCCCCAGCGAAATCACCAACGGGTCCAGCGCGACAAAGGCAACCTCATCCGCATTGTGGCTGGGTGCGGGGGCGTGCGTGGCAGACGCGCCAATCGGCAAAAGCCCTGAAAACGCGGCATAAAACCCACCACCGCCAAGGACCACAGCCAAAACCAGCCCGATCAGCAGGCCCTTTTTGCGGCCCGTCGGGGTGTCCTCTTCGTGCTCTTCAATATCCTCGGCCATGACTCGGTTCGCTCCTGTAGATGTCTATCGATAAACCGAAAGTGGCTAACCGATTGTTAAGAGCCTTGGGCGAAAGATGACCTCATTAGGCAAACGCCAAGCCAGGAGGGCGCCCGTGAACCATTTCAAAACCGTCTGGGATTCGCTGAATCCGACCCGCCGTATTTTGGTGATTGGGGCGACGGTCGTGACCTTTGTTTTAATGACTTTGTTGGCCCAAATGGCGACGTCGACGCGGTTTGCGTTGCTGTACTCGGGTCTTGATCCGGCCGCGGCTGGTGAGGTGATTCAGGCGCTGGATGGCGCGGCGATTCCCTATGAGGTCCGCGGCAGTGCAATTTACGTCGACGCGGTCCAGCGGGATCAGACGCGCATGACATTGGCGGGTCAGGGCCTGCCAAGCGGGCAGGGCGCGGGATATGAATTGTTGGACAACCTGTCGGGATTCGGCACAACATCGCAGATGTTCGATGCCGCCTATTGGCGGGCCAAAGAGGGCGAAATCGCCCGCACGATCCTTTCAAACCCGTCCTATAAGTCCGCGCGCGTACATCTGGCCGTGCCGTTAAACCAACCGTTTCGCCGTGAAATCAACCCGACCGCGTCCGTGACCGTCACGACTAAGGGCGCGCCGGTCTCCGCCGGTCAGGCCAAGGCGCTGGCCCATCTGGTGTCGTCGGCGGTGGCGGGCCTGTCTGCGGCGGATGTATCCGTGATCGATAGTGACGCGGGCCTAATCCCGATGGGTGACGATATGAACGCGCCGACCCGCGCCTTGGATCAGGCAGATGCGATGCGCCAACGGGTTGAACGTCTGTTGACCGCCCGCATGGGCCCCGGCCGCGCGGTGGTTGAGGTCAGCGTCGAAACGGTCACGGATCGCGAATCGATTGTCGAACGTCTTGTTGATCCGGCCAGTCGCGTCGCAATCTCGACCGAAACCGAAGAGCGTAGTTCGGCCTCGGCTGACCAAGGCGGCGGCGCGGTCACTGTGGCCAGCAACCTGCCCGAGGGCGACGGCGCTGCGGACCGTTCGGCAAGCAGCAACGACACCCAAACGCGCGAACGGGTGAATTTCGAGATTTCCGAGACACAGCGCGAGGTCCTGCGCGGTCCGGGCGCGATCAAACGCCTGACGGTCGCCGTGTTGTTGGACGGACAGATGGTTTCAGGTGCGGATGGGGCCGAGCAATGGCAGCCGTTGCCTCAGGATCAGATGGACGCACTGCATGATCTGGTCGCATCTGCCGTCGGACTTGATACCGCGCGGGGCGATGTTCTGACCCTGAAATCCATGCCATTTGAACCGACCGTCGCCCTTGGGACCGAAGTGTCGCAGCCCGGGTTCTCTCTGCTGCCGCAAGATACGATGGGCCTGATCCAACTTGGGGTTCTGGCGCTTGTGACGCTGGTTTTGGGTCTGTTTGTCTTGCGTCCGATCTTATTGGGTCGTGGTCGTGCGGCCCCGATCGAATTGCCGCCACCCGCCCCTGATACCATGGACATGGCTATCGATGGATCAATCGTGGGCGATGACCAAGTTCTGGGTCCAATGGCCGCGTTGGGCCGTCCGCCAGAGACACCGACCGAAGAGCCCGCACCCGATCCCGTCGAGAAACTGCGCCAACTGATCGTCGACCGCCGCGAAGAAAGCGTCGCCCTGTTGCGCCATTGGATCGAAGACCCAGAGGAGACTGCACGATGACCCGCCAACTGATACTTGAGGATTTCGGCGCCGACGCCGCACCCGTTTCGCTGGCCCCGCAAACGCTTTTGCCTGAGGATCAGCGCCTTTCGGCGTTTGAGGACGGGTACAAGGCTGGATGGGACGACGCGAATAAGGCCGACTCAGATGCCAAAGCGCGGATCAGCGCCGATTTAGAAAAGAACCTGCAAGAGCTGTCGTTCACCTTTCACGAGGCTCGCGCGCACATCATCGGCAACATCGCGCCTTTGTTGCGCGCAATGGCCGAAACTGTTCTGCCCACCGTCGCACAGGCCAAGTTTGCCGACACCATTCTAGAGACCGTTAACCAGTGCCTTGAGACCGCTGGTGACGCGCCCCTGACCCTAACCGTGAACCCGTTGGATCGAGCCACAATCGAGACTGTTCTGCCGGAAAACGGTCCATTGCCGGTGATGATGACAGAACAAAACAGCCTCGCCCAAGGGCAGGTCTTTTTCAAAGTCGGCGCACAGGAAACCGTCGTCGATATGACGTCCCTTTTGGCGGAGATCTCTGCGTCCGTCGATGCATTCCTTGCCGAAACCACCCAACAGCCGGAGCGTTTAAATGCCTGAACCGTCCAAGTTTCTGAACAACGTCCCCGTTGAAATCACCGTGTCCGTCGGTCGCGCGCGTCCGGCGATCCGTGAGGTCCTGTCGATGGCGGACGGAACCATCCTGCCGCTGGACAAGCGGATGGACGATCCGGTCGACCTGTTCATTGGCGATAAGCTGATTGCGCGCGGTGTGCTTGAAGAAATCGGCGAACCGGGGAGCGGCGCGCTTGGCGTGCGCCTGACCGAACTGTTCTCAGAGAGCGAAGCGATTTGATATGCGCGCCCCGACCTTTAGAATTTTAGTCGTTTTATTTCTTTGTCTGTTTCCGACGGTCGGTTTTGCACAGGACCTAACCATTCCCTTAGGGGATGAAGGGTCATTGGCGGGGCGCAGTATCCAGTTGATCGTCCTGATCACGGTCCTGTCGATCGTGCCGGGACTGGCGATGATGATCACCTGTTTCCCGTTCATCGTGACGGTCCTTTCCATCCTGCGACAGGCGATTGGACTACAGCAATCCCCGCCCAATATGCTGATCGTCAGTTTGGCCCTGTTCCTGACCTATTTCGTGATGGAGCCGGTGTTCATGGACGCGTGGACGGGTGGCCTGTCGCCGCTCTTGAACGAACAAATCGACCTGCGTCCCGCCTTGGAACGCATGTTGGACCCGTTTCAGTCGTTCATGTCTGCGCGTACGGAACCTGAGACCTTGATCCGGTTTCAGGATCTGCGCGCGGAATCGACGGGCGCGCGTCCCGAGGATGATAATTTGTCTGTTCTGGTACCTTCGTTCCTGCTCTCGGAGATTTCACGCGCGTTCGAGATCGGGTTCCTGATCTATCTGCCGTTTCTGATCATCGATCTTGTCGTTGCGGCAGTTCTGATGTCGATGGGGATGATGATGGTCCCGCCCGCCGTTGTTTCGATGCCGTTCAAGTTGGCATTCTTTGTGGTCGTCGATGGCTGGGCCCTGATTTCCGAGGCTTTGGTCCGCGGATACGGTGTCTAACGCACCACGAATTCGGCATGTAGGGCGCCTGCGGCCTTAATGCTTTTCAGAATATCGATCATATCTCGGGGGCTGACGCCAAGCGCGTTCAGCCCTGCGATCACTTCGGACAGGGTCGTGCCGGTCGGTACTTCGGCCAATCCGGTTCCGGGTTCCTCGTTCAAACTGGCCGAGGTGCGCGGCACGACCACGGTTTCACCGGCGGCAAACGGATTGGGTTGAACGACCAAGGGCTGTTCGGAAATCCGCAGAGTCAGGTTTCCCTGACTGACCGCGACGCGGGAAATGCGGACGTCTTCGCCCATGACGATGGTGCCCGAACGTTGATCGACCACAACGCGCGCCTTGCGCTGGGGTTCGACGGGTAGGTTTTCCAAGCGACCAATCGCGTGCGCCGGTGAATCCATTCGCGTTGCGCGGATGTCAAGCTCAATCGTGCCGGCGTCCAGCATCCGCGCAACGGACCGCCCGAATTCGCGGTTGATTGCGTCTTCAATCCGGCCCGCGGTCGTGAAATCGGGGGTGCGTAGGGCCAAACGTAGGCTATTCAGAGATGTAAAATCGAAATCAATCTCACGTTCGATCCGCGCACCTGCGGGGATCAGGCCGGCCGTCGGAACGCCTTGTACGACGGACTCACCCGCACCCGTCGCAGATGCGCCTCCGGCGATAACCGACCCTTGGGCGACCGCGTAAATCTGTCCATCCGCCGCGTTAAGGGGGGTCATGATCAAGGTCCCGCCAAGCAAGCTTTTGGCGTCACCAATCGCACTGACCGTGACGTCGATCTTGCTGCCCGCGCGGGAAAAAGGCGGCAAACTGGCCGTGACGAAAACGGCGGCTACGTTTTTCGGGCGGAATTGTTCGCCGGTCACGTTCACGCCCAGCCGTTCGAGGAGGTTCGCCAACATTTCCTCGGTATAGGGTGCGTTGCGGATGCCATCGCCCGTGCCGTTTAGACCGACGACCAAGCCATAACCAACAAGGTCATTGCCGCGCACCCCGTCGAATTCGACCAGATCCTTAATCCGGATGGGCGAGGCGGATGCGACGGCGGGTAATAGAGCAAAAAGAAAGGCGAAAAGTCGAAGCATTACAGGTAATCCGCAAGGTTCAGGCGCGACAGGCGCGCGGTGATCGTATAGAGCGTTTCAAGCTGTGTTTGGGTCGATTCAAGCAGCGTGGCTTGTTCGTACGGATCGACCGCAATCAGTTCGTTGTGGGCGATCTCAAGGGCGTTGAGGTTGGTTTGATGTTGCACCTGAACCGAGGCGATATTTTCCTCGTTGATGCCGATGTTGGACTGCAATCCCGTCAGCAAATCCACCGCGCCCAACAGAGATGTACCCGCCGTTTGGGCCAGTTGATCGCGTGCGCCCTCAACCCCTGACAACAACGCGTCGTCCGACAGGACCGCGCCAAGGACGAGACCCTTTAGCACCTCTTTGATCGCAGGATCAGTAACGGATGGCGGGCCGGAAACGGCGGTTCCCTCTGCGATGAAAAACTTGCTGGCGGGGGTGTCGCTGCCGAGATGGGCGAGGGTATCGAACCCGCCACCGGGCGTGTCGAACCACGCGTCAACGGTGTCCAATACGTCCTGAACGGACGTTGCGCCGGACACTGCCGTTTGGATATCACCAAACCATTCGGATGCGGCGGAAAGGGCGGGACGATCCACGGCCGCACCAGAGAATAGAGACCGCCCACCGAATTCCACATTCAGGGTCGAAATCACTTGATCCAGCCGGTTCAGGGCATCCGCCGCCGCATTGGTTTGTAGGGTCTGATCGGGCGATACACCGGCCAAAAGCAGGCTCTCAACCGCTTCATTCGCGGTCTGGTTCACCGTGTCGAGGGACGTTTGAACGAAGGATAGGGCCGACGCGGCCTCGGCCGTGGCGACGCCATAGGCGTTGATCTGGGCAATTTCGCGCGTGATCGTGGCCAAGGGGGCGGTTGCGCCATTCAAGTGGCGCGCCGGATCGGCGGCCACGCCGGTTGTCACCTGTTCCGAGGTCACCTGCAGTCGTTGTTTCAACAACATGTTCTGCGTGCGCATCTGAAACTGCTGGGACAGATCGCCCAGTCCGATAGACGTCATGGTCAGATCCTCATCAGTGACTCGATCATCTGATCGACGATTTCAACGACTTTTGCGTTCGCGGCGTAGGCCTGTTCGATCAGTAGCAGGTTCTGCAATTCTTGGTCGGTGTCGACGCCCTGCGCCAGTTCGGCCAGCTGCAACGTGTCGTGACGGGACGCGGCGAACGCGGTGGTGTCCTCGGCGGTGACGCGGTTTTGGGACACATAGGCCCCAAATTCCGACAGCATCCCCGAAAAAGACCGCGAAATGGTGCTGAACCGGCCACTGTCGGCGGTTTGCGGGTCGTTCAGGGCGCTGGCATAAGCCTGAAACAGGGTGGAATCCCCGCTATCACCCGGGCTGGTGGCGCCAAGGCCGGACCGCAGCCGCCAGAGATCCCCGCCGTTTTCCGGAACGACCAGATCGTTGATGGCGATGCGACTGGCAAGGCCGGCCTCAAGCGATGGGTCGAGGACCGCGCCCGAATCCGTGAAAAGGCCGGCGTCGCCCGACGCCAATGTAGGGTCTATTCCGCCTTCAAACCGCGCGATCAGGTTGCGGGCAACGGCATCGAGTTCGGATTGGGCGTCCACGCTGGTGATGTCGCGGACTTCAAAAAGCGCGGCAAGGGAGCCACCCGCGATTAACGAATGGGGACCGAGCGAGTCGATGGGTTCCCCATTAAGGCTTAGACCCGACAGCGCGCCAGACCCCACAGACATTTCCGGCACAATCGTGCCAGTCGCCGCGAACCCGAATTCCGCTGTGTGGCCGCCCGACACCAGTGTCGCGCCAGTTGCAGTAAACAGGGAAATGTCACCTTGTTCCCCTTGAACGATGCGGATGGGTACGATTTCCGAGACGTCATCGACCAGCGTTTGACGTTGATCCATGAGGGCAAGGGCGTCTTGTCCGTTGCCTTGGGCCACGCGGATCGAATGGTTCAGGTCGGCGATCTGGACCAGTCGCGAGTTTAGCAAATCGACCTGTGACGCGATGTCGGCATCGGCCTGTGAGCGGCGTGTCTGGATTTCGTCGGAAACGAAGTTCAGGGCGTCAGACAGGGCCGTCGCTGAATCCAGTACGTTTTGCAGGCGCACGTCGGAATCGGGGCGACTGGCGGCCTCAACCAAGGCGGTTTCAAAACTGTTCAACCGGCCCGACAAGCCATAATCAGACTCGACGTCGCCGATCGCCAATTCAAGATTGGTCCAGAAGGTGAGATTGGTTTGCGATGCGGCCAGATCTGCACCGGCAAGGCGGCGATCCTCAAGCACTTGGGCGTCCACGATCCGTGAGACCCCGACGATTTCCACGCCCGCGCCGCGCCCCCCGATTGAGGCGGCGGTGGTTTCCATGACGCGCCGCCCGTATCCATCGGTCGAGGCATTGGCGACGTTGGACGACACCAGCTCGGCCTTGCGTGAGGCGACGGTCAGGCCCGACAGGGCATTGGAGAGCGTTGAGGACAGGCTCATCCGCTAGGTCCTAGCGTTTGATGTTCGTGGTTTCTTGAAGCATCTCATCCACGGTCTGGATGATCTTTGCGTTCGAGGAATAGGCGCGCTGTGTCTGGATCAACTGGGTCAGTTCGGCGGCCACATCGGTCGCGGATTCCTCGCGCGCGTATCCGACGACCTCACCCGTCGGGCCGTCACCAGCGTCCCACAGGAAGAACGCGCCACTGTCCGAGGAGACCTGATAGACCTGATTCGACAGGGCCTCGAGGCCGTTCGGATTCGGCACATCGGCCAACGGGATCTGATAAATCGTGCGGGTAAAGCCGCTATCGTACAGGGCGTGCACAAACCCGTTCTCGTCAATCTCGACGCCGGTCAGGTTCCCAACGGGCGAGCCGTTTTTGACAATCGCGGTCGGAGCGAACGTATCCGACAGCTGGGTCAGACCCGAGGTGTCGCCAATCGCGCCGATGCTCAGTTCAATCGGGCCGCCATCCACGTCGATGGTCAATGCGCCGGTGGTTGGATCATAGGCGCCACCCGATACCGTCGTGACCGAGGCCAAGGTGCCACCGTTTTCGCGGCTGTCATCGAAGGTCAGCGTATATTCCCCGACCGTCGCCCCGCCCGAGGCCGAGTCCGTTAGGACCAGGGTCCATTCGTTCGAAGTGCCAGATGTGGGAACGGTGGGGGTAAAGGTCGCGGTTAGGGTCTCGGATGTGCCTTGGTTGTCGTAATATTCGACCGACAGGGTCAAGGGATCGCCGTCACTATCCGCGGCGGTCTCGGTCGCGGGTAGGTTCACGCCCAATTCCATCCGCGTTGTGGGATCGCCTGCGAACTGGTTCACGTTGATCTGGACGGGTTCCAGACCCTCCATGGTGTCGCGGGGATAGTTCGGCACCGTGCCGTCCGATTCCACGGGCCAGCCCAGCAGGACAAAGCCGGTGTCCGTCGTCAGCACCCCGTTCTCGTCGGGATAGAACGACGCCGTGGTCATCAAATACATCGGAAAGTCATCGCCGTTGTCCAATGCAACGCTTTCGGTGACGGGGATCATGCCGCGGCCACTGATGGCGATGTCGGTCGAGTTGCCGGTGGTCACCAGCGGTCCGCGTTCATCAATCAGGCGATGGGTCGTTGTGCGCACACCGCCTGCGGAAAACGCGCTGGACCCGTCAATCACAAGCGAATGGAACTCGGCCTCGGATCGTTTGTACCCGTAGGTGGATGAATTCGCGAGGTTGTCCGAAATCGTGGCCAGTTTCGTTGCGTTCGCGTTCAAACCCGCGACGCTGGCGTTCAGCGACGATGAAATGGTCATGGTTAGCGCCTTTCTGATGCTGCGACCTGATTTGCATCAGGGTTAGGCAAACAGGCTTAACAACGCGCTAACACATAAAATTTGACCTATTCTGCGACCTCATCAGAGGTCCGAGCGCAGCAAAATCACCTCAATCCGGTTGTTGCGCGGCGCGGTTGCGTCGCTGGTCACGGGTTCCTTGTCGGCGTGGCCCGTGACGCGGGCGATACGCCGATCCATGTCTGGATCCGTGTTCAGAAACCTACGCACGGAATCGGCGCGATCGACGGACAGGTTCCACGCAGGATTTTCGCGTAATGGGCCGGAATAGGCACTTATATGGGCCTCAATCGCGATGTCGTTGGTGACGATTTTCGTGACCTCGGCGACCATGTCCAGAACCACGCGACCGCCCGCCGTCAGATCCGCGCCTGACCCCGAAAACAGGGTCGCATCCGGTCGGTCGAATAATTCGATCACCAACCCCTCATCCGTGAGGCGCGTCGCGATATGGCGCATGGCAAGGCGTCTGCTAAAGCTTTCGCCGGACAGCGCATTCAGGGCCTGATCCACCTGTTTCAGGGTTTCGGACGGGTCGACAACCCGCGCCACGGAACTGGCGTCAATCTGACCGCGGGCCTGATTGGCATCACTTGTGTGCTTTTGCGTGGCACCGGTGCCCGATTGCGCCAGAACCTGTTCGGCAAAGATGCTTTCGCCGCCAAAGGCGCCCTCACCCCCGCCGGAAATCCGGTTCACGGGAATGGTCGGATTAAAGTAATCCGCGATCCCCTTGCGTTGTTTTTCAGTCGTTGCGTTCAACAGCCACATCAACATAAAGAAAGCCATCATCGCGGTCACAAAGTCAGCATACGCTACTTTCCACGCACCACCGTGGTGACCGTCACCTGCGACAACTTTCTTACGTTTGATGATGACTGGCGCATTTCGCTGTGCGCTCATTTCACCACCTCGTTTTCACCCGAGATCGACCCTAGGGCGCCCGTGTGAATCGGCGGTTAACAATTAAAATGCGTGCTATATTGGTTCTGGGCGCACCATCATGTGTGCGAATTTCAACAGAACCCGTTCGCGCGTCGGTGTTTCCAAGTCGCCCTGACGCGCAACATTATGGCCAGACACTCACTAAACCGGGGAAAAACCATGCTGAACCAGATCAACGGGCTGCATCACGTCACATCGCTGGCCAGCGGGGCCCAAGCGAACAATGACTTTTTCACCAAGGTGCTGGGCCTGCGCCGCGTCAAGAAAACCGTCAATTTCGACGCGCCGCATGTCTATCACCTGTATTACGGGGACGAACGCGGCCATCCGGGCAGTGTGATGACCTATTTCCCGTTTGAGGGCGCGAAACGCGGCACACCCGGCACGGGTGAGGTGTCGGTGACATCCTTTGCTGTGCCGGTCGGGACCCTTGGTGCGTGGGAGGCACGTCTGCAGGACCTGAACATCACCGGCGTTACACGTGACGAACGGTTTGGCCAATCCCGCCTGATCTTTCGCGGGCCGGACGGGGATGTGTTCGCGCTTGTCGAACAGGAAGACCCGCGTACCGGTTGGGCGTCGAATGGCGTGTCCAGCGACATGGCGGTTCAGGGCTTTCATTCCGTTGCCATGCGCCTGCACGATACGGGCAGCAGTGCAGAGTTGCTGCGGTTTATGGGCTATGAGGAAGAGGGCACCCAAGGTTCTGTCCGTCGGTTCCGCATGGAGAACGGCAACGGTGCGGATGTGATCGATTTGGAACAAATCGACACTAATCCGGCCCGACAGGGCGCGGGCTCTGTCCATCACGTTGCGTTCTCGGTGCCGGACAAGGCCGCCCAACTGGAGGTGCGTCAGGCCCTGATGGATACGGGGTATGATGTCACGCCGCCGATTGACCGCGATTATTTCTGGGCGATTTATTTCCGCACACCCGGTGGGGTTCTGTTTGAGGTCGCCACGGATGAACCCGGTTTCGACCGTGATGAGGCACCCGAACATTTGGGCGAGGATCTGAAGCTGCCCAGCCAGCACGCCCATCTGCGCGATCTGCTCGAGAGCAAGTATCTAGCCCCGATTGAGGACTGAAATGACCTATCACTATCGCCACACGCCGGGGGATCACCGTCTGATCGTGACGTTGCACGGCACCGGCGGGAATGAGAGCCAATTCCACGGCTTTGTCGAACAGGTCGTACCGGGGGCAAGCGTCCTTTCCCCGCGCGGAGATGTGTCCGAGCGTGGCGCGGCGCGATTTTTCCGCCGTCGGGCCGAAGGCGTCTATGACATGGACGATCTGTGGATGCGGGTCGATCAGATGGCCGATTTCGTGCGGGATCAGCGGGTCGAGAACGTCACGCGGCGCTGTATCGGGATCGGCTATTCCAACGGGGCGAATATCCTGATGGCGACGGCGCTGAACCATCCGCATGTGTTTGACGCGCTGATCCTCATGCATCCGTTGATCCCGTGGACGCCCGATGCCTGTCCCGATCTGGCGTGCAAGCCCGTGTTCATCTCGGCCGGTCAACGCGACCCGATCTGCCCGATGCCATCGACCGAGGCGTTGTTATCTTATCTGGGCGATCAAGGGGCCGAGGTCACAACGCATATCGGTTCCGGCGGTCATGAAATTCGCGACGATGAATTGATGGCCGTCCAGACATACCTGCGTGAACAGGTCGACGTGGACTAGCGAAACCCTTTCGCAGGGCGGGGCCTGTGGTGTTTAATGGCTGGGCCCGAGCACCACAGGACACCCGATATGAGCATCCAGCCATTTCAACCGATTTATGACACCGCCGTCGCCCGTTAAGGCGGGGTTGAGGCGTTAGAACAGGCACTAACCCGGCCCAAATCGCGTGATGAGATCCTTGCGGTCCCCGATGATCGGTGGCTGTCCGCGATGGCCAAGTGTGTGTTTCAGGCGGGGTTCAGTTGGACCGTAATCAACACCAAATGGCCCGCCTTCGAGCAGGCCTTTGATGGGTTCGATGTCGGGCGGATCCTGTTCTATCATGATGAGGACATGGACCGCCTGCTGGCCGATAAGGGCATTGTGCGCAACGGCCAAAAGATTCAATCGGTTTTCGATAACGCGCGCTTCATTGCGGACGTTTCGGGTGAGTTAGGGTCGTTTTCCACATATATCGCCGATTGGCCTCAGGACGATCTGTCTGGCCTGTACCTCGACATCGCCAAGCGCGGCGCGCGTCTGGGTGGGGCGACGGGACAGCGTTTGTTGCGCATGATGGGTGTCAGCACCTATGTCCTGAGCGGTGACGTCCTGCAACGCCTGTCGGTCGAGGGGATCGTGGATAAGGCTCCGACGTCGAAAAAGGCATGGTCGAATGTCCAAGCCGCCTTTAACGCGTGGGCGGATGAAACTGGCCGACCCTTTACCCAGATCAGCCAGATCATGGCGTTTAGCGTCGATTAGGACGCGTTCAGACCCTCAAACCAATCGAGCATCATATCGGCCCAGCCCGCCGGAACCGAATGCCCGCCGGGGTGCAGCGTGAAGGTCAGGTTCGACCCCGGCTGACACCCGCCCCAGCTGCGGGTCATGAAGTCGCCCTCGGTCACCATCACATCGGGCTTTTGCGACGCGCATTGATTGGCCGTGCGCCAAATCTGCATGGCGTGGAACACATCGCCCTGCACCTGTAGGCCGTTCAGGACGCTGCGCCCCTCAAGCGGGACGGTCCCGTCGCGCCAGCCGTGCATGTGGAAAAGGCGCACAGGCGTGTCACAGGACACCGGATGCGGACGCCAGAAACTGCCACCGACGGGGGCATAGGCGGGAAAGAAATCGGGATGTTCGCAGGCGACATAGCTGGTCATCGAGCCGCCAATGGAAAAGCCGCCAAGCACGATGCGCGCGGGGTCCAGATTGAACCGTTCGGTGGCGTCGTCGGTCAAATCCCGCAGGAATAGAGCCTCATCCCGCCCGTCGCTGCGGTGATCGGGGTGGAAATTCCACGCCCGCCCGTTACGGCTTAGACGTGGGGAACCGTTGGGCGCGATCAGGGCGTAACCACGGTCGGTCACGGCCTTGACCATGCCGGTGTTCTTCAGGGTGCCGTCGCCGGAGCCGCCCCATCCGTGCAGGAACACGACGGCGGGGATTTTCGCACCTTCGGCGTGGTCGGGCATCACGATGTGATAGCTGCCGTTCGGGATTTCGCATTCATCGGGTGAGGTCCCGCAGGCGGCGGATGCCCCGCCTGCGGTCAGCGCCGCAAGACTTGCTGCGGCGAAAAATGTCAAAGCGCGTTTCATTACAGTACCGGTTTTGGTTCGATGGAAATCACGGCAGGCTTGTCACGCGCTGCTTCTTGATTTTGAAAGTCGAACAAAGGCCAATGCCGCGCATCCAGCGCCAAAAGCGCAGACAGGGGCCCAGCAAACGCCAAGCTCGCCCCAATCGGGATCAGCCAGACTGTTACAGCCCCGACCGCGACCAGACCCAATAGGACCGCACCGGCAACCGTTTCCATCCAGTGAAACCGCATCAGCCAACCGAAACTGGGCGTGCCCGATTGATGCGCCCCCCAACCTCCATCGCGCCCAAGGGTAATACGGGTCAGAGCGCGCACATGTTGCAGCATCAGGATCGGTGCAATCGCAACCGCGACGACGATCTCAACCAGCATAGAGGCGACAAACCGGATCGCGGATTTCCCGCGCAGACCGCCGCGTGCGATAAAGCCGATCGCGCCCAAAACCTTTGGCGCGATCAGGGCGACCGCGATCAGACCGGCCACCATGGCAAGCGAAATGCTTGGGAACTTGGGCCACATCGGGGTCAGGGGATCGTCGGGCTTGAAATATACCAGAATACCGTTCGTTGTGTGGTCCCCGACCAGCGTCCACAGCACCACAAGGAACAGCCACGCCAGCGACGTCAGATAGGCCATCGCGCCCTGCAGCATGTGGAACCGCGAAATCCAGCTCAGGCCGGGAACGCGCAACAGGCGCATGTGCTGAATGTTGCCTTGGCACCAGCGGTGGTCGCGCTTGATATAGGCGGGCACGTGTTCGGGGGTGGTCTCAAAGCTGTCTTCGGCCTCGGGCACCATACGCACGGACCAACCGGCGCGGCGGATCAGGGCGGCCTCAACGAAATCGTGGCTCAGGATCACACCGCCCAGCGGACGACGACCGGGCAAATGCGGCAGACCGGCGGCGGTGGCAAAGGCCGCCGTGCGGATCATCGCGTTGTGGCCGAAATAGTTCGCCTCATTCCCCGTCCACAGGGCAAAGCCACGGCCAAGCGTTTGGCCATAGACCTCAACCGCGAATTCCTGCATCCGCTGCCAGAAGCTTTCGCCCGGCAACAGGCGGTTGATCGGTTGCAAAAGGCCGGCGGTCGGGTCATTCGACATCAAATCGGCAAGCTTAGACACTGTTTCGGGCGTCATATAGCTATCGGCGTCCAGCACCAGCATGGCGTCGAATCCTGCGCCTTGGGTCGTGACCCATTCCCGCAGGTTGCCGGATTTATAGTCGCGGTTCTCGGGGCGCCAGCGGTAGAAAATGTCGGTGTTCGGCATCTCGCGTGAGATTTCGGCGACGACCAGTTCCTCTTGACGCTGCAGTGCCATGTCGCGCGTGTCTGATAGCACGTAGAGGGTATAGCGGTGGTTGTCCCCATAGGTGTTCAGGCCCGAGGTCAGTTCCGCCGCACGCCCGATGGTGTCGCGCGCGTCCTCGCCATACATCATCACCAACATCGCCACGTCCATCGGCGCGGCCTGTTTCGGATCGGCGGTGGTCACGCGCGGGTCGGGCGAATGGATCAGGCCCAAAACGGCACTGCCCAACGCGAACGCCACCCAAAAGAACGAAAACGCGATCACGGCGGTCAGGGTTAGTTCGGGCGGCGTCACATCGCCCGCCGCCGCAAACCACGTGTAACACGTATGGGCCAGCAATCCGGTCAGAAAGCTGGGCAACAGGAACAGGAAGATCCGGGCCAACCACACCCCATGCACCGGCGTCAATTGATCCGGCGCGGCGGGATCGTGAAACGGCTGTTTCAGATCCTGATCGGGCATCGACAGGCGCGGGGGCATCTGCGTGATGTCGCGGGGCATGTCGGTCATGATGCCATCCAACGGTTCAGCCAGATTTCGCTGACACGGGCGTCCTCGCGCAGGAGTTCCGCGCGCAGTTCGACCTGTTTCACGTCCTCAGGGGCCATCAGTGTAAATGCCAAGCGCATGCCGCCGGTCGCGGGGTTCATCTGAACGATCGCGCCAGTGATTTCGCCACGGTTCGTCCAGACCCGCGGGGTCAGCGCGGCGGGATCCACACCCAGACCCGGATGGGGCGCGAAATCGACGGTAAACAGGCGGCCCTCTTGGAAGATACGCTTGCCCGTACGGGTGTCGATCACGCGGGCGACGTCACCCTCAATCGGGGCATCGTCACACCAATGCAACCGATAGGCATAGGAATATTCCTGACCGGCCTCTAGCGGCTGTTCGGGCCGCCAGAAGGCAACGATGTTGTCATAGATTTCCTTGTCCGCAGGGATTTCGAACAGAATCACATGACCCGGACCCCATTCGCCGCGCGGTTCGACCCACAGGGACGGGCGGCGTTCGTAATGGGCGTGCAAATCGCCGAAATCGTCCAGCCCGCGCGAGCGCTGCATCAAGCCAAACCCGCGCGTACCATTGTCCGAGAAATAGCTGACGCCAAGTCCCACGGGGTTGTTCAACGGACGCCACAGCAATTCACCATTGCCGTTCATCATCAGCAAGCCGTCGCTGTCATGCACCGCGTCGCGGAAATCGTCGAACCGTGCGCGGTTGGTCTGGTCAAACAGGAACATCGACGTGCCCGGCGCGATGCCCACCTGATCGATGGTTTTGCGCGGGAACAGGGTGAATTCGATGTCCATCACCGTCTGGTTGCCCTGATCAATGACAAAGCGATAGGCGCCAGACACGCTGGGGCTATCCAACAGGGCATGAACAGTCACTGTTTCGCCCTGACGCGTGGGCTTTTCGACCCAGAACTCGCGGAAAATCGGGAACTCTTCCCCCTGACTGCTACCGGTGTTCAGGGCCAGACCGCGCGCCGAAATACCATAGGCTTGACCGCGCGCGATGGCGCGGAAATAGCTGGCCCCTTGGAACACGGCGTATTCTTGGAATTGACCTTCGCGCTCAACCTCGCCAAGGACGCGGAAACCGGAGAAACCGTTGCCCTCATCCGACAGTTTCGGGAACTGGTCGGTGGTGTCAAAGTTGCGCAGGTGGAATTGTACCTCACGCATCTGGCCATCGGCGACGGCGTTGATCACCACGGGTTCGACATAGGTCGATCCGGTCGGGAAGAACTCAATCTGGGCCGCGCTGTCCTCGCCACGCCACAGGGAATGGCGCGTGTCGAACCAGATGCCACGGAACTGGTCATAGTTCAGGGCGCTCCATTCCTCGGAGATGCGCGGAATGGGGCGATAGGGGGATTTCGACAGGGCGCGGGCCTTTTCCATCACCAGATCGGGGGAAAACGGGCGCGCCTCGCTTAGGTCCATGCCGTAGATTTCGGCGGTTTCCTCGGCCTCGACCGCATGGGCGGTACCGGACATTGCGGCCCCCAGACCCAATGCCCCAAGGGCCGTCAAAACTTCGCGTCGGGAAAGATCGTTTTTCATCGTTGCTGCACCTGCACAATGGGTTGCGCATGATCAACCGTCGGGGCGGGTTTCCGTTCCACGGATTTTCGCCACGGTTGCGATTTCAGATAGGCGACGAAATAGGCGGTGCCCGTGATGATCGCCGCGCCAAACAGGTTCACAAGCGTGGCCTGCACCGGACCGTTGCCATAGACGTCAAACAGAACGCCCAGCCACCGCGCCAAAACCATCGAGGTCATGAAGACGGCCAGGGATTGCTGACCCACCTTGCGGATCACACCGATGATGCGTTCCTTGGTGGCGCTGCCGTTCAGACGCGCGCCCATCGGACCGGCCCAGACCCACGCCAGATAGGCCACGGACAGGAAGTGCACATAGCGCAGCACGCCGAATTGCGTCTTGTTGATATGGATCGCCCAATCGCTGCGCCATTCGCGCACAAAGGGCGAGGCGCCGATGATCTTGTACCAGGCAAACGGCACTGTCACGATCACGACCACGGCGGCCAGAGCGATCAGATCACGGCGTTTCGGCGGGGCAGGGAACCAACCCGCCATAAAGCCAAAGCCGGTAAAGAACACCAATTGCCAGGCAAAGGGGTTAAAGAACCACTGGCGCGTGCTGCCGTTTTCGAACCACAGCTCGGCGGGCAGGTTCGTGCCCCCTTGGTTCGCATAGAGCCACAGGGTGATGCTACTGGCGATGACCAGTGCGGGGTGGATGCGCGCAAGGGCCATCGCAAAGGGGATCATCCCCAGAATGACCAGATACATCGGCAGGATATCGAAATAGTTCGGCACATAGGTCAGGGTCATCAGACCCAGCAGATTCTCGGCCGTCTGGTTCACGAACGGATAGAGGTTCAGCGACCCGATATAGTCCTTTTCGAACAGACCCGTCGCGTTCAACAGAACCATCGACAACAGGATGGTAAAGAACACGCCGATATGGGCCCAATAGACCTGCCACATGCGGTGGAGAATACGCAGCGCGCCCATCGCCCAACCGGCCCGCGCAAACACGCCGCCAAACGCGATTGCCGAGGCCATGCCCGAGCAGAACACAAAGATTTCGGTCGCGTCGGAAAAGCCGAAACGCGCCGGAATCCACAGCGTCCATTTGTTGCCGGGGATATGGGCGATCAGGATAATGTACATTGCGATCCCGCGGAAAAAGTCCAAGCGCGGATCGCGGGGCGCCTTTGCCGGTGCCCCTGCGGATTGTGTGGGTGTCGTCACTCTATTCATCCCGAAAATGACGTTAAACGGCCTGTCCGCGCGCCGAAGCGATCAGGTCCAGGCGGCGCATGGTGTACCCGTCGACATAGCCGCCACGCTGAGTCGTCCGTTCATCCAAAAGCATTTGCGCTGCGTCCAGATATCCACCTCTGATTGCCGCTTCAATAGTGATACGTTGGAACACATCGCGCTGGGCGTGGCTGCCGCCGATGGCCTGCAAACCGCCGCGTGCTTCGCGCAGTTGGATCCATGCCGCAGGGAAGTTGCCAGAGGCGAATTCCTGCAGGCCTAGAGCCACATCATGACCCGGATGGTGGATAATTTTGCTGGCTTCGCCATCCTCGTTGCGGGCCTTGGCCATGTTGCCGACAAGGGTTTTGACGGCGGTTTCCCGCTCACCCCCGATCAGGGCCAACAGATAGTGCAGGTCGGCAAAGGCCAGAACGCCATCATTCGAGCGACGTTCGGAAATATCGGCCAGTTCTTCCCAGCGGTTGCCGACGTCGACGCCCTCGATTTCCAGACGCGATAGCATCGACGCGCCGTTCGAAATATCGCGGTAATCGTCGGTCTGTTCGGCGCGCACTTCGCGGTCATAGAGATCCAGCGCGGCGTCATATTCGCCCATGTCCAGATGCATCAACGCACGGTGCCACCAGACGTGAAAGCGGAAGTTGTTACAGTGGGCCCAAGATTCTTCGCGACCGTCCAGCCATTTCAGACCCTGATCCGCGCGACCGGTCATGTCGTAAACGTGGGCCACGGCGTGCAGACCCCATGCATCGCGCGGGGCCAGTTCGACGCCCTTGCGCCCGATCTTTTCGGCAAGCGCATAGTCGCCGGTTTCCTCAAGCGAAAACGCGTGACAGCCCATCAGATACCCATGCGCCTGATGTCCGTCCCAATGCCCGAGGACGCCTTCGATCGATTTGCGCATGCCCTTGGGGTCGCCCATCACGAACAGGATCGCGTGGACCATTTTCATCGCCAAGGCATCGGTGGGGTGTTTGTCCAACTGTTCTTGGATCAGAACGCCCGCCTTGCTGGGATGACCGGCCAGCCAATAGCCCAGAGCATCCACAAACGCCATTTCCCGTGCGGTCGGCATCCGGCGACGGGCGGCGGCCACGGCGGCGGCGTGGGCCTCTTGGGCGACCGACACCATTTCGCGACGGCCAAGCAACAGGCAGGACACGCCACGGATCGCTTGGGCCAATGCGAAATCCGGATCGCCCTCGATCACCGCGTTCATGTGCACGCCCGCGTCTGCCGAATGCGACAGGATCCCCATGATCGTGTCGTTCCAACGTCCGATCATTGAAGGATCGAGTGTGGTCTCCATACCGGACAAATCAGTTGTGCTTGGCATCGTCGTCTCCAAAAAATACTTGTACTGCATGTCGTTGGGGCGCCCTGAACTGCAACTCACGTGGCCGTCACGTCACGCAGTGTTCAGGAATGTTTCGAAAATTCTGCCCCCATAGACAGACAGCCAAATCCCAGCTCTGTACCTTGGATGGCCGGTCGCGCGGCACTCATGCAACTCACGAGATTGTAAGCTCACCTATAAGTCAGTTTTCCTGCCCAAATGTTTCAGTATGCTAGGCAAAACACCGCCAATCGGAGGTCGGATGCAACGTTTTCCCATTATTATGTCTTTGTTAGTTGCTGCATTTTTGACCGCCGCGCAGGTGTATTTGGAATCGTACACGCGGATATGGGCGGTTCTGGCCGGGTTTCTGGCGGGGTTTGCCCTGTATCATGCGGCGTTCGGGTTCGCGGGCGGCTGGCGCCGGTTCGTGACCGAGGGGTCTGGGCGCGGCATTCGGGCCCAAATGTTACTGATCGCCTTGGTCGTGCCGGTGAGTTTTACGTTGATTGCGGCGGGAAAAACCGGCGGGTGGGTTGTTCCCGTGGGTCCTGGTTTCCTGTTCGGCGCGGCCGTGTTCGGGATCGGCATGTCGCTGGCCGGTAGCTGTGCCTCGGGCACCCTGTTCGTGGCGGGCGGGGGCAGCACGCGGATGATGATCGCGCTGGCGGCCTTTATCACCGGATCGGTTCTGGGCACGGCGCATGTGCCGTTCTGGCTTGGCCTTGGGCAGGTGGCGCCGGTGTCCTTCGTGCGCAACTTTGGCGTCGGGGGCGCGGTGGCGATCACCTATGCGATCTGCGGGGCGCTGGTGGTCCTGACCCTGTGGTTAGAGCGCAAATGGAACGTTCAATCCGCCCCCGCACCGCGTCTGCGCGACACGCGCCTGTTGCGCGGGCCGTGGCATCCGTGGGTCGGGTCCGTCGCGTTGGCCATCGTGTGCATCATGATCTTTGTGACCCTGCGCCGCCCTTGGGGCGTGACCGAGGCATTTGCCCTCTGGGGGGCCAAGGTCGGCATCGCGGCGGGTTTGCCGATTGATCAATGGACCTATTGGTCGGGCGGGCGTTCGCGACAGCTTGAGGCGACGGTCTTGTCCCACACGACCAGCATCCTGAACTTTGCCCTGATCGCGGGGGCGTTTTGTGCCTCGGCCGTTCAGGGGCGATTTAAACCTGTTCTGAACCTCAGCACCAAGGACGTTGTGACCGCGGTTATTGGCGGTCTCTTGATGGGATACGGCGCGCGCCTGTCGTCGGGGTGCAACATCGGCGCGTTCCTAGGCGGTGTCACCAGCGGCAGCCTGCATGGCTGGATCTGGGCGCTGACGGCGTTCTTGTCGTTCGCCGCCGCGCTGCGTCTGCCGCCGATGTTGATGATGCGGCGTCTTCAGAACGCCCCGTCATAGGCACGCCGCCCGATTTTTGCGGCGATAATGGTGAAACAGTCTCTGTTTTGGGCCTCTTCGGTGGCCTGTTTCAGGGCGTCCACCGATTCAACCTCGACCCCGACACCGCCGAACGCCTTGGCCAGCGATACGAAATCGGACCCGCCGAAATCGACGCCCAGATTGGGCCGCTGGCTTGCGCGCTGTTTCATCTCGATCAGGGTCAGGCTTTCGTCGACCAAGACACAGACGATGATGTTCAGTCCGTGATCGCGCAGGCTGGCCAGATCGCCCGCCCCCATTTCCAGACCGCCATCGCCGACAAAGGCCAGAACGGTGCGATCCGGCGCGCC
Organism: Rhodovulum sp. FJ3; assembly: GCF_032918305.1. Classification (NCBI taxonomy): domain Bacteria; kingdom Pseudomonadati; phylum Pseudomonadota; class Alphaproteobacteria; order Rhodobacterales; family Paracoccaceae; genus Rhodovulum; species Rhodovulum sp. FJ3. The sequence goes on from NZ_JAWJUU010000009.1 coordinate 58,158, forward strand.
CATCTTGGCCCCACCGGCCAGAGGCATCGCGCAGGCCATGGTGCACAGGGCGCTGGATTGCAGCATCCCGCGCGGCTCATAGCATTTCCAAATTTGGCTCGCCAAAATGCGGTGGGCCCCGGAATCCGCCGTGACGATCGTATCCTCGGGCAGGGCGTCGCGCAGGGTATGGAACACCTGATGCGCGCCCCAGTCGGACGGCGCGGCATAGGTCGCGGTCAGATCACGCTTGGCCGTCGCGATGGCGTCGCCGGTCCAGCGTCCTTCGGGCAAAACATGCTCTAACCCAGCCAAAGTCGCGGTAACCGACCCTTTCAACAGGTGATCGGCGCGGTGCATCCCGTGGGTGCGCAAAACAGGCGTGATGTCGATCACGGTCGTTTCGGGACCCCACGGATCGCGCCAACCGATGCGCATTTCAATCGGGTCATAGCCGGCCAACAGGATCACGTCGGCCTGTTCCATCAGGGGCATCAGCACCTTGTCCGCACGCGGCGACAGACCGGCCCCACCCAGACACAGGGGATCGCGTTCGTCCATCAGCCCCTTGGCCTTATACGTGGTGATCAGGGGGATCGAATGGGCGTTACAGAACGCGGTGATCGCGCCGCCAGAGCCCTCATTCACCGCATCGACACCGGCGACCATAATCGGCGTTTTCCCACCGGATAGAGCCTGTTTTGCGACCTCAAGCGCGCCTGCGTCGGGCAGACCGGCCAGATCGCGGGGATAGGCGGCAACGGGGACCTCATCGGCCAATGCCTCGGCCACACTGATCGGGACGTCGATATGCACGGGACCCGGTTGACCGGATAGGGCCAGCGCGATCGCCTTTTCCATCACCGCGCCCACAGCCCCGTGGGACAGGCGGAAGCTACCCTTGACGATGGGGCGCATCATGGCCTGATGATCAAACACTTGGTGGGTATAGGTCTCGGCCTCGGCGGCATCGACGCAGCCGGTCAAAAAGATCAACGGCACGCGGTCCTGCATGGCGTTCGCCACGACGTTCACCGCGTTCGCCACGCCGGGCCCGAGGGTCGCCACAAGGATCGGCAGGCTACCCGCGCTGTGCCACAGACCCTCGGCGAAAAAACCACCGGCATTTTCGTGGCGCACAAGGGCGAATTTGATCCCCGCGTTGTCCAGACCTTGCATCAGGCCCAGAACCTCTCCCCCGGGGACGCCGAACGCATGGGTTGCGCCCGCGCGGGCCAAGGAGGTGCCGACGATATCCGCGCCGGTGCGTGTGTCTGTGGTCATTCGTTCAGCCCGATAATGCCGTCCTTGGCCAGTTGCCCAAGGTCCGTGTCGTTGAGGTTCAAAATGGATTTCAGCGTCTCGGCCGTGTCCTGTGCCAGAACCGGCGGCGCGCTGTGATAGGTGACGGGGGTATCGCTCAGCTTGAGCGGATTACCGATCAAATCGACACTATCCTTGCCCGAAAGCGGGTGTCGCAGGGAAATCTTCATCCCGCGTGCGGCGACCTGTTCGCCTTCGAACACCTGCGACAGATCATTGATCGGACCGGCGGGAATGCCGCGTGTTTCGCATTCCTTGATCCAGAACGCGGAGGGCTGGGCGCGGGTCAGATCGGTCAGGATCGGGACCAGAACATCGCGGTTGCGCACTCGGTCGGCGTTCAGCGCGAAGCGCGGATCGTCGGCCAGTTCCGGCGCGCCCAACAGGTCCACCAACCGCCGGTATTGCCCGTCATTGCCGACGGCCAGAATGAAATCGCCGTCCGCAGACGGGAAGGTGCCATAGGGCACGATGGTCGGGTGATCGTTGCCGCGCCGCGGGGGCACCTTGCCATCAGTCAGATAGCCAACGCCCTGATTGATCAGCCACGACACTTGGGTGTCATAGAGACAGATATCGATATGCTGGCCCCGTCCGGTTTTGTGGCGGGCCTGAAGTGCTGCCAGAATGCCGGTCACCGCATACATGCCGCACATCACATCCGCGATGCCGACGCCGACCTTGGTAGGCGGCCCATCGGGAGAGCCGGTCAGGCTCATAATCCCGGCCTCGCCCTGGATCATAAAGTCATATCCGGCGCGATGGGCGTTCGGGCCGGTCTGTCCGAAACCGGTGATCGAGCAATAGATCAAACGCGGATTAAGCTGGGATAGGGTCGCATAGTCCAGACCATAGCGCGCCATATCGCCGGTTTTCAGGTTCTCGACCAGAACATCCGCGTCGCGCACCATCTGGCGGATCAGGTCCTGACCCTCGGGCACGGCAAAGTTGATCGCGACGGATTTCTTGTTGCGGTTCGCGCAGAGATAATAGGCGCTCTCGGTCGTCTCCGCGCCGTCCGCGTCCAGCACAAACGGCGGTCCCCATTTACGGGTGTCATCGCCGACACCGGGGCGTTCGATCTTGATCACCTCGGCCCCGAGATCGGCCAAGGTTTGGGTCGCCGTCGGCCCCGCCAAAATCCGTGACAGGTCCAGCACGCGAATACCGCCCAGTGCGGTGCTATTCGGATCACTCATTTGAATATCTTTGCATTATCTGATGTGCGCCAAGCCACACCAGACCACCCCGTCTCGCCAAGTGCAACCACCGCCCGACCCCATACCGGGCGGTGGGCCGTTTGTCGCCTTAGTGGGTCAGAGGACCGGGCGACGTGTACTGGGGAATGGTGCTTTCCGAAGCCGGTGCCGGCTCCAGACCGCCATCCCAGTTGCCGTATGCTTTGGTGATGTTGCCGGGAATGTCTTCTTCCCAGAAGCCGACGACGTTCTTGGTGATGTTCAGGTACAGTTTGTCGTCAACGATACGCCACAGATGGGGGTTGGCGGGAACCTTGCCACCCTGAGCCGCACCATAGGCACAGTGGCCGTCGAACTGGGGTGCGTATTTTTCGGGGTCTGCTTCGAATGCGGCCAGGTTGTCCGCCGACGAGAACGCGAATTTCGCACCGTTGTATTCGGTCACGTAATCAGCCGAACCCAGAACGGCCTCGGTTTGGGCAGTGCCAACCGCCGATTGCGGCAGCGAGAAATACGCAACAACGTCGTAACCCGAAACGGCATAGCCCGTTTCGTCCACGTATTGATCGCCTGCAAAGGCAGCCGTCGAGATCAGCATCGAAGCCAATGCACCAGCGATGGTAAACTTACGCATATTCAGTCCTTTCAAGGTAGGCGTCTCTGTATTCAGCAAAATTGCTAGCACCAAGATTGTGCGTGAGTCCCGATTTGAAACCGGACCTTGCAGAGTTGTGAAAACGGGCCGGATTTTCGTGATCGAGTGTTTCAGACCCTGTTTGGGCGTTGATGCACGCGGCGGTGGTCGATAGCGTCGCGGCATGAAACACGCAGAACTGCTCTCGATCTACACCGGTCGCGTGGCCAACCCGTGGCCCGGAAAAGAGGCCAGCGCGATTGACAAGACACTGGTCACCGGTGCGCAATCCCTGATGTCCGAGGGCCTTGTTGGCGATCAACAGGCCGACCGATCTGTGCATGGCGGACCGGATAAGGCCGTGCATGTCTATTGCGCCGCGCATTATCCGGTTTGGCGCGACGAACTGGGGCGTGATGATATGGTGCCGGGCCGGTTTGGGGAAAATTTCGCGGTGTCTGATTGGACCGAACACGCTGTCTGTATCGGTGATGTGTTTACGATCGGCACGGCAACCGTCCAGATTTCTCAGGGGCGACAGCCGTGTTGGAAGCTGGCCATGCACACCGGCAACGACCGCATGGCCTATCTGTTTCAAACCACCGGACGGACGGGGTGGTATTTTCGTGTGTTAGAGACCGGAGAGGTCACGGCGGGAGATCAATTCAGCCTGATCGACCGGCCTTGTCCCGACTGGAGTGTGGCGGATGTGACCCGTGCGCGCCTGACCCGCAAGATATCAACGGTGGACGCAGAAACCTTGTCTAACCTGCCTGAATTGGCCGATGACTGGCGCCGTGCCTTTGCGCGGTTCGCCGGTGGGGATGTGGTCGAGGATACGTCGAAACGCCTTGGCGGCTAACCGATCCAAGGCGGGAAATTGCCCGTCATCCCTGCGTTACAAATCTGCCACCTAACTGTGACCGACCACCCCTAGCGTGGCGCGGAATCGGCGAACCCTCCCGTTCGCCGGACCCCGCTTATGCCAGGAGATTTCGCATATGGATAATAAATCGACCGTCGACCTTAGCTGGGACGAATTTGACGAACTGCGCCAACCGCGCGCGGACACTTCCGACTTTGACGCCGTTGTAGATCGCGCGATTTCGCGCCGCGGTTTCCTTGGTGGTGTGTTGGCGTTCGGTTCGGGCGCGGCTGTGTTCGGCAGTGGCGTTCTGGGCTCGGCCACCTCGGCCCGCGCGGCGTCGGCGGTGTTCGGGTTTGAACCCATCGGGATCGCAACCGATTTCGACATCCATGTGCCTGCTGGCTACGAATGGCGCCCCTTGGTCCGTTGGGGCGACGCGCTGTTCTCTGAGGCAGAAAATGCCTATTCCGCCGTTGATGGTGTTCCGGCCGACATGTCGGACAAGGTATTCGGCGAAAACACTGACGGCATGGAAACGTTTGAAAAAGACGGTCACGTCCTGCTGGCGATCAATTCGGAATACGTGAACCCGAAAATCAACCTGCCCGCCGAGGCCGAGGGCGTTCCGCAAACCGCCGAGCAGGTTCAGATGCTGAAGAACATGCAGGGCGTCACGGTCGTCGAGGTCGCCGATCAGGGCGAGGGTTGGCGCGTTGTGGTGGACAGCCCGTTCAACCGCCGCATCACCCATGATACCCAGATGACCATGTCCGGCCCTGCCGCCGGTAGCGATCTGGTCAAAACCAACGCCGATCCCGCGGGCATGTCGCCGCTGGGCACGATGAACAACTGTGGGTCGGGCAAGACCCTGTGGGGCACCTACCTGACCTGCGAAGAGAACTTTAACGGCTATTTCGGCACCACGCAGGAGCGTGAAGCGACCGCCGAGGAAAAGCGCTACGGTATCGGTGGCGAGGGTCGCTATGCCTATGAAAAATTCGATCCGCGCTATGATCTGTCGGTTGAACCGAATGAGCCGCACCGCCACGGCTGGATCACCGAAATCGACCCGACTGACCCGAACAGCACGCCGGTAAAACACACCGCGCTGGGCCGGTTCAAACACGAAAACGCCGAGATGGTTCAGGCCGCTGATGGCCGTATCGTGGTCTATATGGGCGACGATGAACGTGGTGAGTTCATGTACAAATACGTCTCGAACGGCACATGGGCACCGGGTCAGCCGACCGAGGGACTGTTGTCGGACGGCACCCTGTTCGTGGCCAAGTTCAACGATGATCAGACCGGCGAATGGCTGGCCCTGACGCCGGAAACCACCGGCATGTCGATTGAGAATATTCTGGTGTTCTCGCGTCTGGCGGGGTCCAAGGTTGGCGCGACTACGATGGACCGTCCCGAATGGATTGCCGCGCATCCGCATCGTGCCGAGGCCTATTGCGCCCTGACCAACAACAAAAACCGTGGTGTCAAAACCAACGCCGGTGGCGATGAAACGCCCGTTGGTGGTCCGAACCCGCGCGAAACCAACCGTTACGGTCAAATCGTGCGCTGGAAGCCCGAGGGGGGCGATCACGGCGCGGCCAAGTTTGCATGGGATCTCTATGTCATGGCTGGCAACCCCGACGTTTATGACAACGCCTATGGCGGGTCGGACAACGTGACGGCGGGCAACATGTTCAACTCGCCCGACGGGATGGCGTTCTCGTCCGACGGGTTGCTGTGGATCCAGACCGATGGTGACGACAGCAACGAAGGTGACTTTGCCGGTATGGGCAACAACCAGATGCTGGTCGGCGATCCCGATACCGGTGAGATCGCACGCTTTTTGACCGCGCCGAATGGGGCTGAGGTGACCGGCCTGACATGGACGCCGGATCGCAAGGTCGCGTTTGTCGGCATTCAGCACCCCGGCGGCCACTGGCCCGATGGTGAGGGCAAGCCGCGCTCGTCCGTGATTGCCGTATGGCGTCAGGACGGTGCCGTCTTCGGCTGATCCCGACGGAATAGGCACGAAAAAACCGGCGTCCCGATTGGGGCGCCGGTTTGCATTTTAGACCCTGTTTCAGCCCAAGACGGACTTTACGGCCTTGGTCGTCGCATCAACGATGATGTCCGCCTCACCCTCGGTCAGGCAGAACGGCGGCGCAAAGCCAAGGATATCGCCCTGCGGCATCGCACGCCCGATCACACCGTGGGTTGCCAAAGCACCGGCAATCTGCGGCCCGATCTTGTCGCCCGCGTCATAGAAGGTGCGCTTGTCCTTGTCCGCGACGAATTCAACGGCGCAGAGCATGCCTTCACCGCGGATATCGCCGACATGGGCGTGATCGCCCAAGGCGTCCTTCATCGCGGCGTTCAGATAGGCCCCGACCGAGCCCGCGTGCGACACAAGGCTGAGTTCATCCAGCAGTTTCAGGTTCGCCACACCGGCCGCCGCGCCAATCGGGTGGGCCGAATAGGTCCAGCCATGCCCGATGGGACCGTTTTCATCGGTGCCCTGCTCCAGAACCTTCCACATCTTGTCCGACACGATGCTGCCCGACAGGGGGGCATAGGCGGATGTCAGACCCTTGGCGATGGTGATCAGGTCGGGCTTCATCCCGTAGTGGGTGCTGCCAAACATGCTGCCCAGACGGCCAAAGCCGGTGACGACCTCATCCGCGACCAACAGGATGTCGTGTTTCGCCAGAACGGCCTGAATCGCGTCCCAGTATCCTGTGGGCGGGGGGACGATGCCGCCGGTGCCCAAAACCGGTTCGCCGATAAAGGCGGCGATGGTGTCCGCGCCTTCGCGTTCGATCAGCGCCTCAAGCTCGGCCACGCAATGGGCGACGAACTGTTCCTCGGACATATCCAGATCGTCACGACGGAAATAATACGGCGCCTCGGTATGGATGACCTGCGCCAGCGGCAGGTCGAATTTCTGGTGGAATAGACCCAATCCGGTCAGCGAGCCGGTCATCAACCCCGACCCGTGATACCCGCGCCAGCGCGAGATGATCTTTTTCTTTTCCGGACGGCCAAGGATGTTGTTGTAGTACCAGATCAGCTTGACGTTGGTTTCGTTCGCATCCGACCCCGACAGGCCGAAATACACCTTGGACATGTGGTCGGGCGCGCGGTCCAGAACCATTTTCGACAGGGTGATCGATGCCTCGGTGCCGTGGCCGACATAGGCATGATAGTAGGCCAGTTCGCGCGCCTGATCGGCAATCGCATCTGCGATGTCCTGACGGCCATAGCCGACGTTCACACAGTACAGGCCCGCAAACCCGTCCAGCAGGCGGTTGCCGTCGCGATCCTCAATATACACGCCGCTTGCGGTCTGGACGATCCGGCTAGGGCTTTCGCCACGGGCATGTTGGGCCAGATGGGTCGAGGGATGAAAGAAATTCTCGCGGTCCCATTTATCGAGCTGATCGTTGGTAAGCATCGACGATCCTTAAGTTTAAGCAGGTGACAGAAAACGGGGCCACGCCGGACGATTTGCAATTGACGCGCCAGTCAAAAAGCCCCTCAATGTTGTGTACAACACACGCGGGCGCCGACCGAAGTCAAGTCAGAAACACGCTATTTCACCCGAAACTGGGGCTATCAACGTGCGGTTGCGCGAATTGGCGGGGGTGTTGTGCACAAATATTGGGGAACACCATGCCGATTGAGAACGCACCGTTTTCACAAGCTGAATATGACCGCCGAATCCGTCTGGTCCGCACCGCAATGGCCGAGGCGGGAATCGATGTCATGTTCATCACCAACCCGTCGAATCAGAACTGGCTGACCGGTTATGACGGGTGGTCATTCTACGTCCACCAAGGGGTGATCCTGTCGCTTGAGGGTGATCCGATCTGGTGGGGACGTCTACAGGATGCCAACGGCGCGCGTCGCACCGTCTGGATGCAAGATGACAAGATCATCTATTACGCCGACCGCTATATTCAGGCACCCGACATTCACCCGATGGAAGATCTGGCGTCCCACCTTCGGATTATGGGATTCGGGGACAAGAATATCGGCGTTGAGATGGAGACCTATTATTTCACGGCCCGCGCCTTTGCTGTGCTGGCCGAGGGTCTGCCAGACGCGCAACTGGTCGATGCCTCGACCCTTGTGAACTGGCAGCGGCTGATCAAATCCGACGAGGAACTTGCGTTCATGCGCCGCGCCGCGCGGATTTCGGAACTGGTCATCGGGCGCGCGGTCGAGATCGCCGAGCCTGGTATGCGCAAGCACGATCTGGTGGGGGAATTGTTCAAAACGTCGGTACAGGGCGAGGATGACAGCTGGGGCGATTATCCGGCGATTGTGCCGCTCTTGCCCTCGGGTGAGGACGCAAGCGCGCCGCACCTGACATGGAACGGCGAGGCCCTGAAAAAGGGCGAGGCGACGTTTATCGAACAATCGGGATGCTATCGTCGCTATCACGCGCCCCTCAGCCGGACGATTTTCTTTGGCAAACCGCCCCAGTTTATGGCCGATGCCTCGGCCGCACTGACCGAGGGGTTGAACGCGGGGATTGAGGTCGCCCGCCCCGGTAACCGCGCCTGTGACATTGCGCGGGCGCTGGATACCGAGCTGTTGAAGGTCGGGATCGAACGGCCCAACCGCTGTGGCTATGCCGTCGGGCTGTCCTACCCGCCGGATTGGGGTGAACACACCGTGTCCCTGCGGGCGATGGATGAAACCGTTTTGGAACCGGGGATGACGTTCCATTTCATGCCGGGGCTGTGGATGGACGATTGGGGTCTCGAGACCACGGAAACCATCCTGATCCGTGAGGACGGTCCGGCCGAGGCCCTGTGTAACGTCGAACGCAAACTGTTCGTAAAGGACTGATGCACGATGGATGATCGCCAACGGTGTCATGGCATCCTGTCGGACCTGATCGCCTTTCCGACCGTGTCCGCCGATAGCAACCTCGACCTGATCGCCTATGTCGCCAACCTGTTGGAGGATGCGGGTGCCACAGTTGAGGTGCAGCAAAATCCCGACGGGACCAAGGCCAACCTGTTCGCCACGATGGGCTCCACGGATCAGGGCGGCGGGATCGTCCTGTCGGGGCACACCGATGTTGTGCCCGTTGCCGATCAGGACTGGACCCGCGATCCGTTCAAAATGGTCGAGGTGGACGGCAACCTGTTCGGACGCGGGACCTGCGACATGAAGGGGTTCATCGCGGCGACGCTGGCCAAGGTGGATGTCCTGCGTGATGCCGCCACGAAACGCCCGATCCATTTCGCATTCACCTATGACGAAGAGGTCGGATGCATCGGGGCGCAGTCGCTGATCGACCTGCTGGCCGCGCGTCCGGTGCGTCCGTCCATCGCCTTGATTGGTGAGCCGACCATGATGCAGGTGATTGAGGGTCACAAAGGGTGCTGTGAATACACCGTCACCTTTACCGGCGCGGCGGGGCACGGGTCGGCCCCCGATCGCGGGGTGAACGCCGTGGAATACGCGGTGCGCTATATCAACCGTCTGATGGAGCTACGGCAGGCCCTGATCGACCGGTGCCCGCCGGACTCTCGCTTTGACCCGCCCCACAGCACCATCAACGTCGGCAGTTTGCATGGAGGCAGCGCGCATAACGTCATCGCCGCCCGTGCGGTTCTGGAATGGGAAATGCGCCCCGTGGTGCCTGAGGATCATGAATTCGTCCTGAACGACCTGCGTGATTATGTCGGTGACGTTCTGTTGCCTGATATGCGTCGTGTGGCGAATTGGGCTGAGATAGAGACTGAAATCATTGGTGAGGTCGCGGGTCTGACCCCGATGGAGCACAACGCCGCGCGGGATTTGATGTTTCGCCTGACGGGCGCGAATGCGGCGCAAACCGTCCCGTTCGGAACGGAGGCGGGGTTGTTCCAATCCATTGGCATGGATGCGGTGATCTGCGGTCCGGGGTCTATTGATCAGGCCCATAAGCCAGACGAATTTCTATCGGTTGATCAACTGGATTCGTGTCTAACCATGCTTGATCGCCTTGCCGGGACCTGATGTGACCAAGACCCAAAACAGCACCGCGCGCGACCGTTTGGACACGATCCACGCCGAAATCCGCGATCGGATTTGTGGGCTGGATTACCCGCCGGGCAAGCGCCTGTCCGAGGTCGCCTTGGCCGAGGAATTCGATGTCTCCCGTACGCCCCTGCGCCGCGTTCTGGCGCGGCTAGAGGATGAGGGGTTGGTGCAATCGGTCCACGGGGTCGGGACCTTGGTCACGGACGTCGATCCGCGCGAGCTGGGGCAGGTTTATCGCCTGCGTCAGGAACTGGTGCTGCTCTATGCGCGGCTGGACCCAGTGCCTGTCACGGATGCGGTGATTGATCGGTTCCGCGACCTGAACGAGCGGGCGAAGGCGTTGAAATCCACCCCGTCGGCGCGGGCCTTTGCGCAGTTGGACAGCGATATGTTTCTGGCCCTGCTGGGCCTGACCGAAAACGCTCCGCTGCGGGAGATTAGTGAGCGCCTCTACTTCCGAACCGCGCGCATCTGGATACAACAGGTCACGGCCTCGCGTCTGGATCTGATGCAAGAGATCGAGATCTACGCCAATGAAACCGCCCAGATCGTCGCCGCGCTTGAGGCCCGCGATCTGGACGCCGTCGGGCATCTCCGCCATGCGCACATCTCGCTTAGCTTTTCGCGGTTTCAGGTGGATTGAGGGCGGCTAGAGACTTGCCAGAGGGCGTGCCGTGTCCAAGAACGCCTGTAGCACGGGCGTAAACGGCTCTTGATGCGGCGCGACAAGGCCCACAGTCGGGCAGGGCGGGCTCTGCGTGATCGGCACCATGGTCAGATCGCGTTCACCAACCAGAAACTCGGCCATGTTCGTGGGCAGGATCGTCGCCCAATCCCCGTTCATCACGTTGCGGGTCAACACGACGGTCGAGTTTGACTCAATCAACGCGGTCGGCTCGGCGCCAACGCTCTGGAATTGATGGTTAATGATGCGCCGGTTCTGCATGTCGGGCGTCAGCAGGCACAGACGGCAGGTCGCGAGCTGATCCCACGTGACATTGGTCTGACCGGCCAGCGCGTGATCGGGGCGACAGATCAGGACATAGTGCTCTTGGTAGAGCGGAACGGTCGTCACGCGGCCCAAAGGTTCATTGTCGAGGTAGGTCAGGCCCGCGTCGATTTCGAGATCATCCAGCATTTGCAGGATTTCGGTCGAGGAGCGAGACAGAACGGAAAATGTAATATTCCCATAGGTTTGATTGACACGGCACACCAAATCGGACGCCCATGTCAGGGCCGTGGGAACAACGGCTAGGCGCAGGTGGCCAGACAGGCCGTCACGCGTTGCGCGCATCTCTTCGCGCATCTTGCGGGCGTCACCGACGATCTGACGCGCCCAGATCAGGGCGCGCTGCCCCTCGGGCGTGAGGCCGCCAAAGCGTGATCCGCGATGGACCAATTTGACGCCGAACTGATCCTCCAGCTGGCGAATTCCGGCGGATAGGGTCGGTTGTGTGATGCCCAAATGCGCCGCCGCACGGCCAAAATGCCGTTCCTTGGAGAGGGCAATGAGCATCTCAAGCTTGTTTAGCATGACGTGTCCTTGGGGCGATCGCGGCGAAGATATCGCATGACGATACCTTCTTCTGCGAGAGGCCGAAAGGCGTCAGGAGGTGGTGGTGAGTGAGAAAAAACACATGAAAGTCTGTTCGCCAATATTTATAAAGCTGTGCAGAAATATGGAATTCAGGGTTCGGTGGGGCGGAAACAGAACACCGCTATTTCAAAAAATTCACGGGAACGTGAATATTGGTAACGCATACGACAAGATTTTCGAATGGCCGAAGGATAGCGGCCGATAAATGCGCGACCGAATCAGAGCGTCACGCTGGGATGATCCAATTATTGCATGTGTTAACTTGTTTGTCGCCTTCGATCTGCTGCGCGGTGGAAGATGGAGCGGAAAAGTTAGAAAAAATGGGAATAATCCCGGATTTAATTTGGAAAATAGATCGCGCTTTTTTTCGAAAAAAAACTGGGATTAAAAGCGTAAAAATTCCTGTGAGTTTTACAAAGTTCACGCGAACGTAAGCGGCGCATATAGGTCATAACTGCTACCTTAAATCCGTTCGCAGCTGCAGAAATTCGCGGTAATTCGGTCACAGTCCAGATGCTGGGACCGGGTGGAATGTGAAACTCCTTGCTCGAACGCCACCCGATTTGCTCTCGAGGTAGGTCGGGGAGTAACGACGCACCCAGCGTCATTTGAGGAAGGCATCGATGAGCTTAGTAAAACGTTTGAAAGACGCGCTTATTTCTCCAGAAGATATGGGGAATGTCACGTTGAACCAATTTTTCGACGAACGGGTTTACCCGCATATTCTGGTAAAGAAAAAATATCCGGAACATGATCGCCTGACATATGACAAGCATATCCGACCGAAATTGGGGACAGTAAAGCTTGCCGATATCACGCGGATTATGGTCGACGATTGGATGGCGGCGCAAATTGCCCTTGGGTACAAGCGCAGTACGGTAAACAAACACGTCTTTCTGCTGAATAGAATTATCAAATTGGCCAGCCATTGGGGCTTTATCTCGCATTCCCAATATTCGCAGCTTTTGTTGGAGCGCCTTTCTTTGGGTGACTACAAGCAGCACTTTCTTTCACAGGGGGAGCTGCGTCGGCTACTGCACTCCTGTGACAGCGATCCGCATCCGTATCTTGGGCATTTCGTGCGTCTCTTGGCGTTGACCGGTGCACGAAACGGTGAGGCGCGGAAGGCAAAGTGGTCGGATTTCGATCTGGAGCGCGGTGTATGGATCGTGCCTAAGAGTAAAAACGGCCGCAGTCGTCGGATCATCCTCAGCCAGGCCGCGCGCGAGGTGCTTGATCGCACCCGTGAAACAGCGCGTGAGATCGGAACGGGAATCACAGAAGATGACTTCGTGTTCACGAACCCCAAGACCAAGACCTGTTATGATAGTTTTTACGCCGCTTGGCATCGGGCGCGGGATGCGGCGGATCTGGACACGGTGCGGATCCACGATTTGCGTCATACCTTTGCGAGCTTGCTGATCAACAACGGCTCAACCATCTATGACGTTCAGAAACTGTTGGGCCATCACCACATTTCGATGACCGAACGTTATGCGCATTTGCTGCCGGATCGCCTGCATGGCGAAGTCGAGAAAGTCTCTAACTTTTTGTAATTACGGCTAAAACGCAAACGGGCTCTCCGAAAGGAGAGCCCGCGCATTCAAATCGGAGAACCGATTAGAACGACATTGCGATACCCAGCGAGTAGGTGTCGGTGCCGGTCGAGCTGTCGCCGTAACCGAACTGAACGACTGCGCCGCCCAGGTCGTAGTTAACAGCCAGGCCGAAGCCGTCTGCACCGGTGTCGAACTCACCGTAGTTTACGCCGATCGACAGTGCGTCCATGGTGTAGCCTACACCCAGACCCAGGTGGTCGTTACCGGTCGAGAAGTCCGAGTAGTTCAGGCCAGCAACGAAGCCGTTGCCGAAGTCAGCGTCAACCGAAACACCGGTGATGTCGCCGAAGGTTGCGCCACCGTCTTGGTAACCCAGACCGAAGCCCAGAGCGATGCCGCCCAGGTCAGCGTCGTATTTGAAGCCGATTGCGTAAACGTCGTCAGCGGTGCCAGCGTCGTCCAGTTCAACCGAAGCAGCTACAGCGAAAGCGCCGAAGGAGTAGTCGTAACGCAGTACTTGACCGTCGTTCGAGCCGTCCAGGCCAGCGTTGCCGTTGAAGCCAGCGTGGATGGTTTCGTCGTCTTGGATCGAACCGCCAACCAGGTTAACTTCCTGCATCGCCCAGTCCAGCGCACCGTCGGTGTCGCCCATGGTTACGGTGCCGAAGCCGCCCGAGATGAAGACCGAGTGTTCTTCACCAACACCAGCAGCAGCGATCGGGTCGCCAGCCGGAACGCCAGCAACGTCATCGTCGTCGCCAACTTCGTCCAGATCGATGGTCGCACCGAAGGTCAGGCCGTTGTCGGTTTCGCCGGACAGCGAGAAGGTTACGTCCATGTCGCTGTGGAACTGAGCGTCCGAAGTGCCGTTGTCGAAGATGCCGATTTCAGCCGAACCCGACAGCGAAACTTCTGCAGCTGCGAAGCCAGCCGAAGCAACCAGGGCCGTAGTAGCAAAGAGA